>NZ_SUMC01000048.1 GCF_005047355.1 Actinacidiphila oryziradicis
CCGCGCCGACCAGTGGCACGGGAGGCCGTCCGGCGGCGCGATATCGTCTTCACTCGGCAGGTGTCCTTCTGGGGAGAGCGATCAGGCGTAGAGAACCTCGATCATCTCAAACCAGCAGAAGCACCTGTCGTCGTATCAGCCGCCGAACCTCGCCACTACCTGCGGATTCGGGTCAGAACACCTGCCTGGACACCAGCACGACCGACCCCAGTCACTACTTCCTCGACACATACGGCCACCCGTGTAACGGTTCCACAGCCCAGGCCTTCGCCTTCCACGCGATGCCCAACGGGCCAGCCGGAACCTACGAGGTCACCAGCCAGGCCACCGGCCAATGCGTCGTCCCGTGTCGCAGCGCCCTCCGGCAAACGGCCTGCAGCGGATCAGTGCCTCCCGACTCCGTCAACGACGAGTGGACGCTCCAGCCAGTGGGCACAACCGGCAACCAGTACCGGTTCGTCCTCACCTATACGCTCGGCAATCCCACGCCCGCGTGCATACAGGTGAACCCGCAACCGAACGGATATCCTGGCCCCCTATTCAATCTGGCGTACTGCAGCTCCAGCACCGCACAGATCCTCACACTCAGCACCACGCCGTAGCGTCCGTCTTCCCTCGGCGCCACACCGACGCGGGTACGTTCAACCGCGGCGACCGGAGGCACCCACCCCGGCCACCCGTCGGCGGCTGTCCTCCGGCGCTTGTGGGACGCGCGGGGGGTGATCGGGCACGCGCTGGCGCTGGAGCGCAAGGAGCTGGCTACCTGGTTGAGGCTGCTGGAGGCGCTGTTCGCTCCGGGGTGGGCGCACCGGGACGGTTCGGTCACCCCGGCCGGGTTGTTGGGTGCGCGGACGGGGCGGGCTGCGTCGACTGATCGGCTGGCGCTGCTGCTGCTGGTGCTGGAGGCGACGGAGACCGGGCGGGTGCGGCTGTGCGGCGGCACGGTGGACAAGCAGCGGGGGCGGGCGGCGGTGACGCTGGCGCGGCTGCTGGGCTGTGCGGCGGCGGCGGCGGGCGGGGAGCGGGTGCTGGAGCGGCTGGAGGACGGCGGCCTGGTGGAGCGTCCGCGCCGGGAGACCGGCTCCGGGCTGCGCCACCGGGGCCGGCTGGTGGTGCCGGCGGTCGTCGCCGCGCACCGCCGGGACACGGTTTCGGCAGTCCCGGAGCGCCGTGCTGTGTCCCCTTCTGCTGGTTTTTCAGACCCCGACGGTACGGCCAGGCCTGGTGAGACTCCGGACCCGGGTGAAAACCCGCAGGTCAAGGCCGTGCCGGAGGCTGCCGGGCCCGGTGTTGAAGATCCCGACGCTACGGCAGCCCTTCACACTGACCACCCTTGTGTGGTTACTGAGGTTGCTGATGGTGCTGGTGATTTTGGGTTTTTCGGCGAAGCCGGTCGGGGGTCCTGCCGTCAGCCGGAGCGCGCGGGCGCGTGCGAGGACCGGGTTGCCGGTGGCGAAGGTACGCCGCGGCTGACTGTCGTGGACAGCGAGGGCGGCCCGCTTCGCGGGGAACAGCCGGAATCCCCCGCCACCCACGACCAGGATCACGACGACCGGGGCCAGGAGCGCGACCAGGAGCAGCAGCCGGACGCCGCCGTGCGGCTGCCCGCCCAGGTCGGTGCAGGTCACAGCGGCCAGCGACAGGGGAGAGTGCCCCGGCGTCCTGGTGATCTTCAGGTCGTGCTCGCTGCGGTCGCCGGACTGTGGGCGCGGCTGGAGCACGGCGGCGCCCGTCATGTGGTCATTGAGGCGGCACGCGCTCAGCTCGCTGCGGTGGCCGGTCTCGCAGGTCCTGCCGTTGCCGAAGCGGTGCTGGCGGACCGGCTGACCCGCCGCCTGCGCGAGCAGGGCGGACCGGCGGCGGTGAGCGATCCGGTGGGCTGGCTGGTCGGCAAGGGCCTGCCGCGCCGCGCCGTCTGCTCGGACGTGCGCTGCGACGACGGGTTGCGGCTGGACACTGGCGGCAGTTGCGAGACCTGCGATTTCCGGCTGGCCGACCGGCGCGCGGTGCGGGGCCGCGAAGGTTGATGCCGAGCTGCCCGGGGCCACCGAGGCGGAGCGGCGGGCGGCGTACGAGGCGCGGCTTCGGCACCGGACCGGCGTCGATGCCGAGAAGGCGCAGATCCGGCGGGAGCAGCGCGAGGCGGAGCGCGCCGCCCGCCAGGCCGCAGGCGTGCAGGCCCGCGCCGAGCCGAGGCGCAGGCCCGGCAGGCGGTCCCGTGCGCGGACTGCGGCGCGCCCAGGTCGGCGGGTCTGTGCGAGGCGTGCAGCAACCGGCATACGGCGGAGAAGCTGATCGAGGAGACAGCGCTGATGACGGCCGCCGCGTGGGCCAACATCTCCGACCGCGCGGACGTCGACGCGGTGGCCGAGGATGCCGAGGCCGGGATCCGGGCTGACGTGGACCGGGCCCTGGACGGTGCCCGGGCGCAGGGCGCCACCGGCGACACCCTGGCGTTGCTGGCCCGCATCACGGTGGAGACCGCCGCTGCCGAGTACCGCGGCTCCGCCTTGGCGCTGCTGGCCCGCAGCCCGGAGGCCGACACCGAGGCGAAGCTCGCGAACGAGAAGATGCGCAGCTGGCACCGGTTCGTCACCCGCGCCGCCGCGAAGGAGGCAGCCGGGCAGGCCCGGGCGCGCGTCGCCGGGCACCTGCTGGCCACCCGCACCGCCGCGCTGCTCACCGCCCGCCCGGCTGCCGGGACGCCGCCGGTCGACGACGGCGAGTTGGACCCGTACGCGGCAGGGGCGGCTCAGGTGCGTGCCGCGATGCGCACCCGGGTGCAGCGGACCGGCCCTCTCGGCGGGATGGCTGCGCGGTCATGATCTGGTGGGGCAGCAGCTGCACGACCACAGCCGAAGGTCTGCCCTGTCGACTCCATCGGACTCGACTACTAGATTCGAAACTTGAGGTTAGAAGAACGGCCAGAAACCCTGGCAATCCCGATCAACGGCCGCCGGTACTGGCGGGATAGAGGCATCGTTAGGCAGCACACCGTGCCCGTCCTGGGTGACGGCGTGAAGGCGTGCATGGCAGGAAGAGACCGGTGAGCGACCGCAGCGCCATCGAGTGGACCGAGGCGACCTGGAACCCCACCACCGGGTGCGACCGCGTCTCGGCCGGCTGCGACAACTGCTACGCCCTCGCCCTGGCCAAACGGCTCAAGGCGATGGGAGCGGCGAAGTACCAGAACGACGGCGATCCCCGCACCTCCGGGCCGGGCTTCGATGTCACCTTGCACCCGGATGCCCTGGACATCCCCTACGGCTGGAAGAGCCCGCGGGTGGTGTTCGTGAACTCCATGTCCGACCTCTTCCACGCCCGCGTGCCACTCGGCTTGGTCCGGCAGGTTTTCGAGGTCATGGCTGACACTCCGCAGCACACCTACCAGGTCCTTACCAAGCGGGCCCGCCGCTTGCGTCAGCTCGCGCCGAAACTGGACTGGCCGCCGAATGTATGGATGGGTGTGTCCGTGGAGTCGCAGGCGGAACTGCCGCGCGTGGACGACCTGCGGCAGGTTCCTGCCGCTGTGCGATTCTTGTCCTGCGAGCCGCTTCTCGGCCCGCTGCCCGGGCTGAACCTGGAGAGCATCCACTGGGTCATCGCCGGCGGCGAGTCCGGCCCACGCCACCGCCCGCTGGACGCGGCCTGGGTCACCGGGATCCGCGACCGCTGCCAGGACGCCAACGTCGCCTTCTTCTTCAAGCAGTGGGGCGGCCGCACCCCGAAGGCTGGCGGCCGCACGCTGGACGGCCGCACCTGGGACCAGATGCCGCTGCCCACGGCCGCCTGAACGGCCGTATCCCGTGAACATAGCCGGGCAGTCAGCTGCCCGGCCACACGGAGTCAGGCGGCGAGATCCTTGGGACGGACGGTGATCTCACGAATCTTCCTCACGCCCACACCGTCGCTGGGCGTCTTGCCCTGATCGTGCAGAAGCCGTACCGCCTTGCGCACCACCGGCTCGGTCACCTGCCCGTAGAAGTCTCCGAAGACCTCCAGCGTGTGGTCGACCAGCTTGATGGGCCGCCGGGTGAGCAGCAGCAGCTTCTCCAGGTTGTCCGCGATCTTTGACAGTGCCCTGTTTTCGACCTCCTGCGGGTCCGGGCGCGCCATCGACGCCATCGAGAACAGCGCCAGGTCGTCGCTTTCCTCGCGCGACTGGAGCGTTTTCCACCACTCGTCCCGCGCCCGGGCGACCGTGTCACCGAACACCCACAGGCCGTACTGGCTCCGGGTCGCGAACACCAGCCGGTAGACGGCACGTTTGCGCGGCGAGTGCGACACGGGCACCGACTGTACGAGCATGCCCATACGCCGGGCCAGACGTCGGGCGTACTCGGAAGCCACCGCCTCGATGGCGTCCTCCGCAGCGCCGTCCTTGTCGGCTGCGGCCGACGCGTCGGCGAAATACTCACGCCACCACGTCCCGCCGCACACATCGTCGAAGCGCTGCAGCGACTTCTCGTTACCCTTCGGCGAGCGGATGTGGCCTGCGGGTGCCGATTATTGCGTCCGCGCAGCTCAGGCGGCATGTGCGTACTCGTGCAGGGTGCCGCCGAGTAGGTCGCGTCGATGGACCTCGAGTCGGTCGAGTCGGTCTGGTTCGGTGATCGGTTCGGGAACCGGCCGCAGGGGTGCCGCGCTGTGCAGGGTGCGGTGAGGCCGGTGCTGGTTGTAGAACGACTCGAACTCGCCGAGCGTGTGGAGCAGGTGGGGCAGGTTCCAGATCAGGGTACGGTCGAGGAGTTCGTGTCTGCAGGTCTGCACCCAGCGTTCCATGATCGAATTCATGCGGGGGAACGCGCACACCGGTAGTGACGATCTCGATACCCTCGCCCTCGAAGACTGCATCGAACGCCCGGGTGAACTTGCTGTCGCGGTCCCTGATCAGGTACCTGACTGTGGCGCCGGCGTCCTGGAGGTCCATGACCACGTTCCGGGCGGCCTGGGTGACCCAGTCCGCGGTGGGGTGGGTGGTAGCGCCGAGAATGCGGATGCGGCGGCTGGCGTGCTCGATGACGGCGAAGACATAAAGAGTCGCGCCGTTCAGGGTGGTGACGGTAAAGAAGTCACAGGCCAGGATCGCGTGGGCCTGGCCGCGCAGGAACGCGGCCCAGGTCTGACGGTCGCGTTCGGGCGCCGGCTCGATTCCGTGCTGCTTCAGGATCTCCCAGACCGTGGAGGGTGCGACCTTGATGCCGAGGGCAGCGAGTTCGCCGTGGATGCGCCGATAACCCCAGGAACTGTTCTCGCGTGCCAAGCGAAGGACGAGAGCCTGGATGCTGCGCCGGGTCGGCGGTCTGCCCGGCCGCTTCTTGCGACCAGACGCCTCGGCGTGGCGACGGCGCACGAGGTCACGGTGCCACCTCAGGATCGTCTCCGGGGAGACGATCAGGTGCAGCTGCCGCAGCTTGGGCCTCGGGAGCCGATGGAGGAGCGCGGCAAGGAACGCACGGTCCGCCGGCGTGACGCGCGGCCTGTCAATCTGCCGCTGCAAGACGGCCAACTGGTGGCGCAGCGTCAATATCTCGATGTCCTTGTCCACATCACTCGCCGGCAGCAGCCGTATGAAGGCGAACACACCCGACACGGCGAGGTAGGACAGTCGCAGCAGCACGATCAATCAGCCTGACACGCTGGCCCGGCGATCACCGGCCGTTCGCGAGAACCTGCACGTCACAGGCCATGGATGGGGTTTTCGGCACCCGCAAGGTCAGCGCAGGCGCGGAACTTTTGGAACCGTACACCCCGCCCGGCGGACACCTGTGCGCGGACACACGCGACCGCGGACCTGCTCGTCGGTCAGGTCGCGGATCGCAGGCAGCGGCAGCGGAGGCCTGCGTCGGCCTCCGCTCACGCACAAGCCCGGTGAGCAGATCGCTCACCGGGCTGTCCAGGCCCTGACCCGGGCCCGGGCTGGAACCCCCTGTCGGATTCGAACCGACGACCTTCGCTTTACGCGCCGACCCGGGGCTTCGGTTGTCGTGTGTAACGTCCGCGCCTTGCGTGCAGTGGCGCCTTGCGTGCAGTGAGGGTGACTACCCGGTCACCCAGCTCCTTTCCTGGGGTTCAGTTCGTCTTGGACTTCGGTGGGGCGACATGCATCGTCACCTTCGCCGCCGGGAGCGGGTACGGGGTGGTGCTGTCGAACACGAGCTGAGCGCTGTAGTCGCCCGGCTTGGTGATCTGCGCGACCCGCGCGTCGAGGGTGACCGTGATGGTGGCGCGCTCACCGGGCCGCAGGGTGAGCCGCTGGGTGCTCTCATTCAGCCAGGGGGCGTCGTCGGTGTACTCCGGGAGGTTCTCCACGGCCGTGGTGGGGCTGCTTCCGCTGGTCGCACCGCCGACCTTGTAGAAGTCGAGGGCTCCGCCGCCCCGGTACGTCGCGGTGCCGGCGTTCGGGAGGGTGCTCCAGGTGCCGCTCTTCGGGTCGTAGGCGAAGCCCTGGTTGGTGATGGTGTCCCCGGTCACCCCGCTGGAGATCATCAGGAGGCCGTTGGCCGCGGCGTACGCCGAAGCAGCCAGCGGGATCGGCATGTCGGGCAGCTGGGACCAATAGTTGGTGGCTGGGTCGTAGACGTAGGCGTCCTGGACGAATCCGCTTTGGGTGAAACCGCCTGCGCAGTAGACCTTGCCGTCGATGCCGCCGCAGGAGGTATAAGAGATGGGCTCCGGGTACGGGGCGATCTGGTTCCAGCTGTTGGTGGCCGGGTCATAGACACTGGTGTCAGTGGTGCCGCAGCTTGAGGACGCGTCGCAGCCGCCGATCTGGTAGAGCTTGCCGCCAGCCACGGCGCTGCCGGCTGCCGCGTACGGCTTGGGGTCGGAAGCACCCGTGGTCCAGGTGTTGGTGGCGATGTCGTAGATCTCCAGCTTGGCGTCGATCGGGCCGTCGGTGCTCCAACCGCCGACGGCGTAGAGCTTGCCGTCGATGATGCCGTGGCCGGGGGCCTCCCGTTCGTCCGCGGCGCCGGCCAGCTGGGTCCAGGTGCCCGCGGCCGGATCCAGGACGTAGAGAGTGCTGTACATCGGGCCGTTGGCTCCGGCGACGCCGAAGGACGAGTAGACCTTCCCATCGTAGCCGTCCGCCGCGTTGTCCATCACGGCGTCGGGCAGGGCGGGTGCGCTCTGCCAGGGGGCTGCCGAGGGGACGTCCGAAGGCACAGGAGACGGCTTGGCCGCCGGCGTGCCGGTCTTCGCGTTCGCCCCCAGGAACCCCATCGGGTAGTCACCCGTGATCCGCTGGAGAGGAGCGCCCTTGGCCGTGCTGGGCTGCGACCCCAGGCCGTAGGCCTGTTCGCCGATCTGGAGCGTGGCGGTCGCGGTGCCGGTGTTCTTGACCGTCAGCTTCCTGGTGGCGTGCTTGCCCCAGCCGACCGAGGCGTCGAGCGAGCCCGGGGTCACCTGCAGCTGCCCGGCCTTGAGCCGGTAGGAGGCCGGGACGGTGTCGTCGGCGGGCACCTGCACCGTGTCGGACTGGGTGGTGTAGTTGTGCTTGGAGGCGTCGAGGACGTGCTTACCCGCTCCGGGGACGAACAGGGAGTAGAAGCCGTCCGCGGTGTTCGGGTCCTCCGGGGTGGGGACCGTTTCCGCCTGCACCGAGGGGTCGCTCTTGTCGGCGACGGTCGCGTCGACCGCCCCCTGGCCGGTGTTGACGTCCGTCACCGTGCCGACGGCCATGCCGCCTGGCGTGGGCGGGTAGTCGCGCTGCCCGACGAAGACGTTGTCGATTCCCCAGTACCAGCTCCACAGAGCCGTGTAGCGGAAGCGCAGCTGCACGGCCGGCTTGCCGGCGAAGTCGGTGAGCGGGATCTCGACCTTGTCCGGTCCGGCGGAGTAGCCAGCGTTCACGTCCGGTGTCCAGACGCTCGTCCAGGTGGCGCCGCCGTCGTCGGTGGCCTCCACCTCGAACGTCTGCCTGTACGGGTTGAGCGTGTACATGGTGTCGAAGGCGAGTTCCGGGTCGGTCTTCCCGGTGAAGTCGTACACCGGGCTGATCAGCTGGGTGTCCGTGTGCCCGGTTGTTCCGGCCAGGCGGCTGTCGACGCTGGCGAACGCTCCGCTGCCGCCCGTGTGGTTGCCGTGGCTGCCGGGGTCGTCGAACTGCCAGCCGTTGGTGAGGCCCGCGGCGTTGACGACGCTCCAGCCCTGCGGCGCGGAGCTGGTGGAGTCGAACGTCTGGGTGTCGCCGGAGAGGTGGAGGGCGTAGCCGGGGGCGGTGGCCTGCCAGGGGTCGGCGGTCGGGGCGGCGTCCGCGGTCACCGGGGCCTGGCCGACGTGGACGGTCTTGGTGGCCTCCTTGTAACCGGGCGAGAAGGCGTCGAAGCGGAGCGTGTAGTCGGAGCTCTGAGGGACAGTCACCTTGTAGGCACCGGTGACCGGGTCGCTCCACACGGGATTGCTGTCGCCGTCGATGGTGATCTTCGAGTAGAGCGGCCACTTGTGCCCGGAGCCGTCGGTCACCTTGCCCGAGAGGGTCTCACTGGGAAGCTGCGCGAGAGCGAAGTCCTTGGTGAAGGTGGTGCCTTCGGTGACGGTCACGGTCGCGGTGCCGCTCGCGTAGCCGAACGCGGTGACGGTGAGGTCGTCGCTGCCGGCCGGGAGTCCGAACTCGTAGCTTCCCTGGGCGTTCGTGTGCGTGACGCTGGTCCCGTCGCTGACCGTGGCGCCGGCGATCGGCTTGCCGGTGGCCTGGTCGGTGACGGTGCCGGACAGCTCACCGTGCGGACCGGTACGGAACGCCTGCAGACCGTTCGGGGTGCCCAGACCGGTCGGGCCGTCGTAACCGGTACCGGCCTTGCACTCGTAGAGGATGGTGCAGCTGCCGTTGCTGCCGCTGGTGACGTCGTTGAGCCCGTTCCCGGCCTCATAAGGGTAGGAGTTGGGGTACGTGCCCGGCGCGGGGGTGCCCGCGTCGGCGTACACACCGGCGATGATCGGGGACGCGGCACTGGTGCCGCCGTAGGCGGTCCAGCCGCTGTGGCCGTAGGTCTGGTAGACGGCCACGGCGGTGTTCGGGTCGGCCTCGGCGGAGACGTCGGCGACCGAGCGGTTCGCGCAGCCGCTGTCCTTCTGGAAGGCCGGCTTGGACTCGTAGGCGGAGCAGCCCGAGCCGGCGTTCGACCACGCCGACTCCGTCCAGCCCCGCGGGCTGTTCGCGTCACGGGTCAGGGACGTGCCGCCGACCGAGGTGACGTACTGCGAGGCGGCGGGATAGCCGACGCCGTAGCCGGAGTCACCGGAGGCCGCCACCACGGCGACGCCGGGGTGGTCGTAGTAGGCGTCGAGCGAGGCCGTCTCGGACGGAACCTCGCTCATTCCGTAGGAGTTGGAGATGTACTTGGCGCCGAGCGCGACGGCCTCGTCGACGGCGGCTCCCAGGGCGACGCTGTCGGCGCTGTCGCTCTCGACGAGGAGTATGTGCGCGTTCGGCGCGACCGCGGAGACCATGTCCAGGTCGAGGGATATCTCGCCGGCCCAACTGGAGTTGGCCGGCGGGTACTGGGTGCCGCCGCGCTGGTCGACCTTGGAGAAGCAGCCGTTTTCGGTGGTGCACGCGGGCAGGCCGTACTGCTGGCGGTACACGGCCAGGTCGGCTTCGGCTGTGGGATCGTCGTAGGCGTCGACGATGGCGACGGTCTGTCCCGCACCGCCGTCGCTCGGCAGGTTGTAGGCACTCTGCAGATCGGCCGGTCCCAGACCCACGGGAGCGGCCGCGGCGGGCTGCGGCCCCCTGGCCGACGGGACGTCGGTGCGGCGCAGTGCGTAGCAGGAGAACTGACCCGGCTTCGGGGTGCCGCAAGCGGGTTGGTACGAGGCGCTGTTGGTGGTGGTGGCGCCGGCGGCGGCTTGCGGCTGGGCTGTGGCAAGCGGTGCCTGCAGACCCAGAACCGCCAGCCCAGCGGCGCTCAAGGTGGCCAGGGTGGCGGACACCATCCGCGCCGCGGCTGACCGTCTTTAGTGAGACGTGCTCAACGAACAACTCCTTTACGTGCTTTCAGAAGCCGCCCACCGGCACTCGGAGTGACGGTGGACGTGAAGATCCGCTGAACGACCATTAGGAAGATCATATGAGACACAAGTCAATGGAGTGCCGGGGATCCACAGGTTCGGTGCTGCGACAGCTGCGAAACTTGACTCCGCCTTGGTGTTTCCCGGCACGGCAGCCTGATCAGTGGGCGAACCTGACCGCCCTCTGACCCGAATCCGCAGGTAGTGGGACTCTGTTGGCGAAGTCTGGCTGCAGTGACGTGGGACAGTGGTGGCCTGCCCGCCGAAGGGCGTTGTCCGCCAAGGGTGGCGCAGGACGGACGAAATGCGGGTCCGTGACGCACTCGGTCCGCTGTTCACCGACGCCGACTTCACCTCCGGCCCGCTGGCCGGGATGTTCTCCGAGCTGGGTCAGCCGGGCCTGTCGCCGGCGCTGCTGCTGATGGTGGTCATCCTGCAGTTCCGCCACAACCTCTCCGACCGCCAGGCCGCGGAGGCCCTCGCCGACCGGATCTCGTGGAAATACGCTCTCAGCCGCGAGTTGGACGCTCCCAGCTTCCACTACAGCGTCCTGTCGGAGTTCCGCACACGACTGGCCGCCGACGGCCGGGCCGACGCCGTGTTCGACCTGATGCTGGCCTGGTTGAAGGAGGCGGGCCTGGTCAAGGCGGGTGGGCGGCAGCGCACCGACTCCAGCCACGTGATCGCCTGCGTGCGTCGGCTGAACCGGATCGAGACGGTCGGGGAGAGCCTGCGCGCCGCCCTGGAGGAGATCATCGTGATCAGCCCCGGCTTCGTGGTGCCCCTCCTGAAGGAGGGCTGGGACCAGCGCTACGGCCGCAAGGTGGAGACCTCCCGCCTGCTCGGCCGTTCAGGCGCCTCCGCCCAGATGCTGGCCGAGCAGATCGGCACCGACGGCCAGGAACTGCTGGACGCCATCGATGCCGACCCCACCGCCGACTGGATGAACACCCTGCCCAAGGTCACCATCCTGCGCACCGTGTGGGACCAGCAGTACGAACGCACCCGCAGTGGAGCGCGTCCACTCGCCCCACGATCCCGACGCCCGCTACAGCACGAAGACCACCCCCGCCGGCGAGAGCGACCTGGAGTGGGCGGGCAGCAAGTGCCACCTGACGGAGAGCTGCGAGCCCGGCACCCCGAACCTGGTCACCGACGTGCACACCACCGCGGCCACCGACCCCGACGTCACCGCCACCACCGACATCCAGGACAAGCTCATCACCCGTGACCTGACCCCGGGCCAGCACCTGATGGACGCCGGCTACCCCAGCTCCGCCAACTTCGCCGCCTCCGTCAAGCGCGGCATCACCCTCATCGCCCCGGTCATCGCCGCCACCGGCCGCAACGCGAAGTGATGATCTGCAACCTTTTGTCAGTGATGGTTCGGCATAGTTATGTCAGTGTGGTTGTCATCGGGTTTGTGCTGTTCAGTGGGATGTGAGTCGGGTTTCGAGTGGTGACACGGATGCCGATTCAATGCTGACGACGCGGTAGTGGCGTTGCCAGTCGAGCGGCCAGGGACAGTTCCAGTCTGGGTCGATCGCGGCCAGCTGCTGCGCGCGTTCCTCGGCCCGTTCCGGGTCCTTCCCGAGACCGCCCTTCCTACGGAGATTGGCCATGTGCTGGCCGACCGGCACCATCGCCTCGCTCTCGCCCCAGACCTGGTCCTGGCGGGGAGCAAGGTGGCCCGTGGCCTGCCGGTAGGAGCGCAGCGCGGCGAGTTTGGTCTCCCAGGCTTCCTCGCCGGGTTCCCACACCATCCCGGCCTCCGGGGCGTCCAGCAGTTCCTTGCGCCGCGGCTCCAGCTCCCCGGCCCGCAGTGCCTTCCTCTGCTGGTGCACCCACCTGCCCAGCGGGAAGTTTTTCGTGACGCCCACCGTCGTCTCGGTGTCGTAGGGGACGGCGTACAGGCCGGTGATCTTGTTCTCCTTCCGCCAGCGGAGGAGGGCTTGGTAGCCCTCGAGCCACACCAGGGACTCTCCAGAAGCTCCTACATCAACGCCTCCTTCAGCGTTCGTGGCACACGAGCTGGCCGGATGATTTATCGGCACCCGCTGGCCGCGCCCCGACCACCTCCCGCTCTCCCACGGCGTGAACACGGGGTCTACGCGGGAAGAATCTTTGGCATGAACACTTCCCCTAGGTGGCTATCGCTTGCTACCAAGTGGTAGCCAGCTTTCCCGCCCAGGGAGGTTCCGTGAGACAGACCAAGTCGCTATCAGCTCTCGCCACGCTGATCCTCGCGATGATGTTCAGCCTGCTACTGACCGGTCCGGCACATGCTGCCGGACCTGCGTATGTGGCGCTGGGAGACTCGTACTCCTCCGGCAACGGCGCCGGGAACTACGACAGTTCGAGCGGCAACTGCCACCGCAGTTTCAACGCCTTCCCGTACCTGTGGAAGAACGCCCACGCACCCTCCTCGTTCGCCGACACCTCCTGCTCGGGTGCGGCGACCACGGATGTGACCAACAACCAGCTCGCCCCGCTGAACTCATCCACCGGGCTGGTCTCCATCACCATCGGCGGCAATGACGCGGGCTTCTCCGACGTCATGAACACCTGCGTGACCGGCACGGACACCGACTGCGTCAACCGGGTCAACCAGGCCGAGAGCTACGCCCAGAACACGCTCCCGGCCCGCCTGGACGCCACCTACAACGCGATCCGCGCCAAGGCGCCCAACGCCAAGGTGGTCGTGCTGGGTTACCCGCACATGTACACCCTCAACGTCTACTGCGTCGGCCTCAGCGACACCAAGCACCGCAAGATCGACGAGGCCTCGGACGCCATCGACAGCGTCATCGCCAACCGGGCCGCCGCCCACGGCTTCGTCTTCGGTGACGTCCGCACCACCTTCAACGGCCACGAGCTGTGCTCCGGCGACGGCTGGCTGCACTCCCTGGTGATCTCGCCAAGCTGGGAGTCGTACCACCCCACCGCCACCGGCCACGCGAGCGGCTACTACCCCGTCCTCAACGCCAACAGCTGATCACTCTCACGAACGACTGGCGCACGGCAGAGCCCCTGTCCGCGGCACTCCGCGAACAGGGGCCCTGCCGCGGCTGGTGACGGGTCTGGTCCGAAAATGACGTCTGAACGCTGTCCCGCTGAGGAGCCTCACGTGGAGGTGAAGGGCACCACCGGTGCGCCGACGAGTGTGGAGCTGACCATCAACGAGGTCCTGCACGCCCGTGACAAGGGCAACACGGTCGACTTGTACGTGGTCAGTGACATCACCGTCGACACCCGCACCGAGCCCTACACCACCGCCGAAGGAGTGCTCTCACACTTCAAAAACTGGGAGCCCGCCGAGGAAGACCTGCGCCCGCGCAAGTACGAGTACCGCCTGCCGGCGAACGGCAGCTGACAGCGGGGCGGTCCTGGCCGCGGCAAGCGAGTCGATGAGCTGACGCCAAATCACATGCCTCGCAACCAGAGCCCCCACCATGGTGGTGCCGTACCGGGGCTGGCAAGCCGGTATTCACCTGCGGGTCTTGCTTGATTTCCCCCGGATGCCCTCGCGCCGGTTCAGGGCGCAGCGCCGTGACCAGACGCTGCGCCGTCGGCTGCTAGTTGTAGAGATGGCGACGCCGCCGTGGTGGGAGCAGGCGCCTTGGTGGTGGGCGGCGTAGGTGTAGGTGCCGTCGTTGCACTTGGCGGTGGCCGGGTGGGACGTGGTGATGCCGCCGGAGGTCGACGAGCCGCCGCTGCTGCTGCCCGAGGAGCCGGTGCTGGACTTGTGCGTCGCCGTCGCTTTGGCTTGGGCTTGGTCGTCTTGGTCACAGTGACCGTCGGGTGCGGCGTGGCCGTCTTCGTGGCGGTCGCGGTGACGGTGACCGTGGGGCGCGGCGCGGGAGCTGGCCGTGCTGGAGTCACCGCCGCCGAATGCGGCACCGATCGAGAGCAGCAAGATGCCGCCAATCCACACGCGCTTGCGCTGGTGCAGCGGACGCGTGTCGGGCAGGTTGAGGCGGGCGGACGGCCCACTGCGGGCCGGGCTGGTGCTGGGTCATGTGGGTAGCACCTGCGCTGACGCGTAGGCGCTACCCGGTGGTGGACTGATGTCGTTGGCGTCACTGCGGTGCGGGCTGACCGTGCAGGCTGTCGCGGTCAGCCGGTGGTGAGGACGCCGAGGTGCTGGCGGCGGCCGGTGGTGCGCTGGGCTCAGCGGGGCTGTAAATGGCTGGCCATGGGGGGGTATGTCGCGTCTGCTGTCGTCCCTCCGCGTTGGGCGTGTGAACTGGCATGTTGTGACAGGATGGTGATAATAAGGTGCTCGACTCGGGCGAGAGTGGTCAGAATCTCGTAATCAGGCTGTCTGAAGAGTCATGCGCTACGGCCCCGGCGTAGCTAACAGGACGATGGAAGGCGCGGTGAACGTCGGTGGCGGCAGCAGGCGGGTCGGCATCCCCCCCACCGAGACCGGCGCCCAAGCCGGCTCAGCCCAAGGTCCAGCGGTGGCACCAGACCCGCACCTCCCCGTTCCCGTGGGAGCAGGACGCTCTGGACCACGTCAAGCGGCTCATGCCGCAGAGCGAGCCCTACCGCGCCTGGGCGACGTTCTCCTTCTCCGCGGCCTCCGGCCGCGTCAATGAGTGTGATCTGTTCATCGCCGTGCCGCGGGGCCTGTACCTGGTTGAGCTGAAGGCGCACCCCGGGCGCCTGGTCAACCACGGTTCCACCTGGTCCTTCCAGGGCGAGGACAAGATCCGCACCATCCCCAACCCGCTGCACCTGACGGACTTGAAGTCCAAGGAGCTCAAGGGCCAGTTGGAGTGGGCCGCCCGCAAGCTGTCCTCGGGTCGGGCCTTGCGCATACCGCGGGTGGAGCCCGCGGTCTTCCTTTCCGCCCCGGGTCTGGTCAGTGAGCTGGATGAGGTCCAGCGCATCCGCGTCTACGGGCGCGACGGCGCCGCGAGCGGCCTGCCCGGCATCTGGCAGGACCTGCTTGCCACGCCCCCGCTGCGCGAGGAGCAGCGCATCACCGCGGACTTCGCCCGCCGCCTGGATGACTTGATGCGCACGATCGGCGTCCGGGCCTCTACCGCGCACCTGGACTTCGGCGACTGGCGCCTGCAGCCGCGCCCCCTGGATGCCGGTGACACCTGGGAGGACCGCCTCGCGCAGCGCGAGGGCCTGGTCCATGAGGAGGGCCGGGTCCGCGTCTACCTGGTGGAGCTGCAGGCCACCGAGGCGGCCCGGCGCTCCACCGAGCGCGCCGCGCTGCGGGAGTATCAGGTGCTGCAGGGCATCACCCACCCCGGCATCGCCCAGGCCGTCGACTTCCGCGAGCACCAGGGCGGCCCGGCCATCCTGTTCCGCCACCGCCACGAGGATCTGCGGCTGGATGACTACCTGGCCGCACACGGGGCCAGGCTCAGCGACGAGACCCGCCGCGCCATGGTCCGCCAGCTCGCGGATGCCCTGCGCTACGCGCACCGCCGCAGCCTCTACCACCGCGCTCTGGCCGCCCGCTCCATCTACGTCACCGCCCGGCCCGACGGCGGGCAGCCGGCGCTTCGCATCACCGACTGGCAGAGCGCCGCGCGGGACTTCGAGGCCACCTCGCTCAGGTCGCTGGGCAACAGCCCGCTGGGTGAGGAGCACCTCCCAGACGCCGCCGAGGTCTACCTCGCCCCGGGCTTTGAGGAGGAGTACGCCGACCCGGTGGAACTGGACGTCTTCGGCCTGGGCGCGGTCGCCTACCTCATCCTCACCGGCACCGCCCCCGCCGCCCGCCGCAGCGAACTGATGACCCGGCTGGGCGCTGATGGCGGCCTGCACCCCTACGCCGTCAGCGACAGCATCGCCGCCTCCCTGGACGAACTCATCTACCAGGCCACCCGCTCCGACGCCGCCGACCGCCTCGAATCCGTCGACGCCTTCCTCAAGCGGCTGGACACCGCCGAGCAGGACGTCAACTCCCAGGCCGCCGCCGCGGAGGCCGACCCGCTCAGCGCCACCCCCGGCCAGGCCCTGGACGCGGAGTGGAGCGTGGTGCGGGTGCTGGGCAGCGGCGCGACGGCCCGCGCCCTGCTCGTGCAAGCCGACCCCGAGGACGGCGCGGGCTTCCCCCAGCCCCGGGTCCTGAAAGTCGCCCTGGACGCCGGGAAAGACTCACGGCTGCACGCCGAGGCGACGGCACTGAAGCAGGTCGGCGGCGGCCGCATCGTCCGGCTGCTGGACGGCCCGCGCACCCTGGGCGGGCGAACCGTCCTGGAGCTGGAGTACGCAGGCGAGCAGTCCCTCGCCCAGCGCCTGCGCGGCCAGGGCCGCCTGACCTACGACGACCTGGAGAGCTTCGGCGAGGACCTCTTCAAGGCCCTGGAGGAACTCACCGCCAAGGGCGTCCGCCACCGGGACATCAAACCCGACAACCTCGGCGTCCAGCACGGCGCGGACGGCCGCGAACACCTGATGCTCTTCGACTTCTCCCTGGCCGACGTCCCCGACCGCGACGTCAAAGCCGGCACCCGCGGCTACCTGGACCCCTTCCTCGACCACGGACACCGCCGCGAGTTCGACGACTACGCCGAGCACTACGCCGCCGCCGTCACCCTCCACGAGATGGCCAGCGGCGAGCGCCCCGTCTGGGGAGACGGCACCGGCGACCCCCGCACCACCAGCGACGAGCACCCGGCGCTCGCCGAGGACCTCTTCGAGCCCGGCCTACGCGAGGGCCTGACCGCGTACTTCGCCCGCGCCCTGCACCGCGACACCGCCCACCGCTTCGACTCCCTCAAACAGATGAGCGCGGCCTGGCGCGAGCTGTTCACCCACGCCGACGCCGTCCCACCCGCCACCACCCCCGCCACCGCCACAGCCACCACCGACTCCGACACCCTGCAAGAGATCCGCGACGCAGCAGCACTGGCCGCCGAGCCGACGACGGAGCTGATCGCCGCCGGCCTGTCGCCACGCGCCGTCTCCGTCGCCGCCGACCTGGGCGCCAGCACCGTCAGCGACCTCCTGGCCCTGCCACCACACCGCTTCTCCCAAGCACGCGGCGCCGGCGTCCTCATCCGCAACGAACTCAAACGCCGCCACAGACAATGGACCACCGCGCTACGCCGCAAGCCCACAGCAGGGACCCCGGGCGCGGCGGCGACGGGCAAGGCCGTGGGGCCCGCGACCCCGTCCGGCAAGGCTACGGCGTCCGCCGGGAGCGAGGAGGCGGTCCTGGACCAGGTGACCGCACGCGGACCGGTCGACCAACTCGCCACGCTGCTCGCCCCCGGCCCCACCCGCGCCACCTCCAACAAGTCCGAGGTCATCCGCGCGACCCTCGGCCTGCCCGGCGACGGCCCCCAGCCCGAACCGTGGGAGGCAAAGCTCGCCCCCTGGCCCACCCAAGTCGCCATCGCCGGCGCCCTGCAGACCGCCCAGCCCACCGTCTCCCGCCACCACGTCGCCGCCATCAAAGAGTGGGCACAGACGGGATGGCTGCAGCACATACGCAACGAACTCGTCGCCGTCCTGGACGCGGCCGGACGCGTAATGACTCCTCAGGAGCTGGCTGTCGAGCTGCGCGTGCGCCACGGCGCGGGCGCCGACACCCCCGCGCGGACCCTGGCCAAAGCCCGCGCCGTCGTCCGCGCCGCCGTGGAGGCCGAGGCCCTGCCCGACGGACGCGACGAGGAACACCAGCCACGGCTGGCGGTACTGCGCCGCGGCGAGCGGGTGCTCATCGCCTTGGAGTCGCTGCCGGGATCGAACGCACCCAGCGCCCCCGACCTGGCCGACTACGCCGCCAAGCTGGGCGCGAAGGCCGACGAGCTGGCCGGCTCCGATCCCCTGCCGGGACGGGCCTCGGTCGTGCGGGACCTGCGCGTCGTCCCCACCCCGCAGGGCATGGCCCCGCTCGCCGAGACCCGCCTGGTCGCCCTGGCCGCGGCGGCAGCGGCGATGGCGGCGGCGTCACCGAGGCTGGAGCTCTACCCGCGCGACCTCAGCCTGGACCGGGCACTGCGCATCTCCCAGGCCCCGGCCGGTGTCCGGCGAGAGCTGGGCATCACGGTCGAGGACCTGCTCGCCAAGGTCCGCTACCGCTTCCCGGAGCTGGACTTCGGCGCCCCCACGCACGTCAGGGTCGAGGACGCGCTGAAGAAAGCGGACTTCCCGCTGGAGTACGACACCGCCGCGCACTGCTTCCGCCCGCCCGCGCCCTCGGTGAACGGGACCCAGCTGCGCAGCGGAACGGGCACGGGCACGCTGACCGCCGCGGGCAGCGCCGCCATCGGCGCGGCCTCGGCCGGACGCGACCCGGACGCGCTGCTGGCGGGGAAGCTGCGGGGGGCGGTCGAGCGCGGCGGCTTCGTCGCCCTGAACGTGCACCTGAAGTACCTCGCGGGCGCCGCGGAGGCGGTGGCGGGGGCCTTGCCGGTGGTGCCGGTGAACCTCGCGCAGGTGTTCCTGGCGGAGTTCCGCGCTCTCGCGGGCGAGCGCGGGACGGACTGGAGCAAGGTGCTCGGCGCGGACACCACCTTCACGCGCTCGGGCGAACTGCCCGGAGGCCTGCGGTCGTACGTCTCGCGGGTATGGCCCAGGGTCGGCGAGCAGATCGCGCAGACGGCGCGAGAGCGGCCGGGCGCGGTGGTGTTCGTGCACACCGCCGGGCTGCTCGGGCGGTACTGGGAGGCGGGCGGACGGGAGACGCTCGTGGAGCTGCAGAACGCCGCACGGCGGGGCGGGGCGAGCCCGCACGGGCTGTGGGTGCTGTGCCCGTCGGAGTCCCCGCGCGGAACCCCCCACCTGGACCGACGCACGGTGGAGGTATTGGGGGAGGCCGAGCGGGTGGTGCTGGAGCGCTCGTTCCTCGACACGCTGAGGACGGCCGGGGCGGCACCGCTGGCCGGCTGAGAGGCCGCCCCTCGGGAGGGCGGCGCTGGATGTTGCTGCATGTCAATGGGGATGGGGAGGGGCGGGCGAGTGTCCGGGCGTGGCGTGAACCAGACGGAGCTGCTGAAGGACCTGCGCAAGCAGGTCACGGCACTTGAGGACGACCTGCGTGCGCGCAGCGAGGTCGTGGCGGAGTACCAGGCCAAGCTGGAGACCGAGTACGCGCAGGCCCGGGAGGCCAAGCGCACCGCGGCGACGTACGGGGCGTGGCGGGACGAGCGGATCACGCAGGTCGCGGCCGCGTGGGTGCTGGCGTGCGTGTTCGTCCGCTTCTGCGAGGACAACCAGCTGATCGCCGACCCGTTCCTGGCCGGCCCGGGTGAGCGCCTGAAGGACGCTGAGGACCGCGACGCGGAGTTCTTCCGGTTGAACCCGGAGAAGAACGACCGGGACTGGCTGGTGCACGCGTTCGAGTCGCTGGCCGCGACCAATCCGGCGGTGGCCGGGCTGTTCGACCGCGCGCACAATCCGTTGTGGGAGCTGGCACCGTCGTACGAGGCGGCGAGTGGGCTGCTGAAGTTCTGGCGGCGGCGCGGGTCGGATGGCGAGATCCTGCACGACTTCACCGACGAGACGGTGGTGGGGGCCGACGGCGTCGTCGAGCACGAGGGGTGGAGCACCAGGTTCCTCGGCGACCTGTACCAGGACCTGAGCGAGCACGCGCGCAAGACATACGCACTTCTGCAGACGCCGGAGTTCGTGGAGGAGTTCATCCTCGACCTGACGCTGGAACCGGCGGTCCGGGAATTCGGCCTTGAACCGGAGACGGTCGTCGGCGGGGACGGTGAGATACGCAAGGGCCTGCGAACGATCGACCCGGCGTGCGGGTCGGGGCACTTCCTGCTGGGCCTGTTCAAGCGGCTGCTCGCGAAGTGGCAGAAGGCCGAGCCGGGCACGGATGTCTGGGAGCTGATCCGGCGCACGTCGGAGTCGGTGCACGGCTGCGACAAGAACCCGTTCGCGGTGTCGATCGCCCGCTTCCGCCTGCTGATCGCAGCTCTGCAAGCCGGCGGGGCGAAACGGCTCGACCAGGCCCCGGCGTTCCCAATCAACGTGGCGGCGGGTGACTCGCTGCTGCACGGGCGGGGGGCGGCGGGCATCCAGGTCGATCTGCTGTCGGACGGCGAGGCTTTCGCGTACAGGACGGAGGACGTCAAGGAGTACGCGGAGCGGTGCGACCTGCTGGGGGTTTCGAGCTACCACGTGGTGGTGGGAAACCCGCCGTACATCACGGTGAAGGACAAGCAGGAGAACGACAATTACCGCAAGGCGTACAGCGCTTGCGCGGGGACGTACGCGCTGTCGGTGCCGTTCGCGCAGCGGTTGTTCCAGCTCGCTATCCGTGCGGGTGGGTCGGAGCGGGCGGCGGGGTATGCCGGGCAGATCACCGCGAACTCCTTTATTAAGCGGGAGTTCGGGAAGAAGTTGATCGAGGAGTTCTTCGTCAGCGATCGCGAGGGCGTGCACCTGACGCACGTTATTGACACCTCTGGGGCATACATTCCCGGGCATGGTACGCCGACGGTGATCCTAATCGGGCGCAATCACATCCCCCGTCAGAGGGAGCCCATTCGCGCCGTGTTGGGTGTGCGCGGTGAGCCATCGCAACCGGTGGATGCGGCGCGGGGTGTAGTGTGGACTGCGATTGTCGATCAGGTGGGAGCGCCCGAGAGCGAGTCGGAGTGGGTCTCTGTGATCGATTCCGAGCGCGGTAATTGGACTGTGCATCCCTGGTCTCTCAGCGGTGGCGGCGCGAGTGATCTCGTTAGCGCGCTTGAGGCCATTGCCTGTAGTCGCCTGCAGGATTCCGTCCGGCTGATCGGGCGTACAGCACACACGGGGTCCGATGATTCCTACTTCGCCCCGCCAGGTGCATGGCGGCGCCAGGGGGTCGCTGCCTCCCGGTCCATCCAACTTGTCCAAGGGCAGATCATACGAGATTGGGATCTAGACCCGGTGACGGAGGCCCTGTTCCCATATTCGAAGGAGCTGATCGCTGATCTTTCTGATATTTCCTCTTCCAAACAACTGTGGACACATCGGGTACTTTTGCGCACTCGCCGCGAGCCTGGTGGCACACACGAGGAGATCGGCCTGACGTGGTACGAATGGAGTCGATGGCATCCTGAGCGGTTCTCAGTACCGTTTGGGATCGCCTTCCCGTTTGTGGCGACGCACAACCACTTCGCGTTGGACCGGGGCGGGAAAGTGTTCAAGCAGACCGCGCCGGTGATCAAGTTGCCCGAGAGGGCGGGGGAGGATGAGCACCTGGAGTTGTTGGGGGTGCTCAACTCGTCGGCGGCGTGCTTCTGGCTGAAGCAGGTTTGCCATGACAAAGGCAACGGAGGGATCGGTGGCGGTATCGCCAGTGAGGACTGGGAGAAGTTCTACGAGTTCACTGGCACCAAGCTCCAGGAGTTCCCCCTCCCTGGCCGACTCCCCCTCGCGCTCGGCCGCGCTATCGACGCATCCGCGCAGGAGCTCGCTGTCCACGAGCCTTCCGCTGTGTGCGCGTCCGGCGCGACGCCGACCCGTTCCGTGTTCGACGCTGCCTACGCCGCCCACACCGCCACTCGTGAGCGGATGGTCGCGCTTCAGGAGGAGCTCGATTGGGAGGTCTACGGTGCGTACGATCTTGTCCGGTTGAGCGGGACAAACGATCAGCGCCTCACCGCCCCCGACATCGACGCGCTCCCGCCCGTCAAGCTCGGTGAGCGCGCGTTCGAGATCGTCCTCGCACGCAAGGTCGCCGCTGGCGAGCTGGACACGGCGTGGTTCACCCGTCACCACTCCACGCCCATCACCGAGATCCCCGCCCATTGGCCCGGCTGGTACCGCGCCATCGTCCAGAACCGCATCGACGTGATCGAGAAGCGCAGGGACCTCGCGCTGATCGAGCGGCCGGAGTGTAAGCGCCGTTGGGCGTCCGAGCCGTGGGAGAAGCGGGAGAAGGAAGCGCTGCGCACCTGGCTGCTTGACCGAGTCGAGGATCGCCGCCTGTGGTTCGCGCTTCGCGACGGTTTCGAGCAGCCGCGTCCGCTCACGATTAGTCAGCTTGCCGATGAGCTCGCCAAGCTGGACCCTGAGGTGTCTGCCGTTGCAGCGCTTTATGCCGCCGACCATCTCGGCAAGCGGGACCTTCCGCTGGAAGCGGTCTTGGCCGAAGTCCTCGACGTCGAGCACGTCCCCTACCTCGCTGCGCTCCGTTACAAGGACACCGGCTTGCGCAAGCGCGCCCAGTGGGAGGATGTCTGGGAGCAGCAGCGGGCGGAGGACGCGACCGGTGAGCGTCTGAGCATCCCGGTCCCGCCGAAGTACGCCTCCGCCGACTTCGTCAAGACCTCGTACTGGTCCAACCGCGGCAAGCTCGACGTTCCCAAGGAGCGGTTCGTCTCCTACCCCGGTGCCAATCCCGACGCGGACCCGACCCTGCTGCTCGGCTGGGCCGGCTGGGACCACCGCGACCAGGCCCAGGCGCTGGTCAACGTTGTTAAGGACCGCGCCTCCCAGCTGAGCTGGGAGGAGTCCCGAATAGCGCCGCTGCTTGCGGGGTTGGCTGAGCTGATGCCGTGGGTGCGGCAGTGGTTCGGGTCGGACGACCAGGAGTGGGGCGGCAACGCGGCGGAGGAGTTCGGGGCGTTCTTGGATGCCGAGCGTGCCAAGCGCGGCTTGAGCGCCGCGCAGCTTGCGGCCTGGCGTCCCGCGCCGAAGGCCCGGGGCCGCAAGGCCGCCGCTACTGCCACCGCCCGTACCGCGAAGAAGACTGACACCGCTGCCGACATGCAGTCGGCCTGAGCGGGAGAGGGAGACCACCGCCCATGAGTTCTTCCAGTGACGCCCTCTACCTGAAGGACGTTCTCAATCTGCCCGAGTCCGTCCTTGCGGGTGACTTCAAGGTCGAGTTGTCGGGCGGCTTCGGCGAGTCCGGGCAGCGGGTTCGCGAGTACGTCGTCACCGACCAGCTCGAGCAGGCGTTCCGCAAGTCCTTGGGTATCGTCAAGGCGGCGGTCCGCGACAATGCCTCCCACGCCGCGTACCTGCACGGTTCCTTCGGTTCCGGCAAGAGTCACTTCCTGACCGTCCTGCACGCGGTCCTCAACGACAGTGGGGCAGTGGCCCGTGACAAGCCGCGCCTGCAGGCGGTTATCGCGGAGCACGCCGACTGGCTGGTTCAGGAGGGGACGAGGAAGCGGTTCCTGATGGTGCCGTACCACCTTGTCGGCGCGGCGTCGCTCGATTCGGCACTGCTCGGCGGCTATGTGGCGACCGTCCGGCGGCTGCACCCGGGCGCGCCGGTGCCGCCGGTCTACCGCGCGGACGCAGCCCTCGCGGACGCCCGCCGGCAGCGCGACTTCCTCGCGGACGACGCGAAGTTCATCCAGTGGCTCGGCGACCCTTCCGGACCGGCCTCCGCCCAGAGCAACGTCGAGGCCGGCGACGACCTGGAAGACCTGGACGCGCTCGCCGCCCCCGCCTCCGGTTGGACCTCCGCAAGCCTGGACGCCGCCTTCGCCGCAGCCGCCGGCAGCGATCTGCGCAACGCGCTGATATCCGCGCTGATCTCGGACTCCGGCCCCATGTCGGCCTACGCCCGCGGCGCGCAGGGCGACAAGAACGCGTTCCTACCGCTGGAGAACGGCCTCGCCGTCATCAGCCGCCACGCGCAGAGCCTCGGCTACGACGGGCTGGTGCTCTTCCTGGACGAGTTGATTTTGTGGCTGCAGGCGCACCTCACCGAGAAGGCGATGGTCAACGACGAGGTCAGCAAGCTGGTGAAGCTGATTGAGTCGGGTGACACCGACCGGCCGGTGCCGATCGTGTCGTTCATCTCCCGGCAGCGTGACCTGTCCCAGCTCGTCGGCTCTGATGTGGTCGGCGCGGATGTGAAGAACCTCGAGCAGCAGGTCGGCTACCTCGCCGGGCGCTTCGATGTCGTCAGCCTGGAGGACCGCAACCTCCCTGCGATCATCAAGGAGCGTGTTCTCCAGCCGAGGGACGACGCGGCCCGCGCCGCGCTGCGCAGTGCCTTCGCCGGCGTCGAGTCCTCCGACGCTGCTGTGCGGGGGGTGCTGCTGGATGCGGCGGGGGCGACCGGTGCGGACTGGGCGGACTTCAAGGAGCTGTACCCGCTCTCGCCGGTCCTGCTCAACACCCTGGTTGCTCTGTCCGGTGCGCTGCAGCGTGAGCGGACCGGTTTGAAGCTGATCCAGGAGATGCTCTACCGCCGCCGCGGCGACATGAAGCTCGGCGACCTGATCCCCCTCGGTGACCTGTGGGATGTGTTGGCGGACGGTATGGGGGAGGCGTTCACTGACCGGCTGCGTGCCCAGTCCGAGGCCGCGATCCGCTTCCACACCAAGGTCCAGGCGTACCTCCTGCAGAAGTACGGCTCCACGGAGGAGGCCGGCTACCGCGCGGATGACCGTTTTGTGAAGACTCTCCTGCTGGGCTTCCTCGCGCCGGAGGTCCCCGCTCTGGCTCGCCTGACCGGCGGGCGCCTGGCCGCGCTGAACCACGGCTCGCTGCGCTCGCGCGCGGTGACGCCGGGGGAGCTGGCGGTGCGGCGGCTGCGGGAGTTGCAGGCGGAGTTCCCCGGTGAGCTGCGCAGCGACGGCAACGACGCCGACCCGGTGTTCACCCTGCACCTGTCCGACCTGGACGTGGAGCCGATCCTGGATGCGGTGGGGGAGAAGGACAACGTCGGGCAGCGTCGCATCTGGGTCAAGGAGCGGCTGTGGCAGGCGCTGGGCGTGCGTGACACGGGCGCGTTCGTGTGCGAGCACGAGGTGGTGTGGCGGGGCACCAGGCGCACCGCGGAGTTCGTCTTTGAGAACGTCAAGGAACCGGCGACGATGCCGACGATGCAGTTCTCGCCCAGCGTTCCAGGCCGTGTCCGCTTCGTGGTCGACTACCCCTTCGATGAGTCCGAGGGGCATCCCAGCGATGACACCGCGCGCATCCAGCGGCTGCGGCAGGAGGGTTTCGAGGCTCCCACGATCGTGTGGCTGCCGTTCTTCTTCTCCCCGCAGCGCTCGGCGCAGCTCGGCCGGCTGCTGAAGATCCAGTACCTGTTGGAGCGGGACCGGCTGGCCAACTACGCCGCGCATCTGCCCTCTGACGACCAGATACGGGTCAAGCACCAGATGGAGGCCCAGCGGGAGACTCTCACCAGCCAGCTCACCGACGTGCTGCGGCAGCTGTACGGGATCGCGAGCGTGGATGAGACCAACGTCGGCGCGGAGACCCCCGACGGGCTGCACGTCTACTGCCTCTACCCGGGGCACACCCCGCAGCTGCAGGGCGGCGCGCCCTTCGACTACAACCTGGCCAAGCTCGCCGACGGGCTGTTCGCCGCGCTCTACCCCAAGCACCCGGACTTCGACCCGCAGGAGACCCGTAAAGCTGTCACCCCCGGGGAGCTGAAGAGCGTCTACGGCTGGATCGCGCGAGCCATGGAGGACGGGTCGCGCCGGGTCGTCGTCGACAGCAAGCAGCTCGGGCTGGTCAAGCGGATCGTGCACCCCCTGGAGCTGGGGGAGGTCCACGACGGGCCGCTGAACGTCGGCACCGAGTGGCGCCGCCGCATCGAGCAGCACGCCACCGCGCAGGGCGTCACCGGCGACTACGAGGTCGAGGACATCCGCCGCTGGATCGCCGAGCTGGGCTGGAGTGGACTGGACAAGGCGGTCAGCAGCCTGCTGATCGCCGTGTACGCGCTGGTCGCGGACCGCTCCTGGGTCTTCAACGGCTCCTCGGCTGCGGCCCCGGACCTGGAGCGCATCGGCCCCGGGTGGGCGCTGCGCGCGCAGGAGCTGCCCAGCGAGGAGGAGTTCACCGCCGCGCACGGGCGCGCAGCCGCACTGTTCGGGGAGAGCGTGCCGCGGGTGCGCTACGCCCGCAACGTCAACGACCTCGCGGCGAAGGTCCGCGCCAGGGCGCAGGGCTGGGAGCCGGCCGTCAACGGGCTGCGGCGCTCCCTGGCCAACCACCGCACCGCACTCGGCGTGACGCAGGAGCAGAGCGCCCGCGAGATCTCGGTGCACGACGCCGCCGACCTGATCGCCCGTCTGGTCCGGCACAAGGACGCGACCGCGCTCGTGCGGGAGCTGTCCGCGCTCGCCTACGCCACGTCCGATGACGCACTGGCGAAGGCGATGTCCTCGGCGCATGCCACGCTGGACGCTCTGGACCGCGTCAAGTGGCAGCTGCTGGGCAGCGTGCGCGGCCTCACCGGCCGGGGCGACGGTCTCGCGGACCGGGCGCAGCGGCTGCTCGCGGAGATCGCCGAGGCGGCCGCCGCGGTGGAGCGTGACCGGGAGTTGGCTGCGGTGCTGAATGCGGCCGAGAGCCGCGCTGTGGACATCATCAGCGAGTCCGGGCGGCTCAACGCCCTCGCCGCGCCGGCACCCGCCGCACCCGCCCCGGCACCGGCTGCTGCTCCCGTCCCGGGCCCGAGGGGCGCGGACCAGGTCAGCCTGACCGTTCACGGCCACCCCCCGCTGCCCGCTCAGCCGCAGGCGGACCCCGCCACGCCCGCAGCTCCCGCCGAACCCGCAGCTCCCGCCGCGCCCGCCGACGCACCCGCTGCTCCTGCTGTACCCGCGGCCCGGCGCCGCCGCCTGATCCTCGCGACCAGCCCAGGCAGCCTGGACCCCGACCTCGCCCAGGTCCTGGCTGAACTCACCCAGCAGATCCGCGCTCACGCCGCCGCGAAGCCCGGCACCGAGATCGAGATCGGCTGGCAGGAACTGGAAGGCGGTGCGTCATGACCCAGGCCACCAGCGGTACCGCTGTCCCCGAGATCGACCAGCGCGCCGTCGAAGCCCTCCTGTGGACCGCCCTCCCGCACGCCAAGGGCTGCCGCCTGGTGCTGGTTAGCGGCCGCTACCGCGAAGGCGCCCCGGCGGAGTTCACCACCCGCCTCGCCCAAGATCGGGCGGCGGACGGTGAGCCGCAGCAGCGCCGGATTCATGTCAGCCACCAGTCCTCGGTGCTGGGCATCGTGGACGCCTGGCAGAACCATCTCGCCCGGCACGCCGACGCCGCCGGCGGTGGCGACGTCCTCGTGGTCACCACGGACGCTCCCGATACCCGCCCGATGCCGCTGGACCTGCGCGGGGAGGCCATCGGCCGCTCCCTGCTCACCGTGGACCGCGTTGAGATCGTCAAGCAGCGGTTCGGCGCGGTGGACGTCGACCCTCGCATCCGCCGCGAACCCTGGCTCGCCGACGCGCTGCTCGCCGCTGAGCCTGCCGGCGGCTGGCTCCCCGTGGGCTCCGTGTTGACCCTGGATGCCGCCATGCACGCCCTGGTCCATGCCCGGATCGGCCTGGGCGACGGCGTGTCCACCGACGCGGTGCCACTGGACGTGGAGGCCTTGCTCACCTGGTCCCGCACCCCCGGTGGCCCGGCCCGTTTCACCGAGCTGCAGATGGAGGAGCGAGCGGGGCTGACGGGCTGGCTGGAGCGGGCGGTCGGTGACTCCGCGCCGCTGCTGCTGGCCCTGGCGCAGGCCGGGCGCGGCGGCGACGCGATGGCGCTGGGCGTCGTGGCCGCCGTCCTCACCGGGCCGCGGGCCACCCCGGACGCGGCCCTGGCCGTTGGAGCGCTGTTCGGCTCCGTCCCCTTCCGCCCCGACGAGCTGCGCCACTACACCCGCGCCGTGGAGGGCGTCCTCGCCCGCTGGATCACCCAGGCCACGGCAGGTGGGCCGCGCAGCGCCGAGGCGCGCACCGGTGTCCTTCAGGTTTTGGAGCAGGCCGACGGCCTGGCCGATCGGGCGGGTCTGCGTGAGGCCCTGGCCGACAGCGTCTTTCTTCCCTCCGGCTTCCGCGCCCGGCTGCGGGCACTGGCTGCCACTCTCACGCCGCGGCCCGGCCAGCGGGCCGTGGCGGCTGCCGAGGCGGCCTTGCACCAGCTGCGGGGCCATCACCTGGCCGATCTGCTCTTCCCCGAGCAGGTGCAGCTCGCCGAGATGGCCGTGCGCCTGCAACGCTGGCTGACCACCGGCCAGGCCGGCATCGCGGCCGGCTCCGGCGCGGTCAACGCCGCCGTCCACGCCCACCTCGGCGACTGGGGCTGGGCCGACCGCGCCCTGAACCGGCTGTGGGCCGGGGACGGCGCCGCCGACCCGCACGTCAACGAGGCCTACCGCATCGTCCACGACGCCGCCCGGGCCCGCCGTGACCACCTGGACCGCGACTTCGCCCAGGCCCTGGCCACCTGGACGCAGCACGCCACCAGCACCGCACCTGAGGGGGCGCTGCTCGTGGAGGACGTGCTGCGGCGCATCGCCGTGCCGCTCGCCGCGCAGCGGCCCCCGCTGATCCTGCTCCTGGACGGCATGAGCAGCGCGGTCGCCGCCCAGCTCGGCGAGGAACTGGGCGCCCCGCGCTGGACCGAGGCCGCACCCGAGCCGGGCCGGCGGGCCGCCGCCGTCGCCGCGATACCCTCGGTCACCACCGTCAGCCGCGCCACCCTCCTCACCGGCGCCCTGGTGAGGGGCGGTCAGAGTGTGGAGAAGGACGGCTTCGCCGCTTTTTGGCGGAAGCGGCGGCACGAGGCGGTGCTGTTCCACAAGGCGGAGCTGCCCGGCCCGGCCGGACACCGCCTCGCCCCCGAGGTCATCGCAGCCATCGCCGGGGACGGCGTGGTCGGCGTGGTCCTCAACACCATCGACGACGCTCTCGACCACGGCCAGGAAAGCTCCAGAGGCCACTGGACGGCCAGCAGCGTGCGCTACCTGTCCGAGCTGCTGGACGCAGCCCGCGGCCAGGGCCGCCCGGTGGTGCTGGTCGCCGACCACGGCCACGTCCTGGACCGCACCCTGGAGGGGCCGCTGCCCGCGCAGGGCGTGGAGTCCGCCCGCTGGCGCATCGGCCGACCGGGGGAGCAGAGCGGGGAGGACGAGATCCAGCTGGCCGGCCCGCGCGTGCTGGAGGGCGGCGGCACGCTCACCGCGCTGTGGCGCGAGGACCAGCGCTACACCCCCCGCAAAGCCGGCTACCACGGCGGCGCGGCCCTGGCCGAGATGACCGTCCCGGTCCTGGTGCTGCTGCCCTCGGCCGAGATCCTGCCGCCCGGCTGGTCGGTGCTGTCCCCGGAGGCCGTCACCCCGCCGTGGTGGCACGACGCGTCCCGCACCGGCGCGAACGCCGCCGCGGTCCCCCCTGCCAAGACCCCCACGAACAAGAAGAAGACCAAACCGGCAGCCGACGACCTGCTGTTCCAGGTCCCCGGGGCAGCCCCCGCACCGGCCTCGCCCCTGACCCTCGGCGCGAAGGTCGTGGACACCGGCGTCTACGCGGCACAAAAGCAGTTCGTCCGCAAGGGCCCCGAGAAGAAGGCCGTCGCCGCCGTCATCGACCACCTCGCCGAAGCAGACGGTACGCTCTCGCTCGCCGCCGTCAGCGCAGCCGCCGCCTCCTCCGGCGGCCGCGCCCCGCGCAACGCGGAATTCTTCGTCGCGGCCCTGCAGCGACTGCTCAACGTCGAGGGCTACCCCGTCCTCGGCCTCATCGACGCCGGCGCCCGCGTCAGACTCGACATCGCACTACTGAAAGACCAGTTCGGAGTGACAGCGTAGATGAGCACGGTCTCTGCAGTCAGCGCAGCCCGCCGCCGCGAAGTCGTGGACGCGCTGCGGCGCGGCACCGTACCGCACTCGGGCCTGGACCTGTTCGCCGTCGGCCTGGACCGCTTCTCCGCCGCCCTGGACGACGACCTGGCCACCGCCGCCCGCGGCGGCGCCGCCTTCCACGCCATCCGCGGCGAGTACGGCTCCGGCAAAACCTTCTTCGCCCGCTGGCTCGCCGAACGCGCCAAACGAGCCGGACTGGCCACCGCCGAAATCCAGATCTCCGAGACCGAGACACCCCTGCACAAACTGGAGACCCTCTACCGCCGCCTCACCGAACGCCTCACCACCGCCACCCACCCCCCCAGCGCACTGCGCGCCGTCATCGACTCCTGGTTCTTCACCCTCGAAGAAGAAGTCCTCGACGCAGGCCAAACCGACCAGGACGACGCCGAAGCGCTCGCCACCGCCGTGGACACCCTCATGGAACAGCGCCTCGCCGACGTCGCCCGCACCACCCCCGCCTTCGCCGCCGCCCTGCGCGGCTACCACCGCGCGCACGCCGCAGGCGACGCACCCACCGCCGAAGCACTCATCGCCTGGCTCGGCGGCCAAAAGTCCGTCGCCGCAGCCGCCCGCCGCTCCGCCGGAGTGCGCGGCGACCTGGACCACTTCGCCGCCCTCGGCTTCCTGCAGGGCCTGCTGGCAGTCCTCCGCGACTGCGGCCAGCCAGGACTGCTCATAGTCCTGGACGAAATCGAAACCCTGCAACGGGTGCGCGGCGACGTCCGAGAAAAGGGCCTCAACGCGCTGCGGCAACTCCTGGACGAGATCGACGCCGGACGCTTCCCCGGCCTGTTCCTCGTCATCACCGGCACCCCCGCCTTCTTCGACGGCCAGCAAGGCGTCCAGCGACTGCCCCCGCTCGCGCAGCGCCTGGCGACTGACTTCTCCACCGACCCGCGCTTCGACTCACCGCGCGCCGTGCAGCTGCGCCTGGCCGGCTTCGACCTGGCCCGACTCGGCGAGCTCGGCCGCAACATCCGCGACCTCTACGCCGGCCAGGCCACCCACCCCGAGCGGATCGCCCGCGCCGTGGACGACCAGTACCTCGCCCAGCTCGCCACCGCCGTCACCGGCGGACTCGGCGGCAACGTCGGCGTCGCACCCCGGCTGTTCCTGCGCAAGCTCGTGGCCGACGTCCTGGACCGCGTCGATGAGTTCGAGGACTTCGACCCGCGCAAGCACTACGCCCTCACCGTCTCATCCGCCGAGCTCAGCGACGTCGAACGCAACGCCGCCGCATCCAGCGCCGACGACATCGACCTGGACCTGACGTGAGCGACACCGTCTCGGAGGACCCGCTGGAGCGACTGGACACCGTACTGCTGCACCACATCGTCAACACCCTCGGCTGGAAGACGCTCCGCCCGCTCCAGCAGGAGGCCATCGACCCGCTGCTGTCCGGAACCGACACCGTGCTGCTCGCCCCCACCGCGGCCGGCAAGACCGAAGCCGCCGCGTTTCCCCTGCTGTCCAAGATGGCCGCCGAGCACTGGACGGGCACATCCGTGCTCTACGTGTGCCCCCTCAAAGCTCTCCTGAACAACCTGCTGCCCCGTCTGGAGACCTACACCTCCTGGCTCGGGCGCACCGCCGCACTGTGGCACGGCGACATCTCCCAGCCCCAACGCAAAGCCATCCTGCGCCGGCGCCCGGACGTCCTGCTGACCACGCCCGAGTCGCTGGAATCCATGCTGGTGAGCGTCAACGTCGACCACCATGCGTTCTTCGGCGGCCTGCGCGCCATCGTCGTGGACGAAGTCCACGCCTTCGCCGGCGACGACCGCGGCTGGCACCTCCTGGCCGTCCTGGAACGCCTGCAGCGCGTCGCCGGACGCCCCCTGCAGCGCATCGGACTGTCCGCAACCGTCGGCAACCCCGAGGAACTCCTGCACTGGCTGCAGGGATCAGCCGCCGGAACGCGCCCCGCACGCGTCATCGCCCCGCACCTACGCAAACCCGCCCACACGCCCCCAGGCGCCGCCTCGGCACCGCCGCCCGGCGATGTACAACTGGACTACGTCGGCTCACTCAGCAACGCCGCCACCGTCATCGCCGCCCTCCACCGAGGCGAAAAACGCCTGGTCTTCTGCGAATCCCGACGCCACGTCGAGGAACTCGGCGAGACCCTGCGCGCCAAAGGCATCACCACCTTCCTCTCCCACGCCTCCCTGTCCGTGGACGAGCGCCGCCGCGCAGAGCAAGCCTTCGCCGACGCCCGCGACTGCGTCATCGTCTCCACCAGCACCCTCGAACTCGGCATCGACGTCGGAGACCTCGACCGCGTCATCCAAATCGACGCACCCCACACCGTCGCATCCTTCCTCCAACGCATCGGACGCACCGGACGACGACCCAACTCCACCCGCAACTGCCTCTTCCTCACCCTGGACGACGGCGGCCTGCTCTCCGCCGCCGCCCTGCTGCTCCAGTGGTCAAGAGGCTGGGTCGAACCCGTCCTCCCCCCACCCGAACCACGTCACATCGCCGCCCAGCAGATCCTCGCCCTGTGCCTGCAAGAACACCGCATCGGCGACAACCTCTGGCACGAGTGGTGGGGCGGCCTCGGCCCGTTCGGCCCAGCAGCCGCACCCATCGTGCGCCACCTGGTCCGCGAGGGCTACCTCGACCAGGACGGCGGAATGCTGTTCATCGGCCCCGAGGCCGAACGCCGCTTCGGACACCGGCACTTCATGAACCTCACAGCCGTCTTCACCGCCGCCCCCGAGTTCACCGTCCTCAACGGCCGCACCGAAATCGGCAGGACCGACCCCACCCTCCTCACCGAGCAATGCGCCGGACCGCGACGCCTGCTGCTCGCCGGACGCAGCTGGCAGGTCACCTACATCGACTGGCACCGCAAACGCTGCTTCGTGGAACCCGTCGACGGCGGCGGCAAGGCCAAGTGGAACAGCGGCGGACTGCCCATGGCCTCCTTCGACCTGGCCCGGGCCGCCCGCGAGGTCCTCCTCGGCCAGACCCCGCCGGTCGCCCTCACCAAGCGCGCGGAAGGCGCCCTGGCACAGCTGCGCGAGGAGAGCGCAGAGACCGTCCACCCCGGCGGCAACCTGATCATCCGCGACGGTGCAGGCAAGGACCTGCAGTGGTGGACCTGGGCCGGCCACCGCACCAACCTCACCCTGGCCGCCACCCTCGCCGGCATCGCCGACCCCCTCCAGCGCGGCGACGATCTGTACGTGCGGCTGCGCTCGGACCTCACTGCGCAGATGTGGAAGGAGGCCACGGTGGACGCCGCCGACCGTCTCTGCCTCCCCGAGGTCGACCCCCGCGCCCTGAACGGCCTCAAATTCAGCGCCGCCCTGCCACAACGCCTCGCCGAGGCGACCCTCGCCGCCCGCCTCGCCGACCTCGATCACGCTGCCCAGGTCCTCACCGAACCGGCCCGCTTCGTCGACTTCCGGGCCTGATCCTCGCCTTGGCGGAACACGCGGTTCGCGATCTCTTGCCGACCGTCGAGCACTTCGCGTAGGAGGCGGCTCACTCACGGACCACCGCTTTACAAGTTCGATCCGGGGCGCATGCCCACCTGGGACGAGCCTGTCCAGCGGGAGGCTGGCCGCCATCGTCCGTCTGTCGCCGTGGCTGTCCGTCATCCTGTCAGCCATCCAGGTCAGCGCGCGAAGAGATCGGGATAGGGACAGGACTCCAACGCCTCCCAAGGCCGGTCGGCCCACTGCCACCACAGATGCGACGCCGCACACCGCCAGAGGGACCGGCACGTGCGTTTGCGGTCGTCCTCCCGCCGACCGAGCACGAGCCCGCCGGAGGTCAACGCCGTGCCGCACACCGGACACTCGGGCACGGGTTCAGTGGACATGCCACTCACGGTACCTCGGGCCCCGTCCCTGACCCCCCCGATGCGAACTACGGGCGGGGCGCAGGTCTGCCCGGCTGGTCAGCCGTGTTGCTGAGGTCGATGACGGTCGGCTGCGGTCGCGGTGGTTGCTGTGCTCCGCTGCGGTACGGCAGTCGTCTGGGCGGCGTGAGGAGCCTGTGATTCAGTTCGCCGTGGCTGCCTGCCATGCCTCTGGTGCACCTCCTCCATCTGCCACCATTCCAGAGCCACCCCGTGATCGAGAAGTCGACGGACCTTGGTGAGGCCTCCGGAGGAATGCCACTGCCCTGCGCACGCGTCTTGGTTCCCGCTGCCCACGTGGGACCTTCTCCGTCCTGCCCCGGCTGATGATGACCAGCAGCGCAGACGGAAGTCTTGATCACGGAGTGGGACAGCCATCCTCCTCGCACAGCGGATTTCCCGAGGCGGGATCCACGCGCCAATAGGTCTCGGTGTGCAGCTTGAACAACCGGTGATCCGTATTGCGACCGGTGTGCTGCATCGCCCACTCCTGAGGCACACGGCCGTCGTTGTCCACGGGCTCCGACTCCTCATGACACGTCATGCACTCGATGGTGAAGATCGCATCCGGCGAGCCCTCACCCGTTTCCCCGTGGAACCTCCATGGAGCCCGCTTGATCACCGACCGCACCGTCATAGGACTTCCCCTCGGCTCCTGGCATTGGCGCCGGCCACGCGCGCGCTGAGCGATTCCTTGTCGCTCGCAGGGCGGAGGTCAGCCAGGACCGCGACCCACTCACGCCCGCCGCCAATTGGTCTGAGCCACACGCGCGTTTCCGTCCGTCCCATGACCCGCCCGACACGGTTGCGCTTGGCGTCCACCGAGACAGCGCCCACCGCTGGGGAGTACGGGGTTCCCTTAGGCTCACCCTCCGCATTTGCACCCGGCGCCACCGCGTCGCCCATGACCATCCCCCCGAGACCTCTTGCTTTCCCTTGGCCCTAGACATGATGGGGCCAAAGAACGTCCTGAAGAAGGTCGCTCAAGGGACTGAAATAGGACTTCTGGAGGACCTAAAAGGGCTACCATCGGGACAGGGGTCCCCAAAGCGGTCCTTTGAAGCTACCGTGGGCCGGAGTGATCAGGACCCACCAGGAGCTGTGAGGAAGTCAGTGGCCAGGCCCGTAGGGAACGCTCGACTCAAGGCAGCCCGCCAGGCAGCGGGATATGCGTCCCAGGAAGCGTTGGCGGAGGCGATCCGCCATGCGGCACCGCAGCTCGGCATCAGGTCGTTGCAGATCAGCGTGCGTCAGGTGCGTCGATGGGAGTCGGCGAATCCACCCTGGCCGCAGCCGGACTTTCAGCGGGTACTGACTCACCTACTGGGCCAGCCCATGGAAGACCTCGGCTTCACCGCGCCTTGGGGAAGGGCGAGCTCGCAGCAGGAAGGCCCCGGTCGGCGAACCACTACATCGGCAGCAGCGCCCGCAATCGGGCCGGCCGCCGGGCCCCTGCCCATCACCGGAAACGCCACGCAACCAGCCTCCGTGGGTGCCGTTTTCGCTGCGGTCACCGCCGCCCACCGACGGCTCTACTGGTCCGTCCAGCCCTCCCAGCTTCATGCCACCGTGGTAGAACACACCCGCTTGGGAACAGCCCTGATCGGGGAGACGACCGGCCGTTGCCGGACGACGCTCGCCGCCGCTCTCGCCGAGTCCTACCTACTGGCCGGGCGCATCGACTTCTTCGACCTCCAGCAGCCCGGGGCCGCAGGCAACGCTTTCGTCCGTGCCCTCCAGGCCGCCGGGGAAGCCGATGACGCCCTACTCGGCGCGGCGATCCTGGCCCACACCGCCTTCATTCCGGGTTGGGCCGGACGCAAGGAGGATGCCGAGGAACGGATGTCGGCCGCCCGTGCATACGCCCGCCGGGGGAACGCGCCTGCGATGATGCTGGCGTGGCTCGACGCCGTCGAGGCCGAGTGCATGACCCGTTGCGGCGACACCCGCGCGGCACTTCGCCTGATCTCCCACGCCGAGGACGTGCTTGCCGAAGGCCCCGACGAGCCGTGCCCGGTGTGGATGGACTGGTTCACCCCGATCCGCCTCGCCGCATTCAAGGGAAACACGCAACTCGCCGCCGGGCACATCGCCCAGGCCCGCGAAACGCTGCGCGAAGTACTGGACCACCTGCCCGCCGGCGACGGCAAACAGCGCACGGTCATCCTTGGCGACTTGGCCGCCGTTGAGGCTGCGGACGACAAGCCGGAGGCAGCCTGCCATTGGGCGGGCGAAGCGCTCGACCAGCTCCGGGTCACGTGGTACGCAGCAGGCATGGACCGCATCCGCGATGTCCGCAAGCGGCTGCACCCCTGGCGGAACGAACCATGGGTCCGTGACCTGGACGACCAAATGTACGGGTGGGGGACGACCGTCAGTGCTCTCCAGCGTTGAGTTCGGCGACCCGGCCCGGAAGCTCGGCAAGGCTGTGCAGCCGCAAGGTCGCGACAGTGACGGCCTCCGGGTCGTCCCACTGGATCGTGGCCCACGGTCCGCGCCGGATCAGCGCCGTCGCCATGCCCACCTTGGCCGCCGGCCGGATGTCGTTGTCCAGCCGGTCACCCACATACAGGATCTCCTCCGCCGCGCACGGAGCGGCATCTGCCACGTGGGAGAAGAACGCCGGGTCCGGTTTGGAGACGCCCCAATCATCGGACGTGGCGATGAAGTCGGCCGGAAGATCGAGCGAGCGCAGAATGCCGCCGGCCCGCATCGTCTGATTGCCCGCGATGCCCACCCATAGACCAGCGTCGCGCAACGCCCTGAGCGACGGACGCACATCGCAATACAGGTCGCCGTCGTCGAAGTGCTCCGGCTGTCCGGCCTGGGCCCGCTTCTCCCGCTCCTCGTAGAGGTCGAAGCCGGGGCGGAAGACCTGGAATGTCTCGCGGTAGTCCCGGCCCTGAGCGATCACGGCCCCGAACATCGCCGCGAACGTGTGCCGGGGCACCCCCAGCCAGTCCGCCCAGGTGCCATACTCCCGGGTCTCGTTCACCAGGCACTCACCGACGTCAAACACCACAGCTCGGATCATGACGATCAGCGTAGGACACCGCGTACCGCCGCGCCGTCCCGCTCGTGATGGGGACGGCGCACCTCACTGCCCAGGGCGGCTTCGTCCGCTAAGGTCACGGGCGCGGCATCAGTCTGCTGTTCCTCCGCGAGCCCTCGGCCCAGCGGGCTCCAGACGGAGGCGAAGAGGCTCGGCCTCGACCACCACAGTCCAGCTCACTTACGCGACATGCGCTGCCTGTTCCTCACGTTCCGCGGGCCGACGGGACTGAGTGAAGGGTGCCTCGATGTCGGATCAGATCAGCCGCCGAGCCTGCCAATACGCCCGGTACACCGGCGCACCCCGGCAGGTCGCCTGCCGGGGCGCCGCCGCCCTCGCGCCGGACGCGCCGATCATCCCAGCGCCGACGGAACGCGCACAGCTCCTCCTCCAGGCCGAGGCCATGTACTGGGTGCTCCAGACCCACGCGGTCTTCACCGAGTACCCCTCGGCATCGAGTACGCCGAACCCACCCGGCCGGCCTCCGCCTGTACATCGAGGGCGACAAGCGCGCCGACAACCTCCTGACCGGCCTGCTGCCCTGCTGGGAACCACGAAGCGCGACGGGCCGCGGCGAGGTCCACGGACTCCACGGTCTGCGCATCCGCCGACGCACCGAGCGGGGGATCGAGCTGCACCGGCCCGGGCAGCCGACCGGCCTCTGGCTGACCGGCCCGCTGCCGCGGTGCGGTACTGGATCGCCCACTACCAGCGAGGACTCACGCTGCGCGCGCTCCACCGGGCCGCGTACGGATCCGGGTACCACATGGGGACGCTCGCTGTCGGCGTGATCCTCGTGTGGCTCCGGCACCGGCACTGACCCCATGACCGTGCAACCCCCGGACGGTTCGATGGATCCGGGGGCTGCCTCGCGTGACCGACTCGACGACGCACGCCCCAGTGGAGCGCGCTGTGCCAGCGGGCGCCCAGCCGCTGGATCCGCTGAGCGTTCAGCCCAGGGACCAGTACGGCGCGCAGACGGGGGAGCAGACGCGATGCCGCGCGCCGGGCCGACAGAGGGCGCCGACACGCGGGGGCGTTCGTTTGCCACCCCACTCTGCGTGTCTACTGCGCGCGGTAGAAGCGACCGGCCGACCGGCGTTCGTCCGGCAGCCGGGCCCTGGAGCGAGGTGGGAGAGGCCGGGGCCAGGGGACCGCGTTCGAGCATGTTGCCGAAGGGTGTGTTAGGTGCATCTGCACCGAGAGGGCGGGAGAGGGTGACCTCCTGTGCGCCTGCTCCGTTAGGACGGCGTGCGGCGCGGCCCTGGCGTGCGCACCGCCGGGAGGTCGTGGTGCTGCTCGTCGGCGGCGAGTGCGTCTGCCGGCAGCCGCCGGTAGTCGTGCAGCAGTTCGGCGAGGCGGTCCGGGTCGATGTCGGTGGCGGTGACCAGTGCGGCCAGCAGTTCGGCCCGGGAGGTGCGTTCACCGGCCGCGGCCGCGGCGCGGACGAGGACGTTGAGTCTGGCGTCGACGTCGGCGGGCCACATGACGGAGGTGGTGCGGCGTGTCTCCTGGCGGCTTCCCCCTCGGTGACACTCGCCGCGTATAACGAATATATATTGAGTGTATGGTGACGCTGCTGCAAGACCGTCAGGCTTCCGGAGCATTACGGCTGAGCCGGTGACGGTGCAGGTGGCGGGGCGGACGCTGCGGCCCTCTGCGGTGTTCGACACCTATTGGCGGTTCGCCGCAGCCCGCCAGGCGGTGTACGAGGCGCGCCTGGCGGGGCGTCCGCAGCCGTGGACCGACGACCCGATCCTGAGCCGGCACCGGTTCACCAACTGCTATCGTGCCGCCGACCGCGTCAGCCAGGTGCTGATCGGTGAGGTGGTCTACCGCGGGTCGCAGGACTGGGAGGAGGCTTTCTTCCGGACTCTGCTGTTCAAGATCTTCAATAAGGCATCCACCTGGCAGCTGCTTACCGGCGCGCTGGGGGAGGTGCGGTGGGACACCTACGACTACCGTGCTTTCGACGAGGTGCTGTCCGCGGCGTTCGCCAAGGGCGAGCGGCTGTACTCGGCCGCCTACATCGTGCCCCCGCCGCAGCTGGGCGAGGACCGCAAGCACCGCAACCACCTGCGGCTGCTGGAGATGATGATGACCTCCGGCGCGCCCGGCCGTATTCTGGACGCGCCGACGATGCGCGACGCCTACGAGGTGCTGCTCGGCTATCCGGCGATCGGCCCGTTCTTGGCCTACCAGTACCTGATCGACCTCAACTACGCCGCGCAGATGCCTTTCCCGGAAGGGGACTTCGTCGTGCCCGGCCCTGGTGCCCGTGACGGTATCCGCAAATGCTTCGGCCGCGCTGCCGACGGCGTCGAGGCCGAGATCATCCGCTACATGGCCGACACCCAGGGCGAGCATTTTGCCCGGCTGGGACTGTCCTTCGGCGGCCTGAAGGGCAGGCCGCTGCAGCTGATCGACTGCCAGAACCTGTTCTGCGAGGTCGACAAGTACGCGCGCGTCGCGCATCCGGACATCGCCGGTGTCAGCGGCCGCAGCCGCATCAAGCAGGCATACCGCCTGGATGCTGCTCCCATGACGGCGTGGTTCCCGCCGAAGTGGGGTCTCCAGACCTGACCGGCCTGGCCGATGGGGGTGTGGAGGGCCGGCCGGCGGCGTGCCTTGGATCAAGCGCCGATGCCGAAAAGCGGTGCGGTGGTGGTGTGTTGCAGGGATGCGAGTTCGGCTTTGGTGCAGCCCAGGCGGGCGCATCCGGCCATGACAGTCAGGGAGCCGGGGGTGAGCCCGGCCTGGGTGGCGACCCAGGCGAGCAGGTGGCCGAGCGCGAGGTAGTTGCCGTAGGCGCGGTCGAACATGTAGTGGCTGCGGTAGTAGGCGGCCAGGTGCACGGTGTTGGTGGCGGAGTCGAGCTGGAACGAGCAGTGGCTCAGGCAGGGGAAGTCAAGGGTCTGGGTGTCCAGGGCGGCGACCCGGATCACCGCTTCGACTCCCGCCGCGTCGCCCGCGGCCGGCACTTCCTCCTCCACCTCCTGATACGGGTCGGTGTCGGTGACGTGGGCGACACCGGCTTCGTAGATCGCGTTCCACTTCGCGGACTTGCTGAGCTTTTCCAGCCGGTCGATGACGCGGGCGAGTTGGTCGACCGGCTCGGGCTTGTTGCCGGCTCCGGGGTAGGCCACGAGACGGCCGAAGTAGGTGCCGTGCACGTTGCGCGGTATCTCCATCAGGCGCGGATACATCGCCCGGTAGCGGGAGGTGAGCTGCGGGTGCGCACATCGGGCGGCGCACCGGCCGGCAGCTCATCGCGTCCCTTCCGGTTCTCCCTGCGCGACCGGGACGGGAAGTTCTCCGACGCCTTCGACGCCGTCCTCGCCGGCGCAGGCGTGCAGGTCCTTCTCCCACCGCCGAGATCGCCGAAGGCGAACGCCTTCGCGGAACGCTGGGTCGGCACCGCCCCCCGCGAGTGCACGGACCGGATCCTGATCATGAACGAGCGGCACCTACACGTCGTCCTGGACGCTTACACCAATCCCTCCACCAACGACCTCCCCGCACCGTGGAGACCGGCCAGAGGGCACCCGCCATCCCATGGGGAGGCCGCATCCGCCGCACCCAACTACTCGGCGGCCATCAACGGGTACCAGCAAGCAGCCTAACCGCACCCATACAAACGACCTGGTCAACAGCCCGAACCGGAATTTTCACGCGGGACAGGGTGCGGGCTGCCGCACACCCACCATCTCGGCAGCCCGCACTTCTTGTCGTTGCTCTGTTAGCCGGCGTGAACCCGGTTCCAACACGCACGAAGGACCGGCTCAAGGCGGTGCTTGCCTGCGGTGTCCACATCGAAGACCTGCATGGCGCGCAGGATGCGGAGGGCGTCGGCCGCGTCCAATTGATCACCGTCCGTGTCAGCCTCGATGGCCGCCCGGAGGTCGTCGATGATCATGCCGTCATCGGTCATGAACACCAGAACCGCGCGGTAGGCGATCCACTGAGGCGTCTTGGAGGTCAGCCCGGCCTGTCTCAGGAACTCGTTCGCACCGTCGCCGCTGTCCAGAGCGGCCGTTGCCTGCCGCAGCGCCTTGCCCCCGTTCGGCTCCAACTTAAGGGTGGCCGCGAGCCGGTCGACCAGCAGAGGCCAGCCACCGGTGGTGTCCCGGAGGTCCTGCAACTGCGACTCAGAGGAGAACGGCACTCCCTCCTGTTCCTGGGCCCAGGAGCGAAGGCCGTCCGGTGTGTACCGGCGCAAGGGGAGCGCCTCGATCTCAAGGCCTTCGACCTGGCCTCCAGCCAGGGCGAGTGACCACAGGGACCGCTGGTCGGGACCCGCGATGACGACCGCCGAGCGGGTGACACCGGACTCGACCGGGTTGCGGTGGACGGCGATCTCCAAGGTTTCCCTGCACGCCTCCTCGCCCGGCGACTTCACCGTGAGGTCCGATACGACCACCCGCTGCTGGCCGGCCTTGCCTCCCATGAGTTCACGATCGAAGTCGGAGCGCTTCGATACTTGTGGCATCTCCCAGCCGGTGGTCTCGGCCACGTCTCGCAAGGCGGCGCTCACCCGGTCGATTCCGGTGGCGATCGTCCCGATGATCAAACGAGCCTGATTACCGTGACCAGGCAGTACGTCCGCGATCTGATCGGCGGTGAGGGGGGAGTGGGAATGGCCGTCGCGTGAGCGGTGCCGCGCTTCGAACTTGCTGAAGTCCTCCGCCACCCTCCGGCTGGAGGCCTGCTCCAGCTCAGCCTCCACCATCCCCAGGTTGCCGATCATGCTCAGTGCGTTGGCGCTGCGCAGGTGCCAGCCGCGATGGTCGGGATCCGGCGCGAGCACGCCGAGCCCTTCCATCTCGGAGAGGTAGGCGCGGAACTGGTCGGTGTCCAGATTGTCGAAGCCCTTCGGCCACCAGTACGTGCACTCCTCCCGCAGCTGAACCTGACTCAGCCGGGCGTCGAGGCCATAGTGGTGCGCGTGGTGGGCGACCACGTTGGCGATCACGTTGTAGCGGGAGTCGAGCCGCAGCGTGTCATGGAAGGCCTCGGTGATGCTCACCCGCAGGTCCTTGTCCGACTGGACCGCCTCCACGTCGGCGCGCGTGATGGTGTATGGCGGGCCAGACGCAGTGCCGCTCCGCTTGGAGTGCATGGTCTGCACCAGTCGGTGGCCGAACATCTGGAGAAGGAACGGCTGGTACGAGCAGTGCCCGAGGATGCGGTGCACCAGCGCGGGCTCTTCGAACTCGTACCCCAGCACGGCAAGCGGAGCGATGAGGAGATTCACTGCATCCTGCGGACGGAGCGGTCCGATCACCGTGGGGCGCTGGGCGAGGTGGCTGAACGGGCTGTTCACGGCGATCTTCGCGTAGCGCTGCACCGAGTGGAGTCCCGCGAACACGACCTTGACCCGGTCCTCCGTCTCGGCGCCCAGGTCGCGCAGCCGGCGGGTCTCGGTGAACTGGGGAGAGTCGGACTCGAAGAAGCCGTCGGCCTCGTCGAGCATGATCAGCAACCCCCGCTTGGTGTCCTCACGGAGCCATGTCTTGATGCCGTCCAACACGTGCTGGTAGGCGAGGGTGGAGTCCGCCTTCACCCTCCGAGGCAGGGCAAGCGCCTCACGCTCCAGCAGGCGTCGGCCGATGCGGTCCCAGACGGTGGAGGACGGCGCGTTGGTGCCGGTGAAGGTGGAGTCCAGCGACAGCAGCAAACTGAAGCGGGAGTCCGGGATTTGAGCCTCGTACTTCCGTCCGGCCTCCTTCAGCAGGGCCGACTTGCCGAGTCCGCGCCCACCGAACACCACCTGGTCGCCCGTGGCCCGCTGCACCGAGGTGAGCTCGTCACGGCGGCCGAAGAACATCTCCTCGGACACGGGAGCACGCTTGCCCATGACGTAAGGATTGACCGCCGAGAAGGGCAACAGGACGCGCATGGCCGAGTCCAGACGCTGATTGCCGATTGCGGCCAGATGGGCGAGTGCCGAGTCGTCGAGTACGACGATGGCTCGCCTCCCACCGGCGCTCTGCGCCGCGAGGGCCCTGCGGTTCCGCACCGACAGCGTGCCGAAGTACGCGACGAGCAGGCTGTCGTCGTTCGGATCCTGCTGGATCCAGGACATCAGGGTCTCGGCCGAGGGCCTGTCCCACACCAGCATCACACGGAGGCTGCCTCGCAGTCCGGATCCGAACGCGGGCACCAGCGCCGACCCGGTGTACTCGACCGCGGGTACATCGAGGAAGCGGTAGCTGCCGGACCGCGGCTTTTCGATCCGCTGCGGGCCCTTCTTGCTGCTGTAGCCGATCAGGCGGAGAGCGGGCATCAGCAGCTCGCTCTCGCGGACACCCTGGGTGCGGAGACTTCCCTTCCGAGAGGCCAGGTCTGCCCACCCGGCGAGACCTTGGGCCGTCTGCTCGGCGATCTCGGGTGACAAGGCGGAGTAGTCGAGCGCTTCAAGATCCTCAAAGCGCCTCCGCTGCCGCACTGCATTGATCAGTTCGCTGGAGATGCCCATTCCGGGCAGGGCGTTCGGAACGTCCGGGAAGAAGGCGGCCAGGCTCCGGTCCGCCGCCTGGGTGTCCGGGATGCTTTCTCCGTTCACCAGGTGGGAGATGAGCTCATCGGCGGTGAGCAGATCGCGGGCGCTGATCAACTGCTCGACGCGCTCCCGGTCCTCGGCATGGAGTCCGTCGATCTCGTTGAGCCGCGTGAGCAGCGCGGCGGCGTGGGTGGCGTGCGCACGGTTCAGTTCCCCGGAGAGTGCTGCCAGGTCGCGCCGTACGCGGGCGAGATCGCCGTCGGGAGCGGGCACCGCATCCTGGACCCGGCGCTCGAAGGTGCGTTCCCGCTCTTCGGTGAGGGCGCCATCGACGCGGGCGCGCCGCAGGTTCTCCTCAAGGCGCTGGCGTGTGTCACGCAGCTCGTGGGCGACCTGCTTGCCGGACTCCAGGACGAGGGACTGCAGTTTCTCCGGAGGAGTGGTGTGCTCTCCGAGGTCCGGGAGCTGCCGCTTCGTCCAGAGGTCGAGCAGTTTCTGCGCCGTGGCGAAGTGCTCGTTCGACACCTGGACGCGTACGGCGTCCTCCCAGGAGCGGTCTCCCGCGCGAGCCAGCTCGGCGGCAGGCACGTCGGGGGCCGCGATGCCCCCAGCGGTCGCGTCGACGACGGCCCCGGGGACCTTGAGGAGTTCCGCGTGCAAGGCGAGTTCGGTGGTCAGCTCGGTGTCCTCCAGCTGCGCCTCACCGGACAACAGGGCGAAGGTCCGGGCGAGCGACGTAGCCGTGGCCTCCATTGTGGCCGCTGCGACTCCGTCACCAGTGACCGCCTGTTCGCGCACGTCACGAAGGACGTCCTCGCGGTGCCCGAGGACCAGGGCACGCATCTCCTGTACCTGGTCAGCGCTCCAGTTGGTGTCGCGTGCGCCGAGCTCCTGGGCCTGCCGGATCCACCTGTCGACCAAGGCGAGCCGGTCCGCCGTGTGGCGCAAGAGATCCTGGCGGGCCGGACCATCCAGGCGGCTGCGGGCTCCCGGAGACATGAACTCTCGGTCGATCTGGTCCAGTTTGGACTGGATGACCGCCGGCTCGCGAAGCTCGCGCACCGTGCGGGAGAGCGCGTCGAGACCGCTCCTGTCGTCGTCCACCGCGTGCCGCAGCAGCGAGCCGATGAGCCCCTTCTGCGGGTTCCACCAGCGGCGGACGATCTTGTGGGCTCGGGTATACCGGATGCTGGGGACCTGGTCGAGCGCCTGCTTGCAGTCCTCCCGGGCATCCTCCAAAGCGCGTTCCAGCTCGGCCGTGTCGCGGGCCAGGGCGAGTGGCGGAGAGTGCAGGAGCAGGGACTTGAGCGCGCGCTGCGCGACCTCGTCCGCGACCTGGGCCAGGCTCAGCGGCAGTCCGGAGGCAACCCGGCTGAGCGAGGCACCGGCCTCGGAGTCGCCAGTGACCAGCACGGTGCGCAGGAGCGCGGCGGTCGTGAGAGCGGCGTCGGGACGGCTGGCTGTGAGTTCCTCGAAGTCAGGACCAGCGAGCAGCGTGCGCATGCGAGTGGCGCTTTCGCTGCTCGCCGAGCGCACGGCTTCGGCGCAGGCGGCGAGCTGCAGCGCGGTGATGCGGTGGGACGGTTCGCCGAGACCGGCGGCGAGGGAGGCGGCCAGGCCGTAGCGCTCGGCCGAGATGAGCTTGGCGAGAGACTTGTGGGATTCCGAGGGCCTGTTCTCCGCCGACCGCCCAGGGTGCTCGGGACGAGGGGAGGCCGCGGGCGCCGGGCCGGCCGAGGGCTCGGGCACCGGGGGCACCGGGTCAGGTTCCGGCTCTACGGCGCCGGCATCAGGTTCCCCCTCCGCCGTCGGGACGACCGGAGCGTTCACGGCAGGCGGTTCCTCCGCTGCCCGAGGCTCGGGAACCGTGGCGCCCACGGCGCTCGCCGCCTCGTTCGCTGCGGTGGCCGGGTGACGGCCCTCGTCGTGGTCACCGGTGGCCTCTTTCGCGGATCCGCGGGTGGGCCGGGGCAGAAGGGCGGCGGTCGCGGCTTCCGTGGGGAGCGCCTCGGGGGCCGATTCCGCAGGGACGGATTCCTCCCCTTGCACGGTGGCCTCGACGGGTTCCTCCCCTTGCACGGTGGCCTCGACGGGTTCCTCGTCTGCGGGACGGAACAGGAGCTGCGTGTAGTTTCCGGCAGGATACGCCAGCCACCGGCTCTTCACCGCGGTGGGGAGCAGGGCGAGGACCTCAGCGGGGTCGTGCTCGTCGGCGTGCAGCTCCACCATGGTCAGCAACGCGTCGAGGGCCTCGGCGTCTTCCAGGTCCGCGGCACCCCACTCGGAGGCGTCGCGAATGGCGCGTGCGCGCTCCCGGGCGGTCACCAGGTCCTGGGCGAGCGCTGCGTCGTCGTGCCGGCATGCCAGCCGTGCCACCTGGGCGAGCCGCTCCCGCAGGGGCGCGGCGGACAGTCGGTCCAGCGCCGCGCGGGTTTCCTTCCGGACATGGGCCAGGTCTGCCTTTGCCGGTTGTGCTCCGTGCGCCCGTAGACCGCGGGCCGCGGCGTCGAAGGCCTCGGTGACGCTACGCAGGGCGCTTAGATCGGCGTCATCCGGGCGGGCCTCGGCGGCGATGGCCGCTGCCGTACGGCGAGCCGGTTCGGCGGCTGCTTCCAGCGCTTCCTTGACGGACTGCAAGGCGGCGCCGAGCCGGTCGGAGTCAGGCCGCTCGGCGACGAGCTCTACTTCGACCTGAGGCGGCCCGTCGGCCTCATCCGGCATGTCTTCCCCTTCGTCCTCTTCGGCTGTCGCATCAGGAGCCAGATCCACCACCAGTTGCGCGGCCTCCAGGACACCCTCGACCGGAACACCCGTGTCCGTCATCCAGGGCTGGATGAGTGCCCACGACCAGATGTGAGCGCTGTCCACACTCGCCCCGAGCTGTGCCCAGGCGGTCAGGCGCAGGAGGGCGGGGCTCCAACGATGCGTGAGGGGGCGCGATGCGTCTTCCGCGACGCCGTTGGTGTGCTCGAAGGCCAGTGCAAGGTCATGGAAGACAGGGTGGGTTAGATGGCGGGCTGCCTGCTGGGCTCGCGGACCTTCCGGATCCCGCTGGATACGCGTCAGCACGTCATGACAGAGCGCTCGGTAGACCCGGGTGCCGTCGATGGGAATGCGGAGCGTACTGAGCAGATTGCGGCGCCACTGCACAGGAGTGGAGTTGAGCGCGTGTTCCACGTCCGCCTCGGTGAGCCTCGACAAGGCGCCGGCCAAGGGCGTGGGGTTCGCTGACCGCGTTTCCGTCAGCGCGGCGGAGAGCGCTTCGAGGGCCGCGAGCAGGTCGGGAGTCAGCCCCTCTTGTTGCAGAGGTCCGAGGTCGACTGGGTAGGGAGTATCGCTCTCCCCGGCTGGGGTGGTGCGGGATTGCCGGGACAAACTCATACAGGCTCCAACATGGCCGATCGATGGTGTGGAGACGCCCGTGGACGGGGGCGGAAGGGGTCAGCGCCCGCGCTTGTGCGGGCGTACGTAGGTGAAACCGCGCGGCAGCTCGGCGGGACCGCTCAACCGGAACCGGCGATGGTCCTCGCGGTAGAGCGTGCGTTGCTCATCGGTCGCCTCGTGTCCGAGATGCCCGATGCGTCGCAGGAAACCGGCAACGCCGTGCAGTTGTACTGGTTGATCGGGCCGCGCCGACGCCTGCCGGTCCAGTTCATTGGTGTGGGAGCCGGCCTTCACCTCGATCCGATGCGGCCGGTAGCAGACGAGTTGCACGATCGACTCACCCGGTCGGGGCGGATGATGCGTATGGCCCTCCTCGCTTTGGCTGCCCCGTGCGATGGTCAGATGCTGAGTGGCGAGCAGCCCGGTGAGGGCGGTTTCGATGCGGCTGGCCTCGACGGGGACGCCGCCCATGACGGCGTTGACGGCTGCGGGCACGTCCCGCCGGGCCAGCATCGCCTGCCCGAACCGGTCGAGCAGGCCGAGCCGGCGGATCGCGGTCAGTAGTAGCTGATGAGATGTCAGATCCTCGGTGGGTTCGGTGCCGGCTGGGAGTCCGGTGGAGCCGTCACGGGTGAGCACCATCGGGTCATAGCGGTGCTCGATCAGTTCTCCGTCGACGGTCACCGGCTGGGGCAGCAGCGTGGTCCGTGCATGGATCACGTTGCTGCCGCGCTGCCAGGTGAATGAGAGCCAGATCCCGGGAAAGAAGTCGAGCGGCCAGGCGATCCCTCCCGTCCAACCGGGTTCCTGTTGTGCCCGCGGTGACACGCGCGTCGTGACAGGCCTCGGCAGCGGGCAGCTTGACTCCGGCGTGATAGAGCACGACCCGTACCAGGCCGACCGGAGTGCCGACGGGAAGGAACTCGTTACCGATGCGCCCGGGGATCGGCAGGTACTCCTGCATCACATGCGCCAGCCGGAGCGGCTGTTGCCACTCGGCCTGGCTGTCATGCGCCGCCGGCAGGAGGGGGGCGCCGAGATCGCTGTCGTCGGGCCACAGCGGGCCGGGGGCCGACGGCCCGGCATCCGCGTCCGGCGGGCTGCCTTCGGTGCTGCCTTCGGTCCTTCCGCCCGTCACACTGTCCGTCCCGCCGTCGATCCCGCCGTCGGCGGAGACCGGCGGAGCCAGGCCGTCCGGGTATTCCTGTGCCGGCTCCCCGCGGTTCGCGGGGTTCTCCGCAGGGGCCTCCACGGGCGCCACCGCGAAGCAGGCCGGCTCTGCGTCGGCCTCACGAGCTGTTTCACCTCCCCGTGGGTGCGCCGGCTGTACCGCGATGTCCGGCCCGGGAGCCGGGTGAGCCCGTGGCCCGCGGGCCGGTGGCCGGGGGAAGCTCTCCGCCCAGCCGAGGCCGGCCGGTTCATCCGTGAAGCCGTCCCTGGGCTCAGTCTCCGTACGGTCCTTGGCGAGCACGGCACGCCAGACGCCGCCCCCTTGCCAGCGGTCGTCCAGGCTTAGCCGGACGCCGGAGGGAAGCAGACCGGTTGTCTCGTCGTGCTCGCGCCGTGCGTAGTCGGCCAGGACGGAGTTGGCGTGGCAGACGGCCAGCGGGTAGCCGGTGCCGCGTATCGCGTCCTGCCATTCCGGACGGCCCCGCAGCACGGGGCCGAGCGCGGTGTACACAGGCCGTGGTTCTGAGAGGGCGGCGCGGCGGTCCGCCCTGGGAACCGCATGGCTCGCCGTCGACTCGGCCAGGCGGACCAGGTCGCTCCGCCCCAGAGGGCCTGAATCTCCGAGCCGCTGGGCCATCGAGGCCCGCGTGAACGCGTACTCTCCCCACACCCGAGCCGCATCGAGCGACGCCAGCGCCTGCCGCACCGTGCCCATCAACCCTCTGACGGCCGCCATGAGCTCGTCGTTCGAGCTTCCTGGAGCGAGCAGCAGGGGAAGAGGAGTCGGCGCCAGGGCGCTGGTCAGCTGATCGCGGCCGCGGGTCACGAGATAGCGGGCGTAGTAGTCGGTGTCACTGAGGTCGGCGTCCGCGAACTCGTACCTGGACTCGACGAGCAGGTGCCCGAATGAATCGGTCCGGCCTAGGCGGCGCAGCCGCTGGAGCCGCTCCGCTGTAGGCGCCATCCCCTGCCCGAAGGCCGCGCTGTCGAATACGAGCCGCTCGTACAGGGAGGGAGCCTCGTCGGGTGCGAGAAGCGCGGGCCCCCGGGCACCGGAGGGTGCCCCCGAGATCCAGCCGGGGGTCCCTCCGTACGGATCGAGCTCGGGGTGGGCCCCCTCTTTATAGACGATCTCCGCGGGCAGCAGGTCGCCGCCCGTGCGGATGTTGATCATCGCGCCGACGGGCAGCGCGTCCGGGCGGTCGCCGCGCGCGACCGAGGGGAAGTCCCCGAAGTCCAGCGGACCTCCGACGTATCCGCCGGCCTCGACGTCGTATCCGAAGTACAGGGCGTTGAAGGCGACGGTGGTGTGGACGGGGGCAGCTCGGTGCGCCACGACCGCCTCCAGATAAACCAGCAGTCGATCCCGCGTCTCGGGGTCGCAGTCGTCCAGGCCGGTGACCATGTCCTGTGTGATCAGCGGATCGTCGTCGTACGGCCGCCACACCCGGCCGGAAGCTATCTCTGCTGCGGCCGTCATGCTTCTCCTCCCGTCGATGCGGCAAATCGCGCACCGGTCGGCGTCACAGTGCGCCAAAGTTCGCCCGAAGACGTCAGGCGTGCGGCTTCCGCCAGCCGGGAAATGCTGTCCTCTACCGCGCGCAGGGGGAGGTCGGCCTGTGCTCCGAAGTAGCGGCTCCCGATGAGTCCCTGGGGCAGCCGGATACGCCGGCCCAGCTTGGGTGAGTACGAGCTGTCCTCACCGCGCAGGGCCCGCCACACGCTGCGCGGGTGGACGCCCCATGGCACCGCCCAGACCAGCCGAAAGACCTGCTCGTCCAGACGCTTGCGGCGAGACTCCGGCTGTGCGGCGCTGTCGATCGGACGGGGCTTCGGTGTCAACAGCGCCTCGGCGGCCGCTGGTATGGACTCGCTGACCGGCCAGTCAGGCTTCCCCCAGCAGGCGCCACATCGGTTGGCCTCCGTGGTGCAACAGGCCGCCGGCAGCTCGGTGACCCCGAAGTAGTCGGCGAACTTCCGGTGGGCACAGGTGGAGGAGTCGTCGAAGAAATCGCGCAGCCGGTTGATCTCGACTGCGGCCCGCTGCGCCTTGCCGGAGAGGACCGTCAGGAAGTCCGCCGGGAGCTCGGTGGTGTGGACCTCGATCCCGCTCACCCAGTGACGACTGGGTGCGGCAGAGACGTCCAGCAGACCGCGGTCATGGAGATCGCTGAGCAACTGCCAGGTACCGGCCGGGCTTTCGGCCAGCCCGCGATATCCCTGCACTCGCGCGGCGAGCCGGCGATCCAGGGCCTCGACATCGAGCCGGGACAAGGTCAGTGCGTGCACCCCGTGCGTCCGATCGGACAGGCTGTTCACCACGCTCAGTGCTTCGAGAACGACGGGGTCTTCGTCGTCCTCGGGAGCCAGCTCGCCCCGGCGGACCTTGCACAGTGGCGGGAAGTCGCCGTGGTCGGTGACCGACCCCAGACGCGACAGCTGGCTGAAGGTGCGCATCAGGCCGGCCACATAGGTGTCTGCGATGCGAGTCGAACGTCCCTCCTGCTCGGAGATCCGGCCCGACCGGACATCCTCGCCGATCAGGCGATCGGCGATGCCCCGGGCGTCCAGCACAGCGTCGCAGGCCAATACGGCGCGTCCCATGCGTGTCAGCAGACCGGGGCGCAGATCCTGACCGGTCATGAAGGCCACCGTGCGCAGTCCCTTGGTGGTCAGCAGAGCCAGAGCGGCGTTGGCCGGGGCCCCGCCATCCGCCGGTGAGCCGCTCCCCGCCACATCGCGTCCCGCACGCCCCAGCTGCTGGTAGAGCGAGGCCATGTCGGTCGGGGCCGACACGCAGAACACGGTCCGGATGTCGTCACGGTCGATACCCAGCCCGAAGGCGGAGGTCGCGACGACGACCAGAGGCGAGAACCCCTCCTCACCGAGACGAGGAGCCTCACGGAACTCCGTCATGACGGCCGACTTCTCGGCCTGTGTGAGCCTGCCGTGGAAGCGGCGTATCCGCAGTCCCGAATCGCCGAGGTACTCCCGCAGGTACGCGTGAAGGGCAACGACCTCTTTGACCGTGAGGCAGTAGAACACCGCGTGTCCCGTCAGTGCCTCCAGGACATGCCGGGCAAGGCCCGCCACCACAGCCGGGCTGGACTGCTTGAGGGAACGCCGGAAGACCGCCAACTCGGGGCGGATTGGGTTTTCCCGTACGGTCACCAGGCCGCCGCGTGCCACCGAGCTCGTGGCTTCCGTGCGGGCATCCTCACTGCCCGTCGGCGGCGGGATCTCGGGCACCTCGAAGACACCCGTCCGCAAGCCACTGTGCACGGTGTGGTTGGCGGTGGCGGTCAGGGCGGTGACCGGCAGCGCGTGTGCCTGCCGTAGCTCGCTCAGGAACTGCTCGACCCGCTGCATGCTCGGTCGGAAGTCGTCCCATTGGACCATGGTGTGCGCCTCGTCCAGCACGATCCGGCTGACGGTGCCGGCCGCGACCGCGGAGCGGATCAGCTCCCGGAACCTGCGCTGGCACAGCCGCTCCGGACTGACATAAATGATCTTGATTCCATGCTCCGCCCGCTTGAGCAATTGCTCCGCGACCTCGGTCTTGCCCGCCCTGCTGCTGGACTCCCGCAAGGGCGCGATCAGCGCCCGGACGGCGCCGCCGATGGAGCGGTTGAGCTCAAGCGCCTGGTCCTGCATCAGGGCCACGAGGGGACTGACGACGAGCGTCACACCGGGGAGGACCAGCGCGGGGAGCTGGAAGGTGAAGCTCTTGCCGAAGCCGGTGGGGAGCAGGCCCAGCACGTTGCGTCCTCGGGTGACCGCCTCAATGACGGCGCGTTGGGCGGCTTTGAGGCGGAACTGGCTCGGATCGTCCATCAACCGGAGCAACCCCGCCACCTCTGCGGCCCTCTGCAGGACCACCCCTTCGAGCTGGTCGTCGGCCGCGAGTTTCCCGGCCTCCTCCGCCGAGAGTTCCAGCTGCCTGATGCGCAGGGTCTGCGGCAACAGGGTGTGTCGCTGGAGCGATTCGGGCTCGGAAAGCTCCTCCGCGCGCTGAGGGGAGACGATGCCATGGCGGGCGTAGAAATCCCAGATCCGCGCCCACCCCCGGGCCATGGTGACGACGTTCCCCCCTCCCGGCTCGCCGGTTCGAGGGTCGGGGCGGAGCAGTCCCTCGTCGAGGCTCCCCAGGAAGGCGCGACGATAGGCGCGGCGCAGTGCCGTGTGCCCCGCCAGTTTCCGATCGCTGATCACGATCACACCGTGGTGACGCTCCGAGCGGATCAGGCGTCCCACCGCCTGGCGCAGTTGAAGGGCGGCGAGCGGGATGTAGTAGTGCTCCGTCGCATGAGCGTCCGGGTCTTCCAGGCCTGCCGCCTCGGCCTTTGCGCACACGGCGGCGCGCCGCGCCTCCACCAGCGGCGCCGCGAACGGTGCGAAGGGCAGCTTGTTGATCCACACGAGGCGCAGCCGTTCGGGGTCGGAGACGTCGACTCCCTGCCACAGGCCCTTGGTTCCGACCAGAATTCCACCCCCGCGCTGCGGATCGGCGAACTGCTCAACCCCCCGGGCGTTGCCCGTCGCGAGTGCGCTGATCACCGGCGTGGGGTCGCTACGCCGGCGGAGCTCGTCGGCCACGAATTCCGATATGCCGCCGGCGGTGGAACGCGCAGTGGTGAGGACGAGTGCCCCTCCGTCGGTGCCTGCGTCTGCGGAGCGCGGCCGCGCCACCTCGGCCGCGTAACCGGCGAGCTGATGGGCCGTGGTCCTCATGGCGCCTTCCTGTTGCTCGCCCCAGGAAGGGAAGTCGGAGAAGCAGACCAATTCCGCCTGCTGCCCGAGATCGAACGGGGTGTCCAAACACAGCGTCGCAAGCCCGGACAGCCCCAGGCGCCCCATGACGAAGCCCCAGTTTCCCGCCACACGCAGCGTTGCCGACACGTAGTACGTGCGGGGGAAGGAGTCCAGATAGCGCTGCCATCGGGCATCGCCGGGAAGTTCGACGGGGCTGGACGAAAGACGGAAGCGGTAGTGGCGCAGCCCTGCGAGCGGGATGGCGAGTTCCTCGCTCCACACGATGCGGTTGGGCAGTGGAGGGGGGAGCCGGCTGCCCTGGTAGGCGTCGGAACCCTCGTCGCATTCGGTCCCCGCGCTCTCGTCCGCCGCGTCACCGAGATCGGTCTCGCCGTCCGTGCCGGGAGCCTCGGTGTGGGCCGCCGTCGGACCGGTCCTGCCCGCGGCGCCGTCCGCAGGGGCTGCCCCGAGTATCTCCTGGAGGTCAGCCAGTAGGGCATCGGCGGTCTCGCGTATCTCGGACACATGTGTCAGCAGCGCGTTGAGCGCTTCGAGGGAGAAGAAGTCGAGGGAGGGCGCATGAGCCTGCGCAAAGCCGGCCAGTGCCCGCTCCAGCCTGCTGCATACGGATGACAGTCGGCGGATCAGCAGCTTGAGAGTCCGGACCTGAGGGAGCCCCATGCCGCTGCCGTACGGGCTGGCCAGCGTGACGGAGCGGGAACCGACGACCGAGGAGTCCTGGCCGCCCAGCGCGTCGAAGGCCCGGCTGGCGGCCTGAGGGAGGGACTCGTGGTCCAGGAGGGTCTCCAGCTCTGCGGCCGCATCGGCCACCCGGTGCCGGGCCGGCCCGGACGTGGCGTCCTTCAACCAGGTCTGGCAGGACCCGGCGAGTTCCTCCACCGCGCCGTAGTCAAGGGACACCGTCAGGGCGGAGGTGGCGGCGTCCTCCAGCAGGTGCGCCTCGTCGACGATCAACATCGTCTCGCCCGGGAGGGCGCGAAGATCCTCCAGGTGGGCCAGTAGCACCGCGTGGTTGGCCAGCACCAGCTGGTAAGAGGCGATCGCCTCGCGCACCGTGTTCGTGTGTACGGCCAGCGGTGTGCTCGCGGTGGGCGAGTAGTCCCCGCCGGTCTGGGAGAGCGACTGCAGCCACAGGGACAGCAGCGGTCCGCAGTAGGCGTCCAGGAAGGCAGGCACATCGACCGGATCCACCGACCTGGCGGTCCATGCTTCGGGGGCGGCAGGGGACCCGATCAGCCGCAGTGTGAGGAAGACCGCCAGCTCGCGGAATTTCGGCTGTTCCACGAACCGCGAGCGGCCCTGCTTGTCGCTCCGTGAGCCGGATCCGGTCGCGTCGGACAGGGCAGTGGCGAGGGCGCGCAGCGAGAGCCGGTTGGCCTTACCCTTGATCAGGTCCGCGGCCTCCAGAAGACCGGGCATGGCACGGCTCAGCGTGTCGACGTCCCGGGCGAGCTGGCTCTGCAGCTGCTTGGTGAAGGTGGCGATGACCACACTGCGATCCGGAGCGCCGCCGAGCCAGTCCATGGCCGCGGCGAGCACGGCGAAGCTCTTGCCCGTGCCTGTCGGTGCTTCCACTAGGGCGGAGACTCCGGCGTCAGCCCAGCTGTGCAGGCCCGCGGTCATCTGCTGCTGGGCCAGGCGCGGCCGGGCCCCCGCCCCGTGAACCACCTTGGCCAGTTCCCCCGCGTCCACACGGCCGTTGGGGCGCAGCCGCTCGGGAACCACGAGGGGCGCCCGGCCGGGCGGGGCGGCGGGCGGCCCGCCGCGTCGTGGCGCATGGTGCGTCAGCTGGCCGGTGAGAGCGTTGGAGATGCTCGAGAGGTCCCAGCTGACCTGGGTGCCGCCCTCTTCTCCGGGACCTTCGGGTCCGCACGCGAGATGATGCAGCAGATTCCACGCTGGCGAGTCGGGACACGCGGCGGTGACGAACGCGCGGAGGTCTTCGGGCCATCCGGCCAGTTCGCGGGAGGCTCGGTCGACGACGCGGGCAAGCAACTCGGCGTCGTCTGCGGCATCGTGCCACCGAAGTCCGGAACGATCGGCTCCGTAGGCGTCGGCCAATGCGGCAAGGCGGTGGCTGCGGGCAAGGGGCCACATGCAGTGGGCCAGGTAGAGCGAGTCCACGCGATCGCCGGGGAGAGGAGGTAGGTCCTCCCTCTCACAGGCCTCGTCGAGTATCGGAAAATCCGCGGTGGTCCCGTTGTGCGCGACGAGTACGTCCGTGCCGGCGCAGAATTCGTGCATTCGCTCCAAGGCGGTGCGCGGAGCCACTGCCTGGGCCTGCTGCCGTTCCCGCAGTCCTTCATTGCGGATGGTCCACTCGTCACCGGGCAACGAGAGGAAGACCTCGGTCCGGGGATGCTCCGCCACCCACGCTGTGTCCGTTCCTGTCCGGACGGCACCGATCTGGAAGATGCGGCGGTCCACGTATGGAGCCGCCGCTGTTGTGCGCACGACGCTTTCGACATCGATGGTGATCGCCCGTAGGCCGCGCCGCGACGCGAGGCCGTCCTGCGGGGCGGCGGCTTCCTGACCTGAGCTGTCTCCGACGAACAGCAGCCCGTCGCGCTCATGGAGCAGCCCCGCGGACAACGCCTGCTTCAGGAGCATCGCCAGACGCTGGGTGGGTGCGCGCTTGTAGCGGTCCCGGGCGGCTGCCATCAGCTCATCGGGGGTGATTCCCGCGGGAGACTCGGCAACGAGTCGGATGAGCGGGGCCGTAGCGGTTGACGCCGCACTGCTGCTCGGTGTGCCCATCGCGGTCCATTCTCAGTGGTGCCAGCATGGCCGATGGAGAGGCAAGATCTCTGATCGGCAAGGCCTTTCGGGATTGATTCATTGTGCGGGCGCGACTGCCCTGTGTGGCGGTTTTGCGATTATATCGTGACGATCTTGGGGGCTGGTGACATAGGTGCCGATCCGGGGCTGACGTTTTTGGCGGTGATACTGGTCAGTTGGTTGCCGGTCGGTACATCTGGAGTGTGTTGTTGCTGGTCAGGGGCGTGGGAATGAGGTCCCGCGCTCGCCTGCCGGAGGCGGGCAGAGCTGCCGCTTCACGGCGTGGGGTTCAGGCTGTAGCGGATTCCTGTTGCGGTGAGGCTGAGTTGTTCGCCGCATGGGGGTGATGAGGGGGAAGAGCGGGCTGGGAGGTTCAGCCGGGCGCCCGCGTACCGCCGGGCCGCCGCCGCACCGTGGGCGGGGGCTGAGTAGGCGGAGGCCAAGGCTGTGGTGATGACAGCGTGAGTGGGTACGGCGGTTGCCGGGGGCACGGCATGGGGCGGGTGGCCAGCTGTGGCGGTGCTCGCCGTCCCGGTCGCCGCCGTCCTGGTGCTGCTGGCATGGGTCCTGGCCGACGCGGCCCGCACCCGCCGCCTGACCACCCTCATCAAAGCCGCCCGCACCACACCGGCCGCTCCTACTGCGCGCCCGGCCCCAGAAGCCCAGGCTCTCCCGGCCCGCAGGACCCGCCGCTGACCTATTGGTAAGGGACAGGTGCAGTGCCTGGTGCCGGGCGTGCTGGTTGCTCAGTCGTGGAGCGTCTGGTCCCGGACCAGCTGTGGGAGCCGTCGGCGCCGACCAGGCCCTGACGGCAGGCCGAACTGCACGGTGACAGATGGTCGCATCGGCCGGTCTCAGCTGTCCATGCTTCCATCGTTCCATGATCGTTGCTCTTGACCTGGCGAAGTTGTCGCGGGGTTTCTGTCTCGTACCGTTCGGTGGTCGTGCTCCATGCTCTGTGGCGACGGGCTCTCGGCTACGAGGGCACAGGGACCGGCGTCGCAGCGGACCGCGTGCCGGACTGTGACCGGGGCGGTGGGGGTGCCCGCGGGCGCTGACGCTCGAGGCGTGACGATGTCCCGGGATCAGCGCGAGTAGTCGGCCGGGGTGACGCGGTTTGCGGCGACGATCCCGACGACGACGGCGCGGTCGATGCTGGCGCCGTCGGGGCGGTGGGAGGTGGTCCACGTCAGTTCATTGATGCGGCGGGTTCCGGTGGACTTGGCAGTGAGGTCCAGGACGAGGAGCTGGCCGAAGGGGGTGTTGGTGTTGGTGTACTCGGCCGCCTGCTTGAGGTAGCGGCGCTCGAGGCGCTCGCGGGTGTTGTCGGCGTCGTCCTTCTTGATCTCGGTCAGGTAGCGCAGGGCACCGAAGTGCACCAGGACGTCGGCGCGGCCCATGCCCAGGTCGACGGTCTCCACGTGGACGATGTTGTGCAGCGGGCCGGCCTGCAGCCAGCCGTGGAAGTCCCGCTGCAGGTCGCCCTCCAGGGCCTTGCGCTGGCCGGGCCTGGGTTTGCGCCGGTAGTCGTAGGGCCGGTCGCCTTTCTTGCCGGGGCCGAAGAGGTTGGTGCTTGTCAGGTCGGAGCGGCTCTTGAGGAAGAGTAGGGTCTGCGCGACCAGCGCCTCGAAGGTATGCCGGACCTCGCCGGTGAAGTCCGCAAACGCGGACAGTTGCTCCAGAATGCGGTCCAGGGTGGGAACGATCACGGGATCGCAGGCGCTCAAGCGCGCGACGTCGCCGGTGTAGGCGAGGCCTTCGACCGCGGCCAGCGCGGCGTCATCGAGCTGGTCGGCGACTCGGCCGGCCTGGTCGGTGCCCAGGGCCATGACGAAGGTCGGCGCGAGGCGGTGGAGCCGGTGCGGGTCTCGTCCCGGGGGATCGTCCTCCTCGTCCGCGCTCGAGGAGCGCTGTGTGCTCTGGGCGCGCGGTGTCGCGCGGGCCCCGATGTGGGCCAGCACGGTGACGGCCGTCTCCGCGTCGAGGCCGGCCTCGGGGTGATCGGTGGGATGCGCGGCCGCGTGCCGCAGCGCTGCCAGGAAGGACTGCTGCCGAAGGAAGCCGTCTTCGATCGCCGGCTCGATCAGGGCGGCCAGGCCAGTGAGATCGTCGCCGGCGCCGACGGGGCGGACGGTGCGCGCCGCCCGGTAGGCGCCAAGCACTGCGTCCAGCGCCCGCCACGGCTCCATCCACACCGGTTCACTCAGAAGGCTGCTGGTGGCGCGCAGTTGGAGCAGGAGCTGGCTCCAGGCGACCTCGGCGGTGCGGCGCGGCTGTAGCCAGGGCGGCTGGTGGGTGCCCCGCAGCCACGCCGAGCGCTGCTCCAGGGCGCGTTCGAGCACGTCGGCGGCCTCGGCGACCTTGCCCGCGTTGCCCGAGGCGAACCCCAGCAGCGCGTCGCACACCGCGGTGTACGCCTCCGCGTCCTGACGTGCCTCGACGGCCGCAGCAGTGGTCGCAAAGAGCCTGCGGGCCTGTGCGACCTGCTGGGTCACCTGCTCGATGTCGTGGCAGGACAGCGCGCTGCGCAGACGGTCGCAGCCCAGCTCGAACCAGGCGTGGGCGTCGGTAGCCTCCTCGGCCGAGAGCCGCTCCAGCAGGCCGCGGACCGTCGCGCCGACAGATTCCTGACCGGCCCAGCAGTCCAGGGCGACCCCCAAAAGCCGTGGCATGCGTTCGAGGAAGTCCTCCGGACCGTCGACGGGGAGGTCGTCCAGCGCCTCCCAGACCCGGTAGGGGGTGACGGCGTGGGAGGCCGCGAGGCGCACGGCGCCCTCCAACCGTGCGGCGGCCACCAGCGGAGAAGCCTGGACAGACGCAGGGAAGTCAGCCAGCAGCACGGTGTTCAAGGGCTTGGCCCATGCCCGGGCGGCAGCCGCGCTGGCCAGCAGCGTCTGAAGTGCGGCCGTCAGGTGCAGGAAGCTGCCCTGAGCAGCGAGGCCTTGAGGGAACGCGCGCGCCGAATCGGTCCACTTACTGTCCTCGTGGTCGAAGGCGTGCGCGATCGCCTCCGCCAGGAATGGCGCCAGCGGACTTGCCGCGATCGGTTCGGCCTCGCCGGCCACCACCTCGCAGGGCAGCGCGATAGCGGCGAATGTGATGGGCGTTCCGTTGGAGGCCAGGGCGCTGAGGCGGTCTGCGAGCCGGGTCATGGACGACGACTCCCTTCTCCTGCGGCGCCAGCGGGGGCGATCACCACAACGGACTGCCGTCCTTGGCCTCGATGATGCTCTCACCGGACAGCACATCGTGGGCCAACTCGGGGTCCGCAGTGGTGATCACGACCTGGAGCCTGTTCTCCCGGGCCAGCTCGGCCAGCTCCCTAAGCAGGGTGTGCGCGTCCAGGTCCTGGACCTCCTCGGCTTTGGGGCTGTCGATCAACAGCAGCCCAGGATGGGTGGAGACTCCATGAGCCGCACCGACGCGCAGCAGCGCCACGACAACCGCTATGCGCAACCGCAGCCGCTCCCCGGCGCTCTGCTTGCTGAACCAGTCCCTGGCAGAACCGTCTTTGGTGATCCTCAGCCGTCCGGCGCGGTCGATCTCGACCGACTCCAGCGAGACGATGCCGAACCGGCGGCCTAGCTCGGCGATCTGCTCGTTGAGCGCAGCGAACAGTGCGGTGCCGCCCTCGCGGCTGTCCTCTTCGAGGACTTTGGCCGCGGACTTCAGGACGTTCAAGGTCATGGTCTCCACCGGGTCCGCCACGGCCGCAGCCGCCTCGGGAAGGACACTGAGCGCTCCCTCGTAGCGCAGAACGCTCTCGCGCGCGGCCACCAGGGCGGGCAACTGCGCCGCCGGCTGGGCGCGACGCAGCCGTTCCTGGGCGGCGGCAAGGTGAGCGGTGAGCCGCGCGAGCTCGGCCTCGGCGCGTTCCAGGGCGTCCTTGGCGGCGCGCTCCGCCTCCGCGCTCGCACCCAACTGGTCCTCGGTCTCGGCGATCACCTGTTGGGGGGCTTCGTCGTCGCCCTCGACCGGGCGGTCGCACACCGCGCAGGCATGGGAACTGCGTTCGCGCTGCCGGCGATCTTCTTCGATGTCCTGGTCGCAGCGGGGGCAGGTCGTGGGATCCAGCCCGTGGAACAGCCGCCGCGCGATGGCGCTCTCGCGGACATCGTTGAGGAGCTTGAGGTCACGCTGGCGCGCGGCGCGGGCCCGGCGGTACACGTGCATCAGCTCCTCCCACAGCTCCTGTGCGTCGGCCACCGCCCTGGCCAGGGCGACCGCCTGCTCGGCCAGTTCGGTGAGCGACTCCTCATTGCCGCCGGCCGCAGGACCGAGCGCCGCCAGGCGGGTGCGGGCCTGCGTGAGGTCGGCCTCCACCCGCTCACGCTCGCCCCGGCGCGCCTCTGTGAAGGCCTCAGCCGTCGCGACGCGGGTGTAGCTCTCCGTGGCGCGCACATCCCACGCCGTCTTTACCCGCGCCAGAGCCGCCGTGGCCGGCAGGTCCAAGAACACCTGCAGGAGACGGCCCGGCAATCCCGCCATCGCCTGGTCCCCGAGCAGGACCTTGTCGCCTCCCGCAGGCAGATAGATAGCCCCGTAGTACGCGGCCCAGCCATGCGTCTGGGTGCTATTGCCTTGGACGCTGCTGACTAGCGGCTGCAGGTCCAGCCGATCCAACATCAACGCCTGGACCTGTTCGGTGAAGCTGGCAGGGCTCGCCGCCCGAAGCAGCGCGACGATACTGCGCGCGGGGACCGGGACGCGCGTCCTTGCCAGTTGCGCCACATCCGGGCCGGCCAGTACGAGGGCCGAGACGATCTCCCCGTCGGCGAGGTCGAGGCGGAACCCCAGGGGCTGCCCCGCCACCACCACGTCCAGGTCCAGCGCGCTCAGCCAGCGCCGCACCCCGCCTTGCAGCTCACGCGGAGTGCCCCGCAGACACCAGGTCACCAACTCCAAGACGCTGGTCTTTCCACGGAAGTTGGACGCTACCAGCGCCGTCACCCCATCGGTGAACGGCACCGTTGAGTCGAACGGCCCCGGCGCCACCGCCCCTGTGCGCTTACCCGCCACCCGCAGCCGGTGCAGCCGCAGCGCTCTGGGCCGCGCTGGAGTGCTCACCAAGGGCAAGCCGTAAGTGGCGAACACATCTCGCACGTTGTCTTCGGACGCGCTGGCGCGCGCCGCGATCCGCGCCTCCAAAGACCCTTCGATCTCCTTCACGCCGCCCCCACCCCCGCCTCCGCTTCGGCGGCCTGCCGCCGAAACTCATCCAGACGCGCACGGGCCCGTCTACTGACCGAGCCAATCCGCGCTCCCCGCTCCGCTTGCGCGTACTCCCGCTGCAGATACTGCCGCGCCTTCAACCCGCTTCCCCCCACCCCGTCCGCCAGGTCCACCACGAGGCGGACCCGGTCGACGTAGTACGTGAACTCCGGTGCCTGCCCGACGACCTCGCGCGCTACGGTGCGCCCCCGCTCGAGCAGGTAGTAGTCGTGCTGGCGGATCCGGTTCACGGTTCCCCGGCGCCGGACTGCGACCAACCCGGCGCTGCGCAGCACCGCCAGCGCGTCGTCCAACGGCTCGTACGCGCCGAAGTGGTGCCGCAGCATCGGGTAGCGCCGCACCTCGGGCTCCTCGGAGTCCAAGATCGCAGCCGCGTGCTCGAGCAACGGCGCCTCGGCGCTGGTCACGTAGTCCGAAAGCAGCTCGTCCGCGAGGTAGTCCGGGTTGCGCAGCCAGAAGTCCAGCTTCTGCAGCCGGACCTGGGTGCGCACCACCCCGACCGCGCTCGCCAGCCGGGGATCAACGAGACCCGGTTCGCTCACGGGTTCGCACGCGCCGTCGATGAGAAGCAGCACACGCACAGTGTCCTGCTCCCGGCTCGTTACCGGACCTTCGGACTCCTGACCGGCCTGCTCGTGATCCACCGCGTCAGCGTAGCGACAGGTGAACGTACCCGTACACCGTGCGACGAAGATTGCCGGCGAACCGGGCAGGGCCGAGGCCGACCTCTCCCCGGCGCCCAGAAGTCACCGATTCCGCCCGCTTCTCCCACCTCTCGGCAGTGCGACGGCTGGACCTCAGTCCTGCCCACGCTGGAAGACCCGCCACCGAGGATTCACAACGCGTGGCGGTGCGGAAGGCCACTATTCGCGGATGTGGGTCAGACCCGAATCCGCAGGTAGCGGCGAGGTTCGGCGGCTGATACGACGACAGGTGCCTCTGCTGGTTTGAGATGATCGAGGTTCTCTACGCCTGATCGCTCTCCCCAGAAGGACACCTGCCGAGTGAAGACGATATCGCGCCGCCGGACGGCCTCCCGTGCCACTGGTCGGCGCGGGACCCGGT
>NZ_SUMC01000049.1 GCF_005047355.1 Actinacidiphila oryziradicis
ACATCGACAACTGGAACACCGACGCCAAACCCTTCACCTGGACCGCGACCGCCGACGAGATCCTCGCCAAGGTCCGACTCGTCCAGACCAACATCAAGAAACTCGTCGACAACAACGCGAAGTGACATAAACAGGATCACGAGACACTAGAGCATTCCACGCATTCAAACTGCCCACCTCTGTGCCGGCCCAAGCAGGCCGCCGACCGGGTCCGCGACGACACGTGTACCTGGTCGGCGGAACATCCGCACGGCAACACTGCCTCACGGCCTGGTTTCCGTTCCCATCATGATGTGAGGGTCCTGGACCCCGGCGAGCCTTGCGAAGGCCAGGACATATTCCCTCGTGTTCATTTGGACCTGCCGCAGATCCCTGCGGCATTCATCCGCGCGTGGCCAAGCAGACTCGGTCAAGTCAGGCTCCGATTTCTCGAACTCGCGCAAAATCGGATGCCACTTGGACAGAAAGGGTCGTAGCTCTCGGTTCAGGAGGGTCACTGCCAAGCTTTCGACGGTGAAGCCGTTTTTACTAGTTGACGGGCGACTGGATTTCAGGATTTCGCGGGTGGTCGCGAACAGCCCGTAGAGAGAAGTCAGTGCTTCCCGGAGCAGGCCTTCATTGTCATCCAACTGCTGAGTCGAAGTTCTGGTGACCGATTCCACGAATAACTGCCATGCAACTCGCTGAGCATCATTGTTGACCACGAACGTGAGCTCACTCAGTTGGGGCACGGTGATCCGCACCTCGGTCAACCTTGCCGTTCGCCCGTAGACGTCCATGCCGAGCGCTACGACCACACCTAGTACTGCCCCGCCTATGGCGAAGACGTAACTGCTGTTGATTTGTCTCAGCCCATACAGGGCGATACCTGCTCCGCAACCGGCCAGCGCCGAGACGACAACACGGACTGCACGTCCGCCAAATACTGCGATCACGGTCGCTCCGCTCCTTCGAGGTGCGCTCAGTCTGCCACCGTGTGCCTGATCAGGTCGCCCTCGTGTCAGCACCGCGCGATCCCCTGAAAATGACGATGTTGAAACGGGGCTGTTCGTTCGGATTGGGCGGGCCCAGGGCCTGGTGCCGCGCTCGTCCGTGGACGCGTGGAAGCAGACCGACCGCCACCGCCACGAGCGCGAACTACAACGGGCACGTTCCCTGCTGTTCGTCGCCGCGACCCGGGCACCCGATGCCCTCACCATCTCCTGGAACGGAGAACCCAGCCGGTTCCTCCGCCCGCTGGGAGCGCGCCGCACCCTGAGGTGACCCAGCGGCGTCCTTTCTCTGCGCGGCTGGGGGACCGCAAAGCGGAGTTTCAGCAATCGATCCATTTCCGGCCTGCGTCGGCGACGGTCGAGCGGATCAGAAGGAGCCGCTGATTTCGCTCGCGGGCTGGGCGAAGGCCACTCGGCCATCCCCCTCCACGACTTCGCCTGTGATGGTGGAGGTGGTCCGCCAGGACACGTCCGTACCGTAGACCTCGGCCAGGCGCGCGGAGATCTCGCCGGTCGTCAGCCCCTTGGCGGCGACTAATCACGTCTCAGCATTGGTGTCGAAGACGAGCAGGGCGCCCAGCTCCGGGGCGTCCAGTGCCTGCCGGGCCCGCGGCAGCCGGTTGGAGCGCAGCCGGGACGAAGTAAACCCGCACGTCGAAGTCCACGCTGTGCGGCCGGGGGCCGGGGTGGGCTGGGGTGCGGCGGTCATGGGGAATTCCTCCCGGCCAGCCCGTCGTCGACTGGCGTGTCCTCCGGTTCGAGGGCGAGTCCCGCGGCGCGCGCCTCCTCCAGCAGCAGTGCGGCGAAGTCCACGCCGCCGTGCCCGGCGCCGACCGCCGCCTGGACCAGCTGGTGGACGGCGGCGGCGACCGGCATCGGGACTTCGGCGCCGCGGGCGGCTGCGAGACCGAGGTCGAGGTCCTTGCGCAGCATTGTCGTGGTGAAGGTCGGGGTGAAGTCGAGGTGCACCAGCGCGGGCGCCTTGTAGCGGGTGAAAGGGGAACCCATCACGGAGGAGTTGAGGAACTCCAGGAACGCCGCCCGGGACACCCCGTACTTCTCCGCGAGCACGGTGATTTCGGCCAGCGACTGCGCCACCACCCCGAGGAACACGTTGTGGGCGAGCTTGACCAGCCGCGCCGCCTCCCCGTCGCCGACGTAGGTGACCGAGCTGCCCAGCGTCTTGAGCAGTGGCTCGACGCGGCGGTAGACGTCCTCGGGCCCGGAGAGGGCCAGGCTCGCCCGCCCTGCCGCGACCACCTTGGGGTTGCCGCTGATGGGTGCGGCGAGCAGGGCGGTGCCGAGCTTCGCGGCGGCGGCCCGTACGGTGGCGGACACCTCGGCGTCGACGGTGGAGCAGTCCACGATGACGCCCGGCGAGGGAGGACCGGCCAGCAGTCCGTGCTCGCCTAGGGTGACCTCGGCGAAGTCGTCGGAGGCCGCCACCATGGTGAAGACGACATCGCATCCGGCGAGGTCCCGGACCGAGTCGACGACCACCGCGCCACGGGCGGCCAGCGGCTCGGCCTTGGCGCGGGTGCGGTTGTAGACGGCCAGGGGGGTTCCCGCGTCCAGCAGCCGGGCCGCGAGTACGAAGCCCATCCTGCCAGTGCCGATCCAGCCCGTCCGTGGTGCCTGGCTTTCGCTTGCCATCCGTTCAGACCTCTTCTTTCCGTGTTCCGCCGCCCGCGCCCAGGTACAGGCGCGCGACCCTGGGGTCGGCGAGCAGGGACACGCCGCTGCCGGTCAGCCGTACGCGCCCTGACTCCATGATCGCGCCGCGGTCCGAGACCGCCAGTCCTGACCTGGCGTTCTGCTCGACCAGCAGGATCGTCCGGCCGCCGTCGGCCAGGGACCGCACGGTCTCGAAGACGGCGTGCCGGGCCCGGGGTTCCAGGCCGATGGACGGCTCGTCGAGCAGCATCAGCGCGGGGTCGAGCATCAGGGCGCGGGCCAGTTCCACCTGCTTCTGCTCGCCGCCGGACAGCGACCCGGCCGCGTCGCCACGGCGGGCCGCGACGATCGGGAAGCGCTCCGCGATCACGTCCGCCCGCCTTCGTACGTCGGCCCGGCCACCGCGGCTACCGGGCAGTATGTGGCCGCCCATCAGCAGGTTGTCCCATACGCTCATGGCCGGGAAGAGGCTGCGCTCCTGCGGTACGTGCGCGATGCCGCGCAGCAGCCGCTCGCGGGGCGAGAGCGCGTCGACCGGTTCACCGCGCAGCAGCACCCGGCCGCCGCCCGGCCGCAGCAGGCCGCTGACGGTGCGCAGCACCGTGGACTTGCCGGCCCCGTTGGGCCCGATCAGGCATACCACCTCTCCTTCCGACACGGCCAGGTCCACGCCGTGCAGTACGTCGCCGAGTCCGTACCCGGCGGTGACGTTGTCCAGGACGAGCAGCTGACCGGCCATCGCGCGTCACCCTCCGAGGTAGGCGTCGAGGACGCGCGGTTCGGACTGCACAACGGAGGGCGGCCCCTCGGCGATGACGGTGCCGCCATCGAGCACGATCACCGGGTCGCACAGCCGCATCACCAGGTTCATGTCGTGCTCCACGAGGAGGAAAGCGGTCCCGGAGGCGTGGCGCTCGCGTACATGCCGTTCGATCGTGGCGATCATCGTCGGGTTGACCCCGGCCGTCGGCTCGTCCAGCAGCACCAGTGCCGGGTCACTCATCAGCAGCGCCGCGAATTCCAGCAGCTTGCGCTGGCCGTAGGACAGTTCACCGGCGGGTGTGTCGCGGTGCCGGGCGAGGGCGAATTCCTCCAGCAGCGCCTCGCCGCGCGCGGCGTCCCGGGCGCCGAGCCGCCGTCCGGCCAGCGCACGCCATCCGTGCCCGGCGGCGATCACCAGGTTCTCCAGCACCGTGAGCCCGTCGAAGGCCCGGGGCTGCTGGAAGGTACGGGACAGGCCGCGCCGGTACAGCCGCGCGGGGTCGGGCCGGGTCACGGCACGGCCGTCGAACACGATCTGACCGGCGTCCGCGGCCAGATAGCCGGTGATGAGGTTGAAGACGGTGGTCTTGCCCGAACCGTTCGGGCCGATGAGCGCGGTGACCGTCCCGCGCCGGACGGTGAAGGAGCAGTCGTCGACGGCGGTGACCCCGCCGAAGCGCTTGGTGAGGCGGCGGACTTCGAGCAGCGGTGCGGTGGTCATGTCCGTACCCCCGCCGTCCGCCGTCGCCGCCAGTCGGTCCAGGTGGGCAGCGCGCCGCGCGGCATGAGCAGCATGATGACGACGAACAGCGCCGCGTACGCGATGAGATAGAGCTGGCTGGCGCCGAACCGGTAGGCCAGGTACTGCTGCGTGGGCGCCACGACGAACGCCCCCAGTACCGGCCCCCACAAGGTGCCGCGCCCGCCGAGGAAGACCATCAGCACCATTCCGATCGACAGCAGCGGATCAATGGCGAACTGCGGGTAGATGAATGACAGGTAGTACGCCCACACTCCCCCGGCCATCGCCGTGACCGCCACCGACACGGCGAACGCCGTCAGCTTCGCCGCGGTGACCGGCACGCCCACACCGCGTGCCTTGTCCTCGTCGGCACGTACCGCCACCAGCGCGAGTCCGAGCCTGCTGCGGAGCACGGCGTACGAGAGTGCCAGCGCGGCCGCGAACAGCACCAGCATGGCGTAGTAGAAGGGCCGCTCGAAGGTGTCCGGGGCGAAGGGTGCGACGGGCATGGCCAGTCCCTGGGCGCCGCCGGTGAGCCCGCGCAGGTTGAAGGCGAGGGTCTGCACGACGAACAGCAGGGTGATGGTGACGATGGCGAAGACGTCCGCACGGGTGCGCATCGCGATCCAGGCGACCGGGACCGCCAAGGCGGCCGCCACCAGGCCCACCAGTGGCAGCGTCCAGAACGGGCCGTAGCCGGAGCCGGCGCTGCGGTGTGTCCACCAGATCGCCTCCGTGTACGCGCCGATGCCGAAGAAGGCGGCGTGGCCGAGGGAGGGGTAGCCCGCGTAGCCGCCGACCAGGTTCCAGGCGCTGGCCAGCGCCGCGTACATGAGAGTGAACAGCCCGATGTTGACCATCCAGGGCGCGGACACCACGACCGGGAAGGCGACAAGTGCTGCGCCGCCTGCGGCGAGGGCCGCAATCAGGCCGGTCCGACGGCTGACGGGGGCACCTCCCAGCCGGAGTCCGGGGGAAATCCTCGGCCGGTCGCGGCGGTTGACGGCTGTCACAGCGCACCCCGCAGCCGGGAGCCGAACATGCCCTGGGGCCGCAGCAGAAGTACGACCAGCAGCACCACGAAGAAGCTGAAGTCGGACCAGACGGGCGAGACCAGCGAGCCGACCAGCGACGAGGCGACGCCCATCACGAGGGCCGCGACCACCGTGCCGCCAAGGCTGCCGAGCCCGCCGAGGATCACCACGGACAGCAGCCGCGAGATCAGGTCGTAGTGACTGTTGGGGTTGAACGAGTAGACCATCCCGTACACCGCGCCGGCGGCCGCCGCCGTCGCCGCGCCGAGTCCGAAGCCCAGCGCCGAGACGCGCGCGGTCTCGACCCCCAGCAGCCGCGCAGCCATCGGATTCTGCACGGTCGCGCGCACCGAGCGGCCGAAACGGGTCCGGGACAGCAGCAGCCACAGCCCGCCCAGCGTGGCGAGCGACAGCGCGAAGGCGGCCAGCCGCACCTCGCCGACCTGGTACCCGGCGATCCGCCAGGACCGGTCGACGTAACTGGGCCGGGTCGAGCGGTAGTCGGTGCGGTAGACCAGCGTGAGCACGCCCTCGATGCCCAGCGCGACGGCGAAGGTGACCAGCAGGGACAGCAGCGCGGCGTCCTCGCGGTGCAGCGGCCGCAGGAACAGCCACTGCACCGCCGTGCCCAGACCGAACATCAGCGGCGCGGTGATCAGGATGGAGAGGAACGGGTCGATGCCCCAGGAGGTGAACATGCTGTAGCTGAGAAAGGCGGCCAGGATCACCAGCGCGCCCTGCGCGAGGTTGACGACCTTCATCACACCGAAGATCAGCGTCTGGCCGCTGGCCATCAGCGCGTAGACGCCTCCGGTGAGAATGCCGAGGATGACTGCCTGAATCGTCGCGTGCATGGCTCAACCACCCCACGGCAGCGCGGTGGTCACAGGAGAGTGGCGCGCGGTGCCGGGCGGATAGACCGGCAGCATCGCCCCTCCGATCCACTGCACCAGGACGTACGAGGAGTTGGCCGCGCCGTCCGCGTTCCAGCTCAGATTCCCTTCGAGCGTCTGCCAAGTGCCCGAGTGCAGGGTGGAGATGAGGGTGGCGTTGTTGACCTTGCCGGTCTTTTCGGCCACCTCCTGGAGCAACTGGCCGCAGGAGAAGGCCTCGGCGGACGTGCTGTCGATCGTGCCGGCGGTGCCGCCGTACTTGGCGGTGTACGCGCTGAGGAAGGCGGGGTTGCCGTATGTGGTGGAGCTGGGGAACCAGTCGCCGGAGGAGAAGATCCCGTTGACGTTGGACGGGCCGACGTTGCCCGGGAAGTTGTGCGGGTCGTTCGCGCCGTTGGACAGATACAGCAGCTTGGGCGCCCACTTGAGCTGGACCATGGCCTTGACCATCCGGTAGGCGTCGTCGGCCTGCGTACCGCCCACCACCAGGTCGGGCTTCTTGTCCGCCATGGCGGAGACCACCGGCGACAGATCGGTGATCTCAGCCGGATAGATCTGCTTGTACACGGTCTTGATCCCGGCTGCCTCCAGCCGGCCGCGTACCTCGTCGGCGATCGGTGAGGCGAACGGGTCGTCCAGTGCCGGGTAGGCGGCCGTCTTCGGGCGCTGCGCGGCGGGCAGCGAGAGGATGTAGTCGGCGAAGACATCGCCCTGTTTGACGACCGGCGCGGGCTGTACGAAGAACAGGTTGTGCAGGTGCTGGTCGAACACCTTGGGGCCGCCACCGGCCGGTTCCAGGAAGGCGTAGCCGTATCGCTTGGCCACCTGGGACGCGGGGATGGTCAGGAGGCTGGAGAACGGGCCGAAGGTCAGGTCGACATGGTCCTTGGTGATCAGGTTCTGGTAGTTGGTGACCACCTGGGTGGGACTGGAGGTGTCGTCAACGATCTTCAGCTGCACCTTGCGGCCGAGGATCCCGCCTTTGGCGTTCACGGTGTCGGCCCAGAGCTGGTAGCCGCGCTCCGCGTTCTTGCCCGGGTCGGAGAAGTCACCGGTCAGGGAAAGCGAGATGCCGATCTTCAGTGCCGCGTGGGAATTCCCGGATGTGGCGGGCTTGGACGAACTGCAAGCGGCGAGAACCAGCCCGGCGGCCGTGACCGCCGCGGCGGCGGCTCGGCCGTTACGCAGGTGACGCACGTGACGCATAGTCAGATACCCTTCCTGGCAGATGCGGTGGGTCTCCGGTGCGATCGATTGCAGTGGAGTGTCCTGCCGCCCGTCGGCACTGTCAACGAGGGAAGGGCAAAGCGACCGCAATGGATTGCGGTGGGCAACGCCTCCGCCTAGCGTGACTGTCATGACCCACGACCGCGCTCCCACCCTCGATGATGTGGCGCGCGCCGCGGGCGTCCACAAGGCGACGGCATCGCGTGCACTCAATCCGGCCACCCGCGACCAGGTGAGGGCGGAGACCGCCCGCCGCATCACCGTCGCGGCCCGGCGCCTCGGTTACGTACCGAACACCATCGCGCGAGGCCTGCGCACCAGTCGTACCGCCGCCGTGGGCGTGCTGATCCCCGACCTGACCAACCCGCTCTTCCCGCCGATCGTGCGCGGCATCCAGGACCGGCTCGAACAGAACGGCTACACCGCACTGCTGGTCAATACGGACGGCGACGAGGCCCGCGAGCGCGCGGAGTTCGCCGCGCTGCGCAGCCGCCGCGTGGAGGGCTTCATCGTGGCGACCGCCCGCCGACGGCATCCGCTGCTCACCGAGGCGGTGCGGGAGCAGATCAGCTTTGTCACGGTCAACCGGAGCGTCGAACTCCCCGGTGTGCCGGCCGTCGTGGGCGACGATGCCGACGGTGTCACCCAGGCGGTGGCGCATCTGCGCTCGCTCGGCCACACCCGGATCGCCCACCTCGCCGGGCCACAGGACCTGTCCACCGGAGCGGTCCGGTTACGTGCTTTCCAGCACGCCGCCCCGTCGTCACCCGTCGTGGAGTGCGCCGCCTACACCGAGGCCGCGGGCCGTACGGCCGCCGGACACCTCTTCGAGCACTTCGCCGACACCACCGCGATCGTGGCGGGCAACGACCTGATCGCGCTCGGCGCCCTCGCGGTGATCTGCGCCCGGGGGCGTTCGTGCCCGCGCGATGTGTCGGTCGTCGGCTACAACGACATGCCCTTCGCGGACAGATTCCGTCCCCCGCTGACCACTGTCCATGTCCCGCACCATGAGATGGGCGCGCAGGGCGCGCAGCTCCTCCTCGAACGCCTCCGCGATCCCGGCTCGCCGGCCAGAACCGTCCTGCTGCCGGCCCGGCTGACCGTACGCGGCTCAACCGCTCCGGTCCGCTGACGTGGCCGGAAAGCCCGGTGGGCCGGTGGGTGACTGCCCGGTTGTTCAGGTGTGCGTGCCGCTGGTCACGATCTTCACCGCGGTTCGCATGCGTGTGCGGTAGGTCGTGGGTGTCGTGGCTGTGTGCGTGAGGCCCGTCGATGTGGCGTAGAGATGCTCGGCGAGGTCATGCGCCGAGATGCCGGCCTCCTTCCACCCAGTGGCGACACCGGTGCGGGTCAGGAGATCGGCGACGCTGTTCACGAGGTCCTGTTCCATCTCGTGCACGAGTCGTCCCCCGAGCGACGCTGCGGTCTCGAGGAGCTCGTTGATGCTCTGGCTCCCCGCGGTTCCGATGGCGTGGCCTTGGAACGCCTCGAACGCGCCGAGAAGTCGTTCCTCCAGGTCGAGGTCGTCGCGGTCGATCGCGGCGCGCGCGGCCGCCCGGATCTGCGACGCCAGACGCAGGAGGGCGGCGGTGAAGAGTGCTTCCTTGGTCTTGAAGTGCAGATAGAGGCCCTGGCGGGACAGGCCCGCCGCCCGGGCGAGGTCGTCCATCGACGTCTTCTTGTACCCGTAGCGGAGGAAGACTCCCGTCGCGGCGTCGGTGATCGCCTCACGTCGCTCCGACGTTGCTTCCTTTGCTTCCGTGCCCATCATCAGGCCGCCTTGCTGAGGCGCGGAGTGAACGCGAAGGTGACCCCGGTGAGCTTCTCGCTCTCTTCCCAGAGCCGCTTTGCCACCGCGGTGTCCTTCGCGCGCTTGGAGATCCCGGCGGGGCCGGGAGGACCGTTCATCTCGAAGAGGCGCGCCGGCCCCCAGTAGCTGCCGCTGCCCGCGGAAAGGTCGGTTGCCGCGCGGAGTGTGGGGAGGGCGCCTGCTCGGACCGCGGTGCGGCCGGTCTGGTCGGGGATGCCGTCCAACGTCCAGCTCGTCATGGTCGGCTCCTTCATATGCACACTTGTCGAATGAGACGAACTTGACGCAGTAGGCACATGTTGTCAATGAAGCCTAGGGCCGGAGGATTGCCGCACCGGATCATCCGGATCCGCATGCTATCGACGCATCACCCGATATATCTACACATCATGCTATCTTCGGAACGATGATCTCTAAGCGCGCGCTGCTGGCCGATGGGCTGGACCGCATGGCCGACGCGACCGACACGACGCCAGCTCCTCGGCACGCACCTCGCAGGCGGGACGGCCGCGGTGGATGACCCTGGGGGCGTGGTGCTCGACGCTGTGCAGGGGCCGGTGGGGATGACCGGCGCGGTGATAGCGGTGGTCGACGCGGAAGGGACTGTGGTCGGGTGGTCGCAGGCCGCCCAGCGGCTTGTCGGCTACTCGGCCGCGGAGGTGGTGGGCCGGCCGGCCGCTGCCATGCTGCCCTCCGCCCAGGATGCGGCGAAGGCAGCGGCGTTCGCGCAGCGGTGCCGAGACCAGGGGCGCTGGTCAGGCCTGGTGGCACTGCGCCACCGCGACGGCCGCAGGCTCGAGGTGAGCCTGCGGGTCGCCCCGTTGTCCGGGCTGGACGGGAGGGCGCAGTGGCTGGTCTCGGCGACCGGCATGGCCGCGGTCGCCTCGTGGGCGGTGAACGGATCGGGGCTGGAGTCGCTGCTCACCCGCGCACCGATCGGGATCATCGTCCGTGACCTGGAGCTGCGCTGCACCTGGGTGAACGAGACCCTGGAGATGCAGGACGGCATCTCCCGCGAACAGCGGCTGGGGCGCCGGCTGACGGAGACACTGCCGGGCCCCGAGGCCGAAGCGGCCGAGGAGGTGATGCGGCAAGTACTGAAAAGCGGCACTTCGGTGGTCGACCACGACTTCCGGGCACGGCTGCCGTTGGACCGGCACCGGGAACGCGCTTTCTCGGTCTCCTTCTTCCGCCTCGAGGACGCGGACGGCCATGTGCTGGGCGTGTGCGCCATGTGGGTGGACGTCACCGGCAGAGAGCGGGCGCGGGAGCGCCTGGCGATCATCAGCGAGGCCAGCACCCGTATCGGCAGCACCCTGGACGTCATGCGGACCGGGCAGGAGCTGGCCGATCTCGCGGTGCCCCTCCTGGCCGACTTCGCCACCGTCGACCTGGCGGAATCGGTCCCGCTGGGCGAGGAGCCCCTGGCCCGGCTGGGGCCGATGGGCCGGCACACCCCCGTCTTCCGCCGCGCGGGCCTGGCATCGATCCACCAGGGCGCCCCGGAGGCCGTGTGCGCACGCGGGGAGGCGGTCTTCGTCCCGCCGACCTCGCCCTACACCAGCGTCCTGTCCTCCGGGAAGTCCCACCTGGAACCGGTCATAGACACCTCCCCCGGCACCTGGCTCGACCAGGACCCGGCACGGGCGCAGAAGATCCGGGAGACCGGGCTCCGCTCCTGGATGATCGTGCCGATCCACGCGCGCGGCACCGTGCTGGGCATAGCGGTCTTCGCCCGTACGGATAACCCGGTGCCGTTCGAGCAGGACGACCTGCTTCTGGCGGAGGAACTCGTCACCCGCGCCGCGCTGAGCCTGGACAACGCCAACCGGTACACCCGCGAACGCACCGCGGCCCTCGCCCTCCAGCGCAACCTGCTGCCCCAGCATCTGACGGGCGGGTCCGCGGTCGAGGTGGCCTCGCGCTACCTGCCGGCCGACATCCACCACGGCGCCGGCGGCGACTGGTTCGATGTGATCCCGCTGTCCGGGGCCCGGGTGGCGCTGGTCGTCGGCGACGTGGTCGGGCACGGCATCAACGCCGCGGCCACCATGGGCAGGCTCCGCACCGCCGTGCACACCCTCGCCGACATGGACCTGCCCCCCGACGAACTCCTGGCCCACCTCGACGACCTGGCCATCCGCCTCATCGAGGAGGACGCCGACGCGAAGGACAAGGAGGGCATCGCCGCCGCGGTCCTGGGTGTCACCTGCCTGTACGCCGTCTACGACCCCGTCACCCGGCGCTGCACGATGGCACGCGCCGGCCACCCCCCGCCCGCCATCGTCGACCCGCACGGCCACGTCACCTTCCCCGACCTCCCCGCCGGAACCCCTCTCGGCCTCGGACTGGTCCCCTTCGAGGCCGTGGAACTGGAACTACCCGAAGGCAGCACACTCGCCCTCTACACCGACGGCCTCGTCGAAACCCGCGACCAGGACATCGACGCCGGCATGCACCGCCTGAGCACCCTCCTCGCCCACCCCCGCCTCCCCCTGGAAGACCTCTGCGCGACCGTCGTCGACACACTGCCCACCCCGGCACCCTCCGACGACGTCACCCTCCTCCTCGCCCGCACCCGCACCCTCAGCCCGGACCAGGTCGTCTCCTGGGACCTGCCCACCGACCCCGCCGTCGTCAGCAGCGCCCGCTCCCTGGCCGTCCGCCAACTCACCCACTGGGGACTGCAGGACCTGGCCGTCACCACCGAACTGATCGTCAGCGAACTCGTCACCAACGCCATCCGCCACGGCACCGGCCCCATCCGCCTGCGCCTGATCCGCCACCAGGTCCTGACCTGCGAAGTCTCCGACACCAGCAGCAGCCTCCCCCGCCTGCGCCATGCCCGCACCACCGACGAGGGCGGCCGCGGCCTCTTCCTCATCGCCCAGCTCTCCCACCGACGGGGTACCCGCTACACACCGGACGGCAAAATCGTATGGGCCGAACAGGAACTGCCACCCGCGAACTGAGCAGGGGGCCAGGACCGGGTGGCGGGGCAGAAGCCGTCCCGGCGCCGCTGCCGGTCCCGGGACGGGCCATGCCGGTATCACGTCCGGTCAGCTGCTCACCGCGCACTTCCCGCGGTCGGCGGACTTGGGTCCGGCGGCGGTGGGACGGACGTCGAAGTCGAACACGGTGGTGGGGAGGTAGAGCGAGCAGCAGGCGTTGGGGATGTCCACGATCCCGCTGATGCGGCCCTCGACGGGGCAGGCTCCGAGCAGCAGATACGCCTGCTCGCCGCTGTAGCCGAACCTCTTGAGGTACTCGACGGCGTTGAGACACGCGCGGCGGTAGGCCAGCGTCGCGTCGAGGTAGTAGTTGGTGTCCGTGTCGTGGTCGACGGAGATCCCGATGAAGGTCAGGAACTCCGCGTACCTCGGCTCGACGTTGCCCGGCATGAACACGGGGTTGGTGGAGACGCCGTACTTCTCCATGCCGCCTTTGATGAGGTCGACGTGGAAGTCGATGAAGCCGCCCATCTCGATGGCGCCGCAGAAGGTGATCTCTCCGTCGCCCTGGCTGAAGTGCAGGTCGCCGCCGGAGAGCTTGGCATCCTTGACGAGTACGGGGACGAATACCCGCGAGCCCCGGGTGAAGTTCTTGATGTCCTGGTTGCCTCCGTTCTCACGGGCGGGCACCGTGCGGGCGCCATCGCGCGCGATCAGCTGCGCCGTGTCCCCGGTGGCCTTGCCGGCGAGCGCGTTGTCGGCCACCGGTGGGACGGCCAGTGGGGGAACCCGGTCCGGGTCGGTGTCGATCAGCGCCCGCTCACGGGCGTTCCACCGCTCCAGCAGTTCGGTGGACGGAGCGGTGCCGAAGAGCCCGGGGTGGGTGATTCCGGTAAAGCGGACCCCGGGCAGGTGCCGGGAGGTCGCCATCTGGCCGTGGAAGTCCCAGACCGCCTTGTACGCGTCAGGGAAGTAGTCGGTCAGGAAGCCTCCGCCGTTGGCCTTCGCGAAAATACCGGTGTAACCCCAGCCCTGGCCGGGTGCGCTGCCGGTCTGCTGCGGAACGGGGCCCAGATCGAGGATGTCCACGATCAGCAGGTCGCCGGGTTCCGCGCCCTCCACACCTATCGGCCCGCTGAGCATGTGGGGGACGGTGAGGTCTATGTCGCGTACGTCGTTGGCAGAGTCGTTGTTGCCGATCTGCGCGTCGGTCCAGTCGCGGCACTCGATGCGGAATTCGGCCCCCGGCCGCACCATGGCCACGGTCGGGACGTCCGGGTGCCACCGGTTGTGTCCCGGAACGGCCTGGTCGCGCATTGACTTGGTTTGGTCAACGGTGAAAAGAACTTCAGGCATGACAACTCCTGGATGATGATTCGGTCACGATGGTGGTCCACGGCAGGGGCGGACGCCTGGATCCTGGCGTGGGCGCCATGCCGGTGACTGGCGTCTCGTCCTGACAGGCACACCTCCGAACTCTCGACGGTGCTGCTTCCCGCGGCTGCTGGTCTAGTGCGCTCCGGCCGCCGTGGTGCCTCCGGCCCTCGATGCGCCGCGCGTCACCGAGCCGGGGGGCTTGGTGACCGGCCACAGCGCCGTGAACACCACCACGGCGAAGATGCCCAGCGCGATGCCGATCGCCTGGTTGTGCTCAGGCCTCCAGTAGCCGGAGAGCAGCAGCCCGGCGGGGATCACTCCGGTGACCCAGCCCTCGATGGCCGTGACCGAGCCCACATAGGTGGTGAGGGTCTCCATCTTGAGGCCGAGCAGCAGGAAGAACAGGAACCACAGGAACGACCAGTAGAGCCAGATGGCCCCGAACGCGTAGTCGTGGAGGAGCCGGAAATTGGCGTACGAGTACCCCAGCGCCGCGACCGCCACAAAGAGCGAGTAGTAGCCGACACCCGTGGTGTCCAGTCCCATGAGCAGGCCTATGCCTACATACAAGTAGGTGAAGCCGAACAAGTAGAGTCCGGAGGCCGTCAGAATCTTGTGCGGGTCGCCTCCGGAAGTGAAGATGAGATAGGTCGGCGTCAGTACCTGTAGTGCTCCTATGAAGAGGTTGAACACCGCGGCGGACCGCGCGTCGACCTTCCCCAGAAGCATGATTCCGTTGAGGAAGAGCACCGCACCGACGAAGAGCAGTCCTACATTTGCCACGCGCACGCACCTCCTGGGTCCGCGTGCGGGATAACCGGCACCGGCAACACCGGCGCCGTACCCCGCCCCATACTTGCCGCCGCTTTTACGGCCGGGGCAGCCGGGAGAGCGAGGGGTGCGGAGAGCGCCGCGGTGCCCGTGCTCGCGTGGGTACCTCGGAGACCACGGCAGGGGCCTCACGGGACTGTTCCTGCCGGTCGTGGAGGGAGGCCACGGCCTCCGGGGTCGCCCTCAGGCCCGGAGCGGAGAAAACCCGCCTCGCGGCGCCCGCACAGACGGGGCACCCGTACGAAACGGGCGCGGTGCCGATCGCCAGCCGCACCTCAAAAGGTCCGCAACGGCTGCAAGAGTATTCATAGGTCGCCATTCAAGCCCGCCTCCGGATGCCGGTGCACGGCTCGTCAACCTGGACTTTCGCGGCGTGCCCGGTAACCGCACGCCGTTATAACTTTCTTCTCTTTCAGGAGACGCCTGGAGAATCCCGATGTCAAGCTCAGGACGACCGTTCGGGCCCGCTGCCCGCAAAGTCCGGACGACGGGGGCGAATTGAGTAGGCCGGCCTTTTCGGAGCGCCCCGACCGATGATTGCGCGTCGAACGCACAGTCGACTAAAATTCGAAGAGCCCAGGCGCACGGGCACGTGTCCCGGCGGAAAGGCCGGACCGGACAGTCCGGCTGCCCCAGCGACGGAGGCAAGGAGCCATGGCAAAGATCCTTCTGGTGCTCTATCCCGACCCGGCGGACGGTTACCCTCCCGAATACGCCCGCGACGAGATTCCCGCCATCACCGCCTACCCCGGGGGACAGACCACGCCCACCCCGGAAGCCATCGATTTCACCCCCGGCCAGTTGCTCGGCAGCGTGTCCGGCGAACTAGGACTGCGCCGCTTCCTTGAGGACCGGGGCCACACCCTCGTCGTCACCAGCGACAAGGAAGGACCGGACTCGGTCCTCGACCGCGAGCTTCGCGACGCCGATGTGGTGATCTCCCAGCCGTTCTGGCCCGCCTATCTGACCCCCGAGCGGATCTCCCGGGCGACCCGGCTCAAGCTGGCGATCACCGCCGGGATCGGCTCGGACCATGTCGATCTGCCGAGCGCCATCGCCCATGGCATCACGGTCGCGGAGATCACCTTCAGCAACAGCATCAGCGTGGCGGAGCACGCCGTGATGCAGATCCTCGCCCTCGTCCGGAACTACCTGCCCGCGCACGAGTGGGTGGCCACCAAGGGCGGATGGAACATCGCCGACAGCGTCTCGCGCGCCTACGACCTCGAAGGCATGCAGGTCGGCGTCCTCGGTTCGGGCCGAATCGGCCAGGCGCTGCTGCGCCGCCTCAAGCCGTTCGACGTGAAGCTGCACTACTACGACCCGCACCGGCTGTCGCCGGAGGTCGAGAGGGAACTGGGGGTGACCTGGCATCCCGACGTACGCTCCCTGGCCTCCTCGGTCGACGTGCTGTCGATCCACGCCCCGCTGCATCCGCAGACCGAGAATCTCTTCGACGACGAGTTGATCGGGGCCATGAAGCGCGGTTCGTACATCGTCAACACCGCCCGCGCGCTCATCGTGGACCGCGACGCCGTGGTCCGCGCCCTGAACAGCGGCCGGCTCGCCGGGTACGCGGGCGACGTCTGGTACCCGCAGCCGCCACCGGCCGACCACCCCTGGCGCACCATGCCCCACGAGGCGATGACGCCGCATGTGTCCGGCACATCCCTCTCCGCGCAGGCCCGCTACGCCGCCGGCACCCGGGAGATCCTGGAGTGCTGGCTCGACGGGCACCCCATCCGCCCGGAGTACCTGATCGTCGACGCCGGCAAGCTGGCCGGTACGGGAGCTCTCTCGTACACCGTCCCCGAGGCCGAAAGCTGACAGGAGCAGACAACTCACCCCCACCCATCCGGCCGGCACCCCTTTCCGGGGCCGGCCGGAGCACTGTGAGCCGATTCACTCGGTTTTCGGTGGACGGGTGCCGACGGCCGTTTTACCGTCCCTTGGAGATATCGATTTCACGAAATGCGGCGGCAAGCGCGCCCGTCTCCGTGTGTGCGGACAGTACGTACGGATGGTCAGTGCCGGTCGGCCGGGAAATGCGTTGCCCGAAAGTCAGGGGCGAGGCGAACACGGGAAAGGTGAACCAGTGAGCATCGACGCCGTCTGGGTCCGGGGCGTGACGGGAATTCAGCTACACCACGTGACAAACCTTCAGGATGCCGGAAGATTCCTGGGCAACGCCGCGATGGCATTGCGGGCCGCGCATGTACGGACCGGCGACGACCGGTACTCCGCCCTCGCCGCCCAACTGAAGGCCGTGGTCACCCACGCCCGGGAACTGGAGAACGAGGCCCGGGCGGACATGCACGAGCTCCACGCCACCGATCCTGAGCGGTTCGTCCGCTGCCGTGAGGGCGAGGAGCCGTGGCCCAGTGAGATCGCTGCGGGCTTCATCCCGCGCCACACCTGCCGGGACGAGTGCCTCTACCACGATCACGACGTCCTCGACGCCATCATGCAGTGCACCTGCGGCCGTCCCCCGTGCCGGGCCTGCGAGGTCGGCGGCAAGCCCTGAGCGCTTCGCCGTCGCCGGTTCACCGCCGCTCGCCGGCCCAGCCCGACGAGTGGGAGCCGCTCACCGACCGCCAGGCGTGTGAGGCTTCAGGACTGCGATCCGCCATCGGTCTTCCGTCAGCCTGGGCTTGAAGAACACCTTGGGCTGGATGGGGTAGCACAGGGCGACCAGGACGTCCCCCGGTCCGAGCACCACATCCCGGGGAAGGACGACCCGCCGCGCGCGCGTGCCACCTGGAACCTCAACTCGTGGCGCCCGGGGGCCAGTGCGCGGTGACGACGCGGGCTCCAGCACCTCCAACGGCAGCCACATCCAGCTCTACACCTGCAACGGCACTGACGCCCAGAACTGGACGGTCATCCCCGACGGCACCCTCCAGGCCTTCGGCAAGTGCATGGACGTAGTCCAGGGCGGCACCGCCAACGGCACCAAGGTGCAGCTCCACGTCTGCAACGGCACCGCATCCCAGCAGTGGCAGGCCAACTCCGCGGGCGAACTGGTCAATCCCCGGTCCGGCCTGTGCCTGGACGACCCGGGCGGCACCTCCACCGACAAAACCCAGCTACAGATCTACCACTGCGTCGGCGGCACCGCCCAGACCTGGACCCTCCCGCACTGACGCCCCTCTCCGGGATCCGCGCGCGGTTCCCGGAGCGCGAGGCATGCTGGTATCCACACGCACGGATCGGTCGGGAGGTGCTGGGATGCGGTGCTGGGCCGGGTGGTGGGTCGCCGCCGGGGTTGCCCTACTGGCGGCGTGCAGCGGGTCGGCAGGCGGCGCCGCGGGAGGCCCCTCCGGGAGCCGCTCGTCGGGCCCGTCGCCGAGCCCGTCCGCCCCGGCCACCGGGTCATCGGCGGCGGGGAGCTGCGCCGCCGGGCACACGGAGGTCACCGTCGTCCCCGGGGACGCGGCCGAACGGCCGCTGTGCGCACGGCCCGGGGCCGTGGTGACCCTCATCCTGCGGCCCCGTGCGGACGACCGGCGGTGGACGGCGGTCCACAGCTCCGCGCCCGTATTCGTGCTGGTGTCCGGATGGCAGGTCGGCGCGGACGGCACCGCCCGCGCCGACCTGAGGTGCGCCGCGACCCGGGCCGGCGCCGCCGAGGTCACTGTGCTGGCGAAGGCGCCGGACCTGGCGGGCCCGGCGCACACCGCCTTCACGCTCCACGTGAGCGTGGTCCCGTACGCGAAGGAGGGGTGACCCCGGTACGGGGCCACCCCTCCCTCATCCGCGCGTGGGCGTCACCTCAAACCGCGGACGCCGATCGTGTAGATCCCACGGCCGTGGGTGGCCGCGTACAGCGTGCTGCCGTTCGGGCTGAGCTTCAGCTGGAGCACAGCGACCGCCGGGAGCCGGCCGATGCGCTTCCAGCTCGTACGGCCCGGCGCACGGTAGACCACGCCGAGGTCGGTGGCGACAGCGAGGCCGCCGTTCGGCAGGACGACCGCGGAGTCGGCCGGCACATCGGGCAGGTTCGCCGAGATGTCGGTCCAGGTGGTGCCTCCGTCCTTGGACTCGAAGACATGCCCGACACCCGCGCCCGGCCCCTCGGTCCACAGCCGGGAGAAGCCGTTGACCGTGAGGTACACGTGGTTGGCGTTCGACGGGTCGATGGCGAAGCCGCTGAGGTAGCGGTTGGGCACTGTACCGGTGGCCGGGAGGGTGATGTCGTGCCAACCAGTGCCGTCCGCGTTGCCGACGGCGATGCCGCGCGTGAAGCCCTGGTTGTTGCAGGGGCCGCACCAGGCGGCGTACACCTTGCCGCCCGACGAGGCGACGGCGGTAGCGGTGTGCCCGGCACCGAGGTCGTACACGCTGGTCCACTCGTCACTGCTGCGGATGGCGTAGCCGTGAGTCTGCACCCACACATGACGGCCGCCCGCGATCCAGGTGGAGCTGTTCTTCTGGTCGGCGGCGAGCGGGGCGATGAAGCGGGCCTCGCCGGTGGCGTTGTCGGCCGGGGCGACACTGTACGAGGTGATCTTGCTGGCGTCATTGATCCAGGAACCGTCGTTGACGGCACAGTTCTGGGTCACCTGGACTGCGAGGTAGACATACTCCTCGGCGATGTTGCAGCCGTTGGCGGGGTCGGTGAGCGTATCGCCACCGTCACCGCCGAAGTTGGAGCCCATGACGGTGTCGTTGCTGCGCAGCACCGACTGGCCGTTGTCCTGGAGACCGCCGGTGACCGAGACGCCGCCGTACGTCAGGTCCTTGCCGACGCCCACCGAGTAGTACTGGAGGGTGTCGATGGTGCCGTCGTTGAGCGAGGTCCAGTCGGTGGCGTGGCCGGAGGAGTCCTGCGCGCCGTTGACCGGCCGCTTGTAGGCACCCCCGTCGTTGCCCACGTAGACGTAACTCTTGCCGTGGTAGCTGCCGATGGCCACCCCGTGCTGGTCGGAGTGGGTGGTCTGGCTGCAGTCGCCGGTCTGCTTGGTGGGGTCGATGCTCCAGCAGGAGAAGCCGAAGTTCCAGTACGGGCCTACGGTCGACCAGCTGCTGCCGCCGTCCTTGGTCTCGTAGACCTCTTCCAGGCCCGCGTAGACATGCTGGGCGTTGGCCGGATCGACGGTCAGGAACTGGTTGTACCAGGCCTGTACTCCCGGCATGTACCCGGAGCCGGTCAGCGCCGAGTTGTCGGCGGCGAGGCCCTTGTAGTCGGCGATCTTCGTCCAGGGGCCGGTCGGCGAGCCGGACTTGGAGACATAGATGCCTTCCAGGCCGCTGTCCGGGTTGGTGTTCAGCTGTTGCGGCGACTGGTCGATCGCGTAGTAGCGCGAGCCGTCGGCGGACCGGGCGAAGGTGACGTTGCCGACGTTGGCCGCGTCGGACGGCAGGTCGCCCAGGCCGCTGGTGATCCGCGTCCAGACGCCGTTCACCTTGGTGTAGAAGCCGTTGTAGGCGTCACCGCTGCGCCAGCCGACCGCGAGGACCACCTTGGAGGGGTCCTTCGGGTCGATCGCTATGTCATTGGCGATGTTCTTGTACGCGGCCGAGGGGTCGCTCGCCAGCGAACCACCGGGCAGGTAGTCGGGGTTGGGCGCGAACTCCTGCTTCCAGGCACCGCTGAGCGTCTTCGTGGAGTGGCTCCACACCCCCCTGCTGGTCGCCGCCCACACCTTGTCGCCGGCGAATCGCAGCTCATGGATGGTGGTGCTCTCCAGCTCGGTGCCGCCGACCCGGCTGCGTCCGGAGAACGTGCCGTGGTGCGGGTCGGACAGCACGTACACGCCGCTGCCGAGGTACGAGTCAGCGTTGGTCGTCGCCTCCCCGGTCCCCAGCCACAGCCGCCCGCCGCCATCGAGCGCGAGCGCGCCGGTGGACTGCGAGGACAGCCCGTCACTGATCGCCTGCCAGTGCCCGCCGCCGCTCCGGGACCGCCATACCCCGCCGCCCGCGCTGCCCGCGTACACATAGCCGTCGTTGTCGGCGGCCATCGCCGCCAGGCGGCCGGTGACGTAACCGGAGCCGCCGCTGGAGTTGGAGGCGTAGTCGCGGTAGCGCGAGTCGTCGGAGTTGTACGGCAGATTGGTGACGTTCTGCCAGCTGCCTTCGGTGCTTGGCAGGTTGGTGAGGGAACTCCAGGCCGCGCTGTACGCGCCCGGTGCGACGATGCCCGGCGAGGTACGGGCCTCGGCGTACTGGTCCGCGCCCTCGGCGATCTCGTCGGCCTCGTTGCCGTTGTCTGCGTCCTTCGCTGTCACCTTGGCGGTGACGCCGCCTGCCGACTGCGAGCGCTCGGCCGCGAGTTGCTTGAGCGTACGGACCCCGAAGGGACTGCTGTGCCGGCCGGGGGCGGCGCCTGCGGGTATGGCGACCAGAGTTGCGGATGCGGCGATGGCACAGACCGTGAACCATCGTCTCTTACGGGTTGGTGCTGACACCAGGTCCTCCCAAACGGACATTGAGACAGCCATCGGGGGAGACCCGATCACAGACAGGGGAGATCGTCCTCGGTTTGGCCAAAACTTTGTCCAGAACCTGCCACTGCCCATCCCGGGCGGCGGCCGGCTCGCCGCGCCCTCGCCGCACGACGACGCCGTATACGTCTGGCCACCGCTGGACGGCGAGTGCGTCGCCGTCGGCCTCTATGCCGAGGTACTGTCCTCCGTCATGGCTTGGGTGCCGGAGCAGCTGCCATGGCGGACCTGCTCGATCATCCCGGCGGACCGCCCGACGCGGTCTTCTGCTACAACGATCCGCTGGCCCTCGGCGCGATCCGCACCCTGCTCACCCGCGGCGTGCGGATCCCGGACGACGTGGCCGTCGTCGGTTTCGACGACATCGAAGCCGGCCGCTACAACACGCCCACCCTCACCACCATCTCGCCGGACAAGACGATGATCGCCCAGCTGGCCGTGAACCGGCTGTTCAGCCGGCTCGACGGGCGATCCCCCGGCGAGCCGGGAGAACTGTGGGCGCCCTACAGCCTCGAGATACGTGAGAGCACGGGCGGCTGACACCTCCCACGGGCGGCCGCTGTCCTGCCCATTGGCGGCCGCCGCAGCCGTCCCCGGCGCGGCGCCCCGTACCCGGACAGCGGGCGCGAGACCGACCGGGGCAAGGACATCGGCGCACCATACAGCCACCCCTTGCCGACGTCGACGAACGGCCGGCCGTAGCCATTCCCGAGTGCCGCGCAATACCGGCTGCCCGATCGGGCAGCGCGGCCGCCTGCCACCGGATCTCCCCAATGTGGGGGTTGACACCGGAGTATGGTCTAGACCAACCTTGGTTCAGCTTAGGCTTGTCCAATCCATCTTAGTGCAACGCATGTTCGGCGAGGTGAAGGTCCTGGCCTGGCTGCTTGCCGGATGAGCGAGCTGACTTGCCGACGCCGTGAGTCCACTGTGGGGGTCTACGACCTGTGATGGGCACCGAGTACAAGGAGGTAGGAATCCCACTTCCGTCTTCGCGGAGAGCCACACCATCCACGGGGCGACCGACTCGCGCGACAGTGCGCTCTTACTAAGTCTGCTTGCCGTGCGCCTGTTTACCCTCGTCGCTTGCGGATGAACCCCCGCACCGCATGGCAGCCTTACACGACTCTCATCCTCGGATGGCACATCTTCGAGGCATGAGCGGCAGTCACGATTGGACAGCCGAACCCATCCGCAGCCCGTGACTTACCGACAGCCGGCCGTGACCACACCCTCCGAGTCGGCCAGTCGATCCGCTTGGTCGGCGAACCGCGTCGATCCCGGTTGGCAACGGCGGTCGCGCTGAAGCCACAGCAAATTCGAGCCTGGAGTGATTACATGCCGACGTCCGACCGATATCTGCATCGAGCCCCTTCGGACATCCCATATTTCAGCTCAGACGGTGAGACGTATCTGGCGCAGACACCGCTGAGAGATCTCCAAAAGTCACGAAAGCTTCGAGTGCTCTCCGAAGAGGACTTCGACTTCTGGCAGACCTACGGCTATGTCATTGTAAAAGAGGCGGTTCCCACCTCTGTGGCGGAACGTCTGCTGGAGTTCACATGGGACTTCCAGGGACTCGATCCGGCCCGGCCGGACAGTTGGTACTCAGATCGGCTGTTCCGGTCGGATTTGGACCGAGAGCTCCACATCTATGGGTTCGTCGAGGCCTACCATCACCAGCTCATCTGGGACAACCGCCAGGCACAGCGAGTCTATGATGCCTTCGTCGACGTGTGGGACTGCGAAGAGCTGTGGGTGACCCTGGACCGGCTCAATCTGAACCCGCCCAACATCAAGAACCGCGATCGCGCGCTTATAGCGCCCACGGACAAGGGGTTCGACATCGAGCTCCACTGGGATGTCGACTCCACGCTCAGTGTGCCGCCACAAAGAGTCCAGGGGATCATCGCGCTGAACGATACAAAGCCAGAACAGGGCGGTTTCCAGTGCTCGCCCGAGTTGTTCCGTCAGTTCGACCGCTGGAAGGCCGTTCAGCCGTCGGACCGGGACCCTATCAGGCCCGAGGCCGACCGGGCGGAGTTTCCCGTGGTCCGACCGGAACTCAAGGCCGGCGACCTGCTGATCTGGAACGGTCTGCTTGCGCATGGGGTAGCGCGCAACACCTCGGAGAACGGTGTTCGAGCGGTCCAGTACCTCTCCATGATGCCCGCTCTGGAGTCACACCATGAGATGAGGCGATCCCGGGTCGACTCATGGCGCCATCTCAGCACACCGGACTGGAACCAGACGCTGGTCGGTGACGCGACGAAGCATGAATCCCTCAGGTACGGCACTCCCACGCTGAACGACCTTGGCGCAAAGCTGCTGGGGCTCGAATCCTGGAGTGGGCAAGAACTCGAACGGTCGACCGGAGAACTGGCATGCACAAAATCTGTCTGACCCTTCCCACGAACAGAGCATGCTCCGCAACGATATCGGCCATAAGTGAGGAGGCAGCTTACGCGGCCGAACACTTCGATGTCGAGGTCCACCTGTTGGTACTGGACTCTTCCGACGAGCATGCGTTTGCGGAGCACGCCAAAGTCGTCAGCGAGGCCTACAGGGCGCCGAACGTGGTCGTGCACCATCTGGGTGAAGCGGAGCAGCGGAATTTTCTGCGGCAAGTGATCCACCGGGCCGGCGTCGCCAAGCCCGATCTGATACTCGATCTCATGCTCCCGGACGACGTTTCCTACGGTGCCTGCACCAATCGCGCGTTCTTGATCGGTAGCGCGCTCGGATGTCAATCGGTGCACCGCAGGGATTCGGACAGCAGCTATCAGGTCCTGAATGGTGAACCCGTCTTTCCTATTCACCACGAACTCATGTCACTCGGGAAACGCGCGATCGACGCGGAAAATGGCGTGTCCGAGACCGCACTGGATCCGGCGCACGCACACAAACCAGTGGTGTTGGTGGGCAGCTCCTTTGTGGGTGAGCTGTCCGTGGACATAAGCGAGATCTATCAGCTCGACCGCGACATCTACTACGATGTCGTCAGCCTGTGGGCCCCTGGCGAGTGGTCGGACGAGGAGAAAAGGGACCTGGTCGACGAATCCTTCAGGGGAGCCGGCACCGAAACGTTCATCCGCGATCACTCGACCCTGACCATCGTCGACCCCATGCGGGTGGACATGTGCAACATCAGTTTCCATCAGGTACACGAGCGCGTGCCGCTGCCGCCTGCGACCAACACCATCGGCAGCGATTACTTCCTCATGCACCTGGTCTATGACGCCAAATTGCCTGGCGTCCTGCACAACCGCAACATCGTGAACTTCTACACCAATGAAAGAAGAACCGACTCTGGATTCATGGCCTACCAGATGCGGTTCACGAAGTTTTTCCTGTCGATGCTCTACTTTAATTTCATCTACGACAGGATGGCAGCAGCCGACGAGTCACTGCTCGACGATCAGAATCGCGTCCGTGCCTCCACGATCGTCGAATTCACCAGGGAAAGCACCTGGTTGGACAAGGAGGAGAACATACAGCGGCTGAACAGCCTCGACCGTTCCTACCGAAAGCTGGGGGGCAGATATGCCGAGTTCGCCGACCTCCTGGCGTCACGCAGTCGGCAACTGCTCGACGAAGCCCAGCAGGACATCGAGGACTTCGCGCTGCTGATCGAAGCATGGGAACCGCTGATACAGGCGAGCAGGGCAACGAGCGTCCACCAGCCGCAGCGGCACCGGTAGCCGGACCCAGAGTGTCGATTATGGACGAGAATACGCATATGCGCGCCGCCCTGGCAGCCGCTTCCGAGGACCAGATCATCTTCGATCTCGCAGGAATTGAAGGACAATACGAATCGTTGATGCGGGAGCTGCCAGACATCTCCGTCCGATTTGCAATGAAATCCTGTCCGGTGGACGAGGTGCTTGCCAGTCTGGCGAAGAAGGGTGCCGGCTTCGACGCGGCAAGTCCCAACGAGATTGCGCAAGCGATCAGGACCGGCGTGCCGATCGGCAAGATACATTACGGCAACACCATCAAGTCCGACCAGAATATCATCGATGCACATCGTCTCGGCGTCAGGGACTTTGCGACCGACAGCCGGGAAGACGTGGCGGCGATCGCAGCCCATGCTGCCGGTGCTCGAGTGTTCTGCAGGCTGGCCACCACCGGGGACGGGGCACTCTGGGGTCTCAGCCAGAAATTCGGATGCTCCGGTACCGACGCGGTACTCGTTATGGAAGCAGCACGGGCAGCGGGCCTGAAACCGTCAGGCCTGTCCGTTCATGTCGGCTCCCAGCAAATGACAGCCGACGCCTGGCAAAATGCTTTCGAACGCCTTGCTGACGTGCTCGCGGCCCTGAACCAGCGAGGGATCTTTCTGGACCATATCAATCTCGGTGGTGGCCTGCCCGCCCTCGGTTATCTCGACAGGCGAAGCAGGCCCCTGGAACCTCCGATGGACAAGATATTCGCCGTGATCCGAGAAGGCATGCAGCAGCTCAGGGAGGTGTCGGGATCCCACCTGGACTTCATCATGGAGCCGGGCCGCTATCTGGTCGCCGACCACGGCGCAATCAGGGCACACGTGTCCCGGCTGTCCTCCAGGCAACAGCTGAACGATGAACGCCAGTACTGGCTGTACCTGAGCTGTGGAAAATTCAACGGCTTGTACGAGATGGACGAACTGCAATACAAGCTGGTGTTTCCTTCTCACCTTGACGCGGAATACGTCCCAGCTGTTGTCGCGGGCCCTACCTGCGACAGTGATGACGCCTACGCCTACGGGCACAATCTCGTTCAAGTGCCCAAGGCGGTGGCATCAGGAGATCCGGTCTGGATACTCTCCACCGGTGCCTACGCCACCAGCTACACGACCCAAGGGTTCAATGGTTTCAGTCCGCTTCCGTACACCTGGATACACGGCGACATATGCATGAAAGGTCTGGAGTAAATGGGCCACGACGTTCATATACGGCACGTCTCCGACGGCGACTGGAGCGGCATTGTAGCGCTGGAAGCCAGTGCGTACACCGACAGCGCGCTGTCGGAGGAACGAGCCGCACTGGAGTCCAGAGCTCACGCCTCGCCGGCCACGTGCTTTGTACTGGATTTTGAACAGCAGATAGCGGGCTACTTGCTGGCACTGCCCTACCCGATGTTCCAGTATCCGGATCTGAGCCGGATGGAGGAGACCATTTTTCACTCGCGTAACCTGCATCTGCACGATCTCGTCATCGGCGAGAGTTTTCGCGGCAGGGGGCTGGCAAAGCGTCTCCTGCACCACCTCACGGTAACGGCAGGATCAAAGATGTACGAACGGATATCCTTGATCGCCGTCGGAGGCAGTGAGACCTTCTGGTCGGCAAACGAATACAAAGCCCATCATGAGGTCGCGCTCCCGAGGAGCTACGGCGCAGACGCGGTGTACATGTCCAAGGCGGTGTAAGGATGCCGAACCAAGAAGTCGAAGCCGACCAACGACCCGCTGCACCGGTCACCGCCGGAAGACGAAGTAGGCTGATTCGCATGTTCCGCGTTCGCGATCCATTCCGTCGAGCGCAGTTGGCGATCGCGGCGCTGTTCTTCATTCTTGGGTTTCAGTACGGCACCTGGGCATCGCGGCTGCCCACGATCAAAACGCAACTTCACCTGACCACAGCGGAAATTGGCCTGTTGTTGATGGCCTGTGGTGCGGGCGCAGCAGCATCCTTTCCCCTCGTGGCGATCCTGACGAAGCGACTGGGCTCCCGGCGCCTCGCGCTTCTGTCGGCCCTCTGTCTGGGCCTGCTCCTGCCTGCGTTGGCTGCGGCGCCGGACTATCCCGTCGCTCTGGTGATCATTTGTTGCGACGGCATCGCCGTCGGGGCCTTGAATGTCGCCATGAACGCGCAAGGAGCCGCACTCGAAGTCACATACCAGCGAACGGCTATGGCTAAATTTCATGCGACGTTCAGCGGTGGATCATTGTGCGCCGCGCTCCTCGCGTCCGGCATGAACATATTGACCCCGTCCCTCGCGGCGCATTTTGGTGTAGCCATCGTCATCCTGTTGCTGCTGGTCGGATACGCCCAATCGGGATTGCTGACGGAGGACCACCAGCCGACGGAAGACCCCCGGCCTCTGAAGAAGAACCGTCGCAGGTTGACCGTACCGTCTCGCGTGACGATATGGATGGGTTGCGCGATGGTGTTCGGCACCGTGACCGAAGGCGCCATGAACGACTGGTCGGCGCTTTATATGAAGGACGTTGTCAACGCGGCATCAGAACTGGCCCCCATGGGCATCGCAGTCGTCTCGGTCATGATGGTGCTGGCTCGTATTTTCGCCGACGGCTGGCGCACCCTCTGGGGCGACGGACGTATTGTCCGGGTCGGTAGTGCGGTGGCCGGTGCGGGGCTGGCGCTTGCCCTGCTGGTTGGTGGCGTAGTGCCGGCGTTGCTCGGGTTCGCCTGCGTCGGGCTGGGCATTGCAGCCGTGACACCCTGCATTTATGTGGCCGCGGCAAGACAGGGCTCGGACGCATTGGCCCTGGTCGCCGCCATGGGTACAACAGGCTTGCTGGCCGGACCAGCGGTGATCGGCTTCATAGCGAGCGCCAGCAGCCTGGTCTGGGGCATGGGCGCCGTTGCCGCCTCGGCGATCCTCGTATCCCTGTGCACCACACAGATCCGTTGGCCGACCCTCGCCGACGCCTGATTCCCTCGGTCCTGGACGGTCCCCTCACGGCGTGCCGGGAATGGAGACGGCGTACCTCGCACTGCTCGACACGAGGAACGTCGCACCGGCGACCAGGCTGATGACGAGCATGCACGGGCCGAACACCCAGGCGCCAAGCCGCCGATGCCATCGCCGAGGCGCTCGGGATCCTGGGCCGGCCCGAGCAGGAAGCACTCGGCGCATTCCAGGCGCGACTGGACCAGTTCGCCCGCACCAGCTGGTACATCCGTGATCTGCTGGGCCCCGCTGAACGCGGCGAACGCTCCGAGCCGGAGCCTCCTCAGACCGCGAACTGGAGGGAGCGGCTCTGGCTGGGGAGTCTGGAGCGCCTGGAGGTGGTCTTCATAACCCGAAGGAGAGTGCTCCCCAAAACCGGCATTTTTGCTTCACAGTAGCGTCACGGTAGGCTCACAAAAAGCCATGTCAGGTGCATGATATTTGCCCTCGCGATGGGAGAGTTCCGCCTTGCCCGGTTCCAGGTCCAAGCGCCGCATCGCAGCCGCGCTCACCGCCGCACTCACGGCGTCAATGGTGTCCGCCACAGCGGCTCCTGCCCTGGCCTACTCGGGCAGCGGCGCCGCGAGTTACGCCGACCAGTACGCGCTGCACCCGAATACCCCGTCCTACCCGGTGTTCGGTGGGGACTGCACGAACTTCGTGTCCCAGGCCGCCCACTTGGGCGGCGGCTACCCCTTCCGGGGGGCTTACACCAACGGATCCAGCGACAAGGTCTGGTGGAGCAGCGGCAGCGGCCCCACCAGCAGCACCTTCAGCTGGAGCAACTCCTGGGCCGCAGCTGACGGATACTACCGCTTCCTGCTGGCCGACCAGCCCGGCGGCCACCCGGGGGGCACCGCTCCCGGATCGTCGACCGACTACTGGACGCCCGACAGCGAGGCCACCGGGGACGTGCTCTTCTACGACTGGGGCCAGGGCGAGGGCGTCAGCCACGCGGCGATGCAGGTCGGTTACGGGACCGAGCCGAGCAGCCCGGCGTGGAAGGGAAACTACGTGGATTATCACACCACGAACCGGTACCACGCCTTCTGGTCTCTCAAGCCGTACAACGCCAACTGGGCGACGACCACGATCTACTTCGTCCACATTGACGCCGCCAACTGACCCAGCCGTCAGCAACGCCCGCGAACCGGAGCCAGCAATGCCCCTCGTCAAGCACACCCGGTTGGTCACGACGCTGGTCAGCGTCCTGGCAGTCGCAACCGCCGGCGGCGCCATCGCCCTCAGCGGCGCCGGCAGCGCGTCCGGAAGCCAGCAGGGCGTCTCCAGCGCGGTCCTGGCCGACACCGCGCAGCTGTCCAGGGTCAGGAGTGCCTTCACCGCCGCCGTCCAGGCCACCCGTGCCGTCGAAGCTCCCCCCGCGTCCGCCCTCGGCCGCGTGTCGAGCCTCGCGACCGGCCAGGCCGCGCCCGCGATCGGCCCCTTGGTGCGCCGGCGGCAGCTGTCGGCCGGCTCGGCCACTCTCGCCGAGCACTTCACACCGGCTCAGGCCGGACACGAGGCAGTCGGCCTGCGCAACGCCGTGGCCGCCGAAGCGGACCCGAAGTTCCGCAATCTCGGCAGCGGAGCATCAAAGGTGGCCTTCACCCGGGTGGCTGTGTCCGGCTCGACCGCGACGGTCCAGGCCAGGGTCACCCTGTGGGCGAAGTTCCAGCAGCAGCTCGACGGCAAGTGGGTCACGGCCAATCCGGTCAACGTCATGGACTACACGGCCACGCTGGTGAAGGATTCCGCGGACCACTGGCTGGTCAGTTCCATGACGGGCGACTTCGCCGCGAACGAGGGGCCGTGAGGCCGCTGCGCATCGCAGCCGGTGGCCTGATTCCCGTCCTGGCCACCGGCTGCGCGTACACCGCTGCCACACCGAGCGCGCAGCAGCAGGTCATCGGTTTGGTCCACAGTGCCTACCAGCGGACGACGGCGCTGCCCGCCGTGACCGCTGCCGTCACCGAGACCGTCGAGTCCGGCACCATTGCCGTGGCGCAGGGCAAGGGCACGGTCACCTGGGAGTTCCCCCGGGAGATCGGAGAGACGCGGCTGACCGTGGACGGCCGGACCCCGGTCGTCGCCGTCCGGGTCAAGAACAGCTTCTATGAGGGCAAGACGCCGCAATCCCTGACCGGCACCGGGCAGGACCTGGGCCGGACGGGCGCGCGAGACCCCGGGACAATGCCGCAGATCCAGGCCCCCGGGCTCGACCCCTTCCAGCTGACGACTCTCCTGGACGCCACATCCTGGCCCGATTGCGTCGTGAACTCGAAGCCGGTCGTCACCTCCGATGCCGCCGGTCAGCACACCGAGTACCAACTCGGCATCGACACCGCCAGACTGGCCCCCCACGAAGCGGCAGCCGACCGCGCCTGGCTGACCGAGATGTCACATCAGGCGGGAGGGTCTGTCGTCGCCCTGGTCGCCACGCTCGTCCACGGCCGTATCAGCACGCTCTCGGCGCGGCTGCCCATACCCGGACCGCCGTCCGACGCCAAGACGGCCGCCGCAGCCGGTGCCCTCCCCACGCCCAAACCCGTCACGATCCTCGTAACCGAACAGTTCGCCTACACCAAGAGTCCGGATCCGATCGCTACACCATCCTGAAGGGTGGGGGTGGGTTGCCTATTCGCGGCCTTCTCCCGCTGTCGACTCGACTTCGCGCTCGATCCAGCGGCAGATCACGTCCACGACGTACGCCCGCTCCTCGCGGCTGAGTTCCCGGCCCTTGGGGATGTCGTGCCAGCGTTGCAGGCAGGTGCGGCAGCACGTGGCAGTCGCGTGCTGGGCGACGAAGACCGGATGGCCGCGATAGGGCGTCTGCTTGCCGTCCTTGTACGGCTCCGCCGGTGCCAGGCGCTTGGCGATGAGGTCGTACGCGTGCCACCGCATCGTTGACGGGCCACTGAGCTCCGCGGTCACCCGTTCGCGGCCACGCAGGTGGAACTTGGCGCGGAACGGGTGCCGGGCGATGGTGTCCAGTCGTTGGTCGAGCGAGTCGGGCATCGTGCCCCCAGCGGGAGACTACGCCGTGCCTCTCCGGTTGCCTCTCCGGTTACCGGGCGCCGTCAGGGTGCAGAACGACCTTCGTCCACCCGTCGTCGCGCCGGTCGAAGTGCTCGTAGCCATCGGGGGCCTGGTCCAGCGGCAACTCGTGGGAGACGATCCATGACGGCTTGGCCTTGCCCGTCTGGATGAGGTGCATCAGCTCGCGGTTGTAGGCCTTCACATTGCACTGCCCGTTGCCGATGCTCTGGCCCTTGAACCAGAACAGGCCGTAGTCGAAGGCGACCTCGCCCTCCTTGTAGAGCGGATCGGGGCTCTGCGGGTCCCGGGGCACGAAGACTCCCACGACACCGATGGAGCCGGTGAAGCGCACGCTCTTCACCAGGTTGTTCAGGGTCATGTTGGGGTGCTCGTGGCCCTGCGGATCGTGGGCCTGGTAGCCGACGCACTCGCACCCGCGGTCGGCACCCAGGCCGTCGGTCTGCTCCATGATCTGCTCGATCGGCGACGCCTTGGAGTCGTCGATGGGGATCGCGCCGATCTGTTCGGCGAGGGCGAGCCGGTCCGGATGGCGGTCGACGACGAAGATCTTGCTGGCGCTCTTGAGCGTGGCGGACAGGGCCGCCATCAGGCCGACCGGGCCGGCGCCGAAGATGACAACCGTCTCTCCCGGGCGCAGGTGGGCCAGCTCCGTGGCGTGCCAGCCGGTGGGGAAGATGTCCGAGAGCATCACGTAGTCCGTCTGCCGCTCGCGCGCTTCCGGCGGCAGGATGAGGCAGTTCACATCGCCCCAGGGGACGCGCAGCAGCTCGGCCTGACCTCCGTTGTAGGGCCCCATGTCGGCGAAGCCGTACGCCGCGCCGGCCATGCCCGGGTCGGGATTCGCGGTGAGGCAGAAGGCGGTGAGCCCCTTGTCGCAGTTCTCGCAGAAGCCGCAGGCGATGTTGAACGGCATGCACACCATGTCGCCGACCTTGACCCTGTCGACGGCTTCGCCGACGGCGATCACCTCGCCCATGTTCTCGTGGCCGAGAACCCGGCCGGTCTCCATGTCGGTACGGCCCTCGTACATGTGCAGGTCCGAGCCGCAGATGTTGGTCGTCGTGATTTTCACCAGCACATCGGTGGGCCGCTCGATGCGCGCGTCCGGGACGTCTTCGACGCTGACGGTCATCGGTCCTTCGTAGACCAGTGCTTTCACGTGGATCACCTCCGGGTGGAAACCCGATTCGGTCGGCACAGGACGCCAAGACGCTGAGGCAGACAGGGAGGAAGGCGCAAGGAGAGGAGCGCTGTGCACGCGAGAGCTGCACGCTCCGGGAACACTGTGTGCCCGGTCGCCTCAGGCGACCCGGGGCCCGCCCGGCGCCTGGTTGGCGGCCAATATCGGCGGGCCGTACCAACTCCAGCCTCCCACCCCGAAACGAGCTGTCAAATCGGGCCAACTCGGGCGTCGAGCGCCGCGTCAGTGCCCGGTCAGCGCCGGGCGATCCGGGGGAAGACAGCGTCGTCCAGGACGAGCCCGATGGCCACCGCGACGGGGATGGCGAGCAGAGCGCCGATAACGCCCTCCAGGGCGCCTCCGGCCAGCACCGCGAGGATGGTGACCAGGGGGTGGACCTCGATGGCGAACTTCATGGCACGGGGCATGATCAGATAGTCCTCGGCGAGCCGGAAGACGACGTAGAACACGGCGGTGGCGATCGCCACCGGCAGTGAGACCACCAGCGCCACCAGCGAGACCACGATGCCGCCGAGGGTGGACCCGACCAGGGGTATCAGATCCATCAGCGCGACGAACACCCCGAGCGCCGCAGGGTAGGGAACGCCCCAGACCTCCAGCCAGATGAACGTGGCGAGTCCCGCGATGACCGAGGTGGCGAGGTTGGCGAGCATGTAGCGGCCGGTGCGCAGCAGGATCTCGTCCACCAGGGCCTCGGCGTGTTCGCGCCGGCTGCCGGCCACGAAGCGCAGCCCGAAGCGCTTGAGGGTGGGCAGTCCGGCCAGGAAGTACATGGTCAGGGTGATGACCAGGAACAGGCCGGTGACGGTGGTGGCCACCAGCTGGCCCGCGCCCATCAGGCCGCCGGCCAGACTGCTGGTGTCGGTGCCCAGTTGCTTCTTGGCCTTTTCGGTGATCTTGTAGCGGTCCTCCAGCCTGCCCAGCAAGGACTGGTGGTCGTGGAGTTGCTGCAGCCAGGTCGGCACCTTGTGGACCAGGGCTGTGATCTCGTTGGTGACGGGTGCGATGAACAGCGTCGACAGGCCGCCCAGGAAAAGGAACAGTCCCACGATCACCGCGGCCACCGCCCAGGAGCGGCGCAGCCCCCTGCCGGTGAGCCAGCCCACGACCGGGTCCGCGCTGATCGCGATCACCAGGGAAAGCAGCACCAGCATCAAGGTGCTCTCCACGTGCTGGACGGCCAGCACCAGCCAGTACGCCGCCAGCGCCCCCAGGCCGGCCCGGAACCCGATGGAGAACCACGACCGTGACAGCCGACGGTCCGGGTCCGGACGGCGGGCGGCCACCGCGGGTACAGGGGCCGGGCTGGTCTCATCCGCACTCACCGGCGCACTCCTGGAGGTCTGAACGGGCTTCCTCGAAGCGCATGCGCGCTCACACACGCACCGTCTACCCCGCTCCGCGTGATTTAGAGGCCGCGCGAACAGAAGGGGCGGCGCGCGGACCCGGGTGGTACGTGGTCAGGTCCCCGGCCGGGCCCAGGCCGCATCGGCGGACGAGAGGCGGCGGGTGGTCACGGAGGTCACAACGAGCAGCAGCAGAGCCAGGCCCAGGGAGGCGGAGAGGTCGGCGTGCAGGACGAACTGAGCGCCGATGAGGGCGCCGAGGAACATGGCCAGTACGGACAGGACACGACGGCCGGGCCGTGGTGCCGTACCGCCGGCCGGGGTGGAGTCGGCGGCGAGTCCGGTCAGGGTGAGGGTCAGGACCGTTGTGGTCAGATCGGGGACGCCGAGACGCCGGGCGACCGCGTTCTGGAGTCCCATGCTCACTCCGAGGAGCACGATCAGGGTGTACTGGACGCCGGTGGTGACCCTTCCGTGAGTGACCGCGGCGGTGACCACGGCCACGGCGACCAGGATCGTCTGGGCGGCCGTGGCGACGGTGAGCAGATGCCCCCGGTGGGCCGCGAGCCGGATACCGAGACGGCCTCCGGCGAGCGCGCCGGCAAGGAAGGAGGCCAGCGAGACCACGGAGGCGAGGGCGGACAGGCCCTTGGCACCGGCCAGGGCGAAGCCGAGGAAGACCACGTTGCCGGTCATGTTGGCGACGAAGACATGCCCGAGCCCCAGGTAGCTCACCGCGTCGACCAGGCCCGTGACCACTGTCAGCGCCAGCATGAGCGGCGGCAGCGGACCATGCCGGTCCCCGCTGGGTGGCACGAGGGTCTGGCCGACGTCAGTCAGTAGTTTGCGCATACGGCATCCTTTACTACCGTGCTCAGTGCCCGCGCAGCACCGCCCGGTCGGCGTCGTCCCACCGGACCGGGGTACCGGCGCTGACGAGTGCCGCGAAGCCCCCCGGCATGGCGCCCCCGTCCTCGGTCATGATGGTGACGGTGTAGAGCCGCTCGGTGGCGGAGGTGTTCTCGATGCGGTGCACCGAACCGGGCGGCAGGACCAGTACGTCGCCGGGGCCGATCGGTACGGAGTGTTCGTCGCTGTGCGCGATGGCGTGGCCGGTGAGGACCACAAAGATCTCGGTGGAGTCGGGGTGGGAATTGTCGGGCTGAGCGCCGCCGGGTTCCCAGGCCTCGAAGAAGACGCTGGCCGGCGACCCGTCGGCGGGGCCGGCCAGGAGGGCGAGCCGGACGGTGTCGGCCGGAGAGATCAGGTGCGGTACGACCTGGTCGAGGTGGCGCAGGATCGGGGCGGTGCTCATACTGCGTTCTCCTTGTTCTCCTTGTTCCCCTTGGAGTCGCCGGCAGCGGTGGCCAGCGCGTCCAGCAGGTCGGGCGTGGACGCGGTGAAGCCGAAGCACTGGCGGGTGTTGTAGACGGTCGCGTCGTGGCAGTACGACGGCGAGGTGGTGGCCGAGGCGTCGGTGAGCATGACGACGTCGTAGCCGAGGCAGGCCGCGTCGATGAGGGTGGCGTACACACACTGATCGGAGTTGACCCCGGCGAAGATCAGCGTGTCCACCCGGAGATTGCGCAGGATGCTGTCCAGGGGGGTGTCCCAGAAGCCGCTCATGCGGTATTTGTCGACGTGGATGTCCTGCGGCTCGGCGACCAGACCGTCCACGAGCGCGGCGCCCCAGGCGTCCTTGGTGAGCACTCGTGAGCCGTTTCCGGCGGTGCGGGAGCCGATGCCCTCGCCGGTGCCCGCCGGGTCGTAGACATGGGCCACGCCCGGTGGCAGGTTGGCCTGGTCGGGTCGGTTGCCCCAGTTCAGCCAGATCACCGGTACGTCGGCGGCGCGGGCGGCCGACACCGCCTGCGCGCTCAGCCCGACCGCCGCTGCCAGCACCGATACATCGACGCCGATGCCGTGCAGCCAGCCGCCCGGGGCGCAGAAGTCGTTCTGCAGGTCCACCACGACCAGGGCGGTACGGGACGGATCGATGACAACCGTGGCGGGTTCGGCGCGCAGGGTCGCCGAACGGGACGCCAGTCGCGGCCGGTGCAGATCGATGTGCGGGCCGGGGAACTGCCAGCGGTTGCGGTGGCGCAGGGGTGCGTACCGGTCCTCGGGGCCCGGGTGCGTCATGGTGCGATCTCCAGTCCGGCGGCGAGGGTGAGCAGGCTGTGGTCGGCTCCCGGTGCGCCGAGCAGGCACAGGCCCGCCGGGCGGCCGTCGGCGGAGCGCAGCAGGGGCAGTGACAGCGCGGGTGCACCGGCGAGTCCGGCGAGGCAGGTCATCCGGAGCGTCGCCGCGCGCTCGGCCTCGATCTGTTCCCCCGACGCGCTGCGGGCCGGCGCCGGGCCGGAGGCCGAGGGGATGGCCAGGACGCTGCCCGAGAGCCATTCCCCGAGCTGCTCGCGCGCGGCGGCCGTCAACTCGCGTGCTGCCGCTGCCTGTTCTTCGCCGACCTCGGACGCCTGCGCGAAGCGGGCGGCCACATCGGCGCCGAGCGAGCCGGGATGTCCGGTGATCCATGAGCCGTGGGCCTGCCAGGCCTCCCACGCCTGTACGGTACGGAACGCGGCGAACCAGCGTTCCAGCAGATCACGCGGCAGCTCCACCACCTCGGCCGGTGGCAGCTGCCCGGATTCGGTCAGCCCCTGGACGGCGGCGGTGAAGGCGTCCCGTACGTCCGCCCTCGCGAGTGCCTCGACCTCCGGTAGGCGAACGGTGCGGCGCACCGCCACCGCCTCCGTGCCGGGGAGCAGGATCCCGGCGACGGCGGCGGATGTGCGCACGTCCCGGGTCAGCCAGCCGACGGTGTCGAAGGACCGGGCCAGCGGCAGCACACCGTCGGTGCCGATCGCGCCGTGCGTGGTACGCAGCCCGACCAGGCCCTGGTAGGACGCCGGGACCCGGATGGACCCTGCGGTGTCGGTGCCGAGCCCGGCCGCGGCCTGGCCGAGGGCCACCGCGCTGGCCGGCCCGCTGGTCGAGCCGCCGCTCACACAGCCGGGCGCGGCCGGGTTGGGCGGGGTTCCGTAGTGTGCGTTGGTGCCGGCCAGGCTGTAGGCGAACTCGTCGGTGCGCGCGATGCCCACGAGGTGCGCCCCGGCGTCCAGCAGCGCCGCGACCGCGGGCGCCGAGTCCCGCTGTGGCTGCTGCTCGGCCAGCCAGGCCGGGACACCGGCGCCGACGGCGTGCCCGGCGACCGCGAACAGATCCTTCACCGCGACGCCGATGCCCTCCAGCGGCCCCGGTGCCGTCGCGGCGGCCAGCGGATCGCCGACCACCCGCCAGAGCGTCGTATCAAAAGGCGCGATCCGTTTGGGCGCGACGGGCAGGCTCACATGTGCCGCGGCGACCACCCACCGGTCCCCGTCCAGCCGCCACAACTGCGTCTGCAGTCCGGTCGTGTCGCCGTCGCGGGTGCGCGCCATCAGCAGCGCGGCGTCATCGGCGATCACCTGGACGTGCAGCTGGACGACCGCGCGCGTGGGAATCCTGGCGCGCGCGGACCGGAAGCCCGCGATCGCCTCATGGCCGACGAGCAGCGCCTGCCCGTCACCCCGAATAGTGTGCGGGCCGCGCATGAACAGCTCGTCGAGAGTCGGCCGGTCGTTGCCCAGCAGGGCCTTGTCGTAGCGCCAGAACGCCTCCAGCAGGCCCGGCGGCGCGCCGACGGGTGCGATCACCTCGCACTCTTCGCTTTCCTCGTGCCCGCTCATCGCCATGCGTGTCCTTCCACCAGTGCGAAATCGGAAAGCCTGATCCGAGCGTGTACGCCCTTGACCACGTCGACCACCTGGGAGATGTCGAAGTCGGTCGCCGCGCTGAGATAGGCGTACGCCAGCTCGTGGTCCATTCCGAAGGATGCCTTCAGCAGTTGCAGCGCGTTGTGCGCGCACTTGGCGACCGCCTCGTCGAGGTCGGTGTCCAGGCCGGTCGGCACGAGATACTCCGGGGTCCGCGCCACCGGGCCGCGTGCGTCACCGAACAGCTCGGCGGCTCGCTGCCGGGGTACGACGTCGATCGTCAGCGTGGCGCGCAGCGGTGCCTCCAGCGCCGTCAGCGAGATCTCGCCGTCGCCCTGCGCGAGGTGCGGGTCGCCGATGTAGAAGCCGGCGCCGGGTACCTGGACCGGCAGATACAGGGTGCTGCCCGCACGCAGCACCGAGATGTCGAGGTTCCCGCCGTGTTCGCCGGGCGGGGTGGAGTGCAGCCTGCCGGGTCCGGGAGTGGCCACGCCCATCAGGCCGAGGAACGGCGCGATCGGGAAGCGCACCACGCGATGGGTGGAGCCGGCCGTGAGAGGCAGTGTCGCCTGCGCGGCGGAGGCGCCGTCGACGGCGTCGAGCACCGAGCAGAAGATGCTGGTCAGCTTTCCGCCGGCGGGGAATCGGCTGGGCAGCAGCCCTTTGCCGTGCCGGCTGGAGATCACTCCGTAGGCGGTACGCGGGATGAGCTCGTCCACCCGTACGGCGAGATAGTCACCGGCCGCAGCGCCGCGGACCTCGATCGGCCCGGTGACGATGTGCGGCCCGTCGGCCGGGGTGTGGGCGCCGCCGGAGGCGATCGCGATGGCGTCGGCCAGGACGTCTTCGCCGGGGACGCCGTGTCTGCCGAAGAAGGCGACCGGGTCGCGGCCCTGGTCCTCCAGGATGCCTTCGTGGCTGACGGTGTCGATGGAGATCTGCTCGCCCGGGTCGACGGTGAGTACGGGTGCGTCTTCGGCGCAGGGCAGCCGGCCCCACAGTGTCGTCGACACCGAAGCACCGAGGTGCCGGCGTGCCGCGGTTGTCATCGTTCCTCCAGTTACGTTCAGCTTTGAATTGCCCCGATGCGCTTTCAGCGACGGGCGCGGACTCACCACCCCGTGGCGACCGGCGGCGGCAGTCCCCGGTCGCTCGCCGCCCGGACGAGCCGGGAACGCAGTTCCCGGCCGGCCTCGTCGGCCCGCGGGTGCAGTGACCGCCCTTCCTCGCTGACCAGAGCTCCGCCGAGGTAGACCTGTTTGAGATTGCGCAGTCCGCAGGCCATGACGTAGCAGGCGTACTCGTCCCACATCGGCCCGGTGTCGGGCCGGGCCGGGTCGACGACCAGGAAGTCGGCCAGCTTGCCCGTCTCCAGGCTGCCGACGCGGTCGGCGACGGCCAGCACCTCGGCCGAACCGAGGGTGTGCATCCGCAGCACCTCCCGGGGCATCAGCACCTCCGCCCGGGAGTACCGGGCCCGGATCGCGTACATGCCGATGCGCATGTTCTGGAAGGGATCGGAGATGTCCGTGCAGGACTGGTCGTCCAGCCCCATTCCGATGGGGATCCCCCGGTCGCGGTAGCGGACGATGTCGGCGAGGCCCGAGCCGAGCCGGCCGTTGGAGGTGGGCTGCCAGACCACCGCGCTGCCGGTGGCGGCGACGGCGTCGATCATCGCGTCGGTGGGGTGGACGAAGTGGCCGAACAGCATGCCCGGACCGAGCGCTCCGGCCTCGGCGTACCAGTCGAATTTCGCCTGCTGAGCGGCGAGGTTTTCGGCGGTCTCCACGAAGTGCGCCTGGTTGACGACCCCGAACAGCTCCATGGCCCGGGATTCCAGGACGGCGGTGTCGGGCGAGCCGGACCACTGCACCGCGCCGTACACCGAGATGCCCAGCTGGGCGTCGTCCGGCATGCGGTCCCGGACGTCGGCGGACATCAGGCCGAAGTTGTCCAGCGCCGCCTGCGGTCCGAAGACCTCGTCGTCGAGCCGGATGGCGGTGTACACCCGCAGGCCGGAGTCGGCCGCCGCGTCGAACTGCCGGGTGAGGAAGTCCTCGGAGTGGATCCGGGCGGGCTCGTCGCGGCCTGTGACCTGGTCGTACATCCACAACACCCGGTTCTGGGCGAAGTTGTACGCGGAGGTGATGCCGTTGCCGATGAAGTCCAGGCAGCCGTGCAGGGCGAGCCAGTACATGTCCTCTGCGCCGACGCCGAGCAGGAGATCGTTGTTGGCCCGCACCCAGGGGTAGAGCGTCTCGGCCGTCGCCAGGCCGCGCAGGCCGGAGGTGTGCAGATGGCTGTGGGCGGAGACGAACCCGGGCGCGATGATCTTTCCGGTGGCGTCCAGGACCGTGCCCTCGCGGGACGGCGGCTCGCCGGGGCCGATGCCGGTGATCCGGCCGTCGGCGCCGACCGTCATCCAGCCGGTGAACGGGTCCTGGCCGTCGGCCATGGTGAGGAAGAGTCCGCCGGTCACGGTCAGGGCCGTCCGGGTCGGGTCGATACCGGGCAGCGCGCTCACCGTGCGGCTCCGTCCGGAGCCGGGAAGGAGAAGGCCTGGACCTCCAGCAGCGCCTCGGCCAGCAGCTCCGTCCAGTGCAGGGCGATCCGCTTGCCGGTCTCCGCGCCGGCCCCGGCCGGGTCGCCGACGACGCCCGAGGCCGAGATGTCGTCGATCAGCCATGCGGTGGGCACCACGCCCTCCAGGGTGAGATGCCGCTGCGCGCGGTACAGCTCGCCGGCCCGCAGACCGTCGGCGACGGCCCTGTCCAGCCGTACGAGTTCCGGCGCCAAGGCCAGCATCAGCGACGTCTCGACGAAACCGGCGTGGATGCCGAACGGGTCCGGGTCCTCGACGCCGTCGGGCAGCGGGAACCGCGACGGCATGACGGAGAACACTTCCAGGCCGAAGTGGTAGCGGATGTCGCGGGCGACCACGTCCAGCAGACTCGGCTGGCCGCCGTGCCCGTTGACGAAGACAAGCTTGCGCACACCGCTCCTGGCCAGCGATTCACCGAGGTCCAGGCACACCGCCTGGAGGGTCGCCGTCGACATCGCGATCGTGCCGGCCCGGCCGAGGTGTTCGGTGGACTTCCCGTAGTGCAGGGTCGGCAGGACCCACATGTTGGAGTCGGCGCCGAGCCTCTCCACCGCTGTACGGGCGATGACCCTGGCGGTCAGCGCGTCGGTGACCAGCGGCAGATGCGGGCCGTGCTGTTCCACCGCGCCGATCGGCTGGATCACCACGGCGCTGTCCTTGGCGAGGCCCTGGACGTCCTCGGTGGTCAGCTCGGCCCACAGATATTGGTGCGTGCTCACGAGGGTGGCTCCTTGTTGTTTAGAGGCCGCACGAATAGGTGGGGCGGCCTCTTATTCGTCGGTCGGCAACGCGGACTCGTGCCACTTGCCGAGCAGGTACCTCTCGACCAGGACGACGACCGCGAACAGCAGCAGCGACACAACGCTGGCTCCGATGACCGCCAGGAAAAGCTGGGGGGTACGCAGCTGCACCGCGCTCTCGGTGATCACATAGCCCAGGCCGCCCGAGCCGCCCCCGACGCCCGCGACGAACTCACCGACGATCGCGCCGATCACCGAGGCGCCGGCGGCCACCCGCAGCCCGGTCAGGATCGCCGGCAGCGCCCCGGGCAGCCGCAGGAACATCAGTTGCACCCTGGGCGGCGCTCCGGCCATCGTGTAGAGCTGCACCAGGTTGCGGTCGATGGACTTCAGTCCCTGCAGGGTGTTGGCCGCAACCGGGAACAGCGCGATCATGGCCGCCACGAGGGTGTTCGTCGCTATCCCCGCGCCGAGCCAGACCACGAACAGCGGCGCCACAGCCACGATCGGGATCGTCTGCAGCAGGATCAGATAGGGGTAGAGGCTGCGTTCCATCAGCCGCCAGCGCGCCATCAACAACGCGCTGAGCACACCGACGACGGCCGCGATCACAAAGCCCAGAACAGACTCGCGCAGCGTCACCCAGGTCGGTTCACCGAGTGTGCCGAACTCATCGGTGATCGTGCTCGCCATCGTCGCCGGCGAGGGCAGCATGTACCCGGGAATGCCGAAGACGACGATCACCAGTTGCCACAGGCCGATTCCCACCACGAAAGCGCCGACGGGCGGCAGTACGGTCTTCACCGCCAGCGACCGCCAACGCCGTGCCGGCAGCTGTGCCGGGGCCACCGCCGGCCGTTCCGGTGCGTCCACTGCCGTCATATCCCGGCACCTCCCAGCATCGTCGAGATCTCGGTGCGCAGCTCCCGCAGCGCGTTGTCGTCCCGCTCGGTCTTCGGGTCGGACGTGGGCGGGCTCGGCGATCGGAAGATCTGCTTCACATGGCCCGGTCCTGTCCCCATCACCGCGATCTGGTGCCCGAGCCGGACCGCCTCGGGGATGGAGTGCGTGACGAACATGACGGTGACCTGACGGGTGCGCCACAGATTGATCAGCTCGGCGCCCATCTTTTCCCGGTTGAATTCGTCCAGCGCCGCGAACGGCTCGTCCATCAGCATCAGTTCCGGCTCGCTGGTGAGCGCCCGCGCCAGCGACGCGCGCATCTTCATGCCCCCGGACAGCTCGCGGGGATAGGCCTTCTCGAACCCCCGCAGGCCCACCAGGTCGATCGCGTCCTGTGCCCGTTCCCGGCGCTCCGGCCGGGGCACCTTCTGCAGCTTCGCGACCAGCTCGACATTGGCCCGGACCGAACGCCAGGCCAGCAGCGTCGGGTCCTGGAACACATACGACATCCGCTCGGTGCGCCGGGTCATGACGCCGTTCGTCGGTGCGGTCAGGCCGGCCGCCATCCGCAGCAGCGTCGACTTGCCGCAGCCGGACGGGCCGACCAGAACGGTGATCTCCGCCCGTGGCAGCCGCAGACCGATCGGGTCCAGCGCCCGGAAGCCGCTGTTGTAGACCTTGTCCGCGCCTTCGAACGAGACCAGCGGATCGAGACCGGCCGCCTGGTTCTCAACCTGGTTCTCAACCTGGTTCTCATCAGGGGCTGTACTCATGTGTGTGCTCCTCCCGGGCGCTCGCGGAGTCAGTAGGAACCGGCCGGCGCCGCGGGCAGGGCCGTGGGCGCGGCGACCTTGGGCAGCAGCGAGGAGTCGTAGAGATCCGTCACCTTCGGGGTGCTCTTGAGCTGGCCGAGCTGCTTCATCTGGTCGACGAAGGTCGTCCAGCGCTTCTGCGTCATGGCGCCGAGCTGCTGCTTGCCCTCGTCGGCGACCACGTACTTGCGCTGCTTGTCCCAGGCGTACCAGGCGCTCTGCGAGGTCAGCTGGTTGTCCGCCTTGAGGATGGCGGCGTTGGCCGTCTTGGCAACCGACAGATCGCCCATGTAGTCGTGCCAGCCCTGCATGCTCGCCGCGAGGAAGTCGGTCAGCTCCTTGCGGTGGCTCTTCAGATAGGACTCGGAGGTGAAGAAGACGTCGTTGTACGGGTTGAACCCGGAGGACGAGAACGGAACGAAGTTGACCTTCGCCCCGGCCTTCTCGGCCTGGTACGCCTCATTCGTCGGCCAGCCCTGCTGGACCAGGCTGTCCTGCTTCAGGAAGTTGGCGATCGAGCCCTGGTACGACTGGGTCGTGAAGCTGATGCCGGTCTTCTTCTTGACCCACGCCGGGCCGAGCTGGCCGGTCTGCACCATCCAGGTCTTGCCGCCCATGCCGGCGAAGGAGGTGATTCCGGTGCTGGCGTGCACCATCACGCCCACCGGGTTGTCCTGGTAGAGAGCGCCGATCGCGACGATCGGAATGCCCTGCTCGCGCGCCTGGATGATGCCGGCCGCGTCGGTGAAGCCGACCTGGGCACGGCCCGCCGCGACGAGCTGGGTGGCCGAAACCTGGGGGCCGCCGGGCTGCAGGGTGACGTCGAGGTTCTTGGTCTTGTACAACCCTTCCGACTTCGCCGCGAGGAAGCCGCCGCCCTCGGGATCGGCGTACCAGGGAAGAACGATCTTGAACGCCTTCGCTCCTCCCCCGGAGGACGAGGAGGAGGACGCCGAGGACGACGTGCCGCCGCACGCCGACACCGCGACCAGGGCCAGCGCCGCGGCACTGGTGAGCGCCGCCGTGCGAAGCAGGCGCACGCTTCTCAACTGGGATTTCATGGGTTGCTCATTTCGCGGAAGTGCCTGGTGGAGCCGGTTCAGAACGAGGGGTAGCTGCCCCTCGTGAGATTCGCGACGTCTGCGAGGTGCGCCAGCATCGCGTCTCGTGCCGCGGCGCCATTGCCGCTCCGTACTGCGGTGAAAATCAACTGGTGCCCGTGGTGTGAGGACCGGCGGGCCTCGGCGGTCTCGTGCGAGAAGGAACGCACCGATTCCGTCCAGCTGTTGGCCAGGGAGTTGAGGGCCACCATCAACGGGTTCTGCGACGCCTGGGCCAGCAGCATGTGAAAGCTGATGTCGGCTTTCAGCGACTCCTCCTGCGACAGGTCGCGGCCGCTTTTCTCCAGCATCTGCTCAAGGGCGTACAGGGTCGCCCGCGTCGCGCGTTCGGCGGCCAGCTGCGCGAACTTCGGCTCGATCGTCTCGCGCAGCTCCGCGACATCGCGCAGCGTCCGCTCGGACTCCGACACCTCCCCGTACAGCGCCTGTGCGTGAGACGGCACCTCCAGCACGATGGTGCCCCGCCCCGGCCTGCGCTCGATCACCCTCTTGGCTTCCAGCTCATGCATCGCCTCACGCAGCGACACTCGCGAGACCTTCAGCACCTGGGCCAGCTCCCGCTCCGGCGGAAGCTTGGTGCCCGGCTCCAGAGAGCCGCTGCTGATCAGGGTCTCGATGTGAGCGACGATCTCGGTGCTCACACTCAGCGACCGACGCACGAACGCGTCGAACCCGTCCAATGACCCTCCTACCGTGATGCCCCTCCGGCCAGTTGGTCTGACCAACTGATGAACTGAACCGTAAGGACGATCCGACGCGAAGAAAAGCCCGCCAATCACATGGAAACCAGACGTTTACGCAGGTCGCATGGATGTAACACGAATGGCCCGGTCGGCCGCGAGCGCCTTGATCATCCCGATTTGTGAGAAGGCGCGGCGCCGACCGGTTCGTGTTACTTGGGGCCGGAGGCGCAGAACTGCTGGTCGATCAGGGCGTTCTTCGCCACCTCGGTGGCGCCGTTGGCGTCGCCGTCACCGGTCGCCTCCAGCACGACGACCCGACGGCCGTCGGCGCTGGTACCGTCCCGGGTGCTGTAGCCGGCAAGGTCACCCGCGTGACTGCAGCAGCCCCCGCCGCACGACAGCGGAATCCACATCAGGCCCAGGCCGTAGCGCGCACCGGGCCACACGGGGTCCGTCCCGATGGGGTGCTCACACCCGTGTGCGGGGTGAGGCCGGCTACACCATGGGAATGCAAAACTTCACCATCCATCACACCGTAGGTATTCATGGGCGTTACGGGTGTTCGTTGAGATCCGTTCTCCTCGCGTGGGCCTCTCTTGAGATGGTGTGATTCCGGGCATACCTGAACATAACAGGAAAGTTCCCGCAGGTAAGTTACCCGGCAGTTAAGTCAAATAAGCTTAGGCTGGGCTAATTTTGGCACTCTTCGTCTCGTCTACTGAGATTTCACGCCGATTTTCCATAAAATCCCATCTCAAAGAAGATACAAAGGCTCCGTTTAGCTGCCTATCAGCTATTCATGCTGCGTACGGATACTCGTCGACATCCGGTCTTCGCATTGCACCTAGATTCTTCCTCGCCGCGCCGCACCAACTTCGTGATCGGTCGTCGGCTCCGACGGAGGACACATACATGCGTAGCCCGAGAAAAGCCAAGCGGACACTGGTCGCAACAGCCACGATCGCCCTGGTGGCAACCGCTGCGGGTGTCACCTACGCCGAGGGGGACTTCGGTAACACCCCGCTCGGTCACAAGGTCGTCGGCAAGCAGGCCGACGGTTCGTATCTGACGCACAACAACCAGTTCGTCACGCCCGCCGGCAACGTCACCAAGGAGAACGGCCGCCCGTTCGGGCTGGCCCTGAACCCCGACGGCAAGACGGCCGCCAGTCTCAACACCGGCGGTGCCACCACCGGCAACGTCACCGTCTTCGACCTCGTCAGCCACAAGGTGCTGCAGCAGGTGGGCAGCGGCCGGATCTCCGACGGGGGCATCGTCTACTCCCCCGACGGCAAGCACTTGTGGGCCGCACAACCCTCCGATCTGGTGCGCTATGACGTCGCCTCGGACGGGACCCTGTCCAACCCGGTCGTCGTCAAACTGCCGGGCGCGAACGGCCGCCAAGCCGTGCCGGCCGGCCTCGCCTTCGCGACGAACGGCACCGACCTGCTCGTCACGCTGAGCGGCAACAACACCCTGGGCGTGGTTGACACCGCCACCAACACCGTCACGAAGCAGATCCCGGTCGGCAACGCGCCGAACAGCGTCGTGGTGATCGACGGCAAGGCGTACGTGAGCAACCAGGGCGGCCGCCCGGCGCTGCCGGGTGACCGGACGGACGACTCGTACGGCACACCCATCGTCACCAACAACAACAGCGCCGTTCCCTCCACCGGCACCGTCTCCGAGGTCGACCTGACCGGCGGTCAGCAGATCAAGACGTTCAAGGTCGGCCTGGAGCCCAGCGCGTTGCTCGCGGTGGGCAAGAACCTGGTCGTCACGAACACCGACGACGACACCGTGTCGACCATCGACACCGTCAAGCAGCAGCTCGGCCGCACCTTCGCCGCCAACCCGGCGCCCGGCGCGCCCTACGGCGCCCAGCCCAACGGGCTGACGATGCTCGACTCCACACACCTGGCAGTCAGTCTGGGCCGGGACAACGCGGTGGCCGTCTACCAGTACAAGGACGCGTACACGCAGCCCAGCTTCGACGGTCTGATCCCGACCGGCTCGTTCCCCACCGGCTTGATCAAGGACACCCAGCTGAACCAGCTGGTCGTGGCGAGCGAGCAGGGCCTCGGCTCGGTCGGGGCGAACGGCACGGTCAACGAGGGCACCGGGACCACCGCCGCCACTTCGCACTTGGGCTACAACTTCGTCGGCACCGTGCAGACGGTCGCGGCCCCGACGGCGAAGCAGATGCAGAAGTACACCCAGCAGGTGTTCAAGAACAACCAGTGGAACGGCCTCCAGCAGCGCAACCAGGCCGGCAGCGGCAAGGCCGCGCCGGTGGCGGTCCCGCTGCATGTCGGCGACCCGTCGAAGATCAAGCACGTGTTCCTGATCGTCAAGGAGAACCGCACCTACGACCAGGTGCTCGGCGACGACCCGCGCGGCAACGGTGACCCGAGCCTGACGCAGTTCGGCAAGACGGTCACGCCGAACACCCACGCGCTGGCCGCGACAGGCCCGCTGATCGACAACCTGTACTCGGACGGCACCAACTCCGCCGAGGGCCACCACTGGCTGGACCAGGCGTTCGTCAACAACTACATGCAGCAGATGTACGGCAACTACACCCGGTCCTACCAGACCGGCGACCCGCTGAGCAACACGAAGTCCGGGTGGATCTGGGACGACGCGCTGGCCCACGGCAAGTCGGTCACCAACTGGGGCGAGCAGATCGACAGCTATGTCGACTCAAGCGGCAAGGGCACAGCCGCCGGCAGCTGGCCGAAGTGGTACCAGGACTCGCAGGTGATGGAGGGCAAGGCCTCCGGCCCGCTGAACTACCCGCTCGGGTCCTACCAGCCGAAGACGGACATCCCGTCGCTGGCGAAGATCACGCAGCCGAACTTCCCGAACTTCGACCTGAACATTCCCGACCAGTACCGGGCGGATCTGTTCCAGCCGACCTTCGCGAAGTACGAGAAGAACGGCAACCTGCCGGCGCTCAACATGATGTGGCTGATGAACGACCACACCGAGGGCACCGCGCCGGGCGCCATCACGCCGGCCGCGCACGTCGCCGACAACGACCTCGCGCTCGGCCGCATCGTGGACACGATCTCGCACAGCAAGGACTGGAAGAGCACCGCGGTCTTCGTCCTCGAGGACGACTCGCAGAACGGTGTCGACCACGTCGACGGGCACCGCAACCCGACCCTGGTGGTCAGCCCGTACGCCGCGCACGGCAAGGTGGTTCACACCTACTACAGCCAGCTGAACGTCATGCGGACCATCGAGCAGATCCTCGGTCTGCCGCCGATGAACCAGCAGGACATGGCGGCAGAGCCGATGTACGACACGTTCACCAACAAGCCGAACTACACGCCGTACACCTACCTGCCCAACCAGATCCCGCTCACCACGACGAACCCACAGCCCGCGCAGACCACCAACGCGACGGCCGCGGCCTGGGCGACGTGGTCGGCCAAGCAGAACTTCAAGTCCGAGGACATGGTGAACATGGCCCAGGAGAACCGGGACATCTGGTACTCCTCCAGCAACTTCACCAAGCCCTACCCGGGCGACTCCAAGGTTCTGCTGCCCAACCAGGTACCCGGCGCGGGCCCCGCCCCGACCACCCCTGACAACAGCGACGGCTGACCACCGTCGCGGAAAATGCGGGGCCGGCCCGGTAAGGGCCGGCCCCGCACGTTTTTGGTGCACCATCATGCGCCTGACCTGCTCGGATTGGCTCTTCAGCTGCCAGGCGACGTCCGGTTGTTCCCTCAACACCGTCGATTTCAGGGCACGTTGGCCACTCCTGTGCTCTTGTGCAACATTCGCAACCTGGTCTAGTCCTTCACTGTCCGCCCGGTACCTACCGGATGGACCGCGGCCGTTAACCTCGGCGGCCGAGAATCTCGATGAGCATGACAACGTCACCTCTTCCCCCACAGGAGAACGCATGCCCCGTTCGCTGCGCACCGCCGCGCTCGCCCTGGCCGCCGCGCTCGCCCTTACCTCCCTGTTCGGCGGGGTGTCCGCCGGTAAGGCGAGCGCCGCCGACACCGGCGGGCTCTCTCTCGCCCAGGCCACCACGGTCGGACTCCACAACACCTATGTTCCGGCCACGTTCAGCTACCTCGCCCAGGCGCTGGACACCGGTACCTCCATGATCGAGCTGGACGTCTGGGACGACTTCATCACCAAGGAGTGGAAGGTCAGCCACGACAACCCGCTCGGCAACAGCAACAACTGCGTCGACGCCTCGGCCGCCTCCCAGCTGTACTCGGGCGGCGCCAACAAGGACCTGGAAAGCTGCCTGGACGACGTCCGGGTCTGGCTTGCCGCGCACCCCGGCCACGCGCCCCTGTACATCAAACTGGAGATGAAGGCCGGCTTCCAGTCCACCTACGGGCTCGGCCCGGCCCAGCTCGACACGGCCATCAGAAGCCACCTCGGCTCCGACGTCTTCCGGCCGGCCGACCTGCTGGCCAAGCCGGGCGGCGGCACGTACGCGAACCTCGACGAGGCCGCCCGCGCGGGCAACTGGCCCACCCGCGCACAGCTCGCCGGCAAGGTCATCATCGAAGCAATCCCCGGCACCGTCGAGGAGAGCAACCCGACCGACACCCTCTGGACCGACGTCGAGTACGCCACCTACCTGCGCAACCTGAACTCGGCCGGAAACATCGGCAACGCCGAGGTCTTCCCGGCCGTGCACAACGCCGCGAGCGGTGACCCGCGCACCCGCTACGCCGACACCACCATCCGGCCCTGGTTCGTCGCCTTCGACGGCGACGCCTCGACCTACATGGGCGGCACCATAGACACCTCCTGGTACGACACCAACCACTATCTGCTGGTGATGACCGACGCGCAGAACGTCTCCCCGGCCATCAGCGACACCAGCCCCACCGAGGCGGAGGCGCAGGCACGCGTCGCCCAACTCGCCGCCGCACACGCCAGCATCGTCTCCAGCGACTGGACGACGCTGCCGACGGTCCAGGCGCAGTCACTCCCACGCGGCTGAGCCGCGGCGCGGTGTCCGTCCGTCCGCCGCGGCGAGAGCGGGCGGACGGACGGACATCGCGCATCAGTCAGATCCCGCCGAGCTCGGGGCCCCAGACGGCTTCGCGGTACCGAGCAGACACCACTGCGGCGGCAAGACGGCTGTGGGGCCGGTCGTTGAACTGGCCCGGGAGATCGGCGTCAGTCACGGAGCGCCACGCCAGCACTTCCCCGACAAGCCTGCCGTGCTCGACGCTCTCGCGATCCACGGCCTGGAGCGCCTCGGGCGTGAGCTCGACAGCGCCTTGGACCGGCCGACCGGGACCTTCGACGAGCGCCTCACCGCCTTCGCGCGGACGCAGCCAGCAGCGCCCGGCACACTTGCAGTGCGGCTCCGCCGCCGTTCGACGCGACGGCCGGCAGCCAGTTGCGCCGACCCGCGCCGACACGGGTACCGGCATCGAGCGCCGCCCGCACCCCGGCCAGGCCCACCGCCGGCACTGGCCGTCGGCAGGCCACGTGTCGTACCCCTCTGCACACCGAAGCCGGTTCCCGCCAGCTGAGTCACACCGCCGAGGCACCTGGCGTAGTGTTTACGTAGAAGCAATTCACATGCGTCACTGCTATGACTTAATACTGTGCGTGTGCACTGTTATTCGTTTATGGCCAAGGAGCAATGACGGGCTGTGAGACGGCGATTCACCGTCCTGCCACGCCGGAAGACCGGTGACGGAAGTCCGGAGCGGAATCCGGAGCGGCCCGGCGCGGTGGAGCCCGCCGGCGACGGCGAGGACGCGGTCCACGTCGAGGAGATCGACGGCATCCACTTGTTGCGGACCTTCGGCGGACCCTCCCCGGACCCCATGTCGGTGGCCGAACTCGGGTACGCCATGCCGTCGGAGGCGGGTTCCGCCACCATCGTGGTCAGTCTGGACAGCGAACGAGCCTGGCCCTGGCTCGTGGGGCTGCTCGACTCCCTCCGGGCGACCGGCGCTTCCGAGGTCCGGCTGGTGATGTCCGGCGCCGCCGCCGACCGCCAGGACCGGCCCGCCGTGGCGCGCTGGATCGCCGATGAATGGGACATGCGGGTGATCGCCCCGGACGGGGTGGCGCTGCTCGTTCCCGGCGGCTCGCTGTTCGTGCCGGAGCACGCGGAGCGTCCGCAGGCGGTACGGGACCGCAACCGGGGCTGGTGGTGTTTCGCCCCGGGTGAGGAACCGGAGCCTCTGGGACGCCAGTTGCCGGCGCCGTCCTGGCAGGCGGAAGTGGAACGGTTGGCCGCCACTGCCGCCGGGGGGACGGTCGTGCACCGGATACCGGCGGGCGTGCTGCTCCGGCCGGAAGGCGCGGCCCCGCCGCTTCCCGGCGACCTGTCGTTCGCCGTGCCGGTCAGCACCGGCCGCCCGGTCGTGATCGTGGGGGCCCCGGGGGACGAGGGGGACGTTCCCGCGCATGGTGTTCTCGATGTTCTGGCCGCCCTGCCCCCCTCCCTTCGCTCCGCCGTCCGTCTCGCCCCGGGGAACCCCACCGACCTGCTGCCGACGGCACAACTGGCCGCGAACAAGCTCGGCTTCGAAGTGGAGGTGCTCACGGGATCGCCGTTGATGGCCGATGACTCGCCGACGGGAACGGCCGGGCACCGGGTACGGGCCGTCCTGATCGGTGCGGACGGTACGCCGACATGGCGGCCGTTCGTCGAGTCTGTGGTGTGCCGCCCGTCCGGTGACGGCGGAAGCAGGGCGCCCCGGCTGCTGCGTTGGCAGCCGCCGGTGTCCGGCATCGGTACCGCGCACGCGGGGGTTGTACGGCTGCCCGACGGCTGGCAGGTCGCGGTGACCCGGGCCGGTCTGCGGATCTGCAGGGCGAACGGGGCGCGGATCAGCCTTGCCGGGCGTCCGGTGGACGCCGACGCGCCGGCGATCGAACTGGGTACGCCCGGAGAACCGCTCGACGGACCGGCGATGTCCGCTCTCGGCAGGCTCCTCGATGGGCTGGGCGAGGACGTACGCGAGCGCGCCGTACTGCATGTGTACGGTCACTGCGGCGGAGAACAGATGCGCGAGCTGAGCCGGGTGATGGCCAGCCACGGGATCAGACGGCTGCGTACGATGCCCCCGCCGCCGTCACCCTCGCGCGTGACGCCCCCGCCGCCGTCGCCCTCCACGCGCATACCGATGGCGGGCGATACCCCGGCACCCACCGCCGTCCCGTCGGGGGCCGCCGCCTCGCCTGCGGCGGATCCCGTGGCTCCCCCGAGCCCCCGGCGCCTGGCGGCGCCCCTTCTCCTCTCCCCGGACCACAACAGCGAAGGAGCCGACCGCAAGGCCTTCCGGGCCCTGGCGGACCCGGTGTGGGAACAGCACAGTGCGGCTGTCAGCCGGGCCCTCACACAGATGCCGGATCCGCGCCCGCCCGAACGGACCGATCTCGTCGCCGTGCATCTGTACCTCAGTTCTCCGGACGGTCCGTTCAGCCACCGGAAGCTGGCGGAAGCCTTGCGTGCGGGCGACCCTCGCGTGCGCCCCTACGCCGCCTGCCTGACCTCGGGGCTGTGCCACCTGCCCCCGTACCGGGGCGCCGTAGTGAGAGGCGGCGTCCCGGCGGCCTCCGGAGGGTCTTCCGGAAAGCAGTTCGAACCCGTTCCGGGCCGGGTGCTCCGCACCCCCGAGCCGGTGAGCGCGCTTCCGGCGGACACCGCCGGGCCCGCCGCCACCACGCGGTACGCCATCTGGTCGTTCACCGGGCGGCGCGTGAACCCGCTGCTGAGCGGCACCACCGAAGCCACCCCCACCGCCCCGGACGAGATCGTCTTCGGTCCCGGCACGGCCTTCCGGGTGCTGGATGTGCGCGAGGTCGGCGGTTCGGCCCTCGTCCTGCTGCGGGAACTGCCGCCGGCCGCGATCCGCACTGCCGCCTCCGCCCCGCCGGACGGGCCGGAGGACCAGGACCGCGCGGTACTGGCCCGTCTCACCGAAGCGCTGGAGCAGCGCGTCCCGGCGGGGTCACGGGGCCGCGCCGCCCACTGGCCCGAGCGCTGCTCCGGCCCCGTGGGGTGGGAGTGAGGTCCGGCTCAGACGAAGTGCCAGTGGTGGTCGTCGCTCGTGCTGTCGCTGCAGGGGTCTATTTCGAGGTTGGCGTCCTTGCCGCCGGTGCCGGGTCCTGCCACGTTCAGGCACAGGCCGCTGCTGTAGTTACGGATCCAGTAGGTGCCGTCCGATCGCGGGACCAGCCACCACAACTGGTTGTCGCCGGTAGTGCTGTCGCACGCGTACTCGGTGATCGGCGTACCGGCCGCATTGGCACCGTAATTGGGCAGGTCCATGCACAGGTGGTCCTTGTCGTTCTGGATGATGAAGAGGCTCGACCCCTGGGGCCCGCCGGTCCTGTCCGCCACCCCCAGGTCCCACAGCTGGTTGTCGGCGCTGGTGCCGTCGCAGGTGAACTGTCTGACCGGACCGTTGCTCTGCCCGTTCCCGTAACCGGGGACATCGGCGCACAGGCCGGTCCTCAGGTTCTTGAGCAGGACCCTGGTGGCGCTGGAGGCGGCGTTGGCCCTCGCACGGTCGGTGGCTGCCTTGGACGGGCTCTTCGCCGTGACCGGCTTGGTCCCGGCCTGCGTCTTCTTGGGGGAGGCTGACGGGGTCGGCTGGGCAGCCGCCGCCGGCTCGCCCTGCGTCGACTTCGTCGACTTCTTGGTGCCGCCGTGCCGCTTCGTCGATGGTGCGGCCGAGGGGGACGGCGACCTGGTGGCGTGTGCGCTCGGCGCCTCGCTGAGCGCGTGGGTGTCCGTGAACGTGACGACCGGAACCTTCGCCTCCACGGTATGGGCCGCTTTGCCGCTGCCCCAGGCCGCCACCGCGAACGGCGCCGCGATCGCCAGCGCTCCCACGACGGCCGCGGCGACCAGCAGCGGCTTCCTCAGGCCACCCGAGGGTGGCGGCGGTGCCTCTCCCCCGTTCGTACCGCCGCCCGGGGCACGTATCACGGCGGTGGGCGCGGTGAGTACGGGTCCTTCGGAAGGAGATGCTTCCCGAACGGATGCGGGCTGCCCGGCACCGCGCTCGGCGGATCCGGAGTGCTCCGGGTCCGGCTGGGCCGGCTCGCCCCGCCGCGCCTCCTGTGAGGCGGTCGCGGGGACTGCGGCGCCCTCGATGACCGCCGTTCCGCGCACCTGGTCAGGGCCACGCGGGGACGACAGGCCGGGACCGGGGCCCCCGGACGGAGCGGGCAAGGCGACCGCACGGCGGATGGACACCGGCGGCATGCCCGCGGTCGGCTGCGGCCCGCTGCCGGCAGGGGGCTGCTGTCTGGGCATCGTGGTCTCCTTCGCTCTGTTGCGTGGTGCTCGCTGTGACGGATGGGATCGGCCATGCACAGCCAGCGGTCGGACGCGACCCGGGCGGCCTCGATGACGTGGTCCGGAGACGCAGGCATCCGTCCGCGGGTTCCCGGCTCGTCCGGCATCCCTGGCCGTTCGGGATCTCGTCCATGCCGTTGTCACTGGAGAGGCCGAAGAAAAGCGGGGGAACAGAGACGAGGGGATCGTACACGCTCGCGATGGCAAGGAAATGATCGGAACCTCATCACTACGGCTCCATACTTTGGCTCCAACCGAGCACCCAGTACGGCGGCTTGGTCCGGGCATACGGGGGGACGCCGCCCTGTCCCCTCAGCCGCAGCACCGCGCCGGCTCACCGCTGGATTGACGCGCAGTCAGACCGCCCGGGGTCCGGGCCCCGGGCGCTGCTGCCCGATGGTGTCGAGTTCCGCGACCGCGACCGCGTCCGCGGACAGGACCAGGTCGGCCGCGGCGGCGTTCTCGCGCAGATGGGCGACGGAGGAGGTGCCGGGGATCAGGACAGTGGTGGCCGAGCGCTGCAGCAGCCAGGCCAGGGCGACCTGCTGCGGCGAGGCGTCCAGGCGGGCGGCGAGGTTGGTGAGCGTCCCGGACTGGAGCGGGGTGAAGCCGCCGAGGGGGAAGAACGAGGCGACCTCTCGCGATGGGGCCCACCGGCAAGAAGTCGGCCTCGTAGGGTTCGAGGGACACTTGACGCGGTATCGAGCCGCGATTTCGTCATTCGTAATTCCCGAGGAGACGGTGTGACCATTCTGGACGACATCCTGACCGGCGTCCGTGATGACCTGGGGCAGCGACAGAGCGCGACCCCGCTGGCAGAACTCCGGGCACGCGCGGCGGACATGCCACCGACCCGTGATCCGATGCCGGCCTTCCGCTCCCCCGAGGTGTCGATCATCGCCGAGGTCAAGCGGAAGAGCCCGAGCAAGGGCGAGCTCGCGGACATCCCGGACCCGGCCTTCCTGGCGGGCCAGTACGCGACGGGGGGCGCGTCCGCGATCAGTGTGCTCACCGAACGGCGGCGTTTTGGCGGCTCGCTGGCCGACCTGAGCGCCGTCCGCGCAAGCGTCGACGTCCCGGTCCTCCGCAAGGACTTCATCGTCGACCCCTACCAGCTGTGGGAGGCCCGCGCCTACGGCGCCGACCTGGCGCTGCTGATGGTGGTGTCGCTCGACGGAGGACAGCTCGCCGATCTGCTGGGGCTGTGCACCCAGCTGGGCCTGACTCCGCTGGTGGAGGCGCACACAGCGGACGAGGTCCAGCGGGCGCTCGACGCCGGTGCGCAACTCCTGGGTGTCAATGCCAGGGACCTGACCACGCTGCACGTCGACCGGTCGGTGTTCGGAAAGCTGGCGCCGGACATCCCCGAAGGAGTCGTGCGGGTGGCGGAGTCCGGTGTCACCGGCCCGGAAGATGTCGCCGAGTACCGCGCACGGGGGGCGGACGTCGTCCTCGTCGGTGAGGCCCTGGTGCGCTCCGGCGATCCGAGGTCCGCCGTCCGCCGGTTCATCGAGGCCGCGGCGGCAAGCGACCTGCCGGTCTGACGGAGGGCGGTCGCGACCCGTTCCCCGAGCCACTACTCCGTCCCGTCCAGGGCGCCGGATGCCGCCCTCTTCGACAGTGGCGGCCGTCATGGCCTCGTACGACGTCGCGTCACCTCCGCTCGACGCCGTCCGGCGGCCCCTGAGGCAGACCGAGGGCATGTGGCAGAACCACGGCGCTCATTCCCGGAATCGGAAGGTTGTGGACCGCCGCGGTGGAGGCCTTCGCGGACGCCATGGCCAGCGTCCTGGTACGCGCAGGGCGCCACGTGCATGGACATCCGGCGGCGGGTCATCGCGGGCATGGAAGCCAACATGATCTCCACCACCGAGGACACCGTCGAAGTCATCGGCGGCGGGACCGTGGTGATTGCCGCGAGCTGACCAATCCGGGCACCGCCTGACGTTTCCCCGTCAGACCCGCCCGACGCAACCAGGCGGGGCGGGCGGGGAACGTGCCGGCCGCCGGGTTCAGCAGCGCGAACGCTGCCCGAGAGCAGGCTTGCCTCGACGTCGGCCCGGCCATTCGGCCACTCGTGGGCGAGGCAGCGAGCGGCCATCGGCCGGATCAGCTGCCGGACAGCTCTTCGTTCCGGCGGTGGAATGGCGCCCTGAAGGAGAGGTCGCGTCCATGCGCCCGGCGTCTGTCCGCCCTGGAATCCAGCGGGCAGCGGGGCGGTGTTGAGGCGTGGGTGCCCACCGGGGGCAGGATGGCTACGCGGCGCGACGCCGGCTGACCGACCGGCCGGGTGGCCGAGAGGCGGGCAGATGGGGGCAGATGGGAAATCGGACTCTTGCCCCCCTCGGGGCGGAACGGCTGACACCATGGCCGGCATGACCACCGGGCCTGCCTTCCGCCTCGCACGAGCCGCGATCTTCGCGGCTGTGTGCGTGGTGACGACGGCCCTGGGGCACGCGCTGATGTCCGGCGACACCTTGTCGGGCTGGGCCGTCGGCTACGCGTTCGCCGGTACGACGGCGGGCGCGTGGTGGCTGACCGGACGACGGGAGCGCGGGGCGCTCGCGGTGACCGGGGCCACCGTCGGCGCGCAGTTCGCGCTGCACGCCCTGTTCAGCACGTCGGATGCACTGGGCATGCACACGCCCACGGACGCCGGCAACATGGCGGGGATGCGCGCCGCCTCCGGGCCCGCGACCCTGGCCTCCGCCGGACACGGGTGGTCCGCCGGCATGGTGCTGGCCCACACGCTGGCGGCGCTCGCCTGCGGGCTGTGGCTGTGGCGCGGCGAGGCGGCGGTGTTCCGGCTCGGCCGGTCGCTGGCTGCGTTCGTCTACGCACCGCTGCGGCGCGCCCGGCGCGCGCTTGCCTTCGCCGGCCCGCTGCCGTCGGCGCGGCCGTTGGCAGCGCTCGGCCCGGCCCGGCCGCTGCGCCGGCTGCTGCTCCAGCACGTCGTCTCCCGCAGGGGCCCGCCGGGACGACCGGTCTGCTGCTGACCGCTCGTCCCCACGTCCTCGCGTCCTGGTGGCGGGCGGAATTACCGGCGTACCCACGTGACGCCGGCCCTGAGAGGCCCCACGGACCAGCCCACGACACCGGGCACGGCACTTCACGCCCTGGCCGCGCGGCCTCTTGAGCCCTGCGGCTCTCCGCCGACCCCCGCCCCGCTCACTGAGCGCGGGCAGGCCCGGAGGGCTGCACATCACGCATGCGAAGGACCCCTGCGATGACTCCTGCCCTGGTGCAAGCACCAAGCGCCTCGTCCGCCGCGCGCAACGGCCGCAACGGCCGCAACGATCGCGACGACCAACAGGTCACCGAATGGGCGCTGGCCGCCCGCAGCGGCGACCGCGAGGCGGTCGAACACTTCATACGCGCCACCCGCAGCGACGTCTGGCGCTATGTCGCCCACCTCAGCGCCGATGTGCACGGCGCCGACGACCTCACCCAGGAGACCTATCTGCGGGCGCTGACCGGCCTGGCCGGGTTCCAGGCCCGTTCCTGCGCCCGCGCCTGGCTGCTGTCCATCGCCCGGCGCGTGGTCGTCGACCGCTACCGCTCGGCCGCCGCCCGTCCCCGTACGGCCGACGCCTCCGACTGGCAGGCGGCGGCCGAGCGGGCCCAGCCCCCCGGGCTGCCCGGCTTCGAGGAGGGAGTGGCGCTGCGCGAACTGCTGGAGACCCTGGACGCCCCCCGCCGCCAGGCGTTCGTCCTCACCCAGCTCCTCGGCCTGCCCTACGCCGACGCCGCCACGGCGGTCGGCTGCCCGATCGGCACCGTACGCTCCCGGGTGGCCCGCGCCCGCCAGGACCTGACGGCGCTGCTGCTCGCGGCGCAGACGGCCGGGGAGCCGCTGCCGCTGGCGGGTTGACGGCCGTACGACGACCGCGCTCGCTCATGCGGCCGGGCGTGGTTGCTTCTTCTGGTTCCCGGGATTTTTCCCGGGAACCAGTTGCCGGCGTCGGCCGCCCCGCCAGTCAGCTCAGTGTTCCTACTGCCTGGTCTCCGGCGCGGAAGCCCGCGGGCCGGGCGCGGGCGGGGCCCAGAAGACGGCGGTGGCGGCGGTGGCCGCCGAAACCGCGGCCAGCCGCTGGTAGTCGAGCGTTTCGGGGGTGTCCGCCGGGCGGTGGTAGTGGGGATTGCGGAAGTCCGCGCTGTCGGTCAGCGCCAGCGCCGGCGGCGCTCCCCGCCCATGCCGAGCGCCCCGGGCGCCGGCCGAGGTGGCCGGGTCCCCCGCCGAGGAGATGCGGAAGCACGCCGAGGCCCTGCGGCCGGGGGCCGCGCGCACCCATCCCACCGAGGGAGAGCTGAGACGGGCACGGATGCTGGTGAAACGCGCGACGCTGGTACGGCTGCGCGACGAGCGGCGGATCGACGACGCGGCGCTCCGCCGGCTGCACGAGACCCTGGACGCGGAGGAGGTACGGCTCGATCCGCGGGATCCGGCCATCCGGGGCAAGACCGCTCCTTGAGCCGGGACCGGCCGCGCCACCCGTATGGTGAGGGCAGGAAACAGCCCAGGCAGGAGATGAACCGGTGGCACCCACGGATCAGTCGCAGAGGGCGGATCAACCCGGGGAAGAGCCCCCGGAAGACCTCCACGAAGAGCCCCGGGAAAAGGCGGCCGGAGGCGGACACCGCTGGCTTGTACTCATCTACCGGGTGCCGACGGAACCGACCCGGCTGCGGGCAGCGGTGTGGCGGCGTATCAAGGGTCTCGGGGCGATCTATCTGCAGAACTCGGTGGCCGCCCTGCCTCGCACGGTTGCCAACGAGCGGGCCATGCGGGTGCTGCGCAAGGAGATCATCGACATGGACGGCACGGCCCATCTGCTCGGCACGGACGTGCTGGCGGGAGAGGCCGATGTGATCGCTGCCTTCAACGCGGCCCGCAATGACGAGTACGAGGAGATCATCGACCGCTGCAAGGACTTTCTCGCCGGGGTGGAGAAGGAGTACGTGGCCGAACACTTCACGTACGCCGAACTGGAGGAGAACGACGAGGACCTGACCAAGCTGAAGAACTGGTTCGAGAAGGTCCGGGCCCGTGACGTGCTGTCAGCCTCCGGCCGTGCCGAGACCGTCGAGGCACTGGAACGCTGCGAGCAGGTCCTGGAGGACTACGCCGCCCGGGTCTACCTGGAAGAGGGCGAAAGCCGCTGACGGCTCGACCGCCGCTCATGCCCGGAGACGGCTCGCCCGCCGCAGTGACAGACCGAGCAGCAGCACCACGGCGAGCGGCAGCAGCCACCAGGCCGCGATGCCCAAGCCGGCGAGCAGCGCCGTGGCCGCCAGGGCGATCACCACGCCGGCTGCAACGGTCCAGTCGTCGCCGACCACGAAGTCGTAGCAGAAGTGCAGGAAACGCATGATCGGGTTCACGGGGTCACACTCCAATGCGTTCCGGACGGCCCGCCGGCACCATGCGCCGCCGTTCGTTGCGCAGCAGCGCGACGTAGGCCAGCGAGACGGCGAGGACGGCCGGGATGAGGGCGAGCAGGGCGGCGTCGGCACCGGGCCAGCTCGCTCCGGCGCCTTCGGCTCCCCAGAAGATGCCGAAGGAGGTGAGCAGAATCCCCACCACGAACTTCATGGTGTTCTCGGGCACCCTGGCCAGCGGTGCCCTGATCAACAGGCCGACGGCGACCACCAGCACGACCGCGGCGATCGCCCCGAGCGAGGCCTCCGCGATCTGTCCCTGGACGGACCCGAAGGTGACGACGATGAACGCGACCTCCAGGCCTTCGAGCAACACGCCCTTGTAGGCCAAGGTGAACCCGTACCAGTCGGTGACGAACGCCCGCCTCTCGGTCCCCGCGGCCTGCGCGGCGGCGACCTGCTGCTGGTAGATCCGGTCCTCGTCGTGCAGCGCCTTGTGTCCGGAAGCCCGCAGGATCGCCTTGCGCAGCCACTGGAGGCCGAAGACGAGCAGCAGGGAGCCGATCACCAGCTGCATCGCGCCGATCGGGATCCGGCTGATCGCCGGACCTAGCGCGGCGACCACGACAGCCAGCGTCACCAGTGCCGCGCCGACACCGACCATCGGCGAGCGCCAGCCACGGGTGACACCCGCGGCGAGCACGATCGTGAGTGCCTCGACGGCTTCCACCACACAGGCCAGGAAGACGGCGAGGACGAGCACTGTCCCGCTCATATATGCCCCCTACGATTGATTTGCACCGGTTGTGCCCGGCGGCGTCCGAACCAGCCTAACCCCATCGATGTAACAGTCGTTAGAAATGTTCAGTAACGAATGAAGGGACATTCGCGGGCCTCGCCGAGGGGCCGGGCACCTACGATCGGCCGGTGGGCATTCCTGAGCAGCCGTTGGACATTCCTGAGCAGTCAACGGGCGGCGGCACGGCCGCGCGGTGGGGCGGCCGGGCGGCCGGCCTGGCGGGGGCGTGCCATCCAGGGCCCGTGGTGGCGGTGACCGCCTTGATGTCGGCGCTGGCCGTCGTCGCGGGCCAGGGCGCCGCGCACTGGCTCCTGACCACCGCCGCCGTCCTGACCGGGCAGTTGTCCGCCGGCTGGTCCAACGACGCGCTCGACGCGCTGCGGGACAACGTGGCCGGCCGTCGCGGCAAACCCGTCGTCGCCGGAACGGTCCGCACTGCGGAGGTGTGGGCGGCCGCGTTCGCCGCGCTGGCGCTGTGCGTGCCGTTGTCGCTCGCCTGCGGCCCGTGGGCGGGCGCGGTTCACCTGGCCGGGGTGGCGGCAGCCTGGGGCTACAACCTGCGGCTCAAGGCGACAGCATGGTCCTGGGCGCGGGAGCGCTCCCACCCCCGATGGCGCCGCACCGGCCGCCGCAACCCACCATTCCTCGACCCCGCCCAAATCCCTACCGGACAGTAAAGGCCCGACGCGTTTCTCGTGCGGCGGGTCCGACTCGGCCTGGAATTTTATTTTCCGGGCCTCCCGCGTGACCTCCAGCGGCGTCAGCCAGAACAGCATCACCAACCAGGGCTTCGCCTTCGACCCGGCGGCCGGCGAATGGACGGCTCTCCCCAACGCCAACACCGGCACCTACCGCGGCGGCGGCTCGATCGGCTTCTTCAAGGTCGGCGGCGCCAACGCACCGCACACCCCCAGCACCAAGGTGGAACTGCTGCCGGGCTACGACCAGGGCGGGACGGCCGACGTCAGCTGGTTGAGCGAGAGCACCCAGCAGCTCACGGTCCAGCCCGGTAAGAGCTCGACCGTGACCCTCGCCCTCGACGCCTCGGTGCCGGAGGTGACACAGCCGGGCGACTTCAGCGCACAGCTGGCGTTCAGCAGCGACACCCCGTACTCGGTGCCGAAGATCCCGGTGACACTGCACGTCGCCGAGCCCTCCACCTGGGGCAAGATCACCGGGACCGTGCTGGGGGTCACCACCGCCGGCGGCACCGCGCCGATCGCCGGGGCGACCGTCCAGATCGACACCTGGGCGACGAGCTACACGTTGACGACGGGCACCGACGGCGGCTACGCCCTCTGGCTGGATGTCCGCAACAACCCGCTGACCGTCATCGCCGCCAAGGACGGCTTCCAGCCGACCGTAGCGACCGTGACGATCAAGAAGAAGACCACGGTCACCAAGAACTTCACCCTCAAGAGAAAGTAGGCCCCCGGAGCAAGAGGGGAGTAACGACGTGGTGCTCGATTGAGGTCGGGCTGTGCTGGCCTGGCGGGTTGGCTGGTGGTTGATTACCGCATGGCCGCGCGGTCGGAGACCAGGCCGGCGATGGCTTGGTAGGTCTGGTCGAAGTACT
>NZ_SUMC01000005.1 GCF_005047355.1 Actinacidiphila oryziradicis
GATGGGAACTAATTGCCAAACTCCCAGCTCAGGCCGCCAAGTTGTAGGAGGATGGAGACCCCGTCGGACCGCGCTCTGACCTCGTGACCTGCGGGTTCTCACCCGTCTGATGCAATTCCCGAGGGTTGAGGTAGATCTCCCGCGTCGTCTCCAGTTCGGCATGGCCCAGCAGGTCCTGGACCATCCGCCACGGATCCCCGTAGAGCTGCCGGAAGTCCCGCCGATCCTCAGGCGTCAACCCCATCCTCTGGTCCATCAGGTGGTTGAGGACCACGAGCATGGCGAGCGCGAAGGAGTGCCTGGCCATATGCGCGGTCGCGAACGGCGGCTCGGCCATCACCTCGGCCAGCACGGTCGCGCACCGCTCCGACGCCGCGCGGAAGACGTTCTCCCACGAGGCCGGCCGGAACGGCAGCCCCGACTCGTTCAGCCAGAGCCACAACGGCTCCGGTCCCGCCGGGCCTTCGGTGAAGTACGTCATCCGCTCGTCGACGGTGGCCTCGCTCAGTGGCGTCTGCCCGATCACGCCGTCCTGGTCGCACCAGTGCAGGAGCCGCCGCAGCCGCCCGGTCTGGTGTGTGACCAGGCGCCGTTCGGTGAGCCGCTCGTACCGACCCGCGGCCTGAGCACGGCGGACGGCCCTCGCCCGCGACGACTCCGTGTAGCCCTCGATGTCGCCCACCACGACCGCCGAGGCGTAGAACGTCCGGGCCCTCTTGGACTTCGTCACCGCGCGTGCCAGCCGGCCGCAGTAGTACCGGCCGCCGTCCAACCGCGTGCGCGGAACCTCGAACGTCAGCAGCGAAGCCGCCTCCGTCAACCGCAGCCCGGAGGAGAACAGCAGGTCGGCATAGGCGGCGTTGCGGTCGTCAAGACGCCCGGCCCATCCCGGGGCGGGCAGTCCCCGAGCCGTGTGACCACGCAGCCCGACGTCTACCCACCGGCGGTAGGCCCGTGGGGTCAGCCATCGCACGTCGCTGGTCTTGGCATGCTTCGCGCGGGCCGCCGGCACTGAGATCATCTCGCCGTTCCGGCCGATCGCCGAGCGCAGCACGATCGGGTTGGCCAGCACGTATTCGTGGTTGATCGCCCATGAATAGAGCTTGGTCAGGGCCGCCAGCTCACGGTTCCAGCGGGCGCCGCCCACCTTCTTCGGGTTGCGCGGGGAGCGGGTCCGCCAGTCCTCGTAGTCCCACAGGTCATCCGCGGTCGCTTCGTTCCAGCTCTTCCCCCGGCTCCAGAGGAAGTTGCAGAACACGCAGTAGTCGCCGGTGTAGTTCCGCTTCGACTCGTGCTCAAGACGTGCGAACGACGAGCGGCACAAGTACAGGCTCAGGATCTCGTCGACCCGGTGGTCCGGCGACAGCAGGATCGGGTCTCCCGGACGGATCCCGGTCCGTTCTTCCCGCTCCGCCAGGTCCGCCCACCCCGCCAGCACCGGTATTCGATCCGGTACAACGACGCGCCTCTTGGGCACCCAGTACGTACGCCAACTCGCCACAGAACCACCCTGTTAGATCAGCTTCAACACGCTGATCTAACAGGGAACACGTCGCAGACGACCAGCCGCCAGCCGGGTGGCGGCCAGCCGGTGATGGCTCCCGGGATGGGGACGGGACGGAGTACCACCAGGAGCAGGATGAGCACGGCGGCCGTGCACAGCCAGGGGTGGCGCAGAAGGCGGCGGGCGAAGGTGACGACGAGCACTGTCACGGTCGCCAGGGCGAGGGCGCCGAGCCAGCTGCCCGGCCAGCCGACCGAGGCGCCGGGGAGGGCGGCACCCCGCCGGGCCACGATGACGATCCAGCCGGTGGGCCAGCCCGCCAGCCAGGCGAGGGCTTTGGCGACGGGCATGGCGAGCGGGGCAGCCGCCAGCGCGGCGAAGCCGAGCACTGTGGCGGGGGCGACGGCGAGTTCGGCGAGGAGGTTGCAGGGGATGGCGACCAGGCTGACATGCGCGGCGAGCACAGCCACGACCGGCGCGCAGACCGCTTGGGCGGCAGCGGCGGCGGCGAGGACTTCCGCGAGGCGGGGCGGGACCCGGCGACGCTGGAGGGCGGCGCTCCAACGCGGGGCGATGGTGAGGAGGGCAGCGGTGGCGAGGACGGAGAGCAGGAAGCCGTAGGAGCGGGCCAGCCAGGGGTCGTAGAGGAGGAGCAGGAGTACGGCCGTGGCGAGAGCGGGGATGAGGGTGCGGCGGCGGCCGGTGCCGATGGCGAGGAGGGTGATGAGGCCGCATACGGCGGCCCTCAGCACACTCGGGTCGGGGCGGCAGACGATGACGAAGCCGATGGTGAGCACCCCGCCGAGGACTGCGGTGAGACGGAGCGGGATGCCGATGCGCGGGGCGAGGCCGCGGCGTTCGGCACGGATGGCGATGCCCGGCGGGCCGATGAGCAGCATCAGCAAAATAGCGAGATTTGAGCCGCTTACAGCCGTCAGATGAGTGAGGTCGGTGGTCTGGAATACCTCCTGGAGCTCTGGGGTGATGCGGGACGTGTCGCCGGTGACCAGGCCCGGGAGCAGTGCGCGGGCGTCGGGCGGCAGGTGATCGGTGGCGGTGCGGAGCCCCGCGCGGAGGCGGCCGGCTTCGCGCTGGGTCGGGGTGGGCGCGCCGGTGATCCTGGGCGGCCCGTGGACGGAGAGTATGGCTGCGATGCGGTCACCGGGGCGCGTGGATGGTGCCAGCCGGGCCTGCACGGCGATCCGGGTCGTCGGCAGTAACCGCAGCCAGGCGGCGACCGGTTGACCGGCGATGACGAGGACGGGGGTGCGGACGGCTGTCGTCCTGCCCTCGGCCGTGACCCGCACCGCGTCCGCTTCCACAACGACCGCCGCCGGTGCCCGGGCCGCGCCCCGGACATGGGGGCGGAGGGTGCGGGGGTCGCCGGTGAGGAGCAGCTCGACGCGCGCATGCCCATGTTGGGCGGCGAGCCGGGGGACGGGGCCGCGATGCAGATCGGCTGCGTGCAGGGCCGCCGCGGTGGTGGCGGTGGCGGCACAGAGCAGGGTCATGGCGGCGGGTAAGCCCAGGGCTTGTCCGGCGGCGGTGGTCCGTATGCCTGCGACGCGGCCTGGTGCCGACTGTGCCGGTCGCTCGGACCGCGTTCCTGCGGTCGGAACGCACCAGGCGGCGGGCCTGGAGCCAGGGGCGCATAGGCGGCGCGGCACGAGGAGAAGCAACGCCACGAGGACGGCGGCACCGGCGCAGACGGCTGCCGCCTTGCCGGGTGCCCCAAGGGTCAGCGCCGCCGCGATCCATGCGGCGATGGCGGGCGGGACGAGCCGGTAGTCGGGTGGTCCGTCCTGGTGAGGGTCGGAGGCACCGAGCCGCGAGGCGGCTGCCGCGTGCACCGCGAGGCGGGCCGGACCACCCTGGTCTGGTGTCTGCGTCGTGGCCGGACCAGTGGCTTGAGGTCGGCGAAGCGGCGGTCGCCCACACGGTCAGTGCGACCTTGAGGTCAAAGGCGGCGCGTATCAGTTCCTGTACGGCAGTACGTGCCTGATTCCCAGCCGCGGACCTGCGCGCCGCCTTGTCCTTGCGGCTGTTTGCGAACCAGCCGATGCCGAAAACGAGGAGTGAGGCAGTGGCGCCGATCGAGCCGGACGCGATTGTCGGATTCACAGCCGATCACTCTGCCGTACTCGCCGAAAAGGGAAGACAGTACCCGGCAGTACGCATCCAGCCGCCGCGGCAACGGTGTGGCCTCCTTGCCGCCCGACGCAAGCGGACCGCTCCGGCCCGTCAGTCGCCGAGGTGGCTATCGGGGCCGTCGTCTGCCGGCCCGTCGTCGTTGGCTGCTTCGGGTTCGGCAACCGAGGCCTCCGTCGTAGGGCTGACTCCGATGCGGTCGTCGACGGTGATGGTGACGGGTTCGGCACCGCCGCCGGTGTGGGGTGCCTTGGCGATGGCCCGCACGGTATCGGCGATGCGGTCGTACAGGTGCTGGGCGATGGCGGCGGTGCCAGGGTCGACGCCTCGGGCCTGGTGGACGGCTTGGAGGCTGGTAAGGGCGGCGACGAGGCTGCACCCGGACACGTCGACTGTGACGGTTCCGCCGTCGGCGGTGACGTCGCCGGGGATGCGGAAGTGGCGGTCCTGGCCGGCGTGTTCGACAAGGAATGAGTGGGCGGCGCGTTAAAGAGTGGTCTCCTAGCCCACGCTCACCCAGCCAGCTACTGTCCGGTGAGAGCCGCGTACTCCTGCTGGCAGGCGGCCACGTACTCCTGGGCGTGCTGGTTGGTATAGAAGCGAATGAACCCCACTCCCTTCTCCGCCACATCACAGGCGATCTCCGGCGTGGTGCTCGCCACGTCCCCGCCTGCAGCATGGTTGCGAACGATCGCTTGGGCGTCTGACTTTCCCTTCTGGGCAGCGGTCATGCTGTCCGCCAGTGGCGCTCCGCTCCTGCCGATCGCGAAACCCAGGAGGAGCAGCGTCGCCCCACCGACCGCCAACGCGACTATCAGGCCAGTGCCACCGACCGCCAACGCGGCTTTCAAACGGTATGCGAGGGGCTCCGTCGGCTGACCAGCCGCTGCCGGCGGCCAGGGTGAAGAAGGCTGACCAGCCGCCGATGCGGCATGGTCCTTTCCGGCCTGTCTTTGTGCTTCCTGGGCCTCAGCCCGCCCTTCGATATAGATGTTGATGCATTCTGGGCAGTTCGACTGCTCCGGTCCGACAGCGCGAGGCGCATTAGGAGAGATGGATGCGTCGCACATGGCAACTATGTCGCCTTTGATGCCAATATGTATCATTGTATCCATTGCGGCTTGCGGGTTCCTTCGGGAGGTTTTTGCAACTTGACTGCGAGGTAGGGCGGTAACAGAACCATGAAGCGCCCGGTAGGTGGGTTGTCGACCAGGACCAACCGCTCCGCCGGGGCTTAGCTGTGCTTGTTTTAACCCGTCCGGCTGGATCTGTCTACATCTGCGCTGCGGCTGCTGCCACGGGAACTGGCCGCTCATCGCCGCCGTATCGGCACCCATCGTCCGGAGGGGCCGGCGCGGCTATCTCGACGGTTACCAGGCTGGGCCTGGCCTGCCCTGGCGCGCCGTCCATCGTCATCGGTGCCCCGGCGGGGTCCGGCTGGCGAAACCGCCGATACCCCACTGTGGCAGTGCCGGGGACTGCGCGCCCGGGCGGCCGCTGCGACCCGGCTATGGCGTGCACCCGCAGCCGCAGCGGATCAGGGCGTATCCGGCGTACCGGAAAAGGCGGGCGGACTGTATGAAGCCGGGCTAACCTGTGCGTTGGTATGTACGCGGAGTTGCAACTCGCCGCCGTCTGCGACCGGTTGAGCCGGAAACGATCACTACAAGTGCATCGTGGAGGCGCACGGGGCGCGCCTTGCCACACACATATGCGGGCGCACAGACGGCGCGGTGATGCGGCAGTACCTGCCCCGCTTGCGCACCTGTTGCCGATCATGAACTGACCAGGAGATCCTGTGCCCCTCGACCTGAGCCGCGTCGGACAGCGCGACAGCAAGCCGCTGCGCCCGCGGGACATCTACAACGCCTCCCGCAGGCCGTGGCCCTACCTCCGCTTCGAGCAGGGCGAGGTCCTGGACAAGTGGTTCCAGGAGGACGTACGCAACCGCCGTGACGTGGTGATCAAGCAGAACACCGGCGGCGGGAAGACCGCGGTCGGCCTGCTGATCGCCCAGAGCACCCTTAACGAGGGCATTGGCGCCGCGGTCTACCTCGCCCCGGACCGATACCTTGCGTCCCAGGCCCGGGCCGAGGCCGCAAAGATCGGCCTGCCGGTGACCGACGACGCGAGCGACGTCAAGTTCCGCAACGGCCGGGCGACGCTGGTGACCACCTTCCAGAAGCTGGTCAACGGGCAGTCGGTCTTCGGCGTCGTCGGGGACCAGCGGGACAAACGCAAGCTCGGCCTGGTCGTGGTCGACGACGCGCACGCCGCCCTCGCCACCACCGAGAGCCAGTTCCGCCTTACCGTGGAGAGCACCCACCCGGTTTACTGGCCGCTCGTCGAGCTGTTTGAGAACGACCTGGAGGAGCAGTCGCCCAACCGCTGGGCGGACGTGCGCACCGGCGACTATACCGCGGTGGTGCCCGTGCCGTTCTGGGCGTGGGCTCGCCGGCAACGCGACGTCATGGACTTGCTCCACCCCTACGCCCAGACCGGCGCATTCAAGTTCACCTGGCCATTGATCGCCGATGTGCTGGGGATTTGCTCGGTCACCGTCACCAGCAGGAGCGTGGAGATCAGTCCGCCCTGCCCGCCGATCTCGATGATCCCGGCGTTCGCGAACGCGTCGCGCAGGGTCTACCTGACCGCCACGCTCGCCGACGACAGCGTGCTCGTCACCGACCTCGATGCGAACCCCGAGGACGTCGCCCGCCCGGTCACCCCGGGCAGCGCCGCCGACCTGGGCGACCGGATGATCCTCGCCCCATCCGCGCTTAACCCCGGACTTGACGACGAGGCCGTACGGCAGCTCGCCCGTCAGTTCGCCGACGGCGACCGCGACGGCGACGGCATCTACGAGGCTCGGCCGGTCAACGTGGTCGTGCTAGTCCCCAGAGACAAGGCCATGGACGCCTGGACCGGGTACGCCGACCTGGTCCTGAATGCGAGCAACCTCGACCAGGGCATCACCGCGCTGAAGGCCGGCCACGTAGGCCTGGTGGTGCTGAGCAACAAGTACGACGGCATCGACCTGCCGAGCACCGCCTGCGAATTGCTCGTCCTCGACGGCGCGCCGCGCGCCATGGACGCCACCGAGCGCCGCGAGGCCGCTGTACTTTCGGGCAGCCCGACCCTGTTCGCGCGCCAGATCCAGCGGATCGAGCAAGGTATGGGCCGCGGCGTCCGCGACTCCGAGGACCACTGCGCGGTCCTGCTGGTCGGCAGTCACCTCGCCGTCGCCCTTCACGACCGCACCCACCTGGACCTTTTCTCCCCCGCCACCCGTGCCCAGATCAACCTGAGCCAGGACCTCACCGACGAACTCGCCGGCAAGGGGCTGGACGCAATCCGCGAGGCGCTGAGCCTGTGCCTTGACAAGGACGACACCTGGGTCAGCATCGGCCGCCGCGGCCTCGCCGAGATCCAATACGCCACCACCGGCTCCGTGCGCCCGGAGGCCGTGGCCGCACGCTCCGCCTTCGACCTCGCCGCAACCCACCGCTACAGCGAGGCGTGCGACCGGCTCCAGGAGGTGCTCGGCCAGGTGACGGACCCGGCCATGCGCGGCCTGCTCGCCGAACAGCGCGCCGCCTACCTCCACCACTTCGAGCCGAACGCGGCCCAGAACGCCCTGCGCAAAGCACTCGACGACAATCCGCACGTGCTGCGCCCCCTCGGCGGTGTCGCCGCCGCCCAACTCCGGCCGGCCGCGGCACAAGCCGAGGCGGCCGCAGCGTTTCTCAGCAGAACGTATCCGGATGCCACCTCTTTGCTTCTGGGCGTCAAGTCCATTTTCGAGGACGTAGTCTGGGGCGACGAGAAGCGCTCCAAGGACGCCGAGCGCGCGGTGGAGCAGCTCGGGTTGCACCTGGGATTCGCCAGCAGCCGTCCCGAGGACATGTACGGCAAAGGCCCGGACGACCTGTGGGCGCTCAGCTCGGACCGGCACGCCGTGATCGAGCTCAAGACCGGCCGCACCCACGACGCGATCATCAAGCACGACCTGGACCAGCTCGGCGGAGCCGTCCGCTGGAACGCCGAGACCCACCCCGGGGTCACCCAGATTCCCGTGATCATGCACCCGTCTCCGGTGCTCCACGGCCAGGGCACCGCCGTGACCGGGATGCGGGTCATCACCCCGCAGACCTGGAACCGCCTGAGCGAGGCGGTGCGGGCGTTCGCTGAGGCCCTCACCAACGGCCAGCAGCGCTGGCGTGAACACCACGCCGTCGCCGAACAGCTCGCGCAGCACAAGCTGACCGCCACCACCCTGTTCACCACCTACACCGAACCCCACCAGCGCGCCAGCACCGCATAACCGGTCACGGAACAGAAGGGCACGGGCAGCCGCAGTGGCGCGGCTGCGGGAGGAGGCCGAGCGGGTGCAGGCCGCGCTGGATGCGGCGGAACACGCGCTCGCGCGGCTGGCCGGTGCGCGCGAGACGGTGGCCGAGGTACTGGCCGAAGCGCCCGCCGGGAGTGAAGAGCCCGGCTCCTGCCGAACAGCATGATGCAACAGACTCATCCCACGGCCTTCGCGCTGGTCACGTGCATTCCTTGGTCGGAGCACATGATCAGCCGAAGGCCGCCCGCACACGCCGTAGTTCCCGACGCGAGTGATCAAGTACGAGGCGCCTTCGACGCCCGAGGTTAAAGATCAATTTAGAGCGGGCACGCAAGGTCTTCAACGAGGCGCGCTTGAGTGCGAAGTCGCGGATACGTACCGGGCTCATGGCGGCGATGGCGTTTTACTCGGTGTGGAGTGCGCGGGGGAGCAGCTGTGAGGCCACGGCGGTCGCGTTGGCTCCGGCGGTGCGGGTGGTAGAGGCTTGGGATCGCCGTACCTTCACGCAAGGCTTGGAGTTGACGTCGCACCTTGCCCGAGTATCGGCGGCCAGGCTGCCATTGGGGACGGTGGAAGATACGGCGGTCGCCAAGGCCGCTCGGGTGCTGATGGACGCCGCGTTGGAGAACAAGGGCGAGGAGGCGATAACCGCAACGGTGCGAGACCTGCGGACCGCGTTCTAAGGGGACTCCGCAGACGCCCGGGAGCCCCCAGTAGCTGGGCGCGCAACCTTCACTCCGTCAGTACTCCTGCGCGTCGGCGCCCCATGGGCGTGGCGGCGTCGGTGCGGGGCAGTATGTTCGCGGCTCGTTCCCCGCTTCGTGAGGATCCGCTCATGCGCCCCAGTCGCCCCGCCTCGTTCGCCTTGCTTGCCGCGCTGCTGCTGGCGGGGTGCTCGTCCACGTCCTCCGGCAGCGTGGACAACGCCGCCCCGTCCGGGAATGTCGCGCCTCCGGGGCCCTCGAGTGGGGGCCCAACGGCCAGTGGCTCACCGGGTCCGATCCCTGTTGGGGCCGGCCCGCAGACGAAATACACCGTCCAGCGGCAGCCCCCGGCGGGGAGTTGCCACTACCGGGCCGACAAGGGGGAACCACTCCCGGATCCGTCTTGCACGCCTGGCGCGATCAGCCCCGCCGTGACGCAGGCGAACTTGAGCTCAACGATCTGCAGGAAGGGCGGTTACACCGCTGGCATCCGGCCGCCCGCCTCTGTGACCGGCAAGGAGAAAACTCTCAATGCCGCGTCCTACGGCTACAACGGTAGCTTGGCCGATGCTGAGTTCGATCACGAAATCAGTCTTCAGCTCGGCGGCGACCCCAACGACCCCCGCAACTTGTGGGTCGAACCGCCGGATCCTGGCCACAAGGCGGGCGCTGGGGTCAACAACGCCAAGGACCCGGTGGAGACGAAGCTTCACACCGCTGTCTGCGCCCACAAGGTCACCCTCGCCCAGGCGCAGCGAGCGATCGTCGCGGACTGGTCTACGGCGCTGCACACCCTCGGTATCGGATAGGGCGACCGTTCAGGGCGCCCCCGTCTGGCTCCGGCCGGACGGGGACGCGTCGTCATGGCTGGCTAAGGAACAAGGTGATGTCGAGCGAGTTCGGGACCGATCGGTAAGGCAAGATGCCGTCCTCGTCGGTGTAGGCGGATTCTGGCCAACTCTGGGCCTCAAATCGCTCGAACTAGTTGGTGTCACCGGAAAGCATGACGCGGGTTCGATCACCGGGCCAGACGACAGCGAAGTGAACGGTGCCGCACTCACAGACCGAACAGAAGGCGATCTCCTGATTGGCCTGGGCGGCAAGGTTGTTGAACACATCTGGGTAGTGGATGACGTGGTTGCGGCCCCAGGCTCTTCGCTCACCACGATCTCGATGAGATCTGATGATCTCGCGGATAACTAGCCATGTCGGCGAGATTGAGGAGGGACCCCACCCCGACCGCACTCGCCCCCACGGGGTTCCCCTGGGCGAATCTCATCAGCGTTCGCAAGGAGAGTGGTCGCACCAGTGGTGGGACAAGCCTGAGCAGATCACGCTGCCCGCCACGGCGAAGAACAGTGCCTCCGACGCCTCGGCCTGACAGACCGCCCACGGCCCCGTCGCGGCGGGGCCGTCCGCAACCACCGGAGGACACGACGCCCCGCCAGAGACCCGGAGCGCGGCGGCCGAGCTAAGCGCCCCTTCGCTGTGGCTGCCCGAGCCCCGTCGCGTGGCACAGCGGGGCAATCGCAGGGGGGACTCCCGACCCCGGTTGCGCGGGGCTGGCCTCCGTCACCGGGGTTATCGTGCTCGGGACGTTGCCAAAGTTCAGCGGCTGGTGGCGGGGTGGCGCTGCCGCCCGAGTAGCGCGGTGGTGGCTGGATCGGGGGTCGCGTCGATGTCGGCGAGGCGCCGGGTCAGCAGGTGGTAGGTGCGGTGGGCGGCGTCGTCACGTCCGGCGGCGAGTTGCAGGCAGATGATGCGCTGGTAGACGGCCTCGTTGACGGGGTCCCAGTCGGCTGCCTGGTCCAGCAGGGCGAGGGCGGGGTCCGGGTCGGGGTGGCGGGTTGCGGTGTGGTCGGCGAGCAGGACGAGGGCGTCGACGGCCTTGCGGTGCAGGGCCTCGCGCAGACCGTCGGCCCAGGGGTAGTCGGCCCCTTCGCACAGGGGCCCGCCGTACGCGGCGACCGCGCTCTGGAGTGCGGTGGCGCGGGTGTGTTCGTCGCGGGCTGCGGCGGCTTGCTGGATGGCGGTGGTGAAGGCTTCGACGTCGGTGGCCACGAGGGTGGGGTCGAGCCGGGTGCGCTCGCCGGTCCGGACGAGAAAGGCCGCTTGGTTGGCTCCGGTGGCCTGGCGCAGGCTCCGCCGTACCGCGCGGCGCAGATTGCCCAGTTCCCGGCCGGACTGGTCCGGGTCGGTAGACATCCGCAGGTGCTCGATGATTTCTTCTGCACGGATTCCACGAGGATGGGCCGCCAAGATTGCGAGGAATTCCCGGGTCTCTTCACGCAGGCCAAATCCGAATTCTCCGGATTCCCCTTTCGTCTGGATGCAAAAGCCACCGAGCAGGTGCACCGTGACGGGCCTATTACCGGCCGCCGGTTCCGGGGCGTGACGGGCCGGTTCGGCAGCGCGGTGGCGCGCTTCTGGCACGGGTGGTGCTTCCCGCAGCACTTCGGATGAAGCCGGGTGAGGAGCGGGGACAGCAGGTTCGTGCTTCTCATCCGTGCCGGTCCTCGGCGGCGGCGCGGGGGTGGACGACGGAGTGTGACCGTGCGCGGCGTGCAGGACGTCGAAGAATTCGCGGACCGGCTCGCGAGTCAGGGTGAACAGGCGAACATTGTGCAGCTTCCCGGCTGCAGGTCCGGTCACGTGGGTGATGGTGCCGTCGGCCGCGAGGTCGGCGCGCTGAGGCCAGTCGTCGGTGCCGAGGACGATGACGGCGAGTTGGCCGGGGGCGGCGCGGCGTGCGGCCGCGCGCAGTCGGTCCCGGCTGCGGGGGTCGTCGTCGGTGAGCAGGATGTCCATCGGGGGCGCGGCTTGGGGCTGCTCGTCGGTGTCCTGGTCATCGGCGAGGCGGGCGTGGTGCAGCAAGGACTGTTCCACCAGATCCAGCGCGTGATTGCAGTCGCCCGTGCGCGTCCACGCCGGCACGTTGTGGTCGGCGTCGGGGAGCAGTCGTGCGGCGGTGGGGGCGGGCGTCAGCAGGCGGGCGTGCGGGTTCCCGGGTCGTAGGCGCTGGGCGGCGCTGAGGACGGCGATGGCCAGTGCGCGTGCGGCCGGGTCTGCTCCGGGCCCGGTCCAGGCGATGCCGCCGGGGACGGCGAGCGCGTCGAGGGAGAGCTCATGGCCGTCGAGGGCTCCGAACATCACGACCCCCGGTGTGCCCGGTTCGGCCGGGATGGGCCGGCGGGAGACGCTGGGTTCCTGGTTCTCCTCCTCGTGTAGTGCGGTGGGCTGGGCTTGGTGGACGGTCAGGTGGGCGCTGTTGGCAGCGCGGACGGCTTCGGCCAGTGGCGGCGGGGCGGGAGCTGAGAGGTCGGGCTGTCGGCGTCGGCGTTCGTGGGCTCGGGCGAAGGCGAGGGCGGCGGCGATGCCAGCAGCGGTGGTGACGCCGATCGCCGAGGCCAGGCCCACGCCGATCGTCACAGGCCGCTGCCCGATGCCACGGTGGCGTGGGGCCGGGACGGCAGGCTGCTCACGCTCCTCCCGCTGACCGGAGGCCTGGCGTTCAACGGGTCGGGGTGCGTCGGCGCTCGGTGCTGGTGACCGCTGCGGAGGTGTGATCTGTGCGTGTGGCGGGGTTGAGGGGGCTGGCGGGCTGGGGGGTCGCCCGGGGCTGGTGGGGGTCTCGGCGCTGTCGGGGAGGTGCAGGACCCAGCTGGGTTCGATCAGGTCGGGGTCGCGCAGGCACTGTCCGTCGTCCTGGATCCGGCCTTGGTTGAGTTGGTAGATCTTCGGCCAGAGCAGCGGGTCGCCCAGGTGCTGGCTGGCGATGTCCCAGAGGGTGTCACCGGGCGCGACCGCGTAGGGGGTGGTGCGGTGCTCTGACGTCCGCGACGAGGACGGTTCGGCCGCGGCTGTCACAGTCACCGTGAGGGGGGCGGTCGCGTACGCGAGCGGCCGGGCCGCCGCAGGGCTGTCGGCCGACGAAGCATGAGCTGGGGCCGGGCGCCACGCTACGGCCCACGATGCCATCAGCGTTCCGATGAGCAGCGCGGCGGCGACCCGGTGGGCGGGCAGGGTGCGGATGCGGGTCCGCAGCAGCGCGCCGTCGCGCCTGAGCGTCGGCAACTGCTGTGCCGTCCAGGTGGCTTCGCGGGCGAGGGTGGTCAGGAAGGCTGCCCAGCAGGCCCAGCCGAGCAGGGCCAGGAGTTTGACGACCATCGGGTCGCTGACCGGCTCGCTGAGCCGGTCCATCAGGTCTCCGGCCGAGACCGCTGGGTCCGGCCAGGGCACTCCCACGGCAGCGGTCAGCGCGTAGGGCACTCCGGCGACCAGCACGAGGAGCACCACGGCCGACGCCATCAGCCGCACCAGGGCGTGCACTCTGCCACGCACGGTCCGGGGCGGTTCGGGGTTGGTCATCGGACGCTCGCCTTCGCACCGGTCCACGGGGCATCGATGCCGCGCTCTGGGCGTGCGATCGCACTCGCGCTGGTGACCAGGTCATCGACGCCGACCAGCGAGAGGACCTGCGTGCATTGGCGGTGCGTCACGGTCACCGTCACCCGGTCGCCGTCCACACGCACCTGGCCCGCATCCCCGGTGGCGTGGACATAATCAAGCGCCGCGCTGGCAGCGCGCTGACGGTCCAGCCGGACTCGCTGGGTGGCGCGCAGGTAGGCGAGGTCGATCTGCTGCGAGCCGCTGCGGGCAGCTTCCTGGGCCGTATCCGCCGCGGCGACCTTGCCCGCCAGCGCCAGCCCGCCATCGAGCACCAGCCCGGCGAACAGGAACAGACCCGCCGTGACCACCACCACCATCGCGGTGACCTGCCCCGCATCCTGCCGCTCCCGGCTACGTGACACGCCATGGCCATGGCGTCGTCGATGTTCCGGCGTCGTCATACGCTGCTCCCCCGGTAGGTGTCGACCACCGAGGTCGCCGTCTTGGCCACCGTGACCTGACCGGGCAGACCAGCGCCCGTCAGTACTGCCGTGCAGGCCACCTGCACCCGTACGACGCCTCCGGCCCGGAGACGGCCGACGTCGGTGGCGACCGTGAAGTGCCTGCAGGACTCCCCCGCATCGCCCAGGGCTGATGCTGCCGCGGAGCGCGCTGCCTCACGTGCAGCGGCCGGGGTACGGGCCAGGGATGCGGCGCGGGCGGCCTGGTGCGCGGCGTCATCGACGCGGAGCCGGGCCGAGGCCATCCGCCCCAGCGACACCGCGACCAACAACAGCAAGACCAGCAACGGAGTCACGATGACCAGTTCCGTCGAGGCCGAACCATGATCGCTTGTCCACAGCCCGTGCACTGGTGTGTTGATAACTCCGCGTCGGTGCGACCCGGCAGCGCGCCTTCGTCGTCCCTGCGTCCGGTTTTCCATGCCGTTCACCTCCCGTCTGCGACGGTCGACCAGCGTTCGACGGCTCCGCCGGCCCGGCCGGTGACCCTCAGATGCAGGCCGGGAATGACCTGCTGGACGTCACCGCTGACCTGCACGGCCGCGCTCCCGGCACCGCGCGTGACGGTGACCTTGGGGTTCAGCAGTACGGCGGAGCCGAGCGCGGCCAGGGTGTGCTGGGCGCGGGATCGCCCGGCTCCGGCGCTGCCGCCCTGGGCACGGGCGTCCGCCAGGGCTCGGGACGCGGCGGCCTGGGCGATGTGCTGGGCGTGCTCGGCGAGCGCGAACTGCACGATCAACAGCAGGAGCAGCAGGAGCAGCGGCACCGTGATGACCGTTTCGGCGGCCACGGCTCCGTGATCCCTGCGCCGCCGAGCGCCTGGTCTGCGGGCCGAGCGGCCGGTGGTAGCAGGATCGGGCATGGTCGTCTCCGCGGGTGTTTTCTGTCAGCCGAGGTTGATGCCGTTGGCCTTCTTGGTCACTTTGGCGGCGATGATGCCGACGACGGCCAGGCCGAGGGCGGCGAGCAGTGCGGTGACGATGACGGTCTCGGTCGAGTAGCCCGCGTCGTCGCGCAGCCGGTGGCGCAGCTCGCTCCACCGGAGCCGCAACTGGCAGGTCAGGTAGTGGAACATGGGGTCCATGGAGGGTGTCTCCTTAAGCGTTCGAGGGTCTACAAGCCGCTCAGCACGTGCGTGAGAGCCGGGTAACCGATGAAGATCAGGAAGGCGCCGAACTTCAGCACCACCGGCAGCGCCATGCGTTCGGTGGCCGATTGGGCGGCGCCGTCTGCCTCCGCGAGGCGGCGGCCGCGCATGGCGGCGGCCTTGGCCTCCAGCGAGGTGCGGATGCGGGCGCCTTCGCTGCCGGCCAGGCCGACGGTGGCGGCCAGTTCGGACAGCTCGCTCACGCCGGTCTGCCGGCCCAGCGCGCCGAGCTCGTCCCACACGCTGCTGCGGGCCAACTGCGCCGTCGCCAACGCCCGCCGCAGCTGGGACGCGGCCCAGCCCTGTGGGGCAGCTGCGGCATCGGCCAGGGCCTGCTGGACACCGGCACCTCCGGCCAGCGCGATGACGACCAGGTCGAGGAAGACCGCCAGGGTGTGCCGCATCTCCGCCCGCCGCCGACGGGCCTGCGCGCGCACCGTCAGGTCGGGGGCGAGGAACAGCGCCCCGGCGCACAGCAACGCCACCCACGTAGGCAGCCACCAGCCGACCCCAGCGCCGGTCCCCAGGTCGACCAGGGCCAGCAACGCGGGCGGGGCGATGAGCCCAACCGCCGCGGCGGCAGCCTTCTCGGCCAGATGCCGGTCGACGTCCATGCCCAGGACCGCCAAGTCCTGGCGGAGCGAGGCGGTCGGCAGACCCAGGGCGCGCAGCAAGGGCACGCCGCGCCGCCCCCAGCGTGCCGCCCAGCCGCCCGGTTCCGCCTCGGCCGCAGTCGGCGCCGCCGCCTGCCGGACGGGGCGGTGGAGGGCGGCCAAGGAGGCGGCCAACGAAGGGCGGGGCGGATGGAGCCCGTAGGCGAGGGCGAGCAGGCCGCCGCCGAACGTCGCCCCGAGAAGGATCGCGATCACCGGACCCCCACCTCTCTCTTCCCCTGTGCGGGGACCGTTGGCTGCGTGGGCGGGGCCGGGGCGAGGATCCGGGGTTCCTCGACGAATTCGGCGATCTTCATCAGCCAGGCGAACCCGGTTGCGAACAGGATCCCGATCAGCGCCAGCACCAGCTGACCCTCCACGGAGGAGAACGGCTCCAGATAGGGACGGTTGAGCACCACCAGCCCGGTCGCCATACCCAGCGTGGTGGCGGTGATGACGCGGACCGAGGTGCGCACCCGGGCCCGCCCGGCATCGATCCGCAACCGCATCGCCACCTGCTCACGCGTGGCCCCGGCCAACGAACCCAGCAACGGGGCCAACTGGCGGCCCTGCCGCTCGGCCGCCATCACCAAAGCGGCCACCACCGTGTCGGCCACCGGATCCGCCACCTCCTCCGCGAACACCCGCAAACTGGCCCCGAGCGACTGCCCGCCCTCGATCCGCGCGGCCAACGCCGCCGTCTCCGTCCGCAGGGCGGGCGGGGCGAGGGAGGCGGTGGCCACAATGGCCTGCTCCAACCCGGCCGCGGCCGACAGGGTGTCGCGGAGCATCTCCGCCCACACCGCCACCGCCTCCAGCCTCCCCGTACGGGCGGCAGCCTGACGGTCCCGCCCCAGCACACCGGGCAGCACCGCCACCGCGACCGAGGCCAGCAGCGCCCCGACCGGCCAACCCGTCGCCGCACCCACCAGCATCCCCGCGAGCACCGCACCGCCCAGCCGCCGCTTCCCCACCCGCCCGGTCAGCCGCGCCCACCACGCCACGCCCGAGCCAGAGGTGCCGTCGGGCCGGTCGCGACGCATCGCGCCGTGCGCCACGAGCCAGCCCCCTCCGCCGGCACCGGCGCCGAGCAGCACCGCCATTACCAAGTCGAGGCTCATGCGGTGCGCCCCCACCACTGCTCGCGCAGCACCCGCTCATCCAGCCCGGCCGCGAGCAAGTCCTCGAGGGTCTCGCCCCGCACGGGGGTTGCCGGGATCGCGCGGCCGTCCGGTCCGGGCCGGTAGACCTCATTGGAGATCACCTGCGCCCCGTCCGCATCGACGATCTCCCGCACCGAGTCCACCACCCGCCGCCCATCGGCATCCCAACCCAGATGCACCACGAAGTGCACGGCCGAGGCCACCAGCAGGTTCGTCGCCTCCAACGACAACCGCTCCGGGGACTGGGCCGCGTAGGCGGCAAGCTTGGTGAACACCCCACGCGAGGTCGAAGCATGGATCGTGGACAGCGACCCGTCATTGCCCTGCGACATGGCATTGCACATCGGCACCACCTCCGACCCACGGATCTCCCCGACAATCACCCGGTCCGGAGACATCCGCAGACCCCACCGCACCAACTCCGCCTGATCGATGACGCCCTCGCCCTCGATGTTCGCCTCCCGCGCCTGCATCGCCACCACATCCGGATGCGCCACCGGGTCCGCATCCAGACCGAGCTCGAAGGTGTCCTCAATCGTCACCAGCCGCTCGGACGGATCGATCGCCGAGGCCAGAGCGCGCAGCACCGTGGTCTTCCCCACGTTCGTACCGCCCGCGACGATCACATTGCGACGAGCCCGCACCAAAGCGCCCAGGAAGCCCGCCAGCGCCTGGTCGCACACACCCAGCCGCACCAGATCGGGCAGCGTGGCGGTACGGAAGCGGTGCCGGCGAATCGACAGCGAGACCCGGCCGGTCACCGCCATCACCGCGAACATCCGCGACCCGTCCGGCAGACAGATGTTCAACCTCGGCACCCCCCGGTCGAACCGCCGCTCCTCCAACCCCGCCCGCGCGGCAATCTGCCGCACCAGCTCCACCAACTCCTCATCGGACGCCGCCAGCGCCTCCGCCCGGCGCTTGGCCCCGTCCGCGTACCGCACCCACACCGTGTCCGCACCGTTGACCGCGATGTTCTCCACCCGCTCATCGGCCAGCAGCACCTCCAACGGCCCCAGCCCGAACAGTGCGTCCAGCACCACCGAACTGATGCGGTCCTCTGCCGCCGTATCCAGCCCGGTCCGGCCCGCCGTCAACTGGGCTGCTGCGTAGCCATCCAGCTCCTCCGCGACCAGGCGGCGCACCACTTCCCGCCGCTGGCCGGCGTCCTCGGCCGGCAGTCCGGCCTCTTCCCGGGCATGCGCATAGGCCGCCATCCGCCCCGCGACCTGCTCACGCAGCCAATCCGCCAGCCGCCGCTCCCAATCCTGCACCGGCCGCGGCAGCAGCGCCTGCTGCTCCGTACCTACCGTCATCGCACTTCACCGGCCTCCAACACCCGAGCGCCCTGCGCAGCAGGCGGGAGCGGAGCCGGTACCGCCAGATGAGCCAGATCCCGGCCAAGAACGCCCGAGGGCTGCTCCGTCAATGCGGCCAGGTGCCATCCGAGATGGCCCGCCGCCCGCGCCAACGGCGACAACCGCCCTCGCCTCGCCTTCGGGGCCGCCCGGCCCGCGAGCGCGGCCGCGGTCGGCGGATCCCACGGCACCGCATGCACCCGCCCAATCCCCAACGCAGCCCCGATCTCCGACGCCGGATACGGACTCGGCCCGACCACCACCAACTCCACACCCGCCGCCACAGCGTTCAGATCACCGGCCCGGGCCGCGACGTGCGCCAACGCCTCCACCTCACCCCGCGTCACCAGCAACAGCACATCCGCCGCCCCCACCAACGCCACCGTCGCCTCCTCCAACCGCCCCAGATCCAGCAGCACCGTCCCCGCCGCCTCCGCGCCCCCGCGCAGGGCCTCCACGCCCCCGCTGCCGGCGAACAGAGTGACGGCCGCCGCAGCCTGCTGCCCACCCGCCGGACCCGCCACCACCGGCACCCCGCCCGGCAGCACCTGCACACACTCCTCCACGACCTCCGGCGCCGCCGCCCGTCGCACCGCAGCAGCCAACGCCATCAGCCCAGGAGTGTCCGAGAGAGCGAACCGCGCAGCGACATCACCGCCCGCCGGATCAGCCTCCACCACCACCGGCCGCACCACCCCACCCGCGGTCGGCCAATGCCCGGCCACGGCCAGCGCCAGCGTCGTCGCCCCCGGAGAGCCCTTCACCGACCCCACCGCCACAAGCCTCCGCATTACGGCACCTCCCGGCCGACCGGGCTCAGCACCACCACATGCGGTTTGTCGAGCTGCGCGGCCCGCCGCGCCGCCGCCGTATCCACCAGCATCGTCACCACCGACGGCGCCGACTCCCCCTCACCAGCCGTCACATCCGTGACCACACCCACCAGCGGATCCTCCTTGACCTCCGCACCATCCTTCGGCGCCCCCGCAGCGTCCGGGCTCCCCGCGAGAACCGCCGCCCGCTGCCCGGCCACCAACCCGGCAGGCACCGCACCCGGCTCAACCGCAAAGGACACCTGCGCCCGCCCCGCCGGCGGATACTGCGAGGACTCCCCCACCTGCTCCGGCGCCAGCAACGACCCCGCCGCCAACGGCACCGCCGCCACCTGACCCACCACCGACCCCGCATCCGCCGCCGGCACCACATGCCCGGCCGCGTCATCCACCCCCAACTCCACCTTCCGCAGGTCACCGGCGACCAGGACATGGCCTGCGGGCAACGACCGCGCCACCGCCAGCACCGGCGTCTTCCGCCCCGCCTGCCCGAGCAGCGCCGCAAAGCCCACCGCGCACACCATCACCACAGCAGCCCCGATCCACACCAGCGCAGGCCGACGCCGCACCCGACCGCCCACAACGCCCGGCGACCCCGGCTCCGGACCGCTCGGCCGACGCTCAGGACGCACCCGCGCCCAACCACCCGCAGCCCGCTCCCCGGCCGAAGAAGACACAGAGGTACCCACAACTCACCTCACACATCAAGAAGATCACTCACCCACAGGGCGTTCACCGCCCACCCGGCTGCAACCGCTACCGGCCGCGCCGCCCGTCCACCACCAGCGCCTGCACCTCACTCACCCGCACCGGTATCTCCGCAGCCGACCGCAGCCCCGGCACAGCTCCCGCCTGCCCACCGCCCTGCCAGACCACATCCCAGACGATCGTCGCCGTCACCGTGAACGCCTCACCAGGCCGCCCGGCCGACGACCGCCGATACACATGACCACAATCCGGAGACACCGAATCCGCCGCGAACCTCGCCGAATACGCAGTCCCCGGCCCAACACACGTCACCCTCACCCCGTCACCCATCGACCACACCACCCGCCTCGGCGTCGCAGTAGCCGTCACCACCATCCCCGGCACCCGCGCCGTCCTCGACACCGGCCGCCACACCGACCCATCAACCCACAACCACGTCGGCACCCCCACCACCTGAGCCACATCCTCACCCGGGCTCATCCGAATCACCGGCTCCGGCAACACCAACTGCTCCACCACCTGCCGCGCCACCACCGCTGGAGAAGGGCGGTCAGCCCTCTTGCCAGGCGCAGGTGGCGCGCCTCGGTCGTCAAGCACAAGCCCCTTGCCGTCAAGGCTCATGAGCATCCACGGCCGCTGATTCTCAACCTGAGCGCCCCCGCTCCTCGAAGGGCTGCCGCTCCCCGCCCTCAGAGGAGCAGATCGCGCAGGCGAGGGCACGTCCTGTGCCGATCGGGCTGGTGTCCCTGCGTGAACGTTGCACCGCGAATTGCCGCAAGACACACCAGCCAGCTGGTTCCCATTACCGTCCGCTCTGGCGGCAGGCGGTGTGCTGGCCATCACCGCCAGGCAGACGGTCGCGGCGACGGTGATGGGGTGCCGGTGGCAGCCGATCAGCACGTTCCCGCCTGATCCACGTAGAGCTTGGAGACTTTCCACGCACCGTGCACATATTCCACGGTGGCCTTGGTGTGGTGATGGCTGCCCGGGACATCGTTCTTCAAGGAGCCGTCGAGCTTGTACTGGAGCCACTGGGTGTCATCCATACAGTCCTCCAAGTCAACGGCTGTAGGCGCGTCAGCCGGACGGGTTCGCACCACCTCGGGTTCGAGGCGCGGCGCTCCCTTAGTGACAACTCGCTCCGCCTGTGCCTTCTCCAGGCCGTACATCAGCAACCGCAGGGCCCCGTCCACCGCGTGGTCATCGAGTCGGGGGGACTTGGGATCGGAAGTCCTCGACACTGCCGCCATGTCGGCCCACATTGATCGGTAGGCGGAGAGCGCCGCTTCCGTACGGAGATCGCTCGGCGCTGCGCTACGAACAGAAGCCGATCTGCGGCCCTGTGCGCTTCCCCCCGAGCGTTTCCCCTCATCACTGCATCCGCTCAACGCCAGGCCGACGAGCACGAGGGCGGCAGTTGCCACCGCGGTCGCTGCCGCCCATCGACGAGTCCATCGTTCTCGCATCAACACCCGCTCTCCACCACACCGCTCTCACACATCGTAATGAGTCACTCACTTTACGTCACGTCAGCCTGTTCCCGGCATGCACGGTGGCAAACCCTCCGGGAACGATCAGTTGCTGCTCGTAGCCAAATTCGGACGCGACCGCGGCCGATGGCCAGTTCCGGTAGCCGACCCCCATCTGAGCGATCCAGCGGGGCTGTTCACGAGGTCGTCTCGTGAACGATGGGGAGTTCCGGCGCTACGGTGCCGCCTGCCGCTCTCACCCGAGGAAGAAATCCCCAGCCACGAGTACCTCACCGCCATCGTTCACGATCTGCACCCTTCAGGCCTGCGGCCGCTGGCCCTGCCCGTCACACCCGGCCGGGTCGGTGACTCCGCCCAACCCGGAGCCGTCGTCGAACAGGTCCACGTTCCACGCCCAGGGGCGGAAGGACCCGCGCCCGGCCAGACCGCGATAGGCCGACGGCCTGATCAAGCACCGGGAATCACCATCCACGCGACCTTTGTCCCGTCGCCGGGCAGCCGGAAACCCCACGCACCCCCAGTCAGCTGATCCACGATGTGCAAACCCCGGCCACGCTCGGACAAGCATGCCGACAGCGCTTCCAACCCGCCGCCACGGCCCTCAGGATGCGGAGCAAACACCCCGGTTGCCGGGAAGGCAGGAATCTCCGGAATCCGCGGGTCGTAGTCGTAGACCTCGCAGATCAGCTCCACAGCCGTGCGGCGTAGCATCATCTCGTAAGGGCCAGTGGCGTGGTCTGTGGCGTTCCCGACAAGCTCGGACGCAGCCAATACGGCGTCGGTGATGACGTCCTCGGAAAGTTCCAGCCTTTCCAGGGCCCGGCGTAGAGCCGTTCGGGCACGTCCTGGTGCGCCCGGGGTGGCGCTGGTCCAGGTGTAGACCAAGCCGAGGGCCGCGGCGTGGGACGGCGGCATCATCGCGAGCCTCCCCTGGCGGCGTGCCGGCCGTGCGTGACCCGGCGATGGCGGCCGCGCCCGGGGCGCACGCAGGCGCGTGCCCCACCGGCCATGAGCGCAGTGCTCGACATGGCCGGCCCCAGCAGCAGAGCGGTAGTGAACAGCAGCGGGAGCATCAGGTGGCCCTCCAGCGGTCGTGATCGGGAACACGACCACGACACCGTCCGCACCCCAGTGAGCGGCACCCTGTGCAAACGACGTCATCCCACGCAATCCGACGTGGTTGAAGTCGTCGTACGTGGTCCAACCGGACCGGTTCCGCTCTGGCCGCCAGCGGCGTTACGGTCCATCCGGCCGCCCGACGCCGCGCCTGAGGAGGTGACTGTGCGCCGCCCGAATCACACACTGGCAGAGCAGCTCGCCCTCGCCGGCTGGCGCCCGCCGCAGCTGGTTGCGGCGGTCAATGCGCTCCTCGGCGACGGCTACCTGAGCCGTTCCACCGTCTCGGAATGGCTGCACGCCGGGCGCGTACCGCGCGAGCCACTCCCGGCGATCGTGGCCCAGCTGCTGTCCGAAGCCGCCGGAAACCACGTCCCGGTGCGTGACCTGTGGCCGCGGGCGGCACTCGCGCCGGTGTGGACAGTCCCTGCAGACGATGGCCTGGCTGACATCCTGCGCGCACCCAGCCCGACCATGGCACTTGCGACGGACTGGATCCGTCACGCCGACCGTCGGACGGGACGCGACCGGCGCCGTTTCACCCCGGCCCTGGCCGCAGTGCTGCCCACAACCGCCGCCTGCAACGACACCCCGGCACGAGCCGCAGTCGCCGCCCACTGGAGCGAGGCAGCGCGGGCTGCCGCCGACCTGATCGCCGAGCTCACGCCGGGGCCCGAAGCCATCCGCTTCGCGTACCGCCAGACGCTCGCCTACGCGGAGACTCTGATCGACCTCCCCCACAACCTCGGCGTCACCGCCGCACTCGCCATCACCACCCACGCTGCCGGGAAGATGGCGCACGAGACAGGAGCCCTCGGACTGGCCCAGCGGTACCACCTCAGCAGCACCATCTTCTCCGAGGCGCTGACCAACCCATCCGAGCACCCCCGGACGCAATGACTCAAGCATCCGGCAATTCACCCGGCGACGGCACCAAGGCCGCCGCCGGTGAGACGCCTGAACCTTCACCGGGCACTGCCCTGGCCAGCCGGTGCGCGCCAGCCCGCAGCTACCCTGCGCACCTCGTGATGCGGGCCCCTACCAGATGGGCTCTGGTAGGGGCCTGCTGTCGTGCGATCAGGATGTGAGCTTGGCCAGAAAGTCCGCGTTGGCGGTGGTGTCGTGGCCGAGGACCACGGAGTGGTGCGGCAGCGCGGTGAGCCGGTCGGTCACAGCGGTTCGGGCCTGCTGGTTGCCGCCGCCGTTGACCCGGGTGAGGCCGAAGATGTCGGGGTAGCGGTCCTCCGTCGCGCCGGACATGAAGTCGTGCTCGCTCAGGCTCCGGGTCTCGTCGGCGAGGGCCGGGGCGGCGTCGGGTTCGATGCGCGGGAACAGCAGACCGGCGGCGTGGCCCCCGGTGGCCAGGGTCATGCCGAACCAGGTGGCGAATTGGTCGGGGAAGACCTGGATCTTCAGCTCCCGCTTACCGCCCTGCTCCCACAGAGGCGTGCGGCTGCCGTCCATCAGGGCGTCGGTGACGCGCTGATGCTGGGTTGGGTGGAGTTGTTCGCCGGCCTTGAGGCGGTCGCAGACGAGGTCGTAGAAGTCGAGGGCGTCCAGCAGGCCCAGGCCGATGGCGGCGGCCGACGGCCACGGCAAGACCTGCAGCCGGTCGCCCTCGGGGCGGACGAACACTCGGTCGTTGGCCAGCAGCTCCCAGCCCCGAGAAGCCAGCAACAGTGCGGTGGTGGTCTTCCCGGCGCCCTTGGACCCGAAGGTCAGGAGCGTCTGGCCATCGCGGACGACGGCGGAGGCGTGCAGCAGCGTCCAGCCGTCCCGCAGCAGCTGGCCGCGGATCGCCTCGCGGGCCAGGCGGGCGGCAGCCAAGGCGACCGGCTGTTCCTCCGGCCCGGCGATGGTCAGCCTGCCGAAGCGGGAATCGGAACGGTAGGCCAGCTGCTCGTCAGGGGAGACGGCGGAGATGATGCCGCCGCCATGGCTGGTCACGCGGGTACGGGCCTTGGCATAGGTGACCTCCTCGGCCTCGTTCAAGCCGCCGTCCACGAGCTCTGCGAGTTCGGCGTACTTGGCGGCGTCCACTGTGGCGTTGACCTGCGGGCCTGCGCCGATGCTCTCGGCGGGCACCTCGAACGCGTTCCACCAAGGGCCGAAGTAACGCCGGGACCAGCCGGTGACGGCCGGGGTGTTGCTCACCACGGTCACGATCGCGTCGCCCGCGTGCAGCCGGGTGGCGGTAATGGTGGGGTTCATGGGGCCTCTCATCGGTGAGTGGGTGTAGGGGAAGGCCGCAGCGCGATGTAGGCGGTGCGGAGTTTGGTGTCGGCGGCGTCAAACCGGACGGTCTCGTCGGCATCGAGGGATGGCAGGCACGGTAGGGGCCGGCCTGCGGTGAACCGCAACGGAATTCCCAGCCAGCCGCCCCGGTAGGCGGCCGACAGTTCGGTGACGCCGTCGGCCAGGCCGAGGGACAAGCGGAGGGTGGAGACCACGGCCCCGGCCGGTCCGGAGCGGGTGCGGCCGATGCCGGCGCTGATCCGGCCGGCCCGGGAGGCGAGTTCGTCCCGGAGCTGCTGGACCGGGACGGCGATGGGCTCGTGGTTGACGGTGGTGGCGGACGCGCAGACCACCATGCCGTCGCCGTGCTCGCCGATCACGTGGCCCCGCACCGCCCGCGCGGGGACACCGAGCAGGGCCGCCAGGGCAGTGCGGTAGCGGGCGGTGTCGAGGTTCGAGCCGATGCCGTAGACCCGGCCGCAACCGGAGGAGTCGGCGAACAGCCGGGCCATCAGGTCGACGGGGTTGGTGACCACCAGGACGGTGCCGGTGTAGCCGCGCAAGACGGCTCCCAGCAGCGCGATGTGCGGGGCGTTCGCCGCCGCGCCGCCCATCCTTACGTCGGTGGCACGGGTGTTGGTGAAGGTGGCGCGGACTGCGATCACTACGGCGTCGCAGTCCATCAGGTCGGCCGGCTGGCAGGTCAGCGGGTGCACCGGCAGGCGGAGAGCGGTGCGCATGTCGTCCAGGTCGGCCGCCAGGGCAGCGGCCTGCTCGGCCGTACGGGAGTTGACCAGCAGCCTGCCGGGCAGGCCGGCGCCTTGACCGCGCTCATGCCGCCACCGCCGCGATCCACGCGAGACCGTGCTCCCAGGCGGCGTCGGGCTTCGTGCCGACGGCGAGGTCATCGCTGATCTGGTCGGCCATCGCGCACACCACGGCCGCCCGCTTCACCAGCACCTCGCCTTGAGCAGAGATGGGCAGCGCGGCCGGGGCCGACAGGTAAGTGGTGAGGATGTTGATGCTGTCCATCAGCCACAGCACCAGCAGCTCGTGCAGCCATCCGTTGCCAACCGCCCTGGGCAGGCCCCGCACCCGGGCCTCGGCGAATGCCGAGATGCCCTCGGCGACCTGTTTCCCAGTAATCTCGCTGGGCTGGGCGGCAGCCATTAGCAGGATTGTGCGGCTGATCAGCTTCACGACGTCCACAACGAGCCGGGCGCGTAAAAGACCGGGGTCGATGAACACCGGCTGCCCGTCCGGGCCGCTGGGGAAGAAGACGTGTTCCGGCTTGAGGTCCCCGAAGGTCAGCACCGCCCCCGAAGCGGAGCTGGGCAGCACGGCGGTGCGGAGCCGGTGCAGCCGGGCCACAACTCGCCGCAACAACTCGACCACCCCGGCACGCTCGGCGGGATCGCACCGCTCGGCGCCGAGCCGGTCGACGTACAGCGTCCCGGACAGGCCGTTGAACTTCCGCAGGAATGTGCCCGAGACGCTGCGTTCCCCGATCGCGGCAGCCGGGCCGAGGGTCTGCGCAGTAGCGGGCCGGTGGAGCCGGGTCAGCTCGCGGAACGGTGCCTCCAGCAGCCCGGCGGTATCCTGTGGCCGTTCCAGCAGCAGGCTGGCCAGGGTGGGGCCCGGCACGGCCCGGGTGAACAGCACGCCACATGGCGACCCGAGGACCCCGCACACCCGCGGGCGGCCCAGCGCGGCAAGGAACCGTAGCTGCCCGACCTCGCGTTCCATCAGCCCGTCCGGGCGCCGCACGTACGCCGCCTGCGCGGCCCGGACCTCGTCCCAGTCCCCGCACGTGCCGCGCAGGAGCGAGACGAGGGAGATGCCGAGGAAGGAGTACTTCGCATACCAGTCCCGGTCGTCGATGGTCAGCCGGCGGACGTAGCCGGTGACGCTCGGCACATGCCCGCCCAGTACAACGTCCGCCTCCGCCCACAGCACGGCGGCAGCCTGGCGGATCTTCCTCTCCGCGTGGGCGAAAACCTCCTCCACCCTGGGGACGGCACTGGGTGATGTGCTCACGGCGGTGCTCACGAACGCCTCCAACGGGCTTGGTCTGGTGGGCCGTCCCGGCCGGGGCGTAGGGGAAAATTCCCCGGCCAGGACGGCGTCTTGGTCCCGCCGCACGCACCGAGGTGGAAGGCCTGCCGAGGCCAGGCGTGTGCGGCGGGGGTTGGCCTGCGGTCCTTCAGCACAGGCCGGGCCGTCCACCGCATCCGGGCGTCCCCGTGGGTGAGCGTCAGCGTCATCTCGTCGCCCCGTGACAGGTCCAGCGCGGATCGCTGGTGGCCGCCGAACAGCCACGCCTCGACGATCGGGCTCGTGGGGATGACGGCGACGACGGTCCGCACCATGATGCGGACCCACCGCACGGCCGCCGTCGGAGTGTCCGCTGTGACGGACCCGGCAAGCGTCGGCCACCGGTCCTCGTCCACTACCGAGGATCTGACGACCTCGCACCAAAACCCCGGCCGTACGCCGCTGTTTGGCGTCCGAGCGAGAGGGCCCACATGCAGGGGCCGCGTGCAGTTGTCCGGAGGCCTCATGCCGCACCCGCCACGGGCACGGCCAGCGTCGCCCACACCGTCTTCCCGCCGCCCTCCTTGGAGCGGCTGCCCCAGGTGTCGGAGAGCGCATCGACGAGAAACAGGCCGCGGCCGTCCTCGTCAACCTTGCTCGCCTGCCGTACCACCGGTTCGGTGTCGGCTCCGTCGTCGACCTCCAGCAGCGCTATCCCGTCCTCCACCTGCAACCGCACCTCGACGCCGGACGAGCCGCTGTAGCGGATCGCGTTGGCGACCAGTTCGTCCGCCATCAGCACCAGGTCGTCCGTCAGCTGTGGCACGCGCCACCGCCGCAGAGCGGACCGCACGGCCGCGCGCACTCGGGCGACGTGCTGCAGGTCAGAGGCGATGTGCACGGCCATTGCCTGGCGCGGACCGGTAGCGACCGGCGATCCGACCGTGGTGGCCTCCAGGACAGAGGCAGGCGGGTGATTGCGGTACATGGAGGATCAACTCCAGTGAGCAGGGGGGAGGATGACGGCGGGGACCGCCGCGCGGTACGTACTAGTAACCGCCCTGACCGTGACCGTGGGTATGTCGAACCGCACGCGGCGTGCTCGGGCTCAAGATGACGATTTGACTCTCGCTTTACCGGCCGGGTCGCTACGGTTCCGTCATGTCCCGCGTACGGAACGAAGTCTTGGCCGCCTGGATGGCCGAGCATGGGATCACCGCTCATGAGCTGGCGGGCCAGCTCAACACCGCCATCCGGGCGTTCACCGGCACCTACGGCAGCACCGACAAGCGGGTGGTGTTCCGGTGGCTGTCCGGGGAGGCAACCTGGCCCAACGCCAAGCAGCGCAAAGCTCTGGAGCAAGTCACGGGCCGTACAGCAGCACAGTTAGGGTTCCGACGCAAGGGCACTGTTCCTGATGCCCCCGCACCGCTGGAAGAGGACCCTGTGCGCAGACGCGAGTTCATCACGGCCACGACCGGTACCGCCCTCGGCGCCGTCCCCGTCCCCGCCGTCGCTCACCGGGTAGGGACCGGCGACGTCGAGCGGCTGCAGGCGAAGTTCGCTGGCCTGGTCGCCAGCGACCACCGGCACGGCGGACGTCCGGACATCGAGAATCACGCCAGCGCCCTGGCGGACGAGGCCCTGGCCCTCCAACAGCGCGGCAGCGCGAGCCAGCGCATCCGCAGTTCCCTGTACAGCACGGCCGCCGCCTTCACCTCCTCCTCGATGTGGGCCGCGATCGACGGCCGTCGCTTCGACACCGCGGAGGCCCACCTCCACCAGGCAGTCACCCTGGCCGGCCTCGCGGGCGACCCCGCCATCCAGTTCCGGATCTGGAGCCACGCCGGCACCCTCTACCGCCACCTGGCGCGGGCCACCGACGCCCTCGCCGCCAACGACGTCGCCCGAGCCCTGGCCGTCACCCGCCGGGACCCGATGTTCGCCTCCCTCGGCCACGCCCGACACGCCGCGATCCTCGGACTCACCGCCGACACCACCGCCGTACGACGTGCCCTCGGCCACGCCCAGGACGCCCTGGACCGTGCCGAGCCCGCAGCCCAACGCCCTCTGTGGCTGACCGCGTTCTACGGCCAGTCCGAGCTGGAATCCCTCTCCCTGGCCGCGTATCTGTCCCTGGGCGACTACGCACGGGCCGAAACCCACGCCCGCAGCTGCCTGGACCTGCTGCCCGGCCACATGCACCGCTCCCGTGCCATCGCCACCGCCCGCCTGTCCCTGGCCCAGCTCGGCCACGGTGACCTGGACACCGCCGTCATCACCGCCATGTCCATCCCCACGGACGCCTCCACCAGCCACCCGCGCGTGGTCGGCATCCTTAGCCGCTTCGGCCGCACCCTGGCAGCCCTCGCGCCGGACAGCGAATCCGCGCGAACCTGGGACGAGTACACCCACGCCAACCGGAGGAACCCGATATGACCACCGCCGCCTCCGTCGAACTGCGCCACGTCACCGACGCCCAGCCTGTCTGGCAGACCCTCCTTGACGTCTACGCCGACGTCCGCGCCCCGCTGCTCCACCTGCCGCACTACGCGGTGGACAGCTTCGGCGAACGCCTGGCCCGGCACGCCAAGGAACCCGGTTTCGAGGCCGTCATCGGCTACGACGGCGACGAGCCGGTCGGCTATGCGTACGTCAACACCCTCCAAGGTCACGAGGATCGCTGGTGGGCCCGCACCACCGGGGCCCTCCCCGCAGGCTGCACCGCCATCCCCACCCTGGCCCTGAAAGAGATCATGGTCCGCACACCCTGGCGGGGCAGCGGCACGGCCCGCCGTATCCATGACGACCTGCTCACCGGACGTCCCGAGGAGCAGGTGACGCTGATGGTGAATCCGGCAGCTGGGGACGGCAAGGTCGAAGCCCTGTACGTGGCTTGGGGGTACGAACACGTCGGACAGGCCCAGCCGAGCCCAGGATCCCCGCCTCTGCACGTCATGATCCGAGCCGTGCAGACTCCCTGACTGCCCGGGCCATGAACCGGAAGGGAGACGCCGTGCCGCACACCCCCAACCGCGCCCTTGCCGCGTGGATGACCGATCACAAAGTCCCCGCGAACAAACTTGCGAGCCTGGTCAACACCGCGCTCGCCAGCCTCGAAGGCACCTACGGCACGACCACCGAGCGCGCCGTGTTCCGCTGGCTGTCCGGCGAGACCAGATGGCCCCTCCCCCCTACGCGGGCCGCGCTGGAACACATCACCGGACTCACCTGCACCCAACTGGGGTTCCGCCCCAAAGACGGCACCCCGTCACCACCCGCACCCGAAGAGGACCCTGTGTACCGTCGCGCCTTCATCGCCGCCGCCAGCGCCGCAGGAGCCACCCTGGCCACCCCCGCCAACACGGCCCCCCGCCGCCTCGGCAGCGGCGACGTCGCCCGCCTCAACGCCAAGCTCGCCGCCGTCGTCTCCATGGACGACCGCTACGGCGGCACCCCCGAACTCGAAGCCCACGCCACCGCCCTCACCACCGAAACCCTCGACCTTCAGCAGAACGGCACCTCCAGCGCCCGCGTGCGCTCCGAGCTCTACGCCGTTGCCGCCGCCTTCATCACCAGCGCCATGTGGGCCGCCATCGACGGCCGCCGCCTGGACGCCGCGCAAGGCCACCTCAACCACGCCGTCACCCTCGCCGGCCTCGCCGGCGACCCGGCCGTCCAGTTCCGCGTCTGGGGCCACGCCTCCGTCCTCTACCGCCAGCTCGGCCGCCACACCGACGCCATGGCAGCCGCCGAAGCCTCCCGCGCCACCGGCATCACCCGCCGCGACCCCATGTACGCCTCCCTCGCCCTGGCCCGCCTCGCCGTCGACCACGCCGACCTCGGCGACACCCGCACCGCCCTGCGCACCCTCGGCCAAGCCCAGGACGCCTTCGACCGCGCCGACCCCACCCTGCGCCGCCCACCCTGGATGCGCTTCTACGACCGCGCGGAACTCGACAGCCTCGCCCTCTTCACCCATCTCCAGCTCGGCCGCTGGGACGAGGCCGAACACCACGCCCACCGCAGCCTCGCCTACCTCCGCCCCGACCTCCACCGCAACCGCGCCCTCACCCACGCCAACCTCGCCCTCGCCCAGCTCGGACAGGGCGAGCTCGAACCCGCCCTCGCCACCGCCCAGACCATCCCGCCGGAGATGGCCCGCAAAGGCCGCATCGGCAAACTCCTCAGCGACTTCACCCGCCGAATGACCGACCTCGCCCCCGGCAGCGCCGGACAGCGCACCTGGACCGAACACCGGAAGGCACAAGCGTGACCAACACCAGCCCCCTCACCTTCCACCACACCCACGATGTCGAGACGGTACGGCAGCTCCTCCTTGAGATCCACGCCGAAGTCCGCGGCGACTTCGGCCTCATGGACCGGCCCTTCTACGCCATCGAGCGCTTCAACGAACGCCTGACCACCTACGCATCACGCCCCGGCTGGGAAGCCGTCATCGGCTACCAGGCGGACCAGCCGGTCGGCTACGCGTTCGCCACACCGCTCGGCCCCACCACCGCCTGGTGGACTGCCATGCAGGAACCGCTACCCGACGACTACGTAGGCGAGACGGGCACACGCACCCTGGCCCTCAACGAAATCCTCGCCCGCAAATCCTGGCGCGGCACCGGCACAGCCTGCCGCATCCACGAAGAACTCCTCGCCGGACGCGCCGAGCGGCGGGTGACCCTGCTCGTCAATCCGGCGACCGCCGACGGCAGGCTGAAGGCCGTGTATCAGGCATGGGGGTACGAACAGATCGGCCACCAACAGCCCTTCCCCGACTCCCCCGTCTTCGCCGCCATGATGCGCGACCCCCTCCACCGCTGACCATGCCCCCAAGTAGCACGGAAGAGGGAAGGTAGACGGTCTGCTGTCCGCGATCACCCCGGAAGGGGCGAGTGATTCTCGCGGTATGCCGGTGCTATGCGGTATGCGCAGGGTGGAGGCCTGACCGCAGCTCTTGCCAGCCGTACAACGAGGGCTGTGCCTGCTCGACGAAACCGTATTCTTCAGTAGTTCCTGCACGCGCTCGGGCAGAGGTTCTCGGCCATCGCCGCCGTCGGCGATCACCGGCACCACCCCTGACCACGCCCCGCCGACCTCGCTGGTTCGCCCAGTCGCTTCGAAGGCAGCGCCGCATGCTCCTGGAGACCGGCCGGGACAGCACCGAGGCCCTGGCCATGTACGCCCGATTCGGCTATGAGCCCATAGCCCCGTATGCCCCCGTCCGCCACCTCCTCATCAGCCGCGCGGTTGCCTGACGGAAATCCCGTTGCCTGGTGTTCCTCGGCTGCGTCACAGTGGTCATCACACGCAACGGAGAGGAGCGCGCGATGATCGTCCAGGAAAGTCAGTCGCAGTCATATCAGCGCACTTCCAGTTTGCCGCAGAGCATCCCCGGGCAGGCCACGTAGCCGTCGACAACGGACGTCGACCAGCCGCCCGCGGGGAGCCCCCGCCAGGGCGGCATTCTTTTGCCGCCCGCCCCTTTGCCGGATGGTGCAACTGGCAGCACGCCTGACTCTGAATCAGGAGGTTCGAGGTTCGAATCCTCGTCCGGCAGCTTTGGAGAGTTGGCCGAGTGGGAAGGCAGCGGCTTGCTAAGCCGTCGTCGGGTGCGAGCCCGCGCGCGTTCGATCCGCGCACTCTCCGCGTACGTCCTGGAGGAGCCAGCCGAAAGGTGGCGTCGGCCGCGGTCCCGAAAACCGTCGGGGTGCGTAAGCACCCGTGTGGGTTCGACCCCCACCTCCTCCGCCCCGGGCGAGCTGGGCACTGGTGAGCCCAAGGCCCTGTAAAGGCCCCGCTTCGGCTGTGGAGGTTCGACTCCTCCCTCGCCCACCCGGTGACGTTGCTGGTCGAGCTCGCGAGCGAACCGGCCCGCGTATTCGGCACCTGAGAGGGCGTTTCATCCCGATTCGAAATGACTGTTTAAAGCATCTCGCAGTGTTTTGTCTGAACGCTCAGCCGGTCAGTCCGCTGCATACACGGGGCTGGGCAGCCCGCCGACGGTATCCATGAGACCGGCAAAGCGACCAAACGGGCAGATTTTCAAACCAGACACGCTCCAGGGGATGTTGCGGTCCAAATCGCCGAGTGGGAGGTCGACGGTCGACCTCACAAATCCCCGCAATGGATATTTACCCCGTAAGTCAGGCGAGGACCAAACCGGGTGCCAGTATGCAGAAGCAGATGAAGGGCCTGTCGAGGAACTACTGGTTGCTTCCGGGATTTCGGCTCGTTGATGTGATATAGGGCGTTTCGATGGGTTGATCGGGCCATTGCGGGCGAAGCTGGAGGCGGTGGGGCCGTATCTGGATGAACGTCAGCGTCGGCTGTTGTACGCGGCGGAGGCGCGGCAGCTCGGACACGGCAGAATCGCCGCCGTCGCCGAGGCCGCAGGCGTCTCCAACGGATGTGTCAGCCGGGGACTTGCCGAGCTGCAGGAAGGAGCGGAGCCCGATAGCAGGGTGCGCCGCCTGGGCGGGGGCCGCCCGACCTTGACCGAGAAGGACCCGGAACTGCGCCCAGCACTGCTGTCCCTGGTCGAGGACAGCACACAGGGCGATCCGATAGGGCCGTTGACCTGGACGACGAAGTCGCTGCGGCACTTGGCCCGTGAACTCGCCGCCCAGGGCCGCGTCGTGGGCCGGGACACGATCGCCACGCTGCTGAAGGAGGCCGGGTTCAGCCTGCGGGGCAACGCCAAGGTCCTGGCAGGCAGCGGCCATCCCGACCGCGACGCCCAGTTCCGGCACGTCAACGACAAAGTGCGGGAGTTCCTGGACGCGGGCGACCCCGTGATCAGCGTGGACAGCAAGAAGAAGGAACAGATCGGGCTGTTCGCCCAGGCCGCGCGGGAGTGGGCCGCTCCCGGCGCGCCGGTGAAGGTCCTCGACCACGACTTCCCCACCCAGGCGGTCGGCACCGCGATCCCGTACGGCATCTACGATGTCGGGCGCAACACCGGCTACGTCGTGGTGGGCACCGACCACGACACCGCAGCATTCGCGGTGGCCGCTTTGCGCCGCTGGTGGAAGGAGGAAGGCAGCGCCGCCTACCCGCACGCCCGCCGGCTGCTGATCACTGCGGACGGCGGCGGCTCCAACAGCTCCCGCGCCAAGGCATGGAAGGCCAACCTCGCCGTTCTCGCCACCGAGACCGGCCTGGAAATCAGCGTGTGCCACCTACCGCCTGGCACATCGAATAGGGTCGGGGACTGGCGCGGTGACGCAGTACGTGCGTTCCGTTTCCAGCCCCCGCCACCTCGATTCCGTGCATGCGGTTCTCCCGCACACGGCTCACCGACGCCGTTCACCACCGGCATTCGGCTTCCCCCGCCAGTCCCGGAAGGGCCTGGGGGCGACGACGTTCCCAGAAAGGCTGACCAGGCCCAGATGGTCCGGTGAGGCGTACGCCACCACGTACCGTCCAAAGCCACGGGAGCGTTTGTGGCGTTTGCCGATGAACAGCGCCATCCGCATCCGCACGTACTCCCTGATCACCCCGAAGCGGTGTGCTGAGTTGCCGTACTTGAAGTACGCGGCCCAGCCGGTCAGGAACCGGTTGAGGTCCTGAACCACCACCTCGGTCGGCAGCAGCAGCCTGGAGCGGTCCGTCAGTTCCCGGATCCGCTCCCGTGCGTGCCGCACCGCCTTGTCCGCGGGCCAGCGGGCGAGGAAGGGGAACGGCCGTCTCCCTTTGAGAGCGGGCGCGTTCACCATCCGATGATGAAAGCCGAGGAAGTCCACTCCCTCGCCTCCCACCTTCAGCTGCACGATCCTGGTTTTGGCTTCCTTCGGCTCCAGGCCGAGCTCGGCCAGCAGTTCCCGAAGCCGCGCCAGCGCGGCTTCGGCCTGCTTCCGGGATCTGCACATCACCACGGCATCGTCGGCGTAACGCACCAGAACCCCGTGCTCCCGCTCGTCCCATGCCCGGTCAATCCGGTGCAGGTAGACATTGCAGAGCAAAGCAGATGCAACCCCGCCTTGTGGGGTTCCGGTGACCGGCCGACGGACCTGCCCCTCCTCCATGACCCCCGCGCGCAGCATCGCACGCAGCAGCTTCAGGAACGACTGGTCACAGACGCGTTCCTCGACCGCCTGTATCAACTTCTCGATCGGAATCGCCTCGAAGCAGTTGGCGATGTCCGTCTCCACCACCCAGTTGCGCCCCTGCCAGGACTCATCAATGAGTACCTGGAGCGCATCATGGGCACCGCGCCGGGGACGGAACCCGAACGAGCACGGAAGGAAATCCGCCTCGAACACCGGCTCCGCCACCAGTTTCCACGCGGCCTGGACGATCCGGTCGCGCACCGAAGGGATCGACAGCGGCCTTTGCTCCGGCGTGCCGGGCTTGGGTATGAACACCCGACGCGCCGGAAGCGGACGATAGCTGCCCGTCTTCAGCTCCACGGCCAGTTCATCGAGGAGCCGGGCCACCCCGTACTCCTCGACCTCCTCCAAGGTGATCCGGTCGATACCCGGAGCGCCGTTGTTCCGACGCACCGCGACCCACCCACGCCATAGGACGTCCCTGCGCGAGACTTTGTCCATCAGCGCGTGAAACCGCCGTCCGGGATCAGCCTTGGCCGCCCGGTAGAGCGCATGCTGCAAGGCACGGACCGGATCCGAGGGAGAACGTCCCCCGTCGGCGGGACTAGCCACCTGGGCACTCACCGGGCCCCTCCTCCACATCTCTACGCATCGACGAAGTAGCGGCCCTTCCCTCACCGGCGGTTATGTTGTCCGCTCGGCTCAAGCAGTACTACGGCCGCCTCTGACGCCCACCCGACCAGCACCCACTTCCCGAGGTCATCGGTTATAGGGCACCCAGCTTCCAGCGGCATCTGCGCGCAGGCCGCCGGGCCGGGGAGGGCCTCTCCAGTTCCCGCCGTCACTATCCGAACGTTCCGCGCCCCTTACGCCGAAGAGTTCCTCACGGCTGCGATTCCAGGGTCTTCGCCGCTTCCATGGCCTTCACCCTGACACTCCGGGCTCGGCTCTCCCTTGTCCCACCTCACGATGGGGATTTTCACGACGCGGCAGGCTTCGCTTCATGCTACGGACCGCTCGGTTGCTCCCCCTTGAAGGGCTTTTGACGCTGGGCTCCGACACCGGGCGTTTCCCCCCGATACCGCCAGCCTGCTACCGGGCCTCCTGGCAGCTACCCGGACCGGACTCACACCGGCAAGCGACGACGAGCTTACGACTGGCGATCAACCGCCTACATGATCGACCTCCGGTCTTCTGGACGCACAGTGGAACAAGGTCGAACACCGCCTGTTCTCGTTCATCTCGATAAACTGGCGCGCCCGCCCGCTGACCAGCTTCGAGGTCGCCCTCAGCCTGATCGCGGCCACCACCACGAGCGGCGGCCTGCGCGTGACCGCGCGACTAGACGAGGACGTCTACCCCACCGGCATCGAGATCGACGCCCAGCACGCCGCCGCGCTCACCATCAACCCCAACGAGTTCCACGGCGAGTGGAACTACACCATCCCGCCCCAGGCCGGCGTCCCCGCTGTGCCGCTCCAGCCACCCGGACGCCGGGCACACCCCCGCCTTGCCCACACTTTCGACTCCGCCCTGGCCACCCACCCCGTGCTGACCGGCATGCCACGCGACGCCCTCGACCAACTCGTCGCCCAGGTACGCGAACTGGTCGACGCGCTGCCACCGAAGCAGCGCCCCCGCCACCGCAAACTCACCGTCGAGAACATCGCCTGGGCCGCCGTCCTCGACCAGCGTGGGCTGCCCTGCTCGCTGATCGCCCACCTCTTCCGCATCGGCGAGAACCAGATGCGCACCCTGCTACAACAGGCCCGCCCCCTGCTTCAGCAGCAGGGACACCACGCCGAGCCACTACCCGTCCACCTCGTCGACCCCTGCCAACTCGCCAGATACGTCATGCACGCGACGTCAACGACCAGTTGACACGACACACACCACTAATTAATTGACGGACCCTGGCCATGGAGCGCAACGAGCTTGCTCGCCTACTTGCTGACGGCTCTGAAGCGGCGACACGGGCTCGTGCAGCGCTGCAGCAGACTTTCGGGGCGAGTGGGATTGCGCGTGGATCGAGCGGCTCTGCAGGAACCACACCCCCTCCCCGCTGCCATCCCGTCTGCCGTCGTCCCACACCCTCGGTGGAGCGGGCCTGCCCCCTGGGTGTCCAGGTGGAGCGCCGTACTGGACATACGACCTAGACACCCTAAGAATTTGCTGAACGAGCCTGCGGCCCCGCAAGAGCCTGGATACGCTGAGTGAGGTGGAGGGCATCATCCTGTGCTGTTGGGACTGGCGCTGGGAAGGGAGTCCAAGTGACCGTTTTTGACGTTGCTCAGCTTGCACAGGAGATCACTCCGTATGTGACGGCAGCCGTGGGGGCATACGGGACAGCTGTCTTGACGCAACTGGAAGACTCAGCGGCAGACGCCAGCGTTTCTTTCGGACGCCGCGCCATTCAGCGCATCGTCGGCCGGCGTCAGGCGCAAGATCCTCCCACGGTTCTTGAAACAGCGATAGCCACGACCGTCGCGGAGATTGTCGCCAACCCAGCCGATGCAGATCTCATCACGCTTTTGCGCACAGAGATCCGGCGCGCCTTTGCTTCAGATTCTGAACTAACGGCGGAAGTAGCCGCTTGGAGTCGGCCCCCACTCGCCTCTTCAACCGCAATCACGGCTTCCGGTGCACGGTCGTTGGCCGCGCATACGATCACAGGAAATATTCATACTGGTGATGTAATCACTAACATGGAGACACGGAGGCAGCCAGGCACCCCGTTGCACGTGACAGCCGGACCGCACAATAACTACATCATGACGATGATCATACCAATCGAGGGCCGTGATCCAGAAATTGGACCACGGCCGCTAGGTGCAAGAATCACCGTTGAGGCTTTCACCTCGCAAGCCGTCATACTCCACGGGATTCGCCCGATAGTTATCTCGCGCCATCCTGCCCGGCCTTGCTATTTGCGCTATCGCATGGGCCTTCCGATGCCACCACGTGCTTTTACGACTGACCTGGACGAGCCAAGGCCGACCTTGAAGCCCAAGGAAAGTCGCGAAGGCCCACCATCGGATTTTCCATTCACAGTAACAGATAGCGGACCGGAACTATTCCTCATTTTCGCCGGGTCTCAAAGCGAGGTCGACTGGACTCTTGAGCTGGACTGGTCCAGCGCGGGCCGCAGCGGAACAATTGCCATTGACGACGGCGGAAAACCGTTCCACTTTCACCCGGGTGCCCCGACTATCGATCGACCTCAGCCCGATAGGTCGTACAACTGGCCCGTTCCGCAACCACGGCCGTGAGGCTACTGCGTAGCTGGACGTAGCCCGGCCGCTGCGTGCAGACCCACCGCGGTACCTGCTGCCATCCCGTCTGCCGTCGTCCCACGCCGCCTCCGTTGCCGACTGGCTGTCCGCCCAGCCCGACTCCTGGCGCGAACAGGTCCGCTATGTCGCCATCGATCTGTGCTCCACCTTCCGCGCCGCTGTTCACCGCGCCCTACCCCACGCGGCCGTGGTCGTGGACTGCTTTCACATCGCTCAGCTCGCGCAGCGTCACCTCGCTGACCTGCGCCGCCGCCTCACCTGGCGGCAGCACGGACGCCTGTGGGGCTCAAAAACACGAATCGTCGTCCCGCTTTGGAGTCCTTCGCCGTCAGGAACCGGGAGCCCAGGTCCTTGAGCAGCGGCTGTGTCGCGTCTGGGATCATGTTTCGTGATCATGTCCACGGTGTACGCCGTCACCCGCCGCCTGCTCACCAAGGGGCGACGGCGGCCGGCTGCGAGCCCGCCCGGGAACCAGGGCAGGTGGGCGTTTGCGTCGGCCGATGCGACCCAGGCCGCTTCGCGGACATCCTAGCCGCTTGCTCTGGCGGCCGGTTCTCCGCGGATGAGGGTCGCGCGGAAGACGGCGAAGTCCTCGTGGACGACACCGTCGAGCCGTTCGCTGAGGTGGACGAGACGCCCCGTCTCCACGACAACGCCGGCTACTTCCTCGGTCCCGCGTACGGCGGCTTCGGCCAGGCTCTCACCTCCTCGCGCCGGCCGCCGGGCAGCCCCCACTGCCCGGTACGCCGGTCCTTGACGACGAGCACCCGTTCGCCGGTGGGGTCGGTGACCAGGGTGTACGCCACGTCGACGCGCTCCAGGGCTGCCATCAGCTCGGCGCTCCGTCCGGGGTGTTCCACCCTGGGCGGGGGGCTGTCGGAGCGGTCAGGATCTGGGCGAGGTGGTCGGCGATCGTGAAGGGCACCTTCGGGTCGGTGAGGAAGGCGGCGGGCTCGATGCTGCGGGTGACCATCAGCGGGATCACTTCCCAGTCCAGGTCCTCGGGGGCCTGGCAGGCGCGGGCGGCGGCCGTGGCGTGGGCGGTGATGGTGGCCGTCTTGGCGAGGAGCTTGTCGCGGTACTCCTTAGTGAAGCGTTCGACGTGCTGGAGCACTGCGTTCGGCGCGACAGCCCCTTCGGGGTTCTTGGCCTCGATCACCCACAGGCGCCGGGTGGCCGGGTCGGCAATCAGCAGGTCGATCTCTCCGATCAGGCCCGGGATACCGAGCTGGGCAGCGGTCCTCTCCAGGAGGCGGTACCGGTGGGGCAGTCCGGCATCGCGGGCAATCGTCTTGAGGTCGGCCTCCAGTCGTTTGTCGAGCTGCTGGCGGTGGCGGTGCAGGGCGTCCCGGACGGGCTTAGGAAGGTCGGGGTGCGGAAGGCGGCCCTCGTCGAGGTAGGCGGCGTAGAGCTCCTGGGCGGTGTGGACGAGCCAGGGCAGGACGAGCAGCCGGCCGTCGTGGTTGATCAGCGGGTGGGTGGCGGGCCGGGTGCGGCGCTCGACCTCGGTGTAGGCGTGCGAGCCGGTGCCGGCGGCGTTGCCAGGGTGCAGGCTCAGCCGGTCGACGGCGGCCGTCAGGTCGGCTTCGGGCAGCCCTGACCAGGCAGTCGCCTCGCGCACCAGGTCTTCGGGGGTGATCACGGCGATGCCTTCGGGTCCGGTCGGCCAGTCGGCGGCGGTGGCGAGCACGGCGCCCAGCGCGGCGAACCCGAAGTGCCAGTGCTGGTGGAGGAGCCGGTCGGCCTGGGCGAGCTGGCTGGTGGCGGGCAGGTCCGGCGCGGCGAACACGGTCTCGGTGCGCGCCCCCGGGCTGACGAACACGGCGGCGTCGTCGAGGAGTTCGGGCGGGCTGCGGCGGCTTGGGCAAGGAAGCGCTCGTGCCGGGCGTGCCGGTAGGCGCCGGCGTCGAAGCCGAGGTGGACCAGTTCGGCGTCCGGGTCTGCGGTGTCCGCCTCGCCGGTGTCGGTCAGGGTGAACACGCCGCTGGGGTGGATTTCCAGGTGAAGGTCGTGCAGTCGTCGGGCGGCGGCGACCGCGGTGGTCCCGCAGTGCAGCACGAGTTCGGCCAGGGCGACCAGTTCGGCGACAGCCAGGATATCGACGGGCCGCCGGCCGGCGGGCTGGGTGGTGATGGCTTGCTGGAGCAGGAGTTGCAGGGCGGAGGTGGCCGTGGCGGCGTCGCTCTGGCGGCGGCCGGCTTCCGGGGCCCAGTTCGCCGCCCACGGTGCCGCGAGGTTCACCCTCATCTCGTGATGACCGCGGGTACGGGTGCTCCAGGCCGCGTTCAGGTGCCGCGCCAACTCCTCGACAAGGCTGGGCTGGTGGGCGCGAATCTGCTGGGTGAGTTCGTCTTCCAGAGCGTGGAGCAGCTGCTCGGCGGGACCGCCGCGAGCGTAGGCGTCCGGCCCGTGCCAGGAGCCGGCCGGGACGCCGGCGCGGCGGATGGCGGCGGCCGCGGTGTGCAGCGCGCGGGCGTGAAGGTGGCGGGAGCGCGGCAGCGTGTAGTGGGGGGCGATGGCGGGCCAGTAGGTGGTGGCGCCGGTGATGCGCAGCACCGGGTACGCGGCGTCCCAGGCTTCGGCGAACGCCTCCGGGTCGGTCCCGGGTCCGGCGCCGCGGGCCTGACGGACCTGTTCGACCAGGTGGTGCAGGAGCCGGCCGAGGATTTGGTGGCCCTGGTGGCCGTCGCCGGTGAAGGAGGCCAGCAGTGGCGGATCGAGGTCGATGCCGATCCGGGCGTGGTCGGGGTCCGCCCCGGCGTGCAGCAGCAGCCTCTCCCCCGCCTCCTGCTCATCGACGTCCCGGCCTGGTTCGGCGGGAGGGGGCTGGTGGGGTTGGGTGGTCTCGGTCAGCTGGAGGACGACGGGGGCGCCGTTGGGCAGGGTGAAGTGGGCGGCGACCAGCGGATAGCCGGTGACGGTGGTGCGGATGCTGTCCGCCAGGCCGGTCATCGCGGCCAGGTCGAGGACCGCGCCCTGGTCGGGGCAGGGGCTGGCCACGACCGCCAGCGGCGGGACGGTGCTGATCCGCACCACCAGCGCTCCCCCGCCGTTGCCGGGATACAGGAGGTCGGCGTGTTCGCCGGGAACACCTGGATCGGGTTCGGCGGGGTGAGCGAAGCGCCAGTCGAGCGCCTGCGGCAGACCGGCGGCAGCCAGGACGTCATCGAGGCGTGCCCAGGTCGCGGCGCGCTGCCAGGTGGTGTCCAACCCGGCAGCCGGGGAAACGACGGCCGCACCCTCGCGGTGCGGGCCCGGCATGAGCAGCGTGCTCTCGCGCCACCACTCGGTCCACGCGTCGAGCGGCTCCCGGAAGAGGACCGCGTCGACGCCGGGGTGCTCGGTGAGCTCCAGGACGAACAAGGCGAGCAAGCTCGGGTCGCCTTCGGCGTCGGCGAGGATCTCGGCGAGCTCCTCGACGTGCAGGTAGGCGGTGTCGCGGATCAGCTCCGGCCCGAGCACCCGGGGCCCGCCGTAGACCACGAGCCGTCCCCGGCCCGGCGCGCCGCCGTCGGCGAGGGCGGACCGCCCTGCTTCGATCCGTCCGGACAAGGCTCCGTCGGCAAGCGCGCTGACGACGGCGATGTCGTAGCGGTAGCCGGGCGAGGAGATCACGCACACCGGCCCGGGCCTAGCCGGGGCCTCGTCCAGGCCCAGCAGCTGCGCGACGCGGTCAACGGTCAGCTTCTGCAGGCGCTGCTCGGCGCCCTGCCGATCCGGGACCGCGGCGAGGAGGCGTTCGAGGGCCGCAGCGAAGCTGCCCAGCGCGGCGGACACCGGTACCAGCCGGCGGCGGCCGTGCGCGACGACAGCGAGCACCGGACCGAACAGCGGCGCCGTCGGACGGTAGCGCAGCGGCAGGTCGCTCAGGTCCGCGGTCAGCCAGTCCAGCGCCCGGGCGGCGCGCTCCGGGTTCCCGCATGCGCCGGTGACCACGGCGGGATCGAGGTCGGCCAGCCCCTGGGCCGCCTCGCCTTCACCGGGGCTGATCCCGCACGCGATCTCCTCCGGCGCCCGGTCCTCGTACGCCTGTGGCCACGCCGGCGCGAGCGCCGTGACCGCGTGGTCGGTGTAGCGCAGCACGAGCTCCAGGACGTCGGTGAGGGTGAAGCCGTGCACGACACGCACCGGCTCGTCGATCGCCAGGGCCGTCAGCTGGGCGCTGCGCAGGAACATCAGCGGGTGGTCGAGCTGACCGGGGTGGACCAGCAGCCGCTCGCCCGCCACCTTGAACCCCACCAGCGCGCGCGGGTCGTTCGGCTGAATCTCGGTCACCGTGCCGCGGCCCGGGGCGGCACGCATGACGGCCTCGACCAGACCGGGCAGGTCACCGGCGCCCGCCTGGTCCCCCGGATGGGAGGGGGTGCGCAGGATTCGGGTCCACAGCAGCAGCAGGTGATCGTGAAAACGGGAGCAGCCCGGGGAACCGAGCGCGGCGTGGAGCAGTACCCGCAGCGACTGGGTCGAGTAGCGGGCCAGGGCCCGGTCGATGGGTTTCCACTGCACGCGCCGTTGCTGCGCGGAGGTGGGCTGCTGCACCGTTGCCATCGTCGGTCTGTCTCCCTTGCCGGTTTCCTCCCCAGAGCCTGGCAGGAACGCCGTCTCCCCCGCCGAGTTTTTCGCCCTGGGTCCAGGGGGCCGGCCTCCACAGGGTCCAACGGTCCTCGGTTCGACTGCCGAGCTTTGATCTGGCGGTTCAATCGGAAGGCCGTGGGCGTTCGTTACGGAGAGGTAGGGGGCTTCCCCAGGCACGGGCGGTCAGGTGGCCGGGGCGGCCTGCGCGGACGGTTCGGGGGTCTACCGCTTCCAGGGGGGCGTGAGTTCGGTATTCGGTCTCGGGTGCCTCGCCACGGTCGTGAGGGAGTAGCCAGAAGGTGCGGCGGTCGTAGCGGCCGGAGTCCCGGGTGGCGAGGGCGTCGCTGCGCAAGTTGGCGTAGCCGACGAGGCGGCCGCGGCCGCGGTAGGCGGGCCTGCCACAGCGCGGAGATCCGAATCGCGTCAGTCGACGCGCCCACGACAAGGCCGATTCCCGCATAGGTAACCTGCTCTGCCTGCGCACTGACCAAGTCCGAACCAGCTGTAGAGGCGGTAAGCCACTGCGGGTCATATCGGATCACTACCATACGTCCGCCCAACCGGAAGAACAGGTAGGGGTCCTACTCCCACGCTCCGGTAAGTGCGCGGGGAAACCGCTGGTTGGAGCCGCGACGCAGCTGTCGAGATCGGCGGAGCAGTGGATCTGTGTGCGGACCCCGCGCCCTCCACCCGCTCAACCGAAATCTCCGCCGCACAGAAGCGGACAGTGCGTGAGAATGCCGGGATGTGCACGAAAGCGACAACGGTACTGGTCCAGCGGGCTCTCACCGCGGCCCACCAGGCCACGGGCCCTGAGGAGTGCGACGAGATCTGGACACTGCTGGCGCAGGCGGCCACCGACGGGCCGGAGGCGCTCGTGCTCGGCCGGGACCTGCTCCACCGCGCCGAACCGGTGGAACGCCGCACGGGCTGCGATCTCCTGCGCCTGGCCGGCGAGTCGCACCCCGCCGTCCAGCGGGACGCCGCGACCGACCTGGTCGCTCTCGCCGCGGCAGAACGGAACCCCCGTGTGCAAGAAGGGTGCTGCACAGGTGGCGCGCCGTGTCGGCGTCGAGAACCTGCGCCCCATCGACGTGGTGGTCTGCGGCAGCGTCGCGGTCAACCGCTCCGGCGCACGCATCGGCAAGGGCGCGGGGTACTCCGACCTGGAGGTGGCGCTCCTCATCGAGGCTGGTCTCGTGACGGACGAGCTGGTGATCGTCGCGCCCGTCCACCAGCTTCAGGTCGTTGACGAAGAGATCCCTGAGACGGAGCACGACTACAGCGTCGACCTCATCGTCACGCCGGACGAGGTGATCGAGTGCCCGAACCGGCGCCAGCCCCGGGGGCTTGTCTGGAAGGACCTCACACCGGAGAAGATCGGGGCGATTCCGGTGCTGGCTGCGCGGGCAAGTGTTCGACAGGAGCCAGAGTAGCCGCTTCGATGATTGATGACTCCACTTGACCGCCCTCGTGACAGCCTGACTGATGCGCACCACAGCTACGGTCTGTCAGTGTCCATTCACGGGTGCGACCCGTCGCCCGGAATCATAGCTTATTTCCTGATTCTGGCGAGCGGCCGACATGGCTAGCGCGGTGGGCCGAATCGCCTGAAATCTAGACAAATCAAGTAAGTGTCGAGACCGTTATCGGACCCCCGTGAATGGACACGTCTGTCAGTGTGTCCCGCTAGGGTTATCCAGATGCTGCGGACTCGCAGGCGACGACCTACTTCACGCTGGCTAGATGGGATTAGGGTGGATAGGCAGCGTATGCCGACTGACGCGGGCGATGATCGACAGATCTCTCACAACCGACGGGGGATGGCTGCCTGATGGCCGGTCGCTTTGGCAACGCCAGGAGACCGGGTATTGGCCAGCTCGTCGACGAGACGATGGATCTCATTGGTCGAAGTGGAGTACGGATTCGACCACATACTCGGTAAGTTCGCAGAGCAAGGCAAGTGCGGGAAGTACACCAGGAAGGACAAGCTGCTCGATGGCTCGCTTGACACTGCCCCAGCTGGAGCGGCACCTGTTCGCTGCCGCGGACGTGCTCCGCGGCTCGATGGAAGCCTCGGCGTACAAGGAGTACATCTTCGGGATGCTCTTCTTGAAGTACGCCTCCGACCAGTTCGAGGCGGAGCAGCAACAGGTCATCGCCGACCAGCGGGCGCGAGGACGTTCTCAGTCACAGGCGGAGCAGCGAGCAGAGTCCCCATCGTTCTACAAGACCTTCTACGTGCCACAGCGAGCCCGATGGGACCAGATCCGCGATCATCTCCACAAGTCGGTCGGCAGTGGCTTGAACAAGGCCCTTGAGGAGTTGGAGCACAGTAACCGGTCACTCGACGGAGTGCTGCAGCACATCGACTTCAACCGCAAGATCGGCCAGTCGTCGATGTCGGACAAGAAGCTCCGTGAGCTGATTATGCACTTCAATAAGGTGCCGCTGCGTCAGCAGGACTTTGAGTTCCCCGACCTGCTCGGTGCAGCCTACGAGTACTTGATCCGCGACTTCGCCGACTCGGCGGGTAAGAAGGGCGGCGAGTTCTACACCCCACGTGACGTCGTGCGCCTGATGGTGCAGATTGCTGACCCACACCCTGGGATGAGCGTATACGACCCGTGCACTGGATCGGGCGGCATGCTCATCCTGTCCAAGGAGTATGTCGAGGAGTCCGGCGGCGACGGACGAAACCTCGCCCTTGCCGGCCAGGAGAAGGACGGCAGCGTCTGGGCCATCTCCAAGATGAACATGCTCCTGCACGGCATCCCCGATGCGGACCTGCGCAACAACGATGACGGCACCCTCGAAGATCCCGCGCACATCACCGGCGGTGAGCTGCAGCGCTTCGACCGGGTGATCACCAATCCGCCGTTCTCGATGAACTATACCGCTGACGCCATCCCGTTCCCTGAGCGCTTCCGCTACGGCTACACCCCCGAAAAGGGCAAGAGGGCCGACCTAATGTTCGTCCAGCACATGCTGGCGGTCACGCGGCCTGGCGGGATGGTCACAACGGTCATGCCTCATGGCGTGCTGTTTCGCAGTAGCGACGAAGGTCGAATTCGCACTGGTTTCCTGAACGATGATCTGATCGACGCGGTCATCGGTCTCGGCCCGCAGCTTTTCTACGGCACCGGCATCCCCGCCTGCATCCTTGTACTTCGTCCAGTCGGCTCCAAGCCCGCTGAGCGCAGAGGCAAGGTGCTGTTCATCAATGCCGACCGGGACTACCGCGAGGGTAGGGCACAGAACTACCTCGAGCCTGAGCACACTGAGAAGATCGTTTCCGCCTATCGAGCCTTCGCGGACGTGCCGGCTTTCGCTCGCGTCGTGACCCGGGAGGAGCTGGCCGAGAACGACGACAACCTCAACATTCGCCGCTACGTCGACACCACGCCCGAGCCCGAGCCTCAGGACGTTCGGGCTCACCTGCATGGCGGTATCCCGATTCGCGAGATCGAGGCTAAGGCCGAACTTTTCGCCGCTCACGGGCTCAACCCTGCGCACCTCTTCGTGCCGAAGGATGAGACCTATCTTCGGTACGCCGACGTCGTCAACAGCCAGCACGACCTGGGCCGTCTGATCGAGGCAGATGCCGGTGTCACCGCTGCCGAGGCGACCGTGACCTCCGCGATCGAACACTGGTGGAATGTCGAAGAGGATCGCTTCGACAAGCTGCAGTCAGCCGCCGACCTCATCGAGCTTCGCAAAGAGTTCATCGAGACGTTCCGGGTCGCGCTGCAACCGACAGCACTGCTGGACCACTTCGCGGTCAGCGGCGTCATCGCCTCCTGGTGGGGCGTTAGTCTCCCAGACCTCAAAGCCCTTGCCACGCTTGGTTACCGCGGCCTAATCGAGGCCTGGGTTGCCACGGTACTTGACGCGCTTGAGGAGGAAAAGGCCAAGGTCAACCCGCTCGATCACAAGGTCGCCCGGGCGCTGCTGCCCGAGTACCTCGACCAGCTCGCCACTCTTGAGGCTGAGGTGGCTGAGCTGGACTGCACGATCAAGGCGGCCACCGCTTCCGATGACGACGATGATGATGAACCGGCCGAAGACGCTCTCTCGCCAGCAGAAGTCAAAGGACTGAAGGCTAAGCTGACGGCCACCAAGAAGCAACTCAAGGCAGAGAAGGCAGCGCTTGGGTACCGCCTTACCGAGGCGAGCGAGGTACTCGCAGACTCGTCCGCTCGCCAAATCGTGCTCGACGCGATGGAGCATGACCTGCTGGAGGAAGCTCAGGACCGGATCACTCGGCACCGACGAGCTGTGATCACGGCCTTCGAGACGTGGTGGGACAAGTACCAGACTCCGCTCTCAACACTCGAGGAAGCACGAGACGCCGCCGCTGCAAAGCTCGCTGGATTCCTCAAGGAGCTTGGCTATGAGTAGGCCTAAGTGGGCTCATGTCAGGCTTGCGGAATGCATTGCCACGATTAATTCGGGTGTGAGTGTGAACTCAGATGACCGCCCGAGGGGGCCGGGTGAGATTGGAGTCCTCAAGACAAGTGCTGTCAGTGCGGGTTCCTTTAAGGCTGATGAGAATAAGGTTGTCATCAAGAGGGAGCGCTCGCGAGCTACGGAATCGGTACTCGGCGGATCAATCCTGTTTAGTCGGATGAATACTCCGCAGCTGGTGGGAGAATCTTGCTACGTAGAGGCTGACGACCCCTCACTCTTCCTGCCTGATCGCTTGTGGCAGATAAGGGTTGATTCATCGCGCATTGATGCTCGTTGGCTATCGTTTGTCTTGCTGGCACCACGGGTTGCGTCAGAGATCAAGGGTCTTGCAACCGGAACAAGCGGTAGCATGAAGAATATTGCGCGGAGCAGTCTTCTCGGTATTGACATACTACTTCCGCCTATAAGGGAGCAGCGACGCATCGCCGAAACTTTGGTCGCGCTAGACGATCAGATTCAACTGGCCTCGAAAGTTATTGCGAAGCTTGAGCAAGCTGGCCGCGGGCTGATGGAAGATCTGCTGAGTCGTGGAGTAGATATCACTGGTCGTCTTCGACCGGCGGAGTCGTTCGAAACACAGACGAGGGACGACAAGTCATTTCCAGCGAGTTGGATTATCGTCAGACTCGACCAGATCGCGGAGGTCGAGCGAGGCAAGTTCGGCCATCGCCCCAGAAACGATCCGATGTACCTCAATGGACCATTCCCGTTTATCCAGACTGGAGACATCGCTGCAGTGGAAGGCGGAGTGATTCTCGATGCCAGCCAGTCGCTGAGCCACCTCGGTGCAGCGGTGAGCCGCAAGTTTGCAGCTGGGACCATTGCAGTAACTATTGCGGCCAACATCGCGGACACGGCGATGCTCGGACGACCTATGTACTTCCCTGACAGTGTTGTGGGTGTATCGGTCTACGAGCCGCATCGTGCGGAATACGTACAGCTCGTTCTCCGTGCGGCGAAGCCGCGACTCGAATCGAGAGCACCGCAGAGTGCGCAGCGCAACATCAACCTTCAAGATCTGCGTCCACTCGATGTGCCGTTGCCGGATCCAGCCGAACAGAGACGCATCTGCCAGGTGATGAAAGCCCATGCCAATGCGGTGGCGGTTGAGCGTGACGCCCTTGAAAAGCTACTTAAGAAGAAGGCAGCGCTGCTGGATGACCTTCTCTCAGGTCGCGTTCGCGTTCCGCAAGAGGCTATGTCGTGAGCGCGGGCCCGGAGTACACCGAAGTTGAGAAGCCGCTGATGCATCAGCTGGCTGGTCTTAACTGGGCAGTCATTGAGGGTTCGAAGTCGAACCCGGCTGTCACGGAGCGGGGTTCGTTCCGTGGCTCAATCCTTGGGGAACGCCTGCGAGCTGCGCTCCTCAAGATCAACCCTGGGCCGGACGGCGTGCCGTGGCTGGACGATTCTCGTCTTTCCGAGGCGGTCTCGTCGCTGACACGGTCTGGGGTGGGCAAGCTCACCGAGCTTAATGAGCAGATGACTGAGCGCCTTCTCGAGGGTGTGGCGGTGTCAGGTCTGCCGGACTGGGATCAGGGCCGCTCGCAGCGGATCCGATTCATTGACTTCGACCACCCGGAACGAAACGACTTCCTAGCGATCAACCAGTTTCGGGTGGATGAGCCCGGTGGGCAGGCGAAGAAATTCGTCGCGCCTGACGTGGTGTTGTTCGTCAATGGTATCCCGCTGGTCGTAATCGAGTGCAAGAGTCCCTATGTCACCGACCCTATGGCTGAAGGCGTCAACCAGCTGCGGCGGTACGCCAACCAGCGCAACCTCGGTGCGCCCGAGGGCAACGAGCAGTTGTTCTGGACGAACCAGTTCGTCGTCTCGACCTACGGCGACAAAGCCCGGGTTGCGACGTTCACGGCTGGGCCGGAACATTTCCTTGAATGGAAGGACGCAGCACCACTCTCGCGCGATGAACTCGCCAGCCATCTTGGGAAGCCTGCGGCTGAGTTGACGGGGCAGGAGCTGCTGGTTGCGGGGATGCTGACACCGTCCAACCTTCTGGACATCGTCAGGCACTTCACGTTGTTCACCGAAGCGAACGGTCGACGGATCAAGATCGTCGCTCGTTACCAGCAATACCGCGCTGTGGGCCGAGCGCTAGGGCGACTGCGCAGCGGGAAGACCCGCGCGGTGGATGGTGAAAGTGATCGCCGCGGTGGCCTGATCTGGCATACCCAAGGGTCGGGCAAGTCGCTCACGATGGTGTTCTTGGTTCGGGCTATGCGCTCGGACCCGCTACTGCGGGCATTCAAGGTCGTCATCGTGACCGACCGAACCGATCTGGAAAAGCAGCTGTCCGAGACGGCCAAGCTCTCTGGCGAGGGAGTCCAACGCGCGCCGCGCACCAGCAAGCTCAAGACGATTCTGGCGGAGAAGGGTCCGGCCCTCGTCTTCGCGATGATCCAGAAGTACCGCGACACCGATAGCGCCGGGACGAGCGAGACGCAGATGGCCGGCGACGAGAAGACCGAGGCACTCGGTGTGCTCAACACCGACGAGACCATCGTGATACTGGTCGACGAGGCACACCGCTCCCAGACCTCGACCCTGCACGCCAACCTGATGGCCGCACTGCCGAACGCCGCGAAGATCGGCTTCACTGGTACACCGATCATGCGCGAAGGTAAGAAGCGCACCGACGCCATCTTCGGCTCGTTCATCGACAAGTACACGATCCGCCAGGCCGAGCACGACGGTGCTGTGGTCCCGATCTTCTATGAAGGGCGCACCGCCAAGGGCGCGGTGGCTGGTGGTAGTGATCTCGATGAGCTGTTCGAGGACATGTTCGCTGAGCACACAGCCGACGAGGTCGAGAAGCTCAAGGCTCGCTACGCCACAACGGGTGCTGTCCTGGAAGCACCAAACCTAATTGCCGCTAAGGCGAAATCAATGCTCTGGCACTACGTATCGACGGTGCTTCCGGGTGGATTCAAGGCGCAACTCTCTGCGTCAAGCCGTTTGGCAACCGTTCGCTACCGCGAGGCGCTCATAGTCGCCCGCGATGGCCTCGTGGCCCAGATCGAAGCCCTACCCGAGCATCTCATCAGCTGCGCTGCTGACGGAAGCCTCGACATCGACCGTCTAGACCGGCGCAAGCAGGTGCTGATCCGCGCGCTGCCGCACGTCGATCTGATTCGCATCCTTGACTTCGTACCGGTCATCTCCGGCAGCAACAACGACGACCCGACTTGGGCGCAGTGGACTGACAAAACTCGTCAGGACGCAGTGATCGCCGAGTTTAAGAAGCCTCTTGGTGCCGCAGGGGAGCATGCCAGCCCGATCGCTTTCCTCCTCGTCCGCACCATGCTGCTGACTGGTTTCGATGCACCGGTCGAGCAGGCGCTCTATCTCGACCGCTTCATCCAGGATGCCGAGTTGCTGCAGGCTATCGCCCGCGTTAATCGCACGGCTCAAGGGAAGTCGGCCGGCCTGCTGGTCGACTACTTCGGCGTCGGCGCGCATCTCCAAAAGGCGCTTCAGGCCTACGCGCCGGAGGATGCCGAGGACGCCATCGGTGCGCTTGCCTCCATCACCGATGAGGTTCCGAAGCTGCGAGACCGGCACGCACGGGTAGCGGCGGTTTTCGCGCAGGCAGGCATTGAAACATTCGATATGGACGAAGACATCGAGGCTTGCGTCGATGTTCTGTCAGACGAGGCGCTTCGCGCCCGGTTCGGCGTGCTACTCAAACAGTTCCTGACCACCCTGGACACGATTCTGCCACGCCCGGAGGCGCTGCCCTTCGTGGCAGATGCCAAGCGGCTGGGCATCATTCAGAAGTTCGCCCGCCGTCGTTACCGCGACGACGGCATGGGGGACTTCGACGCATCGTTGTATGGCAAAAAGGTCCGCGCTCTGATCGACGAGCACGTCACTGCCCTAGACATCGCGACCAAGATCCCTCCCATTTCGATCACGGCGCCAGACTTTCTGGCAAAAGTTAGGGGTCTCACCTCGGACAAGGCCAAGGCGTCCGAGATGGAGCACGCTCTGCGCTTCCACATCCGGAAGAACTTTGATGAGGACCCGGCCCGGTACACCCGGCTCTCCGAGCGCCTCGACGAGATCCTAAAGACACTCACCGGCAAATGGGAACAGCTCAGCCTTGCCTTGGAAGTATTGCTCGGCGACGCCACGGACGAGTCCAGCGTGTCGCGTGTCCACGACGACCCGCTGGTCGCACGGTTCTATGGCCTGTTGGAGAGCGAGTTCGCCACCGAAGCTCGGCTGCCCGATGAAATTCACGCCGACATCATGCATTTGGCCGAAGAGATCGTTGCACAGGTGACCCTGCATGCTGCCATCGTCCGCTTTTGGCATAACCCTCACGCCCAGGATGAGCTGCGCAAGGAGATCATCCACGCCCTGGACGACCGCGACCTGTTCCCGTTCTCTGAGCAGGCTGCCGTCGCCGACAGACTCATGGAACTCTCCAGAGCTAACCAATCCTTGATCACGCAGCAGATCAACGCGCGGAAGCGCCCATGAGGGCCGCCGTCCTTCATCTTGATGACCTGCGCGTTCCGGTCGAGACGGGCGGTGCCAGCCGGAAGGCCAAACTGACGATCGAGGCCGATGGCTCGTTGCGACTCCGGGCTGCGGAGGACGTCGCCACCGATGAGTTGCGACAGTTCCTGGCCTCCAAGCGTGACTGGGTCTACCGCAAGCTGGCGGAGAAGGAGGTGCTGCAGCATGACCCCGTTACCAAGGAACTAGTCGACGGAGAGGGCTTCCTCTACCTCGGCCGAAGCCACCGCCTGAAGATCTATGATGCCGACGGTGCTGTCCGCCTAGAACGTGGCCGACTCATCCTTCCTCGACTGCTTGTTGAGGCCGGCGAGGCCAGCCTCATCGCGTGGTATCAGCGATGCGGCGACGCGTGGCTACGTCCGCGGGTCAAATCGTGGGCCGAGCGGCTGCGCGTCGAACCGGGAGCGATCGAGGTTGCTGATCTTGGTCATAAGTGGGGTAGTGCCACTGCCGGACGGCTCGTGCGCATCCACTGGGCGGCGCTGCAGCTATCTCCATCGCTAGTTGACTACGTCCTGGCCCATGAGCTTGCTCATCTACGGGAAGCACACCATGGCCCAGACTTCTGGCAACTCCTCGCTCGGGTGATGCCTGACTACGACGAGCGGAAGCAGGAGCTGGCGCAACGGGGTGCTCGCCTTTGGTTCGGAGGCACGTACTGACGGTAACAATCAGCGAGCATCATCTTGGTCGCACCTGTGGTCGCCGCTCCACGCCCCGTCGGATCAGCATTTTCCGTACCGCTCCGGCCGACACCTTAAACAACAGCGCAATCTCCGCCAGCGTCTGTTGCCTATCAACATAGAGTCGTACGACCTCGCGCTCCTGCTCATCGGTGAAGGCATTCTTCGGCCGGATGGCCACCCCTCGCCTGATGAGCTGGCGCCGCACCGTCTGCTCGTGAACATCGAACCGGCGCTTCAGCTCCAGCATCGACGCCCCTGCGACGTACGCACTCTGCGGGTGCCGATAAATCATCCCGCCAGGTCAGGACCTTGATCGTTGATCAGGGGCCGTCTGCGGTCGCTCCGCTCACCCCGGCTGTCTTCACGTGAACAGGGGACGGGCGGAATCATGACCTCCCGTGCTGCTGCGCCTGGCCTACCTCGCCGTGACCAACACCTTCACACTCCTGCGCCGGCTGCCGATGAGCGGTCGGGAAAAGGACATCGAGATCCTGGCGCTGCGGCACCAGCTGCTGGTCCTGCAGCGCCAGGTGGGCAAGCCCGCGTTCACCGATACCGACCGCGTGGTGCTCGCCGGCCTACTCCACCACCTACCGATGGACAAGCTGCGCCAACTCCTGCTGCTCGTAAACCCGGACACGATCCATCGCTGGCACCGCGACCTGCTCAAACGGCGCCACGCCGCGACCTGCGCACCGAAGCGGCGCGGACGCCCGCCCAACGTCCGATCCATCCGCGCCCTGGTCCTTCGCCTGGCACGCGAAAACAGCTCCTGGGGGTACCGCAGAATCCACGGTGAGCTCGCAGCCCTGGGAATCAAGGTCGCCGCCTCCACCGTCCGGGAAATCCTCCGCGAGCACGGCATCCCACCCGATGTCGGCGGCGGCTGAACTCTGGTTCTGGCACACTTTCCGTGCTGGCACAACGGAGCGTTACCACATGCCATCTGGAGCAGCTGTCACACGGCGGAAATACGAGGCTCTGTGCGTATGATGCTCGCTGATGATCATGGAGCCCGTGACGCTCTGTGCCCTGGCGCGGAAAGTGTGCCAGAACCAGGATTCACCCGACGCCGACAGGTGCCGTTTTCCCTGGCCGCGGGCGCTTCCCATGTTTTGCGGCTCCTGCCGGGGACTCGAACCTGCGGCCAAGCCTCCCCGACTACGGCAAGGCGTACGCCCCCGTCGAGGATTCGAACCCGCGCAACGTGAGCCCGCCGCTCCCCCGCCATGGCAGCAGGCCCACGGCCACGCCCAGCCGCTCGGGCCGACACACCGCCCGCAGCAACCGCTCGCCCAAACGCCCGGCTACGGCCCCCCGAAGCCACCGCCCCGGGGATTGACACACCACCACCATTCCTCACCCCCAGCGCCCGCCCACGGGCCGCCAGCGCCCCGAAACCCCCACCCACCCCGCCCCACCGGACCCCCGACCGGATCCCCACCCATCTGACGGACCATCAGCCCGATCCAGCACCGATCCAGCGAGGGTACGGAGAACCAGGGATGACGACAGGTGACGAAACGTCAGCCGATCCAGCACGGATCCAGCAACGGGTACCGCAACGGGGTCAGCCCCCGATCGGGCCGACCCCATCCCACCTGCGCATTTGCCAAATCACCGCACCAACGCTACGGCGGGCACTAGACGTTGAAGCGAAACTCCACCACGTCGCCGTCCTGCTGTCAGGGCCGTTCCTCCTCCAGGAGTTCGACGCACCGGCCCAGCGGTCCGACCAGCGCGTCCCGCTCCTCGTCCGTGAACTCGGCGGCCAGCGCCCGCTCCACCCGTACCGCGCGCGCGTCTGCGTCCGCCATGACGGACCGGCCTTCCGCGGTGAGGCGGGTCTCCAGGATGTTCCTGTGCCAGTCGTGCGGGTGCGTTCGATGAGCCCGCGGTCCTGGAGATTCTTCAGGACCGTGTTCATGGTCGGAGGTGTGACCCCGCACAGGCGGGCCAGGGCGGCGGCCGAGATACCGGTTCTGCGCGAGGTGAAGCAGCGCCGTGTCTCCATGGGCGTACCGGTAAGGAAACAGGACTCGGTCGCACGCCTCGGTCCAGACGGCGACCGCCTTGGCGCGGCGGGTGTCCGGGTTCTTCACGTAGTGGGCCTCGTCGACGACGAGCATCCCCGGCTTCGTGCGGTCGGCCGGGCACGGGCCGGTTCCGTCCGGCGTGGGCAGGGTGTGCAGTAAGTCGAAGGTAGTGATCGCGACGCCGCCACGCTCGCGCCACTCGGCGTACGCGTCGAGCCGGTCGGGGCCGTGCACCGGTAGGGCCCGCAGGGTGCTGCGGTCGCGGACCTCGCGCGTCCAGTTGATCAGCACGCTGGCGGGGCAGACTACCAGGAAGTGTGTGTGCCCCTCCGCCGCGAGATGGGCGAGCGCCGCGATGGCCTGGACCGTCTTGCCGAGCCCCATCTCGTCGCCGAGGACGACCCGGCGCTGTGCCAGCGCGAAACGGGCGCCGAAGGACTGGTAGCCGCGCAGCGAGACCCGGCGGTGCGTGTCGTCGAGCGGCTGGGCGTGGACCCGCTCGACCACCTCCGACGGCAGGCAGCCCTCGCCGGCCGCGACGTCCGGCCGGTGCTCCGAGACCTCGGCGAGCTGGCTGTAGTAATCCGTGGAGCGCAGCTCGAAGGCGACCCAGGCCTCGATGTCGGAGGGAGGCTCGCGCAGCAGGTCGGTGGAGGCCTGACTGAGCGCAGGGGTACGCCCTTGGCGGCCGCGTCGGCAGTCAGCTCGCGGATCTCGGCCGCTGCCGCAAGCGCCCGCTCCCGCCGGTCGCGTCCCATGATTGCCATGCGCAGCCGCCCGCCGACCGGCGGGGCCGCCGGCAACAGCGCGCCGAGCGTGTCGTCCAGCTGCGCGGACGTCGACGGCCCGGCGCAGCTCCGGGCTGGCCTCGACGAGCCTGCGCAGCGCGACGACCAGGGCGGTGGTCCGTGGCTCGGGGTGGTCGACGTCGATCTGTACCGGGACGGTCTCCCCCATCGCCCGCGCGATCTGCCGTGCGGCGGCGAGCGCCCTGTCGGTGGTCTGGGCGCCGACGCCCGGTATCTGCTGCAGCTCGTACCCGCTCCGATCCGCGCACATCCTTCCACGGCGCACTGACAGCCGTGGTTCCCACGGGACGTACGGTCCCCGCCTACTTGACCAGGTGGAAGTCCGGGTGCCGCAGCCCCGCCGCGAGGAACTCGCTGTTTGCGACCTGCCGGTACCACCGGTCACCGCCGCCTGCGTCGTACCCGCCGCCCATGGCCTCCGGCTCGCGACTGGCAGATCCGCCGTCGACCTGCACCTTTGTTCACCCGTCCGGACGACCGCAGGCACGGGAAATTAGTTTGGAGAAACTCCTTGACGCCCATCGCTGCCAGGCAGGCGCAGCCGTTGCTTGCACCTGGCATATATGGCTTTGACCTGCGCCTTCACAAGCTCAAGCGCGGCAGGCGCCGGCCCAAGGGGCTGTGCGCATCGGGGTTACGGGCCAGGGCGCGGAGTGTGGAAGAACCGCCGGGGATGGCACAAAACGGGCCGGAATTCTCCTTACCTGGTGTCAGCACGAAGACGGTCGGCCACCGCAGCGCGCACGCCATGACAGCACCCGCCACCCCGTCCCCCGGGTTCGCACGAACCCAAGAATGCTCGGCCTGCGTCCGCCGTCCGGACAGCCGGATGAGCCCCCGCCAACTCTCCTGTGCACCCAGGGACTTTGAACTCATCTTCGCCACACCCGAACCCCAACTGACCCCGGCTGCAGCAGCCGCTCTGCTGCGACTGCTGCAGCACCACGCCGAGCAAGCTGGCTCTCTGCCCGAAGGCCAGCTATCGATGGACGGCCGCATCAAACCGTCACTGACCGAAGCCAACCCTCTGCCAATCGTCGCCACCAGAAAAGGGGACTCCCATGACGACCGGTGATCATGACCAGGTTCTGCCATGGCTACGCTCCGCCGCCCAGCCAGCGGGCGCACCGGCCACCTCTCTCGCGACGGGGCTGAGATTCGCCTTCTACGGGCGGGTCTCCACCGAAGACCAGCAAGACCCCGAAGCATCCCGCCTGTGGCAATTCGGCCGCGCCCGCCAACTGATCCAACCAACCGGCGGACAGATCGTCGCCGGGTACTTCGACGTCGGGCACACCCGCGCCCTGCCATGGAAACGCCGCCCCCAGGCCGCACTGCTGCTCGCTGCCCTAGCCGACCCGCAACGCGGCTTCGACGCCATCGTCATCGGAGAGCCACAGCGCGCCTTCCACGGCAACCAGTTCGGCAACACCTACCCGCTGTTCATCCACTACGGCGTCACGTTGTGGGTACCCGAGGTAGGCGGGGCGATCGATCCGGACAACGAGGCCCACGACCTGATCATGTCCGTCTTCGGCGGCATGTCCAAGGGCGAACGCAACAGGATCAAGGTCCGGGTCCACTCCGCGATGGCCTCCCAGACCCTCATGGAAGGCCGCTACCTCGGCGGCCGACCACCGTACGGCTACCGCCTCGCCGACCTCGGCCCCCACCCCAACCCCGGCAAAGCCGCCGACGGAAGGCGCCTGCACGGCCTGGAACCCGATCCCGGCTCGTCCCCCGTCGTGGTCCGCATCTTCACCGAATTCCTCGCAGGGCGCGGAATCTTCGCCATCGCCGAGCGACTCACCCGCGACGGCATCCCCAGCCCCTCCGCCCACGACCCGGCGCGCAACCGGCACCGTGACGGCCGCGCCTGGTGCAAAAGCGCGGTACGCGCCATCCTGGCTAACCCCCGCTACACCGGCCACCAAGTATGGAACAAGCAGCACAAACACGAGAGCCTGCTCGACATCGAGGACGTCACCCTCGGCTACACCACCGCCATGCGCTGGAACACCCAGGACAAATGGATCGTCTCAAAAAAGATCGTCCACACCCCACTGATCGACGACACTACGTTCGCCCAGGTCCAGGACATCCTGACCGCCCGGACTCGCACCGGCCCTGCCCACGGGGACAAGCGGACCCGGAACATCTATCTCCTCAGGGGTGCCATCTCGTGCGCCGCATGCGAGCGCAAGATGCAGGGCCACTGGTCCCACGATCAGGCCTACTACCGGTGCCGCTTCCCCCAGGAATACGCCCTCGCCAACCGCGTCCAGCACCCACGGAACGTTTATCTACGCGAGAGCTGGGTCGTCCCACCGCTGGACGCCTGGCTGGGGAAGGTGTTCCTGCCGCATCGTCTCGACGACACCATCGACCTCATGGCCGGCGCCGAACGGCCCTCCAATGGTGAGGCAAGGGCCGCCGAAGCCGCCCACGCGGTGATCGCCGACTGCAACACCAAGCTCGCCACCCACCGCGCTGCCCTCGAAGCCGGAGCCGACCCCGCCCTCGTCACCCAATGGATGGCCGAGACTCAAAGCCGGCGCGTCCGGGCGGAGGCCGAGTTGCGGACCGCGACCCAAGGGCCGGTCGCCCGCATGAGCCGCGACGAGATCGTCCGGCTCGTACGCTCCATCCGTGACCTGGCCACCGTCGTCCAGCAGGCCGAGACCCAGGACAAAGCAGAGATCTACCGCCAGTTCGGGCTTGCCTTCACCTACGACTCCGGAAAGCAAAAAGTGCTGGTTGAAATGAATCTCAACCAGCACTCGCGTGGAGCCCGTGGGCTACCAGTTGGTGTCCGAGGGGGGACTTGAACCCCCACGCCCGATAAAGGGCACTAGCACCTCAAGCTAGCGCGTCTGCCATTCCGCCACCCGGACCAGGTGTGTGTCGTGCGGTTTCCCGCGGCGACATGGATAACGATACCAAGGATTCGGGGTGCCTTTCACCTGTGTATCCGGTGGCTGCGGTTGGTCCGAATGGCGTCACGTGGAGTGATCCCCGCAGGCCGGAGGGGCGGCCTGCGGGGCGGGGCGGCGGGTTAGCCGGGCATGAGGTGGTAGTCCGGGAAGTTGCCGGGGAGGCGCTCGGTGGGGGGGCCGTCGGTGACGGCGTGGACGAGGAGGTCGCCGCCGACGAAGGCGCCGCGCCAGGAGGCGCCGAAGCCGCCGAAGAGTTCGGAGCGGTCGCCTCGGGAGCGGGGTTTGTTGTGGCCGGTTTTGAAGGCGCGGATCTGGGGGGCGAGGCGGGCGTAGGTGGCGGGGTCGTCGGTGGAGAGGGTGGCGACGAGGGCGCCGTTGCTGGCGTTCATGGCGGTGAGGAGTTCGGCCTCGGTGTCGACGAGGACGATGGTGTCGACGGGGCCGAAGGGCTCGGCGTGGTGCAGGGGCGAGGTGGAGGGCGGGTTGAGGAGGGTCACCGGCGGGAGGTAGGCCGAGGTGTCCTGGCCGGGGAGGAGGCGGCCGTCGGCGAGGGTGCCTCGGTGGAGGGGGACGGCGCCCCGGCCGATTGCCTCGCTGACCAGGTCTTCCAGCTCCTTGGCCTTGGCGGCGTTGATGAGCGGGCCGAAGTCGAGCTCCGGGAGGTCGTCCGCCGGGTCGGCGACGGCGAGCGGGTGGCCGAAGCGGACGGATCGTACGGCCGGGAGGTACGCCGCGAGGAAGTCGGCGAAGAGCTCGCGCTGGACGACGAAGCGGGGGTAGGCGGTGCAGCGCTGTTTGGCGTAGTCGAAGGTTTTACGGATGTGGGTGGTCAGGTCCGGCCAGTCGGTGTGGTTCCAGATGCCCCAGGCATTGAGCCCCTCCTGCTCCAGGATGTGGCGTTTGCCCAGGTCGGCGACGGCGGAGGCGACCCGGCCGCCGGCGTCGCGACCGCCGACGAAGGATACGCAGCCGATCTCCGGGGCGGTGACCAGGGACGAGGAGAGTTCGCTGCCGCTGCCGCTGACCAGCGTGATGGGGAGGCCTTCGCGGGCGGCCAGGGCGCAGGCGAGGGTGAGGCAGGCCAGACCGCCGTCGGTGGGGGTCTTGGCGATGACGGCGTTGCCGGCCAGCGCCTGGACGAGCATGGCGTGGACGAGGACGCTCATGGGGTAGTTCCAGCTGGCGATGTTGCTGACGGGGCCGGGGAGCGGGGTGCGGCCCGAGAGCATGGGGTCGATTTCGGCGAGGTACCAGCGCACGCCGTCGATGGCACGGTCGACGTCGGCCTGGGCGAGCCGCCAGGGTTTGCCGATCTCCCAGACCAGCAGCAGCGAGAGCAGCTCGCGGTGCTCGGTCATGGCGTCCAGCGCGGCGCCGACGCGGGCCTTGCGTTCGGCCAGGGGGACGTCGCGCCAGACGCGGTGCTGGTCGAGGGAGGCGCGTACGGCCTGGTGGGCGGTGGTGGCGTCGAGCCGGGGCAGCCCGGCGAGGGGGGTGCCGTCGACGGGTGAGGTGGTCGGCAGGATCCGGCCGTCGGCCTGCCAGCGGGCGTCCCAGAGGTTCAGGACCCGGTCGTGGTGGAATGCCTCGGGAGCGGCTGTCAGACAGCGCTGCCAAGCGTCCATCCAGGCCGTGCCGGGCTTGAGGGTAAGAGTCATGAGTGGTTCTCCGGCTCTCTTCAGGGGCGGAGTTCGGGCGGGGATCACGGGCGAAGCTCGCGCAGCGCACCACTGCGCGTGTAGATGAAGCCGCGCACCACATCGGTGTGGGGCAGCCCTTCGCTCTTACGGAGGCGGGCCATGCAGACATACAGGTCGGTGGCAGGGTCGCTGAGCGCCGCGCAGTCCTCGTGGTGCACCAGGAGGACTTCGCGGGTGCCGCCTCGTGTCTGGCTCAGCTGGAGCGAGTGGAGGGTGTCTCCGGTGACGCAGCCGCCCGCGTTGCGGATCACGTGGGCATCGCCCGGCCGCAGGCCGAACATCGTCTCGACTCCCAGCCGGGCGTCCATACAAGCGACAATAGCGACTCCGGTACGCGGACGCCGCAGCTCCGGGTCCAGTGGGGTGAGGGCAGTGCCGAGCGTGGTCCTGCGGGACAGAAGGCGCTCGGTGCCGGTCATGGCAGCAGCCCGCGTACGAGCCGGGCGGTCTCGGAGGGGGTGCGGCCGACCCGTACGCCCGCTGCCTCCAGGGCCTCCTTCTTGGCCTGCGCGGTGCCGGAGGAGCCGGAGACGATGGCGCCGGCGTGGCCCATGGTGCGGCCTTCGGGGGCGGTGAATCCGGCCACGTAACCGACGACGGGCTTGGTGACGTGTGCGGAGATGTACGCGGCGGCCCGCTCCTCCGCGTCGCCGCCGATCTCGCCGATCATGACGACGATGTCGGTCTCGGGGTCGTCCTCGAAGGCGGCGAGGGCGTCAATGTGGGTGGTGCCGATGACGGGGTCACCGCCGATCCCGACGGCGGTGGAGAAGCCGAGGTCGCGCAGCTCGTACATGAGCTGGTAGGTGAGCGTGCCGGACTTGGAGACGAGGCCGATGCGGCCGGCGGTGGTGATGTCTGCGGGGATGATGCCCGCGTTGGACCGGCCGGGGCTGATCAGGCCGGGGCAGTTGGGGCCGATGATGCGGGTGCCGGAGGCGGCCGCACGGTCGCGGAAGGAAACGGTGTCGCGGACGGGGACGCCTTCGGTGATGACGACGGCCAGGGCGATCCCGGCGTCGGCCGCCTCGTCGACGGCGTCCTTGACAAAGGGCGGGGGTACGAAGACGACAGTGACGTCCGCGCCGGTGGCGCCGATCGCCTCCTTGACCGACCCGAAGACCGGCACCGTACGTCCCTCGAAGATGACGGAGGTGCCGGCCTTGCGCGGGTTGACGCCGCCGACGATCGCGGTGCCGGCGGCGAGCATGCGGCGGGTGTGCTTCATGCCCTCGGCGCCGGTCATGCCCTGGACGATGACCCTGCTGTGCTGGTCGAGGAAGATCGCCATGCTGGTCAGCTCCTTGCCAGTTCGGCGGCGCGGGCCGCAGCGCCGTCCATGGTGTCCAGTTGGTGTACGAGGGGGTGCGCCGCGCCGGTGAGGATGGTGCGGCCGAGTTCGGCGTTGTTGCCGTCGAGGCGTACGACCAGCGGCTTGGTCAGCTCGACCTGCTCCAGGGCCTGGACGATGCCGTCGGCGACGGCGTCGCAGGCGGTGATGCCGCCGAAGACATTGACGAGGACGGACTTCACGCCGGGGTCGCCGAGGATCAGCCCGAGTCCGTCGGCCATGACCCTGGCGGAGGCGCCGCCGCCGATGTCGAGGAAGTTCGCCGGTTCGGCGCCCTGGCGGGCGACCACGTCCAGGGTGCTCATGACCAGGCCGGCGCCGTTGCCGATGATGCCGACCGAGCCGTCGAGCTTGACGTAGTTGAGCCCCTTCGCCTTGGCCGAGGCCTCCAGTGGGTCGCCGTCACCCGGGGTCTCGTAGGCGCTGTGCGCGGGGTGGCGGAAGCGGGCGCTGTCGTCGAGGGAGATCTTGCCGTCGAGGGCCAGAACGCGGCCGTCGATGGTGCGGACGAGCGGGTTCACCTCGACGAGCAGGGCATCCTCCTCGGTGAACACCTGCCAGAGGGCGACGAGGACGGGCACGGCCTCGGCCGGCAGCCCGGCGGCGGTGACGATCTCGCGGGCCTTGTCCTCGGTGACGCCCTCGGCGGGGTCGACGGGGATCCGGGCCAGGGCGCCGGGACGGGTGGCGGCCACCTCCTCGATGTCCATGCCGCCCTCGGAGGAAGCCATGGCGAGGTAGGTGCGATTCGTTCGGTCGAGGAGGTAGGAGACGTAGAACTCCTCCTCGATGTCGGCGGTCCGGGCCAGCATCACCTTGCCGACGGTGTGGCCCTTGATGTCCATGCCGAGGATGCGGGAGGCGTGGGCCACCGCTTCCTCAGGATCGGCGGCGAGCCTCACTCCCCCGGCTTTGCCCCGGCCGCCCGTCTTGACCTGGGCCTTCACCACTGCCCGGCCGCCGAGCAAGCGAGCGGCCTCGCGAGCGGCTTCCGGTTCGTCCACTACGTAGGCGTCGAGCACGGGGACCCCGTGCCGCGCGAAGAGTTCCCGTGCCTGGTACTCGTGCAGATCCATCGTCAACGCACCTTCCCCTGAATCAGGTTCGCCAGGACGGCGAAGAATCCAGTGCACGCCCCCTGGACATCGACTTGGCGATGCGGGATAACCATCTGCATACAGTATTCGTGTCCTGTATGCAATGTACAGAAGCGCGGTACGCCCCCTTCGAAGGGACTGAACTCGTCATGTCAGACGGCACATCAGACCTCATCTCCGGTGGCCATCTCGTCGCCAAGGCGCTCAAGGCAGAGGGCGTTGAGGTGATCTACACGCTCTGCGGCGGCCACATCATCGACATCTACGACGGCTGCGTCGACGAGGGCATCGAGGTGGTCGACGTACGGCACGAGCAGGTGGCCGCCCACGCCGCCGACGGCTACGCACGCATCACCGGCAAGCCGGGCGTAGCCGTCGTCACCGCCGGGCCCGGCACCACCGACGCCGTCACCGGCGTGGCAAACGCCTTCCGCGCCGAGTCACCGATGCTGCTGATCGGTGGTCAGGGCGCCCACAGCCAGCACAAGATGGGGTCGCTCCAGGACCTCCCGCACGTCGACATGATGACCCCGATCACCAAGTTCGCGGCCACCGTGCCCGACACCGCACGCGCCGCGGACCTGGTCTCCATGGCCTTCCGCGAGTGCTACAACGGGGCGCCCGGGCCGTCCTTCCTGGAGATCCCGCGTGACATCCTCGACGCCAAGGTGCCGCTGACCAAGGCCCGGATACCGAAGGCCGGCGCCTACCGCGCATCCACCCGCAGCCTCGGCGACCCGGCCGCGATCGAGAAGCTCGCCGACCTCCTCATCCACGCCGAGAAGCCGGCCATCCTGATCGGCAGTCAGGTCTGGACGGTCAGGGGAACCGACGCCGCCATCGAGCTCGTCCGCACCCTCAATGTCCCCGCCTACATGAACGGCGCCGGACGCGGCACACTCCCGCCCGGCGACCCGCACCACTTCCAGCTGTCCCGGCGCTACGCCTTCACCGAGGCCGACCTGATCATCATCGTCGGCACGCCCTTCGACTTCCGCATGGGCTACGGCAAGCGGCTCTCCCCCACCGCCACCGTCGTCCAGATCGACCTCGACTACCGCACCGTCGGCAAGAACCGCGACATCGACCTCGGCATCGTCGGCGACCCCGGACTCATCCTGGCGTCCGTCACCGAAGCCGCGTCGGGGCGGCTCAATGGCGGTGCGGGCAGGCGCAAGGAGTGGCTGGACGAGCTTCGCGCGGTCGAGGCCAAGGCGATCGAGAAGCGGCTGCCGCAGCTGCGCTCGGACGCCTCGCCCATCCACCCGTACCGGCTGGTGAGCGAGATCAACGACTTCCTGACGGAGGATTCCATCTACGTCGGCGACGGCGGAGACATCGTCACCTTCTCCGGCCAGGTGGTCCAGCCCAAGTCCCCCGGCCACTGGATGGACCCGGGCCCGCTGGGCACGCTCGGCGTCGGCATCCCCTTTGTTCTCGCGGCAAAGCAGGCCCGCCCCGACAAGGAGGTCGTCGCACTCTTCGGCGACGGCGCCTTCTCGCTCACCGGCTGGGACTTCGAGACGCTCGTCCGCTACAACCTGCCGTTCGTCGGCATCGTCGGCAACAACTCCTCGATGAACCAGATCCGATACGGCCAGGCCGCCAAGTACGGCCTGGAACGTGAGCGGGTCGGCAACACCCTGGGCGACGTGCACTACGACAAGTTCGCCCAGATGCTCGGCGGTTACGGCGAGGAGGTCCGCGACCCCGCCGACATCGGCCCCGCCCTGCGACGCGCCCGCGAGTCCGGGCTGCCGTCGCTGATCAACGTCTGGGTCGACCCGGACGCGTACGCCCCCGGAACCATGAACCAGACGATGTACAAGTGAGGTGACCGCCGTGACGAAGGCACTCGAAGGTGTACGTGTCCTGGACATGACCCACGTCCAGTCCGGACCGTCCGCCACCCAGATCCTCGCCTGGCTGGGCGCGGATGTCGTCAAGCTCGAAGCCCCTACCGGCGACATCACCCGCAAGCAGCTGCGCGACCTCCCTGACGTCGACAGCCTGTACTTCACGATGCTGAACGGCAACAAGCGCAGCATCACCCTCAACACCAAGACCCCGCGCGGCAAGGAGCTGCTCACCAAGCTGATCCGCCGCTCCGACGTCATGGTGGAGAACTTCGGCCCGGGCGCCGTCGACCGCATGGGCTTCACCTGGGAGCGGATCCAGGAGATCAACCCCCGCATCGTCTACGCCAGTATCAAGGGCTTCGGCGACGGTCCCTACACCAACTTCAAGGCGTACGAGGTCGTTGCCCAGGCCATGGGCGGCTCCATGTCGACCACCGGCTTCGAGGACGGTCCACCGCTCGCCACCGGCGCCCAGATCGGCGACTCCGGCACCGGTATGCACGCCGTCGCCGGCATCCTCGCCGCCCTCTACCAGCGCACCAGCACCGGACGCGGCCAGCGGGTGAACGTCGCCATGCAGCACGCCGTCCTCAACCTCTGCCGGGTCAAGCTGCGCGACCAGCAGCGCCTGGCGCACGGGCCGCTCGCGGAGTACCCCAATGAGGACTTCGGCGACGAGGTACCTCGCTCGGGCAACGCGAGCGGCGGCGGCCAGCCCGGCTGGGCGGTCAAGACCGCGCCCGGCGGGCCCAACGACTACGTGTACGTCATCGTGCAACCCGTCGGCTGGCAGCCGATCACGCAGCTCCTCGGCCGCCCCGAGCTCGCCGCGGATCCCGAGTGGGCCACCCCCGAGGCCCGCCTCCCCAAGCTCGGCAAGATGTTCCAGCTGATCGAGGAGTGGACCAGCACCCTTCCCAAGTGGCAGGTGCTCGAAATCCTCAACGCCCACAACATCCCCTGCGGCCCGATCCTCTCCACCAAGGAGATCATCGAGGACGCCAGCCTCAAGGCCAACGAGATCGTCGTCGAGGTCGAACACCCCGAGCGCGGCACCTACATCACCGTCGGCAGCCCCATCAAGCTCTCCGACTCGCCCGTCACCGTCGAGCGATCGCCTCTACTGGGCGAGCACAACCACGACATATATGCCACCGAACTCGGCCTCTCCCCCGCTGAGCTGGTCGAACTGCAGACGAACGGGGTGATCTGACCGATGGCCGACACATTGACCGACACGCCCGGGCACGATGAAATCCGTGCCCTATTGGACGCCGTACGGGCCGAGGGCCGCACCGCCCTCACCGCACCCGAAGGCAAGCTGATCGCCGACGCCTACGGGATCGCCACCCCCGGCGAGGCCCTGGCGCACGACGTGGACGAGGCGGTGGCGTACGCCGACCGCTTCGACGGCCCCGTCGTACTGAAGATCGTCTCCCCGGACATCCTGCACAAGACCGACGCGGGCGGCGTCCTCGTGGGGCTCAAGACGGCCAAGGAGGTGCGGGGCGGCTTCCACACCATCATCTCCAACGCCAAGCAGTACGCGCCGGACGCCCGCATCGAGGGCATCCAGGTGCAGCAGATGCTACCGCCGGGCCAGGAGGTCATCGTCGGCGCGGTCACCGACCCGACCTTCGGGAAGGTCGTCGCCTTCGGCCTCGGCGGAGTGCTGGTCGAGGTCCTCAAGGACGTGACCTTCCGCCTCGCACCGGTCACCGGCGACGAGGCGTTCTCGATGCTCGACTCCATAGACGCGGCCGAGATCCTGCGCGGCGTACGCGGCGCGCCCGCCGTGGACCGGTGGGCGCTCGCCGAGCAGATCCGCCGGGTCTCGCAGCTCGTCACCGACTTCCCCGAGATCGCGGAGGTCGACCTGAACCCGGTGATCGCCACGCCCGAGGGCGCGCTGGCGGCCGACATACGCGTCATCCTCGCCGACGGCGCACCGGTCGAGCGGCAGAAGTTCTCCCGCGAGGAGATCCTGACGGCCATGACCCGGCTCATGAAGCCGAGCGCGGTGGCCGTGATCGGGGCCTCGAACGAAGAGGGCAAGATCGGCAACTCCGTCATGCGGAACCTCGTTGACGGCGGCTTCGCCGGGGACATCTTCCCCGTCAACCCCAAGTCCGACGACATCCTCGGCCTCAAGGCCTACCGTTCCGTGACCGACATCCCCGGCGACGTCGATGTGGCCGTCTTCGCGATCCCCGCGAAGTTCGTTCCCGCCGCCCTTGAGGAGGTCGGCCGCAAGGGCATCCCCAACGCCGTCCTCATCCCCTCCGGCTTCGCCGAGACCGGCGACCAGCCCCTCCAGGACAAGGTCGTCGCCATCGCCCGCGAGTACGGCGTCCGTGTTCTGGGCCCGAACATCTACGGCTACTACTCCACCTGGCAGGACCTCTGCGCCACCTTCTGCACTCCGTACGACGTCAAGGGCGGTGTCGCCCTCACCTCGCAGTCCGGCGGCATCGGCATGGCTATCCTCGGCTTCGCCCGTACGACGAAGACCGGCGTGTCCGCGATCGTCGGACTGGGCAACAAGTCGGATGTGGACGAGGACGACCTGCTCACCTACTTCGGCGAGGACGACAACACCACGTGCATCGCCATGCACCTGGAGGACCTCAAGGACGGCCGCGCCTTCGTCGAGGCCGCCCGCGAGGTGGTGAAGAAGAAGCCGATCGTCGTGCTGAAGGCCGGCCGCACCTCGGCCGGGGCCAGGGCCGCCGGCTCCCACACCGGCGCTCTCGCGGGCGACGACAAGGTGTACGACGACATCCTGCGGCAGGCCGGCGTCATCCGGGCGCCCGGGCTGAAGGACATGCTGGAGTACGCGCGGGCACTGCCCGTGCTCCCCACCCCGCAGGGCGACAACGTCGTGATCATCACCGGCGCGGGCGGCTCGGGCGTGCTGCTCTCCGACGCCTGCGTCGACAACGGCCTGACGCTCATGGAGATCCCGCCCGACCTGGACGCGGCCTTCATGCGGTACATCCCGCCCTTCGGCGCGGCGGGCAACCCGATCGACATCACCGGCGGGGAGCCGCCGTCCACGTACGAGGCGACGATCCGTCTCGGCCTGGAGGACCCCCGCGTGCACGCCCTGATCCTGGGCTACTGGCACACCATCGTCACCCCGCCGATGGTCTTCGCCGAACTCGCCGCACGAGTCGTCGCCGAGGCCCGTGCCAAGGGCATCCACAAGCCCGTGGTGGCCTCGCTGGCCGGCGACACGGAGGTCGAGGCGGCATGCGCGTATCTCTTCGAGCGAGGAGTCGTCGCATACCCCTACACCACCGAGCAGCCCGTCGCGGCGCTCGGCGCGAAGTACCGCTGGGCGCGGGCCGCGGGGTTGCTCCCGTGACCCGCATCTGAGACCGGGGCTCTGCCCCGGGCCCCGGTTGCCATGTGCGGGCCGGTGGCCGGGTTGTGCCCACACGTGCCGCCCTGCGGCACGCCTGCCCACAACCCTTTCACTGTTTTAGCCGCTGACGCTCAGCGCAGCGTGAACGCGAGACGGGACCGGCCAACCGCGAGCCGCGGAGCCGGTCCCGCCCCGGAAGCACGAGAAGAGATCCGTCCAGGGGGCGCTGGCCAGGCTCTTTCGAGGCAAGGGGAACGACAATGACGTCACCGACATCGGCTCAACCACCCACTACCTACAAGGAGATCAGAGACGCCAACGGGCGGCTGTACCGGGTCGGCGAGACCGACCGGGACATCCTCGGCCGGCCGCGCTGGCTGATGGTGCTGCTGCCTTGGGCCGCGATGCTCGGCATCAGCGTCGCCGAGTACGCATACGGGTCCGCCGAGGACACCCTGTCCCAGGCCCACAACTGGACCCACACCAACACCTTCTGGCTGCTGAGCGTCTGGGTCGTCTTCCAGGCCGGCGTGGCCTTCCCCGCCGGTCGGCTGCGCGAAAAGGGGCTCTTCTCCGCCCGCGCCGCCATGCTCAGCGGCGCCGGCCTGGCCTTCCTCGGCTACCTGGCGCTCAGCCACGCCCCGAACATCTGGTGGGCCTTCGCCGGCTTCGGCTTCCTGGGCGGCACCGGAGCCGGGCTGGTCTACGCGACCTGCATCAACATGGTCGGCAAGTGGTACCCGGAGCGGCGCGGCGGGAAGACCGGGTTCGTCAACGGCGGTTTCGCCTACGGTGCGGTTCCGCTGATCTTCGTCTTCACGTACGTCTTCGACCTGGGCAACTACCGTACGGTGCTTGATGTCATCGGGGTGTACGTCCTGCTGGTGGTCGGGATATCGGGGCTGTTCTTCAAGGACCCGCCGAAGAACTGGTGGCCCGCCCACATCGACCCCATCGCCTTCAACCGCGACCGCAAGGCGAACAGCACGCTGGCGAAGAACCCGCCCGCGGTCAAGCAGTTCGGCCCGGCGGAGGCCATCCGCACCGGCATGCTGCCGCTGATGTGGATATGCCTGGTGATCATCGCCGGTGTGTCGATCTTCGGCATCGCCTTCCAGGTCCCGTTCGCCAAGGAGATGGGCTTCGGGCCACTGGTGGCGGCGTCCTCCATGGGCGTCATGGCGGTCGTCAACGGCACCGGGCGCGGCGCCGTCGGCTGGCTGTCGGACCGCTTCGGGCGCAAGCAGACCCTCACCGTCGTCCTGCTGATCGAGGGCCTGGCCCAGTTCGGCATACTGTGGGCCGGAACGGCGCGCAATGAGCCGCTCTTCCTCGTCTTCGCCTTCGTCTCCGGCTTCGGCGGCGGAGCCTTCTATCCGCTGTTCGCGGCGCTGGTGCCGGACTACTTCGGCGAGAACAACAACGCCCAGAACTACGGTCTCGTCTACAGCGCCAAGCTGTTCAGCGGGCTCGCCGGCGGCGGGCTCGGCTCCATCGTCATCGACGCCTGGGGCTACCACGGCGCCTATCTGCTCGCCGGAGCCATCAGCCTGCTGGCCGCCGCCCTCACCCTGCTGCTCCGCCAGCCGGGCCGGGACCGACTGCGGGACATCCGGCCCAATCCGCAGCCGATCAGCCGAGAAATGGCCTGAGGAGGGCCTTTGTTCCTCGACCGCCGGGCAGGCCCGATGTGCTCTGGGCCTGCCCGGCGGCTGCAGTTCGTCCCGCGGCGGTGGGCCCGCTCCCGTACACCCACTCGCCCGGCACCGCCTGCTTGCTCGGGCGGTTACGCGTCCTTCTACTCACCGGACGCCAGGTTCGAGGGCTGCCGGATCTGCGGCTCCGGCAACGGGATCAAACGGCGTCGTCGCTTCCCGGAGCGGCCCGGGAGACCTCCCCAGTACGGTCACCACGGCGTGCGTCAGCCTGGAGAGCTGCCACCCGAACAACGCCGGGACCAAACGGTACGCACTCGCCTTCCAGGACGCCATGACAGCGGCGGGTCGACCCTGGCCGTCTCCCACATGGTGGCGTACTCGCACGAACGCGGCGCGCGCGATGTCATCGGCGAGAAGGCACGGAATTACCCGACCGCGTTGCGCGCGGGCGTGGCTCACGGCCCGATGGGGAAGTTGATCTCCCGAATCTTCCCAAGGTGATCGGTGCGCGATCAACGGAGATCAGGATTTCCCGGATGCGTCGCCGGTCAGGGCCTTATCGGCGATCGCCCTATGATGCCTGATGACTTCTTCGATGATGAAATTGAGGAATTTCTCCGCGAACGCCGGGTCGAGATGCGCCTCCTCGGCCATCCGCCGAAGCCGTGTGATTTGCGCGGCTTCGCGGTCCGGGTCCGCCGGAGGCAGCTCGTAGGCCGCTTTGAGCTCCCCCACCTGCTGGGTGCACTTGAAGCGCTCGGCGAGGAGGTGGACGAGCGCCGCGTCGAGGTTGTCGATACTGCCCCGCAGGTATCGCAGACGCGCCCGGGCCTCTTCGGTCGGCTGCTGGCTCATGCTTCTAGCGCTCCTGCTCACAGGGGATACGGACCGCAGCACACTACCTGCCGCCGGGACTCAGTCCGTACGACCGGTCACGGCGACTGTCACGCCGAGCCCGATCATCGCCAGACCGCCGGCCCCGCCGACCATGGACAGCCGGCGCGGGTTGCCTGCGAACCAGGAGCGGGCGGCGGAGGCTGCGAGGCCCCAGACGCTGTCGCTGACGAGGGCGATGCAGGCGGAGATGAGACCGAGCAGAAGCATCTGGCCGGGCACGTGGCCTGCCGAGCGGTCAACGAACTGGGGAAGCACGGCCGCGAAGAAAACAATCGTCTTGGGGTTGGTCGCCCCCACCACGAAACCCTCCCACAGCGTCCGCAACGCTCCCCGCTCGGGGGCCGCGACGGTTTGCGCGTGCAGAGCACCGCGGTGCTGCCAGGCCTTGAACCCGAGGAACACCAGGTAGGCGGCGCCCGCGAGCTTCAGGGTCAGGAAGAGGACGACGGAGCGCTCCACCACGGTCCCGACACCGAGGGCCACCATGGCGACGAGGGCGTAGCAGCCGATGGTGTTGCCGGCGACCGACATCAGCGCTGTGCGGCGCCCGTGCGCCAGGGCGCGCCCGATGACGAAGACCACGCTGGGCCCGGGGATCACGATCAGCAGGAGGGACATCGCGGCGTATGCCGCCAGGCGGTCGGCGGAAACCATAGCCCGACGCTAGCGGGGTATACGTTTCGACGCACCACCATTACGAGGAGGCAGGGTCATGGGCGAGCCCCAGGGCAAGGAGTTGGAGGCGTTGCGCGAGCGGCGGGCGGCGCTGCGCGGCAAGTATCTACGGGCACCGGCCGAGCGGCCGCCGACGCAGGCTGCGGGGGTACACCATGTGGCGTTCATCTGCGCGGATGTCGAGGAGACGATCGGCTTCTATCAGGACTTCCTGGGGTTCCCGCTGGTGGAGCTGGTGGAGAACCGCGATTACCCGGGGTCGAGCCACTTCTTCTTCGACATCGGCCACGGCAATCTGCTGGGGTTCTTCGACTTCCCAGGCCATGACCACCCCGCCCAGCACGAGACGATCGGCGGGTTGCAGCACTTGGCACTGTCGGTGACCGAGGAGCAGTTCAGGGGGGCGAAGGCGCGCTTCGACGCGGCCGGGTTCGAATACCTGGGGCCGGACCGGGGCGCGGACGACAGCCTGTACATCCGTGACCCGAACGGGGTCAGTGTGGAGCTCTACCAGGAGCGGCTCGGCTACTTCAACGGGGTGGCGCTGCTCACGGAGGACTGATGAGCGTGGCCGTGGGGGCGAACCTCTACTCGTGCGGCCTCCCGTCGCGCTGGTGGTAGGAGGTCCGGGTGTGCTCGGTGTGGGCTCGCATCACCTGTTGGGCGCCGGCCTCGTCGCGGGCCGCGATCGCCTCGATCAGCTCCCGGTGCTCGATCCACGACTGGACCCCGCGTTGCCGCGCTACCGGTGTGTAGTACCAGCGCACCCGCCGGTCCACCTGCGCGGCGAGCTCGCCCAGCACCGCGTTCCCCGCGAGCTCCATAACGTACGCGTGGAAGGCCGCGTTGGCGGCCACCGCGGCGTCCACGTCATCGGCGGCGACCGCCTCCTCGCCGGTCTGGCACAGCCGGTCGAGCCGGGTCAGGCCGTGCGCGGACGAATTGACGGCGGCGAGCCGCGCCGCCTCGGTCTCGAGCAGCGCCCGTACGACGAGAAGCTGATCCGCTTCGGCCTCGGTCGGCTCGTGGACGAATGCGCCCTGGGCGGGGCGCAGATCGACCCACCCCTCGGTGTTGAGGCGCTGCAACGCCTCCCGGACGGGTTGGCGGGAGACACCGAGGTGGCTGGCGAGCTCGGTCTCCACCAAGTGCTGGCCCGGGCGCAAGGCGCGGGTCGTGATCAGCTCCAGCAGTGCCTCGTACACCCGCTCACGGAGCGGTCCGGGACGCTCCAGCTTGGGCACGGCCCCGGGCGGCAGTCCGGTGGACAGCATCTGTTCCCCCAGCGGTCGGCGAATTGGCTTTCGTCTACAGTCTACTGAGTACAGCCTACCCCGGCCGCCCGATCTCCTCAGTTGATCTCGTTGAAGCGCGGGATGAGGTGTTCGGCGACCAGCGCGGCCTCCTCGGCCAATGGCCAGCCGGCGAGGATCAGCGGCCGCCGGCGCAGCCTCCCTCAGGCATACGGACCTCGACATCGCGCGGCTCCAGCACCTCCAGGACAGCTGCTGCCGGATGACGGACGACACCGAGGCACGAGCCGGGAATTTCCGGTTCCACGAAGCCGTTTGGCGGGCCGCCCACAACTCCACGATCGCCGGGCTGCTCGCCAAGCTCAACACGCAGCTCCGGATCTATGACAGCGGACCCCCGTCGTCCTACGGGGACTTCGATCTGCTCAACGCCGAACACGAGCGGATCCTGCAAGCGCTTCGTGAGCGCTCGCCGGACGCTGCGCGCGCCGAAATGCGTGCGCATCTGCAGCGCAGCCTTGAGCAGCGCATCCGCTCCTTCGTCAGCGATTAGCGCTGTTGTCCCAGGTCAGCCGGGCAGGAGGAGCAGCTCGACGTCTCGCGCACCGCCCGGCGGTAGGACCGCGAGGGCGGTGGCGGCGGCCGCGCCCCGGAGGAGGCCTGGGCGGTCGTGGCCGACGGGGGTGGCAAGGCCGGAGGCGAGAGTCACGGGGATGAGCCGGGTGTCGGCGGCATGGGCGGGGACGGGTGCGACGAGGACGGCGCGAGGGGGCGGGGGCGGGGTGCGGCCGCAGAGGCGGCCGAGGGCGGGGGCGAGGAGGGTGAGGGCGGCGGCGAGGGCGGCGAATGGGTTGCCGGGGAGTCCGACGATGAGCGGGCCGCCGGGAGTGAGGCGGGCGAGGAGTTGGGGGTGGCCGGGGCGGCAGGCCACGCCGTCGACGAGGATGTCGGCGCCCAGTTGCCTAAGTACCGGCCGGAGATGGTCGGCGGGGCCGCGCGAGGAGGCTCCGCAGACGGCGATGACGTCGACCGCCGTACGGGTGAGGGAGGCGGCGAGCGGGGCGCGTCCGTCGGGAACGTAGGTGGGCGGCAGGGCGATTCCGCCGGCCCAGTCGATGAGGCCGGGGAGCAGGGGGCCGAGCGCGTCGCGGACCTGGCCGGGCAGCGGGGTGCCGTTGCGTACGACTTCGTCGCCGGTGACGACGATCGTGACACGCGGTCGGCGGTGGACGGTGAGCGCGTCGCAGCCGAGGCTCGCGGCGAACCCGAGCACGGTGGGGGTGACGGTGGCCCCGGCCGGGAGCACTTCAGTGCCCTCGGCGCACTCCTCGCCACGGCGGCGGATGTGGCGGCCGGGGCCGATGGCGCCGGTGACCAGCCCGTCCGTACGCAGGGCGAGTTCGTACGGCAGCACGGCGCTCGCGCCCGGCGGGACCTGCGCCCCGGTGGCGATCTCAACGGCCTGGCCGGAGGCCAGGTCCCGTACGTCGGCGGCGTGTCCGGCGAGGGCGCGGCCGGTCACCGCCCAGGGTCCCGGCCCGGCGACGGCGTAGCCGTCCATCGCGGCGGTGTCGAAGGCGGGCACCGCCAGGCCCGCGAACAGCGGCTCGGCGAGGGCGGAGCCGCGCGCGCGTTTCAGGGGGACGGTGAGGGGGCCAAGGGGTTCGGCCGCGAGTCCGGCGGTGCGGCGGGCCTGCGGCCATGGCATCGCGGTGGCGGTGGGTTCGTCGTTGGTGCGTTCGTCGAGCGCCGTCATGTGGGCTCCTCCCAGGGCACTGCGTCCTCGTAGGGCCAAACGGTCAAACAGTCACCGTCACAACCCTTGACCCCTCCGAAAGGCATACTGTAGACAATATTCTGTCGACTGCAAGAGAACCGCAACCCGCAACAGAGCTCCACCGACGGAACGGGAGCCCCGCGAGTGAAAGTCGCTGTTGTCGGCGCCGGAGCCATCGGCGCCTTTGTCGGAGCCGCCCTCCACCGCTCCGGAGCCGAAGTCCATCTCATCGCCCGGGGACCACACCTGGACGCCCTGCGCCGCGACGGCGTCCGGGTCCTCAGCCCGCGCGGGGATTTCACCGCGCATCCCAAAGCCACCGACGACCCGGCCGAAGTCGGCCCCGTCGACTACGTCTTCCTCGGTCTGAAGGCCAACTCCTATGCCGCCAGCGGCCCCCTCATCCGCCCTCTCATGCACGACCGCACCGCGGTGGTCGCGGCCCAGAACGGCATCCCCTGGTGGTACTTCCACGGGCTGCCCGGCCGGCACACCGGCCGCCGCCTGGAGAGCGTCGACCCCGGCGGCGCCGTCTCCGCGACCCTGCCGCCCGAGCGCGCCATCGGCTGCGTGGTCTACGCGGCCACCGAGATCGAGGCCCCCGGCGTCATCCGCCACCTCGAAGGCACTCGCTTCTCCATCGGCGAGCCCGACGGGACGGTCTCCCGCCGCTGTCTCGACTTCAGCGACGCCATGCGGGCCGGCGGCCTCAAATGCCCGGTCGAGCCGGATCTGCGCAACGACATCTGGATCAAGCTGCTCGGCAACATCTCGTTCAACCCGATCAGCGCGCTCGCCCGCGCCACGATGGTCCAGATCTGCCGCCACCCCGACACCCGCGAGCTGGTCACCGCCATGATGCGGGAAACCCTCGAAGTCGCCGCCCAGCTCGGCAGCCACCCCGAGATCTCCATCGAGCGCCGGCTGGCCGGCGCCGAACGCGTCGGCGAGCACAAGACCTCCACCCTCCAGGACCTGGAGCGCGGCAAGCCACTGGAACTCGACGTACTGCTGGCGGCGGTCGTCGAACTCGCCGGGCTCACCGGCACCCCGGTGCCCACGCTGCGCGCCATCCACGCCGTCGCCGACCTGCTGAACCGCACCACCACGATGAGGAGCGCCTCGTGAAGGACCGCAACCGCAGCCGCAGCCGCACGCCGAAGGTCTACCCCCGCATCACCCATCCCCTGGTGCGCGACACCAAGAACGGCGAGCTGCGGCGCGCGACCTGGGACGAGGCGCTCGACCGCGCCGCCGGAGGCTTCGCCCGCACGACCGGAGCCCACGGCCCCGACGCCTTCGGGATGTTCTCCTGTGCCCGCTCCACCAACGAGATGAACTACGTCGCCCAGAAGTTCACCCGGGTCGTCATCGGCACCAACAACGTCGACTCCTGCAACCGCACCTGCCACGCTCCCAGCGTCGCCGGGCTCTCCGCCGCCTTCGGCTCCGGCGGCGGCACCTCCTCGTACCAGGAGGTCGAGGACACCGACCTGATCGTCATGTGGGGCTCCAACGCCCGCTTCGCGCACCCCATCTTCTTCCAGCACGTCCTGAAGGGGATCCATAACGGCGCCCGTATGTACGCCATCGACCCGCGCCGCACCAGCACAGCCGAATGGGCCGACCGCTGGCTGGGCCTCAACGTCGGCACCGACATCCCGCTCGCCCATGCGGTCGCCCGCGAGATCATCCACGCCGGGCTCGCCAACACCGCCTTCATCGAGCGCGCCACCAGCGGCTACGAGGAGTACGCCGCCGAGGTCGAACCCTGGACCCTCACCGTCGCCGAACAGGTCACCGGCGTCCCCGCCGACGCCATCCGGGAGCTCGCGCACGCCTACGCCACCGCCGAGCGCGCGCAACTGTGCTGGACCCTCGGCATCACCGAGCACCACAACGCCACCGACAATGTGCGGGCCCTGATCAACCTCTCCCTGCTCACCGGGCACGTCGGCCGCCACGGCTCCGGCCTGCAGCCCCTGCGCGGCCAGAACAACGTCCAGGGCGGCGGCGACATGGGCGCCATCCCGAACCGCCTGCCCGGCTTCCAGGACATCCTGGAGCCCGCGACGCGGGCGAAGTTCGAGGCCTCCTGGAACACCGTCATCCAGCCCCGCTACGGGCTCAACCTCACCGAGATGCTCGACGCCATCGAGCAGGGCCGGCTGAAGGCCGTCTACTGCATCGGGGAGAACCCCGCCCAGTCCGAGGCCGACTGCGAGCACACCATCCAGCGGCTGAAGATGCTCGACCACCTGGTCGTCCAGGACATCTTCCTCACCAAGACCGCCGAGCTGGCCGATGTCGTCCTGCCCGCGTCCGCCTCCTGGTGCGAGAGCGACGGCACCGCCACGAACAGCGAACGGCGCGTCCAGCGGGTCCGCAAGGCCGTCTCCCCTCCCGGAGAGGCGCGCGACGACATCGCCATCATCTGCGACCTCGCGGCACGGCTCGGCCACAACTGGAAGTACGCCGACTCCGAAGAGGTCTGGAACGAGCTCCGGGCCGTCTCCCCCGACCACTACGGCATGACGTACGCCCGCCTGGAGGAGCACCAGGGAATCCAGTGGCCCTGCCCCAGCGAGGACCGCCTCGAACCCACCTATCTGCACGCCCGCCTCTGGGAGAAGGACCCCGCCAAGCGGGGCATGCCAGCCCCCTTCGGGCCGGTCAAGCACTCCCCGCCGGTCGACCTGCTCGACGAGCAGTACCCGATCCGGCTGACCACCGGACGCCGCCTGGACTCGTACAACACCGGCGTCCAGTCCTCCGGCTTCGCCTCCCCGCTGCGGCGCGGCGAGAACATCGAGCTCTCTCCCGAGGACGCGGCGGCGTACGGCATCGCCCAGGGCGAGGAGGTCCGCATCGCCTCCCGGCGCGGCGAGGTCACCGCCCCGGCCTGGATCGACCCGGGGCTGCGGCCCGGGCTGGCCTTCATGACCATGCACTTCCCGGACGAGGTCGACACCAACCAGCTCACCATCGAGGCCACCTGCCCGATCGCCGGCACCGCCGAGTACAAGGCCACGGCGGTACGGGTGGAGAAGCTGGCGGTGGCGTCATGGACCTGAAGTTCACCGACGCCAAGCCGACGGACGAGGAACGCGACGCCATCGACGACTTCCTCGGCCCGCCCGAGTCCGGCTGGGACGGCGGCGAGCGCACGAAAGCCGACCTGCGCTGGGCCCGGGGCGGCCACGAGGCCCGCGACCGCCGGGACCTGCTGCTGCCCGCGTTGCACGCGATCAACGACCGCGTCGGCTGGATCAGCGAGGGCGCGCTGGACTACGTGTGCCGACGGCTCACGGTGCCTCCCGCGGAGGGCTATGGGGTCGCGACGTTCTACGCGATGTTCTCCGTGCGGCCGCGGCCGGCGCGGGTGCTGCACGTCTGTACGGACCTGGCGTGCGCGGCGGCGGGCTCCGCCGCGTTGACGTCGGGGCTGGAGGACCGGCTCGGGCCGGCGGGCCAGGCCCGGGACGGCGTTGTCTGGCAGGCCAGCCCGTGCCTCGGGCTCTGCGAGCGGGCGCCGGCGGCGCTGGTGATCCAGGCGGGCGAGACAGGCCCCAGCCCCGCCCCTTCCGGAAACCGGGGCGCTGCCCCGGACCCCGGTTCCGTGCGGGCCGGGGTCCAGCCCGTCCGGCGTTTGAGGACCGGGGATCCGGGAGCGGAGCCCCCGCCACGCGGCGCCAGCCGCATACCGATTGCAACGGGAAGTGGCGGGGCAGGGGAGAAGCCCGCCGCAGGCGGCCACGCCATGGCCGTGGTCGGCCCGGCCACCGCCGAGGCCGTCGTCGCGGCGGCACGTGCCCCGCACGCGGCCCCGCCCGAGCCGGCCGCGTCACAGGCCGTGCCCCAGGCCGGGGATCCGGCGCTCGTACTCCTGCGCCGCATCGGCGTCGTCGACCCGTCCTCGCTGGACGACTACCGCGCGCACGGCGGCTACTCCGCCCTGCGCCGGGCATTCGCGCTGGGCCCGGCCGGAGTGATCCGGGAGGTGCTGGACGCGGGGCTGGTCGGGCGCGGCGGGGCGGCGTTCCCCACCGGCCGCAAGTGGGACGCGACGGCCAGGCAGCCCGAGCGCACCCACTACCTGGTCTGCAACGCGGACGAGAGCGAGCCCGGCACCTTCAAGGACCGGGTGCTGATGGAGGGCGATCCGTACGCACTCGTCGAGGCGATGACGATCGCGGGGTACGCGGTCGGGGCGCACCGCGGATTCCTCTATCTGCGCGGCGAGTATCCGCGTGCCCTGCACCGGCTGGAGCACGCGATCGGCCAGGCGCGCGCCCGGGGGCTGCTGGGGCCCGACGTCCTCGGCCAGGGGTACGCGTTCGACATAGAGATACGGCGTGGCGCGGGCGCGTATATATGCGGCGAGGAGACCGCGATCTTCAACTCGATCGAGGGCCGGCGCGGCGAGCCGCGCAGCAAGCCGCCCTTCCCGGTCGAGAAGGGCCTGTTCGACAAACCGACGGCCGTCAACAATGTCGAGACCCTCGTCAATGTGCTGCCGATCCTGGAGCACGGCGCGGCGGCGTACGCCGCCACAGGGACCGGGAATTCGACCGGCACCAAGCTGTTCTGCGTATCGGGCTCGGTGCGGGCGCCCGGCATATATGAGCTGCCTTTCGGCGCGACTTTGCGCGAGCTGCTCGATCTCGCCGGGGGCGCTCCGCAGGGCCGCACCCTCCGCGCGGTCCTGCTCGGCGGGGCGGCGGGTGGCTTCGTACGGCCGGACGAGCTGGACATCCCGCTGACCTTCGAGGGCACCAGGGAGGCCGGGGCGACGCTCGGCTCGGGCGTGATCCTGGCGCTGGACGAGACGGTGGAGCTGCCGCGCATCCTGCTCCGCATCGCGGAGTTCTTCCGGGACGAGTCCTGCGGCCAGTGCGTGCCGTGCCGGGTCGGGACCGTACGGCAGGAGGAGGCGCTGCACCGGATCACGGACCGCACGGGCGACGCGGCGGCGGCGGACATCGCGCTGCTTCGCGAGGTGGGCCGGGCGATGCGGGACGCCTCGATCTGCGGTCTGGGCCAGACCGCGTGGAACGCAGTGGAATCGGCCATCGACCGCCTGGGAGCCTACAAATGACCACCACCGTCCCCCTCGGCCTGCCGCGCCGCCTGATCGAGTTCACCCTCGACGACGAGCCGGTCCGGGTCCCCGAGGGCAGCACGATCCTCGACGCGTGCACGGCTGCCGGGAAGGACATCCCGACCCTCTGCTACGGCGACACCCTCACCCCGAAGAACGCCTGCCGGGTGTGCGTCGTCGAGGTCGAGGGGGCCCGCACCCTGGCGCCCGCGTGCTCGCGCAGGGCGGAGCCGGGCATGGAGGTCCGTACCGGCACCGAGCGGGCCCGGCACAGCCGGAAGATCGTGCTGGAACTGCTGGCCTCGTCCGTCGATCTGTCGACAACGCCGCACGTCGCGGGCTGGATCAGGGAGTACGGCGCGGAGCCGGACCGCTTCGGCCCGGATGCGGCGACGGTCGCCGACCGGGCGCCCAAGGTCGACAACGACCTGTATGTGCGCGATTACAGCAAGTGCATCATGTGCTACAAGTGCGTCGACGCCTGTGGCGACCAGTGGCAGAACACCTTCGCCATCTCGGTGGCCGGGCGCGGCTTCGACAACACCATCGCCGTGGAGCACGACGCGTCGCTCACCGATTCCGCCTGCGTATACTGCGGCAACTGCATCGAGGTCTGCCCGACCGGGGCCCTGTCCTTCAAGACGGAGTTCGACATGCGCGCGGCCGGCACCTGGGACGAGCCGTCCCAGACGGAAACCACGACCATCTGCGCGTACTGCGGTGTGGGCTGCAATCTCACCCTCCATGTGCAGGAAAACGAGATCGTCAAGGTGACCTCACCGCACGACAACCCGGTCACCCATGGCAACCTCTGTATAAAGGGCCGTTTTGGCTTCCAGCACGTACAGAACCGGGACTGATTGATTATGGGACGGGTCACCGAGCGGCGCCGCGTACTGCGTATCAGGGACGGCGCTGTCAGTCACCGCGCGGACACTCTGGTCGCCGAGGAACCACTGGAGATCCGCCTCAACGGCAAGCCTCTGGCGATCACCATGCGCACACCGGGCGACGACTTCGCGCTCGCCGCCGGGTTCCTGGTGAGCGAGGGGGTGCTCGGCAGCGCGGACGAGCTGGCGAACATCGTGTACTGCGCGGGCGCGACAGTGGACGGCTCGAACACCTACAACATCGTCGATGTCCGGCTCGCGCCCGGCACCCCGCTCCCCGACATCACCCTGGAACGGAACGTCTACACCACGTCGTCCTGCGGCCTGTGCGGCAAGGCCAGCCTCGACGCCGTACGGACGACAGCGCACTGGCCCATCACCGACACTCCCCCGGTCCTGGTCGAACCGGACCTGCTCGCCGTCCTCCCCGACCGGCTCAGGGCGGCCCAGCGGGTCTTCGACCGGACCGGGGGCCTGCACGCCGCCGCGCTCTTCACCCCCGAGGGCGAGCTGATCGACGTCCGTGAGGACGTGGGCCGTCACAACGCCGTCGACAAGCTGGTCGGACGCGCCCTGCAGCAGGGCGAGCTCCCCCTCTCCGGGAGGATCCTGCTGGTCTCCGGCCGCGCCTCCTTCGAGCTGGCGCAGAAAGCCGTCATGGCGGGCATCCCGGTCCTCGCCGCCGTCTCGGCGCCCTCCTCCCTCGCCGTCGACCTCGCCGACGAGGCGGGACTCACCCTCGTCGGCTTCCTGCGCGGCACCTCCATGAACGTGTACGCGGGCGAGCAGCGGATCGCTCTGCGCTCAGCGGCCGGCCGGGCCTGACGCTCCCGACCCGTGTACACGCGTACGGGACCGGCCGGCTAGGTGCGCCCCCTGGGCCGGCCGGTCCCCCGCCGTCACGACGTTCGCATATGCTCGCGGATCAAACCCGCTCTCCCTGGGCACTATGTGGGTGAGCGGCGGCGAAGGAGACCATGTGGCGTACGGACGGTGCTCATGAAGGTGGGCCTGCTCACCCGGGAATACCCGCCGGATGTCTACGGCGGCGCTGGTGTGCATGTGGAGTTCCTCGCCCGCGAGCTCCGCGCCCTCAGCGACCTGGAAATGCACTGCTGGAGCAGCGGTACGGCGCAGAGCACCGGGGACGTCACCCGGCACCGGGCCGCGGCCGGGCTGGACGGTGCGAACGAGGCGCTGCGGAGCCTGTCGGTCGACCTGTCCATGGCCGCGGCGGTCGCCGGCCGCGAGCTGGTCCACTCCCATACGTGGTACGCGAATCTCGCCGGCCATGTCGCCAAGCTGCTGCACGGCATTCCGCATGTGATGACAGCCCACTCGCTGGAGCCGCTGCGCCCCTGGAAGGCCGAGCAACTCGGCGGCGGCTACGCCGTGTCCAGCTGGGCCGAGCGTACGGCGATCGAGGCGGCCGACGCCGTGATCGCGGTCTCGCACGGCATGCGCGCCGACATCCTCGCCAGCTACCCGGCGCTGGACCCGGCCAGGGTGCGGGTGGTCCACAACGGCATCGACACCGCCCTGTACCGACCAGACCCGGACACCGATGTACTGCGCCGCCTCGGCGTCGACCCCGGCCTGCCGTACGCCGTCTTCGTCGGCCGGATCACCCGGCAGAAGGGTGTGCCGCATCTGCTGCGCGCGGCCCACGAACTGGACCGCGGCACCCAGTTGGTACTGTGCGCGGGAGCTCCCGACACGCCCGCGATCGACCGGGAGTTCCGCGAGCTGGTGGCGGAACTGGGCCGGGAGCGGGAAGGGGTGCTGTGGATCCCCGAGATGCTGCCGCGCCGGGATGTGGTGCAGCTGCTAACGCACGCCTCGGTGTTCGTGTGCCCTTCCGTGTACGAGCCGCTGGGCATCGTCAATCTGGAGGCGATGGCCTGCGGCACACCGGTGGTGGCCTCGGCGGTCGGCGGGATCCCGGAGGTGGTCGAGGACGGCCGCACCGGGCTGCTCGTCCCTTACGACGAGGCGGAGCCGAAGGGTTTTGAGGCGGCGCTGGCCGCGGCGCTGAACAAGGTGGTCGCCGATCCGGCGGCGGCGCGGCGGATGGGCGAAGCGGGGCGCGAGCGCGCCGTACGGGAATTCGGCTGGGACGCCGTGGCACGGCGCACCCTGCGGGTGTATGAGGAGACTCTCGAGCAACACAAGCAATAAGGGGTGGGCGATGCGTGGTGGCCCTTCGGTGCTGGGAATCGTACTCGCGGGCGGGGAGGGCAAGCGGCTGATGCCGCTCACCGCCGACCGGGCCAAACCGGCAGTGCCCTTCGGCGGCGCCTACCGGCTGGTCGACTTCGTACTGTCCAATCTTGTCAACGGCGACATCATGCGGCTCTGCGTCCTGACGCAGTACAAGTCGCACTCTCTCGACCGCCACATCACCACCACCTGGCGGATGTCCAATCTGCTCGGCAACTACGTCACCCCCGTCCCGGCGCAACAGCGGCTCGGCCCGCGCTGGTTCCTGGGCAGCGCGGACGCGATCTACCAGTCGTTGAACCTCGTGCACGACGAACAGCCCGACTACATCGTGGTCTTCGGTGCCGACCACGTGTACCGCATGGACCCGCGCCAGATGCTGCGGCAGCACATAGAGAGCGGGGCAGGGGTCACGGTCGCCGGTATCCGGGTCCCGCGCGAGCAGTCGCCGTCCTTCGGGGTCATCACACCCGGCCCGGACGGCATCCGGGTGGAACGGTTCCAGGAGAAGCCTGCCGACGCGCCGGGCCTGGCCGGGGACCCGGACCGGGTGTACGCCTCGATGGGCAACTACATCTTCACCACGAAGGTGCTGCTCGACGCGCTCTACCAGGACGCCGAGGACGACGACTCGATCCACGACATGGGCGGCAGCATCCTGCCGATGCTCACCGCCAAGGGCCAGGCCCAGGTGTACGACTTCGACGACAATCACGTCCCGGGAGAGACCGCCCGCGACCACGGCTACTGGCGGGACGTCGGCACCCTGGACCAGTACTACGACTCCCATATGGACCTGATTTCGGTGCACCCGGTCTTCAACCTCTACAACCGCGAGTGGCCGCTGTACACCCACTCCCTACGGCTGCCCCCGGCGAAGTTCGTGGCGGGCGGCATCGCGAGCGAGTCCATGGTCAGCCCGGGGTGCATCATCAGCGGCCAGGTCACCCAGTCCGTGCTGTCGCCGGGCGTCGTGGTGGAGGAGGGGGCGGTGGTACAAGGGGCGGTCCTGCACGACAACGTCCGTATAGGGCGTGGCGCGGTGGTGCGCCGGGCGATCCTGGACAAGAACGTGGTGGTCCCCCCGGGGGCCACGATCGGTGTCAACCGGGAACGCGATCAGGAGATCTACCACATCTCCCAGAACGGGATCACCGCACTCGGGAAGGGACAGCGGGTGACGTGATCATTTTGGCCCGTCGTTGTCCAGCGAACGGCTGGACGACGACGGCATATTCAGTAGACACTGTCTACTGTGACAGTAGACACCTGCGGCCGCCCGCTCGGCGCGGCCCTGGAACTACTGTCCGAGGAAGGCGTCGAAGCGCTCACCTTACGTGCCATCGCCCGCCGCACGCAGGTGTCCCACGGCGCGCAGCTCCAACACTTCCCGCACCGCGCGGCAGAGCGGCCCGCGATGCCCTCCCTGATGTTCCGGCGTGATCTGCCGGACCAGTCGGACAAGAAGCCGGCCCGGGCCGGCTCCGCCACCTTCGACGGACTGCCGGCCGTGCTGCGGGCCGCCCAGGACGACGGGTGGCGGGCGGACGCCGCCACCGGCGCCATCCGCGTCGACGAGGTCGTCGACACCCTCAGAGGCCGCGCGAATAGGTGGGGCGGCGTCGCGGGCCGATGGCTCTCGCCTGGAAGTGTTGTCGTCGGTGTCGGTCGACCCCAGGAGGTGCCCCCGCCTCCGCCTTGCCAGACTCGGCCCTCGGCGCGCTCCTTAACCCGCCCCACCTATTCGCGCGGCCTCTTACGCACGCACGCGGCCTCAACGAGCCGTCCACCCAAGGAAACCGATGACCCTTCACACATACGGATTCGACCTCGCCACCACGGTGACCCCGCGCCCCGACGAGCCCTCCGTCTTCGACGCCGAGCTGCACGACAACTGGCGGATAGGCATGGGGATCAACGGCGGCCTGCTGCTCGCGCTCGCCGGCCGCGCCCTCTGCGCCGAACTCGGCGACGGGGTCGACGGCCACCTCGACCCCTTCTCCATCAGCGGCTACTACCTCTCCCCCACCAGCCCCGGCCGCGCCACCCTCCGCACCGAGACCCTCCGCCGCGGCCGTACGGTCTCCACCGGCTCCGTCTCCCTCACCCAGGCCGGCGACGACGGCGAGCCCGTCGAACGGGTCCGCGTCCTCGCCACCTACGGCGACCTCGACGGCCACACCGACCATATCCGGACCTCCGCGACTCCCCCGGATCTGCCCGCCCCCGCGGACTGTGTCAGCACCGACCTCGCCCCGCCCGAGTTCCTCAAGCAGGCCCCTTTCCTGGGCAGCGTCGAGCTGCGCCTCGACCCCGGCACCATCGGCTGGGTCTCCGGCACCCCCTCCGGCCGCGGGATGGCACGCGGCTGGTTCCGCCTCCCCGACGGCCGCGAGCCCGACCCCCTGATGCTGCTCCTCGCCGTGGACGTCCTGCCGCCGGTCAACTTCGACCTCGGTGTCCCCAGCTGGGCCCCCACCCTCGAACTCACCGTGCACGTCCGCGCCAAGCCCGCCCCCGGCTGGCTGCGGATCGTCCACTCCACCCGCAACTTCGCGGGCGGTTACCTGGAGGAGGACGCCGAGGCCTGGGACTCCGCGGGCCGGCTCGTCGCCCAGTCCCGCCAGCTGGCCCGGGTGCGGCTGCCGCAGTAGCCGACGGCGGCCGGTCGTCCGGACGCCATGCCCCTGCCTCGCGAGGCCGCCCTCCGCTCCGCCCGAAATCCGTGTGCACGGCCGGCTCCGTCCCCGTTGCCGTCCTGGTATGGACGTGACGTTCACCAAGGTCGCGGGGCGTTCGTGACACGATCAGCGTCGCCCGCCGCACCGGACCCGCGCTCGCCACCCGCTACGCCCCCGGCTATGACGACTACCTCCCGCACGACGCCGTCCATTTCCTCGCCGAGGCCGAAGCCGGCCTCCGCGGTGCCGTGTTCGGCCGTATCGCCTCGGGCGGCGGTTTCATTACGCCGGCCGACCCCGCCGAGAGCCGCCGCCGGGCCCGCCGCGAGAAGACGCCGCGCCCTCAGGACCGCGCCGAAACGGCTCTTTCCGAGCGGCTCGTCTCCATCTGCCACTCCATGTGGCAGCTCCGCTCCGGTCATCGCGGCCAACTCCCCCCATGGCTCGCCGGCACCCCGCTCAGCGAGCGCGAAACGCCGCTCGTGCAGCGCATCTGCGGCCGCCTCGACACCTTCGCCGGCTGCTGGCACGCCCTCCCCGTCGGCGGCAGTATCACCCTCCCCTGGCCGCATCCCGAGGGCCCCCGCCACTCCCCGCGCACCAGCACCACCCAGCCCCGCCGCCGCTGGTCCCGGAGCCGGGCCCTACAGGCGCACGGCGGTGCCGAAGTATCCATCGTGGTGGACCAGGGCAGCGCCGGTGACATGGCCGCCGCCTGCCTCGACCTCACCGACCACGTGCAGATGGTCGCCGATCTCCTGGCGGAGAACCACGCGGGCGGTGAGCCATGCCGGTACGCCGTCGAGCAGGGGCAGGCCGTCGGGGGACGGTTTCCAGGGGACTCCCGCGAAGCGGTCGGTGCCGCTGCGGGCGAAACCCTGCGCCAGGGCGGCGTGTTCGGCGCCGAGGATGTGCACCGCGAACCGTTCCGCCGCCCGGACCGCGCGGGCGGTGGAGGCGGTGAGGCCGAGGTGGAAGGAGACCAGGGCCGGCTCCAGGGAGACGGAGGTGAAAGAGGTCGCCGTGAAGCCCGCCGGGCCGGGAACCGTGATCACTGTGACGCCGGCCGCGTGCCGGCGCAGGGTGCGGCGCAGGACCTCGGCGGCGGGGGCGGCGTCCACTTCCTGGTGCTCTCCGGTGACGGTCATGAACGGGGCTCCCTCGTGATGGACGCGATGGGCACGATGGGCACGATGGGCTCAATCGTGAGGATCGGGCTCAACTCCGGGCCGCCACGCAGCCGTTCGAGCCACTGGACGACGGCGGCGGCAGTGGTGCGGTGCGACGCGTCGTTGACGGTGTCGTGGAGTCCGCCGCGTACGACGCCGAGGCTCGCCCGGGGCAGTCGGGCCGCGAGGGCGCGGGCCCGGTCCGCAGGGGTGACCGGGTCCGCGTCGCCGTGCAGGACGAGCACGGGCAGCTCGGGTGCGGCGGTCTCCGCCGCGGCGGCGAGCGCGTCGGGGGCTGGGTCGCCCAGCCGGCCGCGCGCGAAGCCTGGGTCCTCGGCGAGGCGCCTGCGGTGGACGGGGCAGGCGGTGCGGGCGGCGAGTTCGGCGTCCCAGCCCTCGCCCGCCTGGAATCCGGCGGCCGCGGTCGGGGCCGTACCGGCCAGGATGATGCCGTGGACAGCGAGTTCCGGGTCCGGGTCGGCGGCGGCGACCAGCGCCTGGAGGGCGCCGGTGTCGGCGCCGACCAGGACGACCGGGGCAACGGGGTCCGGGCCGGCGGCCTGCCGCAGGGCGCTGCGGACGGTGTCCCGGTCGGCTCCGGGCTCTGTGCCGAGGGCGTGGACGACGTAGGCGTCGGCAGCGAGGCGGCGGCCGAAGCGTTCGTACACTCCGCCGTGCTCGCCACGGCCGGGGAGGACGAGGAGGGTGCCCCGGCTGACGGCCCCGGCGGGCGGGTGCCAGCTGTGGGCGGTGGTGAGCAACTCGGTCATCGAGCACTTCCGGAGGTGACGAGCGAGGTGGCGGTGGCGGCGCGATGCGCGAGTTCCTGGCGGACCAGCGGGATGAGATGGCGGCCGTAGTCGATGGCGTCGTCCAGCGGGTCGTAGCCACGGATCAGGATGGTGGTGACGCCGATGTCCACGTAGTCCAGCAGGGCCTGGGCGACGGTCTCCGGTGTGCCGACGAGCGCGGTGGAGTTGCCGGCCGCCCCGGAGGCCGCGGCGGGCGCGGTCCACAGCGCGCGGTCGTGCCGGTCGGCCTTCGCCGCGGCGGCCAGCAGCCGCTGGGAGCCGGTGTTCTGCGGGCCGTCGGCCCCGGTGAACCGCTTGACCTGGCCGAAGAACGACTTGCCGACTCCCTCGTTGATGGTGTCGAGGATGCGGTGGGCGCGTTCCCAGGCCAGTTCCTCGGTGGGGCCGAGGATCGGCCGGAAGGAGACGCTGATCCCGGGTGCCTCGGTACGGCCCGCGGCCTGCGCGGCAGCCCGTACGGAGGCGATCTGCTCGGCGGTCTCGGCGAGTGGCTCGCCCCACAGGGCGAAGGTGTCGGCGTGCCTGCCGCCCACCCGGTACGCGGCCTCGGAGGAGCCGCCGAAGAAGAGCGGGATGCCCGACTCGCGCACCGGCAGCACGTCGCTGTGGTAGTCCTCGAAGCGGTAGTGCGTGCCCTCGTGGCTGAAGGGCTCGCCGGAGGTCCAGGCACGGCGGAGGATGCCGAGGTACTCGTCGGTGCGGGCGTAGCGCTCGTCCTTGCCGAGGTAGTCGCCGTCCCGGCGCTGCTCGGTGTCGTGGCCCCCGGTGATGGTGTGGACGGCGACACGGCCACCGGAGAACTGGTCGAGGGTGGCGAAGGAGCGGGCGGCCAGGGTGGGGGCGATGAAACCGGGACGGTGCGCTATCAGCAGGCCCAGCCGTTCCGTACGGGCGGCGACGTGGGCGGCGACCTGGGTGCCGTCGGGAGTGCCGGAGCTGTAGCCGATCAGAACGCGGTCGAAGCCGCCGTCCTCGTGGGCGCGGGCGAAGCGGACGGTGTAGTCGGGGTCGATGGCCGGCCCGCTGCCGGGGCGGGTCTCGGAGGCGTCGCGGGTGCCGATCATGCCGATGAACTCGACGGACATGGGGTCATTTTCCCTTCGGAGCGGTGTTGGCTGTGGGGTGACGGGCGAGTGCGGCGCGGCCGGCGGCGGTCAGGACGGAGTCGTCCTGCGGGGTGTGAACGCGGCTGCAGAGCACATCGCGGTAGTGGCGCTGGAGTGGGTTGTCGAGGGTGAGGCCGTGGTTGCCGACCAGGCCGACCGCCTGCTCCACGGCGCCGGTGGCGGCCCGGGTGGCGAGAAGCTTCGCGATCCCGGCCCGGTCCGCCGCTTCGGGGTCACCGGCATCGATACGGGCGGCGAGCGCGTCGACGAGGGTGTCGGCTCCGACGAGGGAGGCCTCGATCTCGCCGACGGCGCTCTGGAAGCGGGGCAGGGTGGCGAGCGGGGCCCCCAGGGCGGTGGGGGTGCGCTCGTGCAGGAAGCCGGTCAGCCAGTCGCGGGCGGCGCCTGCTAGGCCGAGGTAGAGCGCGGCCAGGCCCAGCGAGCCCCAGGCGCCGGTCACCGCGTCGGGGCGGCCGGGAGCGGCGGCGGGTTCGGCGAGCCCGATCGTCTCCTCGAGGGGGACCCGGACTCCGTCGAGGATCACATCGTCGCTGCGGCTGGCCCGTAGGCCGAGGTGGTTCCAGGTGCGTTCGACGCTCAGGCCCGGGGTGCCGGCACGGACGATGAAGGAACCGACCCGGACCGGGTCCTCGTCGGTGCGGGCGTACACCAGCAGGCGGCTGAGCCCGACGGCCCCGGTGGAGTAGATCTTCCGGCCGGTCAGCACCCAGTGGCCGCCGTCGCGTCGGGCAGTGGTGGCGGGCAGCCCGCCGCGGACGGGGCTGCCGAGTTCGGGCTCCACACGCAGAGCGTTGACCAGGGCGGGGCGAGTGGCCGCCTCGGCCAGCAGGCCGGCGTACGCGGCGGTCGGCCAGGCCGGGCCACGCGCCTCGGCCGCATGGACGAACAGCGTCATGGCGCTGACCAGTGCGACGGCCGGGTCACCCGCGCCCAGGGCACGCAGGATACGAACGGTGTCCGTGAGCCCGGCACCGGGGCCGTCGTGGGCCGTCCCGACGGTCGCGGTGAGCAGACCGGCGTCGTGGACGAGCTGGAAGCCCTCCGTGGGGAAGGAGGCGTCCCGGTCGTGCTCCGCCGCGCGTGCGGCGAGGGCGGCGGTTACACCGGGCAGGCGGGCCAGGTCGGGGGTGGGCAGGGCGGGTGCTGAGGCCGATGGCGGCATGGAGGTGCCGAGGTGGTGGGTCATGGAGCTGTCTCCCGGGGCGGGGTGGGGGAAGCCCGCCGCAGGCGACAAGGCCGGCCCGGCGGTCATGCGCCTGCCGCCCCGGCGAGGGTCCGCTCACGGACGAGGCGTACCAGCGTCCCGTAGTCGCGGGCGTCGGCCAGCGGTGAGAAGCCACGGATGAGCAGGGTGCTGACACCCAGCCCCACATAGTCCAGAAGGGATTCGGCGACCTGCTCGTAGGAGCCAACGAGGGCGGTGGAGTTGCCGGCGGCGCCGGTGGTTTTGGCGATGGCGGTCCACAGCCGCTTGTCGTGGATGTCGCCCTGGGCGGCGTACTCCAGGAGGCGCTGGGAACCGCGCTGCTGCGCGTGGTTGAGGTTGAAGTACTGCCTCTCCTCGCCGGTGCGCTCCTTGGTGAGCCGGAGGATCTCCTGCGCGCGCTGCCAGGCCTCGGTCTCGGTGGCGGCGGGGATGGGGCGCAGGCTGACGCTGAAGCGCGGGTCGCGACCGTAGGGGGTGGCGGCCGCGCGCACCTGGCGGATGCGCTCGGCGATCCCGGCGAGCGGCTCGCCCCAGAAGGCGTACACGTCGGCGTGCTTGCCGCCGACCCGGACCGCGTCGTCGGAGGCGCCGCCGAAGTAGACGGGGATGGGGTCGGCGGGCCGTACCGCGGACCAGCCGCCGCGGACCTGGTAGAACTCGCCGTCGTAGTCGAAGGGCGTCTCGGCGGTCCATTCCCTGCGGACCACGTCGAGGAATTCGTCGGTGCGGCGGTAGCGGGTGACCTTGTCGGTGAGGTCTCCGTCGCGGGCCTGGTCGGCGTCGTCGCCGCCGGTGATGACGTGCAGGGCGACCCGGCCGGGGTGGAAGGCGTCCAGGGTGGCGAACTTGCGTGCGGCGAGGGTGGGGGCGACGAAGCCGGGGCGGTGGGCGAGCAGCACGCCGAGCCGGTCGGTGTGGGTGAGGATCTGGTCGGCGACGGTGAAGCCGTCGGGGCTGGCGGAGGAGTGCGCGACCAGGATCCGGTCGAAGCCGGCCTCCTCGTGAGCGCGGGCGAGGTCGCGCAGGTAGCCGGGCTGGACGACGGGGCCCCTGGCGGCGGCGGCCTCGGTCTGCGCCGAGACGCCGTCGCGTCCAGTACTGCCGTTGACGGGGGTCGCGGCGCCGCTCTCGCTGGTCTCCTGGGTGGCGGCGATGCCGATGAACTCGATGGTCATGGGGGGCTCCGGGGGGGTCGGGGGAGGATTCAGCCGAGCTGGGCGCGCCACGTCGTGGCGTGGTGGCAGGCGACGGTCCGGGTCGTGTCCGGCGCTGTCTCCGGATCCAGATCCGGCTCCGTCTCCGGCTCCGCGACGACGGCCGGGCGCGGCGTTTCACGGCATTCGGGCCCGGCGAAGCGACACCGGGGCGCGAAGGCGCAGTCCACGCCGTCCGGCCAGGGTTCGCGGCCGGCCGGGGCCCGCAACTGTGCGGGGAGCAGCCGGTGTTCCCGGCGCACGCTGGGCGCGGACGCGGTGAGCAGCGCTGTGTAGGGGTGGTGCGGGGAGTCGAGTACGTCGCCGATGGGGCCCTCCTCGACGAGATGGCCCCGGTAGAGGACGGCGACCCGGTCGGCGATCCCGGCGAGCGAGCTGAGGTCGTGGGATATGACGACGACGGCCAGGTCGAGGTCGCGCCGCAGCCGGTCCAGGAGCTGCAGTACGAGGTTGCGGTTGGAGGCGTCGAGGGCGCTGACCGGTTCGTCGCTGAGCAGCAGCCGCGGCCGGGTCACGATGGCGCGGGCCAGCGAGACGCGCTGGCGCTGGCCGCCGGAGATCTGGCCGGGGGTGCGGGATCCGAGCTCGTCGGGGTCGAGGCCGACGAGTGTGAGCGCTTCCGTGACCCGGGCAGCACGCTCCTCCCGGCCGGCGGAGCCGGTCGCGGCCAGGGGTTCGCCCACTATTCGATGGACCGTCAGTTCGGGGTCCAGGGAGCGCAGCGGGTCCTGGAAGGTGAGCTGCACCTGGCCCGTACGGCGGAAGGCGCGCAGCGCGCCGCCGCCCAGAGCCGCCAGGTCCTGACCGTCGAAGCCGATCCGTCCGGCGTCCGGCCGGACGAGGCCGACCGTGGCACGGGCCAGCGTGGTCTTGCCGGAGCCGGTCTCGCCGATGATGCCGAGGATCTCGCCGGAGCGGGCGGTGAGCGAGACGCCGTCGAGGACCCGGGTACGCCTGCGACGGCCGTACGAGACGGTGAGACCGCTGATGTCGAGCAGCGGCGGGGCGGCGGTGGCGGTGGCGGTCGTCATGCGCGGGCTCCTTCCCGGGCCGGTGCGGCGGGTGCCCGCAGGCAGCGGGACTGGTGGTGCTCGCCGACGGAGTACAGGGGCACCGGCCCCGCGGTGCACTCGGTGGTGACGTAGGCGCAGCGGTCGGCGAAGCGGCAGCCGGGGAGTTCGGCTCCGGCCTCCGGCGGGCGGCCGGGGATGGTGTCGAGCTCGCGGCGTCCCCATTCGCCGATGGAGGCGACCCGCAGCAGGGCCTCGGTGTAGGGGTGTGCTGGGGCGGCCAGGACGCCGGCTGTCGGGCCGTTCTCGACGATCTCCCCGGCGTACATCACGAGAATCCGGTCGCAGATCTCGGCGACCACGGCCAGGTCGTGGGTGACCAGCAGCAGCGCGAGGCCGTGTTCGGCGCGCAGCCGCCTGAGGAGTTCGAGGATCTCGGCCTGGATGACGACGTCCAGGGCGGTGGTGGCCTCGTCGGCGATGAGCAGTTCGGGCTCGCAGGAGATCGCGACGGCGATGAGGACGCGTTGCAGCATGCCGCCGGACAGCTCGTGCGGGTACTGGTGATAGACGTCGGACGGCCGGTGCAGGCCGACGTCGGTGAACAGTTCGACCGCCCGGGCGTGGGCCTCGGTACGGGACAGACCGAGCTTGACCCGGAGCTGTTCGGCGAGCTGGCGGCCCACGGTGAGCGCGGGGTTGAGGTACGACGCCGGGTCCTGGAAGACCGCGCCGAGCCGTCGGCCGCGGACGGCGTCCCACCGCTTGCGGGTCAGTGCGGTGAGTTCGGCGGCCTCGCCGCCGCCGTTGCCGAGGACGGCCCGGCCGGATGAGACCTCGCAGCCGGGCGGCAGCACGCCCAGGACCGAGCGGCAGGTGAGGCTCTTGCCGCTGCCGGACTCCCCCACCAGGCCGACGGATTCGCCCCGGGCGAGGGTGAACGACACGTCGCGCACGGCACGGGTCCGGCTGCCGCCCACGGTGACGGTGAGCCCTTCGACGTCCAGCACTGCCGTGGTGCCCGCGGGCCGCGGCTCGCGCGGCAGGGCGGCAGTTCCGGCCTCGGGCCGGTGCGGGCTTCCGGCCTCCCCCGAGTGGCTGGGCGGCATGGGCGGCCGTGGCTCAGGCGACGGGGACGGTGGCATCGGTCTGCTCCTCGCGGGGCGGCTGCGTGGACTGAGGCGGATTCGGTGCCGGCGGGCTCGGTTCGTCCCGCTGCGACGGCGGGAGGTGCGACGGTGCGGCCCGGCGGTCGCGGACCGGCCGCAGCCGGCCGGTTCCACGCAGGGCAGCGGCGAAGGTTCGCCGGACGGGCCCGGCACCGGCGCCCTGCGTACCCGCCGGGGCATCGGCATCGGCGCCGCTGTCGCGGATCGCGTCGGCGAGGAGGTTGAGGGCGCCGACGGTGATCATGATGACGGCGGCGGGGAAGAGCGGGGCCCAGGGCTGCTGGGCGAGGTAGCCGAGGTCGCTGGCGAGCATGCCGCCCCAGGTGGGGTCGGGGGGCTGGACGCCGAGGCCGAGGAAGGTGAGGGAGGCGACGACCAGCAGCGCCTGTCCGGTCGCCTGGGCCGTGGTGACGGCGACGGTCGGCAGGATCTTGCCCCAGATGTGGACCCGCAGGATCCACCGCCGGGAGGCGCCCATCAGCTCGGCGGCCTCGACGTACTGAGCCTGCTTCAGGCCGAGCGCGGCGGCTCGGGTGACGCGGAAGAACAGCGGGGAGAAGAGCACACCGAGGGCGAGCATCGCCTGGTGCATGCCATTGCCGAGGGCACCGACCACCGCGATGGCGAAGACGGTGAACGGCAGGGTCATCAGGGCGTCGACGACGCGCAGCGCGGTCCACTCCACCCCACGGCCCAGCCAGACCGAGGCGAGCCCGGGGACGACGCCGACCAGCGCGGCGGCGCCGACGGCCTCCAGCGCCCCGGCGACGGACAGCGCCGTGCCGGCCAGCAGCCTGCTGAGCACGTCACGGCCGAGGTAGTCGGTGCCGAGCAGGTGGTGCGCGCTCGGGCCGTGCAGCAGGTCGGCGGTGTCCTGGGCGAGTGGGTCGTACGGGGCGAGGGTGCCGCCGGCGACGGCCACCACCGCGACCACGGCGAGGACGACAAGGGCGATGCGGGCCGTACGAAGCCGCCAGGCGCGGCGCAGGGTGTTCATGACGGGCTCCCTTCCGCTGTCGCGGCCTCCGGAGCGGGGCCGCGTCGGGCGGCCGGGTTGAGGGCGGTCAGGGCCGCGTTGACCGCCACGTTGGCGAGGAGCACGACGACGACGGTGACCAGCAGGGTGCCCTGGACGACGGGGATGTCGTGCTGCTCGGCGGACTGCAGGGACAGCTGGGCGATGCCCGGCAGGTTGAAGATGCGTTCGGTGACGACCGCTCCGCCGAGGATCGCCGGCACACTCATCCCGAGTACGGTCAGGGCGGGTCCGGCGGCGTTCCGCAGGACGTGCCCGAACAGCACGCGGCGCGCCGAGAAGCCACGCATCACCGCGCCGGTCACGTAGTTCTCCCGCAACTCCCCGACCAGCGAGGTGCGCAGCTGCCTGGCGATGGAGGCGGCGGCGTCGAGGCTGAGGGCGAAGGCGGGCAGGATCGCGTACCGCAGCCACTGGCCGGGGCCGGTGGCGAACGGGACGTAACCGCCGGAGGGCAGCGCGCCGAGCTGCACCGAGAAGAGCACGATGAGGCCGATGGCCAGGACGAACGGCGGCAGGGTGCCCAGCACTGAGCAGACCAGTGTGACGGTGCGGTCGATCCGTCCGCCGCTGTTCAGCGCGGCGGCGATGCCGGCCCCGCCGCCGAGCAGGACGGCCAGCAGCAGTGCGAGCCCGGCGATCGACAGGTCCACAGGGAGGGCCTGGCCGATGCTGTCCGAGACGGGGACGGAGGTGAACCACGACCGGCCGAAGTCGCCGGTGAGGACGTGGCCGAGCCAGCTGAAGTACTGCGTCACCAGTGGCCGGTCGAGGCCGAACTGATGCTGCATACGCGCGATGTCGGCCGGGGTCGCGGTGTCGCCGAGCACCGCCGCGGCCGGGTTGGCGCCGGAGAGGGCACCGAGTCCGAAGGTGAGCAGGGAGGAGAGCAGGAAGACGGTCCCGGTGACGGCGAGCAGCCGGCCCAGGGAGCGGGGGGCGGCCGCCGCGCGGCGGGCGAGAGGCGCCCAGCCGCGTGCGGCGCGTCTGCGTTGGGCGGGGAGCGTCCCGCCGGGCGCGCTCACGACGCGGTGACTCCCTCGAAGCGCTGGACGACGGTGTACCCGGGGATCTCTGAGACCTTGTCATTGCGGGCCAGGATCCGGGGGACGGTGTAGAGGAAGACGTTGGGCTGGGCCTTCACCGCGATCGCCGTGGCCGCCTGGAGCGCCTTGGGATAGTCGGCGGAGTCCAGCGGGGTACCGCGGACGGCGTCCAGCGCCTTCTGCAGCTCGGGCGAGGTGGTCCGGCCGGGGTTCATCAGGCCCTGGTCGCCGAAGAGCACCTGGAATGCCTGGACGGCCGAGTCGCGTCCGGCGAACTGGTCGGTGAAGAGCGCCTTGCTGTGCTGGACGTAGATGATCTGGGTGGCCTGCGCCGCCGGGATGGTCTCGATCTTCGCGGTTATGCCGACCTTCTTGAGCTGGGCCTGGAGCAGTTCGGGGATGCCCTGCGCCTGGGAGGTGGTGATGGTGAGTTCGAGTCCGCCGGCGTGCCCGGCCTTCGCCAGCAGTTCCTTGGCCTTGGCCGGGTTGTAGGCGTACAGGCCGTCGAGTTCGTCGTTGTGGCCGACGTAGCCCTTGGGGAACGGCTGGTAGGCGACCTCGCCGTACCCGAAGGCGGCGGTCTTGAGCAGTTCCTCGCGGTCGACGGCGTACTTCAGCGCGAGGGCCACGTCGGGGTCGGTGAAGGGCGCCTGCTTGATGTTGACGTCCAGCACCGCCACCACCAGGGAGGGGATGACCTGCACCTTCAGTCCGGCCGCCTTGGCTGCCGCCACCTGACTGCCCGGGATCTGGGCGACGTTGTACTGGCCGGACTGGAGGGCCGCGACGACGGTGGTGGCCTCGGGGAGCGGGTAGACCTCGAAGTTCTCGACCTTGATCTGCTTGGCGTCCCAGTAGCTGGGGCTGCGGCGCAGTACGGCCTTGGAGTTCTGTACGTACGAGGTGAGGGTGAAGGGCCCGGCGCCGGCCGGTTCGGTGGCGATCGACGCGGCGTCGGCCTCGAAGACCTTGGGGTTGACGACCATGCCGGTCTTGCCCGCCAGCAGCGCCGGGATCTGGAAGTCCGGCTGCGCCAGTTCGACGGTGACGGTGAGCGCGTCGGGTGCGGTGATCTTCTTGACGTTGACGAGTTGGGCGGCGACGAGCGACTTGGCGTCGTCCCGGCCGCGTTCCAGGCTCTTCTTGACGGCAGTGGCGTTCAGGACCGTACCGTCGCTGAAGGTCAGGCCCTTGCGCAGGGTGAAGGTGACGGACGATCCCGTGGTGTCGTACTTCCAGGACTCGGCGAGCGCCGGGACCGGGTCGCCCTTCTCGTCCAGTCTGGTCAGTGCCGCGTAGGTGAGCGAGAGGACGTGTACGTCCCAGCCGGCCGAGGAGGTGACCGGGTCCCACGAAGTGGGCAGCGCCCAGCCCCACTTGAGGGTGCCGTTGGTGCCACCGGCCGTCGTCGGCGACGCGTTGCCGCCGCAGGCGGCGAGGGCCAGCGCTGCGCCGGCGCCGAGGGAGAGCCCGAGGAACGACCGTCTGCCCAGGCCGGCGACGGCGGCGGGGGTGGAATGGGTCCGGAGGATAGGCATGGGCGTGCGTCACCTTTCTCGGCCGTGTGCGGCCCCCGTCGGAGGGCGTGCGGGCACGGCCGTACGGCGCCTGGCCGGCGTACCGGCGGCGCGCGGAAGGTAGGGGCAAGAGAAGAGCGAGGGGAGGGCCGCGAAGGGTGGGGACGCAGCGGAAGCCCGACGGAACGGTCCACGGGATCAGACGGACGCGCGGTGCACGGCCGGGCTCAGCGGACGGTCCGGGCGGGGGAACGGGACGGGCGCGCCGGGAGAGGGGCGGCGGTCAGCGACAGAGAGCGCTGGAGGTACGCCGGTAGTCCACGTAGCGGCACACCACACCAAGGTGCGTCGAATTCATGCCGCCATCTTGGCGGGGTGGCCGAACCGGTGTCAATGGATACCTAGAGGTGTCTCATTGGCCGAGACCCTCGCCACCAGGCAGTGTCCGGCGGCCACACCGGGTCGCCCGGCATGCGCTAGGGCCGCAGGACCGCCGGATGCACCCGCGCCTCGTCCGGGTGCAGCCAGAGCAAGCCATTGCCGGTATCGACGCGGACGGCCCGCGCCGGCGGGTCCGGACAGCCGGTGAGCAGCTCCAACTCCGGCTCGGTGAGAGACCGGTGCCCCTCCAGTGCCTCCTCCGCGCAGGGCAGCCCGGGGGCCGGCCGCAGCCCGGGGGCGACCTGGCAGGCGGCGTCCAGATACTCCTCGTAGCGGCGCCATCCCGGGACGACCGCCCGGCCCCCCGGCCCCGTCAGCAACAGGGTCGGCAGGGCGTACCGATGGCGTCCGCCCACGAGCTTGGCCCGGCCGCCGTGCGGACCGGGAGCATCGAGCCGCAGGACCCGGTGGTCCGGGCGGCGGGTCTCGGTCCAGTCCCGGCGGACGGCCTGCCGGGTCGCGTCCGCCCGCATGTCGCGCAGCAGACGGGGCTTGTCCAGCCCGGGAACGCCGGCGACGGCGGCCAGGACCCCGTCCTCGGTGTCGGCCGGGGTACCGAGTACGAACGTGGCCTCGCGCAGCCGTCGCAGCACCCGTTCGGCGACGTCGGCGGACTGCGACTCCGCCGCCTTGGCCGCGAGGGAGGCGGGCCAGCTCGTCCGGGCCACCCACTGCAGCCGCGGGGTGTGCGGCGCCCGGGTGTGCGCGGCGATCCCCGCGATGAACCCGCGGTACCAGCGGGTCTCCGCGTCCGGATCGGGGGCGGGGTCCTCGTCCTCGTCCTCGTCGAAGAGAATGCCGAACACCCTGCGCCAGGCGACCTGGCCGCCCAACGCGTACCGCAGCCGGCGGAAGGTCGGCTCCGAGCCCCAGGCCCACGGGCAGGCCGGGTCGGTGAACTCAACGACCTCGACGACGGGCCCGCCCACGGGTGTCACCGGGCGGGCGGACTCCCCGCTCACGCCGGCACCACGCTGTCGGCGGCCCGGCCCCGGGGTGCCGGGACGCGGGACGGCAGGAGTCCGTCCAGGCCACCGCCGCTCACCAGCTCGGCCAGCGTCATACGGCCGACCACGGCGTCCGCCGCCTCCTGCACCGCGCGCCAGACGGCGGGCAGCAGACCGGCCGCGCCGGGATATGCCAGGGCGTCGAGCCGTTCCCCCCGCAGCGTCATGAAATCACCGTCCACGGCGACCATCACCTCCGCCAGCGTGATCTCCGAGGCGTCGCGGCCGAGCCAGTAGCCGCCCTCGCAGCCACGCTGGCTGCGGACCAGCCCGGCCTGGCGCAGCTGGCGGAAGACCGACTTGAGAAACCGGAACGGGATCTCCTGGGCCGAGGCGATGGCCTCACAGGTGAGCGGCCGTTCCGCGTCGGCGGCCAGCTCCGCCAGCGCCCGCACCGCGTAGTCCGCCTTCGCCGAGATATGCATGACACCGTCTTCCTGCAGGCCGCGACAATGGATACATCTTGACATCCATTCGGCGCGCTCTCTACGGTCGAAATATGACCTCGCACGTCGAAGGCTTCCACCCCGATCTTCCCGACGCCGACGGGGACAGCCCGGCGCTGCCTCTGCGGACGCGGGTGCATCACATCCGCGCCGACGCACTGGACGGGGACACCGCACAGAGCGGCGGCATGCGCCGGTTCGCCGCGATCAGCGGGCGCACCGTCGGCTCCGAGCGGATCTGGATGGGCCAGACCCATGTCGCCCCCGCCACCGCCTCCTCCGACCACCACCACGGCGCCTCCGAGACGGCGATCCACGTCGTGAGCGGCCACCCGGAGTTCGTCTTCCTCGACGACTCGGACGGCGCCCCCCAGGAAATCCGGCTCCGCACCTCCCCCGGCGACTACATCTTCGTCCCGCCGTACGTCCCGCACCGCGAGGAGAATCCGAGCCCGGACGAGGAGGCCGTCGTCGTGATCGCCCGCAGCACCCAGGAGGCCATCGTGGTGAACCTGCCGGGGCTGTACGTGCTGGGGCACGGTGACGACGCCGGGGAACAGAGGTAGCGGCGAGGGCAATTCGGTTGCGGCGGAAGGCACTGCTTGGTCCACTGAACGACATGACGACGCTCACCGCCGAGATGCCCCCGCGTTCCTCCAACAGGGGTGGTGAGCTGTTGGTCGTTGCGTACTGCCGCCTCCTTCCGAGCGGCCACCGGGATCGGTGGCGGGAGGCCGTCACCGATCCGCTCACGGAATTCCGCTGATCCGAACTGATCCGAAGTGACACAGCGCGTCCGGGCCTGTGAGTGGTGCCGGGGGCGATTGGGCCGACGATCGCCGAGGTGCGGTGGATGATTGATTCGTACGCGGACTCGGGCACCCCTGACCGTCGCAGTCCCGGGCGGTACCTGTGGTGGCTGCTCGCCCGTCAGCCTCGCCGGGCCGCCGGCGGCGCGCTGTTCGGCAGCGTCTGGATGGTGCTCCTGGTGCTGGCGCCGTACTTACTCTCACGCGCGATCGATGACGGGCTGGAGCCCGGGCACTTGGCCGTGCTGGCCGGCTGGAGCGCGGCGCTGCTGGGCGTCGGGGTGCTGAACGCCTGGGTGAGCATCATGCGGCACCGCACGATGACCAGGCTCCGGATGGACGCCAACTTCCGCACCGTCAAGGCGGTGGTCGGGCAGGCGACCCGGCTGGGCGCGGCACTGCCGCGCCAGGTCAGTGCCGGGGAAATCGTCACGATCGGCGTCAGCGATGTCCAGCAGATCTCCCAGGCCCTCACGATGGCCGGCCCAGGTGTCGGCGCGGTCGTCGCCTACCTGGTCGTGGCCGGGTTGCTGCTGTCCATCTCTGTGCTGCTCTCTGCGTTGGTACTGCTGGGTGTTCCGCTGATCGGCGTGCTGGTCGGCCCGCTGCTGGGGCGGTTGCAGAGCGCGGAAGCGGCGTACCGCGAACGCCAGAGCGGGCTGGCCGCCCGGATCGGGGATCTGGCGGGCGGCCTGCGGGTCCTCAACGGCCTCGGCGGCAAAGGGCTGTACGCCGACAACTTCCGGCACGACTCGCGGAAACTGGTGGCGCAGGGATACCGGGTCGGGGCCGTGACCAGCTGGGTCCAGGCGCTCGGCCTCGGACTGCCGACGATGTTTCTCGCCGTCGTGACGTGGCTGGCGGCCCGGATGGCCGCGCAGGGGGACATAACGATCGGCGAGTTGGTGGCGGTCTACGGTTATGTCGCGGTCCTCGTGGTGCCGGTGGCGTTCTTCATCGAGAGCGGCTATGAACTCACCCGCGGCAAGGTCGCCGCCCGGCGGGTCATCCGGTTCCTGTCCCTGGAGCCCGACACCACGGGCAGCGACCGGACCATCGCGGACGCCCCGGCGTCACCGTCCGCACTGCGCGATCCGGCCTCCGGTGTCGAGGTGGCACCCGGGAAGCTGACCGCGCTGGTCAGCGCCCGGCCCTCGGAGTCGGCGGCCGTCGTCGACCGCCTCGGCCGGTTCGAACGCTCGGCGGTCACCTGGGGCGGGGTACGCCTCGACGAGGTCGCGCTGCCGCAGGTCCGGAGGCGGATCCTGGTCGCGGACAACGAGGCCGACCTGTTCGCCGGCACGCTGCGCGAAGTGGTCTCCGGCCGGTGGGGCCCGTACGACAAGGACGATGCCACGATCGACCGCGCCGTCCACGCGGCCGTGGCGCAGGACATCGTGCGCGCCCTGCCCGACGGACTCGACTCGCTGCTCGACGCGCAGGGCCGCAATCTCTCCGGCGGCCAGCGGCAGCGCATCCGCCTGGTCCGGGCCCTGCTCGCCGATCCCGAGGTGCTGCTGGCCCTGGAACCCACCTCGGCGCTCGACGCCCACACCGAAGCCGCCCTCGCGGCCCGGCTGCGCGCCGTGCGCTCCGGCCGCACCACCCTCGTCACCGGCACCTCCCCGCTCCTGCTGGACCAGGCGGACACCGTGTACTACCTGGTGGACGGCAAGGTCGCCGCCGTAGGCAGCCACCGGAAGCTGCTCGGCGAGGAGCCCGGCTACCGTGCGCTGGTGGCTCGTGGCGCGGAGGACGAGGACGGGAACGACAACGACAACGAGGACGACGGCGCCCGGCCGTCCGAGGAGGCCGTTCGATGACCGCCCAGCTGCCCATCGCCGAGCCGTCCGACGTACGCGCGGCGGCGGCCCGGCTGATCCGGCTGGACGGCCGCGCCTTCGCCGCACTGCTGGCCCTCAACGCGCTGGCCGCCGGGGCCGGGCTCGTCGGGCCGTGGTTGCTCGGCCGCATCATCGACACCGTCCAGGCGGGCGGCGCGGTGGGCACGGTGGACCGGGTGGCATTCGCCATCCTGGTGTTCTCGCTGGCGCAGTTGCTCCTGGCACGCTACGCCCGCTACGTCGGACACCGTTTCGGGGAACGCACGCTGGCACGCGTCCGCGAGCAGTTCGTCGACCGGGCGCTCGCGCTGCCCGCCTCGGTCATCGAGCGGGCCGGCACGGGCGATCTGACAGCCCGTGGCACCGCCGATGTCACGGCGGTGGGCGCGACTTTGCGCGATGCCGGACCGGAGGTGCTCATCGCCATGGTCCAGTCGCTGTTCATCCTCGGCGCGGTTTTCGTCCTCGACCCGCTGCTCGGCGGGTGCGGAGTGCTCGGTCTGACCGGCATCTGGTTCGCGCTGCGCTGGTATCTGCGCCGGGCGCGCTCCGCCTACCTCGACGAGGGCGCGGCCAACTCGGCGCTCGCCGAGATCCTCGCGGCCACCGCCTCGGCCGCCCGCACCGTCGAGGCCTTCGGGCTGCAGGAGCGCCGCGTCGCCGCGAGCCGGGAGGCGATCGAGGCGTGTCGCCGGACCCGGACCCGGACACTGTTCCTGCGCAGTGTGTTCTTCCCGGCCGTGGACATCTCGTACATCATCCCCGTGGTCGGTGTGCTGCTGGCCGGCGGTATGCTGCACGACCACGGCGCGATGAGTCTGGGCGCGGTGGTCGCCGCCGCCCTGTATCTGCGGCAGCTGACCCAGCCGCTGGACACCATCTTGATGTGGGTCGAGCAGTTGCAGAGCAGCAGCGCCTCCTTCGCCAGGGTCGAGGGCCTGGCCCGGACCCCGCGAGCGGCGTCGGCCGTCTCTCCCGCCCCCGTCGATGACCGGATCGACGTCGCCGGTGTGCATTACGCCTACGACGGCGGAGGCGACGTCCTGCACGGAGTCGACCTGACCGTGCGGCCCGGTGAGCGGCTGGCCCTCGTCGGCCCCTCCGGAGCCGGCAAGACCACCCTGAGCAGACTGCTCGCGGGCGTCGACGCACCGCACACCGGCACGGTGACGGTAGGGCGGATCCCGGTCGCCGATCTGGACCCCGACCAGCTGCGCCGGCACATCGTCCTCGTCACCCAGGAGCACCACGTATTCCTCGGCACGGTTCGCGACAATCTGCTGATCGCCGCGCCCGCCGCCACCGATGCCGGGCTCCACGCGGCCCTCGCCGCCGTCGGCGCCGACTGGGCCGGCGAACTGCCCGACGGCCTGGACACCGCACTGGGCGCCGGAGGATACCGGCCGGACGGCTCACAGGCCCAGCAACTGGCCCTGGCGCGCGTCGTACTGGCCGATCCGCACACGCTGATCCTCGATGAGGCCACCGCGCTCCTGGACCCGAGGACCGCGCGCCACACGGAGCGCGCGCTGGCCGCCGTCCTCCAGGGACGGACCGTCATCGCCATCGCGCACCGCCTGCACACCGCCCATGACGCGGACCGGGTGGCCGTGATGGAAGGCGGCCGCCTGACCGAACTCGGTACCCACGACGACCTCGTGGCAGCCGGCGGCGCCTACGCCGCGCTCTGGCACTCGTGGCACGGCGAGCCCCCGGCCGCTCCCTGAACCGGCATTCTTCGCCGGTCCACAAGGTCGCGTTCACCGAGACGAGCCAGCTCTGTTCTACTCTGGGCCTTGCTCCGCGCCGGTGGCGGTACGGCCGACCAGTCGTTCATAGCGCTGCCTGGCGGCCTGCGGAGGGCCGAGCCCGAGACCGAACGCGATCTGCGGCCAGGTCATGCCGCGACCCCGCGCCATCTGGAGGAGTCCGGCTGCCAGTTCGTCCTTTTCCCCGCGAGCCAGTGGCACGAGGCTCAAAGCGGCGGTGATATCGGTGTGGTCCAGGGCCCAGTTCCGCCGCACGCTTCCCCACGTGCCGATCGTCCGGGGCGACGGCGTGGCCGGTGCAGTCGCTTGATCCGTACGGGTTCGTCCAGCGGGTCGAAGGTGACCACGACCTTGCCGATGTGGCGGGAGTGCTGCATCAGCCGGAAGGCCTCATCGGCCCGGGCTGTATTCCTCCTGCGGGCGCTCGGCCCGGCGGCGGTCCAGGAAGCCGCGGTAGGTCCTGACCGGGTCGTCCTGGAATACGGCGAGGTATGCCGGTTACGCGCCCGGCGCCCGCAGCGTCAGCGTCGGCTCGCCGTGGGCATCCCCGGCGGGCGGGCCGACGACAGCGGTGAACGCTTCTGTACGGACCGTCAGGCCATCGGCGTCAAGGCCGAAGGCCGGGGTGAAGGGCGTGTCGGCGGCGAGGGCGGGACCGTAGCGGACGGCGAAGAGGACGCGGCCGTCCGGGGAAGCAGGACAGGGGGCGGCCTCGACAGCGGTGGTGGCGACGATGTGGGACCAGCCCTGGTCCGGGTTGCCGTAGCCGCGGGGGTCGGCGGCGAGGCGGAAGGCGGCCTGCTCCTGGGTAAGGGCGATGGTGTCGGGGCTGTTGAAGTAGGCGGAGCCGTCGGTGCCAGGGTAGTCGGGCGTGGTGAGGCGCAGTTCACCGGCGGCGGTGATGGCCAGACCACCCATGAGCAGGCTGCCTCCGGCGGTGAGCCGGGCGCCCTTCTCCGCGAGGTCGAGGCCGGACACCTCGGTGATCTTGGCAAGGCCGCCGTCGGTCTGGGTGGCGTAAGGGAGCCCGGCGAGCAAATATGGCTCCCCCTCGGTGCGGTCGAGGGCGACGGTCAGCCACAGGCTCGTGCCGTCGGTGACGTACAACGACTGGGTGTGCAGGAGAGGGTGATCGCGGCTCACCACGGGCTTGGTGACGAGTTTGGCGGCCAGGCCCGAGGCCACCGCGTCGCGGACGCGGATCTGGCCCATGGGGCGGGTCAGCAGAAAGCCGTCGACGGCCGGGCCGAAGCCGTGCTGCCTGTTCACGGCGGCGGGGAGCAGCACTGTGCCGGCCGCCTCGACCAGAGCCGGGGTCATCGCACTGTCGAAGGACACCGAGACCCGCGCGGAGCGCAGCTGGTGCCGGACGGGGGCGGTCTTCGGGGTGCGATACCAGCGGGTGGCGTCCTGGATCTGCCAGACCAGCATGAAGGCGAAGTGTCCGTCGAGCCCGCCGTCCGCGTTCACCGCGTGCCGGGCCCAGCGGGCGTCGCCGAGGTAGCGGCCGAGGTCGGAGCGGATGCGGCGGCTGAAGTAGCGCAGGCCCAGCACCGCTTCGAAGCCGGAGTGCTGCTCGCTGTAGCGGGGGCCGCCGACGTCGTAGCCGCAGGAGGAGAGCCGGGCGTCGATGTAGCGGGCGATCTCGTCGCCGTCGTCGGCGAAAAGCTGTTCGCCACTGACCCGGTGCGCCTGGGCGAGGAAGGAGAGGGAGATCGGACCGTAGTTGTTGTCGTACGCACCGCCGTGCTCGGCGGGCAGCAGCGCGCCCCGGTCGGGCAGGCGGCGGGCGCGGATCTCGGTCCCGTACAGCCGCAGCGCGGTGTCCCTGACTGCTTGGGCGTCCTTCGCCGGGAGGTGGCGGGCGAGCATCAGTCCGCCGACGACGCAGCCGATGGCCTGGTTGGTGGCGTCCTGCGGGTTGAAAAAGGTGACTTCGGTGAGCCAGCGCCAGTAGCCCTGTCCGAGCTCGGTGAGGACGGCGTACTGCTCCTGGTCGATCAGCCCGTCGGCGGCGTCGAGCACATTGACCGCCTGGAGCAGCGCCCATACGGTGCTCGGCCAGTCGCCGATGGGGTGCTCGCCGTCGCCGAGGACGTAACGCGCGTACGGTTCGCCGGAGGCGCGCAGCCGCAGGTTCGGGTAGCCGGGGTTGTCGGTGCGGTAGACGCGCTCGCGGAGGTGGAAGTTTAGGCTGCGGCGCACCGGTTCGGCGAGCCGGTCGTCCTTCGTACGCTGCCAGGCCAGCGCCAGCAGCGCGGTGACGCCGTGCGAGGTGTCGCCGAGGTCGTCCCAGGCGGCGGGGTGTTCCAGGTTGCCGTCGGGGGTGATGCGGGCGAGGGCGGTGTCGGCGACCCGGGCCAGCACGGCGTCGTATGCCGCCGGGTCGTCCGGCAGGTCGTGCAGGGAGCCGTGCTGGTAGGTGAGGAACACCGGTGGTTCCAAGGGAGGGGCCACGGGTCGGTTCAGCCCTTCATTCCGGAGGTGGCCATGCCCTCGACGAGCCGCTTCTGGAAGACAAGGAAGCAGATCAGCGTCGGGGCCAGAGCGAGGACCGACATCGCGAACATCGCGCCGTACGAGGAACCGCTCGTCTTGTCCAGGAAGAGCGTCAGGCCGAGCGGCACGGTGAACTTGGAGTTGTCGGACAGGTAGACGAGCTGGCTGAAGAAGTCGTCGTACGTCCAGATGAACGTGAAGATGGTGGTGGTGACCAGGGCCGGGCGCATCAGCGGCAGGATGATCCGCAGGTAGATCTGGCCGGGGTTGGCGCCGTCCATCATCGCCGCCTGGTCGAGTTCGCGAGGGATGCTGCGGATGAACTGGACCATGAGGAAGATGAAGAAGGCGTCCGTCGCGAGGAACTTCGGGACGATCAGCGGCAGGAACGTATTGATCCAGTTGAGGTTGAAGAACAGCGTGTACTGCGGGATCAGCGTGGCCTGCATCGGCAGCATCATCGTGCCGAGCATCAGCCCGAACCAGATTTTCTTGCCCCGGAATTCAAAGCGCGCGAAGGCGTAAGCCGCGAGCGAACAGGATATTACGTTGCCGATGACCGCGCCGATCGTGACGGCCAGCGAATTGATCAGGTAGAGGGAGAAGGAGTTGCCGGAGCCGCTCCACCCCTTGGCGTAGTTCTGCAGGTGGAAATGCTTGGGCCACAGACCGATCTGGGTGAAGATGTCCTGGTCGGGCTTGAGCGAGCTGCTCACCATCCACATCAGCGGATAGAGCATGACGAGCGCTACGCCGATGAGCACCGTGTGCACCAGGATGCGGCGGCCGGCGATTCCGGCACGTGGCTTCTTGACCGGAGCCGGCGCGGAAGCGGGGGCGGGGGCGGGGGCTATAGCGGGGGCAGACATCTTCTCTTCCGTACTCCTCACCGACGACTCAGTCGTCGTAATGGACCCAGAACCGGCTGGCGATGAAATTCATCGTCGTGAACGCGGCGATGACCAGGAACAGCACCCATGCCAGTGCGGAGGCGTATCCCATCTGGAAGTCGGCGAAGCCCTTCTTGTACAGGTAGAGCGAATACAGCATGGTCGAACCGATCGGGCCGCCGCTGCCGTTGCTGATGACATAGGCGGGGGTGAAGGTCTGGAACGAGCCGATGATCTGAAGCACCACGTTGAAGAACACGATGGGGGTCAGCAGCGGGAGGGTGATCCGGAAGAACCGGGTGAACGCTCCGGCGCCGTCGATGGCCGCCGCCTCGTAGACGTCCTTCGGGAGCTGCTTCAGCCCTGCCAGGAAGATCACCATCGGGGTGCCGAACTGCCAGACCGCCAGCAGGATGAGGGTGTAGATCGAGGTGTTCGGTGAGGAGATCCAGTCCTGGCCCTTGAGGCCGAACCACCCGAGCACATCGTTGAACAGACCGTCCGCGCCGAAGATCTGCCGCCACATGATGGCGATGGCGACCGCGCCGCCCAGCAGGGACGGCAGATAGAACGCCGCCCGGTACAGCCCGAGTCCGCGGATCGGCCGGTTGAGCAGCACCGCCACGCCGAGTGCGACCGCGAGCTTCATCGGCACGGAGACCGCGACGTACACCAGCGTCACATGGACGGTGTTCCAGAAGTTCGGGTCATCGTTGAACATCCTGGTGTAGTTCTGCGCACCGATCCATTTGGCAGGGGTGAGCAGGTTGAAGTTGGTGAAGGAGAGGTAGAGCGAGTCCAGCATCGGGTAGATGGTCAGCCCGAAGAGGCCTATGAACCAGGGAGCCAGGAAGAGGAACGGCCACCAGCCGCCGGCGCGCCTTCTGGCGGCGCGCTTGCGCATCCGTTCCCGGTCGGCGGGGGCCGCCGGCAACGGCGGCTCCTTCACGACCTCGTTGATTTGGTCGGTGGTCACACTCATCTCCCTGGCCTCTCCCGGAGGGTCGGTTACGACAACAGGATTACGACGACGACAGGATGCTGTTGGCCTGGTCGAAGAAGCTGCTGAGCGCGGACTTGATCGTCTTCTTGCCGAAGGCGATGGCGAGGTTGGACTGGAACAGCAGCTCCGAGATCTGGTCGGCGCCGGTGGGCGCGGCGACCGGCACGGGCAGGGCGTTGGTGGCCTTGGAGACCCGGTCGGAGACGTAGGCGGCCGCGTCCGAGGCACGCTTGTCGTTGCCGGCCAGGGACGGCGCGACGATGGCACGGGCCTTGGCCGTCGGCGGGATGCCGCGCAGCAGGGCCATGTCCGCGATCGCCGTCTTGTCCTGGGCGATGAAGCTCATGATCTTCACCGAGTCCGCGATGTGCTTGCTGCGGGCGGTGGCGCTCAGCAGCACGCCGCCGTTGACGTAGTTGCCCTCGCGGGCACCGGACCAGCTGCCCTGCGGGGTGGGGAGGAAGTCCAGGGTGGCCCCGGTGAGGCTGCCGGAGGAGTTGGTCAGACCGGAGTCGAACGTGATCATCCCCTTGCCGATGACCACCGCGTTCTTGGTGAGGTCATTGTGCGCGGAGGAGGTGACCGCGCCGCCGGGGGACGCGTTGATCTTGCGCATCTCGGCCCAGTAGGTCCACCACTCCTCGAGGGTGGCCTGGGTGTAGCCGAGCTTGCCATCGCTGGTGTAGAGGTCCTGGCCCTTTTCGCGGGCGAAGACGTTGAAGGCCTGGAGGGTCGAGCCGCCGCCGTCGTCCACGCCGAAGACCTTGCCGCCGCTGGCCTTGTATATCTTGGCCGCGTAGGTCTTCAGGTCGTCCCAGGTCCACTCCTTGTCGGGCTCCGCGAGCCCGAGCCCCTTCAGGCCGGTCACGTTGATCGTGAGGACGTTGACGCCGATGCCCGACGGCACGCCGTAGAGCTTTCCGTTGACCGTTCCGGCGGCGAGCAGCGACTTGGAGAACCCGGTGAGGTCGAGCGTCTTGCCGACGTAGTCGTCGAGCGGCGCGAGCACGCCCTTCTTGGCGTACGAGGCGACCAGCGCGGTGTCCATCTGGAGCAGGTCGGGGGCGCTGCCGCCGGCGACCTGGGTGTTGAACTTGTCGAAGTAGCCGTCGTAGCCCGAGTAACGGGGCTTGATCTTGATGCTGGGGTTCGCCTTGGTGAATACCGCAAGCGCCTTCTTGTACGCCGCGTGACGATCGTCGCTGCCCCACCACGTCATCGTCAGGTCACTGCTGCCGGAGCTGGCGCCGGTACCGCCACAGGCGGCGAGCGTGCCGCCGAGTGCCGATGCCACTGCCAGTCCGCCACCGAGCCGGAGCAGACCTCTACGCGAGACCTCTGTACCCACCGCTGCCTCCTACATGTGCGCGAAGAACCGCCCTATCCGGGCCCAAGGTTCTAATGGGGGTGATGCTGGGCTGTCTGGTACTGGGGGGTGGTACTGGGGGTTGGTACTGGGGAGTGGTGCTGGGGGGAATTGGTGCGGGATGGTGCTGGGGAACCGATGCCGTGAGGATTCTGCCGTGGGGCGGAGGGGTGAAGCGCCCCGGGATACGGCCTCGCCCGGCCGTCTTGCCACATACGGGTGGAAGGTCCCTGGCTATCGCTGTACGAGCACGCCCTCGTACGGGGGACACTTCACCCGGAGCCGGGTCCCGCCGGCTTGGGAAAGCGCTTTCTGGGACCTTGGCACTGATCAGGGCGCGGAGTCAATGCCCGGCTGGTCGCCGCCGATAACATTCTGGACACCGCGGGCGACGGCGAGCCGGGTCGCGCCGACCACAGTGCCGCTGTTGCCGAGCACGCTGCAGACCACCTTGGTGGGCCAACTCAGCCGCTCCAGCTCGGCGTTGACGCCCGGCAGCAGCTGCGGGTTGGCGCCGATCCCGCCGCCGAGGACGATCAGGCCGGGGTCGAGAACGGCGGTGACCGCGGCGGCCAGCCGGCCGACCTCACCGGCGTGCTCGGTCACCATCCGGCGGGCGGTGAGGTGGCCGTCGGCGGCGAGAGCGAAGAGCCGCTCGGCGGTCTCCGGGCGGTCGCCGTCCGCGGGCCGCCAGGCGTAGGCGGCGCGGCGGACGAGGGAACGGGCCCCGGCGTAGGCCTCCAGCCCTTCGTGCTCGGCCCGGAGGCCTTCGGCCCAGGGGTAGGGCAGCCGGGCGACCTCGCCGGCCGCACCGTTGGCGCCGCGCAGCACCTGGCCGCCGTAGACGATGCCGAGGCCGATGTTGTAGCCGACCTGGAGGTAGGCGAAGCTGTGGCGGTCGCGGGCGGCGCCGTCGTGCAGTTCGGCGAGGGCCGCGCAGTTGACGTTGTTCTCGACGTGCACCGGTACGCCGGGGGGCAGTTCGAGCGCCTCGAACGCGACCGCGATACGGGAGGTGGCGGGGCGAGTGCCGCCGCTCTCCTGGCGGGCGGCGACATCGGGGACGGCGACGACGACGGCACGCAGCGGGCCGGGGACGGGCAGCCGGCCGAGGACCGCGTGCACGGCCTCGGCGGGGCGCAGGTCGTCGTCGGTGCGCTGGACGGCGAGGACTGTGCCGTCCAGCGCGATGCCGCGGACCTCGGTGTGGGTGGAGCCGAGGTCGATGGCGAGGACGGAGCCCGAGGCGGGGCCCAGGCGGTAGACGGCGGCGGAGCGGCCGGTGCCGCCGTGGGCGGTGCCGGAGCGGGCGGCGAGGCCGGCGGCTTCGAGCTCGGTCATCACGGAGGAGACGGTGGGTTTGGACAGCCCGGACTGTGCCGCGAGCTGCGGTCTTGTCGCACTGCCGGCAGCGGCCAGGACTGCGAAGACCGCCCTGGCGCTGTCGCTCAGTGGGTGTCCTGAGTGGACATCCGTCGTTGCAGTCATGCGCTCTCCCGCGGTGGTCCTGCTTCTGGGTGGTTGTGCCGCCACCCAACGGAATCAAACATTGGGCACCGTCTCTCTGGCAGCCCTTGACGCATCGTACTTCGTTAGTTAAATTCCTAACGAATTCGTGGCAACACGCCTGCCACATTCAGCCGAGGCCCGTCCCGGGGCCTCCCGACCGCTTCTGATCAGCCGGTCCGCAGATCTGCTGCTCTGCTGCCACCGAGTCACGGTTCGCCCGCCGTGCGCAGGCACTTCCACTGCGTTTACGCGCCACGCAACGGGACGGCCTCGCGCTGCTCCTGTGCTACCGCTGCGTCGCGAAAGGCGAAAAAAATCCGTGCAGGACAGAACGACGCTCGTCGTCGGTATCGACGTGGGCGGCACCAAGACCCACCTGCGCGCCCGCGCAGGAGACGACACCGTCGCTGATCTCGTACGGACCAGCAGAGGCTGGCAGCCGCACGACCCCCAAGGCGCTGCCAACTGGCTCACCGACCTCATCCACGAGGCGCTACCCGAAGACGCCCGGCCGCACGCGGTCGCCGTCGGCGGGCGCGACTGCGAGACCCCCCGGCAGAGCGAGCTGATCCGGCAGGCCCTCGGCCAACGGCTCGGCGCGCTCTGCCGTGTTGTCAACGACGCCGAGCTCCTCGTGCCCGCGCTGGGCCTGGCCGAGGGCGTCGGCCTGGTCGCCGGCACCGGAGCCGTCGCCGTCGGCCACACCGCGGCGGGCGAACTCGTCCAGGTCGGCGGCTGGGGCGCGGTCCTCGGGGACGAGGGCAGCTCGGCCGGGCTCGTACGCGAGGCCATCCGGGCCGTGTACGCCGCCCATGACCGCGCGGAAGCGCCCGACGAGCTCACCCGGCTGCTGCTTGCGGCACTCGGCGTGCCCGAAGTGCCGGCATTGGGCGCCGCCCTGGAAGCCGCCGACGATGTCGCCGCCGGCTGGGGACGCCACGCCAGTGCCGTGTTCGAAGCGGCCGCCGCCGGATCCCGGGCGGCCCAGGATGTCATCGCGGCCGGCGGCCGGGCGCTAACCGGCCTCGTCGTACGCCTCGCCGAGCGCGGCGCCACCGTGGACGACGTGGTGGTGGCCGGCGGAACCGTCCTCAACCAGCCCGTGCTCTACGGCGCCCTCACCGACGCTCTCGCCAGCTCCCTCCCCGGCACCCGGGTCCACCCATTGCAGGTGCCGCCGGTCGCCGGGGCGGTGGCCCTGGCCCTGGCCCTGGCGCCCGCCACCGCGTAAGGCCATGTCCGGCCGGAAACGACCCAGCACCCCCACCGACCCACCGAAAGGGCCGCCGCCCGATGCGTATCAGCACCATTCGATCCACCGATCTGTTCATCGGTACGGAACAGTCCCCGCGCCAAGTCGTACGGATCACCGTGCACGGCGCGGCCGGACCGATGCGGGTCCGCGTCGAGGGCCCGACCGTCAGCACCCCCCGGCCGGAGCCGGCAGCCGCCCCGGCACCAGGGGAGGAGGCCATCGCCGAAGTCGGTGTCATCGTCTCCGCCCCCGCGGCGGAGGGGTCCGTGCACCGCGTCACCGCGATCGCGGAGGACGCCGACGGCAACCGGTGCACAGCGGACGGGTCCGTCACGGCGGCGGCCACCGGCTGGACGATGTGGATGGTGTCCCACTTCCACTACGACCCCGTGTGGTGGAACACCCAGGCCGGCTTCACCGAGATCCGCCACGAACTTCCCGACCTGCCCTGGGTGGACCGGCTCCGCCCACCGCATGTCCGCAGCGCCTTCGACCTCGTGCGGGCCCACCTGGACGCGGCCCGGCACGACGAGGACTACCGCTTTGTGCTCGCCGAGCTCGACTACCTCAAGCCCCACTGGGACGCCTTCCCCCGCGACCGCCACGACCTGCGCCGCTTCCTCCGGGACGACCGCATCGAGTTGGTCGGCGGCAGCTACAACGAGCCCAACACCAATCTCTCGCACCCCGAGTCGACCATCCGCAACACCGTTTACGGCATCGGCTACCAGCGTGATGTCCTCGGCGGCGACCCGCGCTCCGGCTGGCTGCTCGATGTCTTCGGCCACGACCCCGCTCACCCCGGGCTGATGGCCGACGCGGGACTCGACTCCAGCGCCTGGGCGCGCGGCCCGTTCCACAACTCCGGGCCCAAGGGGCACACCGAAGACATCACCCGTATGCAGTTCCCCAGCGAGTTCGAGTGGATCGCTCCGAGCGGGCGTGGCGTCCTCACCCACTACATGGCCGCGCACTACACCGCCGGCTGGGCGCTGCACCGCAGCGATTCGCTGGAGGCGGCGATGACGGCCGCGTACGAGCAGTACGCGGAGCTGAAGAAAGTCGCCGCGACCCGCAATGTGATGCTGCCGGTCGGTCACGACCACAATGTGCCGTCCCGCTGGTGCACCGAGATCCACCGCGAGTGGGCCAAGCGTTACGTTTGGCCGCGGTTCGCCATGGGCCTGCCGCGCGATTTCTTCACGGCGGTGCGGGGGGAGGCCGACAGCAGCCCTACGACGGTGATCACCCCGCAGACCCGGGACATGAATCCGGTCTTCACCGGCAAGGATGTCTCCTACATCGACACCAAGCAGGCCCAGCGCGCCGCCGAGACCGCGGTCCTCGACGCGGAACGGCTCGCCACCCTCGCCACGCTCTTCGGCGAGCGCTTCCCCAGCGAGGCCCTCGACAAGGCCTGGCGGCTGCTAGCCTACGGCGCCCACCACGACGCCGTCACCGGAACCGAGTCCGACCAGGTCTACATCGACCTGGTCGGCGGCTGGCGCGAGGCGTTTGAGCTGGGCGACCAAGCGCGCGGCGCAGCGCTTCGTCAGCTCGCCGAGCGCACGGACACCCGCGGCGAGGGGAAGCCGGTCCTGGTGGCGAACACCCTGTCGTGGGCGCGAGACGGGCTCGTGTCGCTGGCGGCCGCCGTAGGCCGCGAATTGCTCGACGAGAACGGCCAGCCGGTGCCCTCGGTCGCGGAGGACGACGGCACAGTCTCCTTCTTGGCGCGGGATGTGCCCTCGCTCGGCCACCGTGTCTACCGGCTCGTGGAGCGCAAGGCGCCTCAGTGGAACCGCGTGCCCGGCGCCGATTCCATCGAGAACGGCAGCTTCCGCATCGAGGCCGATCCCGCTCGCGGCGGCGCGCTGACCCGCATCACCGACCGCCGCACCGGCCGGGAACTGCTGCGTCCCGGCGGGCTCGGCGCCGAGCTGGTCCTCCAGGACGAGCACAGCACCCACCCGGTGTGGGGCGAGGGCCCCTGGCATCTGCTGCCCAAGGGACCGGGCAGCGGGACCGGTGGCGGGACCGCCACTGCCGTACGCGTGGAGCACTCCCCCGTCGGGCGGCGCATCGTCTCCGAAGCCACGCTCGGCGGGCTGCGTTTCACGCACACCGCCACCCTTCTGGACGGCGCCGACCGCATCGACTTCCACACCCGAGTCGACGGCTCCATCGGCGAGGACCGGCTGCTGCGGGTCCGCTTCGACCTCGATCTGCCCGGCACGCTGCCCGTCTCCGAGGTCGGCTTCGCCGCGATCGGGCGGCCGTTCGGCTTCCCGGAGTCGGACGCGGCCGAGCACCTGTGGACCCTGGACAACCCCGCTCACACCTGGGCCGGGCTCTCCACCACCGCCCGCATAGCCCTGCACAGCAGTGACGGCACGACCGCGCACCACGCGATCGGCATCGCCGAAGTGATCGCCCCCGAAGACCATGATGTCCGCCCCCTTCTTGCCGCTCTGGTCGGACAGGGCGTCACGGCGACCTCCACCCGCCCGGACAGCGGGCGGTACGGGTCGCTCGACGCCGACTCCAACCTTCCCGACATCAGGTTCGCACTCGGCACTGACAATGCCTTCGCCGAGCAGGTCCTGGCGGCCGCCGACCCCGCCTATCGCCAGGCCCTGGCCGCCCATGGCCGCGTCTTCGTCCCCGCCGCCCGCACTCGCCGCGAGGCCTGGGTGCCCAGCGCCGACCTGCGCGGCCCGCGCGACCTGCCGGTGCTGATCGTGCGGGACCTCGACGGCGCGGGTCCGGCCGGACTGACGGCGGACCTGAGCGACGCCGTCATCGACGTCCCCGTGCCGCCCGGCCTGCCCACCGCCGCCGAGCCGGCCACCGACTACTCCGCCGCCCTCGTCAACCGCGGCACTCCCAGCTCCGTCGCGACCGCCGACGGCACGCTCTACCTGTCCCTGATGCGCTCGTGCACCGACTGGCCGATGGGGATCTGGCTCGACGGCCCCCGCCGTACCGTCCCGGACGGCAGCAGCTTCGCCCTCCAGCACTGGACCCACGACTTCCACTACAGCCTCGCCGCCGGCCAGGGCGACTGGCGCAGGGCCGGCTTCGTACGAGCCGGCCACGAGGCCAACCACCCACTGCTGCCCCTGGAGACCACCCCCTCCGACGGCGAACTCCCGGCCCGCGCCTCGCTGCTGAGTGTCGAGCCCGCCAACGTCCTGCTCACCGCCCTCAAGCCCCGCGGCAACCCGATGGCCTCCGGCCTGTCCGGCGACACCGCCCCCGCCGACGGGCTGACCTTCCGGCTGTACGAGTCCCAGGGCCGCCCCACAACGGCCACGCTCCGCCTGCACGGCGGCCTCACCGGCCCCGAGACGACGGACCTCCTGGAACAGCGCACCATACGCCCGCTCCGCGAAGCCGACGGCACCCTCGATGTCGAGCTGGGCGCCGCCGACATCACCACGGTCGCCGCCCGCCCGCTCCTCGCGCCCGTCCGCGAGCCGGCCGGCCGCTCGGCCGTCGAACCCGTCCAGCCGGTCTTCACCCGCTACTGGCTGCACAATCTCGGCCCGGCCCCCATCGGCTACCTCCCGGCGACCGTCCACCTGGCACGCCCGGACGACGACCTTGTCCGCATCACTGTGTCGGCCGCCGCCCGCCCCGCGCGCGGCACCCTCCGCCTCGACGTCCCGCCAGGCCTCACCGCAGCGCCGCACCCTTCCCTGGACTACGACCTCGCGCCCGGAGAGTACGCCGAGTTCGAGCTCGCTGTCCGCCCCGACGACGACGCCGCTCCCGGCACGTACTACGTAACCGCCCGCATAGGTGACGACCTGGGCCAGCTCCTGGAGGACGCGCTTCCCTTCACCATCGGCAGCGGCCTGCCAGACCCGCTCAAGGCCGAATTCACCCGCCCCGCCCCGGACCGCCTCGTGCTCCGCCTCACCAACCACGCCCGCAGCGAGCTACGCGGCGAAGCCCAGCTCATCAGCCCCTACGGCACCTGGCACGCCCTTACCCCGCGCACCCAGGGCTTCGCCATCGCCCCCGGCGCCACGGCCACCCTTTCCTACGGCGTCGGCCCGGCGATGGCCGACGGACGGTGGTGGGCCTTGGCCAAGGTCTCGGCCTTCGGGGCCATCCACTACACGGAGACGCTCTCCTTGTAGACGGCCTCGGTGTTGTTGCCGTCGGGGTCGCTCACGAAGGCGCCGTACGCGCGGTACTCAGGCCAGTGACGCGGGACCGCGGTGCGGGGGCTACGGGATGATGGAATCGACGTAGCCGCCGTCCACGCGGGTGGCACCGCCGGTGGTGGCCGAGGCCAGGGGCGAGCTCAGGTAGACGACCATGTTGGCGATCTCTTCCGGCTCGATGAGCCGCTGGAGCAGCGACTGGGGCCGGTGCTCTCGCATGAAGGCACGCTGGGCCTCGTCCCAGGGAAGGCTGCGGTCGACGAGTTGGTAGACAAAGTCCTCCACGCCTTGTGTATGGGTAGGGCCGGCGATCACGGAGTTGACGGTCACCGCACTGCCTGCGGCCTGTTTGGCGAAGCCTCGTGAGACAGCGAGGAGCGCGGTCTTGGTCATTCCGTAGTGGATCATCTCGACAGGCGTGACGATTGCGGAGTCGCTGGCGATGTAGAGGACGCGCCCCTGGCCTCGCTGGATCATGCCGGGCAGATACATGCGAGTGAGCCGGACCGCGGCCAGCACATTCACCTCGAAATAGTGCCTCCATTCGTCGTCGCTGATTTCCAGGGCCGGCCGCGCGCCGAAAATGCCGAGGTTGTTGACGAGGATCTCGACGTGCTCCAGCGTCTCCTCGATGCGCCGGGCGCCGTCCTCGGACGCGGCGTCGGCCACCACGGGCACGATCTCTGCACCCGGCACCTGGGCACGGACCCGCTCGACCGCCGCACCGACGGTCTCCGGGGTACGCCCGTTCACCGCCACTCGTGCGCCTGCGCTGGCCAGCCCGATGGCGATGGCTTCTCCGATGCCCTGCGTGGAGCCGGTTACCAAGGCGGTCGAGCCGGTGAGGTCGAGGTGTGTCATCGATGCAGCTCCCGTTCTGCTGATTGGCCACGGTCCTGGACCGCGTCATCGCGTCATCGCGTCTCCGCGTCAGCTGTCCAAGAGGGGGGCATCCGGACCCTCCGCCTGCCCGGTCGTAGTCCTCCTTGATCCTGCCCCGTGCCTATGACCGGTGCCAGTCGTACCGGCAGACGATCAGGACGCTCCGATGCGGGACCGCCGTCCTCCAAGCGGGTTGTGACCCGGGCCCGAGCGCATGCGGACAGGTGTGCTCGGGTAGACGGGCTGTGGCCGGGGCCGATAGCGGGCTCTGTCCCGACTGCCCGGCCGGCGTCAGCGGATATAGCCGCTGGTACCCATGTCCACTGGAAAAGGCGGCCATCACCATGGCGGAGTTTCTCACCGACATCAAGACGCTCAGGGAACGCGCCCGCCAGGAGATCGGAAAGGGCCCGGTCACCGATGCTTACGGGGCGGACCTGCAACGGGTGCTCCAGGTGCTCAACGAGGCATTGGCCACCGAACTTATCTGCGTGCTGCGCTACAAACGCCACTACTACACGGCGACCGGCCTGTACTCGGAGCCCGTGGCGGCGGAATTCCTCCAGCACGCGCAGGAGGAGCAAGCCCACGCGGACAAGCTCGCGCAGCGAATCGCCCAGTTGGGCGGCGAACCGGACTTCAACCCCGACACCCTGACCAGCAGGTCGCACACGCCGTACGATGCGAGCCTGGACCTGCTCGAGATGCTCAAGGAGGACCTGGTCGCCGAGCGTGTGGCGGTCGCCTCCTACACCGAGATCATCCAGTGGCTCGGCGACAATGACCCCACAACCCGTCGAGTGTTCGAGGAGCTGCTGGCTCAGGAGGAAGAGCACGCGGACGACCTGCGGACCCTCCTGGAACGGATCCCGGCGGACCGGCCGCTGACCTGAGCGACGGGCTCGCTCCACGCGTCACCGGACGAGTCATTGCAGGTGCGCGGTGTCGTTCCACAGCTCGATCGCCGGATCGCCGTACTCCCAGCCGAGGATCGACAATGAGGCCGGGGCCAGGCTCAGCACGGACCCCCGCAACGGGTCCATGTGCAGCCAGCGCGCGGCGAGGGTCCGCAGGAAGTGCCCGTGCGCGAAGACCAGGCAGTCGGAATCGGCCTCCTTGGACCAGGCCACGACTTCGTCCGCGCGTGTCGCGACCTGCCAGGAGGTCTCGCCGCCGATCACTCCGTCGCGCCAGATCATCCAGCCGGGCCGCTCAGCCCGGATCTCCGGCGATGTACGGCCCTCGTACTCTCCGTAGTCCCACTCCATCAGGGCGTCCCAGTCCTCGGCGCGCTCGCCGAAGCCCGCGAGCTCGCAAGTGTCCCTGGCCCGCGCCAGCGGGCTGGTGCGCGCCCGCGCCCCGGACAGCCCGTTCCACGGCGACCGCTCCAGCCGCTTGCCGAGCAGCCTGGCAGCCTCGCGGCCCTCCTCGGTGAGCGGGATGTCGGTCCGGCCGGTGTGCCTGCCGTTCTTGGCCCACTCTGTCTGACCGTGTCGGACAAGCACGATTCGCGCTGGCACTGGGAACCTCCACTCATCCGCCCCGACGACGGGGGCCGGGTCGCTCCCTCCATGGTCTCTCACCAGCGGTCCCGTACGACGCCGGGGCCCCGGAGAAGGCGGCGAATACCCCCTGATCGCCCGATCGGGCCGGGGCTGCGACCGCGGGTCAGTGCCTGGGAGCCGCCGGTTCCGCCACACCCCGGCGGACGGAATCCGGCGCGGCCGGGCGGCCCGATGGCCGCGGAGGCTGCGGAGAGCTGTTGTGCCAGCGTTTCGCGATGACCGCACACACCATCAGCTGCATCTGATGGAAGAGCATCAGCGGCAGCACCACCAGGCTCGCCTGCGCCCCGAAGAGCACCGTCGCCATGGGCAGCCCCGAGGCGAGGCTCTTCTTGGAACCGCAGAAGATGATCGTGATCCGGTCCTCCCGCTCGAAGCCGAGCCTCCGCGCCCCGTACGAGGTCATCGCCAGCATGACCCCGAGCAGCACGGCCTCGATCCCGAGCAGGGCCACCAGCTGCAGCGGCGTGACCTGGTGCCAGACGCCCCGGGCCATGCCCTCGCTGAAGGCCGCGTAGACGACGAGCAGGATGGATCCCCGGTCCACATAGCCGAGGATCTTCTTGTTCCGCTTGATGAAGTCCCCGATCCAGCGCCGCAGCAGCTGCCCCGCCAGGAAGGGCACCAGCAGTTGCAGCACGATGCCGAGCAACGAGTCCGTGGAGAAGCCTCCGCCGTTCCCGCCGAGCAGCCCGGCGACCAGCAGCGGTGTGAGGAAGATGCCGATGAGGCTGGAGAAGGATCCGGCGCAGATCGCCGCCGCGACATTGCCCCGGGCGATCGAGGTGAAGGCGATCGAGGACTGGATGGTGGAGGGCAGCACGCACAGGAAGAGCAGGCCGGTGTAGAGCTGCGGGGTCAGCAGGAACGGGACGAGGCCGTGGGCGGCGATGCCGAGCAGCGGGAAGACCACGAAGGTGCTGGCGAGCACGGTGACGTGGAGCCGCCAGTGCTTGAGGCCGTCGAGAGCCTCACGGGTGGAGAGCCGTGCGCCGTAGAGGAAGAAGAGCAGGGCGACGGCGCCGGTGGAGGCGCCGCTCGCCACTTTGCCGGCCGCGCCGGTCGCGGGGAGGAGGGCCGCGAGAAGTACGGTGCCGAGGAGCGCCGCGATGTACGGGTCCAGGGGGAGCCAGGACGGGAAACGCAGGCGGCGCATGGACTCTCTTCCTCGGACGGGACGGTGCCCTCCCCAGTGTCCGCTCATCCATCATCATTGTGAAGCGTGCTCGCAGCTCTGACTGCTATCACGGATCACGATAAGCTGGGGCCGTGTTCGAACCGGTGCAACTACGGACCTTTGTCGCGGTCACCCAGACCCTGAGCTTCACGCAGGCCGCCCGCCAACTGGGCCTGCGGCAGTCCACGGTGAGCCAGCACGTCAGAAAGCTGGAGGACGCCACCGGGCGGCTGCTCTTCTCCCGGGACACGCACAGCGTGGAGCTCACCGAGGACGGCGAGGCGATGCTCGGCTTCGCCCGCACGATCCTGGCCGCGAACGACCGCGCGGCGGCCTGGTTCGCGGGCACCCGGCTGCGCGGGAGGCTGCGCTTCGGGGCGTCGGAGGACTTCGTGCTGACCCGGTTGCCGGAGATCCTGGAGAGGTTCCGCCGCGACCATCCCGAGGTCGATCTGGAGCTGACGGTCGAGCTGTCGGCGATTCTTCACCAGCGGCTGGCCGCCGGGCGGCTGGACCTGATGCTCGGCAAGCGGCGGAGGGAGGACACGCCCGGGATGCTGGTCTGGCACGACACATTGGTGTGGATCGGCAACGAGCGGCTGCGGGTCGACCCGGAGCGGCCGGTGCCGCTGATCCTCTTCCCGCCCCCGGCGATCACCCGGGCCCGCGCCCTTGAGGTGATGGAACGGCACGGCCGGGCGTGGCGGATCGCCTGCACCAGCGGTTCGCTCAGCGGGCTGATCGCGGCGGCGCGGGCCGGGCTCGGGGTGATGGCGCACGCCCAGGGGCTGATTCCGCCAGGTCTGGTGCGGGTCCCGGTCCGGGCCGGTCTGCCGGAGCTGGGCGGCACCGACTTCGTCCTGCTGCACAACCGGCGACGGGCCGCGGCACAGGGACCGGCGGACGCGCTGGCCAGGGCGATTCTGCTCAGCGCGGCTTCTCTTCGTACATCAGCTGCTTGACCCGGCGCAGCGTGGGCGAGGTCTCGATGTTCTGCACACCTTCGAGCATGCCGAGCGTCTCGCTCAGATAGGTGTAGAGGCGGGCGGCGTCCCTGCAGATGACGACGGCGGCGAGGTTGGAACGACCGGAGGTCGCGGCGGCGAAGGCCACCTCGGGGTGGCCGGCGAGCGCCTTCCCGACGGTGGCCAGCGCGGGCGGGGCCACTGTGATCCAGAGCAGCGCGTGGCTCTCGTAGCCGAGCTCCATGGCATCCATCTGCACATCGAGGTAGACAGCTCCGGAGCGCCGCAGCTGCTCCAGACGGCGTTTGACGGCCGATTCGGAGCAGCCGGTGGCCCGTTGGAGGTCGGGGTAGGAGGCGCGTCCGTCGCGGGCGAGCTCGGCCATCAGCAGTTCGTCGGCCGGATCGAGCACGACGGGCCCGGCGGCTGGTTCGGGCGCCGGCGGGGCCAGCGGCGCGACCTGCTCCGCGGCCAGCGCATCGCCCTTGTTGTGCCAGCCCGCGGCGCCCCCGTAGAAGACGTGCAGCACACAGTGGGCGTCGATCCCGACGATGCTCGGGGTGCGCGGGAGCTTGCCGAAGAGCAGTGCGTCGTGCTCCTGGCGGGTACGAGCACGGGTCACGCAGGTCACTTCCGTGCCGCCCGAGGTGAGCGCGATCCAGGCGGTGTCGGGGCGGCGGGCGAGCGCCTTGGCGATGGGTTCGGCGGCGTCGGGGGTGCAGCGCAGCCGGAGCATCCAGTTGGTCCGGCCGAGCCGGTCCGGGTCGGCGACGCCGACGACGCGCATGCCGTGGTCGGCGCGGAGCCGGCGGTAGCGGCGGGCGACGGTCTGGTCGGAGACGCCGAGGACAGCGGCGATGCGGCTGAAGGGGGCGCGGCCGTCGGTCTGCAGTGCGTGCAGGAGTGCCCGGTCGAGCTCATCGAGGGACTTGGGTTCGGAGGGGGAGTTGCTGAGGGAATCCACCGGTTCTCCATGGCAGAGTGTCGGAATCCGGCGCCGTACGGGCCGGGTCTGGTGGAGCCGTCCGCCGCACGCCGATCCTATGAGGCGTCGGAAGCGACCGGAACGGAACGAGGGATTTTGATGCGTAAGTGGGGGCCGCTGGTTGCGGTCTGTCTGGGAACGTTCATGCTGCTGCTTGACGTCACGATCGTGATCGTCGCGCTGCCGGACATCGCGCACTCGCTGAACGCGTCGCTGTCCCAGCTGCAATGGGTCATCGACGGCTACGCGCTCATGCTGGCCGCACTGCTGCTGGGCGCGGGGGCGGCGGCGGATGTCGTCGGGCGCCGGAAGGTCTATGTGGCGGGGACCGCGCTCTTCGCGGCTGCCTCCCTGGCATGCGGGCTGGCACCGAACGCCGGCGCGCTGGTAGCGATGCGGGCAGTGCAGGGGCTCGGCGCGACCGCGATGTTCGCGACGACGCTGTCGCTGCTGGCCGCGACGTACCAGGGCCGGGACCGCTCGGTGGCGCTCGGCGTGTGGGGCGCGGTCAGCGGCGGAGCGGCGGCGCTGGGGCCGATTCTGGGCGGGCTGCTCACCCAGGGGCTGGACTGGCGGTGGATCTTCTTCGTCAACCTGCCGGTGAGCGTCGCGGCGATAGTGCTGACGCTGCGGGCGGTCGGCGAGTCCCGCGGGGGCCCGGGAGCACGGATCGACTGGGCCGGGACAGCGACGTTCACCGTCTTCGCCGGTGCGACCACCTACGCGGTGATCCGCGCGGACGCGGTCGGCTGGGGATCCACGCGCACGGCGGCGACGCTGGCGCTGGCCGTGGTGGCGCTCGCGCTGTTCGTCCTGGTGGAGCGGCGTTCGGCGCAGCCGATGCTGGACCTCGCGCTCTTCCGAAGCGGTTCCTTCGCCGGAGTCATGGTCGGCTCCGTGGCCCTCAACGCCGCCGCCTTCGGCTTCCTCCCGTACACCTCGATCTGGCTGCAGACGCTGCTCGGCCTGAGCCCGGTGCGCGGCGGCCTGGTGCTGGTGCCGCTCGCCCTGACCGCCTTTGTCGCGGCCGCGCTCGGCGGGCGGCTGCTGCACGGGGCGCCTTACCGGCTGGTGATCGGGCTCGGGCTGCTGCTGATCGGCGCCGGGGCCCTCGCCCAGTCGTTCCTGGACGCCGGTTCCGGCTGGCCGGCGCTCACGGCCGGGCTCGCCGTGGCCGGGGCGGGCGTCGGGCTGGTCAGCCCGGCCATCGCCTCAGCCGCGCTCGCCTCCGTACCGCCCCGGCAGGCGGGGACGGCCGGGGGCGCGGTGAACACGCTGCGCCAGCTCGGGTACGCGCTCGGCGTCGCCGTCTTCGGCACCCTGACCGCCTCCCGTATGGAGCACTCCCTGCGCGGAGCCGGGCTGGCCGATCCCCGAGGGGCCGCGCGCGCCCTCGCGGGCGGCGGCGCGCACCAGTTGCTGGCCCGGGTGCCCCGGGCCCAGCGGCCCGCGCTGGACCGCGCGCTGCACGCGGCTTTCGCCTCCGGGCTGAACACCGCGGGCGCCGTCGCCGGAGTGCTCGGTCTGCTGGCGGGTGCGGCCGTGCTGCTCCTCGTCCGGGGCCCCGCGCCCGCCGCCGCGGGTGCCCCCGGCCGTTCCGCCGGGCCTGGCGGGGACGCGGCACTCGCATCCGGCGAAAAGCTGCACACGTAGAGCGGCAGTAAGCGCCCAGGGCAGATTTCGTGCAGATCCCCGCGTGCCGGGACTCCTCTTATGGTCCCGGCACACGGTCATGTACCTTGCAACAACAGGGCGGATGCGCGTCTACCAGCACAGATGTGCTATTCGCCGGGGTCCCGAAGCACCGCCAGGCGACTCCCCGGCACCCGAAAGATCGGGTAGCTTACGGCACCGGCCACTCGGTCCGAGGAGCAACTGTTGCGCGAGTTCACCACTCCACCACTGGTGACAGCACCCCCGGCCGGAGGCTTGGCTGACGCCGTGTTCGCCAATGCCTCCGACGAGCCGGACCGGGTGGTGTTCAGCCGGGTGGTGGACGGCAGATGGCGGGATGTGACGGCCGCCGCCTTCCGGGACGAGATTCTGGCTGTCGCGAAGGGTCTGCTCGCGAACGGCATTCGGTTCGGTGACCGGGTGGGGCTGATGTCCCGTACCCGTTACGAGTGGACCGTGCTGGACTTCGCCCTGTGGGCGATCGGCGCCCAGGCGGTGCCCATCTATCCCACCTCCTCCCCCGACCAGGTGCGCTGGATGCTGTACGACTCGGGGGCCGTGGCGTGCGTCGTCGAGCACGAGGACCATGCGATGACAGTCGGCGCGGTGGTGGACGAGGTACCCCAGCTCACCCAGCTGTGGCAGCTGGACTCGGCTGCCATCGAGGAACTGGTCGCGGCCGGCTCGGGTATCGACGACGATGTGGTCCACCGGCACCGGCTGGCGGTCGGCCCGGATGCCGTCGCGACCGTCATCTACACCTCCGGTACCACCGGACGTCCCAAGGGCTGTGTGATCACCCACGCCAATTTCATGGCGGAGGCGGACAACCTCGTCCTCCGTTACGGGGGGGTCTTCACCTCCAAAACCGGCGACGACCCCGCCACCCTGCTCTTCCTCCCCCTCGCCCACGTCTTCGGCCGCATGGTCGAGGTCGCGGCGGTCCGGGCGAAGGTACGCCTCGGCCACCAGCCGAGCCTGGCCGCCGCCGATCTGCTCCCGGCGATGGCCGCCTTCAGCCCGACCTTCGTACTCGCCGTCCCGTATGTCTTCGAGAAGGTCTTCCAGGGCGCCCGCCGCAAGGCCGAGCTGGCCGGCAGACTCGGCCCGTTCCAGAAGGCCGTCGAGATCGCGGTGCGGCACGCGAAAGCGACGGAGGCCAAGGCCTTCGGCACCGGGCCGGGGCCGGGCGCGGCCCTGCGGGTGCAGCACCAGCTCTACGAGAAGCTCGTCTACAGCAAGGTCCGCGAAGCGCTCGGCGGCAGGATGCGGCACGCCTTTTCGGGCGGCTCGGCGATGGACCGGCAGCTCGGGCTCTTCTTCGACGGAGCCGGAGTCCGGATCTTCGAGGGCTACGGCCTGACGGAAACCACCGCCGCCGCCACCGCCAACCCGCCCGAGCAGACACGTTTCGGCACCGTGGGCCTGCCGATTCCCGGCACCACCGTGCACATCGCCGACGACGGCGAGATCTGGCTGCGCGGCGACCAGATATTCGCCGAGTACCTCAACAATCCCAAGGCCACCCATCAGGTCGTCTACGACGGCTGGCTGGCCACCGGGGACCTCGGCGAGCTGGACGAGGACGGCTACCTCACCATCACCGGCCGCAAGAAGGAAATCCTGGTCACCAGCGGCGGCAAGAGCGTCTCCCCGGTCGGTCTGGAGGAGCGGGTGCGCGCCCACCCGCTGGTCTCCCAGTGCGTTGTCGTCGGCAACAACCGGCCGTACATCGCCGCCCTGGTCACCCTCGACCGGGAATCCGTCGCCCACTGGCTCGCGATCGACGGGAAACCCGTCCCGCCCGCAGCCGATCTGCTGCACGACCCGGAGCTGGAGACCGAGATCCGGCGCGCGGTCGTCGCCGCCAACACACGGGTCTCGCAGGCCGAGTCCATCCGCACCTTCCGGATCCTGGGAGGCCAGTTCTCGGAGGAGGACGGTCTGCTCACCCCGTCGTTGAAGCTGAAGCGCGCCGCGATCGAGAAGGCCTATGCCAAAGAGATCGAGGCGCTCTACAAAGGGTGAGAAGCTCCCCGCACAGCATGACCGCGGCAATGCGTGAGCGGAGGAAACCGGACCATCCGGCATTGGGGACGAACCACGGGAATGCCGCACCCGGGACTGATCGTTATCGTTGATGACAAGAGTCCTCCGACCATAAGGATCGTCCGCTCGTGAGCAAGGTCCCCGTCATCACCCTCAACAACGGCGTCGAGATCCCGCAGCTCGGCTTCGGTGTCTGGCAGGTCCCGGACGACGAGGCGACTGCCGCCGTCGCCACCGCCTTGGAGGCCGGCTACCGCAGCATCGACACCGCCGCCATCTACGGCAACGAAGAAGGCACCGGCAAGGCCCTGACCACCTCGGGCCTGCCGCGCGAGGAACTCTTCGTCACGACCAAGCTGTGGAACGCGGAGCAGGGATACGACTCCACCCTTCGCGCCTTCGACGCCTCACTCGACAAGCTCGGTCTCGAGTACATCGACCTGTATCTCATCCACTGGCCGGTCCCTTCCCGCGACCTGTACGTGGACACCTGGAAGGCCTTCGAGCAGATCTACGCCGACGGCCGCGCCAGGGCCATCGGCGTCTCCAACTTCCACCAGGCCCACCTTCGCCGCATTCTCGCCGAGGGCACGGTCGTCCCGGCCGTCAACCAGGTGGAGCTGCATCCGAACCTCCAGCAGACGGAGCTGCGTGCTTTCAACGCCGAGCACGGCATCGCCACCGAAGCGTGGTCCCCGCTCGGCTCGGGCAAGGGCCTGCTCGATGACCCGGAAATCGTCGCACTCGCCGCCAAGCACAGCCGCACCCCGGCGCAGGTAGTGCTGCGCTGGCACATCCAGCTCGGCAATATCGTGATCCCCAAGTCCGTGACGCCGTCCCGGATCAGGGAGAACATCGACGTCTTCGACTTCGAGCTCGACGGGAAGGACCTCGCGGTCCTGGCCGGGCTCGACAACGGCACCCGGCTGGGCCCGGACCCGGACACCTTCGACTACCTGTAACGCATCGGCCATGCGTAACGCGTAGGCCAACGGCCCACATCGCCAATCGCCGGACCGGCTGGACCCATCCAGCCGGTCCGGCGTTTTCTGCGGAGCCACCCCCCAGCCCCACCTCTACGCTTCTTAGGTTAGCCTTACCTAAATTAGTTGAGCTTGTGGAGGACGACCCATGCCCGGTCACCATCGCGCACAAGCACGGCTCCACCACCATCAGGTCCGAACCCGAGCGCATCGTCACCGACGGACTGACCGACCAGGACGCGCTGCTGGCCCTCGGCAAGGTCCCGGTAGAACCGCACGGTGGTGATGGTCCTGCACGACCTCAACCAGGCCTGCCGCTACGCCGACTACGTCATCGCCATGAAGAACGGCCGGATCTACGGTGAGGGCGCCCCCGCCGAGGTCATCACCGCCGATTCCGTCGAGGAGGTCTTCGGCCTGCGCTGCCAGGTGGTCGTCGACCCGGTCAGCGGCACACCCTTGGCCGTACCGATAGGCCGGCACCACGCCACGACGGACGCCGAGCCGGCCGGCGTGGAACGATGACCCGATGGACCCACGGAGGAGACTGGTCAGCAGCCCGCGCTCGCGCGTCTGGACGACGAAGATGGACGGCGCGACCGTCGTGGTCAAACAGCTGGTCGAGGGGCCGGGTGCCCGCGAACGCTACGAGCGCGAGGTGACCGGTCTGCGGCTCGCCGGGCGTGTCGCTGACCCGCCCGTGGCACCGAGGCTCCTCACCACCGACCACGCCCAGCGGCTCCTGGTCCTGGAACACCTCCCCGGGCACCGCCCCGCCGCCGACTGGATCGTCCACTACGCCGCCGCCCTGGCCCGGCTGCACGCGGCGACCACCGCCCGGGACTCCGGTGCCCTCCCCGCCTGGTCCGGGCCGACCACCGGCGACGTCAGGTCCTTTCTCGCGCTGGCCGCCTCCCTGGACGTCCCCGTACCTCCCGGGACCCCGGGCGAACTGGACGCCCTGGCGGACCGGCTCGGCCGGCTGGGGGGACACTCCCTGCTGCACGGCGACCCCTGCCCCGGCAACGACCTCCACACCCCCGACGGACTCCGATTCATCGACTTCGAACAGGCCTCCCTCGGCAGCGGCGTCACCGAACTCGCCTACCTCCACATCGGCTTCCCCACCTGCTGGTGCTCCACCGCTCCCCCCGAACCCCTGCTCGCCCGCGCCGAACACGCCTACCGCACGGCCTGGCACACCGCCACCGGCGAACCGGTGCCCGGCGATCTCACCGACGCCTGTGCCGGCTGGCTCATCCGCGGCGACGCCCTCGTCCAACGCGCCCACCGCGATACCACCGACCACCTGGCCCGCCTCCCGGACAAGGACTGGAAATGGGGCACCGCCGGCGGCCGTCAACGGCTGGCCCACCGCCTCGGCGTCGTCGCCCACATGGCTGCCGGCCGCGCCGACCTTCGGGGCATGGCGCTGCTCTGCACCACCATGCGGCGCCGCATGCTGGAGCTCTGGCCCAAGCTGCGGCCCCTTCCGGCGGAGCGGCCTCCGGGCGCTTGAGCCCGGCGCGTCGGCTTTGGCTTCTCCCCTGGCTCTGCCCGCCCCCAACTTCCGGCCGGGGGCGGCCAAACAGCTCATCAAACGGCTCCGCGCCCTGCCCGCCCCGGGCAGGGCGCACCCTGACCCGGTCTACCGGCTGCTCGCGCTGCGCAGGACGCTCTCTACAGCGGCGGCTCGTCGGCCAGTTCCCGCACCCAGCTGACGATATTCGCGTCCGGCACAGCCTGCGGGCGGCCGTCCGTACCGGGGAAACAGCGGTCCCATGCCAGAGCCCGGCCGACCGGGCCGACGCGGCAGGCGAGGCTGGCGAACCGACGGAGGTCGGCAGCGCTGTGGCCGTCGCCGGCCCAGGGTTCGAGGTAGGCGTCGCGGAGCCGGGCGAGGACGGCGGGCGAGTCCGCGCCGAAGCGCTTGCGGGTGAGGCGGGCGATCACGAGCAGGCTGGTGAACGGGTGGGCGAGAGCGGAATCGCCCCAGTCGAAGAAGACACAGCGCCCATTGCCGTCGTGGAAGACCTGGCCTTCGTGGAGATCGGAGTGATCGAGCGACGGCGACACGCCCGAGGATTCCAATTCCGTGCACCAGGCGGCGACTTGCGGCACCAGCTGCCGTACGTCGTCGAGCCCGGCCGTCCGGTCGAGCAGCGCGGTGAGTCTTCCCGGCAGAGCGGCGGGCCGCAGGTCGGGGACGCCGAGCGCGGCGAGTTCCGCCACCCTGGGTACTATCTCGCGTTGCAGGGCCGCGTATTGCCGCAGCGGTTCCTCCCAGCAGCGCGGATCGGGGCGCTCGTCGTCCAGGACCTGGGCGAGCAGCGGCCCGCCGTCCGGCAGCAGCGACCAGGCGCGCCCGGTGTCGACGGCGAGCGGTGCCAGGACACGCCCGGGGGTCCAGTTGTGCAGCGCCTGGCTGAGCGCGGGCTCGAAGGCGGAGCCGGGCGGATTGGCCTTGAACCACACCACTCGTCCGTCGCGGGCAGGGATGCGTACGACGACCGACCAGGGACGCAGCCGTACGCCGTAGCCCTCGCGACCGGCCGGTTGCCGGCCGTGGACGGCGAGGGAGCTCTCGGCCCAGGCGAGGGCATCTCGGCGCCAGCGCGGGTCGTCCCAGGGGGTGGCCGGTGCGCCGTAGCTGCCGGTGTCGATGTGCATGCCCGCATTCGACCAGAGGGAGCAGGGGCCGGGCCAGCGATTACCTCGCGGTGAGTCCGGCGGCGACCCGTTCCTCGGCGCTGTCCCTCGGGGGCTTGTGGGCTACCGTCGGCCCATGACGACCGTTGGCCCTCTCCTCCGCGGCTGGCGCGAGCGGCGCCGGATGAGCCAGCTGGAGCTGTCCCTGCGCGCCGACAGCTCCGCCCGCCACATCAGCTTCATCGAGACCGGCCGCGCCCGGCCCAGCCAGGCGATGGTGCTGCGGCTGGCCGAGCACCTCGAAGTGCCGGTCCGCGAGCGCAACGCGCTTCTCCTCGCGGCGGGTTACGCCCCCGCCTACCCCGAAACCCCGCTCGACGACCCGGCCATGAGCGCGCTGCGGGCCGGCATCGAGCAGCTGCTCACCGGCTACGAGCCGTATCCGGCACTGGTGATGAACGGTACTTACGACGTCCTGGCGGCGAACCGAGGCATCGCGCTGCTGCTCCACGGAGTCGCCGAGCACCTGCTGCGCCCGCCGCTGAACGCCCTCCGGATCACCCTCCACCCGGAGGGCATAGCGCCCCGGATCCAAAACCTCGGGCAGTGGCGCCCGCACCTGCTGGAGCAGTTGGAGCGGCAGATCTCGATGCGCGGCTCGCAGCGGCTCCGCGAGCTGTACGAGGAGGTCAGCGCATACCCGGGGCCGGCACCGGAGCACAGCGCGGACCCCATGCACCCCTTCGCGCTGCCGATGCGGATCGAGCACGAGAATCAGGTGCTGTCCTTCATCTCGTCGGTCTCCACCTTCAACACCCCCATGGATGTGACCGTCTCCGAGCTGGCCATCGAGACCTTCCTCCCGGCCGACCCGGAGACGGTCAAGGCCCTCATGCCCTAGGAGTCCGCCGGCTCGGCGGTGATCTGGCCGGCCCGGTCCGCCGGAGCCCCGGCGACGCCGCCCAGCGCGCGGTACATCTCCTCCGTCGCGGTCCCGCCAGGCCCGCTCCCTGTGGGATCTCATGCAGCGGCCCCCCGAAGGAAATCAGGGGGCAGCGCGGTGTCCGGTCGGTCCGTCAGGGGCATGTGGTCAGGCCGTAGGTTCAGGCCGTCCGTGCAGGCTGCTCCGGCCGGCGTGCGTAGCCCCGCCTGCGCAGCGCCGGGTCCGTGAGTGCGGGCGGCACGTACGGGGAGTCCGCGGGGTTCACATCGGTGCCCGGGGCGACCAGGACGTCCATCCGATCCATGACGTCCGGGGCGAGCGTTACGTCCACCGCGCCGAGCTGGGCGGTGAGCTGTTCCATGGTGCGCGGGCCCATGATCGCCGAGGAGACGGCCGGATGGGCGAGAACGAAGCCGATGGCCAGCTCGACCATGGTGTGGCCGGACTCGGCCGCGAGAGTGGCGATCTCCTCGACGAGCGCGTACTTCCGCGTGCGTACCGCTTCCTGGGCATGGTCGAAGTGCTCGGCGTTGCGGACCGCCCGCGAGTCGGCGGGTGCGGGCGAGCCCGCGCGGTACTTGCCGGTGAGCCAGCCGCCGTTGAGCGGGCTGTACACCATCACCCCGAGCCCGTACCGCTCACACGCCGGCAGGGCCGAGGCCTCCGCGTGCCGGGCGAGCGCCGAATAGGCGAGCTGCTCGACGGCGAACCGCTCTCGGCCCCGGCGCTCCGCGACCCACTGCGCCTCGGTGATCCGGTCCGCGGGGAAGGCGGAGGAGCCGATCGCCCGCACCTTGCCCTGCCGTATCAGATCCGTCAGCGCGCCGAGTGTCTCGTCGAGGTCCGTGCCGGGGTCGAACCGATGCAGCTGATAGAGGTCGATCCGGTCGGTGCCGAGCCGGCGCAGGCTGTCCTCAACCGCGCGCATGATCCAGCGGCGGGAAGCGCCGCGCGTGAGCGGTTCGCCGTGGTCCATCTGCTCACCGAATTTGGTGGCCAGCACCACGCTGTCGCGTCGCCCCTTCAGGGCCCGGCCGAGGATCTCCTCCGTCTCACCGAAGGCGTACACATCAGCGGTGTCGATGAAGTTCACTCCCGCGTCCAGGGCCGTGTGCACCATGCGCCCACACGCGTCGTGATCCCGGTTGCCCCACGCCCCGAACATCATCGTGCCGAGGCACAGGCGGCTTACCCGCAGACCCGTCTTGCCGAGGTTCGTATAGTCCATCGCCCGATCTTGACACGCCCGCCGGTGGCGCTCCGATGTGGCGGGAGGCGGCGTGGGAGGCCGATGTTCGTGCCGGAAGCATGCATAGAGGCCGCGCGAATAGGTGGGGCGGGTGAAGGAGCGGGGCGAGGGGCAAGTCTGGCAAGGCGGAGGTGGGGCATTCCCCAGCGGTAGCTGGGGGAGGAGGCGACGCGATGGGGGGTGCCCCCTGCTCGAGCGGAGCCGAGAGCTTGGTGGGGGCACCTCCCGGACGGAGTCTGGGGGAGAGTCGTCGACCGACACCGACGACAACACTTCCAGACGCCCCCGCCGACGGAGTCGGCTGATGTCACAGCTCGGCACGCGACGCCGCCCCACCTATTCGCGCGGCCTCTAAGACCGTAAAGCCTGGCGGGGCGGGGCTGTTCGGCCTGGCGGACTCCTATTTCGGTGTAGCGGCCGGTTTCCCCTCCGCACTCCCACGGGAAGATCGTCCTGGAGACGGGCCGAGCCCGGCCTGCGACTCACCGGGCCACGGCGTGCAGGCGGAGACGGAGTCGGCTCTCAGCGGTTCACGAGGAGTTCCCGATCGTCCGGCCGTTGCCCAGGGGCCAGCGGGTGGACCAGGAGGCGATGTCCTCGTCCGCGATGCCGGCGGCCCACAGCACGCACTGGCGCAGCAGTTGGCGGAACCAGGGGTTGCCCCAGGCGCGGGCATCGTGGCCGAGAGCGGTGTAGCAGACTCGGCCCGCTCCGTGGCTATGGGCGTAGGCGACCGGCTCCGGACCCCGCGAGGTATCGCGCTCGGCCAGGATGTCGAGGCCGTCGACAAGGTCGATCAGGTAGTACTCGTCATCGATGGCGAAGTCCCCCAGATGACGGGTGACGGGATGCCCGGGATGGACCCGGACGTCGAAGCGGCCCTCGGAGCCGGCGTCGCCGTGCGAGAGATACCGGGAGCCGACGAGGTCGATGGCGGTCCTGTCGGCGTCGACGCCACCGGGCCCCAAGCCGAAGAGGTTGCTGGCATGTACGACGACCAGCCCCTTTCCCTCGGCGACGAGGGCGGCCAGGGCCCGCTGCTGGGACTCGTCGAACCGGGGGCCTGAGAGGTACAGGACGTATACGTCCGCCTCGGCGGTGGCCGGCATCGGGTCGGTGAACCGGTTGATACCGACGCCGCGCGCGGCCGGGATGCCGGCCTCGGTGACGATCTCCTGGAGAGCGAGGGCGGCACCGATCAGGTCGTGGTGGAGGTCGGTTCCGTCGACCACCACCAGAGCGGACGGGATTGCTCGCAACTTCACGGGGTCTACCTCCGGTGTGGCCCGGCGATCCGGGCGGATCGGGTCGGGCGGGTCGATTCAGGCGGGTCGATTCAGGCGTTCGGTACGGATGGAATGGTGCGGTTATGGGATGACCGGTGGTATGCCACCGCGTCCGCGAGCGAGAACGACTCCCCCGGCGACCGGCGGCACGTCCAGCAGCCGCAGGGTCAGTGATGGATGCGAGCGCGCCAGTCGTGCCCGTAGCCGCTCGGCGAGCCGCGGCTGACGCACGATGACGCTGCCGGCCGCCACGACCGTTTCGCCGGCCGCTCCCTGCCGCAGGAGTCTGCTGACGAGCAGCTCCAGATGGCGTGCGGCCTCGTCGACGATGTGGGCGGCCAGCGCGGAGCCCTCGTCGGCGGCCCGGAACACGGCGGGGGCGCCAGGCCCCCAGTTCTCGGGGGTCGGGTTGTCGTTGACGATACGGGCCAGCGCCTGCGGGTCGGCGGCGCCGAAGTGCGCGAGCAGCGCCCGTAGCAAGCCGTCGTCGGGCTGTCTGTCGTCGTAGGCGGCCAGGGCTGCCTTCGTCGCCTCACGTACGATCGCCGGCGCGCTCGCCTCGTCACCCAGGACCCAGCCCCAGCCGCCCGCGAACAGGACGGTGCCGTCGGCGTCCGTACCGACCCCGATGGAACCGGTCCCTGCGATGACGCCGATCCCGGCGTCGAGGCCGGCGGCCGGAACCAGCAGGGCGGCATCGTTGACGACAACCGCCGGCACGCCGAGCGCCTCGACCGCCTCGGCGAGGCGGGCACAGTGCTCCTGCGTGTCGCAGCCCTGCGCGCCGATCCCGACGGCGACGATCTCGTCTCCCTCGGGCACCGCGCCGGCCAGGTGGTCCATCAGCCAGCTCGCGGCGGAGCCGACCGCGGACGCATCCCAGCCGTCCGCCGGACACCGCAGGTCGGCGCGTACGACGCCGTCCAGCGTCTCCACCCGGACCGCGAGTTTCGTACCGCCGACGTCGGCGCCGACGAGGACTCTCATATGCCCGGCCCTTCGGCCGCGACCTTGATGTCGGCGTTGTGGAACACGAACTCCTCGATCTCGACGCCCCGGACTTCGGCGACCGCCTCGACCAGGATCTGCGTCACAATGATCTCGACGATGGCGCGCTGCGCGGCCGGCAGCCGGGGCACCCGCACCGGATGGAGCAGAGGACCGCCGTCGAGCGCCTCGCTGGTGACCAGGATGACCGGGTGCCCCGCATCCGTCAGGGTCTGGCCGATCGCGAGTTCCCGCGCGTCCCCGAAGAGGACGTGGACGCCGCCTCCCGCCGACTCCATGGAGCCGTGCAGATACTGTCGCGTGCTCATGCCTGTCGAGGGGATCCGTGCGACCTCGCGGAAGAGCAGAGCGCTCGCCTCCGCGGAGCCGATCGCGGGACCGGCGCCGACGAAGTCGGCGGAGGAAGCGTTCGCGAACAGCGGCGCCAGCGCACGCACCTGCTCCCGCAAATCGTTTTCGGCAGCCGCCACGACGTCGCTGAGCCGCGGCCAGCCGTCGTCGATCCGGCCTCCGTTCCAGGCGTCGGCCAGAATCCCCAGACCGGCGACGGTGGCGGTGTATCCGATGGTCGACGCGTAGCTGTCGGGGATGCTGCCGAGACTGATGACACCGGAGGCCACGTCGGCGATCGGCGAGGGATCCACATTGACGACGGCGTGGCGCAGTGAAGCGTCCACCGATTCGAGGGCGGCGAGCGTCTCGGCGCTTCGGCCGCTCTGCGAGACGCCGAATACCGGGTGGGAGCTTTGGGGATAGGGAAGCGGATGATCGCCCGCGCCGAGCCGCCAGGCGTGGATACCCCGGCTGCGCAGTGCCCAGACCGGAGCGCAAGCGGCGGCCAGGCTCGCGCCGATGCCGACGAACACCGGTCCTGGGCCAGTGAGCTGGCCCTTCTCCGCGGCGGAGGACACCGATCCGGTGAGGCGGGTGATCGCGGCGCCGAGGGCGTCGGCCTGAGTAGCGCGCGCCGCCGAGAAGGAGATGAAGCCGTTGCTCATTGCTGTTCCGTTCGGTCATACGTCCGTGTGGTCGGATCCCAGTCCAGTGGGACGGGTGGCACGAGTGGCGCGGTGCTCTTGATCCGCACCGGCTCACCGAGACCGACCGACTCCTCGATCGAGAGCATGATGTCGAGCACGTGATAGGCCAGTTCGCCGCTGGCGCGGGGCCGTGTCCCGGCCCGGATGGCGCGCGCCATGTCCAGTACGCCCACACCCCGGCTCCTCGCCACTCCCTCGGCGGCGACGCTGCGCCACGGGGTCTCGGGCTCGGTACCGGTCAGCAGCCGGGTCGGGCCGTCGAACCCGCTGACAGGGACCTCCATCGTGCCGTCGGCTCCGGTGACCTCGAACAGCTGGCGGCTCACCGGGGAGTCGAAGCTGTACACGGAGGTGCCGACCACACCGGAGGCGAAGGTGGTGACCACACTGATGTGGGTGGACACCTCCACCGGGAACGATGTCCCGGCGTCGGGTCCCGAGCCCACGATCCGCTCGGCGCGGGGTGTCTGGCCGACCGCGGCCACCGATGTGACGGGCCCGAGCAGTTGCACGAGTGTGGTCAGGTAGTAGGGACCTATGTCGAAGAGCGGTCCCGCCCCCTTGGCGAACAGGAACTGCGGCCGGGGGTGCCACGCGTCGGGCCCGGGGCCCTGCATCAGAGTCAGTACGGTACGGGGCTCCCCGACGGCGCCGTCCGCGAGCAGTCGATGGGACGTCTGGATGGCCTGGCCGAGGATCGTGTCCGGTGCGTTTCCCACGACCACACCAGCCGCCTGGGCGGCGTCCAGGACGGCGCGGGCGCTTTCGCGGTCGAGGGTGAGCGGCTTCTCACCCCAGACATGCTTGCCGGCCGCGACGGCCGCGAGCGCGACCTCGGCGTGGGCCGCGGGGATCGTGAGGTTGACCACGAGGTCGACATCGTCACGGCCCAGTACCTCCGCCGTGCTGCCCCACACCGGGACTCCGTACGCCTCGGCCTGGGTGCGCGCGCGCCCGGGGTCGAGGTCGGCGACAGCCGTTACGGTGAGGTCGGGGAAAGAGGTGAGCGAGCGCAGGTACTCGTCGGAGATGTTGCCGGCTCCGACGACCGCCACCCGCATCGGTCCTGTCTTGGCGCTCATGCCGCCACCTGCTTGAAGAAGGCCGCGTTACGTTCGACCAGCGGGAACACATCGCTGTGGTGGGCGACGACCTCGACCACCGGCATTTCGACATGACCGGCGCCCAGGGCGAGGATCTCGTCCACCCGGCCGGTGATCTCGACACCGAGGACAGGGCGGTCATTGCCCGGTTCGCGTTCCTGGACCACGTGCAGGAAACGGACCCGGTCGCCGAGGCGCGGCAGCAGCTCGAACACGTCGGCGCCGCCGACGCTGGCCCAGTAGACATCCAGTTCCAGGACGACGGCCGGGTCGAACAGCTCGACAAGGAGCTCGTAGACGGGAACCCCGTCGACGCGCTGGGCGAATTCGAAGTCGTGGTTGTGGTAGCCGATGCGGATGCCGCGCCGCGCGGCCCGCTCCGCGACGCCGTTGACGGCGGCGGCGAGTGCTTCGACGCCCGCTCGGTCGTTGATGCTCTTCGGGTCGACCCACGGGACGATCACTGTGCCGATCCCGAGCGTCTCGGCGGAGTCCAGGATGGCTGTCTCGTCGAGCAGTTGGACAGCGGCGTGGGCGGTGGCGGCGCGCAGCCCGCTGCGTCGCAGGGCTTCGGCGAGCCCGGGTGGATCGCTGAGGATGTCGTAAGGCTCGGCGTGTGTGAAGCCCATCGCCGCCAGCCGCGTGAGGGTGCCGTCGAGCTGCGCCGGTGCGATGTCGTCGCGCACGCTGTACAGCTGGATACCCAGAGGGCTGTCCGTCGTCATGATCCGCCCATTCCGTGGTGGTGGTCGTCGTGGTTGTGGTCGCCCGGGTGGTGCTCGCCCGGGTGGCAGTGGTGGCCGGCGGGGGCCGGGATGTCGAGTGTGGGGTTGCGCCCGAAGAAGCCGTACGGCTTGAGCACGAAGCCGGTGGTGTCCACCGGCATGACCGGCCAGTCCTCGGGCCTCGGGAAATGGGTGAGTCCGAAGGTGTGCCACAGCACGATGTCCGTGCCGTCGACATCGCGGTCCGCCGCTGTCCAGGCCGGCAGTCCGGCGCCGCCTTTGTGCATGTTGACCAGGTCGCCGGCCGGGTAGTTCTCGTCCGGCGCGTAGGGCGTGACCCACAGGTGCTTCGTGGCGTACGTCGCTCGCCCGTGGATGTCGGAGTCCTCGTCGGCCAGCAGGACCGGCCTGCCCTCGGGATGGAGCATGTATCCCACCGGGTTGCCGAGGCGGTTGGTCACCGAGGGGTTGGTGACCAGCCAGGACCGGTTGCGCGCGTTGTCGGCGAGCCGCCCGGCCCCGGCTTCGGTGCGCAGCCGCGTGAGGGTCTGGGTGAATCCCGTACCGGTCGGATTCCGCGGCCCTCGCGGGACGGGCGCCGCCTCCACCTCATCGACCGCGTTGTCCGTGCCGTCGACCATCATGTCGAGCCGGGCGCTGAAGAGGTGCTGGTGGTACGGGGCGCCGAGGCCCGGGGCGATTTCGGAGGCGAACTCGTAACCGGGTCCGGGATAGGCCGAGGTGAAGACAACGCCGGTCGCCTTGACTTCCAGCTCGATCGATCCGTCGAGGGAGAAGTACCAGTAGAAACCGTAGTCGTAGTTGCCGACGGTGGCGAAGAAGGAGACGACCAGGCGCCGGTTACGGCGGGAGTCGGTCGATCCGTTCCAGTTGTCGGTGTGCTTCCAGAGGATCCCCGTGTCCTCTTCGTGGATACAGATCGCCTGCGGTATGACCCGCACGTCCCCCGCGCTGTCGGCGAGGACGGCGTCCAGGTAGGTGATGTCGCCGACGCAGTCACAGCCGAGTTCGAGGGAGTTCGCGAAGCCTCCCAGCAGATACTCGCCGCAGTCGAAGAAGTTCTGGAACCAGCGCTGGGGGCTGGGATCGCCGTAGGGCACCATCATCTCGGCGAGTGAGGCACGGTACAGGACGGGGCGGGGCGTTCCCGCGTCATCTATGTGGACGTTGTGCAGGACCAGGCCCTCACGCTGGTCGAAGCCGACCTGGAGGGACCAGCCGAGCCATCGCAGGACGCCGTCCTCGTCGATGGTGAAGCTCGGCCCCTGCGGCTGGGTGATCTCGATGGGCTTCAGTCCGGCCCGCGGCGCCGCGCCCACCCAGTCGGGGTCGTGGAAGTTGCCGTCCTCCTCGGGCACCGGGAGGTCCGTGTGGTCGAGCACGTCGAGGACCTCACGGGTCACGACGTCGACGATGACGGTGACGCCGTCCACCGGGTGCGCCCAGCCGAGGTCGTCAGGGGTTTTCTGTACGAACGTGAAGCAGCGCTGGAGGCGGCGGCCGGTCTCGTCAGCGGCGGCCACTCCGGCCGACAGCGGATTCACCCGCAGTTGGGACAGGTCGGTCAGACCGCGGCGCCGCATGCTCGCGAGCCAGCGCTCGTCCTTGTGCACGATCTCCTCCACGAGGGGGAACTCGGCGAGCACGACCGGGACATGTCCCTCGGTGGCGACGTCGATCTCATGGTCCGAGACGATCCGTTCCTCTTTTGGGCACACGACGACGTCCCGTGAGACGCCCGAGCTCATGTCGATCAGCATCACTCGGAAGCGGCGCGGTGCGACCGAGCCGGCGAGGAGTTCGCGCTTGTCCTGCTCGGCCAGGCCGAAGTAGGAGACATGGGTGTCGGGGCCGAGGAGCCCCTGCCTCCGGAGCACGGCCGTGCTCGCTGTGATCTCGTCCGGACGGGGCGAGGCGAGCGCTCGGGCTGTGGAGAGCGGGTCGTACGTCGATGAGGTCATGAGGGCTCCACATCTCGGAGATTCGGGCGTCACGGGTGAGGCGGGCACCCGGCTCACGCATCGGCGCTGCGGGTGAAGGACGTACGCAGCCGGTAGCGGTCGCCGGCGTAGCGGATGGTCGAGGAGAGCAGCGGGCGCTGCGTACGGTCGCAGACGATCTGACGCATCTCCAGCACGGGCGTGCCGACGGCGATGGCGAGGTGGCCGGCGAGAGCGGCGTCGGCCGGGCGTGCCTCGATCGTGGCCTCCGCCTGGGCGAGCTGGAAGCCGAGTGAGGTGATGACGTCGTACAGGGAGCGGTTCGTGAAGTCGATACCGTCGAAGCCGGCCGCGATGTCCGCGGGGACCAGCGACTCGTCCACGGCGATCGGCACCTCGTCGAGCATGCGCACCCGGTCCACTCGGTAGAGCGGTGTCCCGGGGGCGATCTGGAATGCCTCGGCCTCGTCGTAGGTCGCTGTCCCGAGTTCGAGGCGCAGCACACGTGAGCTGGGCACGAGCCCCATCCGCCGGGCGGTCTCCGAGAACGATTCGAGGGTGTTGGGCCAGTCGCCCCGCTCCGGGGTGGTGACATACCAGCCGCGGCCGTGGGTGGCCCGCAGCACCCCCTCGTCGACCAGGGCGGACAAGGCTTTGCGCAGGGTCACCCGGGAGATGCCGAGCAGCTGGCACAGCTCCCGCTCCGGAGGCAGCCGTGCGCCTGGTCTCAGCTCGCCGCCCGCGATGCGTGCCTGAAGGATGCCTTTGGCCCGTACCCACAGTGGTTCGGGGTATTCGGAGGGCATGGTCGCGGGCGCCGTCTGATCCGTTGTCATGGGCGTACCTGGACCTTTTCCCACGTCCCCGACCGCATGGAGGCGTAACAGGCGTCGATGACGCGGTTGACGACGCATCCGTCCTCGAATGTCTCCAGCGGCGTCCGGCCCGCGGCGAAGCAGTCGACGAAGTGGCGCATCTCCTGGCTGAATCCGTAGGCGCGCGCCTCTTCCGGGACGGGGTACACCCACCCGGTGTCGGCGTCAGCCTTCTCCACGAGATAGCCGGCGCTGTTCTCGATGAATCCCCAAACGGGCGTCGACGCGGTGTCGGTGACCAGGCGCCCGGCGCTTCCGACGATTTCGTGGCGCAGCTGCATGCCGCCCTTCTCGATCCACGACGACTCGACGGTGGCGAGCTGGCCGCCGGCGAACTTCAGCAGTGCGATCGCGGTGTCCTCGCCGGTGGTCTTGTCGGCGTGCGCGAGGGTGGCGCCCCAGGCGAAGACCTCGACGATGGCGTTGTCCTTGCCGAAGAAGTGCCGGGCGGACTCGACGGTGTGACAGCCCATGTCGAGCAGCGCTCCGCCGCCTGCCGTCTCCGCGTCCCAGAAGTGCGGCGCGTGCGGTCCTGAGTGTGCTTCGCGGGCCCGCATGGTCAGTACGTCGCCGATCGCGCCGGCTGCGACCATCTGGTGTGCCTTGGCGATGTTGGGAGAGAAGACCGAACTCTCGGCGTATCCGTGCCAGACACCGGCCTCACGGACGACGCGGAGGATCTCTTCGGCCTCGGCGCCGGTTCGGGCCAGTGGCTTCGTGCACACCACGCCCTTCCCGGCGGCGGCCGCGACACGCACCGCGTCAAGGTGCGCCTCGTTCGGCAGGGCCACCACAACGAGGTCGACGGCCGGATCGGCGCACAACGCCGCCATGTCGTCGTACTGCTTGGCGTCGGGGGCCCACTTGCGCCCCAACGCCTCGGCGCGCGCGAGGTCGCGCGAGTAGTTGGCGACGAGCACCGCGTTCCGTACGTCCTGGAGGGCGTCCGCGTACGTGTCGCTGATGAATCCCGAACCGATGAGACCGACGCCGATCACGCTGTCTTCTCTCCTTGTTGTTCAAGTGGTTTTGCTTTGGTCTTACAAAGGTACAGTATATCGCTAGACCAATTGTTGACCACTGGCTCGCTTTCCCTCATCGGTCTCCCTCATCGGTCTGCCAGCAGACGGTCGAAGGCGTGGTCCAGGTCCTGGTTGATCACCCGCAGCGCCGGATCCGCTTCGTAGTGGGCCAGCACCTCCCTGGCCCCCTCGGCGAAGGACACCGCGGGCGCGAACCCGGGCACCAGCGAGCGGAGTTTGGAGGTGTCGAAGAGCATCGAGTGCCGGAAGTCGTGCTCCAGTACGTCTCCCCAGCCCGGCAGCAGCGCGGCGATCGACTCGCTGGAGCGGTGGCGCAGGACGGGGCTGCGGACCCCGGCGGCGGCGGCCAGCGTCAGATGGATCTGGTCCCAGGTGAGGATGTCGCCGCTGACGACATTCACGCTCTCGCCGACCGCGTGGCCGTTGCCGAGCAGGGGGAAGAACGCGCGCGCGAAGTCCCGTGAGTGCGTCAGGGACCACAACGATGTGCCGTCGCCGTGCACCACCACCGGCTTGCCGCTGCGCATCCGTTCGATCGCGGTCCAGCCGGCGAGGACGGGAATCACCGTACGGTCGTAGGTGTGGAAGGGCCGCACGATCGTCAGCGGGAAGTCCGAGGAGCGGTGGGCCTCTTCGAGGAGGAGTTCGCAGGCGATCTTGTCCCTCGGGTAGCCGAAGACCGGTTGCCGGCGCGGGCTCGACTCCGTGATGGGCAACTGCGGTACGGGGCGGCCGAAGACGGAGCAGGTACTGATGAAGACGTACTGCCCCGCCGAGCCGGTGAAGAGACCGGGATGGTCGCGTACGTCGTCAGGAGTGAAACCGACCCAGTTGACAACGGCGTCGAACTCTTCGCCGCCGAGCACCGCACGCAGCGCCGCCGTGTCCCTGACGTCGGCGCGCAGCGCCCGCACGCCCCCGGCCACCGGCCTGGCCGGCTCCGAGCGCGTGACGATCGTGACGTCGGCGCCGCGTGCGACGGCCTCGGCCGCGGCCGCCGAACCGATCATTCCAGCGCCGCCGAGGAAAAGTACCTTCATGCTCACTCCTTCGATGACGCCGGGGTGATCGTGCCGCGGGACAGGCCGCGGCCCACCAGATGGTCGTAACTGCGCCGGAGCGCCTCGAACGTGTCGATGTGCAGCCGTTCGAGTTCGACGATGTGCCACTGGAGGCCGGAGGGGACGCTCAGCGTGCGCGACCAGTCGATCCCGCCCTCTCCGATGGGCACCATGACGTCGTCTTCGTAACTGACCGCGGGACCGTCCTTGACATGGACGAACCGCACCCGCTCGCCCAGTCCCGCGACGACGTCGGCGGGGTCCGCGCCGCCCAGCTGGGCCCAGTAGGCGTCGAGTTCCACCAGGACACGGTCATCGAGCGCTTCCAGCAGCAGTTCGTAGGCCCGTCGGCCGTCGAACACCTGCGAGAACTCCGCGTAGTGGTTGTGGTACGCGATCCGCATGCCGCGCTCAGCGGCGCGGGAGGCGGCTTCGTTCACCCGCTCGGCTCCGCGCCGGATCGCGTCGGGGGAGGCGAACTCCTCCCGCTCCATGCTCCACACCAGGATCCCGGCGCCCAGTTCCTCGTTCGCGTCGAGGACGGCCTCGGCGCCGGGCCCCGCCGGGAAGGGGGCGTGCGCGCTGGTCAGCGTCAGTCCCGCCGAGGCGATCGCGGTCCTGACCCGCGAGGGCCCGAAGTGCTCCACGAGACCGTACGTCTCGATGCCCGCGTAGCCCATGGCCGCGATCCTGGCGAGCGTGCCCTCAAGGTCGGCCCGCGCCTGGTCGAGGACCGTGTACATCATGACTCCGATATCAGCCGGCACATCTCCTCCTTCGTTCTTCCGTTCTTCCGCGCGAGGACCGGCGCAGTACGCACCCACCAGGCCCTGGCCGGCCTCGACGGCGCCGGCCAGGGCCCGCTGCTGCAGGAGGATCAGACAGGCTTCAGCCGAAGCGCGACAACAGGGTTGGGCACCGGGCTGAAGTAGGGGTCCTGGGGGGTGGGGAAACCGGTGACCTTCGCGGTGCTGTAGTCGCTGTAACTGCCCCAATAGAACATCGGGATCCACGGCAGGTTCTCGACGAAGATCGTCTCCAGCTGGTCGATGATCTGCTGCCGCTGGGCGTCCGTGGTGGCCTTCGGGTACTCGTCGAACAGCGTGGCGGCCTCGGCGTTCTGGAACCGCTCGATGTTCTGCCACGTCGGCGTGGACTTGCCGATCGGGTAGTACAGGTTCGGGTTGATCGTGTCGTTGTAGTACGAGAAGGCGCGCGGCGCGGAGTTCACCGGGTAGCCCATGGTGGAGTCGAAATCGCCCTTGGCGGTCATCGGGTTGATGTCGTTGACCGTGGTGGTGTCGACGTTGAGCTTGATGCCGATGTCCTTGAGCTGCGAGACCAGCACCTGGGCACGCGCGGCGATCTCGGTGTACGAGGACGGAAAGCTGATCGAGAACTCGACGCGCTTGCCGCCCTTCTCGTAGTAGCCGTCACTGCCCTTGGTGTAACCGGCGTCGGTGAGTGTCTGGTGGGCCTTGTTTACGTCCTGCACGAAGTTGAGCCCCTTGTACTGCGGGGCGATCGACGAGGTGTAGGCGGGCATCGGCAGGCCCGTCACGCTGGTGGCTGCCACATCGTTGCTGGCGGCGGCGACCTGCTTGCGGTCCACGCCGAGGCTGATGGCCCGGCGCACCGCGAGGTCGCTGAGCGGCCAGCGCTCCAGGTTGGGGATCAGGCCGTCGGTACCGTTGATGGGCGCCCAGTAGTGGTTGTGGCTGCTCCGGGCGACGTAGGTCTTGTCCGCGTTGGCGATGAAGCTTCCGGCCCAGTCCGCCTGGCCCTGGACGAGCGCGTTGGTCATGCCCGCGTTGTCCTTGTAGGCAACGAAGCGCAGCGACTTGATCTGCGCCTTCGGCTGCCAGTAGTCCTCGTTGCGGACCAGCACGAAGCTCTGCGCGGAGAACGTGGACAGCTTGAACGGGCCGGTGCCCACCGGGTTCTTGTCGGTGTAGCTCGTCGGGTCCTTGACCGCGGACCAGATGTGCTTGGAGACGATCGGACAGGAGACGATGTTGGTGAAGAACTGCTGGGAGGGAACCGCGAAGGTGAAGACCACCTGGCTGGCGCTGGGGGCGCTCACCTTGGCGAACTCGGCTCCCAGGGTGTTCAGGGCTGCGTAGTTCTTGAGCAGGGTGAAGGTGAACACCACGTCGTCAGCCGAGAACGCGGTGCCGTCGGTCCACTTCACACCGGTCTGCAGGTCCAGGGTGAGCGTCTTGTTGCCGTCCGACCAGCGCCAGGTCTTGGCCAGCCAGGGCAGGTCGTTGCCGATGTCCACGGTGTTGATCTGGACCAGCGGCTCGTAGATGAAGCCGCCCGACCCCTGGCTGGTGTAGGTCAGTCCCTGCGCGGTGTTGGGGAGGAAGGGGTTGAAGACCTGCGTGAGGTTGTCGGACTGGCCGGCGATGGTGAGCTCGTCGTTGGCGCCGGTGGTGCCGGCGGACCCCGACCCCTGACAAGCGGTTAGCGCGAGGGTGCCCACGCCTGCGAGGGCACTGGCCAGGATGCCGCGTCTCGAAATGCCTGACGCGATCGGCGACTGTGAAGTGGTCACGTGCGTCTGCTCCTTGGGAGTAGGGACAGCGGGAGAGGGCGGTGCGGTGCGGCCACGAGGCCGCGGGAGGTGAGGTCAGGCGGAGGGGGCGGGCGCCGTCAGGTCGGCCACCGTCCGGGCGTTGTCGGCCCGCTTGGCGCGCGCCTCCGGGTCATCGGCGTACAGCCAGCATTTGGCGGCGTGGCCGGCCGAGATCTCGAAGGACTCGGGAACGTCGGTCTTGCACCGCTCCATTGCGTACGGGCAACGCGGGTGGAAGCGGCAGCCCGCCGGCGGGTCGATGAGGCTGGGCGGCTGCCCGATGTCCCGCACCCGGTCGCCGCCGGCCCGCGACGGGTCGGGCGCGGAGGCGATCAGCAGCTGGGTGTACGGGTGCGCGGCCTGCTGCGTCACCGCTTCCGACGGCCCCGTCTCGACGATCTCACCGGCGTACATCACTGCCGTGTCGGCGGCGAAGTACCGGGCCGAGGCGATGTCGTGGGTGACGTACAGCATCGCCACATTGCGCTCTTCGGTGAGGCGCCGCAGCAGATTGAGGATGCCCAGTCGGATGGAGACATCCAGGCTCGACACCGGCTCGTCGGCGAGGAACACCTCCGGGCTCGCCGCCAGCGCTCGGGCGATCGAGACGCGCTGGAGCTGGCCTCCGGACAGCTCGTGCGGGTACTTCTCGGTGAACTGCCGCTGCGGCACGAGGTTGATCTGCGCCAGCAGGCCGTCGATGACCGCCTGCTGCTCGGCGCCGCGCTTGGCGGGCTGATGGATGGCCACGGCACGCTTGAGAGTGCTGGCGATGGTGGCGACGGGGTTGAAGGACCCGAAAGGGTCCTGCAGGATCAGCTGGACTTTGCTGACGTACTCCCGGAACGCGCGGCCGCGCGGAGTCGGGACGGCGACGCCGTGCAGTCTCACCTCTCCGCCGGTGAGCGGGTACAACTGGGCGAGCAGCCGGGCCAGGGTCGACTTGCCGGAACCCGACTCGCCGACAAGGGCCGTGATGCGTCCCGCGTACAGACGCAGCGAGACGTTCTCGACGGCGTGGACCACGCGCCTGGGGCCGCCGCGCCGGCGCAGACCGCCCCGTACGGGGAAGTGCTTGGTCACATTCACCGCCTCGAGCACCGGCTCGTCGGCAGGGAGTCGGGTGGCCGGGTGGTCCTGGTCGGTGGCCGTGTCGTCGCCGGCTGTGTCGTCGCCACTCACTGCGTCTCTCCCATCGCCAGTTCGTTCTGTGTTGTGGTCCCGTCGGCCCCGTCGGCGAAGAGCAGGCAGGCCGCCTCCGCCGTGCCGCCGCTCGTCCTCGTGACCTGGTAGAGCGGCGGCTGGGTGGACGAGCAGGCGTCGAACGCGAGGGGGCAGCGCGGATGGAAGGCGCATCCGCCCGGCATGTGCCGCAGGTCGGGCGGTGAGCCGACGATTCCGGTGAGTTCGCGCTTGGCTCCGCCGAGCGTCGGGAACGACGCCAGCAGTCCACGGCTGTAGGGGTGCCGCGGCTGGCGGTAGAAGTCGTCGGCCGCCGTCATCTCGACGATCTTTCCGCCGTACATGACGGCGATCGTGTCGGAGAGTTCGATCAGCAGCGAAAGGTCGTGCGTGATGAAGATGACCGAGAAACCGAGCTTGTCCTTGAGCTCCATGATCTTCTCGACGATCTGCCGCTGAATGACGACGTCGAGAGCGGTCGTCGGTTCATCCATGACGATGATCTCAGGATCGAGGGCAAGGCCGACAGCGATCATGGCGCGCTGCCGCATGCCGCCGGACAGCTCATGCGGGTAGGAACCCGAGCGATCGGCCGGGATCCCCACGATGCCGAAGAGTTCCACGATCCGGGCGGCCCGCTCCTGGGTCGACATGCCCGGCCGGTGCGCCTTGAGCACATCCTCTATCTGTTCGCCGATGCGCATGATCGGGTTCAGGGCGTGCATGGCCGACTGGAAGACGATCGACAGCTCCTCCCAGCGGAAACCGCGCAGCTCGTCGTCCCGCATGGCGAGCACGTCGACGGTGGAGCCGTCCGCGTTGGTGTAGACGATCTCGCCCTGCGAGATCTCGGCGGGCGGCTTGTGCAGCCGTGTGATGGCGTAGGCGAGGGTGGACTTCCCGGAGCCGGACTCGCCGGCTATGCCGAGGACTTCGCCGCGCCGCAGCCTGAGCGAGACGCCGTTCACCGCCGGGACCCGGCTCGTGCCGTTGACGTACTCCACCCGCAGGTCACGGACGTCGAGAACGACATCGGTGCTCTCCTGCGTGAACGGTGCCCCGGCGGGCCGTCGTACCACCGGGCCCTGGCGCCGCCCCGGCCGGCGTGTGCGCCGCCCTGACACCTGCGCCCGCTGCGCCTTCTTCGTGCCGATGCCGGCCAGCCGCAGGCGGGGGTTGATGAATTCGTCGATCCCGAAGTTCACCAGCGAGAGCGCGGTGCCGATCACGGCGATCGCCAGCCCGGCGGGCACGAACCACCACCAGGCCCCGGTGAGCAGCGCGCTGTCCGCCTGCGCCCAGTACAGGATCGTCCCCCACGACCACTGGGTCACATCGGTCAGGCCGAGGAACGCGAGGCTCGCCTGGGTGAGGATCGCGGCGGTGACCGTACCGAGGAACGAGGCGGCGACGACCGCGACCTGGTTCGGCAGGATGTCCTTGAGGATGATGCGCGAGGTCTTCTCACCGGTCGCCCTGGCCGCCTCCACGAAGTCCCGCTTGCGCAGCGACAGCGTCTGCGCCCGCAGCACACGGGCGCCCCACGCCCAGCCGGTGACGGAGATGACGAGGATGATGCCGAGCGAGCCGCTGTGGGGCAGATAGGCCGCGAGGATGATCGTCAGCGGCAGGCTCGGCAGGACGAGGAAGATGTTCGCCAGCAGCGAGAGGACCTCGTCGCTGATCCCCCCGAGATATCCCGCGGTGACTCCGACGAGGACCGAGAGCACGGTCGTCAGCACAGCCGAGCCGAAGCCGACCAGCATCGAGGCGCGCGCTCCGTAGAGCATCTGGGAGTACACGTCCTGCCCGGTCTGGGTCGTACCCAGCCAGTGCGAGAGGGACGGTCCGGCGGTGGCACTGTCGCTGACGGACGACGGGTCGTACGGGGCGATCCACGGGCCGACGACGGCCAGGATCAGGAAGACCAGGGTGATGATCACGCCCGCGCAGGTGAGGGGCGAGCGCAGCAGACGCAGCAGGCCCCTGGCCGGTCCTCCGGAAGCGTCGGGAGCCGTCTCCGCCTCGGCGAGGGCAGCGGATTGCATGGCCATGATTCAGCTCTCCCTCGTCCTCGGGTCGAGGAATACGTAGGCGATATCGGCGAGCAGGTTGGCGACGAGTACGAGGATGGTGATAAGCAGGAAGATGGCCGACATCAGCGGATAATCCGCCGCCTGGGCGGCTTTGAAGAGCACCGATCCGATGCCGGGATAGTTGAAGACGACCTCGGTCACGATGGAGCCGCCGATGACGAAACCGAGCGACATGGCGAACCCGGACAGGGAGGGCAGCATCGCGTTGCGGGCGGCGTAGTTGTACATGATGCGGCGCTTGGACAGTCCCTTGGCCTCGGCCAGCCGGACGTAGTCCTCGCTCAGGGTGGTGACCATCATGTTGCGCATGCTGATCAGCCAGCCGCCCACGGATGCCACCACGATCGTCGTGGCGGGCAGGATCGCGTAGTAGACAGCGCTGGAGATGAACCCGCTGTTCAAGCCGATGCTTTCCGTCAGCGCGTATCCACCGGACAAGGGGAACCAATTGAGGTTGATCGCGAAAATCAGCACGATGATGATCGCGAACCAGAAGTACGGGATCGACGCCAGGAAGGTCGTGACGGGGACCAGTGAGTCGAGCCAGGTCCCGCGCTTCCAGCCTGCGAGGATGCCGAGAGCGGTACCGATGACAAAGCCGAGGACCGTGCAGACGGTGATGAGGATGAGCGTCCAGAACATGCTCTGGCCGAGAACGGTGCTCACCGTCGACGGGTAGTAGGCGTAACTGATTCCGAAGTCACCCGTGAACACGCTGTGCCAGTAACTGAGGTACTGCTGCCAGAGATTGGTGTTCTTCTGGCCGAACAGCACCCTCAGCGCCTGGACCGCCGAGGGACTGAGCTTGCCGTGGAACTGGTTGATGAGGTTGTCCGCGGGATTGCCGGGCATGATGCGCGGAATAACGAAGTTGAGGCTGATCGCCGCCCAGGCGGTCAGCAGATAGAAGCCGAGCTTTCGAAGCATGGTTCGCATCGGTCAGTTCCCTTCCCCAGCGGACGCACGGGTGTCGCCGCGGTACGGCCGTCCGGCCGGGAGTGCTTCTCCGGTATTCGCATCGCGGAGGCTCGATTCAGTAGGTGGAGTGTGTTTCGCCGACCGGGCTCCAGTAACCTTCCGCGCGCCCGCTGAGCAGAGCGTTGTCGAGCCGGTCCAACGGCAGTGGGACACGGCGCCGGGACCGGCTGCTCTCGTAGGTCGCGAAAATGAGTTCGGCGCCGCGCAGCCCGTAGGCGGCGTCGAGGACGGGAGCGCGGCCGGTCCGCAGGGCATCGGCCAGGTCCTGGATGGCCTCGCCGGTGCCCGCGACGATCGCCGGGTCGACGCCCCGGTCCCAGTTGGCGGAGTCGGTGTCGAACGGCGAGTCCAGGACGAGGTCCTCCTTGCCGAAGCGCCGTACGCGGCAGCGCGCGCCGCGCAGATCGACCCGGCCCCGGGTGCCCTGGATGAGCAGACCGAGGTTGTTCTCCAAGTTGAGGACGGGCGTGTGCGGTTCGCGGCCGGTGGAGACAACGGCCCGGACCCCGTCCGGCCAGGCGATCTGGGTCAGTGAGGCCGTCTCGGCGAGAGCGCCGTAGATGTACCGGTCGACCGTCACATCGATCTGGCCCATCACCCAGCTCGGAGCGGCGTCCCCCCGGTGGAAGAGGATGAGGTCGAGGATGTGGGCTCCCCAGTCGGGCAGGTTCGGGCAGTACCCCTCGATCGTCACCACATCGCCGATCTCCCCCGCCATGATCTGCTCGCGTGCGAATCGCTGCACCGCCTCGAAGCGCCGCTGGAGGTTGAACGTCAGCTGGACACCGGCGTCGGCGGCCAGCACCGCCATCTCCAGGGCATCGCCGTAGGAGAGGGCTATCGGCTTCTCACAATGGACAGCGCGTACGCCGGCGGCCACCGCTGCCCGCACGACGTCGAGATGGAATACGGGCGGTGTGCATATGCTCACAATGTCGGGCTGGTCGGCTTCAAGCAGCTCGTGGTAGTCCTGGTACGTGCGTGGTACACCCAGCTCGGCCGCCAGGGCCTCGCCCGCCGCCTGATTCACATCGGCGAGCGCGACCAGGCGAACGTCGGGCGCTGCGACAAGACCGAGCCCGTGCACCCGGCCCTGCGAGCCGGCACCGATGACCGCTGCCGAGAGTGTTGTCATCTCTCTCCTCTTCGCGCATGCCGCCGCATGCCTCCGAATACCACACCAATACCACTTGGGGCTGAGTGCAAGGCCAGTTTAAGACGATCAGCGTTCCTGTCTAGGGGGTTAACGCAGTTGTTCCGCGAGAGAAACGAACGGTCGTCCGCGAAACCGCAGCGGGGCGCGTGAGAGGTGACGCTCAGTAAGTGCCATCGCGCGAACAGTCGGATATTCCACCCTGTACCACATGGGACCACTCGGCTACACTGACGCGGCTGCTGCCCGGACAGGAGATCCGCATGAAGATCAGTCAGGTCGTCACAGCCCGCACCTCGGAGGTCGTGACGGCCGACGACCCGGTGCCCCGTCACGACCAGGTCCTTGTCGAAGTACTGGCGTGTGGAGTGTGCACGTCGGACATCGGGCCGTGGCTCTCGCACGCCACGACCGCACCCCCCGTCCGGCTCGGTCACGAGATGGTCGGCCGCGTGGTCGCCGCGGGGCGCGATGCCGGTCGCTGGGCGCTGGGCGATGTGGTGACCGGGCTGGGAGGCGACGGGTTCGCGACACTCGCCGTCATGGACGCACACGCGATCCTGCCGGTCCCGGCCGGGATCGAGCCCGCCCACGCGCTCGGCGAGCCGGTCGCTGTTGTCGAGGAGGCCCTGTCCCGTACGAAGACGGGCGCGGGTGACCGGGTCGCGGTCGTAGGGCTGGGTTTCATGGGGCTCGCGCTGGTCCAGCTCGCCAAGCGGCACGCGCCGGGCCTGCTCGTCGGTGTCGATCCGGACCCCGCACGCCGCGAACGGGCGCTACTGCTGGGCGCCGACCTCGTCTTCGACCCCGCCGAACTGCCGCAGGAGTACCGGACGGAGACGAACAGGCAGGCCGACGCACGGCTCGACATCGTGCTGGAGGCGACCGGGGCGACCGGTGGCCTGAAGACAGCGGGAAGTCTGGTCCGGCCGTTCGGCACGCTCTGTGTGGTGGGATACCACCACACCGGAGACGCGAAGATGGACATGGACCTCTGGTACAAGGCCGTCACGGTCGTCAACGGCTTCTGCCCGGACCGCACCCGGGTCATGAGCGCCATGCGGGACGCGCTGGACCTCGTGGCTCAGCGGCGCTTCAGCTACGAGCCGCTGATCACCCATCGGTTCGGACTGGACCAGGTCGACGACGCGTTCCGCGCGATGAAGGAAAGTCCCGCGGACTTCGTCAAAGGCGTGCTCGTACCCTGAGCGGCGCGGGCGCGGCCCCGGGCATGGGCCTCGGCCTCGGCGCCGGGGTCCGGGTCCGGGTCCGGGTCCGGGCGCCTACGACCGCGCGAACGACGTACGCAGCCGGTAGCGCTCGCCCGCGTACCGGATCGTCGACACGAACAGAGGCTCCTGCTCCGCGCCCAGCACGACCTGATGCATGACGAGCAGTGGATCGCCGGGAGCCACATCGAGATGTTCGGCCGCACGGTCGTCGGCCTTGGTGGCTTCGATCGTGCTGTCGGCCCGTACCGGCTCCACCCCGGCCGCGGAGAGCGTGGAATAGAACGACCGGGTGCGGAAGTCGACCTTCTCCACTTCCGGGACGAGCGCCAGCGGAATGCAGCTCAGGTCGAGCGCGATGGGGACGCCGTCGAGGAGCCGGACCCGCTCCAGCCGGAACAGCGGGGTCCCCGGGGCGATTCCGAGCGGCTCCGCCTCGTCGATGGTGGCGGGACTCGCTTGCGCCGTCAGCACCTTCGAGCGCGGCTTCAGTCCCATACGGGCCGCCGTCTCGCTGAACGATTCGAGACTGTTCGGCCACTCCTTCTTCGCCACGGCCTGAGTGACGTACCAACCGCGGCCGTGCGAGGCGCTGAGCACCCCCTCCTCGACCAGACGCCCGAGCGCCTTGCGCAGCGTGACCCGGCTGATGCCCAGTTGCCGGCACAGCTCGCGCTCAGGAGCGAGCCGCATTCCCGGCTTCAGGATCCCCTTCTCGATTTCGCCGCGGATCAAATTGACAGCCTGGATCCACAGAGGTTCGGGGTAGCCCGGCAGGATGGCACCCGCGACCTCGCGAGAATCGTTCATACGTGAGGACCCCATGGTGATGTGCTCGTGACGAGCGATCCGAAGCGCTCAGGATAGCTTTCCGGCCGGAGGTCTGGCCAGGAGACGTCCCCGGCGGCGAGGTCCGGGGCGGGACGCCGCCGAGAAGAATCGCGTTGAGGCCGTTTGGCCGGCCCGGCTCCGCGCGGTGCTCGCGGCACGCGGCTTCGAACTGCCCAGGGCGTACGCCCTGCGTCCGTAGCTGTTCTCGTCAGGGTGTCGGGATGCCACCGGGGCGGCCGGGGCGCCCGAAGCGCACGGGGACGCCCGGCGAGTAGAGCACGCTGGCCGGCTCGCCGGCCGGCTCCGGCAGTCCTGCCGCCACGACCAGGTCCTCTTCGCACTCAAGCAGGTCGGCCCGGTGCAGTGGCCAGCGCGGGTGGGTGTTCGGCAGGTACATCGGCCGTCCGAAGAAGGTGTTGTGCATACCCCAGCGTGCGGTCAGGAAGTGCTCGAGTTCGGTCGGTTCCGCGATGGGCTCGCCGACCCGTACGGTGATCCGGCTGTGAGCACCACGCGGTCCGGGCCAGCGTCGCGTGCTGGTGTAGGTGATGGAGTCGCCACTGCGTCGGATCGTCATCCGGGACCACAGGTACGGCAGCCGGAAGGCGGTCCGCGCGACCGCCACCGGTATCAGACGGGAGGCGTCGAGCGAGCGGAAGACCACGCCCCGCCGTCCGTGAGTGTCCACCGAGTAGAGGCGCACATTGGTCTCGGGGAAGGTACCCAGGTAGGGGACGCCGGGGAGGCGGAACCACCCGACGCGGTGCATCCGGAAGGCGACGAGGCCGACGTAGGTGACCCCGTCGAGAGTGTCGGGGACCGTCCCGGCCGGGAGGAAGGGCGCCACGTCCGCCGGGTCGACCGCCCAGTGCACAAAGGCCAGGTCGAGCCAGGACTGGGTGAGCAGGGGATTCGGCGTGGAGCGGAGCGGCGCGGGCGTGATGGGTTCCGGAGCGGTTGGCGCGACCGCCATCGCGCCGGCGCCGACGGCCCTCGGCTTTCGAGCCCCCCGGGTCATCGGAGCGGCCGCCGCTTGGTCCTCCGGGACCAGCGCATGGAGATGAACAACAGGTCGGCCACGAAGACCACCACAGCGATGGCCAGCAGATAGGCCAGCCCGTGGACCACCGCGCCGATGATTCCCAGCGCGATGGCCACAATCACCAGGAACAAGAAGAGAGTCATGACGCGATCGCCTCCTAGCACACGCTACGGACGGTCAACGGCGCGCCAGTTGCCGTTCGCCATTGGCACCCGGCCGGTAGGTCATACCGTAGTGCTTGAAGATCCCTGCTTCGTCCTTGGCGGGCAGTACATCATCCGTACCGATCGAAGGGGCCTGCCGCACCAGCGCCCGGTCGTACGAGACCTTGACATAGCCCGGCCCGACAATCGCGTCGGCCACGGGGACGAAGACCAGGCGGCGACGGGTGGGCAGCCCGGTCATGACCGTGCCCACGGCGGGCTCGTCGGTGCTGGTGTCCACATAGATCGCTTCCAGCACGCCGATCTTGCGTCCGTCGTGGTCGACGACATTGTGGTTGCGCCATTCACGGATATCGGCTGCCTGGATCATCGTCTGTCCCATCTGCGCGGCCGGGCCGCTACCGGTCTCCCTCTGCAGTTTTCAGCCTGCCCCGCCAGCCTCCCGGCAACCAGGCGGAGCACCAGCAGCCGGTACGCGTCTCAGCAGGCCCCGCCGGAAAAGCCTTCCAGATATCACCTGACGGCGAGCCCGAGTACAGAGCGCCGGATTGGATGCGAAACCGCTCTACGGAAGGTTCCTCGCCATGACGATGCGCTGGACCTGGTTCGTGCCTTCGTAGATCTGGGTGATTTTCGCGTCGCGCATCATGCGCTCCACGGGGTAGTCGCGGGTGTAGCCGTAACCGCCCAGCAGCTGGACGGCGTCGGTGGTTATCTCCATGGCGGCGTCGGAGGCGTAGCACTTGGCGGCGGCGCCGAAGAACGTCAGATCGGTATCGGTGCGTTCGGAGCGCGCGGCGGCGGCGTAGGTGAGCTGGCGGGCGGCTTCGAGTTTCATGGCCATGTCGGCGAGCATGAACTGGATGCCCTGGAATTCGGCGATGGCCTTGCCGAACTGCTTGCGTTCCTGGACGTAGCCCTTGGCGTAGTCCAGGGCGCCCTGGGCGATGCCGACGGCCTGGGCGGCGATGGTGACGCGGGTGTGGTCGAGGGTCTTCATGGCGGTGGCGAAGCCGGTGCCCTCGGCGCCGATCATGCGGTCGGCGGGGATGCGGACGTTGTCGAGATACACCTCGCGGGTCGGCGAGCCCTTGATCCCGAGTTTCTTCTCCGGGGCGCCGAAGGAGACGCCTTCGTCGGCCTTCTCCACGACGAAGGCGGAGATGCCCTTGGAGCGCTTGTCCGGGTCGGTCACCGCCATCACCGTGTAGTACTCCGAGACTCCGGCATTGGTGATCCAGCGCTTGACGCCGTTGAGGACGTAGAAGTCCCCGTCGCGTGCCGCGCGGGTCTTCATGCCGACAGCGTCCGAGCCGGCCTCGGGCTCGGACAGGCAGTACGAGAACATGCCCTCCGCCCGCGCCAGCGCGCCCAGGTACTTCGTCTTCAACTCCTCCGAGCCGGACAGCTGCACCGGCAGCGAGCCGAGCTTGTTGACCGCCGGAATGAGAGAGGAGGAGGCACAGACCCGGGCGACCTCCTCGATGACGATGACCGTGGACAGGGCGTCAGCACCGGCCCCGCCATAGGACTCCGGGACATGGATGGCGTGCAGGTCGTTGGCCTCCAGGGCGTCCCGGGCCTCCTGCGGGAAGCGGCCGTTCTCATCGACCTCGGCTGCGAACGGCCCGATCTTCGCCTCGGCGAGCGAACGCACGGCGTCCCGGAGCATCTCGTGCTCCTCGGACGTACGGAAGAGGTCGAAGTCCTTGTTCATGGTCGGGCGCTCCAGTCCGCACAGCGATAGAGAATGGCACTAAGTACCCCCTAGTATGCACACTGAGTGCCATCGTTGAGCCCGACCTCGGTGCTATGTTCCCCACATGGGCGAGGAGCGCGGTCACCAACAGCGGGCCGCCGGTGCGGCGACGAAACCGGTCATGCGGGACGCCCTCATCTCGGCGGCGTTCGAGCTCTTCCTGGAGCGCGGCTACGAGTCGACCACCATCGACGACGTCGTCGCGAAGGCCGGCGTCGGGAGACGGTCCTTCTTCCGGTACTTCCCCTCCAAGGAGGACGTGGTCTTCCCCGACCACGAGCGGTGCCTGGCCGACATGACGGAGTTCCTCAACTCGGGCGACGACGAGGAGGATCCGGTGGCGCGGGTGTGCGACGCGGCCCGCCTGGTCCTGCGCATGTACGACGAGAACCCGGCCTTCTCCGTCCAGCGATACCGCCTGACCAGGAGCGTCCCGGTATTGCGCGCCTACGAGGTGTCAGTCGTCTGGCGCTACGAGCGCACCCTCGCCGACTATCTGCGCCGGCGTTTCGCGGGGTGGTCCGACGGGGCCCTGCGCGCCGATGTCATCGCGGCGGCCGTGGTCGCCGCACACAACAACGCGCTGCGCTCCTGGCTCCGGTCCGGCGGGCAGGACGACGCCGCGGCGGGTGTGGAGCATGCCCTGGAATTCGTACGGAGTTCCTGGGGCACGCACGGAGAGTGCCCGGCGGGCGGGACGCGGGAGGCGGACGACGTCGTGGTCGTGATCACCAAACGACGGACACCGATGTGGCGCGTGGTGCGCGAGATCGAGTCCACCCTCGAAGGGAACTGAGTTCCCTAATAGGGGGCACTCAGCTAGGGACACTTAGCGGGAGGCCTCGACCACCCGCCCGGCGAGCACAGCCTCCACGAACGCCCCCGGCGGGGCGTAGCGGTGGGCGAGGACGTAGTGCACCACCATGTCCGGGGCGATCAGCCAGCTGCTCGCCCCGTCCCGCACCCGCACCTCGCCGTGGCCGACGAGGATCGTCTCGCCGCCCCGGGCGGCCTTGACCGGGTACTGTCTGCCGCCGCCGAAGAGCCGTCTGCGGCACAGCAAGCAGCCGTGCCAGCCGTGCGTGACGGCGCACAGGTGGTCGCGGCACAGCGCGAAGAGCCGGTCGGCGAAGTCGTCGGCGGGGTCGGCCCGGGGATAGGGGCGGGCGGGGTCGAGATAGCCGACGCAGCGGGCGGAGATGCCGGTGGGGATCGTTTCCGTGAAGTACGTGTACGGGCTCAGGTCCTCGGAATGCATCGCAACCTCCCACGCGCCTGCGCCGTCTCCCCGGCCACGGGTCCGGACGTGCGGCCCCGGGCCATACCGGGGCAAGCATGATCGGCCGGACACGGCACAGCGTCCCGAAGCGCGTGTCCCGGGTCAATGGGTCGCGCGTGCTTCGCTGCGATCGGCTTCCGGGCGCAGCCGCGGCTCCAGCCAGCCGCTCAGCACATCATGCAATGCCTCCGCCCCGACCGGTGGTCGCTCGGGCCCGCGCAACTCCATCGGGTGCAGCAGGAAGGGGCGGCTCTGGTCGCCGCCGAGGCCGCCGTGCGAGCCGACCTGCTCCTCGAAAGCGTGCACGGCGCCGGTCGCGGGGTCGTACGCCGAGTTGACCATGATGTCGGCGGTGTGCGGGAACCCGTCGGTGCGCAGCACAGCCTGGGCGGCGCCGTCGCTGAAGGGCGCCAGCGGGTCCGTGCCGGTGATCCGGCCGGTGCGCAGCTCGTGCTCGGCGCCGTCCGCGCCCAGTACGAGCGGCCCGCGCAGGGCGCTGCGGACGAGCAGGAAACCGATGCCGGGGTGGTCGGCGAGGGTACGCAGCAGTGCCGGATGACGGCGGTCGATCTCTTCCCGGGTGGCCCGGCCGGGCAGGTCCGGGAAGCTGATCAGGCCGAGATTGCCGGACGCCAGGACCACGGGCTCCGAGGCCGGTTCCAGAAGCGTCTCCGGCTTCTCCGGCCGGCGCAGCGCGGCCCTGGCCGCGGTGCGTGCCTCGGCGCCGCCGGCGGTCCTCGGGGGCCGCGCCGGGCCGGGCAGGGCCAGTCCGCAGGTGCCGCGGACCAGGTCCTTGAGGGTGGTCCCGTGGGCGGCGGCGAAGGTCTCGCCGTGGCTCTGGCCGTGGTCGGAGAGCAGCACTATGCGGTAGGCGCGCGGGGCGTAACGGGCGGCGTCGGCGATCAGCCGGATGGCACGGTCCAGGCCTTCCAGGACCTGCGTGGCGTCCCGGCTGCGCGGGCCCGAGTGGTGGGCGACCTCGTCGTAGGCGACCAGGTCGGCGTAGACCGCGGTGCGCCCGGCGAGCATGTCGCCGATGACGGCGGCGACGGCCACGTCCCGTTCCACCACGGTCGCGAAGGCGCGGAGGAACGGGTACAGGCCGCCGCGCTTGACGCGGGGCTGTTCGCGGCGCATCCGGGACCGTGTCGACTGGCCGATCTCGCGCCCCACATCGGCGATGTAGGACGCCGCGGTGCGGACCGCGTGCGCGGGGTCGGAGAAGTACGAGAAGTACCCGGAGCGCGAGCGGGTGAACCTGCCGCGCTGCGCCGCCACCGACATGACCAGCGCGAGCTGTTCGGCGCCGCCGGTGAAGAGGTTGCCCCGGCTGGCGCCGTCGACGGCCAGCAGTCCGGGCCGGCCGGTGCGGGCGACGGCGCGGCGTTCCAGTTCGGCGGCGCTGGAGGGCCGGTTGGAGACCATGACCTGGCCGGTCTCCTTCTCGTACCAGCGGAAGGCCGGCACATCCTGATTCGAGCCGTGCAGAATGCCGAGTTGGCTGGCGCCGGTCTGGCTGCTCCAGTCCGTGACCCATGGGAGCAGCCGGTGCGTGGTGTCCAGCCACCCCGCCACGGTTTCCATGGCGGGCGGCTTCGTCCGCCCCTTGCACGTCACGGGCCGCACCGCTTCCCGCAGTACGTCGTGCCCGACCCCGTCCAGCTGGATGAATACGGTGCCGGGGGCTCCGGTGGCGCCGTCCCCGCGCCGCCGGCCGGCCATCCGCGCGAGCCGGCGCCCGTAGGCCTCGTCGTCCCGCACCGCCAGCGCCGTGCTGGTCGCCGATGATGTCGCCGACATCACCGCCGCGATCACCACGGCGGTCGCGGGCTGGATCTCGGCGCGTCCGCTGGGCGCCAGGTCCAGTGCCGCCCACAGCAGCGACCCGTTCAGGAAGAACACCAGCAGTCCGAGCACCAGCGCCGGCACCAGCAGCAACGCCCGTACGATCACCGGCCACACCAGTGCGCTCAGCAGTCCGAACGCCCCCGCGCCGACCGACGCCGTGATCGCGATCTGCGTCGGGCTGTCCCCGCTCGCCGACTGCAGCCTGAAGTCCGGCAGGATCCCCGCCAGTGCGGCCAGCGTCGCGCTCGCCACCGCCCACACCACCAGCACACGCCCGAGCGCCCGCATCACGGCCCGCCACCGACGCAGCACTCCCCGCACCACCTTCTTAGAGGCCGCGCGAACAGGTGGGGCGGCGTCGCGTGCCGATGGGCGGCGCCTGGCGGCGTTGTCGTCGGTCAACGACGCTCCGCGTCGCCTCCCTCCTCCGCCTTGCCAGGCTTGCCCCTCGCCCCGCTCCTTCACCCGCCCCACCTATTCGCGCGGCCTCTTAATGTTCCGGCCCGCCGCCCGGGCCTGCGTCCCAGCCTTTCACAGCCGGTGCTGTGGCTCCCCGCCTGCGGCTCGGGGCAGCCGGCCGGTGGCGTGCAGATCGTCGAAGACCAGCTGGTCCGCCGGGGATACGCGGTCGCGGTCGTCGTAGGCCAGCCAGGCCATCTCGGCGATCTCGTTCGCCGGGGTGAGGGTGCCCGTGTAGGCGGCGGTGTAGCAGATCATCCGGAATGGCGTGCCCTGCGGATGGCCGTGCGGCTGCGCCTCGTACGTCCCGAAGTGCTCCATGGTGGCCGGGTCCACGGCGACGGTGAGCTCCTCGTCTATTTCGCGGACGAGGGTCTCGGTGTCGGACTCTCCCGGTTCGCGTTTGCCGCCGGGGAAATAGAAGACGTCCTTGCCGCGGTTGCGGGTGCTGAGCACCTTGCCGTCCCGGAGCAGGATCCAGGCCACCTTCTCCATCTCAGGACTCCTCGGTCGGCAGGAGTGCCGCGTATTCGATCGCGACCTGGGCCCCGAGGCGGGCGTTGTTCTTGACCAGTGCGATATTGGTGCGGAGACTTTCGCCCTTGGTGAGCTCGACGATGCGGCCCAGCAGATACGGTGTGGCCCCTTTGCCCGCGATCCCGGCCTCGTTCATCTCGCCGAGGGCCTGTTCGATGATGCCGCCGATCCGGTCCGCCGGGATTTCCTCCCCCTCGGGGACGGGGTTGGCGATGCTGATCCCACCTACGATTCCCAGGTCCCAGCGGGCGTGCATGACGGCGGCGATCTCGGCCGGTGAGTCCACACGCATGGGGGAAGAGAAGCCGCTGGCGCGCGAGTAGAAGGCCGGGAACTCGTCGGCGCCGTAGCTGAGTACGGGCACGCCGAGGGTTTCCAGCGTTTCGAGGGTGAGCCCGATGTCGAGGATGCTCTTCACCCCGGCGCTGATGACGGCGACGCTGGTGGCCGCCAGTTCTGTGAGGTCCGCGCTGATGTCGAAGGTCGCCGGTGCCCCGCGGTGCACCCCGCCGATGCCGCCGGTCACAAAGGTCCTGATCCCCGCCAGGGCCGCGAGGCGCATGGTGCTGGCGACGGTGGTCGCGCCGTGGCCGCCGCGCGCCATGATGTACGCGAGGTCGCGCACGCTGGCCTTGGTCACCTCGTTGCTCGTCGCGAGCAGTTCGAGGTCCGCGGGGGTCAGTCCGATACGGGGCCGGCCGTGCAGCACGGCGATCGTCGCGGGGACCGCCCCGCCTTGGCGGATGATGTCCTCGACCTGGGTGGCCATTTCCACGTTCTGCGGATAGGGCATTCCGTGGCTGATGATCGTCGATTCGAGGGCGACGACGGGGCGCCCGTCGTGCAAGGCCTCGCGGACCTCTTCGTTCAGGGTCAGCCGGGGGTGCGGGGTCGTCGTCATCGGATGTCCTTCGTGGATACCCCGGCCTTCAGGCCGGGGAGGAAACGAAGCTCCTGCGGAGCAGGGCGGTGGGTAGGCGGTTCGCCGCCGGGCGGATCGCCGTTGTATGAACCTGGGCCTTGGATCAAGGCGTGGTTCCTTCGGGTTGGCGGGTGTAGGCGTAGCCGTCGGCTCGCTGGAGGAGGCGGAAGTGTTTGTGCCGGGCGGTGTAGAGGCCGCTCGCGGTCCGGACAGCGAAGCTCCCGGAGGAACGGACGGCGACCCGACCGGTGTGGGTGCCCGTGTTCTTCCCGGACGGGACGACGGCCCGGACCAGGTCGCCGGTGGCGAAGCCGAAGAACTGCTTGACGCGGGGCAGCCGCAGGCGGGGGAAGCCGTGCTTGTCGGTGCGGGTGCGGGCGTACTGGCCGCGTCCGGTCGCCCCGATGACCAGGACGGTGCGGGGCCAGACGGTGACCGTGTCGAGGGTGCCGACGGCGAGGGCGTCCAGGGTGTGGGTCTTGGGCAGGGCGCACCGGGTGCGGTTCCACTTGGTGCGCCCGCCGGACGCGGTCCGGGTGGGCATGCGTGCGTCCAGGGCCCGCCACAGCGCCCACCTGGTGGCGTTGACAGCGGTGGCGTCCCGCAGGGGAGCCTTCGCGCGCTTGAGGATCTCGGCGGCGCGCTTGGGTGCGAACTCCTCCACGGGCCGGTTGCCCTTGGTCTGGTTGCAGGGGATGCACGCGAGGGTCAGGTTGGCGACCCGGTCGGATCCGCCCCGGCTGCGGGGCCGGATGTGGTCGATGTTCAGCGGCACGCCCATCGCGCCGCAGTAGACGCAGGCGCGGCCGAACTTCGCGAGGAGGTACTCACGGACCTCCATACCGTGGAGGGTGCCGTGCTGGTACTCGGCACCCTCCAGCGGGCGCCCGGCGCTGATGGCGTTGGTGTCGAACGCGACCCGCTCGACGTGCACGGCCGTGACGCGTACCCAGCGGGCGAGACGGTCCACCCACGATGTGGTGGTGTCGACGCGGTGCTGGAGCGACGGCGGCAGCCACCCCTTCGGGCGGGTGCGGTTCAGGAAGCGGGGTGCGCGGTAGCGCAGGTTCCGGCTGCGGCGCCCCCGCCGGTAGGCGGCGCGCTGCTCCAGTTTCTTGCGGATCGTGGCGCCCCGGTGGTCGAGCTGGATGCTGTACCGGCCCCGGCGCTCCCCGGTGACGGTGGTGAAGACGGCGATGCCGGTGTGCTTACTGCCGGGGTCGATACCGATCTCGACACCGGCCACCTCCGAGTGGTTGGCGGTGCGGTCCTTCAGGCGGATCACGAACGGTGTGTGCCGGGCCACGACCGCCCGGCCGGATGCCAGGAGTTTGCGGGCCCTGGCCGGGGTGGTGGGCTGGAGTGGGGTGCCGTGCTTGTCCAGGACGAACACGGCGGGGTCGGCCTCACGGCCGGGCTCCCGGACCTGCTGGTCCGCGGTGACGCCACCGGCAGCAGGTGTACTGCTGGTGGTCTCCCCTCGCACATGTCCCACGCCGGGTGCCTTACGGCGTCCGAGCCCCGTTTCGTCCCTGATCCCGGGGTTGTCTGCTGACTCGAATTCCAGGGCCAACTGCTGAGGAAGCACAGGTGGGTGGGTCTTCTGTCCTGCGTGGAACGTAGCCAATTCGGGTCACCTCCCATGGGTGTTGGCTGGTGCTGGTAATGGCGGGCTCTCAGCCGGTCGGGCTGAAAGCCCCCGCCCTAGGCGGGGGATCCCGTTACGTCTGGCTCCGGGTGGGGTCGTTCAGCGCGTCCTCGACGAGGCGCGAGGTCAGGTCGGGGCGCACCGTCGCCGCGCTGGCGACGGTCAGTCCGGCGGCGGCATGGCCGTACCGGGCCGCGTCCACGGGATCGCTGCCGGTCAGCAGCGCGTGCACGAACGCGCCGAGCATCGCGTCGCCCGCGCCGGTGACGTCACGGACGTCGGCGGGCGGCGCGGTGAGGAACGTATGGCCTTCATTGACAGTGCTCAACAGGCTGCCGCGCCCGCCGAGCCGCACCCATGCGTGCTGGACGCCTCGTTCGTGCAGGACCGCGGCGGCTTGGACCACGTCCTTCTCGGCCCGGCCGACCGGGCGGCCGATGATCGCCTCCAACTCCTCCAGGTTCGGAGTGATGGCGAATATCGGCCGCTCGCTCGTGAGCAGCGGAGCCAGGAGCGCGGCCTTGGGTACGCTCACCGGGTCGATGACAGTCGGGACATCAGCGGCGTGTGCTATTTCCGTCGCGTATGCCAGCACCTCTGCCGAGAGGTTGCCGTCGAGCACCAGCAGGCTCGCGTTCGCGATGAGTTCCCGGCCGTGGTCCAGGTCCTGGGGCGCCAGGCCGTCCGTGGCGGCCATGTCCGCGATGGCCACGACCATGTCCCCGTCGGCGTCGAGAACGGCGGTATATGTGCCGGTCGGATGTGCGCTGCGGTGCACATGGTCGATCCGTACCCCCGCCGCCTGGGTGTCGCTCAGTAGCCGCTCGCCCGCCGCGTCGTGCCCGACCGCCGCGATGAGGTGGGTCGGGGTGCCCAGCCGCGCCAGATTCTCCGCGATATTGCGTCCGACCCCGCCGGGGGCGGTATTCGACCGGCCCGGGTTGCTCGTACGGTGCTGGAGCGGCGCGAGACTGCGGACCTTGATGTCGACGTTCGCCCCGCCGATGACCACGACCGCGTTCTCCTGGCGCAGGATGTAGCCGCGTCCCAGGATGGCGCCCTTCTTGCCCAGATTCGACAGATGGACGTTGACGGCCGCGCGGGTGCTCCCGAGAGCGTCGGCGATCGCCTGCGGCCCGGCGAGCGGGTCGCGGCGCAGGAGCGTGATGATTTCGCGTTCCCGTTGGGTCAACATCATACTTAGTAACCTAAAGGCTCTTTGCTCGGATAAGCAACTCTCCGATGGACGGCCGGCGGTCGGAGGTCGGCCTCACGCCGCCACCCGGTGGAGCCAGAACCCGGCCACGACACTCTTTCCGGCCACCGCGCGCGGCAGCACCACCCGCACATCGCACACAGCGTCCACCAACAGCAGCCCCCGGCCGTCGCCCCGCTCGGGTCGCGGACAAGAGCCGACCGGGACCTTGCCGTCGCCCGCGTCGGCGACCGCCAGCCACAGATAGCCGTCCGCGCGCCACAACGTCATCTCGACGACGCCGTCCTCGCCGCCCGGCTGCCGCCCGTACCGCACAGCATTCGTGACCAGCTCCGACGCCACCAGGGCCAACCCCTCCCCCAGGTCCGGCCGCCGCTGCCGCCACGGCACGAGCTGCGGCAGTGCCGCCGCGACCCGACGGCGGGCTTTCCCGGCCGAGACGTCCTCAGCGGGCAGCGTCCAGCTGTGGGGCACAGCGGGGATGACGGGGGTGAAGGGGGGCGGGCACTGCGCGTGATAGGCGTTCGCGGACATGAGGGGCCTCCTGCCTCTTGTCGTGGGGTCATTGCGGGGTGAAAGGGCACGCTCGCGTGCGGCCGCTTGAGTGTCGCGCTGTGTGAGAAGCGCAGCACTGAGCGTAGGACATACCGGAGCACGGTTCTACCGAATCGGCGGAACCCTGAACTTCGCAGACCTCGTTGGACCGTTCTGCACGATCCGGGCAGACTGACCACAAGCCATCAGAAGAGGGAGTCATGCCGCCAAGGAGTACGCCCACAGCGCGGCAGCAGCGCCTGGGCGCCGAACTGCGCAAACTGCGCGAGCAGTCGGGAATGTCCACCCAGCAGGCCGCCGCACTCCTGGGTGTCAACCGCACCCGTATTCCGAACATCGAGGCAGGCCGTTTCCCCATCAGCGCCGACCGGGTACGGACCCTTGCCTGCAACTATGGTTGCCCGGACAGCGAGCTGGTCGACCTGCTCACAGCCATGGCCCAAGAGCGCGAGACAGGATGGTGGGAGCAGTACCGAGGCCTCCTTCCCGCCGGCCTACTGGACCTCGCGGAGCTCGAACACCACTCCACCCAGCTGGTCGTCGCGGTAACCGCGCATCTCCCCGGCCTGTTCCAGACGGAGGACCACGCGCGAGCCCTCCACGCCCAAGCCGATCCTCCCCTACCTGAGCAGGATTTCGAGGCCAGAGTCGAACTCCGCCTCAGCCGCCAAGCCATCTTCGAGCGCGCCACTCCCACGCCTATCACCGCCGTTATCCACGAGGCAGCCCTGCGCATGCAGTTCGGTGGCCGCAAGGTGGCGCGTGCCCAGCTTGAACACATCGTGAGCCAGAGCGAACGCGACAATACGACAGTCCGCGTAATCCCCTTCGAGGCGGGGGCCTTCCCCGGCGCTGGGCAGTCCATCACTTACGCAGCCGCCGCAGTAACGCAGCTGGACACCGTACAGCTCGATTCAGCCCACGGAATCCTCTTCATAGACGCAGACATGCAAATCCGCCGATACCGAGGCCTCCTGGACCGTATGGGACGCCTGGCCCTCGCCCCTGAGAAGTCACGCGACTTCATCCGCGCCGTCGCCCAGCAACTCTGAAAGGGAATCAGCATGCCCGACATCCACTGGGACCCCCCGTTCTGCAGCGAAGGCGCAAACTGCTTCCGGCTCGGCACGGACGGCCTCGGCAACGCGTACATAGGCCGTACCGACACCGACGACTACATCACCGACACCCGCGAAGCCCTCGGGGCCCTCATCACCGCCATCAAGAACGGCGCCGCCGACCACCTCTTGTGATACCGGCGCCCGTCGGCGGAAAGCGGCCCGCCGACCCTGAGTTTTCTCACGCCAAGAACCTCGCACTTACCGCTGACCGGCCTCACGCACCGGCCAGGGCGTGATCAACATGCAGCTGGTTCGCGTTCGGCGCATGCTGAAGGTTGTTGGAGGTCCCCACATCGCGCCGCGTCGCCCGCGCGACCGTGAGCCGCGTCAGGCCCGGCGGGGACAGCGGTCGTGGCTCAGACCCCCGATCGCCGCGCGGGTCGTGCGTCCTCGCAGGATGGGAGAATCATGACGAATCCCAGTCCGTCCCGTTCGCGCTTTTCGGTGCGTTTGAACGCCGCTCGCGACTGGCCGTTGCTGGCCGCTGGAGCGACAGCGTTGCTGAGCTTCATCATGCTTTTCGTGCCGTGGGTATCCGGCTTCGTCACCCTGAATGCCTTCGGGAGGAACATGCAGATCACCGGGCCGGCCCTGATTATCGTGATGGTCCTGGCGGTAATCCTGTTGATCTACTGCGCACTGGTGGTGGATCGCCCGAGGTACGCCACCTTCGCCTTGATACCGGCAGCGTGTCTCCTGACCATCTATATCATCAAGATCGGTGACGTGTCCGACCTGATCGACCAGAGTGGGCCGGGGGGCGCTCTGTCCGTCGGGGTCGGATTGTGGCTCGGCTTCGTATTCGCACTGGCAACCGTGTGCTTCCTGGCCCTGACGCCGATATTGGATCGTGTCCCCAGCGAGGGCCGGGGCCGAGCGCATACCGGCCCGGAAGCAGGCGGCACTTCATCAGGGGCCGCCGGGTTCCAGTCGGAAGTAGGCACCGAGGAACCTCGGACTCCCAAGTATCCGTGGGAGCCTCCGAAGGCTCCGCCATCTCAGAGCGCATAGGGCAGTCGATCCGACTCACCGCCGCCCCCACTCGTCGGTCCACCGGGGAAGAGAGCTGTTCCGATAGGTTACGCGCTCAGTGTAGGATTCCTCCGCCCGCCCAGGAGAGGAATACTTACAATGGCTCAGCGGATAGTCACACTCTTTACGGACGACATCACCGGGGAAGAGGGGGCGGACATTTCGACCCATACCTTCGAGGTGGACGGTGTCGGTTACGAAATTGACCTCGGAGCCGACAACTACCAGGAGCTCCTTGACGCGCTCGGTCCCTACCTCAGCGCAGGTCGAAAGACCGGGTCTGTGAAGGGCGCCCAGTCCAGGCGTGCGCAGTCGGTCAGTAACGGTCCGGACGCCGGGAAGGTCCGTGAGTGGGCCAGGTCCCAGGGTATTGAGGTCAGCCCGCGCGGACGTGTGCCCAGGAATGTGCTGGACAAGTACTCCGCCGCCCACTGAAGGGACGGCAGCTCGCAGCCCCCGGCGGCGCCTTGCGCGCAGCCGGGGGTTTTTGACGTCCTCGACCTGATCGCCCAGCCGGGAGCAGCGGCGCCGTAGGCTCGGGCGGGACGCGAGGAGGCCCTGGTGGTGGAAATTACGTGGTGGGGGCATGCCACGGTGACGGTGGTGGACTCGGGGGTGCGAGTGCTGACCGATCCGTTGTTCGTACGGAGGCTGGCGCATTTGCGGAGGCGCGGGGGAATGGTGCCGCCGGTGGGGGCCGGAGTGGCGGATGTGGTGGTGGTGTCGCATCTGCACTCGGATCACTTGCATGTGGGGTCATTGGGGCGGCTGGCGCCAGGGACGAAGGTGGTGCTGCCGAAGGGGGCGGTGGGGGCGGTGCGGGGATTGGGAAGGTTGACGGGGCTGGAGTTGGTGGAGGTGGCGGCGGGGGACGAGGTGAAGGTGGGGAGGGTGAAGGTGAGGGCGGTGCCGGCGGCGCATGACGGCCGGAGGCTGCCGTTCGGGTCGCAGCGGGCGGAGGCGCTGGGGTATGTGGTGGAGGGGCAGGCCGTCACGTACTTCGCGGGCGATACGGGGTTGTTCGAGGGAATGGCGGAAGCGGTCGGGGCGTGTGATGTGGCGTTGCTGCCGGTGGGCGGCTGGGGGCCGTTTCTCGGCGAGGGGCATCTGAATCCGGCGCGGGCGGCGGAGGCGCTGGTGCGGCTGGGGCCGAGGGCCGCGGTGCCGATCCATTACGGGACGTACTGGCCGATCGGGATGGACGCGGTGCGGCCGCATGAGTTCTACGCGCCGGGCGAGGAGTTCGTACGGCTGGCGCGGGAGGTGGCGCCGGGAATAGCGGTGCACCGGTTGGAGCACGGGGAGAGCGTGCGGCTGGAGGCTGCCGGGTGATTCGGTTCCTGGCGGAGCAGGCGTCGACGGACCCGGATTCCACGCGTCAGGTGGTGGGGTATCCGACGCTGTTCGTTCTGGTGGTGCTTGGCTCGCTGGTCCCGGTGGTGCCGACGGGGGCGTTGGTGAGCGGGGCGGCGGTTGTGGCGTTTCACCAGTCGGACCCACCGTTTTCACTCGCATTGGTATTCGGCGTGGCGTCACTGGCGGCGTTCATCGGGGATGTGGGGCTGTACTGGCTGGGGTACCGGGGGGTGCGGTCCAAGAATGGTTCGCGGTGGCTGGAGCAGTTGCGGACGCGGGCGGAGCCGGAGCGGCTGAAGGCGGCGCAGCGGAAGCTGGATGAGCACGGGGTGACGGTGCTGGTGCTGTCTCGGCTGGTGCCGGCCGGACGGATACCGGTGATGCTGGCGTGTCTGCTGGCGGAGATGCCGTTGCGGCGTTTCATACGGGGGGATATGCCGGCCTGCCTGGCGTGGGCGGCGGCGTATCAGCTGGTCGGGATTCTGGGCGGGTCGCTGTTCCCCGAGCCCTGGGAGGGGGTGGCGCTGGCGGTGGGGCTGACGCTGCTCATCTCCGTAACGCCGCAGATAGTCAAGCGGGTGCGCCGGGAACGAGTGTGAGAGCGGCGGCGAGATCCGCCAAAGCGGCTGCCACGTGCGGGAGTGCGAGCGGCTCGGGGGACTCCAGGGCGGCGCGGCGCTCGCCGTCGGTGACGCCGTGCAGGGGGCCGGTGTCGATGCGGACGCGCGGGGCGGCGGGGTCGTCGCCGAACCGGTGACCGCCAAGGACAGGGCGGCCGAGCCGGGCAGTGAGATCCCGTTCGAGGGCGGCGGCGGAAGCGGCCCGGCCGGTGTGGAGCGGACCGAAGTCGGCGTAGAGGTGGAAGCCGGCCTCGGGCGGCAGGCACAGGGCGCCGGTGGTGGTGACGATGCGGTGCGCGGCGGCGGTGACGGTGGCGTGCAGGCGGGTGGCTGCGGCGAGGAAATCGCGTACGTCGTCCGGCTCGGCGAGGGCGTAGCTGACGGCCGGGGCGACCGGGGCTGGGAGTACGGAGCGCAACTCGGCGCAGGCGAGCAGCGTACGGGCGGCCAGGTCGGACAGCTCGGCGCCGGGGAAGCGGGCGAGGGCGACGGGCCGGCCGGAAGGGACGAGGCCGGCGGCGAGGTCGGTGAGGACGACGACGCGGTCGGGGAGCATTTCGGCCGGGCTGAGCAGGACGGTGTGGTGGCCGTCGTGGACGGTGTCGTAGTAGCTCTCGTCGGAGACGATGAGCAGGCCCGCGCCGGCCGCCGCCTCGCAGACCTCGTGCAGCAGCTCGGGCGGGGTGACGGTGCCCGTCGGGTCGTCGGCGGCCGACAGAACCAGGACCCGGGGGTCGGCGCCCTCCTCCCGTGCCCTGGTGACGGTTTCGAGCAGCGCGAACGGGTCCGGGGCGCCGCCGCCCTCCGCCGGGGTCCGGACCGTGAGCACCCGGCGTCCCAGCAACCGGGCCCCGGACGAGTGCCACGCGGCGGCCGGACGCGTGACCACGGCGTCCCCGCCGGTCACCGCGAGCAGCGCCACCAGCAGCGGCTCCGCGCCGGGCCCGGCCAGGACCTGCCCCGGGTCCGTCGGCAGGCCGCGCCGCTCCCAGTACCCGGCGGCGGCCGCACGGAGCTCCGGGCCGCCCCCGACGGGTTCGTGCGGGGCGTCGGCCGTGAGATGCGCCGCCCAGTACGGGGGCACGGGCAGGCCGGGATCGGGCCGGAGGTCGTACAGAGGGCCGGGCCGGCGGGGGTCGAACAGGGGCATCCAGTCACCTTGGCATCCCGCGGGGCGCCGGGAGGGTCCGACACAGGGTGCGGGGCGGGGGAAGCCGCACGGTCACAGGGCGCCGGGGCGGCGGTGGCAAGCCGGTGCCGCGCGGGCGGGCGGCTGGGCCGTTCGGGGGTGCGGGGCGGTATCAGGGTGCGCGAGGCGGGTAGCTGCAGACGCATGAAACGTCGTGTGGGTGAATGGGACAGCCGGGTCTTCCAGCAGGTGGCGGCGCGCAAATGGCCGTTGGCGGAGGGGGTGCTGCCACGGCTGAGCCGCAGTGCGGATCATGGGCTGTTGTGGTTCGGGGTGGCGGCCGGTATCGCGGCAGTGGGGGGGCACCGGGGGCGGCGGGCGGCGTTGCGGGGGGTGGGGTCGCTGGCGGTGGCGTCGGCGGTGGTGAATACGGTCGGGAAGAGGTCGGTAGGGCGGGCGCGGCCGTTGCTGGACGGGGTGCCGGTGATCCGGCGGCTGGCACGGCAGCCGTTCACGACATCGTTCCCGTCGGGGCATTCGGCATCGGCGGCGGCCTTCGCGACGGGGGTGTTCCTGGAGTCACGGCGCTGGGGCACGGCGGTGGCGCCGGTGGCCTGGTCGGTGGCGTTTTCGCGGATCTACACGGGCGTGCACTATCCGGGCGATGTGCTGGCCGGGGCGGCGATCGGCGCCGGGGCGGCCATCGCGGTACGCGCACTGGTACCGGCCGGTCCCCCGCCCGGCCCGGCCCGGGTGCCCGCGCCGGGCGCCGAGGCGCCGAGGCTGCCTCGCGGCCGGGGGCTGTTCGTGGTCGTCAACGCCGCGTCCGGGCAGTTCGTGCTGCCGGAGCCGGTCCGGCGGCTGCGTTCCATCTGCCGCCGGACCGGCGGCCCACCGGCCGCAGACGTTTCCGGGACCGCCGAGCGGGCCCTGGCGCTGCCCGCCGAGCGGCTCACGGCGGCGCTGCCGCACGCGGAGGTGACGGTGCGGGCGGAGGGTGACGGTCTGGGGCAGCTGCTGGAGAAGGCCGCCCGGCGGGCGGCGGAGCAGGGCGGCGCGCTCGGGGTGTACGGGGGTGACGGCACCGTGGGCGTCGCGGCGGCGGCAGCGATGCGCCATGGGGTGCCGCTGGCGGTGTTCCCGGGCGGTACGTTCAACCACTTCGCCCTGGATCTCGGCGTCAGGACAGTGGCGGACACGGCACGCGCGGTGGAGGCGGGCGGCGCGGTCGCCGTCGATGTGGGCCGCATCCGCCCGGAGGGAGCGTGGGCGGGGCCGGAGGAGGTGCCGTTCCTCAACACGTTCAGCCTCGGCGCCTACCCGGAGCTGGTGCGGTACCGGGAGCGCTGGGAGCGGCGGGTGGGCACCTGGCCGGCCGGAGTGCTGGCGGCGGTGAGTGTGCTGCGGACCGCGGAGCCCCTGCGGTTGGAGATCAACGGACGGCGGCGGTCGGTGTGGCTGGTGTTCGCGGGAAACTGCTCGTACCGGGGCCTGGGGCTCGCGCCGGTGCGCCGCCACGACCTGGCGGACGGTCTCCTGGACGTACGGATCGTCGACGGCGGGCGCTTCGCCCGTACCCGTCTGCTCGCTGCGGCCGCGACCGGGGCGCTCACCCGCTCGCCGGTCTACTCGGCCGCGTCGGTACGGAGGCTGCGGATCAGCGGTCTGGGCGCGGGCACGCACCTCGCCTACGACGGCGAGGTGACGCCCGCGCCCAGCTCGTTGACGCTGGAGAAGGCCGGCCGTGCGCTGACCGTCTACCGTCCGTCGTGAGCGCCGGTCAGGCGCCGGACAGTCCGGCCAGCGCCCGGACCCCGGGGCCGCCAATGGTGAGCGTGTCCGGGTTCCCGGCGTCGATGGAGAGCGTGAGGTCGTCCGAGGGCCAGCTGCTGCTGAGCACCGCGAGCGGCACCACCCGGTAGCTGCGCGCGTCGGGCAGGGCTTCGACCAGCCGCACCTCGGAGGTGAACACCGGCACGAGCCTGGTGCCGTCCTCCTGCTCGTAGACGGGAAGCTGGAGCGCCTGCGCCTCGGGCTCCGCTTCCTCCTCGGGGCCGCCGGGGACGGGCAGGAGGACTTCGCTCACCGCCAGTGTGCTGAGAGCGGCAGCGTTGTCGCCGTGCTCGGCGATGTCATGGAGCGCGGCCTGCGCCGGCTGCAGTGAACCGTTGGGGTTGGCATTGGGGTTTGCGTCGGTCATGGCGGGGTTCCTCTCGGAGTCGTCTTTCCGCAATGCTTCTGAGCTGCGGCGCGTACCCATGGTCGGGCGGACCATGCGGGTTCTCCGGCGGAAACCACGGAAAGTTCAGGCCCTGCCCCGGCCGTGCACGGCCGGGGCCTGCCCCGGCCGCTGCAGCTGATTTTCCTCCCCCAGCTACCGTCGGGGGCACCTCCTGGGGCACCTCCCGGCCGAAGGCCGGGGGAGGTAGCGGGGGGAGGTATGTCAACCGCGGCGGCCGGACAGGCTCTACGCGAGGAGTCCCTCGCGGAGCGTGGCGAGGATCCGCTTGAGCAGGCGGCAGACGTGCATCTGGGAGACGCCCAGCTCGTCGGCGATCTCGGACTGGGTCAGTTCGGCGCCGAAGCGCATCGCGAGGATGGCCCGGTCCCGCTCGCCGAGGCTCGCGATCAGCGGTTTGAGGCTGACGAGGTCATCGACGCGATCCATACGGGGATCGGTCAGGCCCAAGTGCTCGCCCAGCGTTCCCTCCGCGTCGTCGGCGGTGCTCACGGCGTCGAGCGAGGAAGCCGTATAGGCGCTGTCCGCGACGGCCCGCGCTTCGGCGACCTCGGCCTCGGTGATGTGCATGGCGTCGGCGAGCTCGGCGTCGGTCGGGTCACGGCCGAGGGACTTGCCGAGAGATTCCTCGGCGCGCGCGAGGCAGATGCGCGCTTCCTGGAGCCGGCGCGGGACGTGCGCGGCCCAGCTGGTGTCACGGAAGAATCGTTTTATCTCGCCGAGGATGGTCGGCAGCGCGAAGGTCGTGAACTCGACACCGCGCGCCGGATCGAACCGGTCTACAGCCTTGATCAGGCCGATCGTGCCCACCTGGGCGATGTCCTCGGCCTGGGCGCTACGGGAGGGGAAGCGCCTGGCGGCGTACCGCACCAGGGTGAGGTTGAGCTCGATGAGCGTATTGCGCACGTACTGGAACTCCGGCGTACCCTCCTCCAGCTCCCCCAGCCGGGCAAACATCACTTTGGAGAGTCCGCGGGCTTCGTCGGTGGTCGCCACTCCCGTCGACATATCCACGATGTCCTCCCTCCGACCCATATAGCCCTTTTAACCCTTTTCGATGGTCGTCCGCAGCCGGTAACCTGTCAATGGATACGTGAATCGCGATTCGCCATAAAGAGATCGCACAACGAGGGCCTCACCACAGCCCGTGACATCTGAACTACGCACCGCACGACGGACCCCATGGCCACCTCCGACCCTTCTTCCAAAAGCCGCTGGACATTCCTGACGAACCACGCCCGAGTGTTGTTGGAACTTGCCCGCGACCCCGACGCCCGGCTGCGGGACGTGGCAGCCGCGGCTCACATCACCGAACGCGCCACCCAGTCAATCGTCGCCGACCTTGAGGCGTCCGGCTATCTGACACGGACCCGGGTCGGCCGCCGGAACCGCTACACGATCGAGCCGAGCGGCAAATTCCGCCACCCCGCGGAGGCCGGCCACGCCATCGGCGGCCTGCTCTCCGTCTTCACCCGGCGCGAGACAGAGGACGAGCCGTCCGGCCTCCCCGGCCAGGACACCCACCGCCCCGCCCAACGCGACGGGCAGGGGCATCGCCCCGGACCACGGTGACAGCGGCCGCCGGACAACCGCGCCGAAGCGTGAGCCGGTTGCCCGCGAGGCCGAGTGCGGTCGGCGCGGCCCTCCGGCTTCGTGCGACGCTCGGACAATGCGATACATAGTCATTGGGGCCGGAGCGGTCGGCGGGGTCATCGGCGGGCTGCTGCACAAGAGCGGGCGCGAAGTCGTCCTCGTGGCGAGGGGTGCGCATTACGAGGCGCTGCGCACGGAAGGGCTGCGGCTGATGCGGCCTGACGGCACTTCGCACCTGCCGGTAGCCGTGGTCGACGGGCCGCAGGCGCTCGAACCGCGCGAGGACGATGTCCTGGTGCTGGCGGTCAAGACGCAGGACAGCGAGGCGGCGCTGGACGCCTGGTCGGCCAGGGGCAGCGAACTGCCGCTGGTCTGCGCGCAGAACGGTGTGGAGAACGAGCGGTTGGCACTGCGCAGGTTCCGGCAGGTCTACGGGATGTGCGTGTGGATGCCGTCGACGTATCTGCAGCCGGGCGTGGTCGTGGCGCCGTCCGCTCCGCACGCGGGCATCCTGCACATCGGCCGCTATCCGTCGGGCAGTGACGCGACCGCGAAGCTCATCGCCGCGGATCTGGAGGCCTCGGGCATGCTGGCGCCCGTCGTGGCGGACGTGATGCGCTGGAAGTATGCCAAGTTGCTGGCCAACCTCGCCAACGCGCTGGAGGCGGTGTGCGGCCAGGACGACGGTGCGGACCGGCGGGAGCTGCTGCTGCGGGCGGTGGCCGAGGGCGAGGCGGTGCTGGCCGCCGCCGGCATCCGGTATGCCGGCGCGGCCGAGCTGGCGGAGACCCGGGGCGACCGGCTCCGGCCGGCGACGGTCGAGGGGGCGGAGCCGGGCGGGGGTTCGTCCTGGCAGAGCCTCACGCGTGGTACGGGATCGATCGAGGCGGACTTCTTGAACGGGGAGATCGTGCTGCTCGGGCGGGCGCACGGGGTGCCGACACCGGTCAATGAGGTGTTGCAGCGGACGGCGAACTCCTTTGCCCGCGAGCGCCGCCGGCCAGGCACCCTGACGGCCGGTGAGCTGGCGGCGCTCGTGTCCTGATTCCTCATGTCCCGATGTCGAGGTGCCGCCGCACAACTCGGTGCGGCGGTGCGGTCCTCAGCTTCTCCTGGACAGGCTGGGCGTGACGGCGGCCGCTTCGCGGCGCAGCGCGGTCAGGATCTCGGCGTGCGGCGCCCGTTCGGCGTCGGCGATGGCGGCGAGGTAGCGCTCTGTGGCGCGGGCGGCGTTGCCGGACTCCTGGTCGGCGAAGGCGAGAGCGCGCAGCGCGGCCCAGCCCGGGTGGCGGGCGGCAGACCGTTCCCAGCTGCGGATGGCCTGGGCGCGGTCGCCGGCGTGCCATTGGGCGAGGCCGAGGTAGTACTCCAGGTACCACTCGTTCCCGGAGTAGGTGTCGGCGGTCTCCAGGAGTTCGCGCCACTGGGGCGAGACGAGGGGCCGACCGGGCGGCGCGTTCCTGGGCGGCCTCGGGAAGATGCCCGCGAGCAGCAGCCCCAGCCATGGCTTCTGCTCCTCGCCGAGTGTCGACGGGGCGAAGGGGGTGCCGGGCAGCCGGAACCGGCCGCGTTCGACCTCGAGGGCGCCCCAGCCGGAGCCGGTGGCGAGGGACTCCTTGGGTTCGGTGTCGGCCACGGGCAGCCAAGCCTCGTGCACCGCGTCGAGCGACGCCTCGGCGGCGGACGGACCGTACGCCTCCAGCCAGGAGATCTCCGCGCCGCTCTGCAGGCGGGAGCGCTTGCCGACGGGGTTCCGGACGGGGTCGCCGCCGCCTGGGACGGCCGCGTCGGGCCATCCGTCGACCAGAACCGAGCGATCGTGCGGATTGCGGACGCGTACGGCCGCGTAAAGGACGTCGGAGCCGTCAGGAAGCCATAAATCGATGTGGAACGGCAGGTCGTCGGGCTGCTCCCACTCCCACAGCCGGAGCAGCTCGCCGCCGCCGGGGGCAGGGACGCTTGCGGCGTGGAGCCCGGGTCCGGGGGACGGCAGGAAGCCGTAGATACGGTCCTGGACATGGGCGGCGTCCTCGGCGGGCAGGAGTTCACGCCCGGACGGCTTGTGGGAGAGCGAATGGAGGCGGCCACCGAGGGTAGGCAGGACGATGGCGCGCAGGCGGTCGCTCTCAACGACGATCGCGTCGAGGGCGACGGGGCTGGGGAGGCTGGTGTGGCGGTCGGGGCGGCGGCGTACGGGCAGCGCGCCGAGGTCGGGCAGCGGGCTCCCGGGACCGGGCGGAGCGGCGGGGAGGGTGAGGGTGGTACGTCGCACAATGGTTGCCAAGGCACGCCTCTCAAAGGTTCCGACGGGCACGTGAGACCATCGAAGCTGGTTCCGGCCTACCTGAACAGGGCTTTTCCCAGCTCTGTAGCCACCGCACCAGGGCTTCAAGGTAAGGTGCCCCTGACTTTAGGGTCTCTTTACCCGAGGACGCGGCCAGGAGGGTTTGCCGATCATGCTGTCTGACCCCTGGAGGCCACCGACCGGTGTGCCGGCCCGGCCCCCGCACATACCCCCGCCCGCCCCCGTGGAACGCGCGACCAGCCCCCGTATCGCCGCGCTCAGCGCGGCACCCGGTAAGGCCGCAGACTTCTGGCGCACCGCCGAGACCGAGGGCACCCCGCTCATCGAGCCCGCCGACGGCGACCCGGACCACGCGATCGTCACCTTCCTCTGGCGCGGTACGAAGGCGACCCGGGCGGTCCTCGTCCTTCCGAACGAACTCGCCGATCCCCACGACCTGTCCGGCAACCTCATGGATCGCGTCCCCGACACCGACATATGGCACTGGTCGATCCGGATGCGCACCGACTGGCGCGCGACGTACACCCTCTGCGTGGACGACGGCCAAAGACAGGGCGCGAGACAGGGCCCAAGCCCGGACTACCACCAGTGGCTCAGCACACAGCACCGCCGTGACCCGTTCAACCCCGCCGCCTTCCCCCGCCGTTGGGGCGGCGAGCCGCTCTCCGTCGTCGCCCTCCCGGACGCCCCGGGCCACCCCTCGGACTGGGAGCCGCACGACGGCATCCCGCGCGGCGAGGTCTCCGTCCATACGATGCGCAGCGCGAACCTGCGCAACTGGCGCCGCGTGTGGGTGTACACCCCCGCCGGCTACGAGGATCTCGCCGATCTGCCGGTCCTCGTCCTCCTCGACGGCGAGATGTGGCAGCCGGAACTCGGCATCTCCAACCTCCTCGACAACCTCATAGCCGACGGCCGCCTCCCGCCGCTGGCCGCCCTGCTGCCGGACTCGCTCGACAGCGACGTCCGCTGGGACGAACTCACCTGCGACAGCCGCTTCACCAACTACCTCCTGCGCGAACTCCTCCCCTGGGCCGCCCGCCGCTGGCCGCTCACCAACGACCCGGCCCGCACCGTCCTCGCCGGGCAGGGCCTCGGCGGCCTCACCGCCGCCCACGCCGCCCTGCGCTCCCCCACGCGGTTCGGCAACGCCCTTGTCCAGTCCGGCTCCTTCTGGTGGCCCGCCGGGCCCGGCGCGGAGTGGCTGACGGGCCGTGTGGAGCGGTCCTCGCGCCGCCCGGTGCGTTTCCGCATCTCCGCGGGGTTGCAGGAGTGGGTGCTGCTGCCCGCCAGCCGCCGCTTGCGGGACGCCCTCCGGGCCAGGGGCTACGACGTCGACTACCGCGAGCTCAACGCCGGTCATGACTATCTGCCCTGGCGGGACGAGCTGGCGACCGGGCTGGTCCATCTGCTCGGGCGTTGAATCAGGCGGTGACTGTCAGAGGCAGCTGGTAGGGAGTTCCGCATGACAGCCACGCCGGCCTTCCCCGAGCTCCTCTCCCTCATCGACGACCGGTCCGCCGCCCTGCGCCGGGCCGTGGCCGGCACGGATCCGGGCGCCCGGGTGCCCGGCTGCCCCGACTGGTCGCTGCACGACCTCGTCGCGCACCTCGGCGGGGTGCACCGCTTCTGGGCCGCCGTGGTCGCCGCCGGGCCCAGCGAGAAGTGGCCCGACGAGGAGGCCATCGGCGATGTGAGGCCCCAGGGCGACCTCCTGGCCTGGTCCGCCGACTCCACCGCCGAACTGCTCGCCGCGCTCTCGGCCGCGGGCCCCGACCGTGGCTGCTGGGCCTGGTGGAGCGCTTCCGGCGCGCCGCTCACCGCCGGTGCCGTCGCCCGGCACCAGGTTCAGGAAGCGGCCGTGCACGCCTTCGACGCCCAGCAGACTTCGGGCCGGCCCGAACCCCTTCCGACCGCCATCGCGCTTGACGGCGTGGCCGAATTCCTCCAGGTCCTCATCGGTTCCTCCGGCCCCTGGCCCCACGGCTACGCCCGTCTCTCCCTCCACTCCGCCGAAGGCCCCTCCTGGCCCCTCGACCTCCCCGAGCCCTCCGAGCCGCCCTCCGGCCCGGTCACCCAGGTCCACGGACCTGCCAGCGATCTGGTCCTCGTGCTTTACGGCCGGCGGCCGGCGGATGCTCTGCGGGTCGACGGGGACCGTGCCCTGTTCGAGCAGCTGCGTGCCTGGCCGGAGCTCGACTGATCCCTCGGCCCAGCGCTGCACTGCACCGGGCCGAGCGGAGATGCGGTCACGGCCGGCGCCCGGGCCCGCGCGGCAGTCCGACACCCGTGCGCACCGCCGTATCCCGGCCGGCGGCGATGCAGTTCGGCAGCTGCCGTCGAGTGCTCGGAAACGCCGGGTTACCCGTCACCACGGGCGCAGGGCAGGGGCCCGGTGGGTGGATGTGCTCGCGGGTGAAACGGAGGAGGTCCCCGGCGGAGGCCGGAGGCGGGTGGGCTGTGGCAGAGTTCAAGGGTGTGAGCGGGTGGCCGAGCACCCAGGGAGTACATATTGAGCTGGACGCTGAGTGCTGAGCACCTCACCGACCTCGCACGCGGCGCCGCCATCCTCGGCACCGGCGGCGGCGGGGATCCGCTGATCGGGCGGTCGCTGGTGGAGCAGGCGATGCGCGAGCACAGCCGCACCGTGACCGTGCTGGACCCGGACGAGCTGGACGACGACATCTTCGTCATCCCCACCGCGCAGATGGGCGCGCCGACCGTGATCGTGGAGCAGATCCCGCGCGGCACCGGGCCGGAGCTGGCGCTGCGCGCGCTGGAAAGGCACCTCGGCCGGACCGCCGACGCGACGATGCCGATCGAGTGCGGCGGGATCAATTCGATGATCCCGCTGCTGGTCGCCGCCCGCGCCGGGCTGCCGGTCGTCGACGCCGACGGGATGGGGCGGGCCTTCCCCGAACTGCAGATGGAGACCTTCAACATCTACGGGATCCCGGGCTCCCCCATGGCTCTCGCCGGGCAGAACGGCGAGAGCGCCGTACTGGACACCGGCGCCGACACCCGCAGGATGGAGTGGCTCGCCCGGGGCCTCACCGTGCGGCTGGGCGGGGTGGCGCATATCGCCGAGTACGCCATGACCGGGGAGCAGATCAAGCGGACGGCCGTGCCGCGCACGCTGTCGCTCGCCCTGGCACTCGGCCGGTCCGTACGAGAAGCGCGGGAGGCCCACCGCGATCCGGTGCGGGGCCTGGCGGAGGCGCTGACGGGCACGCTGTACTCGCATCTGCGGGTGCTCTTCCGGGGCAAGGCCGTCGATGTGGAGCGGCGCACCGTGGAGGGCTTCGCACGCGGGAAGGCACGGTTCGCCGGGAAGGACGGGCGCTCGCAGCTCGAACTGCAGTTCCAGAATGAGCATCTCGTCGCGCTGGTGGACGGCGAGGTGCGGTGCGTCGTACCCGACCTGATCTGCGTGCTGGAAGCGGACACCGCCGAGCCGATCACGACCGGGGGGCTGCGGTACGGCCAGCGGGTGACCGTCGTCGGCATCTCCGCCCCGGCACTGATGCGCACCCCGCAGTCACTGGCGGTCTTCGGCCCGGCGTGCTTCGGGCTGGATCATCCGTTCCGGCCGGTGGAGGAGATCACCAGCTCCGTGCGGACATAGGTGCGGGCGCAGCGAGCTGGCAGAATCGATTACGTGGCCACCACACCGGACCCGGCAGCAGGCCCACCGCTGATCAGCCCAGCAGATGTCGACGCGCTCGTCGTCGGCGTCAGCCTGCTGGGCTCCGGCGGCGGCGGGGACGCGGCGACCTTCTCGGGCGTCCTGCGGCAGCGGCTCGGCGGCGGACAGATCGCGCTGGCGCGGCCGGCCGAACTGCCGGATGCGTGGGTGGTGCCGGTGGGGGTCATCGGAGCGACCCACGTGCTCACGGAGAAGCTGCCCAACGGGCGGGAGTTCCGCGATGCGGTCGAGGCGGTCACCCGGTGGACCTGGCAGACGCCGACCGCCCTGATGGCCCTGGAAGCGGGCGGCCTCAACGGCCTCAGCGCACTGGTCGCCGCCCTCGATCTGGGGCTGCCCTTCGTGGACGCGGATCTGATGGGCCGGGCCCTGCCCCGGCTCGACCAGTTCACCTGGGCGGTACGGGGCCTGCCGGTCACCCCGTGCGCGCTTGCCGAGCCGAACGGCCAGGTCCTCGTCGTAGACAATGTGGGCGCCCCCGGCCTGGAACGCACCGCCCGCGCCTTCCTCTCCGCCACCGGCGGCTGGGCCGCTCTCGCCCTGCCCCCGACCGAACTCCGCCGGGCCGCCCCGGAGAGCGCCACCGGCAGCCTCGCCCGCGCCCTCGCCCTCGGCCGGGCCCATGCCGCCCTCCCCAGGCCGGCCGAGCCGGCGGAGATCGCCGCCGCCCTCGGCGGGCGGATGCTGGCGACCGGCCGCGTCCTGGAGATCGCCCGGCGCGGCCACGGGCACAGCTTCGGGCGCGGCAGCATCAGCATCATCGACTTCGCCGACGGCTCCGGCTCCGGCTCCGTCGTACGGCTGGAAGCGGAGAACGAATTCCTGCTCGCCCTGTCGGACGGCGAGCCCACCGCGAGCTGCCCGGACCTGCTCTGCCTCCTCGACCGGCGCACCGCCGCCCCCCGCACCGCCGACACGATAAGGGTCGGCGAGGAGGTCATCGCCCTCGTCCTGCCCGGGCCGCCCTGGTGGCGGCGCGGCGACGTGATCGGGCACGTCGCCCCGAACGCCTTCGGGCTCGACTCCCCGGCAGTGCTCCTGCCCGACGCGGCGGGCGGTATGTGATGACCGGCGCAGGCGTCCCCGTACGGGGTGTGTTGATCGTCCCTTCCCTTGAGGCCCGGCTCTGAGCGAGGCTGGGCGCATGACTTTGGACGTAGCAGCGGTCCGCGCTGCCTATCCCGCCCTGCGCGACGGATACGCCTATCTCGACGGCGCCGCCGGCACCCAGGTGCCGGCGGCGGTCATCGACGCCATCGCGTCGGCGTACGTCACCGGGATCGGCAATACCGGCGGGCCCTTCCCCGCCAGCCATCGTTCTGACGCGATCATCGAGGACGCCCGGCGGGCCGTCGCCGATCTGGTGGGCGGCGATCCGGCCGGTGTGGTCCTCGGCCCGAACACGACGACGCTCGTGTACCGCTTCGCGCAAGCGCTCGCCGCGACGTGGCGCCCGGAGGACGAGGTGGTCGTCTCGCGGCTCGACCATGACGCGAACGTACGTCCATGGGTGCAGGCCGCGGCCCGCGCGGGCGCGGTGGTCCGGTGGGCCGAGGTCGATCCGGCGACGGGTGAGCTGCCGGTCGGGCAGTACGACGCGCTGCTCGGCGAGCGCACCCGGCTGGTCGCGGTCACCGCCGCGAGCAACATCCTCGGTACCCGGCCGGACGTCGCCGCGATCGCGGCGAAGGCACATGCGGTCGGAGCGCTGACTTTCGTGGACGGGGTGCACGCGACCCCGCACGCCCCGGTGGACGCCGGTGCCCTGGGGGCCGACTTCTACGCCACGAGTGCCTACAAGTGGTCCGGCCCGCACATCGGTGCCGTCGTAGCCGACCCGGCGCTGCTGGACACGCTCCGGCCCGACAAGCTGCTGCCCTCCCCCGACAGCGTGCCGGAACGCTTCGAGACCGGCACGGCGCCCTTCGCCGACCTGGCCGGGCTCACCGCCGCCGTCGATCATCTGGCCGGGCTCGGCGGCGGTGTCGGTGTCGGTGTCGGCGGCACGGGCTCGCGCCGCGAGCGGCTGCTTGCCTCGATGGCGGCGGTGGAGTCGTACGAGCGCGAGCTCTTCGGCGTACTGCTGCGCGGGCTGGAGGAGCTGCCGCAGATCACGCTCTACGGCAAGCCCGCCCGGCGTACCGCGACCGCCTACTTCCGGGTGGCGGGCCGCACCCCCGGCGAGGTCGCCGAGCACCTCGCCGGACGGGGCGTGAACGTATGGCACGGGCACAGCTACGCCTGGGAGCTGACAGGAGCGCTGGGCCTGCGTGACTCGGGCGGCGCGGTCCGGGCCGGGCTGGTGCACTACAACGACCGGTCGGACGTGGACCGGCTGCTCGCCGGGGTCGCGGAACTCGCCGGATCCTCCGGATCCACCGGACTGGGAAGCTGACCGCCATGGCATCACCACCTGTAGCAGTGATCACCGGGGCGGCGCAGGGCATCGGCCGCCAGGTCGCCGAGGCGCTGGCCGAGGAGGGCTACGCGCTCGTTCTGGCCGATCTGCGGGAGCCGGAGGAGACCCTGGACGCCCTGGGTGGCGCGGCGGCGATCGCCCTGGTCGGCGACGTCGCGGCGGAGGCGGATGTCGCCACGCTGACGGACCTCGTGCGCGACCGCTTCGGGCGGCTAGACGTCCTCGTCAACAACGCGGGCGTCTCCCTGCTCTCCCCCGCCGAGGAGACCACCGCCGAGCAGTGGCGGCGCGTATTGGAGGTGAATCTCACCGGGCCGTTCCTGCTGTCGCGGGCGCTGGGGCGGCTGATGCTCGACGCCGGTTCCGGGTCGATCGTCAACATCGCCTCCATCGCCGGTCTGCACGGCATCGCCGACCGCGCCGCCTACAACGCCAGCAAGCACGGCCTCATCGGCCTCACCCGCACTCTCGCCGCCGAGTGGGGCGGCCGCGGGGTGCGGGTGAACGCCGTCTGCCCCGGCTGGGTCAAGACCGAGATGGACGCCGCCGACCAGGCCTCCGGCGGCTACACCGACTCCGACATCACCGACCGCGTCCCCATGGGCCGCTTCGCCGCCCCCGGCGACATCGCCGCCGCCGTCGCCTTCCTCGCCGACCCCGCCCGCAGCGGCTTCGTCAACGGCGTCGCCCTCCCGGTCGACGGCGGCTGGACGGCCGACGCCAGCTGGACGTCACTGCGGCTGCGCAAGCGGTAGGCGCTGCGTACGGGGCGTCAGATCGTCACGCCGTCGATCTGCAGCGTCTGCACGGACCCCGCGGCGAAGGGCACAGCCAGCGACTTGCCGCTCAGGTAGGTGTCCGAGTGGGACATGTAGAGGTCGCCGCCGCCTGCCGTGAGGGTGTTCCAGCGAGGGACGAGGCCGCCGGTACCGCCGGTGACCGTGGTGAATTGGGACAGGTTGAAGGTGATGGTCTGGGCGGCGCCGGAGTTTACGGCCACGATGACGAGGCGGCGGGCCGCGGAGTCGTACGCGGCTACCGCGTTCGCGGCACCGGTGTCGATGATCCGCATGCCGGGCCGGATGTGGCGGGTGAACTGGGCGAGGACGTAGTACTTGGTCTGGACGCTGTCGGGCTGCAGAGTCGATGCGTCGTAGTGGATGAGCGCCCAGCCGAGGGTGGGATCCATGACCTGCCAGTAGTGCCAGGCGGTGGGGTGCAGCCAGCGGAAGTCGAGGCAGAGGTTTGAGGCGAGGGTGAGGCCGGTGGCGTCGCCGTCGCCGGTCTCGGAGTTCCACAGGCCCTTGCTCGCCGTGGTGACGACATCCGTGTAGAGCAGGTCGCGACGGCCGCCGGAGCCCTGGTAGCCGTGCACGTTGACCCGGTTGACCAGCGCTTTGGTGGACGAGCCGAAGGAGTTCCAGGTGGTGCGGGCCAGGTCGTAGTTGGTCTCGTCCGAGGCGGATATGACAGTGCCGGTCAGGCTGCGGCTGTCGAGCTCGCTGCGCAGATATCCGAGGACGGTGGCCTGGATGGACGCGTCCACATGGCAGCCCTCCTGGCTGCCGGCGGCCGTCCACCAGCTGGACGACGGCTCGTTGAAGGGGTCGACGGAGGTGAAGCTGACGCCCCAGTTGTCCTTGGCGTGACGGGCCACGGTCGCCAGGTAGGAGGCGTGCTGGCGGTAGTTCCAGGACTGGAGGTTGTTGCCGCCGCCGGAGGCCCCGGACGGATTGTGGTTGGCGCACATCCACCACATCGGCGAGTTCGAGAACAGCTCGCTGATCGCCCCGCGCTGGGCGGCCTTGACCAGCGCCGCCCGCTGCGTGGCGTCGGAGCTCCAGTCCCAGGACGAGGAGGCCGGGTCCTCGCTCGCCCAGTCGTGCCAGTAGCCCTCGATCTGCTTGAAGGCGGGGATGTTGGGCGATACGGCCATCGACTCGCCGTTGTAGCTGTTCCAGCTGCAACCGCCGAGGTTGTAGCGGGCGATGTTCAGGCCGAGTCCGGGCAGCGAAGTCCCGTTGTAGAGCACAGACTTCGTGGTGAAGAAGACGTCCGCGAAGTCGTCCCGCGCCCCGAAGACATTGGCCCACCAGGCGAGCGAGGTGCCCCAGCCTTCCCAACTTCCGTAGGAGATGGCGGGGTTAACCGCGATGGTGCTGTCGGCGTGGGCCGTTCCTGTTGCCAGTGCGCTGCCAAGTAGCGTGCCCCCGGCGGCTGTCAGCAGTGTTCTGCGTCTCACCATGAGCCCCTCCTGTGTCGCCTGTGTCGTCCCTCGATGAGGGTCGGGGCGGGGGCAGGGGTTTGTCGATAGGCGTGACGCGACTTTCTCTCGGGGTTTTCTAAAGGGGTGCTGATAGTGCGACAGCCGCCGCGTATCCCTCGTCGACGGACACGTCGGACACCGTCCACCCCTCCACCGGCGCCGGGCGGACCCCGGTCCCGACATATGTGACCTCGGTGCCACCCGCGAGACCGGCACCGGTGCCCTTGAGGTAGGCCTCCTTACGGGCCCAGCAACGGCCGAAGGCAGCACGGCGCTCCGGCGGGGCGAGCACTGCGAGTTCGGCGGTCTCCCGGGAGTGAAGGACGGACGCCAGTTCTCCGGCCGCCTCAGCCGACGGCAGTGTGGACATCGTCCTCGACTCCGTCGGCGGCGAGACCCTGCAGCGGAGCTTCGACGTGCTGGCGCCGTTCGGCCGGGTCGTGGTCTACGGAGTCGCGAGCGGCGAGCTGACCAGCCTCCCCGTCACCAGCCTCTTCGCCCTGAAGTCCGTGACCGGGTTCTCCCTCACCGCCTGGCGCGCGGCCGCCCCCGAGCAGGCCCGCCAGGAAATGACCGAAGTCGCCGACTACTCGACGGCCGGACAACTGCGCACGGCCGTGCACGCCCGCCTCCCGCTCACCGAGGCAGCCGCGGCGCACCGGCTGCTCGAAGAGCGGTCCCAGCTCGGCCGCGTTCTCCTGCTGCTCTGAAAGACTCGACACGCCGGAGCGAGCCCTACCCGGCAGCGACGCGACTGGCGAGGTCCTCGGCCCCGGCGGCCCGGAAGGCCTCGACCGCCCTTGCGGTGCGGTCCGGCCCGGTCCAGTCGATACGGGTGCCGACGGCCACGTTCCGGTCGCCCTGTTCGCCCAGCAGGGCCAGGCCGCGCTCGCGGTTGACGCCCTGCCAGAGGTCAGTGGCGGACACGGTCGCCGGTGAACCAGTGCCTCGAGGCGAGTACAACACTGCCGGCTCTGGCCGCCGTCCGGAGCCGCCGTCCAGGACCTGGTCCGGCCCCTGTCATGCCTGCCGGGTATCACCGCGGGCTGAACGGCACGCCGGGGCGTTGCGGCATCGGCCTGGCCCCGTCCGCGGCGCTAACGCTGGAAGTGGAAGCCGGGGCGGGGGTGCATCAGGAAGTCGTGGTGGGAGATGTTCCAGGCGTAGGCGCCGGCCAGGCCGAAGATGACGCGGTCGCCGGCCCGTAGTTCCTGGCAGGGGATCTGGTGGGCGAGGACGTCCTTGGGGGTGCAGAGCTGGCCGGTGAGGGTGACGGGGGTGTCGCGGATGGTGGGGCGGGGCCAGGGGTGGGGCCAGCGGGGGTCGGGGAGGATGGTGAAGGGCTGGTTGTGGGATTTGGCGGCGGGGGTACGGAGGTGGTGGGTGCCGCCTCGGAGGACGGCGAAGGCGGCGCCGTGGCTGAGCTTGAGGTCGAGGGCTTCGGTGGCGTACCAGCCGCAGTAGGCGGTGAGAGAGCGGCCGGGTTCGATGCGGAGGATGAGGCCGGGGTGCCGGTCGAGCAGGCGGGCGAGGCCGGTGCCGAAGCGGGGCCAGTCGAAGAGGGCCGCGGGGTCGCTGTAGTCGACGGCCATGCCGCCGCCGATGTTGACTTCGGTGGCATTGCGCTGGACGGCCCAGGCCACGATGTTCTCGGCCAGGCCTAGTTGGGCGTCGGCGTCGAGGCCGCTGGCGAGGTGGGCGTGGATGCCGCGCAGGCGGAGGTGGCGGAAGCGGGGGGTGGCGAGGAGGGCCAGGCAGGCGTCGGCGCGGTCGGGGTCGAGGCCGAAGGGCGTGGGGCGGCCGCCCATGGCGAGGGCCACGCCGTCGAGGGAGCGGGGGTCGGCGGGGAGGTTGACCCGTAGGAGGATGTCGGCGGGCCGGCCGGTCTGAGCGAGCAGGTGCAGTTCGTGTTCGCTCTCCACATGGAACCGTTCGACGCCGAGTGCGAGAGCCTCGGCGATCTCGGCGGGGGTCTTGCCGGGGCCGCCGAAGGCGAGGGGGAGGTGGGGGACGGCGGCCCGGACGTGGGCCAGTTCGCCGCCCGATGAGACCTCGTAGCCGGTGACGGAAGGGGCGAGGGCGGTGAGGATCTCCGGTTCGGGGTTGGCCTTGGCCGCGTAGTACAGCTCGACGCGTTCGGGAAGGGCGGCCCGTACGGCGGCGGCGTGGGCGCGCAGGGCGGCCAGATCGTAGACGTACGCGGGCAGGGCTTCGGGGGCGAGGGCGGCGACGTACTCGCGCACGGCCGGGGTGGGCATCAGGCGACACTCCAGGATTTGGTGCGGGCGGGGGCTGGGGCCTGTCCGGCGGATCAGGGTCGGACAGATAGCGGCGTCCGGTGCGGTGCAACGCCGGAGCGTCCTGATAGCGGAGCTATCCGGGCCCGGACGCGCCAGCGGCCCAGGGGGCGCAGTCGGCAACGCGGCGAGGTGCCGTGCCGGACGCCGCGGGCCCGGCCGTGATCCGCCGGACAGGCCCTAGGGGCGACGGGATGCGTACGTAGCCGGCTTCGCGGTCGGCGCGGCGGGCCCAGCGGGTGAGGAGGTTGGCCTTGGCGGGCAACGGGGCGCCGGCGAGGAGGCCGCGCAGGCGGGGCGGGCAGCCGTGCTCGTCGGCGTACTCCTGGAGGAGGGTGCGCAACTGGACCCAGAGCGCGGGTTCGAGCGGAGGGTGGAGGTCGGCGAGGGCGGCGGCCATCTCGGCGAGGTTGTTGACCAGCAGGCAGTAGACGACGCGCTCCCAGCCGCGCCGGTCGTCGTAGGTCATCGGCCGGGCGACGTCGGAGGGGAGTGCGGCGAGGGCGGCGGCGTGGTGTCCGGCCAGCAGCTTGGTGCCTTCGAGGTCGCGGAGGAGTACCTGGGCCGGGAGGCCGCCGGCGTCGACGCCGATCAGGACGTTCTGCAGGTGCGGCTCCAGCACGACGCCGTGGTCGCAGTAGGCGGCCAGCACGGGCGGGACCAGCAGCCGCAGGTAGGCGCCCCACCAGTCGAGCGCGTCGCCGGGGGCCGCGCCGTCCAGGAGCCGGGAGAGGTGGGCGGAGCTGGTGGGGTACTCGTCGGCGACGGCGGCTGCGAGCAGGGGGGTGGTGCCGGGGCGGGCGTGCGCCGCGAGGCCGTCGCGGACGATGACGCCGAAGCCTTCCAGGAGGTCGGGCGAGAGGACCGGGCTGACGCTGCGGTAGGCGGGCTCGCGGAGCATGGCGTGGCCTGGGAAGCGGGCGGCGAGGTCACTCAGGACGGGGTCGAGGAGACGGGTGAGGGCGACGGCGCCGGAGAGCTCGTACGAGGCGTTCTTGCGCAGGCAGTTGGTGATGCGGATGTTGAGGCTGAACTTCAGGAAGGCGTCGGCGCCGTGCAGCGTACGGACCGAGGAGGTCGCGGTGAAGGGCGTGCCGCCGGTGCCGAGGTCGAGGATGTCGCGGCGGTCGAGGGCGGCGCGCAGCTGCGGGTGGCCGCTGAGCAGTTCGTACTGCCAGGGGTGGGCGGGGAGCAGCCGGTATCCGTCGGGGACCGGGCGGAGCCGGTCGAGTACGGCGGTGGCGCCCGGGACCGCGGACTCCTCCGCGACCAGGTGGGTGGCGACGGCGAGGTGGCGCAGCGGGAAGGCGGCGCGTGCTTCGGGCGCGTACGCCTCCCAGGTGGTGCGGCTGCCGGAGCGTGCCTTGGGGGTGGGGTGGAAGCGGTGGCCGAAGAGCAGGGCCTGTTCGGATTCGAGGTAGCGGGAGGCGGGTGCTGAGCTCTGGCTTTCCGCCGTTGGGCTCTCGGCCCGGCGGCCGAGCGCGGCGGCGACTGCGGCGTGGCTGGAGGCGAGCTGCTGCGCGAACTCGTCGTTGCTGACGCCGGTACGGAGGGCGAGTTCCGCCTCTACGAGGGTGGCGAGCCGACGCCAGTCCACTTCCGCCCAGCCGCCGTCGGCGCGCTGTTGGGCCACCGGCCCGGTGAAGCGGTGGGCGCCCGTCAGTGACGTACGGCGGACGGCTACGCGGAGCAGCGTGTCGAGGCGGGGCAGGCGCAGCAGCAGTTGGCCGTCGGCGACGGCGGTCTGGTGCTCGGGGCCCGACACCTCGCGGAGGAGGCAGTTGAGCAGGGTGTGGGCGACCACGTGATCGGCCGATGGGAGACCGGACGGCATCGACGACTCCAGCGGGTGTGTTAGGAAATCGGCAGGCGGCGCAGGTAGTTGGGGCCGCTGGTGTAGTGCTTGTTGATGTCAGCGGCGCCGGAGCGCTCCTTGGAGAGCAGGGTCCCGGCGGTGACCATCGCCTTGACGGGGAGCCGGTCGGCGTCGAGGAGGTGCTTGCGGAGTACCGGGCCGGCCATGGCGTCGAGCCGGTCCCGTATGAGACGCAGCAGGCGGTCGCGGTGGGCGGGCAGGCCGAAGGCGAGGGCACCGGCGCAGAGGTGCACGGTGATGGTGGCGAACATGTCGATCAGCGGCTGGTCGCGGTCGGTGAAGGTGCGGGGGTCGTCGAAGTCGGCGGGCAGGCCGTGGAAACGGATTCGCCCGGCGTTGACGCGCGGGCCGTCGTTGTCCTTGAAGAGCAGGCGCAGGCGGGTGCGGGCGGCGGGGTGCGGGCGGTCGAGGACGAGGGAGGTGTTCTGCTGGTGTGATTCGAGGGCGATGCCGTACGAGAAGAGGGTGGTCTGCCAGTCGAACAGCAGGGTGAGATACGCGTCCAGGAGGGCGAGCGGGTCACCGTCGTAGAAGCGGTCGGCGAGGCGGTCGATGAGGCGGCGTCCGCCGGGTTCGGGCGCGAGCAGTGCGGCGAGCGGGACGATGAGGGCGCTGTCCAGGCCGGGTGGGTAGCGGCGGTACAGGGCGGCGAGGAGTTCGTGGCCGGCGTGGTCGAAGCGCTGTTCGTCGGCTTGGAGGATCGTGCCCCGGAAGCGCGGCTCGCGGGCGATGACGGCTTCGAGCAGGCGCTGGCCGGCGGCGCCGTCAATGAGGGTGCCGGGCTTGATGGTGCGGCGGTTGCGCAGGCCCAGGGTGGAGGTGGGCAGCGGGAGTTTGATGTGCTGGGCGGGGTCGTGGGCCAGGGCCACGGTGCGCATGGAGAGGGTGGGGATGACCTGGGGGCCGGGGCGGTCGGTGAGTACGGCTCCGGGCGGGAGCGCGCCGGCGGTGAGCGGGTGCACGGGGAGCGTGATTGGGGCGCATTGGGGGGCGCGTTGGGGTGCGTGGGCGGTAGCCCAGCGCAGGGTGAAGGTGGGGTGGAACTCGGGTGCGTAGGCGCGCAGCTGGTCGTCGGTCAGTCCGGCCCGGCCGCGTGCGGTCGGGTAGACGGGGTGGTCTAGGTAGGCGGCGAGCGTGTCGAAGGCCAGGCTGCCGGCCATCCCGGTCCAGGTGCCGGGGTCCTCGCCGTAGCGGCGGGCCAGCCGCTCGTGCACGGTGGCCCCGACGGCGTCGTGCAGCCGCATCGTCGCCAGGGTCTGGCGGCACTCGGCTGCGTACGCGTCGAATCCGGGGCGGTCCTCGGGGTCGGCGAGTTCGCGCAGGGCGCGGAGGATGTCGTCGCAGGAGGTCAGGTCGGTGCCGACGGCCGGGCTGTCGGCGGTGCCGGTGCCTGTGCTCGCCGGCTCGCGCCGGAGTAAGGGCAGGCGGGCGGCGTATTCGCACTGGAAGCCGTCCGCCGCCACGGGCAGCAGTAGCGTTGCCGGGCCGCCCGGCAGGCGCAGCCAGGGTCCGTCCGGCCGGTCGAGCAGGGTGCTGCGGGTGCGCAGGCCCACGACGTCCTCCCTGAGCAGGGCGCCGAGCACGCGTAGCGTCAGCCGCTTCTCTGGGGTCATGGGGGTCACGGGGGTCACGGGGTGATCTCCCAGCGGTTGGCGGCCAGGAATCGGGCTGCGGCGCGCTCAACCGCGGGCTGGTCGGTTCCGGTGGCACGCAGGACACCGAGGTAGTCGCGGTTGGTGTGGTGGAGCTCGTGCCGCTCGCCGACGGCGCGCCAGGGGCGGTAGGCCAGGCGCACGCCGCCCTCGGCTTCGGTGTCGCAGGGCCCGGGGGCGGCGGTGAGGGTGCCGGCACGGTCGGCGCAGAGGTATTCGATCCGGGCCCGGCCGTCCCGGCGGGCGTGGAGGTCGGCGGGGATCGGTTCGCCGAGGTGGACGCGGAGGATGAGCTCGAAGAGCGGAATGCCGAGCAGCCCGGCCATCAGCAGATCGCACTGGTCGCCGGCGGCACGATAGTTGACCTCGACGATCCGGGCCCGGCCGGCGTGCACCACGAACTCGGTGTGGCAGACGCCGAAGCCGACACCGAGGGCGTCGAGCTGGGCGAGCACCTGCGCGGTGACGACCTGCGGCGGATCCGGGTCGAAGTCCATCCGCTCCTCGATGAAGTACGGGGGCGGCGAGAGGGTGGTACGGAAGCCGCCGAGCACCTGCCGGACGGCGCCGTCGCCGAGGGTTTCCAGGGTGTGCAGCTGTCCGGGGAGGAACTCCTCGATGACGAGGGCGGTTTCGGGGCGGCGGGCGCGGATGTCCTGGCAGCGGCCGAGCAGTTCGGTGGCGTTGCCGGCCAGGACGACGTCCTCGCTGGCCACGCCCTCGCGCGGCTTGATGACGCAGGGGTACGGGATGGGGCCGCCGGTCGCCACCAGCCCGGCCGGGTCGCCATCCGGGGTGAGCTCGGCCGACCAGACGGTGTCGGCGCCGGTGGCGGCCAGGCGGCGGCGCATCTCGGCCTTGTTCTTGGCGCGCAGGGCCGTTTTCCAGTCCTTGCCGGGAAGCCCGAAGTAGCCGGCGGTGAGAGCGGCCTGGGTCTGGAGGTGGTCGCTGTTCGAGAAGACGGCGGCGGGGGCGCGGTGGCGGGAGATCCTGCCGATGACCTCGCGGAAGTCGCGGACGTCGCACTCCAGGATCTCCAGGCCGTCGGCCGTCTTGCGGTGCGCCTCGGCGTACTCCGGGGCGGTGACCAGCGTGACGTCCAGGCCGAGCCGGGCGGCGGCCGGGAGGAACCCTTCGGTGACGGAGTCCGTCGGGTTGAGCGCGAGCACGTAGAGCCGCATGAGTGATCCTCCCGCAAGAGCAGATGACACGAGATCAACTTAGGGTAGACATACCTAATGCCGCCAACTTGCGGCACGCCGGAACATGCATAAGGTGAGGCTTACCTTTTACGGTCTTCTCCGCGCCAGCCCTCGCACCACCCGGAGCACCCATGCCCCCTGTCCTGGCAACCGCCTCGCCCCTGGCAGGCACCTACCGGCGCCTCACCCGGAGTTGCGACGCCCTGGACGTGCGAGTGCCGGCCGCCGGAGGGCAACCGCTGGACACCATCGCCGGGAGCTGGCTCAACGCCCGCGAGGTGGCCACCCGTACCGACGCGCTCGACGCCCTGGTCGACGGCGAGTCGGCCCGCATCCTGGCCGCCCACGGCCACACCGCCCGGCCCGATGCCGCCGCCTCGCGCATCCTGCACCATTACCTCTGGCAGGCCTGCCTGCTGATCAGCGGCCCCTGGTACCTGGAGCGGAAGGTGCCGCGGATCCGCCCCGAGGACCTGTGGATCCAACCGGCCACGGGCACCCTCGCGCTCAGCCCGGGCGACTTCAGCCACGCTGCCGACGACGACGCGTCCCGCGCCGAGTTGCGCTCCGCCGTCGCCGACCACGTCCAACCCCTGCTCGCCGCCTTCCGGCCACGACTGCGGCGCGGCCCGCGCACCTTGTGGGGCATGGCCGCCGACGACCTCATCTCCGGCATCTGGTACCTGGGCCGGGTGCTCGGCCAGGAGGAGCACGCCGTCCGGGAGGCTGCCGCGCTCCTCCCCGGTGGCACCCCGCCGTTCCCTGGCGCCGCAGGCTTCCGCCGGTTGCGGGACGAGGCGGGGCGCTCGTATGTGACCCGTACCAGGGCCGGCTGCTGCATGTACTACACGATCCGCCCGGACGAGGCCTGCCTGACGTGCCCGCGCACCAGCGATGCGGAGCGGCTGCGCCGCTTCTGAGCCGCGTCCGGCGGCGTTGGGCGCCTGCGGCGGGCCTCCCCACCCCGCCCGGTCCCCCCAGGTCCTCAAACGCCGGACGGGCTGAATTTGGCCGATGTTGTGCCCACCGGCCCGCGCCCACACAACGGGGCCCGGGGCGGAGCCCCGGTTTCGGGAAGAGGCGGGGCAGGGGAAGAAAGCATCGCGCAAGGCCCAGCCCGTTCCGAACCCGAGGTCCTTACGAAACAAGGACATCCCCCCGCCGCCGGTCGCCACCGGCGCCCGGGGTGCCAGACTCGACACCGTGACCACCCGCGCCCACGCCCCCCGCCGCGTCCTTGTCGTGGACGACGACCCGACCGTCGCCGAGGTGGTCGCCGGCTACCTGGACCGGGCCGGCTTCACGGTGGACCGCGTCGCCGACGGCCCGTCGGCGGTGGCCAGGGCGGCGGCGGTCCGGCCCGATCTCGTCGTGCTCGACCTGATGCTCCCCGGCATCGACGGGCTCGAGGTCTGCCGCCGGATCCGCGCCGCCGGAGGCCCGGTGCCGGTGGTAATGCTCACCGCGCGCGGCGACGAGGACGACCGGATCCTGGGCCTGGAGGTCGGTGCGGACGACTACGTCACCAAGCCGTTCAGCCCGCGCGAGCTCGTCCTGCGGGTGGAGTCGGTGCTGCGCCGGACAGGCGGACCGGCCGGGCCGGAGCCGGCTGCCGGGCCATGGCTGCACGCCGGGCCGCTCGCCCTGGATCCGGCGGCCCGGCGCGCCACCCGCGACGGCGCGGAGCTCGCCCTGACCATCCGCGAGTTCGACCTGCTCGGCTTCTTCCTACGGCACCCCGGCCGGGTGGTCGGACGCGAGGAACTCATGCACCGGGTGTGGGGCTGGGAATTCGGCGACCTGTCGACCGTCACCGTCCATGTGCGGCGGCTGCGCGAAAAGGTCGAGTACGATCCGGCCCGGCCACAGCTCATCAGCACCGTATGGGGAGTCGGCTACCGCTTCGACGCGCCACGGGAGGCACCCGATGCGTGACGTACTGCTCATCGCCGCGTACGCCGCTCTCGGCGCCGCGGCCGCGGGACTGCTGGGCGCACTCGCGCTCCGGCTGCTCCGGCAGCGTCCGTTGGCGGTGTCGCTCGCGGTTGTCGCGGTGGTCACCGTCGGCGCGATGCTCGCCGGGACCCTGACCGTTGCCTGGGCGATGTTTCTCTCCTCGCACGACCTGTGGGTCGTGACGACGGTCTGCGCCATGGCCGCCGTCGTCTCGCTCGCGGTGGCGCTGCTGCTGGGCCGCAGCGTTGTCGCCGGCAGCCGGGCCCTCGCCGCGGCGACCCGCACCTTCGGTGACGGTGGAGGCTTCGCCGCGCCGCGCAGGGCGCCGACCGCCGAGCTGGCCGAGCTGGGCCGGGAACTGGCGGCCACCAGCGCCAGGCTGGCCGCCTCCCGGGAGCGCGAGCGCGCCCTCGAAGCCTCCCGGCGCGAGCTGGTCGCGTGGATCTCCCACGACCTGCGCACCCCGCTCGCCGGTCTGCGGGCGATGACCGAGGCCCTGGAGGACGGCATCGTCGCCGACCCCTGGCGCTACCACGCCCAGATCCGGGCCGAAGTCGAACGCCTCAGCGGTATGGTCGGCGACCTGTTCGAGCTCTCGCGCATCCAAGCGGGCGTACTCGCCCTCGCCACCTCCCGCATGTCCGTGTACGACCTCGTGGGCGACGCCATCGCCGGCGTGGATCCGTTGGCGCGGGAGCACGGCGTACGGCTCGAGGGCACCGGCGTCGAAGCCGTGCCGGTCGAGGTGGACGGGCGGGAAATGACCCGCGTGCTGGCGAATCTCCTGGTCAACGCCATCCACCGGACCCCTGCGGACGGGACGGTCGCCATCGCCGCCCACCGCGAGGCCGACTCGGTCGTCCTCTCCGTCACCGACGGCTGCGGTGGTATCCCCGCCGAGGACCTGCCCCGCGTCTTCGACACCGGCTGGCGCGGCACCCCGTCCCGCACCCCGCCCGCCGGTGCCGGACTCGGTCTGGCCATCGTCCGCGGCATCGTCGAAGCCCACGCCGGGCACGCCGCCGTACGCAACGTGCCGGGCGGCTGCCGCTTCGAGGTCGTACTGCCTGCGGCGGGCTGACCTCCGGTCCGGCCGCAGGCGACCCGGCCCGCCCGGCACCGCTACGCCAGCGCCGGCACCTGAAGGGTGAGCGTGCCCGCGTCGGCGTCCAGCACCGCGGGAACGCCGAGCGGCATGGTCAAGCTGCTGTCGCAGTGCCCGAAGCCGAGCTCTTCGACGATCGGCACTCCGAGACCCCCGAGCCGGTCCAACAGCACGGCGCGCACATCCTCGTACGGCCCGCAGCGGACCCACGAGCCAAGAGCGATCCCGGCGACGCCGTCGAGCCAGCCGGACCGGAGCAACTGGGTGAGGACGCGGTCCAGGCGGTAGGGCTCCTCGCCGACGTCCTCGATGAGGAGGATGCCGCCGTCGGCGCCGGAGCGGGAGTGCGGGGTGCCGAGGCCGGCGGCGAGCAGGCTGACGCAGCCGCCGAGGGTGACACCGGTGGCGGTGCCGGGTACGAGGGGGCGGGCGGCGGGGCCGGTGATGGTGCGTACCGTCTCGGGCTCGAAGAGAGTGGCGCGCAGGTGTTCCTGGGTGGGCGCGTCCTTGAGGAAGGAGACGGCGGCGGTCATCGTGCCGTGGAGGGTGGACAGCCCGAGCCGGACGGCGAACGCCTCCTGGAGGGCGGTGATGTCGCTGAAGCCGCAGAGGACCTTGGGCCCGGCGGCGCGCATGGCGTCCCAGTCCAGGAGGTCGATCACGCGCTGGGCACCGTAGCCGCCGCGGGCGCACAGGACGGCGGCGGCGGACGGATCGCACCAGGCTTCCTGGAGATCGCGGGCGCGGTCCCGGTCCTCTCCGGCCAGATAGCCGAACCGGGGGTGGCGGTCGAGGACATGGGGGGCGACGACCGGGTCGAGGTCCCAGCCGCGCAGGATGTCGAGCCCGGAGTCGAGCCGTTCGCGGGGTACGGGCCCGCTGGGGGCGACGATCACGACGCGGTCGCCGGGGACCAGCCGCCGTGGACGCGTAAGCGGTAGCACGGTCACTTGGTGAGCTCCAGCAGCGGTACTCGGGGCGGAGTGAAGCCGAAGACCTGGCCGTAGAGGGAGAGTTCGCCCTCGACGGAGGCGACGAGGGTGGATTCGCGGCGGAAGCCATGGCCCTCGCCCTCGAAGGTCCGGTACGCGTGCGGGATGCCGCGGCCCGCGATCCGGGCCAGGAACCGCTCGCACTGCGCCGGTCGGCAGATCACATCGTCCAGGCCCTGCAGCATCAGGAAGGGCGCGGTGACCCGGTCGGCGTGCTGCACCGGGGAACGGTCGCGGTAGCGGTCGGGGACTTCGGCCAGCGGGCCGATGAGCGATTCGAGGTACTGGGATTCAAAGTCATGGGTCTCACCCCCCGCCGCCCAGCCGGTCAGGTCCAGGATGGGGTACCTGATCGTGCCGCAGGCGTAGACATCCGTCGAGGTCAGTGAGGCGCCGGCCGTCCAGCCGCCCGCGCTGCCGCCGCGGATCGCCAGCCGCGCCCTGTCGGCGGTGCCCTCCTCGGCCAGCGTCCGGGCGACGGCGGCGCAGTCCTCGACATCGACGATGCCCCACTGCTCGCGCAACCGGTTGCGGTACTCGCGCCCGTAGCCGGTGGAGCCGCCGTGGTTGACCTCGGCGACGCCGATACCGCGTGAGGTGAAGTAGGCGATCTCCAGGTCGAGGACGAGCGGTACGCGGCTGGTGGGGCCGCCGTGCACCCAGATCACATACGGCGGCAGTTCGCCGTCGGGAGCGGCGAAGCCGGGGTTGGCCGGAGGGTAGAGCTGCGCATGGATCTCGCGGCCGCCGGGCCCGGTGAAGGTGCGCTCGACGGGCTCCGGCAGATACGCCGGGTCCACGGCGTCGTGATGCGCGCTGCCGATGACTCGCGGTGCAGCGGACAGGCCGGGCAGGGCTGTGTCCAGCTCCACGACCTGGAATCCGGTTCGCGGACCGGCCGCGGTGCCGATGACCCGGGTGCCGGACACCGCGAGCGGTCCCGCCCACTCCGTCCACTCCCCCGGCGCGTCGGTGAGCTCGCCGGTGGCCGGGTCGAGGAGCCCGAGCCGCTGCGCGCCACGGCCGTGCAGGACGGCGACCAGGCCGCTGTCCAGCGCCGCGAACCAGCGGTACCCCAGGCGCCACGCCGGACCGGCGAACTCCTCCTCGCGCGGGCAGAGGTTGACGGCGTCGCCGCTTGTCGTGTCGACCCGGTGGATGTTCCACCAGCCGGTGCGGTCGGTGGCGGCCAGGAGGGTGCCGTCGGGGGCCCATTCGACCTGGGCGACGGACTCCTCGGGTCCGCCGATGAGGGTGCGGGCGCCCAGGAACGTGCCCTCGTCGCCGACCTCCGCGAGCTTCAGCTCGGTGCCGTCCCAGGGCATCCGGGGGTGGTCCCAGGCTATCCACGCCGCCCGCCGCCCGTCCGGGGAGAGCCGCGGGGCGGTGACAAACCGGTGCGCGTCGTCGGACAGTTCGCGCACCGCGCCCCGGTCCCCGGCGGCCGAGCCGTCCAGGGGTACGGCGGCGATCACCCGCCGCACGTCCGTGGGACCGTCACCGGTGAACTCCTCCAGCACGCACCACACCTCACCGCGCTCCGGGCGCACCTGGAGGTCCGCCCAGCGCAGGCCGTCGCCGACGGACGAGACCGGGCTCAGGGGGCGCGGCTCGGTGCCGGGGGCGCCGGGCTCGTACGCGTACAGCCGCTGGTCCGGGAAGTGCACGAAGACGACCAGCGGGCCGCGTCCGTCCGGGAGGACCGCCCCGGCCCAGGACAGGCCGCCGTACTCCATCACCCGGCTGCGTACGTTCCACGGCGCGGGGAGCGGCGATTGCACGGTGCCGTCGGCGCGGCGCCGCACCAGGTCGCGGCGGCCTCCCTCGGCGGGGCGGGGTTCGGTCCACCACACCTCGTCGCCGACCGTGCCGGCGAAGTCGGGGCTGCCGTCGTGCGCGGCCGCCAGCCGGGCGTCGATGGGGGACTCCCAGGCGCCGTACGGGGATGTGACGCTCACTGGCTGCTCCCTCGCGTCAGGAAATGGTCCAGCACCCGGACTCCGAAGTGCAGTGCCTCGACCGGTACCCGTTCGTCGACGCCGTGGTACATCGCCGCGTAGTCGAAGCCTTCCGGCAGCTTCAGCGGCGAGAAGCCGTAGCCGGTGATGCCGAGCCGGGAGAACTGCTTGGCGTCGGTGCCGCCGCCCATGCAGTACGGCACGACATGCGCGCCCGGGTCGAAGTGCTCCAGCGCCGCGCGCATCGCCGCGAATGCCGGCGAGTCGACCGGCGCTTCGAGCGGCACCTCGCGGTGGTGGAACTCCCACTCGACGTCCGGTCCGGTGAGTGCGTCCATGGTCTCGGTGAACTCGTCCTCGCTGCCCGGCAGCAGCCGCCCGTCCACGTACGCCTTCGCGCTGCCCGGGATGACGTTGACCTTGTAACCGGCCTGCAGCATCGTCGGATTGGCGCTGTTGCGGACCGTCGGCTCGACGAGGGCGGCGGCCGGACCGAGCTTGCCGAGCAGCTCGTCCACATCGTCGAAATCGGCCTCTATGCCGTGCAGCGCCGCGAGTTCGCTGAGCGCCGCCCGCACCGTGGGAATGATCCGCACCGGCCACTGATGCTCGCCGATCCGGGCGATGGCGGCGGCGAGCCTGCTCACCGCGTTGGCGCGGTTCACCTTGGAGCCGTGCCCCGCCTTGCCCCGGGCGGTGAGCTCCAGCCAGGCGGTGCCGCGCTCCCCCGCCGCCACCGGGTACAGCCGGAGCCCGCCGCCCGCGTGGAAGGTGTAGCCGCCGGACTCGCCGATGGCCTCCGTACAGCCCTCGAACAGGGCCGCGTGTTTCTCGGCCAGCCAGCCCGCCCCGTAGGCTGCGCTGTCCTCCTCGTCCGCGGTGAAGGCGAGCACGATGTCGCGTGCCGGGCGGCGGCCCTCGCGCGCCCAGGACCGGACGGTGGCCAGCACCATCGCGTCCATGTTCTTCATGTCGATCGCGCCGCGCCCCCACACCATGCCGTCGCGGATCTCACCGGAGAAGGGATGCACGGCCCAGTCGGCGGGCTCGGCCGGTACGACGTCCAGATGGCCGTGGACGAGCAGCGCGTCCGCACCCGGGTCGGTGCCTTCGATCCGGGCCACGACATTGGCGCGGCCGGGCGCGGACTCCAGGATCCGTGGCTCGATCCCGGCCTCGGTGAGCCGCTCGGCGACATACTCGGCGGCCGGGCGCTCGATGCCGTCCCCGCCTCCGCGATTGGTGGTGTCGATCCGGATCAGGTCCGAGGTGAACCGGACCACCTCGTCCATGGACCCCTGGTCAGCCATATTGTTCCTCCACCGCTGCTGATACAAGCGTGGTCACCGCCTTGAAAGCGCGGATCGCCTCATACATGGTCGGCGAGGTGTACGCGACCCGTCGCTCACCCGTGTGCTCCACCCCGGGCACCACCGTGGCCGCCCCGGCGAGATGCACCGCGTCGAATTCCACCTCGACGGTGAACGGCCCGCCCCGCACCGGTTCGTGCCGCACCGCCAGAGCCGCCGCCTCCTTGGCCGCCGCGCTGATGTCGGCGGCCGTACGGGCCGGGGGCCGGCAGACCGCCGCGTACCGCGACACGTACTCCTTGACGGCGACGGTACGTGCCCGGGGGGCGTAGCCGTGCGCGTCGAGCCCGGTGCGGTCGTCGCCGGTCACCAGCACGACGGGCACTCCGTACTCCGCGGCGACCAGCGCGTTGAGCCGGCCCTCGCTCGCCGGTTCGCCGCCCACCCACACGCCGGTGATGGAGTTGGCGAGGTAGGTGTGCGCGAGCACTCCCTCGGTACCCGCCCCCGTGTGGTACCCGACAAACGCTATCCCGTCCACGTCCCCGTGCTGGACACCCTCGACCATGGACAGGTCCTTGTGCCGGCCGGTGAGCATCCGGGCCCGTTCGTCCAGCTGTTCCAGGAGCAGATTGCGCATGCTCCAGTGCGCCTCGTTGACCAGCACCTCGTCGGCCCCGCCGGCGAAGAAACCGGCGATCGCCGCATTGACGTCCGAGGTGAACATGTGCCGGCAGCGCTGCCACTGTTCGCTGCCGGGCAGCACGTCGGCCGGCCACGTCACCCCCGTGGCGCCTTCCATGTCCGCCGAGATAAGGATCTTCACCATGCCCCAGACTTATCGCAGGTAGGAGGCTTCAGGCACGATTCTGACATTAGTTGTTGACATCAGTTTCAGGTGCACAGGGCAGGGTCCCACACGGTCGTAGCATTGGCCTGAAGCTCCTGGGTGAACCGGCGTATCACGCCCATCCGATTGGCGCGCCTGGTTTGTCAGCATTTCATACGTTGGGCCTGGTGTTCCTTGGGGGGGTGCTGCCGCGCGGGTCTGGCGCGGCAGCGTCGTCCACACCGGGTGGCAAGCGTCCGGCGGGATCGTCACCCCAGCACCGGCCGCAGGTGCCGCACACGATGACCACCCGCACGGCACCCAGCGCACTGCGTCGACGGTCGTGCCGTCGTCGCTCCGCGGGTGCCAGATGTGGGTGTTGTCGGCGCGGACCAGCTCGACGGTGGTGCCGCCCAGGGTCATCGCCGTCCACAGCCCGGGAGTTGTACGAGAAGGCGACGGTCGGCGTCGGACCCGCGAAGACCGGCGGGGTCAGCGTCCCGCTTGGCCCGGCCGTGCAGGTGCCGCATGCCGTCCAAGGTGCCATCCCCGGCCCATTCGGCGATGGTCCGGCAGTTCTTGCGCGGCAGGTCCGACAGCAGCCCGAGCATCAACTTCCGGGCCGGGTTCGACCCGCGAAAAACGTCCCGCGATCCGGCCCCTCAGGCCCTCGAACGCCTCCCGCCAAGAGGCGGGGTCTACGCTGTGCTCTGCGGCCACCGCATGATCGTTTGTCTTCACACACCGATGACCAACGGTGGCCGCGCCCGGCTCCGCACCGGCAACATCACGAACTACGGCTGGAGTACTAACTTCGACGAGTCACAATGCCTGAGTCAGGAATCACCATCGCCGGTTCTCATCGGAGCATGAGCTCAATCCCCGGTCTCACACGTTGCGGCGGGTCCCGCGTCCACAGGCCGCGCGATGGCGAAACCAATCGCCATCGAGACGTAGCGTTCGATTTCCACTCAGTCCGAACAAGGCACCGCTAGGCTTTCGACGGGCCACAGCGCGTGGGGAGGTCAGCCATGAATCGCACGGGAACAAACCTTCCCGCCGTCGGTGAGTACAACCAGACGGTCGTTCTCGACGCCATCCGCCGACGCCCCGAGGGGATCACCCGGTCCGAACTCGCCGCTCTGACCGCCCTGAGCGGGATGACGGTGACGAAGGTCTGCCGGCGCCTTCTCGATGCCGGTCTCGTCGACGAGCACGGCACGCGCACGAGCGGCCCCGGCAAGCCGGCGGCGGTCGTCAAACTGAACCCGAGCGGTGGTTTCGCGGTTGGGGTGCACATCGATCCCGCAGCGGTGACCTACGTGCTCGTTGACCTGTCCGGCACGGTTCGGGACCACTCGCGCACCGGCACACCGACCGCGGGAGACCCGAGCGCGGTCATCGACGAGATGGCGAACGCGATCGAAGCGCTCATCGCGGGTTCCGCCATCGACAGGTCCCGCATCCTCGGTATCGGTATCGCGTCGCCCGGCCCGGTGAACGTCGACGACGGCGTGCTCCTGAACCCGCCGATGATGCCCAACTGGCATCGGGTGGCCTTGCGGCGCTCGCTCGCCGAGGCGACCGGCCTGCCCGTGCTGCTGGAGAAGGATGCGACAGCCGCGGTGGTCGCCGAGCTGTGGTTCGCGGGCCCCGGCAGCAGCCGCGACTTCGCGTTCATGTACTACGGCACCGGTCTCGGCACCGGCCTGTCGGTGTCGGGCGAGGTCGTTCGCGGCATCAGCTCCAATGCGGGCGACGCGGGCCACATCACCGTCGATCCCGACGGTCCGGTGTGCGCCTGCGGACGACGCGGCTGCGTCGGGTACATCACCGTTCCGCGAGCGCTCGTCGAACGCGCGCTGCTCGACGGCGTGCTCTCGGCAGCCGAGGCCGGCAACCTCGAGGACATGGTCGATGTGGATGCGGCGTTCAGCAGGCTGGCGACCCTCGCCGCGACCGGGAACCCCGAGGCGAGCGCGATTCTGACCGACGCCGCACGTTCTCTGGCACGCGCGATCGTCGTGATCGTGAACCTTCTCGACATCGACGAGGTCATCTTCGGCGGGCCGTTCTGGGCACGCATCTCCCCGGCGATCCTCGATGCGCTGCCGGATGCCGTGCGCAGCGATCCCGCCCTGATTCCGCCGCACCCCATCCGGTTCGCCCAGTCCGCGATCCCCGTCGATGTCGCCGCTGTCGGAGCCGCGACTCTCGTGCTCGACAACACCTTCTCGCCCCGGCCGTCCGCCCTGCTTCTCGCGGCGGAGTGACCACGTCCAACTTTGTCCTCACAAAGTGTTGCGGGTAATTAGGATACATGGTTTGCTAATTCCCGCCACGGCGCTCGGCGCTTCGACCGACACCGTTGCGCCCTGTCCATTCCAACCAGAAGGCATCCGGAGACCCCGTTGCCTGAGGTGTCAACGTCGACCCGTCTAGCGCCGTCGCTAGTCGTTCTCTGGAACGGAAAATATGAGTAACACAGTCACGCGCATCCGCCTCGGCGTCGTCGCCGCGGCAGCCAGTATCGCCGTACTCGCGGGGTGCTCGTCGCCCGCTCCGTCGGGTAACGCATCCGCAGCCTCCTGTGCGCCCGCCAAGGGCAAGGTCACCCTCCAGTACTGGAACACCGTTCCGGGCATGGACCAGGTCGTCGCTCTGTGGAACAAGAAGAACCCGAACGTCCAGGTTCAGATGAAGAACATCTCCAACGACCAGTACGGCACCATCGGCAACGCCCTCAAGGCGGGCAAGGCGCCGGACCTCGCTCAGGTCGGTTACGACGAGCTCCCCAACCTGCGCACCCAGAACGCCTTCGTGGACGCCTCGGCCTGCTCGGCAGCCACCGCGGCCAAGTCGAAGTTCGTGCCGTGGACCTGGTCGCAGACCAGCTTCGGCGGCACCGGCGTGTTCGCCTTCCCGCAGGACACCGGCCCAATGGCCCTCTACGTGCGCAGCGACATCTTCACGCAGCACGGCCTCAAGATCCCGAAGACCTGGGACGAGTACGCAACGGATGCGCAGAAGCTGCACAAGGCAGACCCCAACCTCAGCATGACGTTCTTCGACCCGAACAACGCCGAGTGGTTCAACGGACTCCTCTGGCAGAACAGCGCCGAGATGTACAACTACTCCGGCGGCAAGTGGCACGTCACAGTCGCGTCCGCCCAGAGCAAGCAGGTCGCCGCGTACTGGCAGAAGCTGATCGACGCCAAGCTCGTTCGCACCGACCTCGCCAACGGTTCGACCCAGATGTACGCCGCGTACCAGAAGAACCAGATCGCCAGCTACGTCGGCGCCGCCTGGGGCTACAGCATGATGCGCGACAACCTGCCCAGCCAGGCCGGCAAGTGGGCGATCGTCCCGATGCCGACATGGGGCTCGAGCGCCGCATCCGGCGACTGGGGCGGCTCCACCGTCGCGTTCATGAAGGGCAACACGCACCTGTACGAGTCGGTCAAGTTCAACTCCTGGCTGAACACCGACCCGGAAGCCCTCGCGCTGGAGAACAAGCTGGGCGGCCTCTACCCGGCAGCCACCGCCGGTTCGAAGCTTCCCGCGCTCTCGCAGGGCGTCCCGTACTACAACAACGAGAAGATCTTCAACGTCTTCGCCGACTCGTCCAAGAACATCGACACCAACTTCACCTGGGGTCCCACCCAGAAGACGGTGAACCTGGCGCTTCAGGATGCGATGGCCAAGGCGGCAGCCGGCAGCGGCACGCTCACCGACGCACTCTCGGCCGCCCAGGCGAGCGCACTGAAGTCGATGAAGGATCAGGCGATCCCGGCTATTGCGGGCAAGTGACCGCAGCATGACTGACATAGCAACCCGCGCGACCCCCGTGGTGGCGGCGACCGGAGGCCGCCGTCGTCACAACGGCGGCGGCCCCCGGGCGGGCACCATCCTCGCGTTCCTGACCCCGTTCTTCCTCCCGTTCGTGCTGTTCTACCTGGTGCCGATCGCATACGCGATCTGGCAGAGCTTCCTCGTCGTGCGCCGCACCGGCGGCCAGTACGGCACGTCGTACACCACCTTCGGCGGTTTCGAACAGTATGTGCAGGTGTTCCAGAACAACGAGTTCTGGAACAGCATCGGGCGTATCGGACTGTTCGGCATCGTGCAGGTGCCGGTCATGCTGTTCGTCGCGCTGATCATGGCGCTGCTGCTCGACACTCCCCTGCTGAAGCTCAAGTCGTTCTTCCGCATCACGGCGTTCATGCCGTACGCCGTACCCGGTGTCATCGCCGCGATCATGTGGTCGTACCTCTACTCGCCGCAGCTCAGCCCCCTCGTCGACCTGCTGAAAGCCATCGGCCTCCAGCCCGACTTCCTCGGCCCGGGCGCCGTGCTGTGGTCGGCGGCGAACGTCTCCACCTGGCTCTGGACCGGCTACAACATGCTGATCATGTTCTCGGCACTGCAGTCGATCCCGCAGGAGCTCTACGAAGCCGCCAAGCTCGACGGTGCGAACAACTGGACGATCGCGTGGCAGATCAAAGTCCCGATCATCGCCCCGTCGATCATCCTCACCACGGTGTTCTCGATCATCGGCACGCTGCAGCTCTACGCCGAGCCGGCCGTGCTGCGCCAGATCTCCTCGAACATCTCGAGCACGTACACACCGAACATGCTCGCGTATGCGGTGGCCTCCGGAAACAACTACCAGCAGGCAGCGGCGATCTCCGTGGTCATCGCCGTCATCACCTTCGTCTTGAGCTTCGGGTTCATGCGACTGACCGCGAAGAGGGCCGGACTGTGAGCAACCAGACCCTGATCCGCGAGAGCCGCGTCAGCCGCACGGCTGTCATGGCTCTGATGTTCCTCCTGGCGATCTACTTCCTGCTGCCGATCTACTTTCTGATCGTCGCGGCGACGAAACCGCAGGGCGACCTCGCCTCCACCAACGGGCTGGCGTTCTCGCACTTCGACCTGTTCAAGAACCTGGGCACCCTCTTCAGCCGGAGCAACGGCATCTTCGTGCAGTGGGCTCTGAACAGCGTGCTTTACGCGGTGCTGGGCGCGGCCGTCGGAACCCTGATCTCCGCGCTGTGCGGCTACGCGCTCGCCAAGTTCAAGTTCCGGGGCCGCGAGTTCCTGTTCTCCGTCATCCTCGGCGGCGTCCTCGTTCCCACCACCGCGCTCGCGCTCCCGCTGTTCCTTCTGTTCTCGGCGACCGGGATCGTCAACACCTACCTCGCGGTGTTCCTGCCCAGCATCGTCAGCCCGTTCGGCGTCTACCTCGCCCGCATCTTCGCCGCCGCCGCCGTCCCCGAGGAGATCCTCGAGTCGGCGCGCCTGGACGGCGCCGGCGAGTTCCGCACGTTCTTCTCGGTGGCGTCCAAGCTGATGGCGCCGTCGCTGGTGACCATCTTCCTGTTCCAGTTCGTCGCCATCTGGAACAACTTCTTCCTGCCGATGGTGATGCTGCAGAAGGAGTCGCTCTTCCCGATCACGCTCGGCCTCTTCGAGTGGAACGGTCAGACCGCCCGTGTCCCGCTCCTTCAGGAATCCGTGATCACCGGCTCGCTGGTCTCGATCGTGCCCGTGATCATCGTGTTCATCCTCCTCCAGCGGTTCTGGCGCACCGGGCTCGCCTCCGGCTCCCTGAAGTAACTCCGTACCCCCGCTCTCCTGCCTCCCACGTCCTCCCGCCAGCAGAAGGTTCCTCTCCCCATGCAGAACTCCGCCGTCTTCGTGCCCCATTTCCACTGGGACCGGGAATGGTACGAGCCTTTCCAGGTGTTCCGGCACCGGCTTGTCGCCGCTCTCGACACCGTGCTGGAGACGGCCGAGGCGAACCCGGACTTCCGGTTCACCGTCGACGGGCAGATGGCCGCGATCGAGGACTACCTGGAGATGCGGCCGGAGAACCGCGATCGAGTCGTGGCCCTGGTCACCGGCGGCCAGCTCGCCATCGGGCCGTGGCTCATCCTGCTCGACGAGTTCCTCTGCTCCGGCGAGACCATCGTGCGCAACCTGCAGATGGGATGGGCGGCCGCGGCGGACCTCGGCGGCTCGATGCCCATCGGCTACCTGCCGGACATGTTCGGCCACGTCGCACAGATGCCACAGATCCTGGCGCGCGCCGGAATCGAGCATGCGGCGCTGTGGCGCGGTGTTCCCGGCTCTGTCGACGGTCACGCCTTCCGCTGGCGCGCTCCCGACGGCTCCGAAGTGCGCACCGAGTTCCTCTTCGACGGCTACGACAACGGCCTCGACGTCTTGCTGGTGCCCGACCAGATCGGACGCGCGCTCGGCGAGTACGCGGAGATGACGGTCGAGCGGTGGGGTGACGACCCGGTGCTTGCGATGGCCGGCACCGACCACAACGCGCCCGACCCGCAACTCGCGACCTGGCTGCGGCGCGCATCCAGCGACGAGCGCGCCATCACCATCGCGACGCTCGACGAGTACATCCGCGAGCACGTGCGCGACGAGGTCTCCGCCGTCGTCACCGGTGAGCTGCGCAGCCACGTGCGCGGCAACATCCTCCCGGGCGTGCTCTCCGTACGGCTCGGGCTCAAGCAGCGGATGGCCGTCGCCGAGCGCACCATCGACCACGCCGAGCGGGTGAACGCTCTGTGGTCCCAGCGCGACGACTCGCCGTTCCTCTCGCTCGCGTGGCACAAGATCATCGAATCGACCGCGCACGACTCGGTCGTCGGCTCCGGCACCGACGAGACCTCCGATCAGGTCGAAGCGCGTCTCGCCGAAGCCACGCACACCGCACGGGCGGTTCGGGATGCGGCCCTCGCCGAGCCCGCCGCCCTGGTGCCGAGCGACGGCTACCTGGTCGCCAACCCGCTGCCGTTCCCGCGCACGGCATTGGTCGAGGTGGATGTCGTGGCCCCGTCCGAGGGAACCGTTCTGGTCGCGACCGCCGCCGACGGCTCGGCGCATCCCGTGCAGCTGATCTCGCAGGCCCCGACCGTGCTCAGCGACGAGCGCATGGACGCCTCGCAGCTCGAACGTGTGCTGCGCCGCATCCACCGCCGCGAGCTCTTCGGCCGTCTGATCGACACTTACGAACTCACCCCGGGGTCGCTCGTCTTCCACCTCGCCGAGGTGCCGGCCAGCGGACCGTTCGACCTGCTGATCCTGCGCCGGGAGGTCGCTGCCGCGGCCGCCGCGCATCCGGGTGAGTGGACGGTGCTGACGCTGGAGGAAGCTCGCGCGACCGCGCTTGTGCCCGTGAACGTCCCCGCCTCCGGGCTCGCGAGTTTCCGGGTCGAACCGAGTGACCGGACTGCCGCGCGGTCGACGGTGTTCGCACCCGCGACGGCGACGGCCCGCACGCTTTCCAACGGACTGGTCGAGGTCACGGTCGCCGCCGACGGCACCCTGGACGTGACCGGGGCCGACGGCACCGTGCTGCATGGAGTCGGCCGCCTCGTCGATGGCGGTGACCGCGGCGACAGTTACAACTACGCTCCGCCGGCACAGGATGTGCTTGTGTCGGAGCCGACGGAGGTCGCCATCGAACTCCTCGAGAACGGCCCGCTGCGTTCGAGGATGCGTGTCACCCGCGTCTATGAATGGCCCACCGCGCTCTCCTCCGAGCGCGACCTACGCAGCAGCCAGACCGTGCCGACCCCGGTGGAGACACTCGTGGAGGTGCGCGCAGCTGAGCCGTTCGTGCGCGTCTCCACGGCGTTCCTGAACCAGTCCGCCGACCACCGGCTGCGCTTCCACGTGCCGCTGCCCGAGCCGGCGGCCGTGTCCGCATCCGCCGGGCAGTTCGCCGTCACCGAGCGTGGGCTCACCGCCGAGGGCGGCTGGGGCGAATACCCGATCCCGACCTTCCCCGCGAGTTCGTTCGTGTCGGCCGGCGCCGCCAACGTACTGCTCGACCACGCCACCGAGTACGAACTCGTCGGCGACGGCTCCGAACTCGCCATCACTTTGCTGCGCGCGATCGGCTCGATCAGCGTCAACATCCATCCACTCCGTGACGAGCCCGCGGCGACCGAGATCCCCGCACCGGGCGCGCAAGATCTCGGCGTGCGCATCGAGAACCGTTTCGCCGTCGTGCCCTCGGCGACCGGCTGGCAGGGTGTGAACGCGGTAGCTCTCGCCGAAGACTTCCGCAACGACGTGCTGGTCGCCCGCGGGACCGCGCCCGCCGAAGGTCAACTGCCCCCCGACGCGACCGGCGTGCGGGTCGACGGTGCGGACATCCTCGTCTCGAGCATCCGCCGCGTCGCCGACGACGATCGCGGTGCCGGCACCGAGGTGCGGTTGGCCGCGATGAGCGACACGGGATCGACCGCCCGCGTGACTGGCGCGTTCACAGAAGCCACCACGGTCGACCTGCTCGGCCGGCCGCTCTCCGCGACGCTGGTCGCGGACGGACTCGAACTCGCCCTCGGCCCGTGGGAGATCCGAACGGTCGTGGTCCGGTAGACAACCGCAACCGCATCGAGCGCGGCCAGCGCCCCTGGAGCCGGCCTCTTATCAAGAAAGAGTGGTGACCTCGTGCCCTCCCAACTTTCCGCGTATGTTTCGGACACCATACCGGGGCGTGGCGCGCTGCGCACGGCGCGCTCGTGGCTGCACTCCGACGCCCCCTCTCGTACGCTGAACGGGCTTTGGCGTTTCCGTCTGTCGCGGGCGGTGCCGGTGGCAGAGGATTTCGCGGCCGAAGGCTTCGACGACAGCGGCTGGGACGGCATCCCGGTGCCCTCCCACTGGGTGCTCCAGGGTGACGGAGCCTACGGCCGGCCGATCTACACGAACGTGCAGTTCCCGTTCCCGATCGACCCGCCCTATGTCCCGGATGAGAACCCCACCGGCGACTATCGCCGCCATTTCGACGTGCCCGCCGACTGGTCGGAAGCCGAGCGCGTCGTGCTGCGGTTCGACGGTGTCGAGTCGCTCTTCAAGCTCTGGGTGAACGGCGACGAGATCGGCAGCGCCAGCGGCAGCCGGCTCGCCCACGAATTTGACGTGACATCGTCTGTACGCCCGGGCGACAACGTCGTTGCCGTGCGAGTGCACCAGTGGTCGGCGGCCAGCTATGTCGAAGACCAGGACCAGTGGTGGCTGCCAGGCATCTTCCGCGATGTCACCGTGATCGCACGGCCGGCCGGAGGCATTGAGGACGTCTGGCTGCGAACCGGGTTCGAGAATGGGCACGGACAGGTCGAGACGGAGGTCACCGCCGATGCGGCAGCATTCCCGGTCACCCTTCGCCTCCCTGAACTCGGCATCGAGCAGGTCTGGGCGACAGCGGCCGACGTGGCTCCGCTCGACGTCGATGGCGTGGAGCCCTGGTCGGCCGAGCAGCCCCGGCTGTACAACGTCACCGTGTCAACGGCCGCAGAGAGCATCGCCATGCGGGTAGGTTTCCGCACGGTCGAGATCCGCGGCGACCAGTTCCTGGTCAACGGCCGGCGCGTCGTGTTCCACGGGATGAATCGCCACGAGACCCACCCCGAGCGCGGCCGCGTCTTCGACGAGGAGCACGCCCGCGAAGACCTCGCCCGCATGAAGCGGTTCAACGTGAACGCGATCCGCACCAGCCACTACCCACCGCATCCACGACTGCTCGACCTTGCCGACGAACTCGGATTCTGGGTCATCCTCGAATGCGATCTCGAGACGCACGGCTTCGACAAACTCGATTGGGTCGGCAATCCAAGCGATGACCCGGCGTGGCGTGCAGCGTACCTCGACCGCATCCAGCGCACCGTCGAACGAGACAAGAACCATCCCAGTATCGTGATCTGGTCGCTCGGCAACGAAGCAGGAACCGGCAGCAACCTCGCTGCGATGTCAGCGTGGGTCCACGCCCGCGACGCCGGACGACCTGTGCACTACGAAGGTGACCACTCCGGCGAATACACCGACATCTACTCGCGTATGTACTCGTCGGTGCTCGAGACCGAGCAGATCGGAACCGACGGCTCACGCTCGACGCTGCTGAACTGCACTCCCGCGCAGGGCGCTCGGCAGCGCACCAAGCCGTTCCTGCTCTGCGAGTACGCCCACGCGATGGGCAACGGGCCGGGAGCGCTCGACCAGTACGAGGCGCTTGTGCACGAGCATCCGCGGCTGCACGGCGGCTTCGTCTGGGAATGGCGCGATCACGGCATCCTGACGACGACCCCGGATGGTGCGCCCTACTACGCGTACGGTGGCGACTTCGGAGAGGTCATACACGACGGCAACTTCGTGATGGACGGAATGCTGTTGAGCGACGACGTCCCGACTCCCAGCCTCCACGAGTACAAGGCAGTCGTGCAGCCGGTCCGCTTCACCTTCGACGGTGACGAAGTCGCGATGACAAACCTGCGGCACTCGGCTGACACGTCCGACCTGCGCTTCCGCTGGCGCGTCGAGCACGACGGGACGCTCGTGGACTCTGGGGATATGGAGGTCCCCGTCGTCGCGGCAGGCGAGTCGGCGCGTGTGCCGCTTCCACCGATCCCGGTGTCGCAAGACTCGGAAACGTGGCTCACCATTGATGCGGTACTGGCGGCTGGGACTGCTTGGGCGCCCGACGGGCATGTGATCGCGACCGCCCAGCTGGACCGTTCGACGCGTCGTCCCGCGCCTGGTGTCCGACCCGGAACCAATTGGCGGCAGAGCGACGGAACGCTGACACTTGGAATCGCCGAGTTCATTGACGGGTCCCTCGTGCGCCTCGCCGGCCGCGCTGTGGCGGGCCCGCGGTTGGAACTGTTTCGTGCCCCAACCGACAACGATGAGGGCGCGTCCGAAGAAGTCGAGGAGAGCGACGCCAGCGTCGCCGGGGTTGCTAATGCCGAACTGTGGCGTCGCGACGGTCTCGACCGGCTGACCACGCGGCGAGTGTCCGTGGAGCGCACCGCGGAAGCCCTGCGAACGATCGCCAAAGTCTCCGCGGCGAACTCCGCCTTGTCGGTGATGGTGGAGTCTGTCTGGTCGCTTGAGGGCGACGAACTCGAGCTGCGCGTGGAGATCGAGCCCTCGAGCGGTTGGCTGACGGTGTGGCCGCGGATCGGGATTCGTTTCGATCTGCCCGACGGCGCGGCTCCCGTCGATGGCGCCGAGTGGTTCGGCCTTGGCCCGCTCGAGTCCTACCCTGACAGCCTCCGCGCGGCACGCACCGGCCGTTTCTCCTCCACCATCCGCGACCTCTCCGTTGACTACGCGCGACCCCAGGAGACTGGGCACCGCTCCCAGCTGCGACAGCTGGCGCTGACGAGTGCCAGCACCAAGGTGCTGCGCATCGTGACATTCCCAGACACGCAGGGACGTCGCCCCGGCTTCACGCTCAGCCGCCACACCCCACAGCAGATCGCACAAGCCGGCCACCCATTTGAGCTTCCGGATTCGACGACGAGTCACCTGATCGTCGATGCGGCCCAGCACGGGCTCGGCTCACGGGCCTGTGGACCGGATGTGTGGCCTGAGTTTGCGCTTCGCCCTGAATCTCGCACGATCAGGCTTCGCATCGCAGCAGGCTAGCTACACAGTCCACTCCGTCCACAGCGCAGCGTCGAGTGTCGTCGCAGCGACTGAGGTCGCGGCGGTGACAAGGTCGCCCGCGCGACCCCTCAGCCCGGATCCACCGGTTGATGTTCGGTCGGTCCGCGTACCAATTGGTATGGACATGCCTAATTGGCGGGACTAATCTGATACTTGGTCTAGACCTGAATGCGCTGAGCTCGCGTCCCCCGCACGCACCCGGAACTCCCCCACGTTCTCCAGGAGCCAGCATGCGCAAGAAGATCGGCTCGGCCGTGATCGGCCTGGGAGTCGCCCTCCTCTCCGTCATCGCCACCGGCAGCGCCCAGAGCCACGGCTACACCACTCTCCCCATGAGCCGCCAGGCCCTCTGTGCCAAGGGCACCGTCACCAACTGCGGCGACATCCAGTACGAACCACAGAGCGTCGAGGGCCCCAAGGGCTTCCCCGCGGCGGGACCCGCCGACGGCACGATCTGCGCCGGCGGCAACAGCCGGTTCGCCCAGCTCGACGACCCGCGCAGCGGCCAGTGGCCGGCCACCAAGGTCACCGGCGGCCAGAGCTACAGCTTCACCTGGACGTTCACCGCGTCCCACGCCACCACGGACTTCCGCTACTACCTCACCAACTCCAGCTACGACCCGACCAAGCCGCTCACCCGCGCGAACCTGAACACGACGCCCTTCCTGATCGTCCCCTACAACGGCACACGGCCGGGCACCACCGCCGTCCACCAGGGCACCATCCCCAGCGGCAAGACCGGCAAGCAACTCATCGTCGCCGTGTGGACCATCGCCGACACCAGCAACGCCTTCTACTCCTGCGCGGACGTGCAGTTCTAGTTACCTCCGCACCGGCAGTGTCAGTGTGGCGCCCCGCGCCGTCCGCCCCGTGCGGGCGGCGCGTCCGCACGGGGCGCGACGTCGGGTGCGTGCTGGACGCCGAAGGGCCGCGGGCGGCAGGCTGACCCTCCGGGACGGAGGGAGAGCGATGGTGGCGGCACACATATCCCTGTCCTCCGTCGGCTCTCTCGTCACCGGCTACGGCGTGACCGTGGCCGTGGCCTCCTTACCCATCGCCCACACCACCCGCCGGATCACCCGTCGGCATGTGCCCCCCGGCCTGCTGGCCGTGCTCGTCCTGGGAAGCTGGCTGTCGGTCTCGGCTCCTCCTATCCGGTGCTGCTCACGGCCCGGGTCGCGACCGCGGTGGCCCAGGCATTCTTCTGGGCCGTCATGGGGCCGGTGCAGCGCGTTGCGCGGGGACTGCCGGCGGCAGGGCCGGGAAGCGGCCGGGCCTCACCGCCCCCCGAGGGGCGGGACGGGCGGCGGATACGACGCGGCCGCCGGCCGCCGCCACCGCTCCCGGGCTTCCAGTGCCCGCAGGAAGTCGCCGAAGCCGCCCGGCGCGCGGGACGCGCGGCGGGCCGAGGTTCGGACGGGGTGGCTGTCGGTGCGGTGGACGCGACAGCCGGCCGACTCCAGGGCTGCCACCAGAGCGCGGTCCTCGCCCGTCGTCACCGGCGGGAATCCGCCGACGGCGGCGTACGCGTCCGCCCGGAGGGCGAGGTTGGCCCCGTGCACATGGGGGTGCGGCCCCGGCACCCCGCCGGACGGATCGCGGAGCGCGGCGTAGTACCGGCGGAAGCGCGCCGCCGTACCGGGCAGGTGCTCCGACCAGTCGTCGACCTCGACGGTGCCGACCACCGCGTGGATTCCCTGGGCGGCGCGGTCCAGTTGCCCGGCGAGCCAGCAGGCGGGCACCCGGGTGTCGGCGTCGGTGTGGGCCAGCCAGATCTCCTGCGGCCGCAGTTCCGAAGCCGGCCGGAGAAGCCGCGCCAGGGCCCGGGCCGACCCGAGGGCCCTGGCCGCGCCGGCGCTGCCGAGCGCCGCCTCCACCACCTCCGCGCCGTGCCGGCGCCCGATCTCGGCAGTGGCGTCCCGGCATGAGTCGGCGATCACGAACGTCCGGACCGTTGCGGCCCGCAGCGCCGGGTGGGCCGCCGCCCGGCGCACGGACCTCAGGCAGCCGTCGAGAAGCTCCTGCTCGTCATGCGCCGGTACGACGACCGCCACCGCGCGGATCACGCCAGTCCCTCGGCGGCCGCGACCGAGAAGGACCGCGCGTCGTCGTCCTGCCGGACGGGGCGCACCAGGACGTCGAGCAGGAAGTCCGGCTCCTCGTGGCCGGCGATCCGGAGCAGCCCCGGTGCCGCGCGCAGGGCCTCGTGCACGGCGTCGCCGCTCTGAGCGTGCTCGGCCACCGGGTGGCGCCAGTGGACGGCCAGCAGGGTCCCGCCGGGCTCCAGTGACTCGACCGCGCGGGCGAGCAGCGCCCGGGCGTCGGCGGGCCCGAAGTAGTAGAGCATCTCGGAGAGGACGATCAGGTCGAACCGCTCCGCGGGCCACTCGCCGGGCAGTACTCTCCGCTCCACGCGTACGTGCGGCCGGCCCGCCAGCCGGCGGCGGGCCGCTGTGACGGCCCGGCCGGAGCGGTCGCAGCTCAGCAGGCGTTCGCAGCGGTCCGCGAGGAGGGCGCTGAGGACGCCGACCGAGCAGGCCGGTTCGAAGGCGCGGCGGTAGGTGCGGCGGGGCAGCGAGGCCGCGGTGATCGCGTACTTGCGCTGCTCGTACCAACGGCTGCCCAGGCTCCAGGGGTCGTCGGCGTCCCGGTACATCTCGGCGAAGTACTCGGCGGGGGTGTTCACCGCAGCACCACCTCGTAGTCGCGCAGAAAATGGGCCACTTCTCCAGGAGGCAGCACCGCTGCGTCGGCCGGGGCGTCGCCGAGCGGGAGCAGCTGGCTGGCGAAGCAGTGCAGGGCAGCCCGTTTGCGGGCGGCGGCCCCGGGGTCCAGCGGGATCCGCGCGGCGCGCCGCCAGGGCACGCGGGGGTCGCCGGGGCGGGCCCAGTGCCAGGTCCACACCGGGTAGTGCAGGACCGGCACTCCGGTGGCGGCTCCGGCGGCCGAGGAGGCACGGCCGGCGGCCTCGTGGTCGGCGTGCGCGTCGCCGCTCCAGGGCGCGAAGCACACGTCGAAGCCCGCCATCAGCTCGGCGAGTCGCCGGGCGAGGCGGTGCTCGTGCCGGGCGACCGCGGTGTCCGGGATGCCGAGGGTGACGACGTCGGTGTCCACCGCGCCCAGCGCTGCGAGCGCGCACCTGGCCTCCGCCCTGCGGACGCGTGCGAGGTCCTGGGCGAGGGGGGCGGTGCTGCCCGGGTGGGACGCCTCGCCGTCGGTGACCGCCGCCAGCCGGAGGTGCGCGCCGGCAGCGGCGAGGCGGGCGATGGCGCCGCCGAGGCCGAGCGCCTCGTCGTCGGGGTGTGCGGCGACCAGCAGGACACGTCGCAGCCCGGACAGGCCGAGTTCGGGGAAGGCCGTGGGCTCCGGCCAGGCGGCCCACAGTTCCTCCGGGGTGCCGGGCGCCTGGATGGGGTCCTTGGGGCTGTCGGACGGACGGGGCGCCCCCACTGCGCTCGTCACCGGGCCTCCCCGGCGGATCGCCGCGTGTCCGCGACGGCCGCTCCGAGCGAGGCGAGGTCGCGCTCGCCGTGGTGCTGACGCAGATAGACCGTCAGGTCGGCAGCGTTACGGGCGTGCACGGCGTCGTGGCCGAGTGGTGCGGCGCCCAGCGCCCGTCCGACCCGCCGCAGCACGTTGTCCGCCGTGGCCTCGGTGAAGGCCCGCACCCGCATGGCACGCAGCCCGGCGCCCCGCTTGCGGTCGTCGGGGTCCGCGTCGGTCTCGGCCGCCGCCCGGTCGAGCAGCGCGTCGACCGCCTCCAGCCCGGCGTCGATGGCGCCGAGGTGGGCCAGCGAGTGCGGGTCGGGGTCCCGTCGCGCCGCCGCGTCCAGCAGAGTGGCGGCAACCGAACGGGCCCCGCCGTACCAGCAGGCGGCGACACCGATGCCGCCGTGGTGGAAGCCGGGCCGGTCGAGGTAGGCGCCCGGCGGCCCGACCGGCACCGCCGGGGCGCGGTCGAAGCGCAGGTCGAGGGTGTCGCTGGCCGCCATCCCCGCGGCCGGCCAGCTTCCCGGCACCGGAGTGATGTGTGCGCCGTCCACGGTGACGGCGAAGAGCCGGCGGGCCTCTCCCTCGCGGGCGGACACCAGAGCGTGGGTGCAGACTCGCGCCCCGGAGCAGTACGACTTGGGGCCGGACAGCCGCCAGAGCCCGTCGGGGGCGCGTTCGGCCCGGAGTACGGCGTCCGGCGGCTCGGCGGCCCACACGCCCCAGCGGGCACCCGGGGGCGCCTCGGGCAGGTCGGCAACGCCCAGGCCGCGCAGTTCGGCCAGGATCGCCAGCGCGTCGGTGTGGCCCTCGGCGAGCCGGGCCAGGGCGAGGTCGCGCTCGGCGATCGCCGTCAGCGCCGACCAGCGCCGGCGCGTGTCCCCGGACCCTGGAAGCGGCAGATCGAGCTCGCCGCCCTGCACCGAGCGGGCGAACTCCGCCGCCACGGCCCTCCGGTGCTCCTCGGCGTCGGCACCCGGCCAGCCGCCGCCCGTCCACGCTTCCGTTGTCATCCTCTGCCACCTCCTGACCTCCCCGAGGCCTCCTCGGCCGGACCACGGCCCTCGAACCGCGCGGCCGGCCCAACGGGCCGGCGCCGGTGAGCCGGCGGTTCACGGGCCAGCCCCGATGACTGACGCGCACGCCGATCTTCCTGTCTCGCACCGGTTACCCGGGCCCTTCCTGCTTACCCCTGCCGCGCCGTCGGCTGGCGGACAGCCGTGACGGGCGGGAGCATCTGGTGAGGGACTCCGGCCACGCGGGGGCTGCGGGGGGACGCCCGGTACCCCGTGTGCCTGCGCGAATCCCGGGCGCCATGCCCGTGATCGCGTCTCCCGTAGGACCAGACGCGAAGGTGCCCAGCAAAGCCAGGAGTGCCCGGAACCAGGAGCGCGCAGATCCGGTTCCGACCGTAATCCGCCGGCCCGGGGTAGTCCCGGGCCCCGCCTGCCGGAGTGTGCCCATGCACAACACCGCGCTGATCGTCATCGACATGATCAATACGTATGAGCACGAGGACGCCGACCTGCTGTTGCCGTCAGTACGGGAGGTGCTCCCGACGGTCCGCAGCCTGATCGACCGTGCCCGCGACGCGGGAGTCGACGTCATCTACGTCAACGACAACTTCGGCAGATGGCGCTCCCACCACGAGGAGATCCTCAATGCCGCCTTGCAGGGCCGGCATGGCGACCTCGTGGAGCCGGTCCGGCCCGACGACACGTCGCTGTTCGTTCTGAAGGTGCGGCACTCGATCTTCTACCAGACCCCGCTCGAATACCTGTTGCGCCAGCTGGGCGTCGGCCACGCCATCCTGTGCGGCCAGGTCACCGAACAATGCGTGCTTTACTCAGCGCTCGACGCCCATATACGCCATCTGCGGGTCACCGTGGCACAGGACGCCGTCGCCCATATCCATGCGGACCTCGCGGACGCCGCGCTGCGCATGATGGAGCGGAACATGCACGCGGAGGTGTGCGCCGCCGAGGAGGTCAAGCTGTAGCCGTGCGGCTGCGACCGTCAACTGCCCCGGCGGCGGTCCGCGGCCACCGCCCGTGGCGGCGAACTCCGGCCGCCCCGGATCAGTGGGAGCCGGTACGCCCACCGTTTCCTCCGGTGTGCTGAGCACCACCGCGTCGCAGTAGGGCGTACCCGATGCCGACGCCCAGCGCCACCGGCCACTCAAGGACGCCTGCTGCCCCCAGGGCGCCGAGGCCGAGATAGAGGGGAAGGCCGCCCTTGGCAGGCAGGACCTTGCGGGCGACGATGACCGGCGCCATCACTACGGATGCGGCTGTGCCGACCATCCGGTCGAGGGGGACGGTGACGGTGACGGTGTGCCCTTCCTCCACGGAGGCGTGCGCCGTCTCGGCCGTCCCGGCCTTCGAGGCAGCGGGCGACGACTTCTTCTGAGTCTCCGAACGGGTGCGCCGCCGGCTGGCGGTGGAAGTAGCGGGATCGGTCATAATTGCCGCCTCTCTGACATATGGCCTAATTTTTCGCTTTTTGGCCAGATATGGGTAATCTTATAGCCCCACACTTCCGGGCGCCGGGCCACCAACGCCGCAGACGCCCGGAGCCCGCAGCCCGAGACGCCCACGCCAGGAGAGCAGCGATGCAGGTGAGGATCCCCGAGCTGCCCGAACTCACCCGGTCCGTACCCGGTTTGGACACGGCTGTACGCGAGGTCATTGGCGGCACCCGGAGCGTGGCGCGCACCGGCCGCCGCTCGGCCGGGCTGGTGGGCCGGCTGCCCGCCCTGCTCGCCGAGGCGGTCGCGACCGTGGCGGACACCGGTGAGCACCGGACGCGCCGGCGGATGTGGGCGCGGAACGGCAAGGCGCACATCGAGGTGCGCGGGCTGACCGGGGGCGGGGACGCGTACCGCAAGCTGTGCTACACGCTCACCGCCGAACTGCGGCAACTGAGGGGCGTCGACTGGGCCGCGGTCAACGCGGTGACCGGGCAGGTGCTGATCGCCTTCGACGAGGATGACATCGGCGTGGACACGCTCCTGGAAGTGGTGGAGGCCGTCGAGGAAGCTCGCGGCACGGACACCGACGCGTTCCTGGGCAGCCGTCCGCATCACCCGTTCGAGACCGCCCCGGCCATGCTGGCCGGGGCATCACTCGTCGCGGACTGTCTGGGCATGGTGGTCGCTGCCACCGGCCGGCTCACGCCGCTGCCCCGGTTCCCGCGCTACATCCGCGTCCCGCTCGTGCTCGTGGACACACAGCCGCGGCTGCGCCGGGCGGTGGAGTCCTGGCTCGGCGAGACACACACCGACACGGTACTGGCAATGGCCAATGCCGTACTGCACGCCATGACCGCGGGCGTGGCACCACTCGGGGTGGACGCGGCGCAGCGGGTCCTCCAGCTGGCCGAGATCCGCAGTCGGCAGGAGGTCTGGAACCGCCGGGAAGCGGAACTCGTGCCGCCCGGCGGGGGGTTGCCCCAGCGGACCCACGAGCCCGAGCCGCGCCCGGAGCCGCTTCCGCCCGGGCCGGTGGAGCGCGGCAGTGAGCGCACCGCGCTGGCCGGAGCGGTGGCGGCAGCCGGGCTGCTGGCGATGACACGCGAGCCGTCCCGGGCGGCCGAGGTGGTCCTCGCCACCGCGCCGAAGGCGGCCAGGGTCGGTCGTGAAACGTTCGCCGCCCTGGTGGCACGCGATCTCGCCCGCCGGGGCGTCGTGCCCATGAACGGGACGGCCTACCGTCGGCTGGACAGGGTGTCGGCGGTCGTCATCGACTCGGTGGCACTGTGCACCTCGCGTCTGCGGCTGCTGTCCGCGGTGACGACCGGTGACCTGGACGAGCCGGAGCTGTGGGGCCTCGTGCATTCCCTGCTGGCCGGACGCCCGCTGTCGGACCTGGCCGGCGAGGGGCCCTGGAGCTACGGGGAATGGCGGCTGGAGCGCGCCCGGGACGCGAAGCCGGGGCGCCCTGACGGGGCGTCGGCCCTGGTGCTGGACCTGTTCGACGCCGACGGCCGCCGACAGGGCCGGGTACATGTGGGATGCGAGCTCGATCCGCTGGCCGACGCGCTGGTCGGGGCCGCCCGGGCCGGCGCCGATCTGCTCGTGCTGACCGAGCACGCCAGCACCGCCACGCTGCTCCCCTGGGCCGACGAGGTGCTTCCGCAGACGGCCGTGGCGGCACAGGAGGTGCGGCGCCTGCAGGCCGACGGGCACGGGGTGCTGCTGATCGCGTCCGGTGACGAGGACGCCCTGGCCGCCGCGGACGTCGGGATCGCCCTGCTGCAGCAGGCCGGGGGCGGTGTGCGGAACGTGAGCTGGTCGGCCGACCTGCTCTGCGGCCCGGGCCTGGCGGAGGCCTGGCGGGTACTGCGCGCTCTGGGCGAAGCACGCCGGACCAGCGCTCACTCCGCGCGGCTGGCCTCCGGCGGGGCGGTGCTGGGAGCGCTGCTGGCCGGTGTCGGCTCCCCCCGCCGCCCGCTCGGCGGCCGGACCACCTCACCGGTGTACGGCGCCGCCACCGCGGCGCTCCTGGTCGGCGCCGCCGCCGCCCGCCGGGTGGCGAGGGAACCGCTCCCGCCGCCCCGCCCGCACGGGGTGTGGCATTCCCTCGGAGCGAAGGAGGCCTACGTCGCGCTCATCGCCACCCCCCAGCGCGACCAGGACCGGCCGCGCCGGGAGCAACCCGCGCCACCCGGCGGGAGCAGGCTGCACAGGGCCGCCGGGGCAGCTCTGCGATCACCGGTGGCAGCCGTCGCCGTCCTTCCCGCCCGCCGCGCCGGGTCGCTGCTGGCCGCCGTACGCGAAGAACTCCGTGACCCGCTCACACCGGTACTGGCCCTGGGCGCCGCCGCCTCCGCGGTCGTGGGTTCCAACGTCGACGCCATCCTCGTCGCCGGGGTGATGGTCGGCAACGCCCTGATCAGCGCCGGCCAGCGGCTGCGCGCCGAGCGGGCGCTGCGCGGTCTGCTGCTCAGCGAGCGGGTGACAGCCCGCCGGGTCCACTGGACGCCGCAGCCCGAAGCGGAGGCGGCCGGGAGCGGTGAGCCCGGTAAGTCCGGTGAGTGGTTCTTCGCGGGGCTCGAAATCGCTGCCGTGGAGACCATCACCGCCGAGGAACTCCTCCCCGGGGACATGATCGCGCTCGGGCCGTCCGACGTCGTTCCCGCCGACGCCCGCCTGGTGACCGCCATCGATCTGGAGATCGACGAGGCCAGTCTCACCGGCGAATCCGTACCCGTCGCCAAACAGACCCGGCCCACCCCCGGAGCGGATCTGGCGGACCGGACCAGCATGGTCTACGAGGGATGCACCGTGCTGGCCGGCAGCGGCTTCGCCGTGGTCGTCGCCACCGGGGCGCAGACCCAGGCCGGCCTCGCGGCCGACGTGGCGAGCAGCGCCGGGACGCCGGCCGGCATCGAAGGTCACCTCGCCCAGCTGACCCGGATCGCGCTGCCCGCCACCGCGCTCGGCGGGACAGCCGTCACACTGCTGGCGCTGCTGCGCCGGGCCGCTCTGCGCGAAGCGCTGGCCTCGGGGGTGGCCATCGCGGTGGCCGCCGTACCCGAGGGCCTTCCGCTGGTCGCCACCGTCGCCCAGTCCGCCGCCGCCCGGCGCCTGTCGCGCCAGGGTGTCCTGGTGCGCTCCGCGCGCGTGCTGGAGGCACTGGGCCGGGTGGACGTCGTCTGCTTCGACAAGACCGGCACGCTCACCGAGGGACGGCTGTCCGTCGCCCGCACGGCGGGTTTCGACCGGGAGACCCCGCTGGACAGCGCGCTGGGCCGGCGGGTGCTGCGCACCGCCGCCAGGGCCTGTCCGCAGCAGGAAACCGGCGGCAGGGCACTCGCCCACGCCACCGACCGGGCGATCGTGGACGCCGCCGCCGCCCACGGCATCGACGACAGCGACTGGCACCTGGTCGACGAGCTGGCTTTCGAGACCAGCCGCGGCTATTCGGCCTCTCTCGGCATGGTGTCCGGCAAGCCTTTTCTGGCCGTCAAGGGCGCGCCCGAGACCGTACTCCGCCGGTGCGCCACAACCCTCGCCACCTCCAGCCGCCAGAGCGTCCTTCCCTTCACCCCCGCGCGGCGGCGCGCGGCGGGAGCCCTGTTGCACCGGCTGGCCTCCGACGGACTGCGAGTGCTGGCGGTCGCCGAGTCCCAGCCCGATTCGCTGGACGTGCCCGAGGACACCGGAGTGGCCGGCCTCGTCACCGACCTCACCCTGACCGGGTTCGTCGCCATCGCCGACACCGTACGGCCGGGCGCCGCCGAGGCCGTGCGGCGCCTGGCGGAAGCGGGGGTACGGGTCACGATGGTCACCGGCGACCACCCGACGACGGCAGCGGCCATCGCCCGCCAACTCGGCATCCCCGAGGGCCGCGTCCTCACCGGCGCCGAACTGGACGCGCTCACCGAACGTGAACGCGTGACCCGGACCGCCAAGTCCACCGTCTTCGCCCGCGTCTCCCCCGAACAGAAGATCCGCATCGTGCAGGCGCTGCAGCGGGCCGGCCACGTGGTGGCCATGGCCGGGGACGGCACCAACGACGCCGCGGCCATCCGGGTCGCCGACGTCGGTATCGGGGTGTCCGCACGGGGCTCGACCTCGGCCCGGACCGCCGCGGACCTGGTCCTCACCGACCCCGATCTGGCCCGCCTCATCGACGCCCTGCTGGAGGGACGCACCCTGTGGGACAACGTGCGGGACGCGGTGGCGATCCTGGTGGGCGGCAACGCCGGCGAGGTCGCCTTCACCGTGCTCGGAACCGCTCTCACCGGCCGCACCCCGCTGAGCACCCGCCAGCTGCTGCTCGTCAACATGCTCACCGACATGCTGCCGGCGCTCGCCGTCGCCCTCGCCCCCGCCAAGCCTTCCGGCACCGGTGGCGACCGGCTGACCAAGGGGCCGGTGACCTCCCTGCTGGGACCCGGTCTGACCCGCATCCTGGCCGTCCGCGGCACTGCCACCGCCCTCGGTGCCATGGCGGCCTTCCAGCTCGGCAGGATGACCGGCCGCTCCCGCCGGGCGAGCACCATGGGGCTCGCCGCGCTCGTGGGCACGCAGCTGGGGCAGACCCTCATCACCGACTGGCACAGCCCCGCCGTACTCGCCACCAGCGCCGTCTCCACGCTCATGCTCGCCGCCATCATCGAGACCCCGGTGGTCAGCCACTTCTTCGGCTGTACCCCGCTGGGACCCGTCGCGGGGGGCATCGTCCTCATCTGCGCCGCCACCGCCACCGCGGGTGCCGCCCTCGCACCCCGCCTGTTTCTGCGCGGTCCCGGCCCCGACCCCGCGCGGAGCTGAGCCGAGAAGTCGCTGTTCGTGCGCTGTTCACGTGGATTGCACCAGGCATACCTCGACCAGGTCGCCCGGCGGTCTTCTACTGAAAAAGGGGGTTTCACCCGTCGTGCGGCTTCCGTACGATGACCGGTGCCACGCCCTGGCCAACGCCACCTCTTCTCCGCGGAGCTCTCGGATGTCCCTCGCCATCACCTTCGTCCTGCCGCGTGTTTCCCTGCCCGGCGGGGCCCGGCCACTCTTGCGGAATCTGATGCCGGTCGCCGTCCCGCTCCTCCTCGGGGCCGCCGAAGCGATGGGTACCGGTCTCCTCGGCCGCGTCATCCTCAGCACCGCCCTCACCTCCGCCGAGGAGGCCCTGCGCTCCTGAGCGCGCCGGATGCCTCAGGCGGGGCGCCCCGCCACCAGCCAGTTGGCCGGCACCTCGATCCGTGTCCCGTCCGGCCGGTGCTCCGTGGTCGTCAGCGGCAGTTCCCCGTGGGCCAGCACCTCAAGACCGGCCGCCCGGAAGAACCCCGGCACCGCCTCGTCAAGCACCTCGCCCGGCGCGATGCCGTGTTCGAAGACCGCCGCCAGCTTGGCCGGCGGGCCCTGCGGGCGCTGGGCCAGGCCCAGCAGGACCCCCTTCGCGGTGCCGGCGAGTTCGAGCGCGAAGACCCGGCCGCGCTCTCCGGCCAGCTCGGCGATGCCCTCGGCCAGCGCCGCCCGGTCCTCGAGCTCGCACTGGTGCAGGACCCCGCGCAGGTAGACGTTGGCGTCACCGAGCTCCGCGTGCAGCCGCCGCACGGAGGTGAGGTCGGCGCCGTCCAGCAGCTGGTACTCGGCGGTGCCGTGCGGGTCCTGGCGCCGGGCGTGCTCGACAGCCGCCGCGGACAGGTCCAGGCCGACCGCCCGGTCGTAGCGCCCGGCGAGGTAGCGGGTCTGCCGGCCGTTGCCGCAGCCCATGTCGGCAAGCGGCAGCGCGGCGTGGAAGTAGGGCTCGAAGAGGGGCAGGTGCAGCGCCGCGCTGACCTCCGGCTCGGCATCCCAGAAGACGCTGCCCTCCCCGTCCGGCGCGTCGCGCCAGAAGCTCTCCCACGCCTGCGAATACCCGCTGGACACGTTCATGTGCTCTCCCCAGGATCGGACACGGCGTCAGGATCCGTGCTACCGCCGAAAATTGCGCAGAACAAGAACGCCGACGAGGACGCTGATCAATCCTTGACCTTGCGTTCGACCCCGGCAAATCAGCCGCAGCGCCCGGACAGGACCTGGCCGCGCCCCCGCCGCCAGGGCAGAGTCTGCTCGAACCAGACAGTTTTGCCCCCCGAGTTGCGGCTCGCGCCCCACCTCTTCGCCAGCCGGCTGACGATCCGGAGCCCGCGCCCGTACTCGTCGTCCGGCCCGGCGCTCAGCAGGGCCGGCATCGCGTGATTGTCGTCCGTGACCTCGCACAGCAGTGCGTCGGCCCGGACCAGCCGCAGCTCGACATGGCGGCTGTGGGCATGCCGTACGGCATTGGTGACGATCTCGCCGACCAGCAGCGCGGCCGTCTCCGCCGCTTCCTCCAGGCCCCAGCCGATGAGTGTGTCGCGGGTCAGCCCCCTCGCCCGGGCCGCTTCGCGCGGGTGGAGCGCGAGCTGCCAGGAGGCCACGTCCTCGCGCGGAATGCCGTTGAGCCGGGCCATCAGCAGCGCCACGTCGTCCTTGCGGCCGCCGGGCGGGTTCAGCGCCCGGATGATGGTGTCGCACGCGTCGTCCATCGACGCCGCCGGATGCGCGGCGCTCTCGCAGAGCGCCGCGAGCCCCGTGCCGATGTCCTGCCCCCGCACCTCGACCAGGCCGTCCGTGCAGAGCACCAGCCGGTCGCCGGGTGCCACCGGCACCCGCACCGTCTCGAACGGCACGCCGCCGACCCCGATCGGCGCACCGGTCGGCACCCGGAGCAGCTCGCTGCGGCCGTCCTCGGCCCGGACGACGACCGGCGGGATGTGCCCGGCGTTGGTGATGAGCAGCTCGGACCGGATCGGGTCGTAGACCGCGTACAGGCACGTCGCCAGGTAGTGCTCGCCGAGCCGCTGCGCCAGGTCGTCGAGATTGCGCAGCAGCTGGTCAGGGGCCATGTCGAGGGCGGCCATGGTCTGTACGGCGGTACGCAGCTGGCCCATCATGGCGGCCGAGTTGAGGCCGTGGCCCATGACGTCACCGACAACCAGCGCCAGCCTTGAGCCCGGCAGCTTTATGGTGTCGAACCAGTCACCGCCGACCCGGCCGAGGCGGGTGCCCGGCAGATAGCGGGTGGCCACGTCGCACCCCGGCATGCGCGGGGTGATCTGCGGCAGCATGCTGTCCTGCAAGGTGTCCGCGACATTTTCCTGGTACGTGTACATACGGGCGTTGTCGAGGACGAGCCCGGCACGGGCGGCGAGTTCGGCGCCGGTCACCCGGTCCATGTCGTTGAACACCGGCCGCTCGGCGTGGCGCAGCAGGATCATGAAGCCCAGCACCACATTGCGCGCCTTCAGCGGTACGACGAGCATCGACCGGCCGGTGATCAGCGGCCGGATGTCGCGCTTCTCGAACTGCGAGGCGATCGCGTCGCCCATCGGCTCGGTGATCCGGGGTACGAGCACCGGCTGCCCGCTGGTCATGCACTGGAAGAACGGGGTGTGCTCCGGGAAGGGCATGGACTCGCCGACCGGCACCACATCGTCCCAGCGGCCCGGCTCGTCGGTATGTTCCAGGGCCACCCGGTACCACATGGTGGTGACGACGTCCGGCGGGCCGTCCGGGAAGCCCTCGCCCGCCAGCACAGCCTCGCGCAGATAGGTGCCCGCGACATCGGTGAAGCGCGGCACCACGGCTGCGCTGACCTCCTGGATCGTCGCCGCCAGGTCCAGGGAGGAGCCGATCCGGCCACTGACCTCGTTGAGGAACTCCAGGTGCTCGCGCACCGCGGCGTACTCGAGGTCCGGCGCCAGGTCGGGTTCCGGATCCGTGGGCAGGGGGGCCCGCGGGCCGGCGGCGGCCGCCTCGGCGGCGCGCAGTCGGCGGGCATGGCGCTCGGCCCTCCTGGGCACGCCCCAGTCCGGGGTGACGGGCACCCGGTCGTGCTGGCTGATCTCCAGCACCGGGTAGCCGAGTTCGAGCACCTGGGAGACGATCCGGCGGCTCTCGCCGACGCTCATGCTGGGCAGGATCTCCGGCAGCCGCTTTGCGAGCTGGTCGGCGCCGGGGAACTCGGTGTGCAGGGCGAAGCCCGGCGCGAGCCGTTCGAACTCCTCGGTGCGGTCCTCCTCGTCCGGCCCGGGCGGCGGGCTCTGCAGCTGAGCCGCGTCGGCGGCGAGCACCAGCAGACGCTCGGACCCCGGTCCGACCAGCGGGTACGCCCACCACAGCACATCCACCGGGCGCTGGTCGCGGCGGTCGTTCAGCCGGGCGCGGCCCGCCGTCGGGTAGGAGGTCTCCCCGCTGAGCGAGGCGTCCAGGTCGGGCCCGAGGCCCTGGCCGGGGTCGTAGGCCGCCCCTGTCGGCTGCTCTTTCCGCAACGCCCCGGTCACCGGCAGCAGATCGGCGGCGGGCAGGCCCACCGCTTCCTCCCTGGCGCGGCCGAACAGCCGGCGCGCCCCTGTGCTCCAGTGCGACACCAGACCCCCGTCGTCCACGACCGCGACGGCGAGCGGCATGCGCCCGGACACCCCCGACGCATTGCGACGGTCCATGGCGCCTCGGCTCCTTCCCCTACGAACCACTGATCCGCCGCCGGGTGATCGGCCCCGCGTAGGATTTGATGGCTCGGCTACCACCGTACGGCCGGGGTGGCCGGCGGCGGAGGCCAATGGCCGAAACCGGCGTATGCCCGCGCGGAGGCAACCTTAGGGACGCGTGTTAGCGTCCCCAAGGCTGATCGAACTCCAGATCCGAAGGTGCGGGTTCGAGACACTCGGACCTGAAGAGGCAGTATGACCACAGTGGAGGCGGTACTTCCCGCCGCTGCGCTACGCCCCGATTTCCGCCTGCGCCACCCCGTGGTGGCCGCGACCGTGCTGGCCGCAGTGCTGCACGTGCTGTGGGCGCTGTTCATGGCGAGCGATGCCGGAGACCTCGCCGCGCAGTACGCGTGGACCGACTTCGTCCTCAAGCACCCCGACTCCGCGTACAACCTGTCCTGGTACGGCGGCATGCACCCGGCCAACTACAGCGTCCTCTCGCCTTATGTGATGGGCCTGCTGGGCGTCCGGACGACCGCGGTCATCTCCGGCACGCTCTCCGCGACCCTCGCCGCGTGGCTGCTGGTCCGCTCCGGCATCCGCCGGCCGATGCTGCCCGCGCTCTGGGCGGCCTTCGCCATGTGGTGCGATATCGCGTCCGGCCGGGTCACCTTCGCCTTGGGCATGCTCTTCGCCCTGCTTTCGGCCGCCCTCCTGCTGGGCGACGGCGGCAAGGTACGCCTGCAGCGGGTCGTCACCGCCTCGGCACTGGGTGCGCTGGCGACGATGTGCAGCCCGGTGGCCGGGCTATTCGTGGAGGTGCTCGCGGCTGCGCTGTTCCTCAACGGGCGCCGCAAGGACGCGTACGTCCTGGCCGCCGGTCCACCGTTGGTGATCGGGACGACATCGCTGCTGTTCCCGTTCTACGGAGTGCAGCCCTTTGCCTGGTACTCCGCCTCGCTGCCGTTCGTGACGGCCGTGCTGGTGGCCGTCCTGGTGCCCCGCCGGTGGCGGACGGTGCGGGCCGGTTCGTGGGTCTACGCCGTTGGGATAGCGCTCTGCTGGGTGATCCCGTCCCCGATCGGCAGCAATGTGGAGCGGCTCGCGCTGCTGCTCGGCGGCGTGGTGCTGCTCGCGGCCGCCCAGGCCCGCAAGCTCAGCGGCCAGAAAGTTGTCGCAGCGTATATGGCGTTTTCCGGCGTCGCCCTCTGGACGATCATCAAACCGGTGGCCGACTTCGTCACCACCGCTCCGGCGACGGCCACCGTCGAGCATGCCCAGCCGCTCATCGACGAGCTGCTGCGGGTGGGCGCCGACCGGAGCAGGGTCGAGGTCGTCCCCATGCGTTCGCACTGGGAGGCCTCAGGCCTCGCCCCGCATGTGAATCTCGCGCGCGGCTGGAACCGGCAGGCCGACGTCGAGCGCAATCCGCTCTTCTACAACGGCACTCTGACCCCGGCCTCGTACATCGCGTGGCTCCGCAACTGGGGCGTCGCATATGTGGTGCTTCCCGCCGACAAGCCCGACACCGCGGGCGTCGCCGAAGCCAAGATCGTCGCCAGCGGCAACTCCTGGCTGAAGCCCGTCTGGCAGGACTCGCACTGGCGCCTCTACCGCGTCTCCGGCACGCAGCCCCTCGTCGATCCGCCGGCCACCGTCACCCTCGCCGGCCCCGCCGATCTGACGGTGAAGGTGCCGAAGGCCGGCAGTGTGCTGCTGCGCGTCCCGTGGTCCCCATGGCTCGGCATAGACGGCGCCCTGGACGACCTCCACGGCTGTCTCGCCAAGGACGGCGAGTGGACCCGGCTCTACGTGCCGACGCCCGGCACCTACAAGATAGGCGCGCGGTATTCGCTGACGCGCGGGACCCCGTGCCAGAAGCCGGAGAAGTAGTCCTCTTCGGACGGGCTTGACAACCAAGCCCGTCCGAAGCCCCCGACGCCGCCGTCGCCCCCGCCCGGGGGATGAGGTTCAGTCCTCGTGTCCCAGTTGCAGGTCCCGCTCCGTCCGGCCGCCGCCGGCGACCTGCAACACCGTGGCCACCGGCGGGTAGCCGGCGGCGATGACGGTGTACTCGCCGGCCGCGAGGTCGACGAAGCGGAAGATCCCGTCCGCGGCGGTGATCACCGAGTCCACGACATTGCCGGCCGCGTCGAGCAGCGTGACGCGCGCCTCCTCGACCAGGCGGCCGCCCGGGGCGCGTACGGTGCCGCGCAGGACCGCCCCGCCCGCGAGCTCGACGTCCTGCCGGGTCTCGCGCGACGCCTGTACGGAGACGGGCAGTGCGGCCGGACGGTAGACGGGGGCGCTCGCGGCCAGGGTGTACTCGCCGGCGACGAGCTCGCTCAGAACGTAGCCGCCCTCGCGCCCGCTGCGTGTGCTGCCGACGACATCTCCCCGTACGTCGGTGAGAGTGACGATGGCGTCGCGCACGGGAGTGCCGTCGGCCGTGCGCACCGTTCCGGCGAGCCGCCCGGCGCCGCCGAGGACGACGTCCAGTTCCACGGGCCGCTCGCCGACGGTGACGCTGACGGCCTGTGGCTGGTGGCCGCCTGCGGCGGCGATCAGGACATAGCTGCCGCTGCCCGGGGTGCTCAGGGCGTACCGGCCGTCCTCGCTGGTGGCCCCGCGCCCGATCTGGCGGCCGGTGACATCGATGAGGGTGAGGGCCGCCCGGCCGACGGTGGTGCCGTCGGAGTGCTGGACCGTGCCGCAGACCGGGACTCCCACGCGGGCGTGGTCGGCGGTGCGCGCGGCGGGGATGACAGGCTCGGGGCCGGAGCCCGGGCCGGGGCCGTACTGGGTCACAAGGGGTTTCTCCTTGAGGAGGAGGGCGAGCAGGAGGCCGACGACCAGCACCGGCACGAGGTAGAGGAAAATTCGCGGCATGGCGTCGGCGTAGGCCCGCACATATGCGTCGCGTAGCGGCGCGGGCATGGCGTGCACCAGCTGCGGGGTGATCGATTCGGCGTCCGGGAGCCCGGCCCCCTTGGGGAGCCGGATGGCGAGCCCGGCGGCGAGCCGTTCGGCGAAGAGCGTGCCGAAGACCGCCGCGCCGACCGAGCCGCCGATCTGCCGGAAGTAGTTGTTGGCGCTGGTGGCCGCGCCCAGGTCGGTGGGGTGCACCGAGTTCTGCACGGCGAGGGTCAGCACGGGCAGGACGAGCCCGATACCGAGCCCCAGCACCGCCATATAGACGCTGTACTCGGCGCGGGGGGTGTCGGTCTCCAGTCTGGACAGCAGCCACATGCCGGCCGCCGACAGGGCCCCGCCGAGCACGGGGTACGGCTTGTAGCGGCCGGTCCGGCTGATCAGCTGGCCGGAGGCGATGGAGGCGATGACGACGCCGAGCATCATGGGCAGCATCAGCAGCCCGGACTCGGTGGCGGTGGCGCCGTCGACCATCTGCAGAAAGGTCGGCAGATAGCTGGCCGCGCCGAACAGGGCGACGCCGGTGACGACGCTGACCAGCGAGGTGACGTTGAAGACGGAGTCACGGAACAGCCGCAGGGGAAGGATGGGGTCGGCGGCGAACCGCTCCACGAGCGGGAACAGCAGCGCACAGGCGAGCGCGCCCGCCCCGAGCCCGACGATGACGTGCGAGCGCCAGGCGTACGTGGTGCCGCCCCAGCTGGTCAGCAGCACCAGGCAGGTGGACCCGGCGGCGAGCAGCAGCGCACCGAGGATGTCCAGCCTGGGCTTGCCGGCGGGCTTGGGCAGCCGCAGCACGACGGTGATGACCGCGAGCGTCAGCAGCCCGAAAGGCACGTTGATGTAGAAGCACCAGCGCCAGGAGGCGTGGTCGGTGAAGTACCCGCCCAGGAGCGGCCCGGCCACCGAAGCGAGGCCGAAAGCGGCACCGATCAGCCCCATGTAGCGGCCGCGCTGCCGGGGCGGCACGATGTCCGCGATGATCGCCTGCACGCCGATCATGAGCCCGCCGCCGCCGATGCCCTGGACCGCGCGGAAGACGATGAGCTCGTTCATCGTGCGGGACCAGCCGGCCAGTGCGGAGCCGATGACGAAGACCACGATGGCGAACTGGAAGACGCTCTTGCGGCCGAAGAGGTCACCGAGCTTGCCGTAGACCGGCAGTCCGATGGTGGACGCCAGGAGGTAGGCGGTGACCGCCCAGGACATCCTGTCCAGGCCGTGCAGCTCGCCGACGATCTTCGGCAGGGCCGTCGCCACGATCATCTGGTCGAGCGCGGCGAGCAGCAGGGTGAGCATCAGCCCGAGGAAGATGAGGCGGACCCTGCGCGGGGTGAGTGCGGCGGCCGAGGTCCCGGTGCTGTCGACCGGCCCGGGTGGCTCCTCGGGAAGATCCGCGGGGTCCCCGGCGCACGGCGCGGGGACCGCCCCCTGGGACCCCGGCGCCGCTTCCGTCCGTTCGGCCTGGCTTGCCAGCATGGTACTGCCCACGTATCCGCTCCCCTAGTCGCGCCTGCGCCGCCCATTTCTCGCATCGGCCGACATCTATGAGCAAGTACGATGAACCTTCGGAGAACGCTGGAATCCCGGCCTGACGTGCGCTATTGGTCAGGTTTGCGCGAAGCAGAACCACCCGTCCAGGTGAACGGCAGAGCGGCCATCCCATCGCGGCCCACGCCCTGCGCCGACGCCTTGAGCCTGCCCCTACTACTTCTCCCCCTCCTAGTTCTCCACCTCGGCGGCGAGCTTGGCGAGGACCGCGTCGTAGATCCGGTTCAGTCCCTTCGGCGCGAAGGTGCGCTCGAAGAAGCCGCCGATGCCGCCCGCGCCCGTCCAGGTGGTCGAGGTGACAACCTTGGCCCGGCCCTCGCCGGCCGGAGTCACCGTCCAGGTGGTCACCATGGAGGAGTTGCGGTCGGTCTCGACCAGCTGCCCGGCGGTCGGCTCGGTCACCGCGAAGAGGATGTCGCGGATGCGCTTCTCGGTGGCCTGCAGCTTCCAGTGCACAAGGGTGCCGGCGCCACTGCCGCCCTCCTGGACCTGGTACTCGCTGAACTGCTCGGTGAGCAGCCTCCCACGGGTCCCGGTGTAGTCCGCCAGCGCCGCGAAGACCCGCTCGGGGGCGGCTTGGACCACTCGCTCTGTCGTCGCCTCGACCTGTGCCATCTGACTGTCCTCCAGTGCTGCCCGGATGCCTGCTGCCTGCCCGGATGTGTGCGGAAAGCCAACCACCGCGGGAGCCCGGGGCCAAAACCGGGGCACCCGCTCGACGCTATTCGGTCAGGTGTTCTATTGTGGTGTTCTGAGAGCGACGAAGGAGGCGGCATGAGGTGGGACAACCTGGCCCTCGACGGGGGCCCGAGCGCGCCCGCGCTCTTCGGCACGGACGTAGTGACACGGACCTTCGACACGCCCGAGTTCCGCGGCATCACCTTCCATGAGGTGCGGGCCCGGTCCATCGTCAACCGCGTACCGGGTGCCTCCCGGATGCCGTTCGAATGGACCGTGAACCCCTACCGGGGGTGCAGTCACGCCTGCGTGTACTGCTTCGCACGCAAGACGCACACCTATCTCGACCTCGACGCCGGGCTGGACTTCGACTCCCAGATCATCGTCAAGGTCAACGCGCCCGAGCTGCTGCGCCGCGAACTCGCCACGCCCAAGTGGCACGGCGAGCACATCGCCATGGGCACCAATGTCGACTGCTACCAGCGCGCGGAGGGCCGCTACCGGCTCATGCCCGGCATCCTCACCGCCCTGCGCGACCAGGCCAACCCGTTCTCCATCCTCACCAAGGGCTCGCTGATCCTCCGCGACATCGAGCTGCTCGAACAGGCCGCGCGGGTCACGGAAGTCGCCACCGCCGTCTCCGTCGGGTTTCTCGACCGCAGCCTGTGGCGCACCGTCGAACCCGGCACCCCCTCCCCCGCCATGCGCCTGGAGGTCTGCCGCCGGCTCAATGAACGCCGCATCCCCTGCGGCGTCCTGATGGCCCCTGTCCTCCCCTACCTCAGCGACTCCCCCGACCAGCTGCGCGCGACTGTCCGAGCCATCGCCGAGGCCGGCGCCACCTCCGTCACTCCCCTCGTCCTCCATCTGCGCTCCGGCGCCCGCGAGTGGTACCTCGCCTGGCTCTCCGTGCACCACCCGCGCCTGCTCAGCCGCTACAAGGCGCTCTACGCGGAAGGGGCCTACGCCCCCAAGTGGTACCAGCGCCGCATCACCCGCCAAGTCCACGAATTCGCCGCCGAGTACGGTATCGGCCCCGCCCGCCCCGGCATGGCCCGCCGCCTCGGACCTCCGGCGCCGGCAGTCCCGGACCCGGACCCCGGGCCCACCCAGCTGACGCTGCTCTGACCCTCCGCGCACGAACCGGCCGAAGAACTCCGCCAGGGCCGCCCGTTGGACCGTGACTTACGAAAGCACCCCACAGCCGGGCGAAACGGGGGGGACTCTCGACCACAATTGTCGTATGGCTACTATCAAGCCACCAATCGCCGCCCTTTGGCGATTTTTCGTCATGGATGCGAGTGATGGGTGAGGAGAGTGTCCTGCACGTGACTGGATGGGGCAGGATCGGCCGACGAAGAACGGCAGCCGTACGCGACGGGGGCTCACCGGGGACAGCCAGCGGCCGGCCGCGGATACCGGTCGGCGCCCGCCGACTGCCGCTGCGTACCGCGCTGATCATCGTCGTACTCGTACCGAGTGTGGCTCTGACCGCGCTGTGGGGTCTGGGCACCTATCAACTGGCCACCCAGTGGCAGAAGGAGAAGGTCCAGCGGGATCTGGGCGAGATCGTCGGCATACCCGCGGGCTTTCTGTTCTCGGGCCTTGAGCAGGAGCGACGGCTCACCGCAGAGGCACTGGCCGACCCCGGCACCCCCTCCCGCGAAAAGCTTGCCAAGCAGCGCGCGGTGACCGACCGGGCTGTGAGCGCCTTCCGGTCGCTGGCAACCCTGAACACCGCCAACGGACAGACCGGGCTCGCCAACGCCATCGCCGGGACCGAACGCAGCCTCGGCCCCCTCGCCCAGCAGCGCCGCGCGGTGGACGCCGGTTCGTCCAGCGAGCAGAAGGCGTTCGACTACTACAGCGGCGCCCTTCAGTCGAACCTCAGTGTGTTCTCCGCACTCAGCCGCGGCGCCAACGGCGAAGTGACCGGTCTCGCGGAGACACTGGTCGACCTTTTCGGCGGCATCGACATGATCGGCCGCGAAGACGCCCTTCTGGCCCGTGGCCGGCAAGCGGGGCATCTGACGAGCAACACGTACGACCTTCTCCTCGACGCCGTCGGCACCCAGGAGTACCTCACGCAGTCCCGGGTGGCCGCCAACCTCACCGGCAATGAGAGCGACCTGTACGCAAGGCTGACGACCAGTAAGGCGTGGCAGTCCAAGGTCGCTCTGGAGCAGCGGCTGGTCACCGACAGGAGCAGCAACGGAAGCAACGAGGTGGCAGACCATCAGGTCCGCGCCGAGTGGCGCTCCTCGGTGGACACGGTCACCCAGCAGCTGCTGCAGCTTGTCCAACTCCGGATCGACAAGGTCGTCAAGACCGGCACCAGCAACGTGGACCGGCTCTTCGTGTTCCTCATCAGCGTCAGCGCCGTGGGCCTGCTCGCCGTGGGCCTGGTCATCGTCACCAGCTGGCGCCTCACCGCCATTCTCCGCCGGCGCATCCTCGACCTGCGCGAGGATGCCCAGAAACTCCAGGAGCGGCTGCCCGATGTGGTCGCCCGGCTGGAGCGCGGCGAGGACGTCGACGTGGACGCGGAAGTACGCCTGGTCGAGCCCACCCCCGACGAACTCGGCGAGCTCGGGCATGCCCTCAACCTGGCCAGCCGCAGCGCCGTCTTCACCGCCGTGCGGCAGGCCGAACAACACCGTGGCTTCGAACGCCTGCTCCAGCGCATCGCCCGCCGTACCCAGATCCTCATCGGTCTCCAGCTGAAGAAGCTGGACGAGCTGGAACGCAAGCACGAGGACCCCGAGGTGCTGGAGGGCCTGTTCGACCTGGACCATCTCACCGCCCGGCTGCGCCGCTACGAGGAAAACCTGGTGATCCTCGGCGGCGGCCAGCCGCAGCGCCGCTGGCGCAAACCGGTACGCCTGCTCGATGTGCTGCGCGCCGCGCAGGGCGAGGTCCAGGACTACCGCCGGATCTCGATCGAGGTCGAGGACGAGCCCTGGGTGACCGAGCGCGCGGTGGGACCGCTGGTCCACATCCTGGCGGAACTGATGGAGAACGCCGCCGCCTTCTCCAAGCCGCCGACCCCCGTCGAAGTGCGGGCCGCGATGGTCAGCCGGGGCTTCGCCGTGGAGATCGAGGACCGCGGCCTGGGCATGGAACCCGAGCAGTACGCCGCCGCCAACGCCCTGATGCAGTCGCCGCCGCAGCTCGATGTGATGACCCACGCCGACGATGTACGCCTCGGCCTGTACGTGGTCGCCCGGCTCTCCGCGAGCCTGGGCCTCCGGGTGGAACTGCGGCCATCGGCCTTCGGCGGCACCCGTGTCATCGTGCTGCTCCCGGAACCGCTGGTGGTGGACCGCCCCCGCCCGGTACCCGGGCCGGCCGCGCTCCCCGAGGAGGTCCCCCGGGACCCCGCCGGTCCGCAGCCCCACCCGCTGGACGGTACGGACGGTCCCCGCCCGCCCCACGAGGACGGGCAGTTGCCGACCCGCTCCCGGGGACGCGCGATGGCCGACGTAACAGCACCCGCCGGATCACCGGATCGGAGTGACGCGGCCGCATCGTCCGATTCCCAGCCACTGCCCCAGCGGGTGCGCCAGGCCAGCCTGGTCACCGAGCTCAGGGCCCCGGCGGACTCCGGTGAACAGACCGACCAGGAGACCTGGGCCGTACGCGATCTGCCCAGCCGATCCGGTGCCACGATCGGCGCGTTCCAGAGACAGTCCCGCAGGACCCGGCCCGTCGACGACGCCTTCCAGCCCCCGGCGAACGGATCCCCCGAGCCCAGTTCCCGCACGACGGAGGACCGAGGATGACGCAGCCAACCACCGCCACCAACGCAGACCTGGACTGGCTCCTGGACGGCCTGGTCGACCAGGTCGCGGGCGCCCGGCACGCCATCGTCCTGTCAGACGACGGCCTGGTGATCAGCCGGTCCCAGACCATCGAACGCTCGGACGCCGAACGCCTCGCCGCGATCGCCACCGGCCAGCAGAGCCTGGCCCGCGGTGTCGGACAGCTCTTCAGCGGCGGACCGGTCCACCAGGTCATCGTCGAGATGGCCGACCTGTGGCTGTTCATCACCGCGGCGGGCCGCGGCACCCATCTGGCCGTGGTCGCCTCCCAGGAGGTCGACGCCGAACTGATGGCCGTCGCAATGCACACCCTGGTCCAGCAGGTCGGCCAGAAGCTGGGAACCGACGCGCGCAGCACCCCGCAGGCCGATGACGCGGGGAGACACGGATGAAGCACTGGACGGAGGGCTTCGACGACGATGACGCCGACGAGCCCCTGGTCCGTCCCTACACGATCACCAGCGGACGAACCACCCCCGAGCGGGACGACCTGACGCTCATCACCCTGGTGACGGCGATTCCCGAGGTCTCTTCGGAGGCCGGACACGGCCTGCGGAGAATGCAGCCGGAACACCGCACCATCCTCGCTCTGTGCAAGGGGCCCATGGCGGTGGCCGAAGTCGCCTCCGCGCTGGACCTCCCGGTGACAGTGACCAAGATCCTCATCGGCGATCTGATCGAGGCCGGCCAGGTGCGGGCCCGGCCACCGCTGGCCTTCGCACAGGCAGGCGGCATCCCCGACATGACAATCCTTGAGGCGGTGAGGGATGGGCTACGCAAGCTCTGACCACGGGGACACTGCTCCCCTGGCAGTCAAGATCCTGATCGCCGGTGGTTTCGGCGTCGGAAAGACGACCCTGGTCGGCACGTTGAGCGAAGTCGCCCCACTGCGCACCGAGGAGTACCTGACCCGTGCCAGCGTCGGCGTGGACGATCTGGAGGGGGTGAGCGGCAAGTCCACCACCACCGTCGCACTGGACTTCGGGCGCATCACCATCAGCAGCGAACTCGTCGTCTACCTGTTCGGCACCCCCGGGCAGGAACGCTTCTGGTTCATGTGGAACGACCTCGTCAACGGGGCGATGGGCGCGGTCGTCCTGGTCGACACCCGCCGACTGGATGTGAGCTTCGCGTCGATCGACTTCTTCGAAAGCCGCGGTATCCCCTTCGTCGTCGGCGTCAACTGCTTCCACGGTGTCAGGGACCGGACACAGGAGGAGATCCGCGCGGCACTCGATCTCGATCCGCAGGTGCCGCTGGTGCTCTGCGACGCCCGCGACCGGTCGGCGGCCCGCGATGTGCTGCTCGCGCTCATCGAACACCTGATGGCAGGTCACTCCCGCCCCGCACCACACCCGGTGGCCTGACCGGGCCGCGTCCCTGGACGCTCCGATGCCCCGCACCATCGCTCTGGTGGTACGGGGTCGGCGGCGTCCGACGCCGGGCCCAATCCAGTGCTGCGCGACGGTAAGCGGACGGTGTCAGCCATGAGCCCCTGGAGCAAGGAGATCTGCCCCAAGTGAGCGAAGCGGTCCCTGACCAGCCCGCGTAGTCGTTCCTCGACCGTATGGACATTTCCCGAAGTGGGGCTGACGACGACCCGGCCGAGGTCCCCGTCGGGCGCGGCCGGCAGGGAGTCCGTCCGGCCGTGACCGCGCGGCCTGGCCGGATCGTGCCCATGGCCTTCTTCCCTGTTAGGTCTGCGTGTTGAAGCGGATCGAGCAAGGGTGGGTTCGTGACTGGATGGCGTACGTACTGGGTGCCGCAGCGCCGCTGTGTGGAATCCGAGCTGGTGCCCGCTTTGGCGGGGTGGGGGGATCTCGCGGCACGTGAGGAGCGTGCTGGGGTTCATGTGGGGGACCCGATTCTGCTTTCGCCGGACTTCCGGGTCGCTCCTGCCTTCCACCAAATCGTCCACCCGCACGAGATCACAGCCGAACTCAGGCGCGAACTGATCGACGGGACGGCGACCCTCGCGATGGCGAACTGCACCAGTCGACTCGCGAAGGTGCCACGTTCGCGGCCACTCAGTCGAGACAGAACTCGTTGCCCTCGATGTCCTGCATCACGAGGCACGACTCGTCGAATCCATCGGCAAGCAGTAGTCGCACGCGTACCGCGCCGAGCGCGACCAGTCGTGCGCACTCGGCCTCAAGTGCGGCCAGGCGCTCTTCACCCACGAGCCCGATGCCGACCCGCACGTCAAGATGCAGCCGATTCTTGACGACCTTCCCTTCGGGAACGCGCTGGAAGAACAGTCGCGGGCCCACACCTGAGGGATCAATGCATGCGGACGCCGAACCCTGACGCTCAGGCGGCAGTGCGCGATCGAAATCGTCCCAAGTAGCAAACCCCTGCGGTGGCGGCGGTACGACGTACCCCAACACCTCGCACCAGAAACGAGCGACGCGCTCAGGTTCTGCGCAGTCGAAGGTGATTTGGAACTGCTTGATCGACGCCATCGGTCCATCCTAGAGACGGGGTCTTACGTCGTCTCCACGGGCCCGTCCCTGGCTAGGTTGTGGCGCATGCGGCCGACTCTTGGCGATGAGTGGGACCTTGAGCCGTGGGATGACGATCCTGACAGTGTCGATGCCCACTACATTCGGGAGTCCGGTTGCCGGATCACGGGCCACCGGTTCGCCCGCCCGGTCTGAGCCGGCTCAGACGTCTCGACGCCGCACGACGACGACGGCGACGACCACCGAGACAAGCGCCCAGGCCCCGAGCACGATCCACGATCCGGTGATCGACGGTGGGTACTTGCCCATGGTGGTGTAGGAGTTCGGGTTCACGGTCAGCCGGCCCTCCGCGACGAGGGGCAAGCAATTGCCGATCTGCCTCAGGAGCTTGTACCTGTCGCCTCCGAAAAGCAGGGGCACGACGAACAACAGCCCCACGACCCCGACGATCGAGGCCGTAGCGTGCCGGAGGACGGCACCGAACGCCATACCGATGAGCGCGCATACAGGGACGATCAACGCGTATGCGGCGACAGCCCGCAGACAGCCGGGGTCGTTGATCGAGAGTCCGACGTGGCGCGAGGCCAACATCGCGTTGGTGGTGAAGAACGACGTCGTCGAGACGAGGACACCAAGAACAAGTGTGACCGCCGAGACGACGGTCACCTTGGCTGCCACCATCGCACGGCGGTCGGGAACGGCTGCGAGCGTCGTGCGGATCATTCCGGTGGCGTACTCGCCGAAGACCGTGATGGCGCCGATACTGGCCGCGGCCAGCGCCATGAGGTAGGCGGCGATGCTGTTGAGGCCGTGCCAGAGCGGGTCGTACTTGTAGGGCAGGAAACCGGGCTGCGCGGGATGAGGGTGGTCGATGTAGGGGAAGTCAGAGTGGACGGCGTTGATATTGATCGCGATGGCTGCGAGCGCGCTGAGCACAAGCACCCAGTAGGTCGACCGGAGCGACCGGAGCTTGATCCACTCGGCGGCGAGAAGGTCCGCGAACCGCGCCGGAAGTTCGGCCCCGGGCGCGGGCGGCCTGCCGGCGGACAACGTCAGTGTGCTCATCGGGATTCTCCTGCGAGGTATTCGGCGCTGTCGGCAGTGAGTTGCATGAACGCCACCTCCAAGGAGGAGGTCTGAGTGGTGAGTTCGTGCAGCACGATGCGGTGCCGGTGGGCGAGCTCGCCGATCCGGGCCGCGCTCAGCCCGGTCACCTTGCCCACCTCGTCATTCTCCTGCTGCACCGACGCGCCCTCGGTGGTCAGTACGGCCGCCAGCGCGGCGAGATCCGGCGTATGCACCGTGACGCTCAGGTGTGTGCTGCGAGCCGAGAAGTCCACCAGGCTCTGGTCGGCGATCAGTTCGCCCTGACCGATGACGATGAGCTGGTCGGCGGTGTGCTGCATCTCGGCCATCATGTGGCTGGAGACGAAGACAGTGCGGCCCTCGGACGCCATGCGGCGGAACAGGCCGCGCACCCACAGCACGCCTTCGGGGTCCAAGCCGTTGAGCGGCTCGTCGAACAGAAGTACTGGGGGGTCGCCGAGCAGGGCGCCCGCGATGCCGAGTCGCTGCTTCATGCCGAGGGAGAAGCCGCCGATGCGGCGCCGCGCTGCTCCGGCCAGTCCGACCTCGTGGAGGACCTTGTCCACACGGCTCAGCGGGATGCGGTTGCTGCGGGCCAGGGCGGACAAGTGCGCAGCCGCGCTACGTCCGCCGTGGACGTCCTGGGCGTCCAGCAGCGCGCCGACGTGGCGGAGTCCGCGCGGGCGGTTCGAAAAGGGGACCCCGTCGACAGTGACGGACCCGCTGGTGGGAGCGTTCAGGCCGAGGATCATCCGCAGCGTGGTGGACTTGCCGGCGCCGTTCGGGCCGAGGAACCCGGTGACCTGGCCGGGCCGCACCGTGAAGGTCAGGTCGTTGACGGCGACGATGTCTCCGTAACGCTTGGTCAGTTGCTTGGCTTCAATCACGGTGTCAACGGTGCTGTTCCGGCGTCCGGGCCACATCGCGCCGGCGGCCACAATCCGCGAACGCGTTTGTATCCCGGGGGATTACGTCTGCGGGCCAATGTGCCGGTGAGTCCCGGAGCTTACGATCCATCCATGACCGCCACGTCCCGGCCCCCCCTGCTCAAGCGTCTGCCGCCAGGCGTGTGGGTGGCTGTCTTCTGGTCGACGGTGATCCTGGTGCGCACGCTCCAACGGCCCGATGAGTTGCGCCATTTGCTCGACCTCAGGGGCAACATGGAGGACGGGCCACTCCTGATCACCGCTGTCGTCACGACACTGGCCGCGCTGATGCTGTTCCGCGTGCCGCTGGCGGCCCTTGCCGTGGTGCTCGCGGGCTCCTACTTCTCCCTCGTGTGCTGGGTGGTGGAGACGCCGGTCGTGCTCTTCCTCCTGGCCGATGGAGTCGTGGGTTACGTCGCGGCCACCCGCTCGCGTCGCGTCTCTGTCCTGGCGGCCCTGATGCCGGTCGGCACGGTGACCGGCTACACGATCTGGCGGCTGGCATCCATGTACCGTTGCTTCGATCCTCAGGGAATCTCAGCAATCCGGGCATTCCGGCCCGGAAGGTCCGTCACATCACCAAAGCGTGAGGGCTTTGGTTTGAGTACGGTCTCTCGTTTCCTTCTGCTGCTGGTGCGGCAGTCTTGTGCCACCTGCCCGCCCCGCCTCGGCCTTGCGGCTGGGGCGGGTGACGCGGGTCTTCCGGTCGGCTCCACGAGGTTTCGGCGCTCGCGCGTCCTGGTCTCCGGCCACTCCGGTACCAGTCATGCAGGCCGCCGCGAGAGCGGCGAGGTTCCTGGCTGCGTTCTCGTCCCGGTCCATGACCAGGGGACAGGAATCGCAGTCGAAGACTCGGACGTGCAGCGGCAGCTTGGCTTTCACCGCACCGCAGTCCGAGCAGGTTTTCGAGGAGGGATACCAGCGGCTGGCGACCACCGTGCGGCAGCCGTTCCGCTTGGTCTTGTAGGTGATCTGACGACGGATCTCCCCGAACCCGGCATCAGCGATCTTCCGGGCCAGGCGCCGGTTGCGGAGCATTCCGGCGACGTTGAGGTCTTCGACCACGACGGTGCCGTACTCGCTCGTGATCGTGGTGGTGAGCTTGTGCAGGGCATCGGCGCGCAGGTGCGCGACCCGGTGGTGGACCCGGTTGCGCTCGGTGTTGGCCTTCAACCAGCGTTTGGACGGCTTCTGACCGGTCCTGCGGTCCGGGCCTTGCCTGCGGCAGACGCGACGTGACATGCGCCCCAGGGTCTTGAGGGCGGTGTCGTAGTGCGCCGGGTTCGGGATGCAGCGGATCTCCCCGAGGGAGTCGGCCATCACTGCGAGGACCTTCACCCCGAGGTCAACGCCCACGGCGACCTGCGGACGGGCGACGCGCTCCAGTTCCCGCTTGACCTCGACCTGGAACGAGACGAACCAGCGTCCGCGCTCGTACCTGATCGTGGCGGACAGGATGCGGGCGGTGCCGTTGCTGACGCGCCGCTCAAGCTTGCGGGTGGACTCGTGGGTGCGGATCGTCCCCAGCCGGGGCAACGTCACATGCCTGCGGTCCGCCTCGACGCGGATGGTGCCGGTGGTGAACCGGCACGCGAGGCGAGCGCGGTGCTTGGACTTGCGGCGGGGCATCCCGACCCGCTTGCCCTTGCGCTTGCCCTGCTTAGACTTCGCGTAGTTGTCGAACGCGGCAGCAGCGTTCGCGAGACCGGTGGAGTACGCCTCCTTGGAGTTTTCCTCCCACCACCCGGCAAACCGGGGGTCGATCTTCTTCGCCTCGTTGAACACCTTCCGCAGCGCGGGCAGCGACCACGGCCGCCAATGCGTCAGCCCGTCCTCGGGGACGCCGTACGACTCCTCGGCCCTCCGCTGCCACCACGATGCCTCAACCCAGGTCACCGCCCAGTTGAAGGAGGCACGGGCCGCACCGCAGTGGGAGAACATCATCTGCCTGGTTGTCGCGCTCGGGTCCAGCGCGTACCTGTACGCCTGCACCACGAACCCCGGCTGCGGCATGAACTTCCTCACCCGGCGTTCTCGCCCGTCACGGCGGCCATCGCACGGGCGGCACGGTTCTTCGCGGCCCGGTGCCCGTACAGCCGGGCGCACATAGAGGTGAGGACTTCGGTGATATCCCGGACCAGATCGCTGGTCGTCTCCTGCGGGTCGAGCACCACCAGGCGGCGGCCTGATGCCGACAGCGCGGATTCGAGGTGCTCGACTCCGAAGCGGGCGAGACGGTCGCGGTGTTCCACGACGATGACGGTAGCGGTCGGGTCCGACAGGACGCGGTGCAGCTTGCGCCGCTTCCCGTTCAGCCCAGACCCGACCTCGGTCACCACCTCGGCGACCGCGAGCCCGAGCCCAGTGGCTCCCTGGACGACACGGGAGACCTGCCGGTCAAGATCCTGCTTCTGGTCTGCGGAAGAGACGCGGCAGTACGCCACGGTCCGGCCGGACACAGGTACTTCGGGTTCGACAACGAGCCAGGAGCCAGAAGGAGTCTGGACGACGGGAACCGGCATCTTGCCGTCCCGCGCCCACTCCCACGCGGTCTGGTAGTGCACACCAGCCCGCTTCGCCCACTCCGAAAGCTTCACACGATCACGATAGACCATAAGAGAAGCTGACATTTACCTATGCATCATGCAACAGTTGACAGTTCCTCAGCGGCCGGCGAGGAATATGACGTGCGATCAGTCATCCTCGTCCCCGGCCATCCCGGCCTCGTAGGCGAGCAACGTGTCAATGAACGTCCGTCTTTGGTCGGGCGTCAGCGGTGCCAGGGCATGACGCCAGGCGGTGGCCCCCTGGGCCAGCCAGTCGGCGATGGGCGGCCGCTTGCTGTCGTTGATGCTCACGATGCGTCGGCGGCGGTCCGAGTCGTCCTCGCGTCGCTCCAGGATCCCCTTGCGGCTCAACTCGCCGACCATGAGGCTCACGGTCGTCGGTGCTACCCCCAGCCGCGCAGCCAGGTCGTTCACGGCCATCGGCCCGTCGAAGAGCAGATAGGACAGCAGCGACAGATGTCGCGGCGCCAAGGCGAGCGACTGGAGCTCGTCGGGCACCGGGATTCGCTTCGCCCGCCCGACCATGCGGGGCATGAGCAGCAGCAATTCCCTGATGGCATCGTCGACGCCCGGGGCGGATCCGCCCCGACCGCCGTCCCGTCGGCCCTCCATTGACATCGACCATCCCTCCACATAGCTTTGAGAGTAAAGGTTCTTTGTTCGCAAAGCAGAATCGCTTTCATGCTAGTGAACCAGCCGAAGGGGGATTCACCATGCCGCACTTCAACGTGCAGATCCGCGAAGAGGAGCTGGATGGAAAGGTCGAGCCGAAGCTCATCCGGGCGCTGACCGAAGCGGTGGTCACGGTGTACGGCGAGTGGGCTCGCGCAGTCGCCGTCGTGGAGCTGTTCGGCATCCCGCAGCGCCGTTGGGGCATCGGCGGCATACCTTCCGAAGCGAACGCACCGATCGTCACCCTGAACATGCGTGAACCGGCATTGAATCTGCCGGGGATCGGCAACGCCCCCGCAGGGCTGATCGCGTCCATCACCGATGCCATGGTCACGGTCTTCGGGGAGCCCGTCCGGAAGCGCGTGACCGTGCTGGTCGTCGGCGTCCCCGCAGGACGCTCCGGAGTTGGCGGGGAAGCCGTCTGAGCGAGGGGCCAGGCCGGGGCAGTGTGAAGCGGACAGCCCTGGGGCCGGTCGCCGCTGCCGCCAGCCGGACCGGTGACGTCTCCGCCGTGCACGGTGTCGTGGTCCTCGCCCGGCGCGATGGAGATGCACCCGCGCCGCCAAGCGGACCGGCTTCCACCACCTGCACGCCACCGAGGTCCACCCCCTCACCCCGAGGTTCGGACCACCGGACGGCAACCGCAGACAGCCACGCCGCGCCCGAAAAGCCTGGAAACCACAGGCACACACAGAGTTCTAGAGACGCTGCCGTGGTGACGCGCTGCGGACGGACGACGTTCCCCTCTCAAAGCCGGGCAGGCCAGCAGCCGGGCGCGGCGAAGAACGCGAGGAGAGCGACACACAGCACGCCCAGGGCGGCCGCCGCGAGGTACAGGGCGACGCATCTGCGCATGAGGCGGTGGCGCAGCGCGTCGTAGCGGGCTTGGTACTCAGCGCGGAGCTGGCGTGCCCGGTGTGCGGTGGCCTGCCAGATGCGCTGGGACACGGCGAGGCGGTGCTGGGTGTAGAGGTGGACGACCTCCTCGTGCTGCACGGTGGTCAGCCATGGCAGGTGCTGGGCGAAGGCCTCTGCTTCCTGGTGCGCGGTCGTTCGTTCGCGCTCCAGCAGGAGGTATCCCTCCAACTGGGCGATGCCGGCCCGGATTTCCTCTTCACCGGTCGGCCGGCCGGTTGGCTGTCGCTCGCTCATGTCCAAGGTCCCGGGTGTCAGCCTGTGCCGCCGGTCGGGGGGCGGTCGGTGGCGCCGGGGTCGGGTTCGACCATGTCGCGCTGCCCGCCGGGGAGTTCCCCCTCGGCGATGACCCCTGGGTGGTGCAGGTCGAAGGCCGGGGATTCGGAACGGATCCGGGGCAGGGCGAGGAAGTTGTGGCGGGGCGGGGGGCAGGAAGTGGCCCATTCCAGGGAGCGGCCGTATCCCCAGGGGTCGTCCGTCTCGACCTTCTTGCCTTCCTTGGCGGTCTTCCACACGTTGTAGAGGAACGGCAGGGTGGACAGGCCGAGCAGGAACGAGCTGATGGTCGACACGGTGTTGAGAGCGGTAAAGCCGTCGGCGACCAGGTAGTCGGCGTAGCGGCGGGGCATGCCATTGGTGCCGAGCCAGTGCTGGACGAGGAAGGTACCGTGGAATCCGACGAAGAGGGTCCAGAATTGGATCTTGCCAAGGCGTTCGTCGAGCATCGTCCCGGTGAACTTGGGCCACCAGAAATAGAATCCGCCGAACGTGGCGAACACCACGGTGCCGAACAGGACGTAGTGGAAGTGGGCCACGACGAAATAGGAGTCGGTGACGTGCCAGTCAAGTGGCGGTGACGCCAGGATCACGCCGGTCAGTCCGCCGAACAGGAACGTGACCAGGAACCCGATCGACCACAGCATCGGCGTCTCGAACGAGAGCGACCCGTTCCACATGGTGCCGATCCAGTTGAAGAATTTGACTCCGGTCGGCACCGCGATCAGATAGGACATGAAGGAGAAAAAGGGAAGCAGAACCGCGCCGGTGGCGAACATGTGGTGGGCCCAGACCGTCGCCGACAGGCCGGCGATGCTGATCGTCGCCGCGATCAGCCCCACGTAACCGAAGACCGGTTTACGGGAGAACACCGGCAGGATCTCGGTCACGATGCCGAAGAACGGCAGCGCGACGATGTAGACCTCCGGGTGCCCGAAGAACCAGAACAGGTGCTGCCACAGGATCGGACCGCCATTGGCGGGATCGTAGACGTGCGCACCGAATTTGCGGTCCGCCTCCAGGGCCAGTAGCGCGGCGGCGAAGACGGGAAAGGCGAGCAGCACCAGGACGCTGGTGAGCAGCACGTTCCAGGTGAAGATGGGCATACGGAACATCGTCATTCCGGGGGCGCGCATACAGATGATGGTGGTGATGAAGTTGACGGCACCCAGGATGGTGCCGAATCCGTTCAGGACCAGGCCCATCACCCACATGTCCCCGCCGATCCCCGGCGAGCGGACGCCGTCGGACAGTGGGGCGTAGGCCGTCCAGCCGAAGTCCGGGCCACCGTCTGGCAGGAGCAGGCTGGCGAGCACGATGAGAGAGCCGAAGAGAAACAGCCAGTACGCGAACATGTTCAGGCGCGGGAACGCCACATCCGGCGCGCCGATCTGCAGCGGCATGATCGCGTTGGTGAAGCCGGCGAACATGGGGGTGGCGAACAGCAGCAGCATGGCGGTGCCGTGCATGGTGAACAGCTGGTTGTACTGCTCGTTCGTCATGATCTGCAGCCCTGGCCGCGCCAGCTCGGCGCGCATCATCAGGGCCATCGCGCCTGCCAGCAGGAAGAAGACGAAGGAGGTCACCATGTACATGGTGCCGATCTTCTTGTGGTCCGTGGTCGACAGCCATGACACCGCCACCGCTCCCGGCGACCTCTTCGGCACAAGCCGCTGCTCCTGAGCATGCTGCTGCTCCTGCGTCGCCACGATTCTCGCCCTCTCCACAATGACCCATATACAGACGTCCTACGCCAAGGGGCGCTTTGCGCAAGAAACCCCAAGGTGACGTTGATACCGCGCGAATGCTCCGAAGGCGCGGCTTGAGCCGATCGTGGGCGCGTAGATCTCTCATCACTTCAACACTTCAACTCACTTCAACGCCGCGCCCGGCGACGTGTTTCGGACAGGGCGGGAACGGTGTGTCAGGACCCTTTCGCTCCACCCGGTCGGCTGGAACCATATCTTCACGTCTCCGAACAGAGTTCACAGACATGGACGCCGGGTCGCGTGACGCCACCCGGCGCGCGACCGCACCCGCAACCGGAAGGCACTCACTCATGGAACGACGTCGATTCGTCACCGCCGGTGCTGCCCTGGCGGCCACCCTGCCCGCCTGGTCTCCCACCGGCGCGGCCGCCGCCACACGGCCGCGGACCGTGGCCGGCCGGCTGCCCGCCCTCGCGGACGTGGTGTCCGTACTCCGCCTGGTCGCCGACCACTGGATCGGCGCGAACACCGACCCCGGCGACAACCAGTGGGCACGCGCCACCTTCTTCAGCGGTCTCATGGCGCTCCACCGCCTCACCGGCGAACCGCGCTACCTCAGCTACGCCCGCGGCTGGGCGGAGAAGCATTCCTACGCGCTGAACGGCGGCGTCACCACCCGGCACGCGGACAACCACTGCGCCGGCCAGACGTACCTCGACCTGTACGCGCTCGAGCCCGAGCAGGCGAAGATCGCAGCCATCGAGGCATCGCTGCGCCGCATGATCGCCGCTCCCGACGGATACGACGACTGGACGTGGTGCGACGCTCTCCACATGGCCATGCCACCCTTCGCCCGGCTCGGTGTGCTGCGCGGCGAATCCGCCTTCGCGGACACCATGCACGGCCTGTACACCCACACCAAGAGCGCGGAGGGCGGTCCGGGCCTGTACGACACCGGCAGCGGCCTGTGGTATCGCGACGCGCGGTTCCTGCCCGGCGGGATCACCTCGCCGGGCGGCCTGCCGGTGCTGTGGTCCCGCGGCAACGGCTGGGTGGCGGCAGCCCACGTGAAGGTGCTCAGCGCCCTGCCCACGACCCACCGGGACGCCCCCGAGTACCGCCGCACACTGGCCGCCGGGCTCACCGCACTGCGCAAAGTCCAGCGCGCGGACGGCTTCTGGAACGTCAACCTCGCCGACCCCGCCCACCTGCCGGGCCCCGAGACCAGCGGCACCGCGTTCTTCACCTACGCCACGGCCTACGCGGCGCGAACCGGTCTGGTCACGGCCGGGCAGTACCGGCCCATCGTCGCCGGCGCCTGGAACGGCCTGGTGACAACAGCCGTCCACCCGGACGGTTTCCTCGGCTACGTGCAGGGCGTCGGCGACCGGCCCGAATCAAGCCAGCCGGTGACCTACGACACCACCGCCGACTTCGGCGTCGGCGCATTTCTGCTGGCCGGTGCAGAAGTCGCCGCACTGGCCGGCACCTGAGAACCGCCGCCCGACACGCCGGCCTGCCGCATCCAGCCGTAACCCCACCGGACGCCGCCGCTGGTGCCGGCGCCCGCCTGCGCCGGCCGGGGCCGGGTGCTGGCGCTGCGGGCCCGGCGCGCCGCCGACGGCGAACCGCGGTGACGCCCACGGGCCGGCCGCCGTACGATCCGGGCATGGTTCACATACGTGGAATGACCGGGGCGGACATCGACGCCGTGGCGGCGGTCCGGGTGCGTGGCTGGCAGTCCGCGTACGCCGGGATCGTGCCGCAGCCGTATCTGGACGCGATGAGTGCCGAGGAGGACGCCGCGCGCCGCCGGGAGTACTTCGCGCGGTCCGACGGGCGGGCGGAGAACCTGGTAGCAGTGGACGGCACCGGAGTCATCGGCTGGGCGTCCCACGGTCCGTACCGGGGCGAGGATGCCCGGACCGGCAATGGCGAGCTGTACGCGATCTACGTCCGCCCGGAGCTGATCGGCACCGGCGCCGGCCGTGCCCTGATGGATGCCGTACTCGAGCGCGCCGCCGAGCGCGGCTTCACGCGCCTGCGGCTGTGGGTGCTGGAGAAGAACGCCAGGGCCCGCCGGTTCTATGAGCGCGCCGGTTTCACGCCGGACGGCGTGGAGCAGGATGAGGATTACTACGGCACCGCCCTCGCCGAGGTGCGCTACGTACGGGACCTCACATAACCGGACGCGCTCATCTGTCGGCGGTGCAAATCACATGCGCGGAAGTCTGGCGCGTAGGTTACTCCCCAGTTACCCTCGAACCAACGTGCACGGCGGCCTGGTGACGCAGCCGCCGCGCACGTGGCACCAACAGCACCAACAGCATTACGTCGGTTCGGCACCATCGCGGCGCAGCCCCGGGACAGGGCGGCGCCACCCCCTCATGCGGGCACGCATACCTGCGTACAGGCCCCGCGACTCCACCCAGCTCCTCCACCGCGTATGCGAGTGCGCATCCGCGGTCCCCTCAGCATCTGGAGTTCCGCGATGGATCGTCCGTCCTCTTCCCGTCCCTTCCCCGTGATCGCCGTTGTCGGTCTGGGCACCATGGGCGCCGGTATCGCCGAGGTCCTGGCCCGTGCGGGCCACGAGGTCATCGGCATCGACATCAGCGACCAGGCCGCGGCGCGCGCCATCGCCGCTCTGGAGTCCTCCACCGCCCGCGCCGTGCGACGCGAGCGGCTCACCGATTCCGAGCGCGGCGACGTCCTCGCCCGTTTCCGCACGTTTCCCGATCTGCGGGCCGCGGCCGAGGCCGACCTGGTGATCGAGGTCGTGGACGAGCGTTTCGAGGCCAAGAGCGAGGTGTTCGCGGCGCTCGACCGGATCGTCAAGCCCGACGCCATCCTGGCCACCGGCACCAACGCGCTGTCCGTCACCAGGCTGGCGTCCCGCACCTCGCGCCCGGACCGGGTGCTCGGTCTGCATTTCTTCGCGCCGGTGCCTGCCATGAAGCTGGTCGAGGTGGCGCCGACGGTGCTGACCTCGCAGGAGACGACGGACTCGGTCACCGGCCTGGTGCGCGCGCTCGGCAAGGAGCCGGTGCCGGTGGGCGACCGCCCGGGGTTCATAGCCGACGGCCTGCTCTTCGGCTATCTGAACCAGGCCGCCGCGATGTTCGAGGCCCGGTACGCGACCCGCGAGGACATCGACGCGGCGATGCGGCTCGGCTGCGGCCTGCCGATGGGCCCGCTGGCGCTGCTCGACCTGATCGGCATCGACACCGCGCAGACCGTTCTGGAAGCGATGTACGAGGCCTCGGGCGACCGGCTGCACGCCCCCACGCCTGTGCTCAAGCAGCTCGCCGCCGCGGGCCTGCTGGGCCGTAAGTCCGGCCGCGGCTTCTACACCTACGAGATCCCGGGCGGTTCCACCACCGTGCCCGATGCCGACACGCCCGGCGGGGCCGCGAACGCGACACCAGGGCGCGGGATCAGCAGCATCGGTGTCGCCGGGTCGGGCACCATGGCGGCCGGCATCGCCGAGGTGTTCGCCAAGGCGGGATACGAGGTGGTACTCGCAGCCCGTGGCCAGGAGAAGGCCGACCAGGCCCTGGCGCGGCTGGCGAAGTCCCTGGACCGGTCGGTCGCCAAGGGCCGCCTCACGCAGGAGCAGCGCGACGCGGCCGTCGCCCGGGTCTCCCCGGCAGGCTCCCTGGACGCGTTCGCGGAGGTGGACCTGGCGGTGGAGGCGGTCGCCGAGGACCTGGCGGTCAAGCAGCAGCTCTTCGCGACACTGGACAAGGTCTGCAAGCCGGGCGCGGTGCTGGCCACCACGACCTCCTCGCTCCCCGTGGTGGCCGTGGCCATGGCCACGTCCCGCCCGCAGGATGTCGTCGGGATGCACTTCTTCAACCCGGCACCGGCGATGAAGCTGGTCGAGGTGGTGCGTACGGTGCTGACCGCCGACGATGTCCACGCCACCGTCCACGAGGTGTGCGGCAGCATCGGGAAGCACGCCGTGGACTGCGGCGACCGGGCCGGTTTCATCGTCAACGCGCTGCTGTTCCCGTATCTGAACAACGCCGTGAAGATGGTCGAGGAGCACTACGCCACGGTCGAGGCGATCGACTCGGCGATGAAGCTCGGGGGCGGCTATCCGATGGGCCCGTTCGAACTGCTCGATGTTGTCGGCCTGGATGTGTCGCTGGCGATCGAGCAGGTGCTGCACCAGGAGTTCCGCGACCCGGGCCTGGCGCCCGCACCACTGCTGGAGCACCTCGTCGCGGCGGGATGCCTGGGCCGGAAGACCGGCCGCGGCTTCCGTGAGCATGCCCGGCGCTGATCAGTACGCGGGCGGGGCGGCCGGTCCGGCCGCCCCGGGATTCCCGCTCGGGCGGGGAAACGCAGTACCGTCCCCGCGTGACTCCTCCCCAGGCAAAACCCGGGGCTTCTCAATTGGCCACTGGCGTAGCCTCATGACGGACAAGCCCTGCCCGGTGCCTTGCGGCACGTCACGTAGCTCAGCAAGGAACGATGGATGGCCCAGCCCGTCAAGCCCGCGCGTACGACCGTCGCTTCCGCCCAGCGCCACCGCGTACGGCAGGACCTGGCGGCGGCCGCGATGCACCTGTTCGCGACGCAGGGGTACGAGGCGACGACGGTGGACGAGATCGCGGCGGCGGCCGGGGTGGCCCGGCGTACCTTTTTCCGGCACTTCCGGTCCAAGGAGGAGGTGATCTTCCCGGACCATGACGACACCCTGGTCCGGGTGCAGGCGGTGCTGGACGACGCGGAGCCGCGCGAGCACCCGTTGGACACCGTGTGCCGGGGCATCACCGAGGTGCTGCGGATGTACGCGGAGTCCCCCGAGGTTTCCGTGGAGCGGTACCGCCTGATCCGGGAGGTGTCGGCGCTCCGGGAGCGCGAGATCACCTCGGTGGCCCGCTACGAGCGGCTGTTCACCCGGTATCTGCTGGGCCACTTCGACGAGGCGGCGCACCGCGACGGGGACGACGACCCGCTGCTGGCCGAGGTCGCCGCGTCCGCCGTGGTGGCGGCCCACAATCATGTGCTGCGGCGCTGGCTGCGGGCCGGAGGGAAGGGCGATGTGGAGGTACAGCTCGAACACGCCTTCGCGGTGATCAAGGAGACCTTCGGCACCGGCATCGGCCTGGGCCGGCAGCCGCTCACGGCAGCCGCCAGCGCCTCCCGTGGCGGCGAGGTGGTCATCGCGGTGGCCCGGACCGATGCCTCCCCGGCGGAGGTCATGAACGCCATCGAGAAGGCACTCAAGCCCTCCTGACCTGCGTCTTCGCAGAATCCAACACGGCCGCCCACAGCTCCGCGGGCGGCCGTGTTGCGTACGCGTGAAAACTGTCGAGAATTGATGGCACGCAGTGTCTTTACGAGTGACACCCGGTGCCATACCGTGTTCCTTGTCCGGGCGGACGGCGTGCAGCGATCCAACGCACGCCGTCTGTCCCCAAAGGCCCGGACGCCTGCGTCACAGGCATCCCCGGACTCCGTCCGGGGGACCCCCGACCGCGCCACCAAGCGCATCCGCTCCACCCGTGCGACCGTCACGGTCATCGCGCCACCCCGCCGAACCGACGGCACCATCAGATCCACGACATCCCGACGTTCCCTCAAGCGTCCCTACGTCGCGCTTCGCCGGAGGCCCCACCGTGAAGGACATCCTCGACGCGATCCTCGCGTCAGACACCGCGGCCGCGGACATCGCGGCCCTGCCCCTCCCCGAGTCCTACCGTGCCATCACCGTCCACAAGGACGAGGCCGATATGTTCACCGGCCTCTCCAGCCGCGAGAAGGACCCGCGCAAGTCCATCCACCTGGACGATGTGCCGGTTCCCGAGCTCGGCCCGGGTGAGGCCCTGGTGGCCGTCATGGCCAGCTCGGTGAACTACAACTCCGTGTGGACCTCGATCTTCGAGCCGGTCCCCACCTTCGCCTTCCTGGAGCGGTACGGGAAGCTGTCCCCGCTGGGCAAGCGCCACGACCTGCCGTACCACATCATCGGCTCCGACCTCGCGGGCGTCGTGCTGCGCACCGGGCCGGGCGTCAACGCGTGGCATCCGGGCGACGAGGTCGTCGCGCACTGCCTGTCCGTCGAGCTGGAATCAGCAGACGGCCACAACGACACCATGCTCGACCCCGAGCAGCGCATCTGGGGCTTCGAGACCAACTTCGGCGGCCTCGCCGAGATCGCCCTGGTCAAGTCCAACCAGCTGATGCCCAAGGCCGGGCACCTCAGCTGGGAGGAGGCCGCCTCCCCCGGCCTGGTCAACTCCACCGCCTACCGCCAGCTCGTCTCCCGCAACGGCGCCGGCATGAAGCAGGGCGACAACGTCCTCATCTGGGGCGCCAGCGGGGGTCTCGGCTCGTACGCCACCCAGCTCGCGCTGGCCGGCGGCGCCAACCCCGTCTGTGTGGTCTCCAGTCCCCAGAAGGCGGACCTCTGCCGCGCCATGGGCGCGGACGCGGTCATCGACCGTAACGCCGAGGGCTACCGGTTCTGGAAGGACGAGCACACCCAGGACCCCCGGGAATGGAAGCGGCTCGGCAAGCGGATCCGCGAGCTCACCGGTGGCGAGGACGTCGACATCGTCTTCGAACACCCCGGCCGCGAGACCTTCGGCGCCAGCGTCTACGTCACCCGCAAGGGCGGCACCATCGTCACCTGCGCCTCGACGAGTGGCTACACCCACGAGTACGACAACCGGTACCTTTGGATGAGCCTGAAGAAGATCGTCGGCTCGCACTTCGCCAACTACCGCGAGGCGTGGGAGGCCAACCGGCTCATCGCCAAGGGGAAGATCCACCCCACCCTCTCCAGGACGTACGCCCTGGAGGAGACCGGCCAGGCCGCCTTCGACGTCCACCGCAACCTCCACCAGGGCAAGGTCGGGGTCCTCGCCCTCGCCCCGCAGGAGGGCCTGGGTGTGCGCGACGAGGAATTGCGTGCAAAGCACATCGACGCGATCAATCGTTTCCGGAATATCTGAGGCGGCCGCGATGACTCACCCTGACGACCTGGGCTCGGCGAGCGAGCCAAACACCGGGTCGGAGCGCCCGGAGGAGAGGGAGCGCAAAAAAAGGGACCGCCCATGGCTGATGCGGACCTACGCCGGGCACTCCACCGCCGAGGCGTCCAACGAGCTCTACCGGCGCAACCTCGCCAAGGGCCAGACCGGCCTTTCGGTCGCGTTCGACCTCCCGACCCAGACCGGCTACGACCCCGACCACATCCTCGCCCGCGGTGAGGTCGGCCGGGTCGGGGTCCCGGTGTCCCACCTCGGCGACATGCGCCGGCTCTTCCAGGACATCCCCCTGGAGGCGATGAACACCTCGATGACCATCAACGCCACCGCCATGTGGCTGCTGGCGCTCTATCAGGTGGTCGCCGAGGAACACGGCGCGAGCCTCGCCAAGCTCCAGGGCACCACCCAGAACGACATCATCAAGGAGTACCTCTCGCGCGGGACGCATGTCTTCCCGCCCGGGCCGAGCCTCCGGCTGACGACCGACATGATCGCGTACACGGTCGAGCACATCCCCAAGTGGAACCCGATCAACATCTGCAGCTACCACCTGCAGGAGGCCGGGGCAACGCCCGTCCAGGAGATCGCGTACGCGATGTCCACCGCCATCGCGGTCCTGGACGCCGTACGGGACTCCGGCCAGGTGCCCCAGGAGCGGATGGGCGAGGTCGTCGGCCGGATCTCCTTCTTCGTCAACGCGGGTGTCCGCTTCATCGAGGAAATGTGCAAGATGCGGGCCTTCAACCGCATGTGGGACACCATCACCCGCGAGCGCTACGGCATCGAGGACCCCAAGCAGCGCCGCTTCCGCTACGGCGTCCAGGTGAACTCCCTCGGCCTCACCGAAGCCCAGCCGGAGAACAACGTCCAGCGCATCGTCCTGGAGATGCTGGCCGTCACCCTCTCCAAGGACGCCCGCGCCCGCGCCGTACAGCTCCCCGCCTGGAACGAGGCACTCGGCCTCCCCCGCCCCTGGGACCAGCAGTGGAGCCTGCGGATCCAGCAGGTCCTCGCCCACGAGAGCGACCTGCTGGAGTACGAGGACATCTTCGAGGGCTCGCGCGTCATCGAGGCCAAGGTCGACGAGATCGTCAAGACGGCCACCGCCGAGATCGACCGGGTCCAGGAGATGGGGGGCGCGATCCCCGCCGTCGAGTCCGGCTACCTCAAGTCGCAGCTGGTCTCCTCGCACGCCGAGCGCCGGGCGCGGATCGAGTCGGGCGAGGAGAAGGTCGTCGGCGTCAACTCCTACGAGTCCACCGAGCCCAGCCCGCTCACCGCCGATCTCGACGGCGCCATCATGACCGTCGACCCGGCCGGCGAGGCCCGTGTGGTCGCCGCGCTCGGCGAATGGCGCGCCGGGCGCGACGAGCCCCGCGCCCAGCTGGCCATCGCCGCCCTGAAGTCCGCCGCCACGGGCGACGCCAATCTCTTCGGGCCCACCCTGGAGTGCGCCCGCGCCGGCGTCACCACCGGCGAGTGGTCCTTCGCCCTGCGCGACGTCTTCGGTGAGTTCCGCGCCCCTACGGGCGTGAGCAGCGCCCCCGTCGCGGTGACCGCCGCGCCGGGCACCCCGCTGGCCGAGGTCCGCCGCATGGTCGCGGACACCGCCAAGGAACTGGGCGTCGGCAAGCTCCGCCTCCTGGTCGGCAAGCCCGGCCTGGACGGTCACTCCAATGGTGCCGAGCAGATCGCGGTACGAGCGCGCGACGCGGGCTTCGAGGTGGTCTACCAGGGCATCCGGCTCACCCCGGAGCAGATCGTCGCGGCGGCCGTCGCCGAGGACGTGCACTGTGTGGGCCTGTCGATCCTCTCCGGCTCGCACGCCGCGCTGGTCCCCGATGTCCTGACCCGGCTGCGCCGGGCGGGTGTGGACGACGTACCGGTGATCGCGGGCGGGATCATCCCGCCCGCCGACGCTGCCGCCCTGCTGGAAGCGGGGGTGGCCGCCGTCTTCACCCCGAAGGATTTCGGCATCACCGGGATCATCGGCCGTATCGTCGAGGAGATCCGCCGGGCGAACAAGTTGGAGGCATGACACAGATGCAGTTCGGACGCACATACGAAGAGTTCGAGATCGGCGCGGTCTACAAGCACTGGCCCGGAAAAACGGTCACCGAGTACGACGACCACCTCTTCTGCCTGCTCACCATGAACCACCACCCGCTCCATATGGACGCGAACTTCGCCGAGAACACGACGGACTTCGGCAGGAATGTCGTCGTGGGCAACTACATCTACTCACTGCTGCTGGGCATGTCCGTTCCGGATGTGTCGGGCAAGGCGATCGCCAATCTGGAGGTCGAGTCGCTGAGGCATGTGGCGCCGACCTTCCACGGCGACACCATCTACGGCGAGACCACGGTCCTCGACAAGCGGCCGTCCAAATCCAAGGATGACCGCGGCATCGTCCATGTCGAGACCAAGGGCTACAAGCAGGACGGCACCATGGTGTGCGTCTTCCGCCGCAGCGTGATGGTGCCCACCGCCACCTACATCAAGGAGCGCGGCGGCGAACAGCCCGGCCGCCCCGAGCTCAACGCCTAGGAGATACCGGAAATGAGCCGTCTCGCCCAGACCGACGGGCTGACCGAGATCCAGCAGGAGATCCTCTCCACTGTCCGTAGCTTCGTCGACAAAGAGATCCTGCCGGTCGCGACCGAGCTGGAACACAAGGACGAATATCCGACCGAAATCGTCGAAGGCCTCAAGAAACTCGGCATCTTCGGCCTGATGATTCCGGAGGAGTACGGGGGCATCGGCGAGTCGCTTCTCACATACGCCCTGACGGTGGAGGAGATCGCCCGCGGCTGGATGAGCGTCTCCGGCATCATCAACACCCACTTCATCGTCGCTTATATGATCAAGCAGCACGGCACCCAGGAGCAGAAGGACTATTTCCTGCCCCGCATGGCGACGGGTGAGGTGCGCGGCGCCTTCTCCATGTCCGAGCCGGGACTGGGCTCGGACGTATCCGCGATCCGCACCAAGGCGGAGCGGGACGGCGACTTCTACGTCATCAACGGCCAGAAGATGTGGCTGACCAACGGCGGTTCCGCCAACCTGGTCGCGGTGCTGTGCCGCAGCGACGAGGGCCAGCCCGAGGGCAGCGCCCCCCACAAGTCGATGACCACCTTCCTCATCGAGAAGGAGCCGGGCTTCGGCCCGAATCCGACGGTCCCGGGCCTGACCGTGCCCGGAAAGATCGACAAGATGGGCTACAAGGGCGTCGACACCACCGAATTGATCCTGGAAGACGTGAGGATTCCGTCAAATCGCGTACTGGGCGGCGAGAGCGGTCGCGGGTTCTACCAAATGATGGACGGCGTCGAGGTCGGCCGGGTCAATGTCGCCGCGCGCGGCTGCGGTGTCGCGCACCGCGCCTTCGAACTGGGCATCTCGTACGCGCAGCAGCGCCACACTTTCGGCAAGCCGATCGCCCAGCACCAGGCGATCCAGTTCAAGCTGGCCGAAATGGCCACCAAGGTGGAGGCCGCCCACCAGATGATGATCAACGCGGCACGCAAAAAGGATTCCGGACAGCGGAACGACCTTGAAGCGGGCATGGCGAAGTACCTGGCCGCAGAGTACTGCAAGGAGGTCGTGGAGGACGCCTTCCGCATCCACGGCGGCTATGGCTTCTCCAAGGAGTATGAGATCGAGCGCCTCTACCGCGAGGCCCCGATGCTCCTGATCGGCGAAGGAACCGCCGAGATCCAGAAAATGATCATCGGTCGGCGGCTCCTCGAAGAATACCGGATCCAGGGGTGAATGTCTGATATGCGGCGGTTTTCTGGAGGGTGAGGCTACACCGGGTCATCGCAGTTCGGCCACCTACTCGCCTGCGAGCTTGCCCAGTTACCGCCTGCGACCGCTACCATTCCTGGAAAGCCGCCGTCCCCAGAACCACTCTCGCGGCACCCTCCGCTACGAAGGTCTTCCATGCCCCACAGCCATTCCTCTGCACAACGCGGCCGGGTCCGCCTCGCGCGCGGAGCGTCGCCGTGGCTCCTCCCGACCGTTGCCGCCGCAGCGGTCAGTCTCACCCGCGCCCGGCGCTCCGGACGCTGGGCGGCCGTGGCCGTACCCACCACCGCTCTCGCGGCAGGCATGCTGTGGTTCTTCCGCGACCCCGAGCGCGAGATCACCCAGGGCCGCGTCATCTCCCCGGCCGACGGTGTGGTGCAGAGCATCATGCCGTGGAAGGACGGGCGCACCCGCGTCGCGATCTTCATGAGCCCGCTGAACGTCCATGTGAACCGCGCCCCGCTCGCCGGCACGGTCACCTCCGTGGAGCACATCCCCGGCGGGTTCGTCCCGGCGTTCAACAAGGAGAGCGAGAACAACGAGCGGGTCGTCTGGCACTTCGACACCGAACTCGGCAACGTCGAGATGGTGCAGATCGCCGGTGCCGTGGCCCGGCGTATCGTCCCCTACGTCCCGGCGGGGACTAAAATCGAGCAGGGTGAGCGAATCGGGCTGATCCGGTTCGGCTCCCGGGTCGACATCTACCTCCCGGAAGGCATCGAGTCTGCCGTCGAGGTCGGCCAGACCACCACTGCTGGGGTGACTCGCCTTGACCGTGATTGATCCTGATACACCGGCCCCCTGGGCCGCCGAACTGGAGTCCGCCGCCGATGACGATGTGGACATGCCACTGTCCACCCGGCTTTCGATAGCGGACACCCTTACTCTCGGTAACGCCATCTGTGGCTTCATGGCGGTGTACTTCACCACCACCGGTGTTCTGGTGCCGCACCTCATGGGCACCTCGGACGGCGGCATGTCGCGGCACAGCGCCGCCACAGCGGTGCTGCTGATGCTGCTCGCCTCCGTCTTCGACCTCTTCGACGGGCTCGTCGCACGAAAGCTGCGCAGCTCCGCGATGGGTGCCGAGCTGGACAATCTCTCCGACCTGATCAGCTTCGGCCTCGCCCCCGCCTACTTCGTCGTCGTCTGGGGCCTGGTCGCCGACGACGCCTACGGCAAGGTCTCGGCCGTCGCGGCGGTCGTGGTGCTGCTCGCCGTCGTGCTCAGGCTGGCGAGGTTCTCCTGCACCGAAGTACCCGGCGGGGTCTTCCAGGGCATGCCCAGTCCCTTCGGGGCCATGACCGTCATCTCCGTGGTGCTGCTTGAGCTGCCGTTCGTCCCCACCGTGGTGGCGATCGTCGGCGTCGCCTGGCTCATGGTAAGCCGGGTCGAGTACCCCAAGCCCCGTGGCCGCCTCGCGGTGATGACTCTGTCGTGGATCGTCATCAGCATGGCATGCCTGGCGGCCTGGGCGTTCGATGTGCCCGGCGGGCACCGGCTGCTCCAGACCGGAGCCGCGCTCCAGGTTCTCGCGGCGCTGCTCATTCCGCTCTTCGCGACGACGCGGCGGGTCAACACGATCCGCAACAACCGACGCGAAGCGCGTGCCGCGCAGCTTCCATAGGTTTTTCCCGGCCGCCCACCCCTAGCCGGCACCGCAAGGTGCCCGCCTCGGGTGGGCGGACCTGGATCAGCGGAGCGCCTTGCTGTCCAGCGTGTGCTGCTGGACAAGCCGGGAGATGTCATGCGTGGTGACGATTCCTTCCAGCCGTCCGTCGCCCAGGACCAGGATCCGCATTCCGGATCCTGGGCGGAGCCGGTCAAGAGTGTCGTCGAGAAGATCGTTCGGAGCGGCGACCGTGCACTGCGGCAGCGGGGTCGCCACCTCACGCACGCGCACGGATTCCCGGCGCAGGCCCGGTACCGCGGCGAGCTGGCGCATGGTCACGATTCCACTGGGCCGGCCGTCGAAGTCGAGCAGCGGCAGAGCCGAATGATGGGCGTGGACCGCCACCTCGTCGATGAAGCGCTCCACGGTCAGCCAGTCGGCGCCCGTAGTCACCGGGCTGGACATGGCCTCGGTCACCCGCAGACCGCGCAGGGCGGCATGGAGCCTGGAGCGCTGCCGTTCCGCACCGGCGGTCATCGTGATGAAGAAGCCGACGAGGGTGAGCCACAGTCCGCCGGGGGCCCCACGCAGGAACGCGACCCAGCCGACGGCCATCAGCAGCATGCCGATGACCTGCCCGCTGCGGTCGGCGGCCCGCTCGGCCCGGTCCCGGTCCCCGGTGCGCCACCACAGCAGTGCCTGCACTACGCGTCCGCCGTCCAGCGGCACGGCGGGCAGCAGGTTGAACAGGCCGAGGAAGATGTTCGCCCAGCCGAGCCACACCAGGACCGCCGCGATCACCCCCCAACCGGTCACCACACGCACACCGATCCCCGCGCCGAGCGCGGCGCCCCCGAGGGCCAGGCTGGTGAGCGGCCCGCTGGCCGCGACCTCAAGGGCCACCGGAGCGGTCTTCGGCCGCCCCATCCTGGTCATTCCGCCCATGGCCCAGAGCGTCACGTCCTGCACCGAGAGGTTCTTCCTGCGGGCCATGGCCGCGTGCGCCACCTCGTGCAGCAGCACGCTCGCCATGAGTAGCACTGCTCCTACGGCGCTCGCGGCGGTGTACACGGCGGCCGACTGGCCCGGTGTCCACGCGGGAAGGGTCTGGCGGCCCAGACCGTACCCGAGCAGGACCGCCAGCACTGGCACGCTCCAGTGCATGCGCAACGGCACCCCGAACACATGGCCGAACGGGAGCGAGCCGTTCATCGTCATCTCCCACCAGCTGGGCACCGGAGGTCCATCCGGGCAGTCCATCGCCACCTGCGCTCCGCGGAACCGGCCCAGCACGATATTGACCCACCTCCAAGTGTCACTCCCGCGTCCCGGGAACGGACCTCATCGGAGCGCGGACGATGCCGCCGACCTGGCCGCGCGGGACGGCGGAGTCGGTGAGCGCGGCACTGCCGGGGACGAGCCGGCCCCACGCCGTCCGCGACACGAGCGCCGCGATCGCCGACGTCGGGAACTTCGTCCGCGCCCCTGCCGGTGCATCGCCGTCCACATCGCCCGCCAGCGACAGCACGAGGTCCCGCACCCCGGCCTGGTGCCCGATCAGCAGCAGTGTCCGCCGCTCCACGGATGAGTTCCCGGCTCAGGACGCGGCCCGGACCGGGAAAGGTCAGTCCGTGTAGTGGAAGCGCACTCGGCTGCCGAGCCAGACGGTCCTGGTCGTCTCCAGCAGGCGGCCGTCGGCCAGGTGCGCCACCGACCACACGACGAACAGCGGCGCGTCGAGAGTGGCGTTCAGCAGCCGCGCCTCACTGGAGCCGGCGGCGCCGACTTCCAGGTAGTTGTTGGTGTCGCCGGGGACCAGGCCGTACACCTCCTGGAGGGTACGGGACAGGGAGCCGTCGATGAGGGTGCGGCGGGAGAGCCTGGGGACCAGGGCGTGGGCGACCCAGGAGTCGGTGATCCCGATGGCCCGGTGGTCAACGACATGCAGCCGCTTGAGGTGGACCCGCTTGGTGGCCACCTCCTCCGGCGAGAGGAGCTTCGTCAGCTCGTAGGGTTCGGGCTCGGCGGATCGACCCGACGCTCGTGGAGTCCGTCGAGCTGCGCTGCGACGTCGAGCGGCGCGGCGAACTCACCCGCGGCATGACGGTCGTGGAGCGCCGGGCGCATCACGGCCGGGAGGACCTGCCCACCATCCGGGCCGTCTCCGCGCTGGACTTCGACCGTTTCCTCGACCTCGTCACGGGAGTGCTCAGCGACGATCACACCTGAACCCAAGGACACCACAGTGAGAGAGCGCTCTCCCAGAACCGTCCATAGGAATTGACGCTTGTAATACAAACCCTCACACCGGGAGACGGGCAGAGAGCACCGGGAAAGCACCCCATATGGGGCCATTCAAGGGCTGGTTGGCCGGGTGGGCGAAGCGGAACTCGCCATCTCTATTGACGCACTGTTCACATGCCATGAACATGCCTGAGTGAGAGAGCGCTCCCCCACCACCTCTATCGTTCACATCCTGAACAAGGAGAGCCGCCATGCCTGCATCCCCCACACGCCGTACGGTTCTCGGCGCCGTGGCAGCGGCAGCGTCCGCGCCCAGCTTGCTCGCCCTGTCCTCACCCGCGTCCGCCCAGCCCCGCGCCGCAGCCTTGCCCGGCGGCGGCGATCTCGGCCCGAACGTCATAGTCTTCGATCCGTCCACGGCCGGGATTCAGGCCCAGCTGGACGCGATCTTCCAGCAGCAGCAGTCGGCGCAGTTCGGCACCGGCCGCTACCAGTTTCTGTTCAAGCCCGGCACCTACAACAGCATCAACGCGCAGATCGGGTTCTATACCTCGATCTCGGGTCTCGGGCTCTCGCCCGACGACACCACCATCAACGGTGATGTGACGGTGGACGCAGGCTGGTTCAACGGCAACGCCACCCAGAACTTCTGGCGCTCAGCCGAGAACCTGGCGCTCAACCCGGTCAGCGGCACCGACCGGTGGGCGGTCGCCCAGGCGGCACCGTTTCGCCGTATGCACGTCAAGGGCGGTCTCAATCTGTCGCCGACCGGCTACGGCTGGGCCAGCGGCGGCTACATCGCCGACAGCAAGATCGACGGCACGGTCGGACCGTACTCCCAGCAGCAGTGGTACACCCGCGACAGCTCAGTCGGCGGCTGGCTCAACGCCGTCTGGAACATGGTCTTCTCCGGGGTGCAGGGCGCGCCCGCGCAGAGCTTCCCGACGCCGCCGTACACCACGCTGGCCACCACCCCCTTCTCCCGCGAGAAGCCGTTCCTCTATCTGAACGGCACCGAGTACCGGGTCTTCCTGCCCGAGTTGCGCACCAACGCGAGCGGCGTCACCTGGGGAAGCGGCACGCCCAGGGGCACCTCGCTCGCACTCACCCAGTTCTACGTCGCCAAGCCCGGCGTCACCGCGGACACCCTCAACGCGGCGCTCACCCAGGGTCTCCACCTCCTTCTCACGCCCGGCATCTACCATCTCGACCAGCCCATCCTGGTCCAGCGCGCGAACACGGTGGTCCTCGGCCTCGGCTTCGCCACGCTGGTGCCGGACAACGGAGTGACGGCGATGAAGGTCTCCGACGTCGACGGGGTGCGGCTCGCCGGCTTCCTGATCGACGCGGGAACCGTCAACTCCACCACCCTTCTGGAGGTCGGGCCGCTGGGCACGTCCACGGACCACTCCGCCAACCCGACCACTGTGCAGGATGTGTTCGTCCGGATCGGCGGCGCGGGCGCCGGCAAGGCAACCACCAGCATGGTCATCAACAACCGTCACACGATCATCGACCACACCTGGCTCTGGCGCGCGGACCACGGAACCGGCGTGGGCTGGGACACCAACCGCGCCGACTACGGCCTCGTCGTCAACGGCGCAGACGTCCTGGTGACCGGCCTGTTCGTCGAGCACTTCAACAAATACGACGTCCAATGGAACGGCCAGCGCGGCCGCACCATCTTCTTCCAGAACGAGAAGGCGTACGACGCCCCCAACCAGGCCGCGATCCAGAATGGCAGCACCCTCGGCTACGCCGCCTACAAGGTCGCCGACACCGTGACCACGCACGAGGCCTGGGGCCTGGGCAGCTACTGCTACTACAACGTCGACCCGACCATCCACCAGGGGCAGGGATTCGCCGCGCCCGCGGTCGCGGGTGTGAAGTTCCATGACCTGCTGGTCATCTCGCTCGGCGGCATGGGGCAATACGACCACGTCATCAACGCCATCGGCTCGCCCACCTCGGGCACTTCGACGACACCCTCGACAGTGGTGTCATTCCCCTGACGACGATCAGGGCGCCGCAGGCCGGAGACGGCTGGGCTCGCTTTCGCCGACCGGACCGGCAAGAGCGAGCCCGAACCTGACGGAGCCCTACTGGCGGACGAGGAAATCGGCAGCCAGCTGCTCGGCGACGCGCTCCAGCAGGGGCCCGGCGTCTGCGATGCACCGCGCCAGGTCCGGCTCCAGCTCGATGAGAGCGTACGCGCGGCGGATCCCCGCGGCGCCGAGCGCTCCCGGAGCCAGCGTGAGGCGGCCGCAGACGGCGACGACGTCGAGACCACGGGCGCGGGCGGCCTGCGCGACGCCCGCCGGGGCCTTGCCGTGGAGGGTCTGCTCATCGAGGGACCCCTCGCCAGTGATGACGAGGTCGGCGCGGTCCAGGGCCTCGGCGAAGCCGAGCATGTCCAGGAGGACCTCGACCCCGGGGCGGAAGGACGCGCCGAGCCCGACGAGCGCGGCATAGCCGACCCCGCCGGCCGCGCCCGCGCCGGGGGCGTCGGCGGCGCGGGGGCCGAGCAGCTCGGCGTAATGGCGGAGGGCAGCGTCGAGGGCAGCGACGTCGGAGGGGGTGGCGCCCTTCTGCGGACCGTAGACCGCGGCGGCGCCCTTCGGGCCGAGCAGCGGATTGTCGACATCGCTGGCGAGCACGACGTCCGTATCGGCGAGCCGGGGGTCGAGGCCGGACAGATCCGCCGTGGCCAGCGCGGCCAGGGCGCCGCCGCCGGGACCCACCGGCACTCCGTCGGAATCCAGCAGCCGCGCGCCGAGCGCGACGAGCATTCCGGCTCCGCCGTCGTTCGTGGCGCTGCCGCCGACGCCGAGCACGATGTTGCGCGCCCCCGCGTCCAGCGCGGCGCGCAACAGCTCTCCGGTGCCGTGGGTCGTCGCGGTCAGCGGGGCGAAGTACCCCCGGGGGAGGTGCCGTAGCCCGGACGCCTCGGCCATCTCGATGACGGCCGTGTCGCCGCGGAGCGCGTACGAGGCCGTGACCTTGTCGCCCAGCGGCCCGGCAACCACCGCCTCGCGCCGGTCGAAGCCGGCGGCGACCGCCGCGTCCACGGTCCCGTCGCCTCCGTCGGCCACCGGCACGGACTCCACGACCGCCCAGGGCGCGGCCCGCCGCAGCCCCGCCTCGACCCGCTCGGCGACCTGCACAGCAGTGAGTGAACCCTTGAACTTGTCCGCGGCGATCAGCACACGCACGTTGCACTCCCTATCCGGTACGGAATGTCGCGCCGCTCGGACCCTATCCGATCCGGTCTCGCACACAATGCGACGGGTTCCGGTAGACCGGAACCATGACGGTGGACAGCGCGGAAAGCACAGAACTCCATGACCGGATCCTCGGCGGGTGGCTCGGCCGGATCGCCGGCAACATGCTCGGCAAACCCATAGAGAGCGGGGACCACTGGACCCGCGACCGGATCGACCGGTATCTGCGGCTGGCGGACGCGCTGCCGCTCACGGACTACATCCCGGCCCTCGACCCGCCTCCCGACCCCGCGGACTTCGTGCTTCACCACGATTGGCCGGATTGCACCCGCGGCAATATCCACGGCAGCGCCCGCGACGACGACATCGACTACGCCATCCTCGGCCTCGATCTGCTGGAGACGCACGGCTCGGGCTTCACCACCGAGCAGGTCGGCGAGCTGTGGCTGCTCCGTCTCCCGTACGCCCAGACCTTCACCGCCGAGCGGGCCGCGTACCGGAATCTCGCCAACGGCCTCAAACCACCGGTCACCGCGACCGTCCGCAATCCGTACCAGGACTGGATCGGCGCCCTCATCCGGGCCGACATCCACGGCTGGACCTCCCCCGACGACCCGCAGCGGGCCGCCTCCCTGGCCCGGCGCGACGCCGTGCTGTCCCATACCGGGAACGGCGTGTACGGAGCGATGTGGGCGGCGGCCGTGATCGCGGCGGCCTTCAGCGCGACCAGCGCGCGGGCGGCGCTGGAGGCGGGGCTCGCGGAAATCCCGCAGAGCAGCCGGCTGGCGCGCACTGTCCGGCGCACGATCGCGCTGTACGAGGCAGAGGTCCCCTGGGAGGAGGCGTTGGCGGAGGTCGACAAGGAGACGAGCGGGCTGCACTGGGTCCACACCATCCCCAACGCCGCGATCATCACCGCCGGTCTGCTCTACGGCGAGGGGGATTTCACGGCCACCATCGCCCTGACCGTCCGGGGCGGCCTGGACACCGATTCCAGCGGTGCGACGGCCGGCTCGGTCGCGGGCGTGCTGTGCGGGGCGGCGGAGATTCCGCCCCAGTGGACGGCGCCGCTGGAGGACCGGGTGCGCAGCGCCGTCTTCGGCTTCGACGGTGCCCGGATCAGCGACCTCGCGGAGCGTACGGTGCGGCTGGCCACCGGCTGACCCCGACAGTCCGCCGGCGCCCCGGACCCACCCCCACGGCGGTTCGTGGTTTCCGCCCCGGCGGTAGGTTGAGAGGCGTGACCTTGGACTATGCCGCGTACATCGCTGGACTCCCGAAGATCCTCGCCGGAGCGAGCGTCCTCTTCCGTGACGCCGAGGGCCGGATCCTCATCGTCGAGACGACCTACAAGGAGGACGGGAAGTGGATCCTGCCCGGTGGCACCATCGAGTCCGCCGACGGTGAGACTCCGCGTCAGGCCGCCCGCCGGGAAACGCTGGAAGAGATCGGGCTGGACCTCCCGCCCGGGGCGCTGATCGCCATCGACTGGCTGCGCGCCCCGACGCGGCCGCCGCTGGTCGTCTACCTCTACGACGGCGGAGTGCTCGACGAGGCCGCGCAGGCCGCGATCCGGCTCCAGGCCGAAGAGCTGTCCGCCTGGCGGCTGGTCCCCGTCGACGAGGCCGGGGAGTTCGTCTCCGACGACATGCACCGCCGCATCCGCGCCGGCCTCGCCGCGCTCGCGGCCGGCACCGGGCCCGCGGAGCTGGAGGACAGCCGGCCGCCACAGCCCTGACAACCAGGGCTGCCCCGGGCTTCGGTTGCCATGTGCGGGCCGGTGGCCGGGGGTCCCCCCATGCCCGCAGGGCGTAGCCATCGGCCGGCCCACGGAAAATCAGCTGCCCGGGCGGAGGATGACGCATACGATCGCGGGCCATGAGCGATCCGCGCGCCGATGTACCGGATCGCCACCGCCGACGGGCTCGGCAGGAAGCTCGACGAGTTCGACCCCGCTGTCGCGCTCGTGCTCGGGGACTTACGGAGGGACCCATGACCGGTGTCGAGGCGATGGCCGAACGGCTCACCCGCGTTCCCGGCGTCGTCGGTGTGATGCTCGGCGGCAGCCGGGCGCGCGGCACACACCGGCCCGACTCCGACTGGGACCTCGGCGTGTACTACCGGGGCGAGCCCGACGTGGCGGCGTTGAAGCGGCTGGCCGCCGATGCGACCGGCGCGCCGGTCGAGGTCGCGGGGCCCGGCGGGTGGGGGCCGTGGGTGAACGGCGGAGCGTGGCTGACCGTCGGCGGCGCGCGTGTCGACTGGATCCTGCGGGACCTGGACCGCGTCGAGCGGGTGTGGGCCGACTGCCTGGCCGGGCGGTACGAGGTGGGCATCCAGCCCGGGCATCCGCTCGGCTTCTGGTCGCCGTGCTACGCGGGCGAGGTGGCGCTCGGGCGGATGCTGGCAGACCCCGCCGGGGAGTTGGCCGCGCTCCAGCAGCAGACCCGGCACTACCCGGAGCCGCTGCGCCGGGCGCTGACCGATGCCGCGTGGGAGGCGGACTTCACGGTCGGGGCCGCCCGCAAGTCCGCGGCCGGCGGCGACCTGCTGCATGTCGCACTGTGCCTGTCGCGGGCCATCGGCATCCTCGTACAGGCCATCCTGGCCCACCATCGCGTCTGGTGCCTCAACGAGAAGGGCGCCCTGGCGGCCGCCGCCGGTCTCCCGGACACCCCTGCGGGCTTCCGCGACCGCGCGCAGGCGGTCCTCAGCGGGCTCGGCGATCCTCCCGCCGCTGTCGAGGCAACGGCGGCACTCGTCGCGGAAGTAAGACGTAGCGTGGAGGAATGACGCTGACGCTTTCCCATGGACCGCTGTCCGGCAAACCGCCGAAGACCGTCAACTACGAGATCCACGGCCCCCAGCACCGCCTGCTCATGCACGATTTCCCGCGCCGGGTGCGCGCGGTGTTCGCCGGTGAGACGCTGCTGGACACCCGTCGTGGCGTCCTCCTCCACGAGACCGGCCTGCTTCCCCGGCTCTACGTCCCGGACGAGGATCTCCGCGCCGACCTGCTGGAGGCGACCGGCCACACCACGTACTGCCCTTTCAAGGGCACGGCCTCGTACTGGTCCGCACGCGCCGGGGACCGCACGGCGGAGAACGCGGTGTGGGCGTACCCGGAGCCCCTGGAGCCGGCCTCCTGGCTGCGTGGGTACAAGTCCGTGTACTGGGAGGCGATGGACCAGTGGCTCGACGAGGACGAGGAGGTGCTGGGGCATCTCCGCGACCCGTATCACCGCGTGGATGTGCTCCGGACCAGCCGCCAGGTCCGCGTCCTCACGGCCGACGGCGAGGTGCTCGCGGAGACCGGCAGCCCGCTGCTGCTGTCCGAGACCGGGCTGCCGAACCGCTACTACCTCCCGCGCGCCGATGTGCGTCTGGAGGCGCTGAAGCCCAGCGCTACCACGTCGGTCTGCCCCTACAAGGGCACCACGGAGTACTGGTCCCTCGACGGCACGGCCGATGTCGCCTGGTCCTATCCCACCCCTCTGGCAGAGGCTGTCAAGATCGCGGGCTACGTCTGCTTCGCGCACGAAGCGCTGACGATCGAGATCGACGGTCAGGCCGAGTAGCCCGCCGCCCAGCCTTCAACTCGCTGTCCAGCCCGGATCCCGGCCGAGCAGGGCGAGGATCCGGTCGAGCAGCCCGGCGCCCTCGCCCGCCGGCACCCCGTGCCGGAAGGCGCTGCCCTTCCGCTCCCGCGCCGCCCCGCCGGGCACTGCCTCCGCGATGGGCAGCACGGCCGCCAGCACATCGGCGTCGAACTCCGCCTCGACGCCGATCGACCGCGCCACGTCCCAGCCGTGCACCACGGTGTCCACGAAGTGGAAACCGATCGCCGTCCGCGCCGGAAACGGCCCCCCGTCCCGGATCTCCGGCAGGCAGAATCCCCGCTCCAGCGCGCCTTCCTCCCCGAAGGCCGCCGTCACTTCCGCCGCCGACGCCGCGAAGGCCTCGGCCGGTTCCTCCCCCACCGGCCGGTCCGCCCACACCGCCAGGTCCTTCCCCGCACCTCGCGCCGCCGCCGCGAACCCGTGGTTCTGCCCGACCATGTGCGCCAGCAACTGCGCCAGCGTCCACTCCGAGCACGGCGTGGGCCGGTCCGGCCGACTGCCGTCGATCTTCCGGACAATCTCCTCGGCGGCCGCCAAGGCCCGCCGATCGAGCACACGGATATCTGTCATGCCGCCGACCGTAGTTCCCGCCCCTGACAAACCGCATCGCCATTTCCCACGGAAACGCGGTCGACCGCCGCCCGGACCGCTGCGTACTCTCGCCGCATGAGCAGCAACCGCAAGCCGCTGGTGGCGATCCTGAGCGGGGCCGGTATCTCGACGGACTCGGGCATCCCCGACTACCGGGGCCCCAACGGACTGTGGCGGCGCGACCCGGAGGCCGAGAAGCTCGTCACCTACGACAACTACATGGAGGACCCCGAGATCCGCCGCCGGGCGTGGCTGATGCGCCGGGACAGCGAGACCTGGCGCGTCCGAACGGCGCACACCACGCCGTCGCCCGCCTGGAACGCACGGGCGTCCCGGTCCGCGTCATCACGCAGAATGTGGACGGGCTGCACCAGCCGGCCGGGCTCCCGGCCCGCAAGGTGCTCGAACTGCGTGACTCCTCCCCCCGGATAAATCCGGGGGGCTTCTCCTGTCGGTGGCTAGGCCACGTCGGGAAGGACCAGCACCCGCAGGGACCCATAGACGGGAGGCTTCATCGCTTTGCGCTCCGCGTCGTGCTGGCGGTGCGGGGCTGGCGACGGGCTCGCACCTACACCGCCAGCCCCGCCGTTCCAAGGTGCACGCGCGCATTCGGTGTCCCGGCGCATTTGCCAGTGGGGCGAGGTGAAGAAACTCACCAGCCGATCTCGGATGACGCCCGAGGTGCGCACGCCTGCGCGGACTCGCACTCTGCGTACACCCCCGCCCCGCGGGGGTGTACGCAAGCACCCGGCTACCAGCGGCCGTGGACCTGGGCCCGGATCTGCCGGTCGTACAGGTCGGTGACGGCGTCGAGCGTGGCCTGCGGCAGCGGCGCCAGGGCGGCGGCTGCGGCGTTGGCGCGGGCCTGGTCGACGGAGCGGGCGCCGGGGATGACGGAGGTGACGCCGGGCTGCTGGATGATCCAGCGCAGAGCGGTCTGGGCCGGGGTGGCGCCCTCCGGGGCCAGGGCGGCGAATTCGGCGGCGGCCTCCAGGCCGGTCGCGAAGTCGACGCCGGAGAAGGTCTCGCCCTGGTCGAAGGACTCGCCGTGCCGGTTGTAGGTGCGGTGGTCGTCGGCCGGGAAGACGGTGTCCTTGGTGTACTTGCCCGACAGCAGTCCGGAGGCGAGCGGCACGCGCGCGATGATCCCGACGCCCGCCTCGGCGGCGGCGGGGAGGACGGCCTCCAACGGCTTGAGCCGGAAGGGGTTGAGGATGATCTGGACGCTCGCCGTGCCCGGCCGGGCGATCGCGGTCAGCGCCTCCTCGCAGGTCTCGACGCTGACGGCGTACGCGGCGATGCGCTGCTCCTCGACCAGGGTGTCGAGCGCGTCGTAGACGGCGTCCGACGAGTAGACGGCCGTGGGCGGGCAGTGCAGCTGCACCAGGTCCAGGGTGTCAACGCCGAGATTGGCCCGGGAGCGGTCGTTCCAGGCCCGGAAGTTGTCGAGTACGTAATTCTCGGCCATCTGCTCCAGGCGGCGGCCCATCTTCGTGGCGACAAATATCCCCGCGTCCGGCCGGTCCCGCAGATAGCGGCCGATCAGCTGCTCGCTCCGCCCGTCGCCGTACACGTCCGCGGTGTCGAAGAAGGTGACGCCCGCCTCGACCGCCGCGTCCAGCACGGCGAGGGCGTCCTCCTCCCGCACATCGCCCCAGTCGGCTCCCAGCTGCCAGGTCCCGAGTCCTACGACGGACACCTTGCGGCCCGTCCTGCCCAATACACGCTGCTCCATGACCGCGATGTTACGACGCCTCGCGGCGGCGGCCGTACGGACGGATACTCCAATCACGACCTACCCAGGGAGGGAGACGGCTGTGGCAGGCGTCGGCTGGCAGTTCTGGGTCGACCGCGGTGGCACCTTCACCGACGTCGTCGCCCGCCGTCCGGACGGCCGGCTGGTGACGCACAAGCTGCTGTCGGAGAACCCGGCCCGCTACCGCGACCCCGCCGTGGCGGGGATCCGAGCGCTGCTCGGGGAGCGGCCCATTACGGAGGCGGAGGTCGACGCGGTCCGGATGGGCACCACGGTGGCGACCAACGCCCTGCTGGAGCGCAAAGGCGAGCGGACCGTGCTGGTCATCACACGCGGGTTCGGCGACGCCCTGCGCATCGGGTACCAGAACCGGCCGCGGATCTTCGACCGTGAAATCGTCCTGCCCGAGCAGCTGTACGAGCGAGTGATCGAGGTCGACGAGCGGATCGCGGCCGACGGCACAGTGCTGCGCCCGCCGGATCTCGACGCGCTGGCCGGGGAGCTGCGACGCGCCTACGACGACGGCATCCGCGCCGTCGCGGTGGTCTGCGTGCACAGCTATCTCTACCCGGCGCACGAGCAGGCGATCGGGGAGCTCGCGGCAAGGACCGGGTTTCCGCAGGTGTCGCTGTCCAGCGAGGCCAGCCCGCTGATGAAGCTGGTGCCGCGTGGGGACACCGCTGTGGTCGACGCCTATCTCTCGCCGGTACTGCGCCGGTATGTGCGGCAGGTGGCGGGGAGGCTGCCCGGGGTGCGGCTGATGTTCATGCAGTCCAATGGCGGCCTGGCCGAAGCAGGGCATTTCCGGGGCAAGGACGCGATCCTGTCCGGTCCGGCCGGGGGCATCGTCGGCATGGTGCGCATGTCGGGGCTGGCCGGCTTCGACAAGGTGATCGGCTTCGACATGGGCGGCACCTCCACCGATGTCTCGCACTACGCCGGGGAGTACGAGCGGGTCTTCAACACGCAGGTGGCCGGGGTCCGGCTGCGTGCCCCGATGCTGGACATCCACACCGTCGCGGCCGGCGGCGGATCCGTACTGCACTTCGACGGCAGCCGCTACCGGGTCGGTCCGGACTCGGCGGGGGCCGACCCCGGACCGGCCTGCTACCGGGGCGGCGGACCGCTGACCATCACCGACGCCAATGTGATGCTCGGGCGCATCCAGCCCGATCATTTCCCGCGCGTCTTCGGACCGGACGGCGACCAGCCGCTCGACACCGGCACCGTGCGGCGGCAGTTCTCCGAGCTGGCCGCCGGCATCCGTGACGCCACCGGGGACGAGCGGTCGCCCGAGCAGGTCGCCGAGGGGTTCCTGGCGGTCGCGGTGGCGAACATCGCCAACGCCGTCAAGCGCATCTCCGTCCAAAAAGGCCACGACGTCACCGAGTACGTGCTCACCACCTTCGGCGGCGCGGGCGGGCAGCACGCGTGCGCGGTGGCGGACTCACTCGGCATCCGTACCGTCCTCGTACCGCCCATGGCCGGGGTGCTCTCCGCGCTCGGCATCGGGCTGGCCGACACCACCGCCATGCGCGAGCAGTCCGTCGAGCTGCCGCTCGAAGCGGCGGCGATGGGCCAGGTGCGTGAGGTGGCCGACGCGCTGGAGGCGGCGGCGCGCGCGGAACTGCTCGACGAAGGCGTGCCCGAGGCGCGGATCCGGGTGACCCGGCGCGCCCAGCTGCGCTACGACGGCACCGACAGCACGCTGCCGGTGGAAATGGCTGCGGCTGACGCCATGACCACCGCGTTCGAGGCGGCCCATCGCGCGACGTACTCGTTCCTCATGGACCGTCCCGTCATCGTCGAGGCCCTGTCGGTCGAGGCGACCGGCCTGACCGAGCAGCCCGACCTCGGCGACCTGGGCAACTTCACCGACCTCACCGACCTCGGCGAACAGGCAGAACCCGGCGCCCCCGCGGACGCCGGCACCGCACAGCTGTACACCGGCGGAGCCTGGCGGCAGGCGCCGCTGCGCCGGCGCGAGCGGATGCGGCCCGGTGACTCGGTGACCGGGCCGGCGGTCATCACCGAGGCCAACGCCACCACCGTCGTCGACACCGGCTGGCAGGCCGCGATGACACCGGGCGGGCATCTGGTGGTGGAACGGGTGGCCGCCCGGCCCGAGGCCGACGTCGGTACCGAGGCGGACCCGGTCCTGCTGGAGATCTTCAACAACCTCTTCATGTCGATCGCCCAGCAGATGGGCGCGCGCCTGGAGTCAACCGCCCAGTCCGTCAACATCAAGGAGCGGCTCGACTTCTCGTGCGCCCTGTTCGACCCGGACGGCAGCCTCATCGCCAACGCCCCGCACATCCCCGTACACCTCGGATCGATGGGCACCAGCGTCAAAGAGGTCATCCGCCGCCGGGCCGGGAGCATGAAGCCGGGTGACGTCTACGCCGTCAACGACCCCTACCACGGCGGCACCCACCTGCCCGATGTCACCGTGGTGACCCCCGTCTTCGATGCCGACGGGGAGATCCTGTTCCACGTCGCCGCACGCGGCCACCACGCCGAGATCGGCGGCATCGCCCCCGGCTCCATGCCCGCAGGCAGCCGCGACGTGCACGAGGAGGGCATCCTCTTCGACAACTGGCTGCTCGTGGAGAACGGCCGCCTGCGCGAGGCCGAGACACTGCGGCTGCTCACCGAGGCGCCGTACCCGTCGCGCAGCCCCGCCACCAACCTCGCCGACCTGCGCGCCCAGATCGCCGCCAACAACAAGGGCGTCGAGGAGGTCGGCAGGATGATCGCCCACTTCGGCCTCGACGTGGTACAGGCCTACATGCGGCATGTGCAGGACAACGCAGAGGCCGCGGTACGCCGCGTCATCGACGCCCTGGACGACGGCGCCTGCCGCTACGAGACCGACTCCGGCGCGATCATCTCAGTCACGATCTCCGTCGACCGCGAACAGCGCTCGGCCACCATCGACTTCACCGGCACCTCGCCCCAGCTCGGCACGAACTTCAACGCGCCCTCGTCGGTCGCGACCGCCGCCGTGCTCTACGTCTTCCGCACCCTCGTCGCCGACGACATCCCCCTCAACGACGGCTGCCTGCGCCCGCTGCGGATCGTCATCCCGCCCGGCACCATGCTCTCGCCCGTCTTTCCGGCCGCCGTCGTCGCGGGCAACGTCGAGACCTCGCAGGCGATCACCGGCGCCCTCTACGCCGCCCTGCGCGTCCAGGCCGAGGGCTCCGGCACGATGAACAACGTCACCTTCGGCAACGAACGGCACCAGTACTACGAGACCGTCGCCTCGGGTTCCGGTGCCGGTGACGGCTTCGTGGGCGCCGCCGTGGTTCAAACCCATATGACGAACTCCCGGCTGACCGACCCCGAGGTCCTCGAATGGCGCCTTCCCGTCCTGCTCGACGAGTTCGCCGTACGGCGCGGCAGCGGCGGTGCCGGACGCTGGCCCGGCGGCGACGGGGCGGTGCGCCGGATCCGTTTCCGCGAGGCGATGACGGTCAGTACCCTGTCCGGCCACCGCCGGGTGCCGCCCTACGGCATGGCAGGCGGCTCCCCCGGCGCGCTGGGGGCGAACGGGGTGCGGCGGGCGGACGGCACAGTCGAGCCGATGGCCGGATGCGATTCGGTCGAGGTGCGGCCGGGGGACGTCCTGATGATCGACACGCCCGGCGGTGGCGGGTACGGGCCGCCGTGAGCGGGGCACCCCCTCCCGGCACCGGAGCGCCGCCGCCGTGGGACTGGGAAGAGTGGTAGCCGATTCGTACCGCCGCGTGCTGTGGCGGCAGCTCCAGCGCGTCCGCCAGCTCCCGGCGGCTCAGCTCCCCCGCGACCTCCAGCCACCACAGCGACAGCAGGTGCCGGTCTCCTTTTCTTCGCCGCTCCCCACGGCTCGGTCCGCCGGCCTCCCCGGGGACCCTTCATCGGCCGCCGGCGGCGCGGTCACGCGGCGCCCGCCGGGGCTCAAGCCCCGCCGGCCGCCAGCCGCCTCAGCACCGCCCTGGCGGCGTGGTGCCCCGGCATACCGTGCACGCCGGGCCCCGGCGGGGTCGCGGAGGAGCAGAGGAAGACCCCGGGGCGGGAGGTCGTGTACGGCACCCACGCGAGCTTCGGCCGCAGGACGGTCTGCAGTCCGGAGAAGGCCCCGCAGCTGATGTCGCCGCCCACATAGTTCGCGTTGCGGGCGGCGAGCTCGGCCGGCCCGCTGACCGCGCGCGCCAGGACGCGGTCACGGAAGCCGGGGGCGAAGCGTTCGAGCTGCCGCTCGATGGCGTCGGTGGCGTCGCCGTGCCAGCCGTTGGGGACATGGCCGTAGACCCAGAAGACGTGTTTGCCCTCCGGGGCGCGGGTCGGGTCGATGAGGCTGGGCTGGGCGGAGATCAGGAAGGGCGTCAGCGGCGGGCGGCCCCGCACCGCGCGCTGCAGGGCCTCGCCGATCTCGCCGTAGGTGGGGCCGATGTGCACGGTACCGGCCCGGCGGGCGGCCGGGGCGGTCCATGGGACGGGGCCGTCCAGGGCATAGTCGATCTTGAAGGCGGCGGGTCCGTACCGGTAGCCGCGGTAGGCGTCGCCGAGGTCGGCGATACGGGCCAGGGCGGTCGGCGAGGTGTCGAAGACGTACGCCCGGGCGGGCGGCAGCTCGTCGAGGTGGCGGATGGTGACGCCGGTATGGATCGTGCCGCCCAGCTCGCGGAGATACGAGGCCAGCGCGTCCGAGATCGCCTGCGAGCCGCCGCGCGCCACCGGCCAGCCGGCGTCGTGCGCCGCGAGGGCGAACATGAGCGCGGTCGCGCCGGTGAGGGGATTGGTCAGCGGCGCGATGGCATGGGCCGCGAGCCCTGCCAGCAGCCCGCGCGCCTTCGGGTCCCGGAAGCGGCGGGCGAGCAGGGCGACGGGCGGCAGACCGGTAAGCCCGAAGCGGGCGAAACGGATGGGGTCGCGCGGCAGGCCGAGCCACTGCGGGCGGAGGAAGTCGGCGGCGATGGTGTCCCAGTGGCCGACGTACGGGGCCAGCAGCCGCCGGTACGTCCCCGCGTCGCGCGGCCCGAGCGAGGCGGCCGTCTCGCCGACGCTGCGGGCCAGCACCGCCGCCGTACCGTCGTCGAAGGGGTGGGCCAGCGGCAGATCCGGGTGCAGCCACTCCAGCCCGTGCCGGGCCAGCGGCATGGCGCGGAAGGCGGGCGAACGCACCCCCATCGGGTGCACCGCCGAGCACGGGTCGTGCCGGAACCCCGGCAGCGTCAGCTCCTCGGTGCGGGCACCTCCCCCGACGGCCTCCCCGGCCTCGTAGAGCTCCACGGACAGCCCCGCCCGTGCCAGCTCGACCGCGGCCGTGAGGCCGTTGGGCCCGGCGCCGACCACGATCGCGTCCCTGACGCCGGCCCGGCTCACCGCGCGTTCCCCGGCGCCATCAGCCCGACGACCCGCCGCGCGGTGGCCGCGTCCCTGGCCACCGAGAAGGGCAGCGCGTTCCCGCCGGTGATCCGGAACGGCTCCCCCGCCGCCGTGGTGCTCGCCCCGCCCGCCTCGGTGACCAGCAGCAGCCCCGCCGCGTGGTCCCAGGGGTGCTCCCAGGTGAAGGCCACCGCGTCCAGCTCACCGCGGGCCAGCTCCAGGTAGTCGAGCCCGGCGCAGCTGCACGGCCGGGGCAGCACTCCGTCGATCCCGAGCCCGTCCATCCCCCGTCGCTCCTGCGCGTCGAGGTAGGCGTACTGCGAGGTCGCCACCCGCAGCACATCCCCGCCCACGGCGGTTCCAACTCGCTCCCCGTTGACGTACGCCCCCTGCCCCCGGCGGGCCGTGGCCAGCAGGCCCAGCCTCGGTACGTACGTCCATGACGCGAACACCTCGCCGCCCCGCGCGAGCGCGACCAGCGTCCCGAACTCCGGTTTCCCGGCGACGAAGTTGGAGGTGCCGTCCACCGGGTCGACGATCCAAACCGGTGCTTCGCCCCTGATCCGCTCCAGCACCCCCGGGTCAGCGCTCACGGCCTCCTCGCCGACCACCACCGAACCGGGCAGCAGCGCGCCGAGCTCCTTCGTGAGCCGTTCCTCCGCCCGCCGGTCCGCGATGGTGACCAGGTCCAGTGGACCGGTCTTCTCGCTCACGTCCCCCTCGGCGAGCCGTCGGAAGCGGGCGACGACCTCTTCCTCCGCCACGGTCCGGATCGCCGCGGTCACTGCGTCGAACGTCCTCTGCTCGATCATGCGGTCATTTCATCAGACCTTTTCCGGATTCCGCGATGCCCAAGACACACCCTGAAGGGGTGGCACCCCCCCCATCGGCGTGGCCTCCGACCCTACGTGCGTCCTAGTGTCGGAGGATGCTCTACTCCACACCTGGACTCACGTCGGACGACCTGCGGGTCATCGAGGACATCGAGGCCTTCCGCTCCGAATTCCGGCACCGGCTGGCGGAACCACGACGTTGGCAAGGGCAGCTGCGCCGGTCCCTGACCGCGGCGGCGGTACGCGGCTCCACCCGCATCGAGGGTTACACGATTACCCCCGAGGACGCCGAGACGCTCGTGGCCGGCGGACCTTGGCGGGAACGGACGGAACCGCCGTGATCTACCGCCTGAAGGGCTCGCCGACGTGCGACCGGCCCATTGCCACGCCGTCCTCCGCGCCGTGACATCCTTTCCGATGGACTGAACGATTCGACTCGGAGAAGAGAGTGTGCGTGAACAGCTCCGCCAAAACGTGCCCACCGCGGAGCCGTCGCCGTCGGCTTCCTGACCCTTTGCCGGAGGCGCCATGAGCACTGCCCGACCGTCCGGAGTATGGGCAACCGCCGTGGGTGTCGCGCGGGTCCGCGCGTTGGAGAGCGAACGGGAGAAAGCCCTGTTCCGCGATCCGCTCGCGGCGGCGTTCACGGCCGCGGGCGGACTGCCGAAGGTCACGGGTACGCCGCCGCGACGGTGGGTCGCGGTCGCCTTCTCGATCGTGATCAGGACTAGGTTCCTGGACGAGCTGCTGGCCGAGGCGATGGCGGCGGGGGTCCGCCAGGTGGTGCTGCTGGGCGCGGGCATGGACAGCAGGGCCTACCGGCTGGACTGGCCGGCGAAGACCCGTTTCTTCGAGGTCGACACGGCGGAGCCGTTGAACTTCAAGGAGTCGGTGCTGCGGGCGGAGCGGGCCGAACCGCGCTGCGAGCGGATCACGGTGCCGGTGGACCTGCGCGAGGACTGGCCCACGGTGCTGGCCGCAGCCGGTCATGACCTGGACGCCCCTACGGTGTGGATCGCCGAGGGCCTGCTGATCTACCTTCCGGCGGACGCTGTCGACCGCCTCCTCGGCCAGATCGGGCACCTCTCCGCGCCCGGCAGCAGGATGGGGCTCACGCTCGGCTCACGGGGCGTCCTGGAGCGCTTCGCGGAGGACCAGGAGACGGCGGCTTCGATGTGGGTCTCCGAGATGCCGGAGGACCCGATCGCCTGGCTGGCCGACATGGGCTGGACCGCGGAGGCGTTCACCGTCCGCGAGCGCGCCGCCGCCTACGGGCGGCCCGTCACCGTACCGGCCGCAGGCCCGGAAGGCCCGGGAGGCCTGGTCTCGGCGATCCGCCGGTAGCACCACAGAGCCTCCCAACGGCCGGATTCCCTGACACAGAACACGAATCCACCCGACCCCACGGCCACCCCCAGCCGACCCCTCCACCAAATGGCCGTGCCATCCAAAAAGGCCCGCCCAGGTCAGCGCAACACCACCCGGCCAACTTCAATGTCCAAGGACAACAGGCCTACCGATGGAGCCAGTTGTCATCGACAAAGCCACCGCCGGCTGGTTCACGCACCGCAGGTACCCGGAGACGGCCACGTTCTGAGACCCCATCTTGGCGCTGACGCGGGAGGTCACGGCGGACGAAGTGCCGCTGCGGCCCACACGTAGGGTTCCCAGGAGGTACCAGCCGGCGTACCGGGCAGCCCAATATCAGACCTCGAGGAAGCGGTCGAACTCGCCTGCCTGGACGCTGCGTATGAAAGACCGCAGCCCGGCGGGCGTGGTGGTCACGATATCGCCGGGAGCATCGCTCTCGCGCAGCTTGACAGTCCCATCCTCACCTGCCGCGACGTAGAGGCAGTTGGCCGCCTCACCACTGAACGAAGACTTCTGCCAGTCATGGACGGACACGTTCGCTCCCCTTCAGATAACTCGTGCGATGCTGCGGATCAGGTCGCGGGACTCCGCCGGTTTGAGGGCACATCCTTCCATCCTGTCCAGGACGGTTTGGTACTTCACCAACTGCGCCGGGGCGTCGAGGAACTCGGAGCCGTGATCTGTGTCGAGCTGGACTGTATCGAGTTGGGGCACGAGGCCGCAGAAGTAGACGACGGACTGTCCGGAACTGGGGAAGGTGCCGGAGCCCGGCTCCCCGTCGGAGGCCGGGCTGCGGCTGCTCGGGGAAGTCGCCGCGGGCGGATTGGTACGCGCCCAGAGCCCGAGCCACGACCGGGGCCGGGCTCAGGCCGGGTCCGGCACCCGGTTCGCGGGATCGGTGGGGGCGACCACCGGCTCCGGGGTGTGGCGGGGCAGCAGCAGGGCCGGCACCAGCGCCAACGCCATCAGGGCGACGGCCCAGCCGTAGGTGTGCTGGAAGGCTTCCGCCACGCGTGGCGCGATCGCCCGCCGGGCCCCGGCCGGCAGTGCCTGCACCGCGCCGAGGGCGTTGCCCTTCCGGCTGGCCGGCCGCCCAGCCGCCCGCCCGGCCAGCCGGTCGGCCAACGCTCCCGACAGCAGCACGGAAATCAAGGCCGTCCCGACCGACCCGGCGACCTGCTGGATGATGCTCAGCGCGGTGCTGGCGGCCGGTACCACCTCGTGTGCGAGGTTACGGGTCACGGCTGTCATCGTGGGCATCAGCGTCATTCCCACTCCGACGCCCATCACGCACCCCGCCCCGCACAACACCCAGTACGGCGTTCCGGCCGCGACCTGGGTGGTGAAGAGCAGAAACCCGGTGGTCGCCACCGCCACTCCGACCGGCACCATCCTGGCCGGGGCGATCTTGTCCGCCAGCCGGGTCGCGATCTGCATCGTGATCCCGGTGGCCAGGGTCTGCGGCGCTGCCAGCAGCCCGGCGCCGGTCGCGCTCTGCCCCCGTACGAGCTGGTAGTACAGCGGCCCCAGCAGCAGCGACCCGAGGAAGGCGCAGCAGAAAAGCGCCAGCGCGCCGGCACCCGCGCCGAACACCCGGCGCCGGAACAGCCGCAGGTCGACCAGCGGGTGCCGGGCGGTCAGCGCCCGGACCGTGAAAGCGCCGACCAGCGCGGCGCCGAGGAGTGTCGGCACCAGCGCGCCGGGGGAGCCGAAGTCGCCCCGTTCACCCCCGGTGGACAGCCCGTAGACCAGCGCGGCCAGGCCGGGCGAGAGGGTCAGCAGACCGGGCACATCCAGCCGGCGGGCGGCCTGCGGAGTGCCGCGCCGCAGGAGCCGTGCCGCGAGCACGAGGACCAGGGCCCCGATGGGCAGATTGACGAAGAAAATCGCCCGCCAGGAGATCGCGTCCACCAGCCAGCCGCCCAGTACCGGTCCGGACAGCGGGCCGATCAGCACCGGAATCCCCAGGATGCTCATCGTCCGCCCGGCCCTGGCCGGATCGGCGGCCCGGATCACGATCGTCATCCCGGCCGGCGTGACCATGCCGCCGCCCAGCCCCTGGAGCACCCGGAAGGCGATGAGCATCCCGGTGTTGCAGGACAGTCCCGCCAGTGCCGAGCCGAGCGTGAACAAGGCGATCGAGAAGATATAGACATGCTTGGTGCCGAACCTGCCAATGGCCCAGGCGGTCACCGGGATCACCGAGGCCAGCGCCAGCGTGTAGCCGGTGGCCACCCACTGAATCGTGGCCAGCGGGGCGTGGAAGCCCTCGGAGAGGTGATTGAGTGCGACATTGACGATGGTCGTGTCGAGGATCGTCATCGTCGATCCGAGGACGACGACCATGGCGATCACCGTGATGCCGTGATCGCGGCCCGAGCCACTGGCTGTTGTCATTGCACGAGTCCTGTTCCGTCTGGTCAGGCGGCGTACGGGCGGACCGCCTTGGCCTCCCGCAATGCCCGCGCCCACCAGGCGAGCTGGTCGAGCATCGTCTTGGCCGCGCCGCCGCAACCGTCTGGACTGATCGGCTCCCCCTGGTCGTCGAACTGGCTCCACGCGCCATGGAAGCTGACGGTGTCCCGGACGGTCACCGCATGCAGCTCCGCGAAGACCACCCTCAGCTGCTCCACCGCCCGCAGCCCGCCAGACACGCCGCCGTACGAGACAAATCCGACCGGCTTGGCGTACCACTCCCTGCTGTGCCAGTCCACGGCGTTCTTCAACGACGCCGGAAAGCTGTGGTTGTACTCCGGCGTGACCACCACGAAGGCGTCCGCCGCCGCCAGCCGGGGCGTCAGCTCCCCCAGCGCGCGGGCAGCCTCGGGCGCCGGCGGGCTCCCGAAGGGCGGCATCTCCAGCGGCAGCCTGATCCCGGCCAGATCCACCACATCAACGGTCATATCGGTTCGCCCGGCCGCCTGCCCGGCGAACCAGTTCGCGACGGTCGGGCCGAACCGGCCCTCCCGGACGCTGCCGATGATCACCGCGAGCCGCAGCTGCTCCGCTCGGCGAGGTTCGGTGTTCTCAGGCATGGCTGATTCCCTTTGTCCAGTCGTATGGGTCCCTGCGACGACCGGGGCCCGGCCCTCGTGGGAACAGACTCGTACTTAAACAAAGGTTCAAGTCAAGGTACGCTGGCCGGCATGCCACCCAACGCGGCAATCCCCAAGGAACTCACCATCGGAGAGCTGTCCGCCCGTAGCGGCGTCCCCACCTCCGCCCTGCGTTTCTACGAGCGCGAAGGGCTCATCGACAGCCGCCGGACCACCGGAAACCAGCGCCGCTACCACCGCGCCACCCTGCGCCGGATCGCCTTCGTCCGCGCTTCGCAGACCGTCGGCATACCGCTGGCGAAAATCCGCGAGGTGCTGGGCTTCCTCCCGAAGGGCGCCGCCCCCACCCGGGAATTCTGGATCCGGGCCTCCGAGTGCTGGAGCCAGGAGATCAACGACCGCATCGCGAAGATGGAGCGCATGCGGGACCGTTTCACCGCCTGCATCGGCTGCGGCTGCCTGTCCTTCGACGAGTGCCGGCTCATCAACCCCGACGATGTCCTTTCGCAGGGCGGCCCGGGGCCCCGCCGGCTGCTGGACCCCTGACGGATCGCCGCCGTAATGCCGATCTCGTCCATCGCGACGTTCGCCGGCCACCGCGCCGGCCGCGAGGCGTACACCCCAGGGGCATCTGGTTGACACGTCCGCGTTTCTCTCGCATAGGGTTCTCAGGATCCGGCCCGGCCCACCGCCCGGGCCTTCACGAGGGACTGCAGATGCGTGTCGTCGTGCCGGTCTACAACACCGGCCGCTACGTGGACGAGTGCGCTCCGTCTCTGCTGGGGCAGAGCCTTCCGGCGGACGAGTACGAAGTGTTCTACGTCGATGACGGCTCCACGGACGACACGCTGGTCCGTCTGGAGAAGCTCGCCGCCGAGCACCCGAACGTCCACGTGCACTCCCAGCCCAACTCCGGCTGGCCCGGAAAGCCGCGCAATGTGGGCATGAGCCACGCGCAGGGCGAATACATCCAGTTCGTCGACCACGACGACCTGCTCGGCCCGGAGGCCCTGGAACGGCTGTACGAGCACGCCAAGCGCAACGACGCCGATGTGCCGACCAGCGGCCGCGCTTCGAGGCGGCGCGCCAGGTGGCACTCGAAGCGTTCCCGCCCGGAGTGAGGGACAGCCTGCCCGCCGTCTCCCGGCTGCGCGCGGAGCTGCTGGAGCGCGGTGACTTCGACGCCGCGGTCGAGCTGGCGAAGCGGATCCGGGAGGTCAAGGCTCACACCGAGATCGATGGGCCGCGCTGGCAGAACGGCCGGCTCGTCGCCGACGTGCGGTTGAGCCTGGTGCGAGGCGACGGCGAGCCGCTGGTGCCGGTCGAGCGGGACGGCCGGGTGCTGCTGGACCCGGACCTCATCGACTCAGTGCCCGGAGTCCCGGAGCGGGAGGTCACCGACCCCTTCCGGCAGACCTATGGCGAGCTTGTCGTCAAGGACCGCGACCGCCAGGACTGGTGGTATCCGGAAGGCGACCTGGAGCCGGCTGGAGTCGCTGGGCGACGGACGCAGCCAGGTGGTCGCGGTGGGCCGGATGACCATCGATTCCGGCACCCTGGCGGGCGGAAAGGCGCTGGAGCGCGGGGTCCACGACGTGTGGGCGTTCGTCCAGCTGCTCGGCATAGACCGGCTCGTACGGCTGAGCGGTGACGGCACCCCGGGCCCGACGGCACAGGCCGGCCCCGCCCTCGTCGGCTCGCCCGCGCGGATCGCGATCCCGTATTGGACGGACCGGGGGCAGCTGGCCCTCGACATGGATGAGCGGCAGCGCCGCCTCACCGATGAACTCCACCGCACCGCGAACGCCGCGCGCAGCCCGCGGCGGCAGCGGTCCGCGATGCCCGCCGAGCTGCCGTTGCCGTTCGTCGCGCAGAGCGACGGGCCGGGGCTGGAGGCGCGGGTGCGGATCGGCGAGGGCAAGAAGGCGGTCACCGTCCCGGCGGAGCTGGTGCCCGGCGGGTCCGGCCCAGTGCTGCGGGTCGCCGGGCGGCTCAAGGCCCCGTCAGGCCGGCAGCCGGTCACCCTGCTGACCGCCAACGTGCCGAAGCCCAAGGGCGGCCCGCTCGCGTACGCCGTCGTACGGGACGGCAGGCTGGTGCGGCTGGAGGGTCCGGCCTACGCTCCCGGCGCCGGACAGCGGCTGCTGGACTCGGTCGGCGGCAACCGCCAGGTGCGACGCGCCCGGAGGCGGCTGCTCGGTGCCGTGAATCGAGTCCGCGCCCACCGTGGTGCCGCACCTCGTTAGGCCCTCAGGGCCTGTCCGGCGGATCATGAACGGCCCCGGGCGCGGCGGGTGCCCGCGATCCGCCGGACAGGCCTCAGGCCTTGCGGCCGACACCACCGCAGGCATCCACATCGGCGGGGCCGCCGGATTCCCCGGGTTCGCCGGCTTCCGGCCGCCATCGCGTCACCGGCACGACGCCGGGCTCCACCAGCTCAAGGCCGTCGAAAACCTGCCTGATCTGCTCAGGGCTGCGGACGTAGTACGGAACCGCGCCGCTGTTGATGTACCGCTCCTCGGCCTCCACCATCTGCGGGCTCGTGTTGGTGCCGTCGCAGTGCACCAGGAAACTGCCGGAGGGCAGTGCGGCCAGCAACCGCCGGACGAGCGCCTTCGCCTCGTCGAAATCGGCGATGTGCCCGATGATGCCCGTCAGGACGAGGGCAACAGGCCGGGTGAGATCCAGCGTCGCGGCCGCGGCCTCCACGATCGCGTCCGGGTTCCGCAGATCCGCGTCTATGCAGTCGGTCCTGCCCTCAGGCGTGTCGACCAGCAGCGCGCGGGCATGGGCCAGCACCAGCGGGTCATTGTCGACGTACACGATCCGGCACTCGGGGGCCGCCCGCTGTGCGACCTCGTGAACGTGCTCCGAGGTCGGCAGGCCGGTGCCGATGTCCAGGAACTGACGGATCCCCTCCTCCGCGGCCAAGTAGTGGACCGCTCGGACCAGGAAGCGCCGGGAACAGCGGGCGACCTCCACCAGGCCCGGCATATTCGCCATGATGTAATCCCCCACCTCCCGGTCAGGGGGGAAGTGGTCCTCGCCGCCCAGCAGGTAGTTCCAGAACCGCGCCGAGTGCGGCACACTGGTGTCGATCTTCGCCGCGATCCGCTCAAGGGACTCTGGCGTCGATACGTGGTCAGCCACGGCCCGGCTCCTGGTGCACATCAGGTATGTGATCACCGCACAACCTAGCCCGCCGATCACCGTTTGACAGGCGTTCCGCAGAACAACCGGTCTCACCCGCAGCGAGGTCCGCAGCCGCGCGCATCCGGTTCACGGGCGCAAGATGGATGGAGGGACGAGCCGCCTGCAGCGTTGCGGAGGAGCGATGAACCGGGTCGAGATCTTGGTGCGCCGGATCGATCGGTTCCAGCAACGTCACAGCGTCGTCGGACTGCCGTTCGCGGTCATCCAGAAGTTCGGCAATGATCAAGCCGGCGGCAAGGCGGCGCTGATCGCCTACTACGCGCTGTTCGCGATCTTCCCGCTACTGCTCCTCTTCTCAACCGTCCTCGGCTTCGTGCTCGGGGGGCATCCCGACCTGGAGCACAAGCTGGTGAACTCCGCGTTGGCGGACTTCCCGATCATCGGCAGCCAGCTGCGCAGCTCGGCGCATCCGCTCCGGGGCAGCGGGCTGGCGCTGGCGCTGGGCATCGCCGGCACGATCTACGGCGCCCAGGGGGTCGGGCAGGCGGCGCAGAACGCCATGAACACGGTCTGGAACGTGCCGTTCAAGGAATGGCCCGGGTTCGTCGGGCGCCGGGTGCGGGGGTTCGCGATCCTGCTGGTCATGGGACTGGCCATTGTGTTCTCGACCACGCTTGTGGAGCTCGCCCCGGTGTTCGGGGTCCTGAACTGGCTCTGGACGGTGGTGGTGTCGACGGTCGTCAACTTCGGGGTGTTCCTCGCGGCCTTCACGATGCTGACCGCGGCGACAGTGCGGGTGCGGGACGTGGTGGTCGGAGCGGTGCTGGCGACGTTCTTCTGGGAGGCACTGCAGGCGCTGGGCACGTGGTACGTCCAGTACGTCCTCGGGCATGCCGCCGCGGTGTACGGCTTCTTCGCGATCGTCATCGGCCTGTTGTCCTGGCTCTACGTCGGAGCGCGGCTGACGCTGCTCGCGGCAGAGATCAATGTCGTCCTGAGGTACCGGCTGTGGCCGCGCTCGATGACGCAGCCGCCGTTCACGGCGGCTGACAAGGAGGCGTTCGTCCGGCTGGCGAAGATGGAGGAACGCCGGCCCGAAGAGACCGTGACGGTGCGCTTCAGTGACGAGGCCGACCGCCAGCCGCTCGACGAGCCCTCACAGCGCCCTTCCCCGCGCCCCTGACCGCGACCGGTGCCCGCCGCGCCGGAGTCGGTTGTCACGCAGCCGGACGTCTTCCCTGATTGAATCACCACATATAGGGATTAATCTCCCTCTGTCTGAGGTGCAGGACCGGGACGAAGGAGGCGGTGGCGGTGGCGCGCAGGTGAGCAGCGAGTCCCTCCCCCCGCCGCAGAGGCCGAAGGGAGAGCGCACGGGGAACTCTGGACGTCCGCCGCGCGGCCGGCGCCCGCGGTACATCGTCCTGCGCAACCGCCCCCAAGGCGCCTCGGTGTCGGTGGCCCGCTCCCGCGCTGCCCCGGCAGTCCCCGCGGCCGGGCGCGGTGAGGGCGAACGCGTCCACTCCGGGCTGCGCCTCGCCGCCGCGTACGCGTGGCGTCTGCTGGTCATCGGGGCCCTTGTCTATGTGGCCTTCATGGTGCTGGGGCGCTTCCAACTCGTCGCGGTCGCGGTGTTCCTCGCTCTGGTGGCGACCGCCTTGCTGCGGCCCCTGACCGACCTTCTGGCGCGCGTGCTGCCCCGGCCGCTCGCGGTGGTACTCGCGGTGTTCGGCAGCCTGCTCGTGGTGCTGGGGCTGCTGGCCCTGGTCGGCAATGCGGCGGCCGGGGAGGCGGGTAAGCTCGCCGGCGATTTCCGCGGCGGGATCAGCCGGATCGAACGCTGGCTGGAGGGCCCCCCGTTCAATGTCCGGCGCGGCACTCTGTCAGGGCTGCACGACAAGATCAGCACCTTCCTGTCGACCCACCGCTCGACCCTGATCAGCAGCGCGCTCAGCGGCGCCAACCGGGCCGTGGAGGTGCTGACCGGCGCGTTCCTGGCGCTGTTCTGCTCAATCTTCTTCGTGCACTCCGGCGACCGGATGTGGCGGTGGTTCAACGACCAACTCCCGGAGACCGCCCGCGCGCCGTGGGACCGGGCGAGCCGGGCGGCCTGGCACACCTTCGCCGGCTACACCAGGGGCATCATCATTGTCGCGGCTTCCAACGCGGTCCTCGTCGGCATCGCCCTTCTCCTGCTGCGGGTACCGCTGGCCCTGCCGCTGACCCTGCTGGTCTTCTTCGCCACCTTCGTCCCCCTGATCGGGTCGCCCATCGCGCTGGCCGTGGCGACCGTGGTGGCTCTGGCCGGACGGGGCCCTGTCATCGCCGCGGTCGTCCTGGCGCTCATCGTCGTCGTCGGCCAGTTCGAGGGGCATGTGCTGCACCCGCTGGTGATGAGCTGGGCGGTCCGGCTGCACCCGGTGGCCGTGGCGATCTCGGTGATCGCCGGAAGCATCGTCGCGGGAGTGATCGGCGCGGTCGTGTCCGTGCCTGTGGTGTCCGTCGCCTGGTCCGTGACCCGCGCGCTGCGCGCCGGGCCGCCCGGACAGGCCTGATGAAGCCGCTCGCGCCGGACGCGTCCGTGGCACCGGACAGCACCACAGAGGCGAGCGGGCCGCCAGGGCCTGTCCGGCGGATCATGGACAGCCGCAGCGGGCACGAGCGGCCTCACCAGCTACCGCCGGGAAGCGCCCCCAGCGCGGCCCGGCCCGGACAGAGCCGCTGTGCACGACCCTCTGCGCCGGTGAGGCCGTCCCCGAGCCTTCGGCCGAACGGCCCCCCGGCGCGAGGGCCCGGGATCCGCCGGGCGGACGCTACGCCTGGACCGGGCGCCCGCCCCGCCACATCAGCCCGGCGTAGGCGATGAACGCGGCCGAGAGGCCGACGGCCCAGCCGTAGTCGGCGAGGGGTTTGAGGAAGGGGATCAGCCCGTCGGAGGGGAAGGGGCCGGAGCCGGGGGCGGAGTAGGAGCCGCCGATGGCGAGAACGCCGCCGATGGCGAAGGAGGCGACGGCACGCCAGTTCCAGCCGCCGTCGTACCAGTAGCGGCCGCCGGAGGTGTACAGGTCGGCGAGGTCGAGCTTGGTGCGGCGGATGACCCAGTAGTCGGCGATGAGGATGCCCGCGACGGTGCCGAGGAGGCCGCCGACGGTGCCGAGCCAGGTGAAGATGTAGGCCTGGGGGCTGGAGATCAGCTTCCAGGGGAAGATGACGACGCCGACGACGGCGGTGATGAGGGCGCCGGTGCGGAAGGAGATGTGGCGCGGGGCCATGTTGGACAGGTCGAAGGCCGGCGAGACCGTGTTGGCGGCGATGTTGACGGAGAGGGTGGCGATGAGGACGGTCACCAGGGCGAAGAGGACACCGGCCCAGTTGTCGAGCTTGGCGGTGAGGGCGACCGGGTCCCAGATGGCGGTGCCGTAGACGGCCTGGGAGCCGGAGGTCACCAGGACCGAGAGCAGGGCGAAGGCGGTCATGGTGGTGGGAAGCCCGAGGGACTGGCCCCAGACCTGGGCGCGCTGGGTGGCGGCGTATCTGGTGAAGTCAGGGATGTTGAGGGACAGGGTGGACCAGAAGCCGATCATGCCCATGAGCGACGGGAAGAAGACCTTCCAGAAGCCGCCGCCCCAGCCGAGCTTGGACGGCTGGTCCAGGAGCGGGCCCAAGCCGCCGGCCTTGACACTCATCCAGATCAGCAGGGCGATGGCGCCGACGATCACGAAGGGCGCCGCCCAGTTCTCGAAGCGCCGCACGGTCTCCATGCCGCGCACGATGATGGCTATCTGCAGGACCCAGAAGAGCAGGAAGGACAGCCACTGGGTCCAGGGGTAGCCGCCGATGTGGCCGGCGCCGGACCACCAGTCGCCGAAGAGTTTGCCGGCCAGGGCGAAGATGCCCGACCCGCCGATCCAGGTCTGGATGCCGAACCAGGCGCAGGCGACGGCGGCCCGGACGAGGGCGGGGAGATTGGCGCCGCGGATGCCGAAGGAGGCGCGGGCGAAGACGGGGAAGGGGATGCCGTACTTGGGCCCGGCGTGGCCGGTCAGCAGCATCGGTACAAGGACGATGATGTTGGCGACGGCGATCGTCAGGACCGCCTGCTTCCAGTCCATGCCGAGGGCGACCAGGCTGGAGGCGAGGGTCCAGGAGGCGATGTTGTGGGCCATGCCGACCCAGAGGGCGGCGAAGTTGTAGGTGGTCCAGCGGCGCTGGGCGAGCGGGACGGGGAGCAGGTCCGCGTTGGCGTACGGGCCGGTGGGCAGGGCGGCGCCGACGGGGAGTTCGACGCGGCCGTCGGGGTGGGTGACCTGGCCGGAGGAGGGGGACGGGGCGGTGGCTGGCATGGGAAACCCCTTCGTTCGAGGCGGGGACTTGGATCGAACGGAGCCGTGCGGGGCGAGTGCGGTCCGATCGCCGGACGGGCGGTTTCTTCAGGTCCGTCCGGCGGTCGGGGGCGACGGGATCAGGCGTTGACGGCGGGGATGACCGTTGTGCCGTAGGTGTCGATGGTGGACTCCTTGGCGTCCTGCATGTTGTAGAGCGCGAACTGGTCGACGCCGAGGCCCCGGAGCGCCTTGAGCTTCTCGATGTGCGCCTCGGCGGGACCGATCAGGCAGAAGCGGTCGACGATCTCGTCGGGGACGAAGGCCGTGTCGGGGTTGCCGGTACGGCCGTGGTGGGAGTAGTCATACCCCTCCCGGGCCTTGATGTAGTCGGTCAGCTCCTCCGGTACGGCGGCGGAGTGCTCGCCGTATTTGGAGACCAGGTCCGCGACGTGGTTGCCGACCATGCCGCCGAACCAGCGGCACTGCTCGCGGGCGTGGGCGAGGGATTCGGGGGAGTCGTCCTCGGTGACGTAGGCGGGGGCGGCGACGCAGATCCTGACGTCGTCCGGGTTGCGGCCCGCCGCCACCGCCGCGTCCTTGACGGCTTTGACCATCACCTCGGTGAGGTAGGGGTCGGCGAGCTGGAGGATGAAGCCGTCGGCCTTCTCGCCGGTCATGGCCAGCGCCCTGGGGCCGTAGGCGGCCATCCAGACCGGCAGCTTGCCGTCCTTGATCCACGGGATACGGATCGTGGTACCGCCGAGGTCGGCTTCCCGGCCCTCGGCGAGCTCGCGGATGACGTGCATGGCCTCGTCGATACGGGCCAGGGTGTTGGGCTTGCGGCCGGCCACCCGCATGGCGGAGTCGCCGCGGCCGATGCCGCAGACGGTCCGGTTGCCGTACATGTCGTTGAGCGTGGCGAAGGTCGAGGCGGTGACTTCCCAGGTGCGGGTACCGGGGTTGGTGACCATCGGGCCGACGATCAGCCGCTCTGTGTTCGCCAGGATCTGGCTGTAGATCACGAACGGCTCCTGCCACAGCACGGCGGAGTCGAAGGTCCAGCCGTAGGTGAAACCCTGCCCCTCCGCACGCTTCATCAGCTCCACAACGCCGGATGCGGGCGGGTCCGTCTGGAGGACGAGTCCAAAGTCCATTGGCGCTGCTCCTAAATGAGGTACTGGCAGGTGCCGCGAGGCGTGTACTGGCCGTGGCCGGCCCGGCCGACGAAGGCCTTTCCGTCGATCACCGGCTCACCGCGCGAGAGCACCGTCTCGACCTGCCCGGTGACCCGCTTGCCCTCGTACGCCGAGTAGTCGACGTTCATGTGGTGGGTCTCGGCGGAGATGACCTGCTCGGCGTGCGGGTCGTAGATGACGATGTCGGCGTCGGCGCCCGGGGCGATGGTGCCCTTGCGGGGGTAGAGGCCGAACATCCGGGCCGGGGTGGCGGCCGCGATCTCGATCCAGCGGCGGCGGGAGATGTGGCCGTCGACGACCGCCTGGTGGAGCAGGTCCATGCGGTTCTCGACGCCCGGCAGACCGTTGGGGATCTTGGAGAAGTCGCCCCGGCCCAGTTCCTTCTGCCCGCTGAAGCAGAAGGGGCAGTGATCGGTGGAAACGACCTGGAGGTCGTTGGTGCGCAGGCCGCGCCAGAGGGCCGCCTGATGCTCCTTGGGGCGCAGCGGCGTGGAGCACACATACTTCGAGCCCTCGAAGTCGGGCTCGGCGAGATTGTCGGTGGAGAGGAAGAGATACTGCGGGCAGGTCTCGCCGAAGACGTTGAGCCCCTTGTCGCGGGCGGTGGCGAGTTCGGCGAGGGCCTCCTCGGCGGAGACATGGACGACGTAGAGCGGTGACCCGGCTACCTGGGCGAGCTTGATGGCCCGGTGGGTGGCCTCGGCTTCGAGGAGGGCGTGCCGGACCTCGCCGTGGTAGCGGGGGTCGGTCCTGCCGGCGGCGAGGGCCTGCTCGACGAGGACGTCGATGGCGATGCCGTTCTCGGCGTGCATCATGATCAGGCCGCCGTTGGCGGCGCCGCGCTGCATGGCACGCAGGATCTTGCCGTCGTCGCTGTAGAAGACGCCGGGATAGGCCATGAAGAGCTTGAAGGACGTCACTCCTTCCTCGACGAGGACATCCATTTCCTTGAGGCTGTCCTCGTTGACATCGGCGAGGATCATGTGGAAGCCGTAGTCGATGGCGCACTGGGCGTCGGCCTTGGCGTGCCAGGTGTCGAGGCCTTCGCGGAGGGAGTGCCCGACGCTCTGCACCGCGAAGTCGATGATGGTCGTGGTGCCGCCCCAGGCGGCGGCCCGGGAGCCCGTCTCGAAGGTGTCGGAGGCGAAGGTGCCGCCGAAGGGCAGCTCCATGTGGGTGTGTGCGTCGACGCCGCCCGGGATGACGTACTTGCCGGCCGCGTCGATGACGCGGCCGGCGGACGCGCTCCAGCCGGCCGTGAACTCGCTGTCGTGGGCGGCGAGGGCGACGACGCGGCCGGCCTCGATCAGCACGTCGGCGTGGACCTCGTCCGCGGCGGTGATGACGAGTCCGCCGCGGATGACGGTGCGGCTCATGCGGCGCCTCCCCTTGATCCTGCTGGATCCAGTTGGCTCTGTGCCTGTTTGAGGGCGTCCTCCAGGATCGCCGCGCCCTCTTCGGCCTCGGCGATGGTGAGCGAGAGCGGCGGCGCGATACGGAGCGCGTCGCCGGCCCGGCCGCCCTTGCCGACCAGCAGGCCGCCTGCGCGGGCGGCTTCGAGGACGAGGTTGGCGGCGGCGGGCTCGGCGAGTTCGATGCCGAGCATGAGGCCGCGGCCGCGCACTTCGGTGACGACGGGCAGTGCGGCGGCGATCGCTTCGAGGCGGGACCTGAGCAGTCCGCCGACGCGGCGGGCGTTGCCCTGGAGGTCGTGGTCGATGAGATACGTGAGGTTGGCCAGGGCTCCGGCGGTGGTGATCGGGCTGCCGCCGAAGGTGGAGATGGAGTTGGCGGTGAGGCTGTTCATGACCTCGGCGCGGGCCACGACGCCGCCCATGGAGAGGCCGTTGCCGATGCCCTTGGCGAAGGTGAGGATGTCCGGGGGCCCGGATTCGGCGTGGGCCTGCCAGCCCCAGAAGTGGTCGCCGGTCCTCCCCCACCCGGTCTGCACCTCGTCGGTGATCCAGAGGATCCCGTGCCGGTCCAGGACCCGCTTGAAGGCGCCCAGCAGGCCGTCGGGGCCGGAGGTGAAGCCGCCGACGCCCTGGATGGGCTCGGCGATCAGCGCGGCGACCTGTCCGTTGGCCTGGCCGAGGATGTCCTCCAGGTCCGCCACGCAGGCGGCGGTGAACTCGGCGTCGCTCAGATGCGCGTACGGGCCGCGGGAGCGGACCCCGCCGTGGACGTAGAGCGTCTGCAGGGGCGACAGGCTCGTCGGCGACCAGGCGGTGTTGCCGGTGATGCCGATGGAGGTGAAGGAGCGGCCGTGGTAGCTGTTGCGCAGCGCCAGGATCTGGTTGGACCTGCGGTAGATGGTGGCGAGGAGCAGCGCCGTGTCGTTGGCCTCCGTACCGGAGGTGGTGAAGAAGACCCGGGCGTCCGGGATGCCGGAGAGCCGGGCGATGCGCTCGGCGAGATCCACGGCCTGGCGGCTGAGGTACAGCGTGGAGGAGTGCAGGATCTTGCCGGCCTGCTCCCGGACGGCCGCGGTGACCTCGGGCAGGGCGTGTGCGGTCATGGTGGTGAGGATGCCGCCGAAGAAGTCGAGGTAGCGGTTGCCCTCGGCGTCCCAGACGTGGCGGCCCTCGCCGTGGGTGAGCTCGATCGGCTCCTGGTAGTAGGTGGCGAGCCAGTCGGGGAGGACGGCGAGGTGGCGGGAGTGGAGCGCCGCGTGGCTGTTCTTCAGGTCAGGGGTGCCGGTAGCGGTAGCCATGATGATCACGCCTCCGTGAGGGGGGCGTACGCGTCCGGGCGGCGGTCGCGGTAGAACGCCCATTGTTGGCGGACCTCGGTGATCCGGTCGAAGTCGAGGTCCCGGACGAGCAGTTCCTCCTCCTTGTCGGAGGCGACGTCGCCGACGAACTGGCCGCGCGGGTCGACGAAGTAGCTGGTGCCGTAGAAGTCGTTCTCGCCGTACTCGGGCTCGGTGCCGACCCGGTTGATGGCGGCGATGAAGTACTCGTTGGCGACGGCGGCGGCGGGCTGCTCCAGCTGCCAGAGGTAGGAGGACAGGCCTCGGTGGGTGGCGGAGGGGTTGTAGACCAGCTGGGCGCCGGCCAGGCCCAGTGCGCGCCAGCCCTCGGGGAAGTGGCGGTCGTAGCAGATGTAGACGCCGACCTTGCCGACGGCGGTGTCGAAGACCGGCCAGCCGAGGTTCCCGGGCTTGAAGTAGTACTTCTCCCAGAAGCCCTTGACCTGGGGGATGTGGTGCTTGCGGTACTTGCCGAGGTAGCTGCCGTCGGCGTCGATCACGGCGGCGGTGTTGTAGTAGAAGCCGTCCTGCTCGATCTCGAACACGGGGACGACGATGACCATGCCGGTCTCGCGGGCGAGCGCCCGCATGCGCTGCACGGTCGGGCCGTCGGGGACCGGCTCGGCCCACTTGTAGTTCTCCGCCTCCTGCACCTGGCAGAAGTACGGGGCGTTGAAGACTTCCTGGAAGCCGATCACCTTCGCGCCCTGGGTGGCTGCGGCGCGCGCGTGCTCTTCGTGCTTGGCGAGCATCGATTCCGTATCGCCGGTCCAGGTGGCCTGGACGAGCGCGGCACGTACGACATTGGCCATGATCCGCTCCTTTTGACGCGATGACACACCGGGTCACCCAGGGTCTACGCCCGTAGAGTCCGGCTGTGGGTAGACCGTAAGAGCCCATTACCCACTGTGGCAATACCATCGGCGTTACTCAACGAAGGCGATCAGGTTTCCTGGTCGGGGAGACCCGCACGGCGTAGTACGGCCGCCACATCGCGACTCATGGACACCGACAGGAGCCGGGCCGCGGCCAGCAGCGGGCCGGCCAGATCGTGGCGCTCGTACACGATTTCCACGGCGTCCTCGGCGGTACGGGCCCGGATCAGCGCGGCCAGCAGAGTGACCGCCTCCTGCCGGTGACCGGCGTCCCGGAGGGTGGCGGCGGTGGCCGCGACGTCGGCGGCCGGGCGGGCCGCGGCCTGGTGCAGCAGGGTGCGGCAGTCGTCGGGCCGGCCGCCGCGAGCCAGGGCGACCGCGGCGGCAACCAGCTGCGCGGGCGGCTGCGAGCCGATCTCCCAGAGCAGGGTCGCCACATCGGCGGTGTGGCCCGCCTGCTCCAGCGCCGCCGCGAGCAGCGGCACGCTCTCGGCGGGGCCCGCGGCCGTCTCGCTGATCAGTACGTACGCCTCGCCGCTACGGCCGGTACGGCGCAGCTCGGCGAGCCGGGCCGCCGTCCGGCCCGCCTCTTCCAGCCGTTCCCGTTCGGCCCGTGCCTGCGCCGCCCGGCGCTCCTCCTTGCGGTTCTGCGGCTCGTCCGCGACCGCCCCGGCGAACCTGGCGCCGCGCAGACCGGGCGTTCCCGGTTCCGGGACGGCGGCCGGGGCGGACGGCACCTGCGGCACCTCGGTGTCCTCCGGCGCCCCGGCGAACCTGGCGCCGCCATAGCGTGCGCCGCCGCGCTGCTTGGGGGCACGCTTGCGGCGGGCGGGCTCGGGCTCGGCGGGGTCCGGGTCAGGAGCGGGCTGGGGCCTTTGCTGCGGTGCGTATGGCTCCGGCTGCTGGTCCGCGGCCTGCGCGGCGAGCGGGCGGTGGGCGGGCTGCACCGGCTCCGCGTGGAACCAGTGGTCGAGCAGCGGGCGCGGGTCCGCGAAGCGGGACTCGACGGCGTCGAGGCGGGCCTGGAGCTCTGTGCAGCGGGCGGCGGCGCGCTCGCGGTCGTCCCGGGCCCAGGCGAGGTCGTTGGCGAGGCGTTCGGATTCCAGGGGGCCGTGATCGCCCTGCTGTACGGCGCCTGCGATCTGGCGTTCGCGTACGGCCGCGTACTGCCGCTGCCGCAGCATCCCGTCCAGGCTGGCGCGCAGCGCGGTGTCGCTGCCCGGCGCGCCGTCCAGTTCGGCGACGGCCGCCGCGTGCAGGCGCTGGGCGCGGGCGGCCAGTTCGGCGTCGACGGGGAGGCCGCGGTGGGCGGCCACATCGTGCAGCACCGCGCGTACGACGTCCCAGGGCGGCACATCGGTGCCGTCGAGGTAGGCCTGTACGCCGTCGGGGTCCCGGTGCGCGAAGACCCCGTACCAGCCGGGTGCGTCGCCCAGCGCGGCCACGAGGGCCCGGAAGTAGTGCGTGAACTCCCGCATGGCCCCATCGACTCGGGCGCCCGCCGTGCGATCCACTGTCACCCCTCCGTGTCCCATGGGTTGGCAGCAAATTCGACACCAGTGGCGTTACAGGATCGCTACGGGGAGTTTTCGCGCACCGACAAGCCCTCGCCAATCGCTCACAATGGCGACGAAACCGTTTGCCGGTGGTCAACCATGGCGAAGCCCGGCGAACACGCCCCTGGAGCATCCGGCCGCCGCCGGAGAGTACGGCGACGGCCGGACGGGCTCTATGAGCCGGACGGCTGGACCACCCGCGCGGAACCCCCGCCGCGGCGCACCGTCTCGGCGGCGGCGAGCCAGCGGCCGTCGGGCAGCCGCTGGACGCCGGTGGCCGCGCCGATCTCGCCGCCGTTGGTGAAGGTGTGGCCGATGGCGGCGAGCTGGTCCTTGGCCGCCGTGGCGAGGAAGGCGGGCTCGGCCGTGTCGGTCGTCGTATTGCGCTGGCTGACCCGTGGCGCGGCGATGGCGTCAACGAGCGGGAGTCCCCGGTCCACGTGCTCGGTGAGCACCTGGAGGACTGTGGTGATGATGGTGGAGCCGCCGGGCGAGCCGAGGGCGAAGGCGACGCGGCCGTGGTCGAGGACGATGGTCGGGGAGATCGAGGAGCGGGGCCGCTTGCCGGGACCGGGCAGGTTGGGGTCGTGGACGGCCGGGTTGGCCTGGGTGAAGGAGAAGTCGGTCAGCTCGTTGTTGAGCAGGAAGCCGCGGCCGGGGACGGTGATGCCGCTACCGCCGGTCTGCTCGATGGTGAGGGTGTAGGCGACGACGTTGCCCCACTTGTCGGCGACGGTGAGGTGGGTGGTGTTCTCGCCCTCGTACGTGGTCGGGGCGGCGGTGCCGGTGCTGCCGGGGCTGGTCGGGTCGCCGGGGGCGAGCGGGCTGGTGAGGACGGAGTCGTCCTTGATCAGGCTCGCCCGGGAGTCGGCGTAGGACTGGGAGAGCAGCCCGGCGGTGGGTACGTCCTCGAAGGCCGGGTCTCCGACCCAGCGGCCCCGGTCGGCGAAGGCGATCCGGCTGGCCTCCAGGTAGTGGTGGAGGTACTGGGCCTCGGTGGCCTTGGAGAGGTCGGTCTTCTCCAGGATGTTCAGCGCCTCGCCGACAGTCGTACCGCCGGAGGAGGACGGGGCGATGCTGTAGACGTCCAGGCCGCGGTACGAGACCTTGGTCGGGGCCTGCTGCTTGGCCTTGTACGCCTTCAGGTCGGCCGTGGTGAGGTCGCCGGAGCGTACGACACGGGTGGCGGCGGGGTCGACGGGCGGTTTGCGGACCGTGTTGACGATGTCGGAGCCTATGTCGCCGCCGTAGATCGCGGAGACACCCTTCTTGCCGAGTTCGGTGTAGGTACGGGCCAGGTCGGGATTGGTGAAGGTGGAGCCGACCACCGGGAGCCGGCCGCCCGGAAGGAAGAGCTTGGCGGTGGCCGGGAAGTCCGCGAACCGGGCCTGGTTGTCGGAGGTCTGGCTGCGGAAGGTCGCGTCGACGGTGAAGCCGTCCCTCGCGATCCGCTCGGCGGGCTTCAGTACCTGGCCGAGCGGCCGGCTGCCCCATTCCTTGAGCGCGGTGGCCCAGGTGGCGGGGGTCCCGGGGGTGCCGACGCTCAGGCCGCTGGTGACGGCGTCGGCGAAGGCGAGCGGCTGGCCGTTCTCGACGAAGAGGTTGGAGGTGGCGCTCTTGGGCGCGGTCTCACGGCCGTCGATCGTGGAGACCTTGTGCGTCTTGGAGTTGTAGTAGACGAAGTAACCCCCGCCGCCGACACCGGAGGAGTACGGCTCCGTGACGCCCAGCGCCGCGGCCGTCGCGACGGCCGCGTCCACCGCGTTGCCGCCGTTGCGCAGCACCTCGATGCCGGCCGCCGAGGCGTCGGCGTCCACACTGGACACAGCACCGCCGTAGCCGACGGCGACCGGGGTCTTCGCCGGTGTGGTGTCCGGGGGTGCCTGGAGTGGCGGGGCGGCGGTGACCACGGCCAGCGAGGCGGTGACGGCGAGCAGTGAAAAGCTCCGGACGGCGGGACGACGCATGCGGGTTCCTCCAGTCAAAGACCGTCTGCGCAGCCTAACGCGGTCCCTGGCGCTCCGTCAGGAGTGCGTCGGTCCCGAAACACTGCCTTCACCTGAGGCAACACAGGAACCGCACTAGGATTCGCACCCATGAGCGACGACGTACGCAATCTCGTACTCGGCCTGGCCGCCAGCGCCATCAGCGCGGCGCTGGGCTGGTTCGTCCGCACCTACGCCTGGCGCCGCAAGCTCCGGCGCAAGCAGCGCTTCTTCGGCCTGCCCAGCGGCTCCGAGTGCCTGCTCGTGGTCAACCGCGACCCCGGGTCGCGGGACTGGAACGTTGCCCAGCATGATGTCTTCGCCCTCCTCGAACTCGCCGCGCTCATCAAGGATTGCAGGTCGCACGCCGACATCCTCGCCCACGACGCCACCCAGCAGGGCTTCGGCACCCGCACCGAATTCTGCGTGGGCGGTCCCGTTTCCAACCAGCGGATGGCGGCCCATCTGCGGTCCATGCTGCCGGGCATCGAGGTCAACACCGACCCCCTCCCCGGCCCGGACCGCGGCGCCTTCACCATCGGCGGCGAGACCTACCGCATGGAGAAGGGCGAGGTCGAATATGTCCTCCTCGCCCGCATCGCCGCAGGCCAGGACGCCGGGAACGACCGGCCGGTCTTCCTCGCCTCGGGCCAGCGGGGGATCGCCAACCAGGCGGCGGCGCGCTACCTGGCCCGCCACCATGCGCGGTTGTCACGCAAGTACGGGCTGAACGGCACTTTCTGCCTGCTGCTGAAGATCGTCAACTCGGCGGCGTACGGACCGGACGTGGTGGAGCTCGTCGCCGACATTACCCGCCCTGCGTCCACCGCGCCCCCGCAGGCCGTCCTGGAGATCACGGCGGACTGAGCGGACTGCCGTCGGGGAGGTGCTCACCTCCAACCGGGCCCAGGCGTGCGGTCCGGCTCGTTCGCAGCATTCCCGAGTGCGCCCCTGGCCCGCCGACAGCGGCGGGTGGCACCTTGAGAGCTGGCTCATGACGCAGGGCGTTTCCGCAACGCGGCGGGTGCCGTGCCTGGGGGCACCTCCCAAGGGCACCTCCCGGCCGAAGGCTGGGGGAGGTAGCTGGGGGCGCGTCGCGGACCCGGCCATGATCGGCCGGACAGGCCCTAGTGTCTCGTGATCCTGTTTGTGTCACTTCGCGTTGTTGTCGACGAGTTTCTTGATGTTGGTCTGGACGAGTCGGACCTTGGCGAGGATCTCGTCGGCGGTCGCGGTCCAGGTGAAGGGTTTGGCGTCGGTGTTCCAGTTGTCGATGTAGTCACGGATCTGGGTGATCAGGACGTTGACGCTGCTGAAGGTGCCGCGGCGGATCGACTGGCGGGTGATAATTCCGAACCAGGTTTCTACCTGATTGATCCAGGAAGACCCGACAGGGGTGAAATGGAAGGTGATGTGTGGGTTTTTCGCGAGCCATTCCCGCACCTCGGGAGTCGTGTGGGTGGAGAGGTTGTCCAGGACGATGTGGATCTCCTTGCCCGCGTGCGGTTTCACGGCCTTCTTCACGAACGCCAGGAAGGACTGGCCGTTGCGGTTCGGCTTGCACTCGCCGATGACCTCGCCGGTGCCGACATTGAAAGCGGCGAACAGATTCGTGGTCCCGTGGCGGACATAGTCATGCGTGCGCTTCTCGGTCGCCGCGAACGCGACCGGCAGGACCGGCTGGGTCCGGTCCAGGGCCTGTATCTGCGTCTTCTCGTCGATCGACAGCACCACCGCGCCACCCGGCGGGGCCAGGTACAGGCCCACCACGTCGGCGACCTTCTCCGCGAACGCCGGATCCTTGGAAATCTTGAAGGTCCCCGAACGGTGCGGCTGGAGTTTCTCCTCGCGCCATACCCGCGCGATGTAGTGCCACGACACCGAAATACCCTCGGTGCGCTTCAGGTGGCGCATCAATGCCCGCGTCGACCAGTGCG
>NZ_SUMC01000050.1 GCF_005047355.1 Actinacidiphila oryziradicis
AGGAACGCCATGGCGTACAGGCGCTTTCCGAGCATGGTGTCCACGGGGAAGAAATCGGCTGCGATGATCCCTTGGGCTTGGGCGGTCAGGAACTCGCGCCAGCTGGGACCGGACCGGCGCGGAGCCGGGCCGATGCCCGCGGCGTTCAAGATCCCCCAGACCGTGGACGGTGCGATCGGATGGCCCAGCCGGGCCAATTCGCCCTGGATCCTTCGGTGTCCCCACCGGGGATCCTCGCCGGCCAAACGCAGCACCAGATTCCTGAGCGCGGCCGCAGTCGGGGGTCGGCCGGTACGCCTGCGGCGGGCGGAGTAGTCCCACTTCTTGGCGATCAGCTTGCGGTGCCAGGCCAGCAAGGTGCCGGGGGCGACGGGGAAGACATCGGCCCAGCGGCGGCGCGGTATCAGCGAGGACAGCACGGAAAGCCAGAACCGGTCGGCCCACTCGTAGCGGACCAGGCCCTTGAGCTGACGGCGCAAGACTGTGTTCTCATGCCTCACCAACAACTCGGCGTCCTTGGCGGTATCCCGGCACAGCAGGACAGCCGGTATCGACACCATCGTGCGAGCAGCGCGGTACAACAGCGACACGATCATCGGGACAGCCTCTCAGCCACCACCGACAACCATGGACACCGCTGCTCACCTGCAGCGATGACTTTACGAGCCCCACAGGCTGCGGGCCTGTGGGCCGGGGCGGGGCGGGGGTGCGCAGGCCCGAGGGGATCATGTTCACGCTGGTGGCGTCGGCGCTGAGGACCAGCAGGTCCCGCCCGCCCGGACCGGCAGCGGGTTCGGGAGCCGTCCCGGCGCGCTGGGCGTAGAAGTCGCGCACGTCGCGGGCGGCCTCGATGGTGATCTCCTGCAGCTGGCGGGTGCCCAGCGGCAGGCCGGTGGTGCGGGCCAGCGATGCGCGGGCCGAGCGCAGGGGCCGGTCGGCGACCTCGTGCACCACGGCGCGCTGCAGCGGGAAGGAGTGCCGCCGTGCGGGCAGGGCCAGGGCGGCGTCGGCCGGGTGCAGGTTGGGCGCCTTCGGGGCCCGGTAGGCGATGCGGGAGACCTCGACCGGGCCCATCGTGGTGGCCAGCAGCCGGGTGTGGCCGCGCTCGGCCCGCACCCGCGCCACCTGGTCGGCGCCGACCACGACCGGGCGGCGTTCCTCCCCGCGGGCACGGGCGTCCAGATGGTCCTGCATGAGCAGGCGCTGGAGCTCGCGCCCATGGTGGGTGAGGTAGTCCTCGAGCGTCTCCTGCGTGCAGGAGGCCATCTCCGCCTCACCCAAACGAGCGGTCATCGCCTCGAACTGGGCCCGGGAGGCGGCGTAGTTGTCGGCCGCAGAGCTCGGGGCGGGGTAGGTTGCCACCGGGTCTTCTTCCTTGTTCGGCAAGGCTGTTCAACCCGGCCAACAAGGGGAAGGCCCGTCTTTGCACGCGGCTTCACCCGCCTGCCGCGGTGCGTGCACGCGCCAGGGTGAACAGGCCCCCGGGGGTGGACAGAGCCCGGCCGGCAGCCACGGCCTTCTTCAAGTGGTGTCGGACCCGTTCGACGTTGCGCGCCGTCACCTCCAGGCCCAGACCCTCCACCACCTGTCGGCAGCGCACCGGGCCGGGATAGCCGGCCAACACCCCCAGCGCCCGCTCGCCGAACGCCAAGGCCGCGTCCGTCGCGTCCGCCGGCCACCTGCTCGAATCCGACCGCTGGGCAGGGACCTCGGGGCGGACCGGACAGGCCACAACATGCGCCACCACCGGCAGCTCGCCGACCACTTGACGCGCCGTGGACAGCCGGGCCAACTCCTGCTCGCACACCCGCAACAGCTCCGCAATCCGCTCGGCCTCCCCGCGCAGCCGCTCCACCTCGCCCAGACAGGCCGCCTCCCGCTCCTGCAGCAGCCGGAGCACCTCGTCACAGCCCACCCAGTCCGCCTCTCCACGCCAGCCGATCAACCAGCTACCGCAACGAGAAGACCACCCCGCCGGACACGTCGACAGCACCACCGTCACTCAGGAAGAAACGCACCCTTGTCGGACCGACCCGATCGGGGTAGGCCAAGCGCTTCGTGCGGCGGGCCAGGTCCTCCGCGGTGGCGCCGTTGATGGTGACCTTCAACAATGCCTCGCCTCGTGGCCGGTTGTAGTGGATTTCGAGCTGGAAGGCGTCGTACAGCTCGCGCTGCGCTTCCGCCGATACCGCTCCCAGTCCGGTGGTCAGCTCCGGCAGCATCTCCAGGAGCTCCGCGGCCGTGGCCGACGGCTGAAGTGCGGTGGCCTGTGCTGCGAGATCGGCCTGCAGCTTGGCGCGCTGGCGCTCCAGCTCGCCGAAGCGTTCGCGGATGGACCGCCGGTATGCCGCCGCGGTCGCCTGATCCGCGTCGTCGACGCCGTCGGTGAGCTCGTCCATCAGCCGGTTCTGCTTGATCCGAATCTGGGCGATCTGTGCCTGGAGCGCCTCGGTCCGGTCCTCCGGTAGGGGTACGGGGTCGACGGGTGCCGCCAAGTCGGCAGCAAGCAACGCACAGCGGTCCGGGCCGAAGATCCGGGTGGCGAAGAAGTCATGGACTGCGCCGATGAGGGCCTTTTCACCAATCCAGCGAACGCAGTTGCCGCAGCCCCTTCGCCACCAGGAACGGCACCGCTTCGCCGGCACCCGCGTATCCGTCGCTGACTGTCCGGCCGCCGAGGTAGCGGGCGTGGACGCCTTCGAGGATCACGGCGAGTTTCATGGCGCTGAAGGCCAGGTAGAACGGCAGCTGACCGAGGTCTCGGCCGGTCAGTGTCGCGTATTTCTCGGCGACTTCATGGCTGCTGGGAAATCCCTCGTGGGTGGTGACGCCCACTGCGACGGGGATCTGTGCCCGGTCGGTGTCATCGCGGTCATGCCAGTAGGTGAGGGTCATCCCGAGATCGGCGAGGGGGTCTCCCAGTGTGGAGAGTTCCCAGTCGAGAACGCCGGCGATCCGGGGTGGAAGGACGCCGGGTTCGATGATCGTGTTGTCGAGGCGGTAGTCGCCGTGGACGATCGAGGCGTCGGAGTGCTCGGGCACGCTGTCGGAGAGCCGGTTGAGGAGTACGTCCATGTCGGGCAGTCCGCGGGTGCGCGAGCGCTGCCACTGTTCGCCCCATCGGAGGATCTGCCGGGCGCAGTAGCCGTCCGGTCGGCCGTAGTCGGCCAGGCCGACGCCTGCCGGGTCGATGCTGTGCAGGTCGGCGAGGGTCTGCATGAGTGCGTCGGCCGTCGCCGAGCGGGCCTCGGGGGTGAGGTTGGCGGTGTCCTGCGCGGTGCGCAGGATGTCGCCGGGTACTTCGGTCATGACGTAGAAGGGGCGGCCGAGGACCTCGGGATCCGTGCAGAGCGCGAGGGTGCGGGGCACCGGGACATTGGTCGGTGCCAGGGCGGTGAGGATGCGGTGTTCGCGCTTCATGTCGTGGGCGCTGGGGAGGATTTCACCGAGCGGGGGCCGTCTCAGGATGACGGTTCCGCCGGAGAGGTGCAGGCGGTAGGTGATGTTGGAGAGGCCGCCGGAGATCACTTCCGCCTGCCAGGGGCCGCCGTTCAGCAGGTCGGGCAGTGCTTCGTGAAGCCACTTCTCGACGTTCCCGGCGGGCAGGCCAGGCAGTTCGGTGTTCACCGGACCTCGTTTCCCTTGTCGGCGGCGGTACGGGCGCGGCGGGCGGTGCGCTTGGCGATCGACATCCGGTGGGCCTCCGATGCTCCGTCGTAGATGCGGAACGCGCGGATGTCGGCGTAGACGCGGCCGATGACCAGGTCCTCGCTGGTGCCCATACCCCCGGCGAGCTGTACCGAGCGGTCGACGATGCGCCCGACCGCCTCGCTGACGAACACCTTCGCGCGCGAGGACGACTCGTTGCCCTTGTCCCCCCCGGCCAGCTCCCAGCAGCTCTGCCACAGCAGCGCCCGGGCCGCGACGAGGTCGATCTCGTTGTCGGCGATGAGTTGCTGCGCCATACCGAGGTCGGTCATCCGCTGCCCGAACAGCTCCCGGTCGACCGCCCGGCCGAGGGCGATCTCGTGTGCCCGGCGGGCAGCGCCGAGCCAGCGCATGCAGTGGGTGAGGCGCGCGGGCGCGAGCCTGACCTGTACGTAGCGGAAGCCGAGTCCGGGCTCGCCGAGTACGGCGTCGTCGGGTACGAAGACGTCCTCGAAGAGCACCCGGCAGTGGCCGCCGACCATGGTCGAGTCGATGGTGCGGGCGTGCTCCTTCACCACGAAGCCGGGGGTGTCGGTGTCGACCATCAGCATGGTGGCTCCGCCGCTCTCATCATCGCGCGCCATGACGATGGAGAACGCGGCCCCCTCGGCTCCGGTGATCAGATGCTTCTCGCCCGAAATGGTCCAGCCGCCGGGGGCTTTGGTCGCCAGGGTGCGCACGGCGGACGGGTCTGAGCCCGCGCCGGGCGGCGGCTCGGTCATCGCGAAGCAGGAGCGTACGTCGCCGTTGACCAGCGGGAGGAGGTATTTCTCGCGCTGCGCGGGGGTGGCGACCATGTTGAGGAGGTGGATGTTGCCCTCGTCCGGGGCGGCGCAGCCCAGCGCGAGCGGACCGAGCAGGCTGGTGCCGGCCTCCTCCAGCAGGACCGCCGCCTCGTCGAAGCGGAACCCTCCTCCGCCGAGGTCGGCCGGGGCCTGGGGCGCCCAGATACCGGCCCCTTTGGCGGCCTCCTGGAGCTCGCGGCGCAGGTCGTCGTCGAGGCCGTTCGTGAAGGCCTCCTGTTCGCGCGGGATGACCACACCGCCCACGAACTCGGCGATCCGGCCGCGCCACTCCTCGACCCGGGGGGTGAGGGAAAAGTCGAAGGACATCTACACTGACTCCATCCTGTACGTACAGCTACTGGTCACGGTCACCCTCGCCACAACGGGCCTCCGGCCCTGGAGACCACGATGTTGGGCACGGCGGCATGGCGTGACAACCGGCAGATGGCCAGGGCGAGTTCGGCGATGTCATCGGTCCTGATCATTTCGGCCGGGTCGATACGGTCATGGACCCAGGCCGTCATGTCGGTGTCCACGTATCCCGGTGACAGCGCGGTCGCGCTGACCCCCGCCGCCCCCTCGGCGACCGTGATCGACTCGCACAGGGAGATCAGCGCCGCCTTGGTCGCGCCGTACGCCGCCAGGCCGGGCTCGCTCGCGACCCCGGTGATCGAGGCGATGGCTATGACCTTGGCACCCAGGCCCGACGGCGACGACCCGGCCGTACGCAGGGCCGGCAGCAGCCGCTGGACCATCTGGAACGGCGCGCGCAGGTTCACCGTCATCATGGTGTCGAGCCGGTGCAGGGGATAGTCGGCAAGCTCTCCGCCGGCCCCCATTCCTGCCGCGAGCACCAGCGCGTCGAGGCGCTCGTACCGTTCGAGATGCGCATCGGCAAGGGCTTGGACCTGGGTCTCGTCGGCCATGTCCGCGGACACGGATTCGACCCGGTTGCCGTACGCGCGCAACTCGTGGGCGGTGTCCTTGAGCGGTCTATCGGCACGGGCGGACACGGTGAGGTCGAACCCCTCCGCCGCGAGGCGCTGCGCGATGGCTCTGCCGATTCCCCGTGACGCGCCGGTGACGAGCGCGGTACGCCGGACTGTCATGTCGCTCCCAGTGGGCTAATGGTCATTAGCTAGCATCTTGGTCAACCGATCAGTGATTCGTCAAGAGGCTGGCCGGAACGGCCGGCAGATGCTGCTAACAGTCAGTAGCAGGTATCGTCGCGACATGGTTGAATCGCAGGTCATCTCCGCCGCAGCGCTGAGACTCTTCGCCGAACGTGGCTATCGCGCCACGACCATGGCCGACATCGGGGCGGCGATCGGCATCCGCGGACCGAGCCTGTACCGGCACGTCAGCTCGAAGCAGACGCTCCTCGGCGAGATCATGGTTGCGGCGATGCGGACACTGATCGCTGACCAGCGGGCGGCGCGGGACGCCGGCGGGGATGTCGTCCTGCAGTTGCGGCGCATGGTCGAGGCACATGTCCGCTATCACGCGGCACATCGCGAGCAGGCATTTGTCGGCAACCGGGAGATCGGGAATCTGGAGCACCCCTATCACGATCAGGTGCTGCGCCTCCGCCAGACATACGAACAGGGGCTGCGTGCCGTCATCGAAAGCGGCTGTGCCACCGGGGCATTCCATGTCGCCCAGCCTCGGCTCGCCTCCTACGCGATTCTCGACATGGGTATCGGCGTCTCCGCGTGGTTCAGGACGGATGGGCCGCACAGCGCAGAACAGGTCGCGTACAGCTATGCGGACTACGCGATCAGGCTGCTCACCGATCGGCAGCCGGATATGGTGGCCGTCGATTCATGAGGGTGTACGGGGCCCGCTTTCACGGGCTCCGCGCACCCTGCCGGCTCTCCTCTATTGCCTGCCGATGCGGGCGTAGACCGCCGGCCGGGTCCTGCGGTAGACGAGCGCCATGACCACGCCCACCACGAAGGTGCCGTACACCACGGCGAACATCGAATTCGTGAGGGACTGCGAACCATTGATGAGCAGATGGAAGTTCTGTGTGGCCAGGACCACCGAGACGGCAAGCCCGGCGATCGCCAGGACGGGGGCGATCAAAGAGTTCCAGGAGTTCGCCCCGGCCACCCGGTTCCGCCTGAGATAGACAGGGACCGCGACCCCGGTGATGAGCAGGAGCAGAATCAGCGCATAGCCGAATATGCCGACGAGTACCGCGTACAACTGCGAGGGATTGGCCCCGAGTACAACAAACGGCACCATTCCCAGGAATGCGGCGGCGCTGGCCGTCAGGGATGCGCGGTGCGGGGAGCCGTGCTTCCCGTGCACCGTGCCGAGGGACTTGTGCACGATGCCGTCCGCGCTGAGGTTGTACAGATAGCGCGTCGTGATGTTGTGGCTCGACAGGATCGCGGCGAAGATGCTCGTGTTGAGCAGCACAGTGACGAGGTCGACGGCGACCCGGCCGCTGTACGTCTCGAGGCTCGCCATGAAGGTGCCGGTCGGGTCGGCCGCGGAAGCGGCCACGACCTTCGCGGTGCCGACCGCCTGGATCAACACCCAGGAGCCCAGTGCGTACATGAAGGTGACCACTCCGACGACGAGATAGGTCGCCCGAGGGACTATACGGTCGGGATTCCGCACTTCGTCACGGAAGATGGTGGTCGCCTCAAAACCGCCGAAACAGGTGATGCTGTAAAGGAGGGCGATACCGATCGATCCGGAGAAGATGCTGTGCGGGGTGAACGAACTAACCCCTAGGCCGGCGGAACCGCCCTGCGCCACGACGCAGGCGTCATAGACCAGAACAATGACGACCTCGCACACCAGGAGCACGGAGAGAATCCGTGCCGAGAGATCGAGTTTGAAATATCCCAGCGTTCCGATGACCGCTTGCAGTACAAGGACCCATATCCACCATTTGATGTCGGGTCCGTGGTAGGTGTCGTGCACGAGCGATTCGAGTACCAGGCCGCCGTAGGCATAGCTGCCGATGGTCATGAAGTAGTAGCACAGTAGCGCCAGGAATGACGAGCCGAGACCGACGACCCGGCCGAGACCGGCGGTGATGTAGGCGTAGAACCCACCCGGGTTGGGGAGATGCCGCGCCATGGTGGTGAATCCGGCGGCGAACAGGGCGACGATGACACCAGCCGCGACGAAGGCCACCGGAGCGCCGATTCCGTTGCCGTAGCCGATGACAACGGGGACGAAGCCGACAACGACCGCCAGTGGCGCGTTGAAGGCGAGAACCATGAAAAGCAGATGTGCCGTGCCGAGATTTCCGCGGAGTTTGCTCTCCGGGGGCGGTGCGGCTGGGGGAGCTGTCGGCCCGTTGGCCGCTGACACTGAACTCATGTGCACCCTCTCTTACGACAGCCCCGCCCCCGGCGGAGACTTTCGCGAATCTTGTTGGCCCAGTAGCGAGGCATGAAAGCGGTGTGTCAAGACTTTATGAGAAATTTGGTGAAATCCAGGCCCCGGGATCGAGAGTGCGGGTCTTGCCCGGGCCCGGGTTGACAGCCACCGGGGGTCGTTCCACTATGTGTGGTCAACTGATCAGGTCGTTAGATTACGACGCTCGCCACCGCCCCGCAAGGGTCCTGGGGGAGTCCGTCCGCCACCCTCGGTGAAGGAGCAGCATGCCCATCCGGCCACAGGGCGCGCTCGCCCAGGGGTTCGTCTCGCCCGGCTTCGAGCCCGTACGGGAGGCCTTCGAGCTGAACTTCGAGCGATACGGAGAGGTGGGCGCCTGCTGTGCCGTCCGCGTCGACGGTGAGCCGGTGGTCGACCTCTGGGGAGGCGACGCCGGTGACGGTCGGCCATGGACGCGGGACACCATCGGCCTGGCGTACTCGGTGACCAAGGGGGCCACGGCCATCCTGTGCTGCCTGCTCGCCGATCGCGGGGAGCTCGATCTGGACGCCCCCGTCGCGGGCTACTGGCCCGAGTTCGGCAGCGGCGGGAAAGCGGCCACGACCGTCCGCATGCTCCTCTCCCACCGGGCGGGGCTGCCCGCACTCGACGGCCGGCTGACCTTCGACGAGGTCCTTCAGTACGGCACCGCCGCCCGCGCCCTCGCCGGACAGCGCCCGCTCTGGGCCCCGGGCACCGCGTTCGGGTACCACGCCCTCACCTACGGCTGGCTGCTCGACGAAGTCGTACGGCGTGCCACCGGTCGCACGATCCAGGATCTGTTCGCCGCCGAGATCGCCGGTCCGCTGGGGCTCGACTTCTTCATCGGCCTGCCACGCCGCGAGGAACACCGCGTCGCGGCGCTCATTGGCGAGCCTCCGGAGCAGGACCCGTCATCCCTGCTCACCCGGGCGATGACGGCGAACGGCGTGTTCCGCACCCCGGATGCCGCCACCTGGAACGACCCGAGAATCCGCCGCGCGTCGATCCCGGCGGCCAACGGCATCACCAACGCCCGCTCGCTGGCCCGGCTCTACGCGGCGCTGGTCGTCGAGCCCGGGAGGCCCCCGCTGTTGAGCGGGAAGACCCTGATCGCCGCGATTTCGGAGCGCAGCGCCGGACGGGACCTGGTGACGGGTCTGGACTCGCGGTTCGGCACCGGATTCATGCTGCCGACGGCCGGTACGCCCATGCTGTCGGGAAGTTCCTTCGGTCATGAAGGCGTGGGTGGGGCCCTCGGCTTCGCCGATCTCGATCAGCGGGTCGGTTTCGGCTACGTACAGAACTCGCTGAGGTCGGATCCCACGGGGGGACCGGATCCGCGGGTGGCAGGGCTGATTTCGGCGCTGCGCGACTCGCTCGGGGAGCGGCGGACGTCCTGAACCCCGCCATTGACACGTATCGGACCATCGCGCATTCTGATCATACGATCAGGTCGTGTGATCAGAAGGGTGGCCATGACTCATCAGCCGGGCGATCAGCCCAGGGTCGTCATTGTGGGCTCCGGTTTCTCGGGGCTGTGCGTCGCCATCAAGCTCAAGAAGGCCGGGATTCACGATTTCGTCCTTCTCGAGAAGGAGTCGGACGTCGGCGGCACCTGGCGGGACAACACCTACCCGGGAGCCGCCTGTGACGTCCCCAGCGTGCTCTACTCCTACTCGTTCCGGCAGAACCCGAACTGGACGCGGCTCTTCCCGTCGTGGCGGGAACTGCACGCGTACCTGCGGGAGGTCGTGGACGTCTACGGGCTCCGTCCGCACCTCAGGTTCGGGGTCGAGGTCGAGGAGATGCTCTTCGACGAACCCAGCAACACCTGGACGGTGAACACGAGCACCGGCGAATCCATCAGGACCAATTTCGTGGTGAACGCGACCGGGGTGCTGAGCAAGCCCGTCGTCCCGGAGATCGCCGGCCTGGAGTCCTTCACCGGGACGATGTTCCACTCCGCCCGCTGGGACCACGACCACGACTTCACCGGACGCCGGGTGGCGGTGATCGGCACGGGCGCGAGCGCGGTCCAGTTCGTGCCGGAAGTGGCCGCACAGGCCGGGCAGCTCTACGTGTTCCAGCGCTCGCCGCACTGGGTGACGCCCCGGGAGGACCAGGAGATCCCCGAGGCCCGCCGTCGCCGCTACCGGCGGCTGCCGTTTGTGCAGCGCCTCGAACGGTGGCGTACCTACTGGGAGTTCGAGCGGCTCGCCCGAGGATTCCTCGGGCACCCCAAGGTCGTCGAGGGCTACCACCAGCGGGCGCTGGAATTCCTCAGGACATCAGTACCGGACGACGAGCTGAGGGCGCGGCTGACGCCGGACTACACCCCCGGCTGCAAGCGGCGGCTGGTGTCGGACGATTGGTACCCCGCGCTCCAGCGGCCGAACGTCGAACTGGTCACCACGGGCCTGTCCGAAGTCACCGCCGATTCGGTGGTGTTGACGGACGGTACGACCCGCAAGGTAGACACCATCGTCTTCGGCACCGGCTTCGCCGCGACCGACTTCATGGCGCCGATGAAGGTCTTCGGGGTGGGCGGCGCCGAGATCTCCGACGTCTGGAAGGACGGGGCGGCGACCAAGCTGGGCATCTCGACGTCGGCCTTCCCGAACCTCTTCATGATGCTGGGCCCGAACACGGCCCTCGGGCACAACTCGATGGTGTTCATGATCGAGGCCCAGACCCGCTACATCGTCGGGGCCATCAGGCATGCGCTCGCGAAGCGGATACCGGCCGTCGAACTCCGCCCCGAAGTACAGGAGAAGGCCTACCGCGACACCCAGCGGAAGATGAAGAAGACCGTGTGGGTGTCCGGCTGCCGGAGCTGGTACCAGTCGGCCGAAGGGCGCATCGACACGCTGTGGCCTGCCACAACCGTCTCGTACTGGTGGCAGACGAAGCGCTTCCGGCCCGGTGACTACCGGTAGGCCGAGTGCACGCGGAAGAACCGTTCCACGCGCTGGGAGGGTGGAAACTCCTGGGCGGCCCGATCCGGTCTGCCGCACCGCCACCGCCGAATACGCCCTGTGTCTCGCGCAGTTTGGCACCCCCGTGCACCCCTTGGTCCGTGCTTATCACATGGGCCGGAACGACTTCATCAAGGCGTGCTTCGCGCAGGCCCGCGGACTGGACTGCTCACCGGAGCCGAGGGCTCACCCCGATCGCGAAGAGCTGGCCGTCATAGTGGTGTCTCCCGGCGAACGACGTGGCGATCCAGGTCCACGGCGGCTACGGCTACACCCGGGAGTACGACGCCGAACAGCACTACCCATGAGGGCACCCACGGCGTTAGCAAGGACGACGGTCCGCGGGCCGGCGTGACGCTGGAGGCTGAGCAGCTGTTCGGCCGTCCACCCCGATTCGGCAGCGGGGGAAGGTCCGTCGGGCGTATACATGGTGGCGCGAGTGACCTTCGCTGATCGGGATGCTTACCGTGCTGCTGCGGCAAGCCCGATCGGAGCGCAGCTGGAGAAGCGCCGGCGCGGGCGGCCCGGTGGCCGGCGGGGTCTGTCGGGCCCGGTTCTCGCGCGGATCGGCACGCGCAAGCACATTTTATGGCACTCAGTTCCCTCTGTGAAGGTACTCCGTGCCCTCTTATTGGCTTCTCGGTTTGCCCGGTCTCAGCCCTGGACGCGATGGCTGTGGCCGGCCCACTCCGGCTCGCGCAGCGCGTACTTCTGGATCTTGCCGGTCGAGGTCTTCGGCAGCTCGGCGACGAGGTCGACGTTCCGCGGCACCTTGTAGCGCGCGATCTTCATCCGTACGTGCTCGATCAGCTCCTCCTCGGTGGCCTGACGGCCCGCCTTGAGGACGACGAACGCCTTCGGCCGTTCGCCCCACTTCTCGTCCGGCACTCCGACCACCGCGACCTCCAGGACCGCCTCATGACTCATCAGCGCCTGCTCCACCTCGATTGTGGAGATGTTCTCGCCGCCGGAGATCACCACGTCCTTGGCGCGGTCGCGCAGCTCCACGTATCCGTCGGAGTGCATGACGCCCAGGTCGCCGCTGTGGAACCAGCCACCGCGGAAGGCCTTCGCGGTGCCGTTGGGATCACGGTAGTAGCCGGACATCAGGTTGTTGCCGCGCATGACGATCTCGCCCATCGTGCTGCCGTCGGCCGGTACGTCGGCCATCCGCACGTCCACGACCCGCAGCCCGTCGGTCTGGATCATGCCGACGCCCTGGCGGGCCTGGACCGCAGCCCGCTGCTGGGGCGGGAGAGCGGACCACTGCGGCTGCGGCTGGCAGACGGAATACGGGCCGTAGCTCTCGGTGAGTCCGTAGACGTGCACGATCCCGAAGCCCATCCGCTCCATCTGCAGGATCGTCGTGGGGCTCGGCGGGGCGCCGGCGGTGGTGATGACCAGCCGGTAGTCGAGCGGCCCGGCCTCGGCGGCGTTCAGGATCGTGGTGACCACCGTCGGCGCGCCGTTGAGGTGGGTGACCCGGTGCTTGCGGATCAGCTGCCAGATCGCGTCGCCCCGCACCTCACGCAGACACACGTGCGTACCGCCGATGCCGGTCACCGCCCAGGGCGTGCACCAGCCGTTGCAGTGGAACATCGGCAGCGTCCACAGATAGACGCTGTCCTGGTCGTGGGAGGAGTGGACGATCTCTCCGAACGAGTTCAGGTAGGCGCCTCGATGGGTGTAGACGACCCCCCTGGGCCGGCCGGTCGTACCCGAGGTGTAGTTGATGGAGATCGGCGCCAGCTCGTCCTCGACCGACCAGTCGAGGGGCTCCTCGGAGCCACGAGCGGTGAAGTCCCCGTAGCTCACCAGCCGCGACCCGATCGCCGCTACCGCCGCCGCGTCCGTGCCCACGCCCGCCTCGATGTCCTCATGTACGACAACCTCGGTGACCGTTTCGACGTCACGCACGGCGGCCGCGACCGTGCGCAGGTAGGCCGCGTCGGCGATCAGGACCTTCGCACCGGAGTGGTCGAGGATGTAGGCGATCTCCTGGGCGGAGAGCCTGGTGTTGACGGCGACCAGTACGGCCCCGGCGAGCGGCACCGCGAAGTGCGCGATGAGCATCTCGGGCACGTTCGGCATCAAATAGGCGACCCGGTCCCCGGGTCCGATCCCGCCCGCTTGCAGGGCTCGCGCCACACGGGTCGCCTGCGCAGCGAGCTCCGCGTAGCTCAGGCTCCTGTTCCCGTAGATCACGCCGGGCTTGTCGGGCCACACCCGCGCCGTCCTCTCCAGGAAGGACAGGGGCGTCAGCGGTGTGTGCGAGACGGGGTTCATGAACGTCCTCCCGGCAGCAGCGGCAAGAGACAACGGGACAGCGGTCATCACGGTATTCAGCGCCGTAAGCTCTGGTCAAGTGACTAGATCAGTGAATCAGGGCTCGCTTCCGCGCACCGGCGCCAGCGGGCGCCCAGGCTCGTCGGGTCACAACCACCTCCCTTGAGTGCAGGGGACAGCTAGACTGTCGTCCGTCCCATTCATATGACTCAGACGAGGAAGGGGCCTAGGATGACGCGGGTTCCCGCAGACCAGCGCAGACAGGACTACATCGAGGCAACGATCCGCGTCATTGGCGAGCGCGGAGTGAGCGGTGCCACGACGCGGCGTATCGCCGAGGCCGCCCAAGCCCCGCTCGCTACGCTGCATTACTGCTTCCACACGAAAGAACAGCTTTTCTTCGCCGTATTTGAATATGCCTCGGACCGGCTGGTTGAGCGGATAAGCGAGGCCAAGGAAAGCTCTGACCTGGGCAAGGCCGCGACTTATCTCCTTGTCACGACGATGGACTGGTTCGTCGAGAACGACGCCTATACGCATGCACAGTTCGATCTCTATTCGTGGGCATTGCGCCAGGAGAAAAAGCACCCGGGGCTGGCCATGCGGGCATACGGCCTCTTTATCGACCGATTCGCCGAAATTCTCCGGAAAGACATGCGACCCGACGACGATGCGGAGCTTGTGCAACCGCTGGCCCGCATCGTGACGTCGATCCTTGACGGTCTCGCTCTGCAGTGGCACGGGCACCGCGACCGCGCGCAGTTGGATGCCGACATTGCCCTGGCCTGTGAGTCAGTCGACCTGCTCGTGGAATCGCGGCGCCGTCAGCGGAAGTCGGCCTGACCTCATTCAGATCTTGTCGAGTGCGGTGTCGACGCCCTGGATGACCCGCCACATGGGGCGCGCGCGCCGGGAGACGAGCGCGATCGCGTCCACCTCGTCCCGGCCGCCGGCCGCCCGCACGGCCGGGTCCTCGCTCCAGGCGCCGCGTACGTAGTCCAGCGCGTGGTCGGCCCCGGCGACGACGTCGGCGCGCACGGTGCCGTCCGGTCGGGCGGCGTAGCGGACGCGCAGGAAGTCGGCGAGGGTGTGTTCGTACCGCCAGACCACCGACAGTTCGCGGGCGCGCAGGGCGGGCACTTTCTTGGTGAGGCGGTAACGCTGTACCGAGAAAAGGGGATTCTCGGCCCGGCTCGCTCATGACGTGAAACATAACACCTGGTCCCAGGGCGGCATGGCATTGTGTGTGGCACTGAGTACCCTTATATTAGGGTACTCAGTGCCGGTGTCGGTCATTGCCGCGAAGGATGTACCAATGGACCGCGATTTCGGACATCGGGCTCGCCGACATGGCCATGAAGCTGGAAGCCGCCCGCCAGCTTGTCGAACGCATGATGCGCGACGCCAAGATCACACAGATCCACGAAGGCACCGACCAGGTCCGGCGCATCGGCATGGCCCGCAACCTCCCGTAAGACACTAAGGACTCAGCCATGGAAACCATCGCCCGTCTCGGTGTCGTCGGCTGCGGCCTGATGGGCTCCGGCATCGCCGAGGTCGCCGCGCTCAGGGGCATCGACGTCCTGGCCGCCGAGGCCACCCGTGAGGCCGCCGAGGCCGGCCGGCGGCGCATCACCGGCTCCCTCGACCGCGGCGTACTGCGCGGCAAGATCAGCGAGGAGGTACGCGACCTGGCTCTCGCCCGGCTCTCGTTCACCCACGACCTGGGGAACATGGCGGACCGTCAGTTCGTTATCGAGGCCGTCGCCGAGAACCGGGACATCAAGACCAACGTCATCCAGACCCTCGACAAGGTAGTCGCCGACCCGCGGGCGGTCCTGGCCACCAACACGTCCTCGCTGCCCATCGTCGATCTCGCGGTCGCCACCGAGCGCCCGGAACAGGTCATCGGGATGCACTTCTTCAATCCCGTCCCGGTGCAGACACTGGTGGAACTGATCCCCGCGCTAACCACGGCCGAGGACACCCTGGACCGTACGCGCCGCTTCGCGACCGAACAGCTCGGCAAGGTGACCGTCCAGGCGCCCGACCGCTCGGGCTTCGTAGTCAACGCCCTGCTGGTGCCGTATCTGCTCGCCGCCGTCCGGATGGTCGAGTCCGGATCGGCCAGTGCGGAGGACATCGACCGAGGTATGGAACTCGGCTGCGCCCACCCCATGGGGCCGCTGCGGCTGCTCGACCTCGTCGGACTCGACACCGCCCAGGCCATCGCCGACTCTCTGTACGACGAGTACAGGGAGCCGCTGTACGCGCCCCCCGCGCTGCTGCGGCGTATGGTCGCCGCAGGGCGACTGGGACGCAAGAGCGGACGCGGCTTCTACGACTACAGCGCCTGATGCAGGGCCTTTCTAGAGGCGGCCGGGCAGGAGTTGTTCGGTCCAGATGCACTTGCCGGTGGTCGTGTAGCGCGCTCCCCAGCGGTGGGAGACCGCGGCGACCAGTTGGAGCCCGCGGCCGCCCTCGTCGGTGTCGGCCGCACGGCGGATGCGGGGTGTGGTCGGGCTGCCGTCGGAGACCTCGCAGATGAGGCACTGGCCGCACAGCAGACGCAATTGGATGGGCCCCTTCACCTCGCCGAGTCCGGTGAGCCCCGCCTGGTGGCAGGAGCCGTCCGGCACCCGCCTCCAGCAGGCCATGGGGGCAGTCGAGGTCGGTGTCTGGGAGTCGGACCTTCGCCGCCGCAGACGCTCGGCGGCCAGCGCCTGGAGAAACAGTCGCTTCTCCGTATCCGGCTCACCGGGCGTGGCCATCAGGACGGACAGCGCTCCGATCGGCAGGGGGACAGCCGCCAACCCGGTGCCCACCAGGAATGTCCTGGGCGATTGCCCCGGCTCGGCCGATTGCCCGGACACACCCCCGTCGCGAGTTCCTACCCGGGCCGCCACGCTCCGGGCCGGACGCCGCAGAAAGGCTCCGCCGCGCACAGCTAGGACCGGGGCCACCGTCTCGCCCCACGCCACGTTCTCCCACGCCTGGGCGAGGGGCGGAGGGAGTCCGCTGACCACCGCCAGGCGGAGCCCGCCGTCCCCCGCGCTGCCCAGATGCACCATGCCGCCCAGCCCGCCGAGATCGGCCACCGCCTGGTGCAGCGTGTAACGCAGCATCTCCGTGTCGCTCAGGCCGTCGGCTGCCGCCAGCAGACGCAGCCGCTCCTCCCGCACCCACTGTGCTGGGGCATGTGCGACTCGAGCGGGATTTTCCCTCGCACTCACTCCATCACCCGCCACTTACGTAACGTGACAAGATTAATATTTCTTATCAAATACGATGAAGTGAATGATCAGCCCTCGGTGCTGTCCGGGAACTGCCGCGCGACCTCGCGGCGGTCGACCTTGCCTGAGGCCGTCAGCGGCAGCTTCTCGTAGATCACCCACCGTTCGGGAACGGCGTAGTCGGGAAGTCGCGCCGCGAGGTGGTTGCGAGCGGCGTGTTCGTTGAACACGGAGTCGGGACGCGGCTCGACCGCTGCGGCCACGCGCTGCTGGAGTACGGGGTCCTCAATGCCGAACACCACGACCTGGCCGACGTCGGGGCGCTGCGCGATGCAGGACTCGACGTAGGACGGCAGGACCTTCTCGCCGCCGCGGTTGATGACGTCGTCGACGCGTCCGGTGAGCCACAGCAGCCCGTCGCCGTCGAGGTGACCGAGGTCTCCGGTGCGGAGCCACTGGCCGCGGAACTTCTGTTCGGTGAGGGCGGGTTGGCGCCAGTAGCCGGTCATCCGGGTGGGGCCGGCGACCCAGACCTCGCCGGGCTGCCCGGGGGGCTGCTCCCGGCCTTGGTCGTCCACGACCTTGAGCTGTACGCGCGGGGCCGGCAGGCCGACGGACTCCCCCTTGGAGGCAACGAGTTCGTGTGGCAGGAAGCTGCAGATGGAGGTGAACTCGCTGAGCCCGTAGGCGTGGGTGAGCCGAAGATGTGGCCAGCGCCCGAGGAGTTCGTCGATCCAGGCGGCGGGCATCGGGCTGCCGCCGAAGAAGAGCTTGGCGGCGGGTCCGTAGATGTGCTCGGCCTCATCGGACATCATGAGCATGCGCAGGATGCTCGGGACGGCGGCGAGGAAAGTGACGGGCCGTTCCCGCAGTTCGGCGATCGCGTCGCCGGTACGGTACTTCGTCAGCAGATGGGTGCAGCCGCCGGCGACCAGCATGTGCCCGAACTGGTCGTTGAATCCCGTGTTGTGGAAGACGGGGACGAGGATCAACGTGCTGTCGTCCTGGGTGCTTCCGTGGAACTCGGCGACCGCCAACGCCCCCTTGTAGAGGGCCTCGTGGCTGAGCACCGCGCCCTTGGGGGCGCCGGTGGTGCCGGAAGTGAAGCTGATGAGGGCGATGTCCTGGGGGACGGGGACATCCGGGACCGTGGATTCGCCCCCCTGGGCGGTACGGACCAGGTCACCGAGTTCGATCACCGCCCGGCCCGGCCGGGGCACTTCCCGTACGAGATCCGCGTGGGCGGCGTCGTGCAGGACGGCCCTCGCCTCCAGCCGGTCGCACTGGTCGCTCAACTGGCTGGGACTGAGGCGGTTGTTGGCCGGGGCCACGACGATGCCCAGGCGCAGGCACGCCAGGTAGGCCGTGATCCAGGCCATGCTGTTGAGGCCGATGAGGACGACCCGGTCCCCCTTGCCCGCGCCGCGCGCCGCCAGCGACGCGGCGACGCGGTCGACGCTCGCGTCCAGTTCGGCGTAGGTAAGGTGCTCGGTCCCGTGGCGCAGGACCACCCGGTCCGGGGTCTGGCGCGCCCAGTGCCGCAGGGCCGCAGGCAGTGTCTGCACTGACTCGCTCCGATCCTCAGGTCCGCTAGGCCGCGGATATGGGTTGCGCCCGCGCGATGCGGCCGCCTTCGCCGGCAAGGGAGACAAGGATCTCCTCGTAGAGCGGCAGCGCGATGTCCCAGCGCAGCGCCTCGGGGCCCCAGGCACCCGCCTCGGCGCCGTGCTCCATGAGCACCACTGCCGCCACGGCGGCGCCGAGCCCGGTGGTGCGGGACATGGCGGCGGCGTCGGTGATGACGAGCGAGTCGAGGACCTCCTTGCCCTTGAGCGCCTGGACCAGGACCCCCGAGGCGGAGTTGGCCTGCTTGGCGGGCTTGCTGTTGTAGCGGGCCCACAGCAGCTTCCACAGGAACTCGGCGGGTTCGACGGCCGTGCCGTCGATGTCGACCGTCACGTCGGTGTAGCCGAAGCCGATCCGGCCGAGCGTGGAGAAGGCGGCGTTGGCCCAGGCGGGCTGCAGGGTGCCCTTGCAGCTGGCGTAGGTCAGCCTGGGGTAGTGCCGGGAGAGCGTGAGGGGTTCGGGGTGTGCGGTGTCGTACGCCTCGATGACGCCCAGCGACTGGGGGAATGCGTACGACGCGGCGGTCGCCGGTACGAAGCCGGGTGACTTCGCCCAGGCACCGTCCTGCCAGACCGGGCAGGGGTTGACGGCCATGTGCAGCATGTGCCGCAGCGGGGCGAGGCCGCCGGGGTCGCCGTCGTGGACGAGCCAGACGACCTGGACGCCGTCCGTGGTCGGCTGCTCGGACAGCAACCGGCTCGCCATCCAGTTGGACACGCCCGGTGACAGCCCGGCCCCGGTGATCAGAGGCAGGCCCGCCTTCTTCGCCTCGTCGTGCAGGGCCAGGATGGCCTCGGTGCCCTCCACGTCGTCGCAGATGTCGACGTAGGCCGCGCCTGCCGCCAGGGCGGCGCGCGCGACCGCGTCGGAACCGGTGAAGAAGGGGCCGGTCAAGTTGACGACGGCGTCGACGCCCGTCAGGTCCACTTCGCCCTTCGACACATCGGCGATCCGGCCGGTCACCCGGCCCGGGTCCAGCGACTCCGCGTGCTTGACCGCTTCCTCGGCCCGGTCGAGGGCCACGAACTGCGTATCGGGCAACTGCTTGAGCAGAATATCCAGGGCACTGCGGCCCATGTGCCCCAATCCGACCACTGCGACGGTGCGCTTCATACCGGCCTCCAGCCAATAACCGATTCTTAGGTGAGAATCCCGGGGGTGACATAGCTGTGCATCGGCATCGACCGGTAGCGCAGCGGCGGCAGCTGATCCGGGGTGACGAAACCGGCGGGGGCATTGATGACGTCCGGGATGCGGTTCACCCATTGGGTGCATGTCGTCGTATAGCTGGGGACCACACCGTTGTCGAGGAACAGGTCGGGCTCACCCTTGATGACCCACTGATTCATGTCACTCTCTCCGCTGCCGAAGATATAGCCCGACATCTCGAAGGTGAAGGTGGGCCCTTCGACGGTGCGCATGACGTCGATGTCGGAGTAACCGATCACCGTGCCCTTGGAAAAGGTGGTACCGATGCTGTTGGAGTGCCGGTCCTCCTCAGCGACGACCGGGCTGATCTCGGTCTTCCATTCCTTCGGCGTCAGACCGGTGGCCTGGGCCAGTGCCGCGAGCAGATTTCCGCCGAAGGTCGGCGGACGGGACTCGGAGTTGATGGACTCCTGGAACTGCTCCAGGGTTTCCCCGACATGCTTGCTCTGGATGATCTCGGCGCCGTATTCGTCGGCGTTCCAGGTCGCTTTGCCGTACACGGAGTCGATCCGGTGCGCGGTGCCCAGGAGCGCGCTGACCTGGTGGAGCCAGAAGGAGTCCTGATGGCCGGAGCCGGTGATCGTCGCGCCGTGCTGCTTGGCCAGCGCGTCCAGTTCGGCGGCTATGGCCGGTGACGAGGACCAGGGGTAGAGGGATTCCTCCGAGATCGTGACAACATTGGCGCCGTGCCGTACACAGAGCGTGAGCTGTTCCTGGATCTCCGGCAGGAAACTCTGGGTCGCGTGCAATACGACATCCGGCCGCTGGGTCGCCAGCACGTGCTCGGCGTCCGCCTCGATCGGCACACCGATATATCCTATCTCCGCGAACTCCCCGAGGTCGCGGCCGACTTTACTGGGGTTCCGGGCGATGGCGCCCACGATCTCCACGTCTTTTTCGGTCATCAGCCTGGTGGCCAGGGCACCCATGGCACCGGCACCGTACACAACCGCTCGAATCCTGCGCATTCCGGTCTCCATGGGGGTTCAGTACTACAGCCGCACGAGCATTTTTCCGAGGTTGGCGCCTCGGAAAGTGTTGAGAAGAGCGTCGACGGCGTTGTCGAGCCCGTCGACACAGGTCTCCTTGTAGGTCAGGCGGCCATCGGCCAGCCATTCGGTGGCCAGCGCCCGGTATTCGTCGGCGAGATCCTCGTTGTCGTAGACGATGAATCCCTGGAGCTTCAGCCGCCGGACGACAGAGAGCCCCAGGTTCCTGGGCCCGGCGGATGCCTTCTCGCTGTTGTACGTCGCGATGGAACCGCAGAGCGCGAGGCGGCCGAAGTCGCGCATGTGAGTGAGCGCGCCCTCGAGGTGGTCGCCTCCGACGTTGTCGAAGTAGACGTCGATGCCGTTCGGGGCATGTTTGGCCAGTTGTCCTACGACCGGCCCGTCGTGGTAGTCGAAGGCCGCGTCGAAGCCCAGCTCGTCGAGGAGATAGCGGACCTTCTCCGGTGAGCCGGCCGAGCCGATGACCCTGGACGCGCCGAGGTTGCGCGCGATCTGGCCGACGGCGCTGCCGACGGCCCCCGCAGCCCCGGAGACGAAGACGATGTCGTCCTTTTTCAGTTCGGCCATGCGCACCAGGCCCGTATAGGCGGTGAGGCCGGTCATGCCCAGGACGCCGAGGTACGCCGACGCCGGAGCGCGGCCGGTGTCGATGGCCTTCGCCCGGGCGGCGTCAAGTATGGCGTGTTCGCGCCAGCCGTAGTCGTGGACGACCATGTCGCCGACCGCGAACGCGTCATCGGAGGATTCGATCACCTCGCCGACGGCGCCGCCTTCGAGAGCCGCGTCGACCGCGAACGGGGCGATGTAGGACCGGCCTTCGTTCATCCGGCCGCACATGTACGGGTCCACCGACATCACGGTGTTACGGACGAGGATCTGCCCGGGGCCCGGCTCCGGAAGCTCGGCCTCGACCAGACGGAAGTGGTCGTGGGTGGGCCAGCCGGTCGGCCGTGAGGCGAGGTGAATCTCGCGGGTCGTGAGTCTCATGGGGTCTTCCCGTTGAGGATTTCGTGGGTGACGGCCAGCGATTTGTCACCGAGGCCGGCGGCCTGGGCGGCCCTGAGATTGCTGAGGAATCCGCTGAGGATGTTCGCGGGCCGGCCGGTCGTCCGGATGGCGTCGGTGACCATCGCCATGGCCGCCTCGTAGGTGTCGACGGTGGCCTGGTCGGTCGCGTAGTCACCGGAGGTGATCTGCTCCACGCCCTGCAGGATTTCGGCGCGCATCAGCTCCAGCCACCTGATGGCGGGTCCGGCGAGCCGGTCCGCCGGAATTCCGTGGTGGGCTGCGTAGGCGCTGGCCTCGTAGAAGGCACCGAGCGAGACGCAGAGGAATGCCCCCGTGGCGGCGGTGTCGATGACATTCGCCTCGTGGATGGCCGGTCCGGTGTGGACCGTGCCCGAGCCCATCGCGGTGAGGACGTCTTTGTACGTGTCCCAGACGGCCTCGGGACCGGAGAGCAGGATGTCCGCGGTGCCGCCGACGTCCTTGGGGAACGAGAGGACGGCTCCGTCGAGGTAGGTCATGTCCGTTGACGCGAAGGTCTTCCGCATGGCCGCCGCGGCGTCGGCGTCGCCGGAGGTGAGGTTGACGAACACCGACCCGGGGGCGGCAACCCCGGGAGCTATCGACGTCACGACCTCCTCGACCGCCCGGTAGTCGGAGAGCACCGCGACCGTCACCTCGCCCCAGGCCACGGCTTCGCCGGGCGACCACACCGTACGGGCACCGGCATCCGCGAGCGGTACGCACTTGGCCGGGGTGCGGTTCCATACGGCCACGTCGTGCCCGGCGTCCAGGAACGCCTTCGCCACCGCCGATCCCATGAGGCCCATGCCGAGCACGCTGACCCGGGTGGCCGTCATAGCGCGATCCAGGTCATCTTGAGTGCCGTGAACTTCTCCAGCCCGTGGACGCTCTTGTCCGCGCCGTGGCCGGAGAGTTTGCGGCCGCCGAAGGGGACCGAGGAGTCGCCTTCCTCGAAGCAGTTGACCCAGACCATCCCGGCGTCGATGGACCGCGACAACCGGTGGGCCCGGCTCAGGTCACTGGTCCATACCGCCGAACCGAGGCCGTAGTCGGTGTTGTTGGCGATCGCGATGGCCTCGGCCTCGTCGGAGAAGGTGAGTACGGAGAGCACCGGCCCGAAGATCTCGTGCTGGGCGAGCCGGCTGTCGGGGTCGACGTCCACGAAGACGGCCGGTTCCACGAACCACCCGGGACGGTCGAGAGCCTGGTCGCAGCCGAGGACCAGCTTGGCGGGACTCTGGATGCCCTTGGTGATCTCGGCCAGCACCTCGTCGCGGTGGCGCCTGCTGGCCAGCGGGCCGAACTGCGTGGCCGGGTCGAGCGGGTCGCCGATGCGCAGGGCCGAGAGGTGTTCGACGACGCCTGCCACGACCTCGTCGCGGATGGACTCGTGAACGATCAGCCGCGATCCCGCCGTGCACATCTGGCCCGAGTTGAAGGAGATCGCCCAGGCGGCCGTTCTGATCGCCTCGGCCATGTCGGGGGCATCCGGGAAGATGATGTTCGGCGACTTGCCGCCGAGCTCCAGCCAGACCGGCTTGGCGTTGGACTCGCCCGCGTAGGTCAGGAGTTGCTTGCCGACCTCGGTGGAGCCGGTGAAGGTCAGGGTCGCTATGCCGGGGTGACGGCCCAGGGCGGCGCCGGTGACCGGGCCGCTGCCGGTGACCACTTGGAGCACTCCGGCCGGAACGCCTGCCTGGTGGGCCAGTTCGGCTGCGCGCAGCATGGACAGCGATGACTGGCTGGCGGGCTTGAGGACGACGCTGTTCCCGGCGATCAGGGCGGCGGGCACCTTGAATGTCGACAGGGTCATGGGGAAGTTCCACGGCGTGATGGCCGCGATGACCCCGAGCGGTTCGCGGGTCACGACCGCCAGCGCCTTCCCGCGGCCACGGGGGGATTCGTCTATCAGCTTGTCGGCGAGTTCCCCGTACCACCGGATCAGGTTGATGGTGGTACGCAGCTCGATGGACCAGGCGTCGGTGACCGGCTTACCCATCTCCAGCGCCACCAGCAGCGCCATCTCGTCGCGGTGCTCCTCCAGCAGGTCGGCCCACCGGATCAGGACCTCGCCACGCTCACGCGGCTCAAGGCGCGACCAGACGCCGCTGAGGAACGCCTTGTTGGCGCTCTTGACGATGGCGTCGATGTCGTCTTCGTCGGCTGCCGGAGTGTGCGCGATGACCTGGCCGTCGCGCGGGGATGTCAGGGGTGAGGTCGCTCCGCTGCGGGCGCCCGTCCAGGCGCCGTCCACCCACATTCCCTGAGGCAGGCGTACGGACCGGAGCAGGCTGAGCCAGTCGTCCTTCGTGGCGGGTGCGGGCTTACGCGTGCTCATGGGTAGCGATCTCCTTTGCGAGGAAGGGGGTTCCGGAAGCGGCCGCCGTCAGCCAGCCGAAGGCCGGATCTCCGGACGCCTGCCACTCGGGATGCCACTGGACGCCCAGCACCGGACGGCCCGGGACCTCGATCGACTCGATGACGCCGTCCGCCGCGCGCCCGGAGACCACGAGACCGCTGCCGCAGACGTCGACGGCCTGGTGATGCCAGGAGTTGACCCGCGCGCTGGGCCCATACACCGCCTCGGCCAGCGAGCCGGGCGCGAAGGTCACCACGTGGTCGGCCTCGCCGTCGGTCGGGGCCGCGTTCGGCGAGTAGTGCTCCACGGAACCGGCGGGAAGGTCGGCAACGAGCCGGCCGCCGAGCGCGACGTTGAGCATCTGATGGCCTCGGCAGACCCCGAGCACCGGCACACCACTGGCGATCGCGGCGCGGATCAGTGCCACCTCGTACGCGTCGCGCTCGACATCGTGGGCCATGCTGCTGAGCCGGGGGTCGGCGTCCGCCGCCACCACACTCTCGTCGCCGCCCCACTGCCGGGGGTGGACGTCCTGGCCGCCGGTGACGATCAGGCCGTCCAGCCGCTCGGCCGCCTCCGCCGAGCCCGCCTCGAAGGGCAGGTGGACGGGGATGCCACCGGCTTCGGCGACCCGGCTCGCGTAGTCGGAGAAGAAGAAGTCGAAGTGACGCCCGGAGTACCTGGAGTCCATTCGATCAAGCAGACCGGCACTCAGCCGACGCCCCGTAATACCGATCAGCGGTTTCATCACAGCCACCCCACATCGGCGACCACGCGGGTCGCGCTGCCTGAACTCATGGCTTTGAAGCCGTCGTTGATGCCGTGCAGGGTGACGCGTTGCGACACCATCTCGTCCAGCAGCAGGCGGCCTTGCAGGTAGAGGTCGATGTATCGCGGCACATCCACCCGGAACTGGTTCGATCCCATGAAGGAGCCCTGGAGACGCTTCTCCTGGAGGTAGAGCTCCGAGCCCTTGATGGAGATCGGCGCCGTGTCCGGCACCATCCCGACCACGGTGGCAAGACCGCCGGGCCCGAGCATCGCGAACGCCTGCTCGACCGTGCGGCTGCTGCCGACCGCCTCGAAGGTGAAGTCGGCGCCGCCTCTGGTCAGTTCGCGCACGGCCTCGACCGCGTCCGCCTCCCGCGCGTTCACGGTGTGCGTGGCGCCGAATCGTGACGCGGCACGCAGCTTCTCCGGGACGATGTCCACGGCCACCACCTGGGCGGCCCCGGCGATCTTCGCGCCCTGGATGGCGGCCGTGCCGATGCCTCCGGTGCCGATCACCGCGACGCTGCTGCCCGGTTGGACCCTGGCGCTGCGGAAGACGGCGCCCAGGCCCGTAGTCACCGCGCAGCCGAGGATGCTCGCGGTGGCCAACGGCATCTCGGACGGGATGGCGACCAGCGCGTTCTGGTGTACCACCATGGCCTGCGCGAAGGCACCGATCCCCGCGGTGGGCCGTACGGGAACGCCTGCCGCGTTCCGCAAGCGCGGCCGTGGCCGGTCGTGCGAGAGGCTGTCGCGGTTCTCGCACAGCGTCAACTGGCCGTTGGTGCAGTACCGGCACCGCCCGCAGAACACCGACAGGCAGGTGACGACATGGTCACCGGGACGCAGGCCCGTGACATTGGAGCCCACGGCCTCGACCACCCCGGACGCCTCATGACCGAGGAGGATCGGCGGAGTGGTGGCGAAGGTGCCGTTGATCTCGTGCAGGTCCGAGTGGCACAGCCCCGCGTTGATGACCCTGACCAGGACCTCTTCGGGCCCCGGTGCGTCCAGTTCAAGCTTTTCGATGTCGAGTGCGCCGGGTGCGACATTGAGCACCGCCGCGTCGATGACGGCCGCCATCACGGCAGCTCGAAGTAGCGGTTGGACTCCCAGGCGGTCAGCCCGGCGTCCGGTTCACCACCCGTGGTGTGGAACTGCAGCCATTCCCACTGCCTGGTCCCCAGCCAGTAGTCCACCAGTTCCTGCCCCAGGACGCCGGTCAGGAGCGTGTCGGCGCGCAGGGCATCGGCGGCCTTGCTGATGCTGTTCGGGATCTTCGTCGCCCCTGGCGGCAGGCACCAGGCCATGTCGTCGAACGGCTCGGGCGGCTCGATCTTCCCGTCCAGGCCCGCGATGCCGCCGGCCAGCACGGCCGCCAGCACCAGGTAGATGTTCGCGTCTGCGCCGGGCGTCCGGTACTCAAGGCGCGAGTACGACGGATGGCCGACCACCGCACGTACCGCTGTGGACTTGTTGCCCACGCCCCACGCGACGGTCGTCGGAGGCCCTTCCAGTTCCTGCAGCCGCCGGTACGAGGTGATGGTCGGCAGGGCGAACGACGTCGCGGGCACCAGCGTGGCCATGACGCCGCCGAGGAAGTGGCTCATGACGTCCGAGAGGCCGCCGCTCTCGTCGTAGAAGGCGTTCTGCCCGTCCTGGGTCAGCGATACGTTGATGTGCGAGGCCTGCCCGTACTCGTCGCACCACTTGGCCATGAACGACACGCAACGGCCCTGTTCGAAGGCCACCTCCCGCATGACCTGCCGGGTGCGGGCCCAGTGGTCCGCCGCCGTCACTGGGTCGGCGGGCGCGACGTTGAACTCGATCTGGCCCGAGGCGGCTTCGTCGCCCCACGCCTCCCACGGGATGCCCAGCTCCTCCAGCCGACGGGCGACCGCCAGCATGTAGTCCTCCCAGTCCTTGGACTTTGCGAGGTGATAGGCAGAGCCCGCCTGCCCGCCGAGCGGGGTCAGATCGCGGTAACCCTTTGCGCGGGCCTCGTGGATCGACTCCTCGAAGACGGTGGCCTCGATCTCCACGGCGACCTTCGCGCCGTATCCCCGTTCGGCGAGCAGTCCGGTGATCCGCTGCAGCGCGTTACGCGGACACGCCGAGACCGGCTTGCCGTCCGGGCCCCAGAAACCGCCGATGACGGACGCCCGTCCGGGAGACCATTCGACGAGGGTGGTCGGGTCGACATGCAGGAAGATGTCGGCGAGGTCACCTCGCCACTCCGGCATCGCGAACCCGAACTGCGGCACGTTTCCCATGTCGAGGCCGAACGCCACATCGGCGAAGGCGAAGCCCGACTTGAGTCCCGAGCCGAACTTCCGCGGCGACACGTTCTTCCCGATGAACGCGCCTTCGAGATTCGTGCCCTCGACCCGGACGGAGTCGATGCGGTGCTCCCGCAGCCAGTCGTCGATGTTCTCAGGCATGGAACCTCACCTTCAACGATGCTCCCGCCATGACGGACAGCTGGGTCATAGTGCCCCGCACCGCGATCGAGCCGGTGTAGACCTCGTCGAGGAAGAAGTCGGTACCGGTCAGCACTCGCGACAGCTTCTGCGCCTCACCGCTGATGAGGTAGCGCGGGGAACCGGCGCCAAGCACCAGCTCTTCCTCTCCGCACGCGATGACGAGTTCGTGCGGCATCCCGGCGTCCTGCGAGGTGAACTCCCAGAAGCTCCGCGCGGCATCCCGCCACGGCGGCAGGGGCGGTTCGAGGATCCGGCGTACGGCGGCCACGAGAGGCGACCCCGGCTCGGCGCCGTCGACCGACTCGACGGCGAACCGGTCGGCGAGATCCACCGTGAGAACCGCGTCAGCCTCCGGCACCGCACCATGGTCAACCGTCGCCCGGCCCGCCCCGAAGCGGATCGTCACCGCCTGCGGGTCGTCCTTCGACCTCACGACGACCGTGTCCTGGAGCGTCTCCATCAGGCGGAGCAGCTCCGGGACACGGGCACTGGCCCGGAGGGTGCGTCCGACCGACAGTACGAGGGGGGTCGGATCGTCCTCCAGCAGCACCGGGAAAGCGGGGTCCGTCATGTCCGGCCCTTCCTTGGGAGAGCTGTCAGAGCTTCAGGTATTCGGCGAGCTCGGTGTAGTCGACCTGCCACAGACCCGGAGAACCGGTGGGGTACTGCGAGCGGAAGCCGATGAGGCGCTGCACGTGCGGGGACAGCGTCCGGGCGAGGTCGTGATCCACGATGAACGGGTACGCCTCCTCCGGGGTGAGGAAGCCAGGCTGGAACGCCCAGGCGACCCCGCGCCGGTACTGGTCCTTGGTGCGGTTGGCGCCGCCGCCGTGGGCGACCTTGCCGTTGATGAACAGGACGTCGCCGGCCTTCATCTCGGCCGGGATGGTCATCTCGGGGGTGCCGCGGTCCTCGTAGTCGGGCCAGTGGCCGCTGCCGGGGATGACCCGGGTGGCGCCGTTCTCCTCGGTGAAGTCGGTCAGCGCGATCAGAAAGTTGATCATGACCATGGGGCCCGCCGGGCCCATCCCGACGAACGGGTAGTTGTTCTCCAGGTCCCTGTGCAGCGGCTGCGCGGCGTTCCCCGGGCCGATCTCGATGACCTGGGCGGTCGTCATCCAGTACGAGCCGGACTCCTCGTTGAACATGGCGTCGGCGAGGGGCTTGACCAGCTCGTGGTCGATGGTCTCCTCTCGGAACGTCTTGCTCAGCGAGACGAGGTTGGTCAGCCGCTTGGTGTTCTTGCCGTGGAAGTCGGCGATGCCTTCCATCTCGTTCTTGGTGCCGGGGGACAGCGCCTGCATCGCGGGCTCGACCTCGGCGTTGAACCGGCTGACCTGATCCCGGGTCAGGAACTTCTTGATGATCACGCCGCCGTCTTCGGCAACGATCGCCAGGATGTCCTCGACCGAGGTGCTGCTGGGCACTGAGCGCAGCGCCGTCTTGGTACTCGCGGTGGGAGCTGTCATCACCTATCGCCCCTTTATGTGTCGAGAGAGGTGGGCACAGAGGGAGGAAATACTTATGGTCACATGACCTGATCGCATGAACAGAATGTGTCACCGTTCCAAGGCGTGTCAATGGTTCACGTGAACTCATCGAAGATCGCCAGCGAAGGCGAGGGCGGCAAGGCGGCTCGCCCACCAGGTGCGTGGCAGGCAGACGGCCCCGCCTGTCACGCTATTGGGGCGGCAGGCGTGGCCGGCCTCGCCGGAAAGCGAAGGCCCTGTCCGCCTCGGCGAGCACGTCGCGCCACAGCCGGCCCGACTTGCGGATACACAGCGCCAAGCGCCCGACCTCCCCAAGCTACGAGCGCGGGTTCGATGCCGTCATCCACTCCAGCACGAATCCCCAGGTCAGCGACTTGAGGCTTGTTTATTGTCTAGACCAATATGCCTTCTCCAAGCTGTGGGTGCCGATAATTGCATCCACGCAGTTCAAGCGGCGTGTGCGTACTCATGGAGGATGCCGCCGAGTCGATCACGCCGGTGGACGTCGAGGCGGTCGCGTCGGTCCGGCTCGGTGATCGGTTCGGGGACTTGCAGCAGGGGCGCCGCGCTGTGCAAGGTGCGGTGGGGCCGATGCTGGTTGTAGAACGCTTCGAACTCGGCGAGCGTGTGGAGCAGGTGGGCCCGGTTCCAGATCAAGGTGCGGTCGAGGAGTTCGTGCCCGCAGGTCCGCACCCAGCGTTCCATAATCGAGTTCATCCGGGGAACCCGGATGCCAGTGGTGACGATCTCGATGCCCTCGGCGGTGAAGACCGCGTCGAACGCGCGGGTGTACTTGGTGTCCCGGTCCCTGATCAGGTGCGTGACCGCGGCGCCGACGTCCTCGAGGTCCATCACCAAGTTCCGGGCGGACTGGGTGACCCAGTCCGCAGTGGGATGGGCCGTCGCGCCGAGGATGCGGATGCGACGGTTGGCGTGCTCGATGACGGCGAAGACGTACACGCTCGCACCGTTCAGAGTGGTGGCGGTGAAGAAGTCGCACGCCAGGATCGCGTGGGCCTGGCCGCTCAGGAACGCAGCCCACCTCTGACGGTCGCATTCGGGAGCAGGCTCGATCCCGTGCTGCTTCAGGACCTCCCACACCGTGGAGGGCGCGACCTTGATACCCAGCGCGGCAAGTTCCCCGTGGATCCTTCTGTAGCCCCACCCGCCGTTCTCCCGGGCCAAGCGCAGGACGAGAGCCTGGATGGAGCGAAGGGTCGGCGGTCTGCCGGGCCGCTTGCGACGGGAAGCGTCGGCGTGGCGACGGCACATGAGATCACGATGCCACCTCAGGACCGTGTCCGGGGAGACGATCAGGTGCAGCCGCCGCAGCGTGGGCCTGGGGAGCCGGTGAAGGAGCGCGGCAAGGAAAGCACGGCCCACCACAGTGATGCGCGGCCTGTCGATCTGCCGCTGCAGGACCGCCAACTGATGCCGGAGCGTCAATATTTCGACGTCCTTGTCCAGATCGCTCATCGGCAGCAGCCGTAGGAGGGAGAACACGCTCGACACGGCGAGGTAGGGCAGTCGCAGCAGCACGATCCATCAGCCTCTGACACGCCCGCCCTGCGATCAACGGCCGTTCGCGAAAACGTGCACGTCACAGGCCATGGATGGGGTTTTCGGCACCCGCAGCCTCGACAGTGAGGCGGGCCGACATCGACGGTAACATCGAATCGATGCATATATCGATTCGATGTTATACATGAGAGGATGACCACATGCTGGAACTCGCCATACTGGGCTTCCTCGCCGAAGGTCCACTGCCGGGGCATGAACTGCGCCGACGGGTCTCCTCGCTGACCGGCTTCACTCGCCCTGTCAGTGACGGCAGCCTGTACCCGGCCATCAACCGCCTCGCCAAGGCCGGCCTGCTGGAGCGGCAAGCGGACCCACGTGCGGGCGCCGCCCGCTATGTGCTGAGCCCGACCCGGGCCGGACGCGCCGACATGCTCAGACGGCTGCGCGAGCCGGCCGACCACGAGATCACCGACTTCACCCGCTTCTCGACGATCCTGTCGTTCCTCTCCCAGCTCCCGGACGTCGCCCAACGCCACGCTGTGCTGCGCCGACGCCTCGCTTTCCTGGAGGAACCGGCGAGCTTCTTCTACGACGGCGACCGCCCCATGTCCGCCGAGCAGGTCGCCGACCCCTATCGGCGCGGCCTGCTCCTCACCGCCCGCGCCACCAGCCGGGCCGAGCGCGCCTGGCTCCACGAGGTCCTGGACGAGAAGGCTCCCGACAGCCCGTGAAGGCCATGCTTCGGCTCCCACGAACGAAAGCAATTCTGGAGGCACTGCCATGTTCGCGTCCTGGTACGACCGTCAGGGTTCGGCTGCCGACGTCCTGCGCGTCGGTGAATTGCCCGACCCCGAGCCCGGACCCGGCGAGGTCCGCGTCCGGGTGACCATCTCGGGAGTCAACCCCTGCGACACCAAGAAGCGCCTCGGTTGGCTCGGCTCGTCCATGCCGTACCCGCGCGTGATCCCTCACAGTGACGCCGCCGGGGTCGTCGACGCCGTCGGGAGCGGTGTCGACACCAGCCGAGTGGGTCAGCGCGTGTGGGTGTACGGCGCCCAGTCCTATCGGCCCTCCGGCACCGCCGCGCAGTTCACGCTCCTACCCGACCAGCAGGCCGTCCCGCTCCCCGACCACCTCGGGGACGAGCTGGGCGCGAGCCTCGGCATCCCCGGCATCACCGCTCACCGTGCGGTGTTCGGCGATGGTCCCGTCGACGGCCGGTTCGTCCTTGTGCACGGTGTCCTCGGCGGTGTGGGCTCGCTGGCGTCCCAGCTCGCCCGCTGGGGCGGAGCCACTGTGATCGGCACCGTACGCCGCACCGCCGACTTGGACGGGGTGGATCCGGCTGTGGTCCCGCACACCGTAGCCCTGGACACGGAGGATCCGGCAGCGGCGATCCGCGCGCACGCGCCGGACGGAGTACACCGCGTCGTCGAAGTGTCCCTGTCTGCCAACGCCGACCTGGACAACGCGGTTACCGCACTCGGTGCTGTCGTCGCCGCCTACGGTACGAGCGCGAAACGCACCGAACTGCCCTTCTGGCCGCTGCTGTTCAACAACGTCACCCTGCGCCTGCTCGGCAGTGACGACTTCCCGGCCGAGTCGAAACGACAGGCCGCCCGCGACCTCACCTCCGCGGCTGCCGTAGGCGCCCTGACCGTGGACATCGGCGACCGCTACCCGCTCCAGAACATCGCCGAGGCCCACGACCGGGTCGACGCGGGCACACGGGGCCGGGTACTGGTCACCGTCGCCGGCTGACCGGACACCCATGACGTCGCGACGGGCGTCGCGTGAGGCGGGGGACGTCAGGTGCGCTGCGCCACCTACGCCTTTTCGGTCACCGCCGCGCGGTCACACCACACGTCGGCCGAGTCGACCACACGCCGAGCCGCGATTTGCGCGGCTCGGCCGCCGTCACCGGTATGTCGTGGGGCCGACTCACATCGCCGTTCCGGTCATTGACCGGTCATGACGGGGGCCTTCGGCGCAGGAGGACGGGCAGCGGACGCGAGTCCGCCGGTCACCCGGTCCGTCCACCTGCTCATGAAATAGGTCAGCACCGCGGCGATCACGAAGAAACCGGACATAATGAGCAGTCCCCGGTCCGTCGATCCCGTCGCGTCCTTGAGCACACCGACGACATAGGGTCCGGCGAGGCCGCTGAGGCTGGCGAGGCCGTTGACCATCGCCAGGGCCACCGCGGCGAGACTGCCGGCGAACACCTGAGCCGGCATCGACTGGAAGGTGGACAGCGAGCCGAAGAAGCCCGCTCCGGCGAAGCTGATGCCCGCAAGGGCGATGACGGCGCTGCCGCTCGACGCAGCGACGACGAGGCCTACGGCGCCGGCCAGTTGCAGGATGGTCAGGTGCCAGGTGCGCTCGCCGGTCCGTGTGACGTTGCGGGCGACGAGCAGCATGACGACGGCCGAGAAGACCCACGGAATCGCTGACACGAAGCCCGCTCCCGCGTCGCTGAGATCGAACTGCTCGCGGACAATGGTCGGCAGGAAGTACGTGATGGACCAGTATCCGATGGACATGCAGAAGTAGAGCAGGACGAACATCCAGGCGGCCGGGCGCCGCAGCACTGCGGACAACTGCCTGAACTCGTGTGCTGTCGCGTTCTCACCCTGAACTCCGGACCGGGCCAGGTAGGCCTTCTCCGATTCGTCGAGCCAGGACACTTCCCGCGGGGAGTTGGGCAACCGGAACCACATGTAGATACCGAGGAGGATCGCGGGCACCCCCTCGATGAGGAATGCCCAGCGCCAGCCGGCGATGCCCAGCAGACCGTGCATCGACAGCAACGCCGATGTCACCACGGAGCCGATCGCGAGAGCGACGGGAACTGCCAGGTTCATCATCGAGTAGGTCTTCGTCAGCATGCGTGGCGGGCACCACATGGCCAGGAACAGCAGTGCGCCAGGAGAGAATCCGGCTTCGGCGATGCCGAGCATCACCCGCACGACGTAGAGCGTGGCCTCGTTCTGCACCACGCCCATGAGCATCGTGACGACGCCCCAGGAGAGCATGATCCGGGCGATCCACCGACGCGCACCGAACTTGGCCATGGCCATGTTCGAGGGGATCTCGAAGAAACAGTAGCCGATGTAGAAGAGTCCCGCGGCAAGCCCGAAGGCGGCCGAGGTGAGCCCCAGATCGTTCGACATCGGATCGGCCAGCACGCCGATGTTGGCGCGGTCGATGTAGGAGATGAACATCCCGAGCATCATGATCGGGATGATCCGCAGCAGCATCTTGCGGTAGATCCGGACCTCGATGTCGGGTGGCGCCGCTGCGCCGGCAGGATTCGTCATTGAACCTGATTCCTTGGGTGGCGGGGAACGCGGATTCCGGCAGGCCTCGTCGGCCTGCCCGGGTGAAGGGGCAGGAGGCATGAAAGGTGCAGGCGCACCACGCTGCCGCGTACGGCCGCGTGGTTCGTGGTGTGGTCAGACGGGAGCGTTGTTCACCGTCATGCCGCCGCAGACGTACAGGGTCTGGCCGGTGACGAATCCCGCACGGTCGCCGAGGAAGTAGCCCGCGGCGTGGGCGATGTCGCCCGGAGTGCCGAGGCGGCGTACCGGGACCGACTGCACGATGGCCCGGGTACGGGGCGAGTCGGCAGGGTTCGCCCGCGTGAACAGGTCCGTGGCGATCGGGCCGGGACCGATGGCGTTCACGGTGATGCCGTGTTCGCCCAGCTCCAGTGCCCACACCCGCGTCAGACCGATCAGCGCGGCCTTGGACGCCGTGTACGCGGTGCGGAGCTCCTTGCCGAGGGCCGCCCGGGAACTCATGTTGACGATGCGGCCGAAGCCGGCTGCTTTCATGCCGGATAGCACGGCCTGGGCACACTGGACGGCGCAGCGCAGGTTGAGCGCGTATGCGGCATCGACCTCGGCGAGGGTCTGCTCTTCGAGGCTGTGCGGGAAGACCGCGCCCACGTTGTTGACCAGTCGGGTCACCGGGCCGTCGGCCAGAGCCGCGTCGAGGGCGGCCGCGGTGGCGTCGGGGTCGGACAGACCCGCGGTGACGGCCTGGCCCACGGAAGCTTTGTCCCGGTCGATGACCACGACGTCCCAGCCGAGCGAGAGGCCTTCCTCGGCTATGGCGCGGCCGATACCGGAAGCTCCGCCGGTGACAAGAAGCCGTTGGGTGGGATCAGTCATGTCAAACCGTCGCAATCGGGGTTACGGGAGAACCGGTGGCGCGGCGCAGGCGCAGGGGCGGCGCGGTGAGCAGGCAGCGGGAGCGACCGGCCTCGCGCAGATGCAGCGCAAGATCGCTCAGCCACCACAGTTCGCCGAGGTGGACGCCCAGTTCGAAGAGGCACAGGCGATGCAGGGGCAGAACCGGTCGGCCGGGACGGGCTGTCGGGTCGGGGAATGCCTCGACGGCGTGGTTGTCGGCCGCGATCGCCGCTACTCCGCTGTCGCGGATCCACTGGTGCAGTCGGAGGTCCGTGCCGTCCAGGACGGCGCAGGTGTTGACGGTGTCCGGGGGCGGCGGGTCGTCGCGCTCGACCCAGCGCCGGGCTTGGCCGGTGTGCAGGAGGAGGATGTCGCCGACCTCGACGTCCACGCGGTCGGCGTTCATGACGGCGGCCAGCTGTTCGTACCCGATCGTGGTGCGGGCAGTGCCGTAGTGGGCTTCGAGGTCGATGAGGACCGCGCGGCCCTGGACGCCATGGCGTGCCATGTGGCTGATGTCGACCGGACCGGCGTCCGATGTGGAGGCCATGCCGTCCGCCAGGCCGTCGAGCTCGGCGAGGCTGGGTGCGCCGGCCTGCCGGCGATCGGCGGGGCCGGTCACGTCGGTGCCGGCGCGCCAGCCGTTGTAGTAAACGGGTTCCGCCGTGTCGTCGCCGTCGGCATCGAAGTGGGCACCCACGTGCCCGAAGGCATCCCATTGTGTGGAGTACTGGGTGTGCAGGACGACCAGGTCGTCACTGACGACGTCGGTGGCGCCGGGGTGGGCCACGCTCATGTCGCAGTTGAAGTTCACCGCGCCGGAGCGCAGGGTCGGGCGGACAACAGGGGGAAAGCGGTTCGGACCCAGGACGGTCCCGCCGGGCCGGTCGAGGGGCAGCGACAGGCAGAAGGTGATGCCGTCGTGCACCTCGGCCAGGCCTTTACGGACCTGATCGGGGCCGATCAGGTTCAGGCGTCCCAGTACATCGTCCGTACCGAATTCTCCCCAGGTCGAGCCCTCAGGCCGTCGTGTCCAGCGGACTCCGGCTGGCCTGTGCGGGGGCGGGACGGGGGGCTGGGTCACGGTCTCTAGTCCATCACCTGGTGGATTTCGATGACGTTGCCGGCCGGGTCGGTGAGAAAGATCTGGTCCCAGCCCTTGACGGCCCACTCGCCGTAGTCGGCGAAGGGGACGTTGTGCTTGCTCAGGTGCTCGCGCACCTCGGCGAGGTTGTCGGTGCGGAACGCGAAGTGACCTGTGAGAAGGGGGTTGATGGAGTGCCCCATGCGCGGGCCGAGGTAGGCCTGTCGACGGCTGGCGTGGATCTGCAGTACGTCCTGGCCGCCCTCGCCGGCGTCGAAGAAGGCGACGTTCTGCCGCCAGGTGCCGTCCTCCTGCAACTCGTCCTCCTCGTGTCCCTCATGGTTGATCATGGGGGGCAGCGGACCCATCTTCAGGCCGAGCACCTCGGAGTAGAAACGGTGCAGTTCCTCCATGTCGTCGGAACACACGTTCACATGCTGGAGACGGAGATCCATCGTGGTGCCTTTCTGATGCGCTCTCAATGGGGCGAAGGGCCGGGCTGTGCAACGGGCGGTCGGGCCTTGACCACGCCTCCCTGGCTTGTGGGATGACCAGGGCGACCCATGCGGTCCGTTTTCGGGACGCCGCTCGTGCCCGGCCCGGTGACGGCATCATTTCCCACGAGAATTAACAGGTCCAATACCAATGCGCTGTCCACTTGTAACCTGTGGGTATCAATAGGAGGGGAGAACCATGGATCTGCGCGACCTGGAGGCCTTCGTGGCCGTGGCCGAGGAACTCCACTTCGGGCGCGCCGCGGCCCGCCTGCACATGGCTCAACCGCCGCTGAGCAACCGCATCAGGCGTCTGGAGCACGAGCTGCGTCTGCAGCTGTTCGAGCGCAGCACCCGCACGGTGACGCTGACCGACGCGGGCAGGCGCCTGCTGGACCCGGCGCGTCGGACCCTCAACCAGGCCGCGGTGACCGCGGAGGTGGCCGCCTCGATCCTGTCCGGCGAGGAAGGACGGGTGCGGACGGGCTTCGCCGGGGCTTCCAGTCAGCGACTGCTGCCGATGCTGGCCACGGCCGTGCGCCGCGCCCACCCGCGCATCGGCCTGGTCCTGAAGTCCCAGACCTACGTCTACGCCGCCTTGGAGGAACTGCTTTCGGGCGAGCTCGACCTCGCCTTCGTCCGCCTGCCCATCGCCCATCCTGAACTCAGCCACCGCGCTGTGGAGGTGGAGGAGCTCGTCTGCGCACTGCCTGCCGACCACCGCCTCGCCGACCGTGAGCGCCTGCGGTTGAGCGAGCTCGCACAGGAGGACTTCGTGAGCCTGGCGCCGGACCAGGGATCGATGCTGCAGGCGACGATGATGTCGCTGTGTCACGCGGCCGGTTTCCGGCCACGCATCACTCTTCTCGCCCCGGATTCCAGCACCGTGCTGGCCCTGGTCGCGGCCGGTGCGGGCGTCACCATCACACTGAGCTCCGTGTGCCCTGTCCAGTCCGTGGGCATCGTCTATCGCCCGCTCGAGTCGATCCATCCCAGCCACCTCGTCTCGGCGCTCGCCTGGCGGACGGACAACCCGTCACCGGCGCTCGCACGGGTGGTAGAGGTCAGTCAGACTGCGCTACCCACCCCGGATTTTGCAGCTTCGGGTATCAATGATCTCCCCATTGGTATTGGCCAGGTTTAGATGGGCGAGCGTAACGTCCCTGTCACCTGGCGCGTCGCAGCCCCAGGGACCACCTGCGCAGAAGGAGCGATCGTCGGTGACGCAACACACGGACGCCATCCCCGGGCCCGACAGCCATGACAGCACGGCGCCGACCACCGTGACATTCGTCGGAGCAGGAGCCATCGGCCTGCCCATGGCCTGCCGTCTGGCCACCGCCGGCTTCAAGGTGACCGCTGTCGACCCCAGCCCTCATACCCGTGCGCGGGCGCGGGAGGCCGGTCTGCTCACTGCCGCCGATCTCCAGGATGTCCCGCTCCTCGGCGACATCGTCGTCGTCATGGTGGCGACCGGCGACCAGGTGCTGGACGCCGTCGGTGCGGCCACCGCTCGCGGCCCGCTCACCGGCCAGACCTGGGTCATCGGTTCGACCGTGGGCCCCAAGGTCGCGGAAGTGGCGGCCGGCCGACTTGCCGCGGTCGGGGCCCAGGTCGTCGACGCGCCAGTCCTCGGCGGTGTTCCCGGGGCCGAGGAGGGCGCCCTGCGCATCCTGGCCGCCGGCAACCCGTCGGCCCTGGACCGGGTGCGCGACCTCTTCCAGCCACTGGGCCAAGTCGCCGAGGTAGGCGACCAGCCCGGTCAGGGCCAAGCCGTCAAGGTCGTCAACCAGCTGTGCAGCTCGGTGCATCTGGCCGCGGCAGCCGAAGCGCTCTCACTCGCCGCCCGCCTGGGCCTCGATCCCGCCCGAGTGGTGCCCGTCATCAGCGGCAGCTCCGGTTCCTCCTGGTTCCTGGAGGACCGCGGATCCCGGATGGCGGCCCCTCCCGCCCCGGATGAAGTCCTCACGCGCTTGGCGATCCTGGCGAAGGACAACGCGCTCGTGGTGCACGAGGCCGACCAGGTCGGCGCACACACACCGCTGGCGCGCGCTGCCGCCGGTCAATACCGGCAGGCCGCGGAGCAGGGCTTGCTCGAACTCGACGACAGCCAGATCATCCGTACCTACCTGCCCGGCCGCTAGCGAGCACGTTACGCCCCGTCCGCCTGCCTCCGCGTACGGGGCTCGCGCGGCGCCATTCGTACATGCGGCGCCGTCCATGTCCTTTGCATGCGAGCACGGGGTGTATGCGCGGGTCCCCTCCCCGACTCTCTGCCGGCGGCCAGCGCCGCGGAGCCCATGCTCCCCTGCGGCTGCCTGCGCCCCCGGAAGCCGGGGGTCGGACAGCGCCTGCCCTCCGATCACCGAGCATTCATGCAGCCATGTGCCACTCCCTGCCTGACCGTAGGTTCCGGCCCACCCACGCTCGGCGCAGTGCCCGCGCCCCGACAAGGAACCTCATGAAGATCACCAAGGTCGAAGCCATTCCCTTCGCCATCCCTTACCGCAAGCCCCTCCGATTCGCCAGCGGCGAAGTGCATGTCGCCGACCACGTGCTCGTGCGTGTCCACACCGACGAGGGCCTCGTCGGCACGGCAGAGGCGCCACCGCGTCCGTACACCTACGGCGAGACTCAGGAATCGATCGTCGCGGTCGTCGACAAGATCTTCGCCCCACAGATCACCGGACTCTCCGCTCTCGGGCGGGAGCAGGTGCACGCGCGCCTGGAGCGGACAGTGGGCAACCCGACTGCCAAGGCCGCGCTCGACATGGCCCTGTGGGATGTCATCGGCCAGGCAGCCGGCATGCCGGTCAACGAGCTGTTGGGAGGCTGGTCGGACCGAATGAGGGTCAGCCACATGGTCGGTTTCGCTCCTTCCGACGAGATGGTCGCCGAAGCAGAACGGATCCGGGACATGTACGGCATCTCGACCTTCAAGGTGAAGGTCGGCCGCCGGCCCTACCGTCAGGACGTCGATGCCTGTCGAGCGCTGCGCACCGCTCTGGGCGACGACGTGTGCCTCTACATCGACGGCAACCGTGGCTGGAGCGCCTCCGACTCCGCCCGCGCCCTGCGGGAGATGGCCGACCTCGACCTGGACTTCGCCGAGGAGCTCTGCCCCGCCGACGACGTCCTGGGACGACGTTGGCTCGTCTCCCGGAGCAGCATTCCGTTCGTGGCCGACGAGAGCGTCCCCACCCCTGCCGACGTCACCCGTGAACTGCTCGGCGGCAGCGCGTCCGCCATCAGCATCAAGACCGCCCGCACCGGCTTCACCTCTTCCGCCCGAATACTGAACCAGTGCGAGGCCATGGGCGTCGAGGTCGTGATCGGCAACCAGATCGACGGCCAGATCGGCACCCTGTGCGCGGTCGCCTTCGGCGCCGCCCACCGCGCCACCACTCGTCGCGCCGGCGAACTGTCCAACTTCCTCGACATGACGGACGACCTGCTCGCCGAACCCCTCGTCATCTCCGACGGCACCTTGCGGGTACGTGAGGGCGCCGGCCTGGGACTGGCCATCGACCCCGAGAAGCTGGCGCGCTACCGCCAGGACCACTGAGAGGAATCCTCACTTCATGAACAAGGTCGCAGCCTCGGCGGAAGATGCCGTCGCCGACGTCCACGGCGGTGCCTCCGTGGCCGTCGGCGGATTCGGCCTCAGCGGTGTGCCGACCGTGCTGATACAGGCACTTCTCGATCGCGGTGTGCGTGACCTGCACGTGGTCTCCAACAACTGCGGCGCCATGGACACAGGTCTGGCAGTCCTGCTCGCGGCGGGACGGATCGCCCGTGTCACCGGTTCGTACATCGGTGCGAACAAGGAGTTCGCCCGGCAGTACCTGTCAGGTGAACTGGAGGTGGAACTCATACCGCAGGGCACACTGGCCGAGCGGCTGCGTGCGGGCGGTGCGGGCATCCCCGCCTTCTACACACCCGCCGGCATCGGCACCCAGGTCGCAGAGGGCGGACTGCCCTGGCGCTACGACGAGCACGGTGACGTGGCCGTGGCCTCTCCCCCCAAGGAGGTCAGGGACTTCGGAGGCACACCTCACGTGCTGGAGCACGGCATCCGCACCGACGTGGCCCTGGTGCGCGCGGCACGCGGAGACCGGCACGGCAATCTCGTCTTCAGCAAGTCCGCCCGCAACTTCAACCCGCTCGCCGCGATGGCCGGGCGCGTCACGATCGCCGAGGTGGAGGAGCTGGTCGAGCCCGGCGAGATCCCCCCGGACGCCGTGCACATACCTGGAATCTTCGTGCAGAGAGTCGTCGGGCTGACCCCGGAACAGGCCGTCGACAAGAAGATCGAGAAGCGGACGGTGACGTCGTGACGGGTTAGAACCGTGAGCAGATGGCCGCGCGCGCGGCCCTGGAGCTCCGCAGTGGGCAGTACGTCAACCTCGGCATCGGCCTGCCCACACTCATACCGAACCATCTTCCCGCAGGAGTGGAGGTGGTGCTCGAATCGGAGAACGGGATCCTCGGCACCGGACCCTACCCGTCCGACGACCAGGTGGATCCGGACTCATCAACGCCGGCAAGGAAACCGTCACGGTACTGCCGGGGGCGGCGTTCTTCGACTCCGCCCTGTCGTTCGCGATGATCCGCGGTGGTCACGTCGACGTCGCCGTCCTGGGCGCCATGCAGGTCTCCGCACACGGCGATCTCGCCAACTGGGCCGTGCCGGGCAAGATGATCACCGGCATAGGTGGCGCCATGGATCTCGTTCACGGTGCGCGTCGGGTCATCGTGGTGATGACTCACACCGCCAAGGACGGCAGTCCGAAAATCGTCCAGGAGTGCTCGCTACCGCTCACCGGGCGTGGCTGCGTCGACCGGATCATTACGGACATCGGCGTCCTGGACGTCACCGTCGACGGTCTCGCACTCATCGAGACAGCGCCCGGACTCTCGGCCACTGACCTCGCCAAACGCACGGCGGCGGAGATCCGGATGCCTGACATGACCAACAGCTGACCGAACCGTACGTCGTCGCGGTCACTGTGTCTGCTGCAAGGCGCTCTCGTCTCCGTCAAGACCCAGCTGCCGCAGCTTGCGGTACAAGGTCGTCCTGCCGATTCCCAGCAAGGTCGCCGCTTCCGACTTGTTGCCGGCAGCGGTGTCGAGCGCCCTGATGATGGCGTCCCGCTCCGCTTCTTCGATGAGGCCCAGTCGGCGGCGGGGCGGGGCGTCCCTCAGCCGCTCCGGCAGGTGACGTCGCTGGATCACCGGCGTCGGTACGTCCCTGACCAGCGCGGTCACGATGTCGACGAGTTCCGTGATGTTCCCGGGCCAGTGCCACTGGACCAGGGCCTGAAGGGCCGCCGGAGAGAACGCGTGCCTGCCCTGTGGGTCAGCTTGCTGCAGGACGTCCCTGACCAACCCCGGTATGCGTTCTGGTGTCCGTGCCAGCGTCTCGGTCCGTGCCAGGGGTCCGATCCCGTCGATGATCCGCCGCACGGCCGCGGGCGCGTACTCGCTGCAGGCCGTGATCCACAGCGTTCCCCGCCGACCGGCGCCCTGCGTCGCCGACCGCTGCCCGGCGACGAGTCGCGAGAGGTGGTGCGCATCGTGCTCCCCGACGTTCTCCACGCGCCGGACGAGTACATCCGTTCCCTCGGCAAGACGTTCCGTGAGGGTCGCCCAGGGAGTGTCCTCGGCGGAGGAGACAACGGTCGTCCACAGCGAGGTACCGGACTCGCGCCGGGCATGCAGTGTGCGGGCGGTCGTGGCCCGGCCCGACCCCGGCATGCCCTCCACCAGTGCGACGGCGCGGCGGGTCTCGGCGGCGGGGGTGGGGGCGGAGGTGGGGGCGGAGGCGGACAGGACCGAGCGCCGGCGTTCGCCCGTCACGGCGTATGACGAAGCAGTGGGGCCGGGCTCTCGCAGATCGTGGAAGTTGAGCACGAAATGCGCTCGAGGCCCGTCCAGAACCCGTCGCGCCACCACTTCGACGCTCGTGTCCTCGACCAGAAGACGCGCGGTGTCCCCGGACGACCAGTCGTGCGAGCTGAGCAGTTCCCACAACATCACGTGTGAGTGCACGCTCACATACGGCAGACCCGGCGTGTTCGCGAGGAGTGACTCGTGGTCCATGACCACGGTCGGTCGCCCGGAGTTGGTGAAGCGCATGAAGGACATGGCCAGTGCCAGGTCCTGCGGGCGTGCGGTGGCCCGCAGCCGCTCCTCGATCTGCTGCCCGATCTCCTTGGTGAGCGACACCATGAGCCTGCTGGCCGTACCCACCGGCCCGCCCAGCGACACCGAGGCGATGACAGCTCCGGCGGGGGTGCGCACCGGGACGGCGGCGCAGACGAGTTCGGAGAGTGCGTCGTTGTAGTGCTGGCTGCCCTGGACGTACACCGCGCGGCCTTCGACGATCGACGTTCCCAGACCGTTGGTGCCGACGGACTCCTCCGAGTAGTCGAATCCCTCAGCGGCATGGGCGTTGTCCAGGCGCCGGCGCAATCTGTTGTCGTCCGCGCGCCGGGCGACGATGCTGCCCGCACGGTCACTGAGGAACAGCGTGGTTCCGGTGTCCGTCAGGTGCTGCTGCCAGCGGTCCAGTACCGGACCGGCCGCTCGGCACAGGACGGAGTCGGTGTCGATCTCGTGCTGACGTCGACACGGGGCCGATCCGTCCACGCTGTTGCTGATGGAGCGGCGCCAGCTGCGCAGAATGAGGTCGGGGATCAGGCCGTCCGCGCGGACCTCGCCCAGGAGCCCCACGCGCATCAGTTCCTGACGTGCTTCCCGCACCCGGTCGGGCACAGCGAACCACCTCCCTTGCCGGTCCGTGCCTCCACAGTGCCCGCTCCCCCGGGGCAATTCCAATACCCGGTGGGTCTGGAACTTGTCCTGATTCAGATATCGCCCCTGGTCAGGGCCCTTGAAACGGAGTGTTTCAGATTGGCACACGCCAGGTTACGTACGGCTACCCACCATGGTGGCTCGCAAGTGAACCACGCCACAGGTCGCCGCTGACCGAAGGAGCAAAGCGCATGGATGGAGTCGCATCCGCCCCCGCCCGCCAACTGGACGCCCTGGTCGTCGGAGCGGGATTCGGCGGCATTCACATGCTGCACAAGCTGCGCAACGAGCTGGGTCTCGACGCCGTCGCCCTCGACAAGGCAGGCGGGGTGGGCGGGACGTGGTACTGGAACAAGTACCCCGGCGCGCTCTCCGACTCCGAGGGCTTCGTATACCAGTACTCGTTCGACAAAGAGCTGTACAAGCAGACGCCCTGGACGACGAAGTTCGTCACACAGCCCGAGATCCTGGCCTATCTCAATGGTGTCGTGGACCGCTACGACCTGCGGGACCACATCCTGCTGGAGACCGGCATGACCGAGGCGGCCTTCGACGAGACCTCGGGCACCTGGACGGTGCGCACCGATCAGGGCACCATCTTCCAGTGCCGCTTCCTCGTCACAGGACTCGGGCTCCTCTCCGCCACCAACGTTCCCGACTTCCCCGGCATGGAGCGGTTCGAGGGGCGTCTCGTACACACCGGCGCCTGGCCGGAGGACCTGGACCTGATTGGCAAACGTGTCGGGGTCATCGGCAACGGTTCGACGGGTAACCAGGTGATCACCGCCACGGCTCCCGTGGCCGCCCACCTGACGTCGTTCCAGCGGACTCCGCAGTACAGCGTGCCCGCCGGCAACCGCACTCTGCCGGCGGAGACGATCCAGGCGGCGCACGACAACTTCGACGCCACGTGGGACCAGGTGCGCAACAGCAACGTCGCCATGGGGTTCGTCGAGAGCACCGTGGAGACGTTCAGCGTGTCGGCCGAGGAACGCGAGCGCGTCTACCAGCGGGCCTGGGACGAGGGCGGCGGCTTCCGCTTCATGTTCGAGACCTTCTGCGACATCGCCACCGACCCGGCCGCGAACGAAGAGGCGGCCAAGTTCATCCGCGGCAAGATCGCCGAGATCGTCGAAGATCCCGAGACGCGCCGCAAGCTGACGCCCACCGACCTCTACGCCCGGCGTCCACTGTGCGACTCCGGGTACTACGAGACCTTCAACTGGCCCAACGTCTCGCTGGTCAGTCTCAAGGAGACCCCGATCACCGAGGTGACGGCGGAAGGAATCGTGACGGCGGACGGAACGCTGCACGAACTTGACGTCATCGTGTGTGCCACGGGCTTCGACGCGGTCGACGGCAACTACCTCCGGGCCGACATCCAGGGCCGCCAGGTTCTGAGCCTGCGCGAGCACTGGAACGACGGACCCACGAGTTACCTGGGCATGGCCACCAGCGGCTTCCCCAACATGTTCATGATTCTCGGCCCCAACGGTCCCTTCACCAACCTTCCGCCCTCGATCGAGACGCAGGTCGACTGGATCGGCGACACAATCCGGCACGTCTCGGACGGCGACGTGGGCTGGATCGAGCCCACTCCCGAAGCCGAGAGCCGCTGGACCGAGGTCTGTGCGGAGATCGCCGACCAGACGTTGTTCCCGCAGGCCGCGTCGTGGATCTTCGGCGCCAACATCCCAGGCAAGAAGCGCACCGTCATGTTCTACCTCGGCGGCCTGAAGGAGTACCGCACGCTGCTCGCCGAGGAATCGTCGGCCGGTTACCCCGCCTTCACTCTCACGAAGGCCACGACCCTCACGCCGGCCTGACGACGGCCCCTTAACCGGCCGGGGTGGACGTCCTTCACGTCCACCCCGGCCGTCGAGGCACAACGAAGGACGCACCATGACGAAGTACGCAACCGTCGACCCGGCAACGGGCAAGGTACTGCGCGAGTTCCCCACCCTGTCCGACACGGAGGCCGAACAGGCCGTCACCCGCTCGCACGACGCCTACAGGGCATGGCACCGCGCCAAGACCGCCGACCGCGCCTCCGTACTGGCTCGTGTCGCCGACCTGCACCGACGCCACGCCGACGAACTGGCCGAGCTGATGAGTCTGGAGATGGGCAAGCCCATCACGCAGGCCAGGGGCGAGGTGGAACTGTCGGCATCGATCTACGAGTACTACGCGACGTCGGGACCGGGACTCCTCGCCGACGAGGTCCTCGACATCGCCGGGAGCGGGCGGGCCGTGGTGCGAACAGCCCCCATCGGACCGCTGCTCGGCATCATGCCCTGGAACTTCCCCCTCTACCAGGCTGCCCGGTTCGTGGCGCCCAATCTGCTGCTGGGCAATACCATCCTGTTGAAGCACGCCGGGAGTTGCCCGCAGCAGGCTCTGCGTCTGGGTGAGCTCATCGACACCGCCGGCGCGCCGCCAGGGGTCTACCAGAATGTCTTCGCGACCACGGACCAGGTGGCGGCCATGATCGCCGATCCGCGTCTGCAGGGTGTGTCCCTGACGGGTTCGGAACGCGCCGGAAGCGCGGTCGGGGCGACCGCCGGGCGTTACCTCAAGAAGTGCGTGCTGGAACTCGGCGGCTCCGACCCCTTCATCGTGCTGCCCGGGGCCGACCTGGAGGCGGCCGTGCAAGCCGCTGCCCAGGGACGGTTCTGGAACGCCGGCCAGGCCTGCACCTCTTCCAAACGCCTGATCGTCGAGGCATCGATCTGGGATCGGTTCCTTGAGGCCTTCCTGCGCAAGGCAGCGGACTTCCGGTCCGGCAACCCCATGAGTGAGGAGACCCTCCTCGGCCCCATGGCCTCCGTTTCGGCACGGGCCGAACTGGCCGCCCAGGTGGACGACGCGGTGGCCAAGGGCGCTGTGGTCCACCTCGGCGGAAAGATCCCGGACGGCGAGGGCGCCTACTATCCCGCGACCGTGCTCTCCGGCGTGACACCGGACATGCGGGCCTACTACGAGGAACTCTTCGGACCGGTGGCCGTCCTCCACCGGGTTGAATCCCTGGATGAGGCCGTCGAACTGGCCAACGACTCTCCCTACGGGCTCGGCAGCGCCGTGTTCGCCCGCGACGAGGAGGCCGATGTCGTCGCGAACCGGCTGGAGGCCGGGATGGTCGGCATCAACACCACGATCAGGAGCGCCCCGGACCTGCCGTTCGGGGGCGTGAAGAACTCAGGCATCGGTCGCGAGCTCGGCCGTTTCGGCCTGGACGAGTTCTCGAACAAGAAACTGCTCCGCTTCGCCTGAACCACTGCTGGATGCGGGCGGCCACGCCCGGACATTCGGCCCGAGCCGCTCGACATCAGGAGGAACCGTGCGCGCTGCCGTCTACCACGGAAGCAGGAAGCTCAGCATCGAGGACGTGCCGGAACCGTCCCCCGACGCGGGACAGGTGAAGGTGCGGGTCAGCCGCAACGGCATCTGCGGTACCGATCTACACGAGTACTACGACGGTCCCATCTTCGTCCCCGAAGACCCTCATCCCCTCACCGGCAGGAGCATGCCGGTAGTCCTGGGACACGAGTTCTCGGGTGTCGTCACGGAAACCGGCAAGGGCGTGACGGACGTACGCGAGGGCGACCACGTCGTCATCGAACCGATCTACCGCTGTGGAACCTGTCGTGCGTGCAAAGCGGGCCACTACAACGTGTGCGCCGTCATCGGCTTTCACGGCCTCATGGCGGACGGCGGCATGGCCGAGTACACCGTCGTGCCGGAGAACCAGGTGCACAGGTTGCCCGACCGGATTCCGCTCGAACTGGGTGCGCTGGTGGAGCCCCTGGCCGTCGCCCATCACGCCGCCGTCATGGGGGAGGTCAACGGCGACAGCACCGCTCTCGTCTACGGGGCCGGTCCGATCGGCATCGGCCTCTGGTTCGCGCTGCGCGGCATGGGGCTGACCGAGATCGACGTGATCGAGCCGTCGGAGACCCGGCGGGCATCGATCGAGGCGCTCGGTGCCCGGACCCTCGATCCCACGGCGCAGGACGTGCCCGCCCTGATCGCCGAGCGCATGAACGGAGTGGGTGTCGACGCCGCATTCGACGCGGCCGGCGTCGCACCCGCGGTCGAATCGGCTCTGCAGTGCCTGGGTGAGCGCCGCCCCTTGGTGAGCGTCGCGATCTACGACAAGCCGATCCCAACCCCGCTCATCCAGCTGGTCCTCAGGGAGCGCCGCATCCAGGGGACCATCTGCTACACCCACGAGGACTACCAGGCGGTCATCCGGCTCATGGCCGAAGGGCACTACGACACCACCGGCTGGGTGGACACCGTGCCGCTGACCGCTGTCCTCGACGAGGGTTTCGAGGCCTTGCGACAAGGCCGTCGGATGAAGGTCCTCGTCGATCCCACGCGTTGATCCGCGAGACCGTCACCCCATCTGCGGAAACAGGAGAACCCAGGACATGACAGTCGCCCACATCACCGGTGCCGCCCGAGGCATCGGCCGTGCCATTGCCCTGCGGTTGGCCGAAGACGGGCATGACATCGCGGTGTCCGACCTTGCCGCGATGAGCGAGGAACTGGAGTCCACGCGCGGCGCCGCGGAAGCGCACGGCGTTCGGGCCGTCGCCCTGACCGGTGATGTCACGGACCAGGAATCCGTTCGCCGACTGGTCACCGGTACGGCGCAGCAACTCGGCTCGCTGGACGTCATGGTGGCCAACGCCGGCGTTGCGCAGACCAAGGCCCTGCTGGACGTGACACCGCAGGAGTACGACCGGGTACACGCCGTCAACGGCCGCGGTGTCTTCCTCTGCTACACGGAGGCCGCGCGTCAGATGATCGCCCAGGGCGGCGGAGGCAAGATCATCGGCGCCTCTTCGATAGCCGGTCACAAGGGCTTCCCACTGCTGGGGGTCTACAGTTCGTCCAAGTTCGGGGTTCGTGCCCTGACCCAGGCCGCCGCGCAGGAGTGGGCCGAGCACGGAATCACCGTTAACGCCTACTGCCCCGGCATCGTCGACACCCACATGTGGGTGGAGGTCGACCGCGACCTCGGCGCCATCAACAAGGTCGGCGAGGGCGAGTCGATGAAGGCCATGGCCGCCGGGATCGCCCTCGGCCGGGTCTCCACCGGACAGGACGTCGCTGCCTTCGTGTCCTTCCTCGCCGGACCCGACTCCGACTACATGACGGGCCAGTCGGCACTGATCGACGGCGGCATGCTGTTCGTCTGAACCGGGTCGGAGTCGTTGGACGAGCAGCCGAGGGACCGTACCGCAGTCGGTATGGTCCCTCGGTCGTATTCGCCGTGCGTGCTCGTCACCCGCTCTTGACCGAGTCGAGGAGCAGCTGGGCCACGTCCACGACCTGGACGGACTCCTTGGCCTTGACGCCCGTGGCGGAGCCACTTTCGGCTGCGGTCTTCTTGCCGTTGACCGAGTCGGTCAGCATGACGAGGCAGAACGGGCAGGCGGTGGAGACGATGTCCGGGTTGAGGGACAGGGCCTCGTCGACGCGCTCGTTGTTGATGCGCTTGCCGATCCGCTCCTCCATCCACATCCGCACACCGCCGGCGCCGCAGCAGAAGCCGCGCCTGGATGACCTCGTAGTCGCCGCCGAGCTGCGGATATTCGTTGCCGAGGGTGTTGAGGCAGTGCGGGCAGGTCGCGACGATCTTCTTCGCGGCCTTCGGCTTCCTCGACTCCGCGGTGACCTTGCCGTCGTCGTCCACCTCCTCGCCGAAGGCGGCGTTGAGGGACATGACATTCTCCATGCCGAGCTCCTGGAACAGGGGCTCGTTGCCGAGGCGCCGGGCGGAGTCACCGGTGCACTTCTCGTCGCCGCCCATGATCGCGAACGTGACACCCGCCATGTGCAGCAGCTCGGCGAAGGCCTTGGTGGTCTTCTTGGCCCGGTCCTCCAGGGCGCCCGCGCAGCCGACCCAGTACAGGTACTCGACCTCGGTGAGGTTTTCGATGTCCCGTCCGACGACCGGGATCTCGAAGTCGACCTCCTTGGTCCACTCCAGCCGCTGCTTCTTGGCCAGCCCCCAGGGGTTGCCCTTCTTCTCCGGGTTCTTGAGCATCGTGCCCGCCTCGGACGGGAACGCGGACTCGATCATCACCTGGTAGCAGCGCATGTCGACGATGTGGTCGACGTGCTCGATGTCGACCGGGCACTGCTCGACACAGGCGCCGCAGGTGGTGCAGGACCACAGGACGTCGGGGTCGATGACCCCGTTCTCCTCCAGCGTCCCGATCAGCGGCCGCTCGGCCTCCGCGAGGGCGGCGGCCGGCACGTCCCCCAGCTGCTCGGCGCTCGCCTTCTCCTCGCCCTCCATGTCCTGCCGCCGCCCGCCAGCAGGTAGGGGGACTTGGCGTGCGCGTGGTCGCGCAGCGACATGATCAGCAGCTTCGGGGAGAGCGGCTTGCCGGTGTTCCAGGCGGGACACTGCGACTGGCAGCGCCCGCACTCGGTGCAGGTGGAGAAGTCGAGCAGGCCCTTCCAGGAGAACTGCTCGACCTGGGAGACGCCGAAGACGTCGTCGTCGCCCGGGTCGGTGAAGTCGATCGGCTTCCCGCCGCTCGTCATCGGCTGCAGCGCGCCGAGCGCGGTGGAACCGTCGGCGTTGCGCTTGAACCAGATGTTCGGGAACGCGAGGAAGCGGTGCCAGGCCACACCCATGTTGGTGTTGAGCGAGACCACGATCATCCACACGAACGAGGTGCCGATCTTGATCGTCGCGACCAGGTAGACCAGGTTCTGCAGCGTGCCGAGGCCGAGGCCCTTGAAAGGCCAGGACCAGCGGGTACGAGGCGAAGTAGCCGGCCTCGTAGTGCTCCACGTGGTGCAGTGCGCCCTCCAGGCCGCGCAGCACGTAGATGGCGAGGCCGATGGTGAGGATGACGTACTCGACGAAGTACGCCTGACCCGACTTGGAGCCCGCGAAGCGGGACTTGCGGCCGGCCCGCGAGGGCTGGCTCAGCAGCCGGATCACCATGAGCACGGCGATGCCCAGGACGGTCATCACGCCGATGAACTCGATGTACATCTCGAACGGCAGGAACTCGCCGATGACCGGCAGCACCCAGTCGGCCTGGAAGAGCTGGCCGAAAGCCTGCAGCAGGGTCGGCGGCAGCGTCAGGAAGCCGACGGCCACGAACCAGTGGGCGAAACCGACGATGCCCCACCGGTTCTCTGTGACCGAGGAACTCCTTCACCAGCGTCACGCTGCGCTGGTACGGGTTGTCGGTGCGGAGGCCGGCGGGCACCGGCTGGCCGAGCTTGAAGTACCGGACGAACTGGCCGATGGCGCGTGCGATGAGCGCGACGCCGACCACGGTCAGGACCAGCGACACGATGATCGCGGCGAGTTGCATAAAAACCTCTCCGTCTCATCGAGGGGCGTCATCCCATCCCGGCAGGTGGCCCCTCGGCGCGACGCGGTAGTGGTGTCAGCCCTGGCGGGCCCGGATCTCGGCGGTGAGTCGCGGCAGCACGTCGAACAGGTCACCGACGACGCCGTAGTCGGCCAGATCGAAGATCGGCGCTTCGGCGTCCTTGTTGACGGCGACGATGGTTTTCGACGTCTGCATGCCCGCGCGGTGCTGGATGGCACCGGAGATACCGGCCGCGACGTACAACTGCGGGCTGACCTGCTTGCCGGTCTGTCCGATCTGGTTGCTGTGCGGGTACCAGCCCGCGTCGACCGCGGCGCGGGAAGCGCCCACGGCGCCGCCCATCGCATCGGCGAGTTCCTCGATTACCCGGAAGCCGTCGGCCGACCCCAGGCCACGTCCGCCGGAGACGACAACGGCCGCCTCGGTGGGATCGGGCCGGCCGGTGACCACACGTTCGTTGCGCGCGACGACCTTGGTTCCCATGACACCGGGCGAGAACTGCACGGTGACCGGGAACACGGTGCCGGTGGCCGGTTCAGCCTCGGGCACTGTCGAGTTCGCCTTGACCGCAATGACAGGAATCCCCCGTCGCACCGTGGACTTGACCGCATAGGCTCCTGCGAAGCGGACTGCGTGGCCACCGGCCCGAGATCTCCGGCTTCCAGGTCGATCGCGTCGGTGATGAGGCCGGATCCCAGCCGCAGAGCGGTACGCGCAGCGATCTCCTTGTTCTCGGCCGAGGCGGTCACGAGGACAGCCTGCGCTTCGTAGTCCTTGGCGATCTGGACCAGGGCGTCGACCTCGGGCACCACCAGATGATCCGTGAACTCCTGACCGTCGGCCACGTAGACCTTGGCGGCGCCGTACTCGCCGGCCCGGGCCGCGATGGCCGGAGCGGCGTCCCCGGCGCCCAGGACCAGGGCGGCGGGGCGCCCAGACGGCGGGCCAGAGTCAGGATTTCCAGCGTCGGTCTGCGGATCTGCCCTTCCGCCGTGTCGACCAGGACGAGGATGTCACCCATTGCTCATATCTCCAGGGGCTGGGGTTTCTGCATTGAGAGGTGGTTCAACAACTCGCATGCGGGCAGACGAATGGGGCGTTGGCGAGGAAGGCCGTGAGGTGCAGGCCGCCCTCTCCCTCGTCGTTCACGACGGTGCCGGCGGCGCGCGGCGGTCGCGCCGCGATGTCCAGGACCGTGCTGCACGCACCAGCCGTGCCGATCTGGTCGGGCTCGAGACCCAGGTCATGCAGGCCGAGCGTCTCCACGGGCTTCTTCTTGGCGGCCATGATGCCCTTGAAGGACGGATAACGGGCCTCACCGGACTGGTCCGTCACCGACACCACGCCGGCAGGCGGGCTTCGAGTTGCTCGGACGCTGCGTCACCATCGCGGCGGCCGCTCAGCACACCGTTCTCCAGCGCGACTTCTGAAAGGAGCGTCATCTGGGGAACGTGCAGCCGCTCGGCGAGCAGCGCCGGGAGGACCCCCATCGCGCCGTCGGTCGAGGCCATGCCGCACAACACCAGGTCGTAGCCGACACGTTCCAGGGCTTTGGCCAGCACGAGCGAGGTGCCTAGTACGTCCGAACCCCGGATGTCCTCGTCGCTCACGTGCACGGCCTTGTCAGCACCCATGGCCAGCGCCTTGCGCAGGGCGTCTTTCGCCTCCCCAGGGCCCGCCGTCAGGACGGTGACCTCGACGTCGTCCTCCGACGCCTCGACGATGCGCAGGGCCTGCTCCACGCCGTACTCGTCCAACTCCGACAGGAGACCGTCCGTGGACTCCCGGTCGGTGGTGAGGTCTGTCGTGAAGCCGCGTTCGCCTCCGGCGTCGGGGACATACTTCACGCAGACGACGATTCTCAAGCTCATGATGCGTTTCCTTGATCGCGGGTTACGGTCTCCGAGAGAGCGGCCCAGCCGCATCGCGGAGTCAGGCCATGGCGTCGACGCCGGTCAGGGCACGGCCGATGATGAGCTTCTGGACCTGGCTGGTGCCTTCGTAGAGCGTGAGCACCCGGGCGTCACGGACATACTTGCCGACCGGGTACTCGTCGATGAATCCGTAACCGCCGAAGACCTGCAAGCAGTTGTTGCTCACGCGGACGGCGGTCTCGCTCGCGTGGTACTTCGCGATCGAGGCGTCCATCGCGTACTCCTTGGGACCGGCTCCGGCGTCCGCCATGCGGGCGACCTGGTGGGTCAGGAGCCGAGAGGCCCGCACATCGACCGCGGAGTCGGCGAGCAGTTCCTGCACCAGTTGGAAGGAAGCGATCGGCTTGCCGAACTGGGTACGTTCGGTGGAGTAGCGCACTGCCGCGTCCAGTGATGCCTGGGCCACGCCGACGGCGCCGGCTGCCACGGAGATACGTCCGCGTGACAGGGCGCCCAGAGCGATGCCCATGCCCTTCCCCGCCTGGCCCAACCGCGCGGAGTCCGGTACCCGTACGGAGTCGTAGGTGAGTTCGGCGGTCGCCTGTCCCCGCAGGCCGAGTTTGCCGTGGATCTCCGCGGCCGAGAAGCCAGGGGTGTCGGTCGGCACCAGGAAGGCCGTGACGCCCTCGTCGGTGCGGGCGAACGTCAGGGCGACCTTGGCCCAGGTGCCGTTCGTGATGAACATCTTGCTGCCGTTGATCACCCAGTCGCCGTCGGAGCGTACGGCGCGCGTGGCCAGGGCCCCCGCGTCCGAGCCGGTCCCGGGCTCCGTCAGGGCGAAGCAGCCGAGGGCTTCGCCACTGACCAGTCGCGGCAGCCATTGCTGCTTCTGCTCCTCGGTGCCGTGGGCGGCGATGGTCTTGGTGACCAGACCCAGTGAGACCGATACGATCCCGCGGACCGAGGAGTCGCCGCGCCCGAGTTCCTCGGTCACCAGCGTGTACGACAGCATGTCAGCGTCCACGCCGCCGTACTCTTCGGGGATCGTCAGTCCCAGGAAGCCGAGTTCGCCGAGCCGTTTCACGACTACGGGGTCGACCTGTTCGGCGCGATCCCAGTCGCGGGCGTGCGGAGCGATCTCCGTGTCGACGAATTCGGCGGCCATGGCTTTGATGTCGCGTTGCGTCTCGGTGAGGCCGAAGTTCCGGGTGTCCATCGCTGGTTCTCCTTGGTCGGGCAGGGGCAAAGGCAGAGGCGGGGCGTCAGGCGAGGTCGTCGAAGGGGACGGCGGGCTGGGTGAGCGGCAGTCCCAGTTGGGCGCGCTCGGTGAGCCACCGGGTGGGCCGGTACCGGGCGTCACCAGTGACCGCGAGGAGCCGCTGATGCAACGTCAGCAGGTGTCGCGGACCGATGCGGTCCCCCCACTCCAGGGGCCCCACGGGGTAACCGAGGCCCGCCACGACGGCCGTGTCGATGGCCTCCGGGGTGGCGATGTGCCGTTCGGCGATGGAGGCGGCCACGGAGGTGATGGAAGCCAGGAGCCGCTGGGCCACCGAGCCGGCGGTGTCGCGGATCACCGACACGCTGTACGGACCGCCGCCGTCATGGCCGTACCCGGCGAGGACGGCGCGGGCGTTCCGAGTCGCCTGCGGGTCGGCTCCCGGGGTGACGGCCAGGACGCGACGGCCCGTGCCGAGGGACAGGGGGTCGACGCCGAACGTGTGGCGGGCGGACAGCCCTTCGCGTTCCACGGCGTCGGCGACGGTCGTGCCCCAGGTCGGCACGAGCACCAGTGTGTCGGACGGCATCCGTCCGGGGTCCGTCCGGACGTCGGCCCCTTCCTCGGCGAGGGTCCGGCGCAGGCTGTCGGCGTCCGGTCCCGTACCGAGGACCCGGACGGGGCTCCGGGCGTCGCCCGCGACCGGCGGCTCGGGGACGGTCTCGGGTTTGCCGTCGGTGTAGGTGTGGAAGCCGCGCCCGGTCTTGCGTCCGTGCAGTCCGGCGACCACCCGGTTGGGTGTGAGATAGGAGGGGCGGAGCCGGTCGGAATGCCGGAAACCCCGCCAGATGGAGTCGATGACGGATGAGGTGACGTCCAGGCCCGTGAGGTCCATCAGCTCGAACGGCCCCATGCGCAGGCCGAGTACGTCGCGGGCGATCCGGTCGATGCCCACCGCGTCGGAAACCGACTCCTCCAACAGGGCAAGCGCCTCGGTGACGAGTCCGCGGCCGGCGTGGTTGACGAGGAAGCCCGGAGTGTCCGCCACGGTCACGGCGTTGTGTCCGGTGGCCCTGACCAGGTCGACCAGGCGCGGCGCGATGTCCGGGCGGGTCCGCGCTCCCGGCACGACCTCCACGATCCTCATCAACGGCACCGGGTTGAAGAAGTGCAGTCCCACCAGGCGCGACGGGTCGGCCAGGCCGGCCGCGATGCGGGTGACGGACAACGAGGAGGTGTTGGTGGCGAAGACGGTCTCGGCGGGCATACCGCACTCGAGTTGACGGAACAGCTCCGTCTTGGTCTTCAGATCCTCCCGGACGGCCTCGATGACGAGATCCACCTTCTCGCCGTGCGCGACGGGTGGGTCCACAGCCACGATCCGCTGTTCGGCGGCCGACGCCTCGTCGTCGGTCAGGCGTTGCTTCTTCACCGCCCGCCGGAGCATGTCCCGTACGAAGGCGAGCGCGTCGTCCACGGCTTCCGGACGGGCGTCGCACAGCTCCACGTCGTGGCCCGCGGTCGCGGCCCACTGGGCGATGCCGCGGCCCATGGCGCCGGCACCGATGATCCTGATACGCACGGAAATCCTCGTTTCTTCAGCGAAGGTAGACGCGACGCGGGTCGACGTCCTCGCGCAGCAGGCGGAGTTCGGCCGCGGTCGGTGGTTCGACGGTGTCCACGGTGTCGGCGACCTCGAGGTCCCAGCCGGTGGCCGACCGGACCTGGTCGACGGTGATCCCTGGGTGCACGGCCACGAGTCGCAGCTCTTCCCCGACGCCCTCTCTGGCGAGGATGCCCAGGTCCGTGATCACCCGGGTCACCCCGGCCCCCCGGGGCCGGATGCCGTCGGCCCGCGCGCGGTCCGGGCCCGGAGAGGTGCAGAAGTCGAGTTCGGCGGGGAAGGACCGCTGCTCGTGCCGTCGCATGACGACGAACACCTCACGCGAGTTGGCCATGACCTCCATGGCGCCGCCCGACCCGGGCAGACGTACCTTCGGCCGGTGCCAATCGCCGATGACCGAGGAGTTGAGGTTCCCCCACCGGTCGATCTGCGCGGCACCGAGGAAACCGACGTCGATGTGTCCACCCTGGAGCACATAGCCGAACAGGGCGGGGATGGAAAGGACGGCTTCCGCGTCGGTGATCAGCACCGAGTCGGCGATCGTTTCCGGCAGGTGCGAGGGATGCGCGCCGCACACCCCGGACTCGTACACGATCTCCAGCCCCGGAGCCACGGTGAGGTGGGCCAGGGAGGCCGCGAGGGTGGGAAGGCCGATGCCGGCGAAGACAGTGTGCCTGCCCACGAGTTCGCGTGAGGCGATGACGGACAGCAGTTCCGAGGACGTGACGTCCTCGGTGACGGTCCGATCCGGTACGACGGTCATCCGGCGTTCCTCCTTCGTGTGCCCCGTGGGCCGGGACAGGTGCTCGTACGGGGCCTCGGCAGGTCGGGGCTCATCGGCGGCGTCCGTAGTTCACCGGGAGGCTGAGTGCCTCGCCGACGGCCAGGCGGGAGCGGAGTTCGGTGCCTAGTTTCGCCACGTACTCGGCGTGATCACGAGTGCCGTGGACCCACTCGTCGATCCAGGACCGCAGGTGCCCGGGGTCGCTGCTGATCTCCGACCAGGCCCGGTAGAAGTCGTTGTCCCGGTCGTAGTAGCCCTGTGCGAACGAGGGGTGCGCGCCCCAGGGGCAGACGACCACCGCGTCCACGGCGTGCGCCGGGATGACGGTGCGGTTCGGGTCCGAGCGCACGACCTCGTCGGGCACGACCTCCTCCACGACGACCACGGATCGCCGCGCCGCGAAGACGGCCTCCGCCTGCACGCCGGTCAATCCCCAGACCTGGGTGTTGCCCAGCCGGTCGGCGCGCTGCGCGTGGACGATCGTCACATCCGGATGGACGGGGGGTACGACGTAGAGCGCTTCGGGTTCCTCGCCTTCGGCCGTGTACGGCGACATCACCTTGCGGATGGCCGGGTTGACGGAGGGCAGGTCGCTGCCGCCGTACGAGCGCAGTGGATAGAAGGGCAGCCGCTGCGCGCCCGCCAGGTAGCGCCCCACCATCCCGTAGTGGCTGTACTCCTCGAAGTCCAGTGGTTCCGGCTCGCCCTTCTCGATCCTGCGTCGCAGCTCGCCCAGGGAGCCGGCGGAGGAGTTGCCGACGAAGGACGAGACCAGTTTGGTGACGCAGCCGGCGGCGAGCATCTGGTCCACCACGATGTCCGCGGTCATCCGGACGACCTTGAGGTCCTTTCGCCGCTGCCTGATGATCTCGTGACCCGCGGCGGTCGGAATGAGGTGGGTGAATCCCTCGAGACAGACGGTGTCTCCGTCGTGGACGTGCGTGGCAATGGCCTCGCGCATCGTCGTGACCTTGTCCGTGGCGGGACGGCGACGGTCGGTGGGCGGGCTGTTCGGGGCGGCCGGTCCCATGGATGCTCCTCCGGCGGGCTCGGGAGTGATGCCTTCACCGTGACACCGTGATTAGGTACAGTCCAATACCAAATCAACGTCACACTGAGACGATCAATTAATAAGACGTGGCGCGCCCAGCGCCGGAAGCGGAGCCGACGATGGAACTGCGCCATCTCATCGCCTTCATCGCCGTGGCGGAGGAGCTGCACTTCGGTCGTGCCGCCCAGCGGCTGCAGATGGCCCAACCGCCGCTCAGCCAGCAAATTCGCCGGCTGGAGAAGGAACTGGGCGTCCAACTCTTCGAACGCAACACCCGATCGGTACGACTCACCAGCGCGGGCCGTTCCTTCCTCGAACCGGCACGGACCGTGATGCAAGACCTCGACCAGGCTCGCCGAGCGGCCAAAGCGGCCGGCCGAGGCGAATACGGCCGGGTCACCGTCGGGTTCGCCGGGGCCTCCAGTCATGAAACCCTCCCCGGGCTGACGAGAGCCCTGCGCGCCGCACACCCCGGTATCGAGCTGGTCCTGGAAGGGCAGACCTACGCCAACGTCGCCCTGGCCCGCGTCGCCGACGGCTCGCTCGACCTCGGTTTCGTACGCCTTCCCGTCACGCACCCCGGCGTGGCGACACGGGTCGTCGGCGAGGAGGAACTCGTGTGCGCTCTGCCCCTCGACCACCCACTGGCGGACCGCGACACGATCCCGGCCGGGGCACTGAAGGAGGAGCCCTTTGTCAGCTTCCCCGCCAACGCCGGGTCCTCGCTGCGCGACGCCACCTTCCGCACCTGCGAGGACGCGGGGTTCACCCCGCGGGTCGTCCAGGAAGCGCCGGACTCCTACACGATTCTGGCCCTGGTCGCCGCCGGCGTCGGCGCGACCCTGACCCTGACATCCTGTCAGCACGTTCAGCAGACGGGCCTGTTGTACCGCCCGCTGGCCGGCAGTCCTGTCCGACTGCAGGCAGCCCTGGCGTGGCGCAAGGACAATCCTTCGGCCACGCTGCAGACGGTCCTGGCGGTGGCTGACCGCGTCCTGCCCACCCCCGCGCACCGCTAAGACGTATTGCGTATCAATATCCCGTCGATTAGGTATTGGACGTTCTCAGTCCCGTGATGCGAAGGTCGAGGTATCCACCTCGCCACCCCTCCGGGAAGGCCTTCGACATGCCCGCGCTGCCCGACGTCGTCATCACCGAGCCGCTGCGTACCCCCATCGGCCGATTCGGCGGTGCCCTCGCCGGTCAGCGGCCGGCCGGACTCGCCGCCACGGTCATTTCCGAGATCGTGCACCGCACCGGCATCGATCCGAGCGTGGTGGACGAGGTGATCCTCGGTCACGCCTACCCCACGTCCGACGCCCCGGCGATCGGGCGGGTCGCCGCACTCGACGTGGGGCTGCCCCACTCCGTCACAGGGACCCAGGTCGACCGACGCTGCGGTTCCGGACTCCAGGCCGTTCTGGACGCGGCCATGCAGATCAGCACCGGGTTCAGCGACGTGGTGATCGCCGGCGGCGTGGACGTCATGAGCGCCGCGCCCTTCTACACCCATGAGGGCCGCTGGGGCATCAAGTCGCCCGCGCTCCAACTGCACGACTCACTGGCGCGCGGACGGGCCACCGCGGGAGGCTTGAACCACCCGATCCCCGGGGGCATGATCGAGACGGCCGAGAACCTGCGTCGTCGTTACGACATCACCCGTGAGGACCAGGACGCGCTCGCCCTGCGCTCGCAGCGGCGCACCGCCGAGGCGATGGAGACCGGTCGGTTCGAGGCGGAAGTCGTGCCGGTCGAGGTGACCGGCCGGAAGGGCACGGTCACGGTCGCGACCGACGAGCACCCGCGCCCGGGGACCACCGCCGCGCAGCTGGCGGCCCTGCGTCCCGTCATGCTCGGCTCCGACCCCACGGCCACGGTGACCGCCGGAAATGCCAGCGGCCAGAACGACGCCGCCGCCGCGTGCCTGGTGACCAGCTCATCCACGGCGGCAACTCTGGGACTCACCCCTCTGGTCCGTCTCGTCTCCTGTGCACGAGCCGGCGTGGCGCCGGAACTCATGGGACTCGGACCGGTGGATGCCACCCGGTCCGCGCTGGCCAGGGCCGGCCTCGATCTGTCCGACATGGACCTCATCGAGATCAACGAGGCCTTCGCCGCCCAGGTGCTGGCCTGCACCCAGGAGCTCGGCCTCAAGAGCGCCGACCATGACCGCATCAACGTCAACGGCTCCGGCATCTCATTGGGGCACCCGGTAGGAGCGACGGGGGCAAGGATCGTCACCACGCTGGCTCGGGAGATATCCCGCAGGCAGGCGCGCTACGGGCTCGTGACGATGTGTATCGGCGGCGGCCAGGGACTCGCGGCCGTCTTCGAACGCGTAACTCCCTGACACCCGCCCGTCAAAGGCATCCGACGTCTCGCCGACACACGTCAGCCATCGCAGAAGAGAGCCGTGACCATGGCCCTGCTCGTCAACGGGATACCCGAGATCTCCGCACTCTCCGGCCGTGACCTCGGCCGCTCGGAATGGAGAGAGGTCACTCAACCACTCATCGACGCCTTCGCCGACGTGTCCGGTGACCACCAGTGGATCCACACGGACGTCGACCGCGCCGCGAAGGGGCCGTTCGGCGGGACCATCGCTCACGGGTACATGATCCTCAGCTGGGGAATCCCCATGTTCGCCGAGCTGCTGCAGGTCACCGGAGTGGGGATGGCGCTCAACTACGGAGTCAACAAGGTCCGCTTCCCCAGTCCCGTACCCGTGGACAGCAGGGTGCGCCTGCACGCCGCCGTCTCGGAAGTGCGCGAGGTCAGCCGTGGCGGCGTACAGATGCACCGCCGGTTCACCTTCGAACTGGAAGCTTCGGAGAAGCCGGCGTGCGTCGCGGAGTCACTCACACACTTCTATCCGTAGGAAGCACGCCGCTCGCCGCACCGCCTTGGACAGGAGCGCCGAGCTCGCACTCGGGACAGAGGGCACACACCACATCCAGAAGCCGACGGTTCAGGGGAAAGAGCCGGTGTGTCGCAGGTTGCGCAGGTGAACCTCCCCGGGGCGTACCACTGAGCGCACGCCCTGACCGATGACCTCACGGTCGTCGGCACTGTGACGGTCCACCTGCTAGCCAAACTCAAAGGCCACCAGTGGCACTACATCAACCCCAACCACGTCCGCCACCACTGGACCCGCCGCAATCCCGTATCACTCATCGTGCTGTCGCCAGAGTGGAGGAGCTGACAGCGTCAACCAGCTCCTCTACCAAGATCCGGACCATACGCGGGCCAATACCGCTTCTCGGGCCTTGAAATCCTCCGTTTCCGCTGGTCAACTGGGTATCGAGCCCGTACCACCAGCAGACGAAGAACCTGCTGGACGCTCCACCCGCGCGATTGAGCAAGACCGCTTGGCGCCACGACATTCCCGGCAACCTGCCACACCCGCGTAGCCAACAGACCGCCTGACCAGCAACACAAAGCGCCTGACGACCCATCAGGACGAGCGTCAAATGAGCGTCACGAGCGTATTTCAGCGTCAAGATATCGCCCGTAACGCCCACACCGCACAGCCGCTAAACGTTAAAGTGGAATGTCAGCGGCTCTAGTATGACCTGCATCTATCGCCGGTTTCGGAACCCGATCCAGCGTGCGCATGGCCGCCAAACCCGCCGGTGCTCGGTTGGGCCAGCCCGGCGCCGTCCCTGACCGGCTACGTCGCGGGCGACCCGGGGCGGAGGGCGGCCTGCATGGCGGTGCGGCAGCGGTCCCAGGAGGCGGGGACGAGGTGTAATGGTGACGTCGGGTATCGGAACTGTCCGAATGCCTTGGTCACAGCGGTGAAATGGGAGTGCGTCCCGGTGGGGATCCCGGCAGGATGCGATCATGGTTGCCCCCTTGGACGTCCCGCGCTTGGT
>NZ_SUMC01000051.1 GCF_005047355.1 Actinacidiphila oryziradicis
GGCTGATCTCGGGGTGGCGTCCGGTAATGGCAAGGGGCAGATCTTCGTCAAGGGCGAGGTGATCAAGACCGTCCCGGAGTCGAAGATCGTCGAGACCCTGATCGAAGAGGCGATGAAGATCGCCGAGCAGATGGAGGCCGACGGCATCGCCTCCGGCGAGCCCCAGGTGAGCATCAGCTGATCCGCCCGCGGTTCGGAGATCCCCAGCCCGCCCCGCGGCTACCGGTCCACGGGGCGCAAGGACAGCGGTAAGCGCCGCCGAAGCACAACCCGCGCCCCGCAAGGTAAAGTGCGGGGATCAGCTGCCCGCTGCGCTGCGGCCCGTACGGTGAGGCGCCCACGTGTTGACGACGACGACCATCAAGGTCCTGGAGCCAGGCGACCTCGAGGCCGCCCTTGAGGTGCTGGGGCGCGACCCGGTGGCGAATGCGTTTGTCGCCTCCCGGGTCAATGTCGCCGGGCTCGACCCATGGCGGCTGGGCGGCGAGATGTGGGGCTGGTATGCGGGCGGGCGGCTCACCAGCCTCTGCTACGCAGGGGCGAACCTCGTGCCCGTATGCGCCGGGCCGGACGCGATCCGGGCGTTCGCGGAACGGGCCCGCCGTTCCGGCCGCAGGTGTTCCTCGATCGTCGGTCCCGCCGGGCCGACCGCCGAGTTGTGGTCGCTGCTGGAACCGAGTTGGGGCCCGGCCCGCGAGGTCCGCTCCCGCCAGCCGCTGATGGTCACCCGGGCGCTGCCGGCGGATATCACGCCCGACCCGCTGGTACGACGCGTGCGGCGGGACGAGATAGACGTGATCATGCCGGCGTGTGTCGCGATGTTCACCGAAGAGGTCGGCGTCTCCCCGCTCGCCGGGGACGGCGGCCTGCTCTACCAGGCACGGGTCGCCGAACTCGTCACCAATGGGCGGTCGTTCGCGCGGATACAAGACGGCCGGGTGGTGTTCAAGGCCGAGATCGGCGCCGTCACCCGGCACGCCTGCCAGATCCAGGGCGTGTGGGTCGCCCCCGAACACCGCGGCCGCCGGCTCTCCGAATCCGGCATGGCGGCAGTCCTGCACTACGCGCTCCGCGATGTCGCGCCGATCGCCAGTCTCTACGTCAACGACTTCAACACCCCGGCCCGCGCGTCGTACGAACGCGTCGGCTTCACCGAGGTCGGCGCATTCATGAGCGTCCTGTTCTAGTAACGTCCCCGCCCATGGATGACGTGCTGGTCGGCCCGCTCGACCTCGCTGCCCGGGTCGATGAGGCACTGGCCGTACAGGCCCTCGCCTTCGGTCTCGACGACGACGAGATCGCCATCCGCCGCCAGATCGTGCTCCGCCACCTCATGTACCCCGGGGCGCGCGCGCTCGGGGCCACCACAGCCGCGAACCGCCTGGTCGGCTTTGTCTACGGAATGCCCAACGACCGTGCCCACTGGTGGTCCACCGTCGTCGAGCCCTATATGCGCCGCACTGGCACGGAGCAGTGGCTCAACGACTCCTTCGTCATCACCGAACTGCACGTCCTGCCCGCGTACCAGGGCCGCCGTATCGGCCGGACCCTGATCACCACCATCACCGACACCGCCGCCGAACCCCGCAGCATCCTCTCCGCCATCGATGTGGAGAGCCCCGCCCGCGCCCTCTACCGCACCCTCGGCTACACCGATCTGGCGCGCCCGGTGCACTTCCCGAGCGCCGCGACCCCGTACGCCGTCATGGGCGCCCCGCTGCCGCTCCGCCGATAAGCGTTTCGGCTCCCCGGCCACAGGCCGATATCCTCGCCGGACACGTCGTACAGCTTCCCCTGGAGTGCCCCATGGTCCTGCGCATGTCCCGTCTGATGCTCAAGACGCTGCGCGACGACCCGGCCGACGCCGAGACCGCCAGCCACAAACTGCTGGTCCGCGCCGGCTATGTGCGCCGTTCCTCGGCCGGGATGTGGATCTGGCTGCCGCTCGGCAAGAAGGTGCTGGAGAACATCTCACGCGTCATCCGTGAGGAAATGGACGCCATCGGCGGCCAGGAGGTGCTCCTCCCGGCGCTGCTGCCCCGTGAGCCGTACGAGACCAGCGGCCGTTGGTCGGAGTACGGTGACCTGCTCTTCCGCCTCAAGGACCGCAAGGGCGCGGACTATCTCCTGGGCCCCACGCACGAGGAGATCTTCACCCAGACGGTTAAGGACCAGTGCACGTCCTACAAGGACCTTCCGGTCATCCTGTACCAGATCCAGACCAAATACCGGGACGAGGCCAGGCCCCGTTCCGGGGTGCTGCGCGGGCGCGAGTTCCAGATGAAGGACTCGTACTCCTTCGACACCACCGACGAGGGCCTGGCGGAGTCCTACGACCTGCACCGCGCCGCCTATATCCGCATCTTCACCCGGCTCGGCTTCGACTTCCGGGTGGTCTCCGCGATCTCCGGCGCGATGGGCGGCTCCGCCTCCGAGGAGTTCCTCGCCCCGGCCGCCGCCGGCGAGGACACCTTCGTCGACTGCCCGGCCTGCGAGTACGCAGCGAACTCCGAGGCCGTGACGACCGTGGTCGGGCCCGTCAAGGACGTGGACCACCCGGCGCTCAAGGAGGTCGACACCCCCGACACCCCCACCGTCGAGGCACTCGCGGCCCACCTCGGCGTCCCGGCGTCCGCGGTTCTCAAGAACCTCCTCGTCAAGGTCGACGGCGAGATCACCGCCATCGGTGTCCCCGGCGACCGTGAGGTCGACCTCGGAAAGCTCGCCGAACATCTCGCCCCCGCCACCGTCGAGCTGGTCACCGCCGAGGACTTCACCGGCCGTCCCGATCTCGTACGCGGCTACGTCGGCCCGCAGGGCCTCGGCATCCCGTATCTCGCCGACCCGCGCATCGCCCCCGGCACCTCCTGGGTCACCGGAGCGAACGCCCCGGACCGCCACGCACTCAATGTCGTCGCCGGCCGCGACTTCGACGTCGACCGCTACCTCGATGTCGTCATCGTCCAGCCGGGCGACCCCTGCCCGGTCTGCGGCGCCGGCCTGGCCCTCGACCGCGCGATCGAGATCGGCCACATCTTCCAGCTCGGCCGCAAATACGCCGACGCCTTCGAGCTCGATGTGCTGGGGCAGCAGGGCAAGCCCGTCCGCGTCACCATGGGCTCCTACGGCATCGGCGTCTCCCGTGCGGTCGCCGCCCTCGCTGAGCAGACCCACGACGGCGCCGGTCTGTGCTGGCCCCGCGAGGTCGCGCCCGCCGACGTGCACATCGTCGCGGCCGGCAAGGCCGTGCAGACCGAGTTGGCGCTCGATCTGGCGGGCAAGCTGCACGCCGCGGGCGTCCGGGTGCTGGTCGACGACCGGGCCGGTGTCTCACCCGGCGTCAAGTTCACCGACGCGGAGCTGATCGGTGTCCCCACCATCCTCATCGTCGGCCGCGGGGCCGCCTCCGGCGTCGTCGAGCTCAAGGACCGCCGGACCGGGGCGCGTGAGGAGCTGTCCGTCGACGAGGCGATCGCGCGGCTCTCGGCCTGACGCTGCCCCGCGCCTGCGGCGGCGGGCTCCTCCCAGCCACCCATTACCCGGGACAGTCATGTCCCGGTGCTGAGGCACGCCGGACAGTGCCGGGCCGCCGGGCTGCTGGCCTCGCCGTGCCGGGTAACGGGTGGGTGGGCGGCGGGAGACCCCCTACAGCCAGCCGGCGAACTCCAGCAGTAGCTCGCCGCCCTCGCGGTCGCCGACCGTGAACGACCAGACGCCGGCCTCGACGGTGCGGAAGAGGGTCCAGCCGCGCAGCCGTTCCTGGTCGACGTCGAGCGCGTCGGAAAGCTTGGCCACGCGGCGCCGGGCGGCTGACTGGGGGCCGGGGGAGGCGGCGAGGGTCTCGAGGCGGTCGCGGACGAGCCAGGCCAGGTCGTAGGCGCGGTCGCCGACCAAGGGCTTGGGGTCGATGGCCAGCCAGGGCGTGCGGTCGCCGGCGAGCACATTGCCGTGGTGGTAGTCGCCGTGCAGCAGCACATCCTCCGCGGGGGCGGCGAGCAGCCGCTCCCGCGTGCCGATCGCGTCGTCGATCAGCGGCCGTAGATCGGCGGCCCACGGCTGCTCGCGCCGGGAGCGCAACGTCTCGACGAGCTCCGCGGTGTACTCCGCGACGGTCCCGAAGGGGTGCTCGGCAGACATCGGCACCCAGAGCCGTTGCAGCGTCGCGGTGGCCTCCAGCATGGCTTTGGGCTCCGGCAGCGACCGCAGCGAGACATCGCCATGCAGCCGCTCCAGCAGCAGTACGCCCTCTTCCGGACCGGCCCGCAGCAGACGCACCGCGCCACGGCCGTCCCAGTGGGAGAGGGCAGCGTGCTCATGCCGCGTTTCCATGGTCACCATGCCGAGCTTGAGGACGGCAGGGCTGCCGTCCGACTGCCGGACGAGGACGATCATGCTGATCTGGCCGCCCGGATCGAACACGCGCTCGGCCCGCAGCTCCCACCGTTCCAGGTACTCCGCCGCCCGCCCGGGAAGGCTCGCGAGCCAGGCGCGGCCGGTGTCGCCCGCCCAGGCGCCAACCGTGCGCACCAGACGCTCGGGTGGTTCGAGCCGTACTGAAGCCATGGTTGAGCTGTCCCTCCGCAGGTCTGTGCAGGTCTGTGCAGATCCATAGATCTATGCCGTGTCGGCCCTTTCGGCCAACCCCGGGAAGGCTACGCTCCCGCCGCGCCAGCCCACGGCCCGCACCGCGGCGTCGCGCAGCGCGCCCGCGGCCTCGCGCCGCAGATCGGCGGTGGCTGAGCGGACGAGGTCGGCGTAGACGGTGGCGACCCGCTCCTCCAGCACGGTGGCGAGCCGCACGGCGGCGGTGGCGTCCGGCACGGCGAAGGGCAGGGCGTAGGCGGGCGCGGCGGCGGCCGGGGTGCCGCCGAGGTCGCGCACCGTCCGCCGAAGCGAGTCGCGGCGGGCACGGTGTGCGTTGTAGGCCTGCTGGGCCTCGCCCCGCCGGGCCTCGCCGATCCGGGCGCCGACGACGCCGTAGCCGTATATGGCGGCGTGCTCGGCGGCGAGTGCGGCCTGGACAGCGGTGAGCGGCTCCTTGGCCATGGGTTCAGTTCCCCTTCTGCGACTTCTGGAGCTTCTGGAGCGCCGCCCGGAGCAGCAGGACGTGCCCTGCCCCGGCGGCGGCCACGGACGCGAGCAGCCGGGCGAGCTCGGGGGACGCGTCGAGCAGCGCGGTGGTCCGGGCGTCGGCGAGCCGCTGCTCGGCGTCGGCGAGCACGGAGACGCCCTTGCCGGCATCGCCCGGATCGGCACCGCGTGACGGGGACGGGGAGGGAGAGGGGGATGCGGATGCGGACGCTGAGGGTGAGGGTGACGGGGCGGACGCCGCTCCGAAGGCTTCGGCGTGCCGGGCCACCTCGGCACGTAGCGGTCGGAGCTGTACCGCGAGCCCGGGGTGGGCGGTGGTGGTGGCGTCGTACCGCGCCAGCAATTCCGTACTGTCTTTCGCCGCCCGGGCCCGCAGCACGGTTTCCGGTGCGGCTGTGGTCTTCGGGCTGCCCGGCGTGTCCGCGCCCTGGGCGGCGCCTTCCGAACACCCGGATGCCCCGGCGATCGCGCCGAGCCCGGCGGTGAGCAGTACGGCGCGTCTCGCCGGTTGCATGGAATGTCCCTTTCCTGGGCGTGTGCGGATGATCACTGCGGGGCACATTACCCGCGCCGCCTGGGCGTATCCCGCGTACCCCCGCGAGGGCGTGGGCGCGGTTGGCTCCGGCACCCCGGTCTGTGCCGCTATGGCTGCCGTCCTCCCCGCGACTCCGTCCGGGGATGCCCGTCGGGAGAGGTTCCGCGGGCGGTGGGCGAAGGTTGGGAATCGTCGTTCAGCGGTCGGAACCGATACGCTTTGACCGACACGCGACCTTCCACACAACAGCACACGCGGCCGAGGAGTCACCCGGATGAGCACCACCCAGAGCGAGAGGCTGCGCGGACTCCTGGAGCCGCTCGTCGCCAAGACGGGGCTGGATCTCGAAGAGATCAAAGTGACGGCGGCGGGCAAGCGGCGGCAGCTGATGGTCGTGGTGGACGCGGATGACGGCGTGGAGCTGGACACGGTCGCCGAGCTGAGCCGGGAGATCTCCAAGGCACTCGACGAGACCGACGCCATGGGGGCGGGCGAGTACGTACTGGAGGTCACCTCGCCGGGTGTGGACCGTCCGCTGACCGAGCCGCGGCACTTCCGGCGCAATGAGGGCCGCCTGGTGAAGCTCACGCTGCGTGATGGCGGTGAGCTGGTCGCGCGGATTGTCGCGCTGGATGACGAGGGGCTGGATCTGGAGGTCCCGGGGGTCAAGGGACGTAAGCCCAAGCCCGCCCGTGCGGCGTTCGCGGACATCGCGAAGGCCCGGGTGGAGATCGAGTTCAGCCGCAAAGAGAAGAACGAAGACGACGACGCAGCGGACATCGCCGGCGACGAGAGCACTGAGGAGGCGTAGCTGTGGACATCGACATGAGTGCCCTGCGGGGTCTGGTACGGGAGAAGGAGATCTCGTTCGACCTGCTGGTCGAGGCGATCGAGTCGGCGCTCCTCATCGCGTACCACCGGGAGCCGGGCAGTCACCGCAACGCCCGGGTGGAGCTGGACCGCACCAACGGCCACGTCACGGTGTGGGCGAAGGAGGACCTGTCCGAGGTCGCCGAGGGCGAGAAGCCCCGCGAGTTCGACGACACCCCGTCCGGTTTCGGCCGGATCGCGGCGACCACCGCGAAGCAGGTGATCCTGCAGCGGCTGCGCGACGCCGAGGACGAGATCACCTTCGGGGAGTTCGCGGGCCGTGAGGGCGACATCGTCACCGGCGTGGTCCAGCAGGGCAAGGACCCCAAGAACGTCCTGGTCGATGTCGGCAGGCTGGAGGCGATCCTGCCGGTGCAGGAACAGGTCCCGGGTGAGGAGTACAAGCACGGCACACGTCTGCGCTCGTACGTCGTACGGGTGGCGAAGGGCGTGCGGGGCCCGTCGGTGACGCTCTCCCGTACGCACCCGAACCTGGTGAAGAAGCTCTTCGCCCTCGAAGTGCCGGAGATCGCGGACGGGTCGGTCGAGATCTCGGCGATCGCCCGCGAGGCCGGGCACCGTACGAAGATCGCGGTGCGGTCCACCCGGTCCGGGCTGAACGCCAAGGGCGCGTGCATCGGGCCGATGGGCGCCCGGGTCCGCGCGGTGATGGCGGAGCTGAACGGCGAGAAGATCGACATCGTCGACTGGGCGGACGACCCGGCGGAGATGGTGGGCAACGCCCTGTCACCCGCCAGGGTGAGCAAAGTCGAGGTCGTGGACCTGGCGGCGCGGTCCGCCCGGGTGACGGTGCCGGACTACCAGTTGTCGCTGGCCATCGGCAAGGAAGGGCAGAATGCCCGGCTGGCGGCGCGGCTGACCGGCTGGCGCATCGACATCCGGCCGGACATCCAGCCGGAGGACCAGCCCGACCCCCGGTCCGACTCGCGCTCCGACTCCAGGTCCGACAGCCGGTCCGACTCCAGGTCCGACACCGAACGGTAATCAAAGAACAACCGTGCGTCGAATAACCCGAAGGGGTGAGGTCGGCGCGGGGAGGTAGACTTAAGAGTGTCTGGCCGGACGCGAGAACCAGCATGCCCCGAGCGCACCTGCATCGGCTGCCGGGAGCGAGCGGCCAAACAGCACTTGCTGCGTGTGGTGGCGGTCGGGGGTGCATGCGTCCTCGACCTTCGCGGTACGCTGCCCGGTCGGGGTGCGTATGTGCATCCCGGCACCGTCTGTCTCGATCTGGCGGTCCGCCGCCGGGCGTTCTCCCGGGCCTTCAGGGGCCAGGAGGCGCTCGACATCGCGGACTTGCGCCGGTATGCCGAGCAGTCGACACCGTAGTAAGCGTAAGAAGCAAGAAGTGAACGGCACGGGTCACCGTGCGGTCAGGTACCCCCGCGAGTTGGAAGTAGGTCGAGATTGCGATGAGCACTCGATGAGCACGCGATGAGTACGCCCATGAAGTAGCGACGGTCCGGCGGACGATCACCCCGGACCTAGAAGGAGCGAAGTGGCTAAGGTCCGGGTATACGAACTCGCCAAGGAGTTCGGCGTTGAGAGCAAGGTCGTCATGGCCAAGCTCCAAGAACTTGGCGAATTCGTACGTTCGGCGTCCTCGACGATCGAGGCGCCGGTTGTTCGCAAACTGACTGACGCATTGCAGGGACCGGGTGGTGGCGGCGCCGGCAAGTCCGCTGCCAAGCCCGGGGCACCCCGCCCCGCCAGGCCGGGCGCCCCCACTCCGGGTGCGACGGCTCGTCCCGGTGCGCCGGGTCCGAGGCCGACGGTGGGCTCCGCGCCCACGCCCGGCCCGCGCCCCGGTCCGAAGCCGGCCCCGGCCGCGCCGGCTCCCGTCGCCGAGACTCCGGCGCCGGTCGCCGAGACCCCGGCACCGGTTGCCCCCGCGGCGCCGTCCCGTCCCGGCCCGGTCACCCCGGTGCCGCAGGCGGAGTTCACCGCGCCGCCGTCCGCGCCTGCGGCCTCCCCGGCCCAGGAGCGTCCGGCGGCACCGCGTTCCGGTGCCACGCCCGGCCCGCGCCCGGCCCGTCCGGCGCCCGCCGGCCAGCAGGGCGGCGACCGTCGTGACGGCGGCCGTCCCGGCGACCGTGGTGACCGTGGCTCCCGTCCCGGTGGCCAGGGTGCGCACCCGGGTCCCTCCGGGCGAACCGGCGGTGCCCGTCCGGCGGGTCCCCGTCCGGGCAACAACCCCTTCACGTCCTCCGGCTCCACCGGCATGCCGCGCCCCGGTGGTGCCTCGCGTCCCGGCCAGGGCGGTCCCGGTGGTGACCGTCCCGACCGCGGTCCCCGTCCCGGCGGCCAGGGCGCTCCCGGCGCACCTCGTGGTGCCGGCGGCCCTGGTGGCGCTCCCCGTCCCGGTGGCGGCCCCGGTGGCCCCGGCGGTTCGCGTCCGAGCCCGGGTGGCATGCCCCGTCCGCAGTCTTCCGGTCCGCGTCCGAACCCGGGCATGATGCCGCAGCGTCCCGCTGCCGGCGGTGCCCCGGGTCGTCCGGCCGGTCCCGGTGCACGTCCGGGCGGTCCCGGCGCGCGTCCGGGCGGTGGCGGCGGCGGTGCCGGTCGTCCCGGCGGCGGTGGCGGCGGCTTCGCCGGTCGCCCCGGTGGCGGCGGCGGTGGCGGTCGTCCTGGTGGCGGTGGCGGCTTCGGCGGCCCGCGTCCCGGTGGCGGCGCTCCCGGCGGCGGCGGTGGCTTCGGCCCGCGTCCCGGTGGCTTCGGCGGCCGTCCCGGCGGTCCGGGTGCCCGTGGTGGCACGCAGGGCGCGTTCGGTCGCGGTCCCGGCGGTCGTCCGGCCCGTGGCCGTAAGAGCAAGCGTCAGCGGCGCCAGGAGTACGAGGCCATGCAGGCCCCGTCCGTGGGCGGTGTGCTGCTGCCCCGCGGCAACGGCCAGCAGGTCCGTCTTTCGCGCGGTGCCTCGCTGACCGACTTCGCCGAGAAGATCGGCGCCAACCCGGCGTCGCTCGTCCAGGTGATGCTCAACCTCGGTGAGATGGTCACGGCGACCCAGTCGGTCTCCGACGAGACGCTGCAGCTGCTCGCCGACGAGATGAACTACGTCCTGGAGATCGTCAGCCCGGAGGAGGAGGACCGCGAGCTGCTCGAGTCCTTCGACATCGAGTTCGGCGAGAACGAGGGCGGCGAGGAAGCGCTCGTCTCCCGTCCGCCGGTGGTCACCGTCATGGGTCACGTCGACCACGGCAAGACCCGCCTGCTGGACGCGATCCGCAAGACCAACGTGGTCGCGGGCGAGGCCGGTGGCATCACTCAGCACATCGGTGCCTATCAGGTCGCGGCCGAGGTCAACGGCGAAGAGCGCAGGATCACCTTCATCGACACCCCGGGCCACGAGGCGTTCACCGCCATGCGTGCCCGTGGTGCCAAGTCCACCGACATCGCGATCCTCGTGGTGGCGGCGAACGACGGTGTGATGCCCCAGACGATCGAGGCGCTGAACCACGCCAAGGCGGCCAATGTGCCGATCGTGGTCGCGGTCAACAAGATCGACGTCGAGGGCGCGGACCCGACGAAGGTGCGCGGTCAGCTGACCGAGTTCGGCCTGGTGGCCGAGGAGTACGGCGGCGACACCATGTTCGTCGACATCTCCGCCAAGCAGAGTCTGAACATCGACAGTCTGCTGGAGGCCGTGGTCCTCACCGCGGACGCCTCGCTCGACCTGCGGGCCAACCCGGAGCAGGACGCGCAGGGCATCGCGATCGAGGCTCACCTCGACCGCGGCCGCGGCGCCGTGGCCACCGTGCTCGTCCAGCGCGGCACCCTGCGGGTCGGCGACACGATGGTTGTCGGCGACGCGTACGGCAGGGTCCGGGCGATGCTCGACGACAACGGCAACAATCTCGATGAGGCCGGTCCCTCGACCCCGGTCATGGTGCTTGGTCTGACCAATGTGCCCGGCGCCGGCGACAACTTCCTGGTTGTCGACGAGGACCGCACCGCCCGCCAGATCGCCGAGAAGCGTGCCGCTCGTGAGCGGAACGCGGCGTTCGCCCGCAAGGGCATCCGGATCTCCCTGGAGGACCTGGACAAGGCCCTCAAGGCCGGCGAGGTGCAGCAGCTCAACCTCATCATCAAGGGCGACGCGTCCGGTTCGGTCGAGGCCCTGGAGTCCTCGCTGCTCCAGCTCGACGTCGGCGACGAGGTGGACATCCGTGTCCTGCACCGCGGTGTGGGTGCGGTCACCGAGTCCGACATCAACCTGGCGGCGGGCTCCGACGCCATCGTGATGGGCTTCAACGTGCGGGCCGAGGGCCGTGCCACGCAGATGGCCGAGCGCGAGGGTGTCGACGTCCGCTACTACTCGGTGATCTACCAGGCCATCGAGGAGATCGAAGCGGCGCTCAAGGGCATGCTCAAGCCGGAGTTCGAGGAGGTCGAGCTCGGTACCGCGGAGATCCGCGAGGTCTACCGGTCCAGCAAGCTCGGCAACATCGCCGGTGTGCTCATCCGCTCCGGCGAGGTCAGGCGGAACACCAAGGCCCGCCTCCTGCGCGACGGCAAGGTCATCGCGGAGAACCTCAACATCGAGGGTCTGCGGCGCTTCAAGGACGACGTCACCGAGATTCGTGAGGGTTACGAGGGCGGTATCAACCTCGGCAACTACAACGACATCAAGATCGACGACGTCATCGCGACCTACGAGATGCGCGAGAAGCCGCGCGGCTGATCGTGTGTAGGTGCGACCGGGGCCGATCGGCGGAGGAAATTCCGTCGATCGGCCCCGGCCGTTGCCCTTAGTGTTGAGGTTACTGTTCACGACGAGGCCTCACAGGGCGGCTTGCTCTGATGCCCATGTATGCAGGGACTCTGTCCTTTGATCTGCTTCTCGGCGACGTACGCTCGCTGAAGGAGAAGCGCTCCGTGGTCCGGCCCATCGTCGCCGAGCTGCACCGCAAATTCGCGGTCAGTGTGGCGGAGGTGGGGGACCAGGACCTCTACCGCAGGGCCGAGATCGGCATCGCGGTCGTGTCCGGGGAACTCGCGCACGTCCAGGACGTACTCGACCGGTGCGAACGCTGGATGATCGCCCGGCCCGAGGTGGAGCTGCTGTCCGCCCGGCAGCGGATCCACGGGGATGATGACTGATGACCGATCCCAAGATGACCGATCCCAGATGACCGGTCCGAAGACGACTGACCCGAAGACGACCGAGCCGAAGACGAGAGAAGAGCACCCATGACCGACACCGCGCGGGCGCGCAAGCTGGCGGACCGCATCCGGGTCGTGGTCGCGGAGACCCTGCAGCGGCGGATCAAGGACCCGCGGCTGGGGTATGTGACGATCACCGACACCCGGGTCACCGGTGACCTCCGGGAGGCGACCGTCTTCTACACGGTCTTCGGCGACGACGAGGAGCGGGCCGCCTCGGCGGCGGCCCTGGAGAGCGCCAAGGGCGTCCTGCGCTCCGAGGTCGGACGGCAGACCGGGGTGCGCTTCACCCCGAGCCTGGCGTTCGTCGCCGACGCACTCCCTGACACCGCGCGCACCATCGACGACCTGCTCGCCAAGGTCCGCGCCTCCGACGAGGAGGTCCGCAAGACGGCCACCGACGCGGCCTACGCGGGCGACGCCGACCCGTACCGGAAGCCGGTGGACGAGGACGACGACATCGCCACCGCGGCCGCTGTCGACGACGACGACGAGGACGCATGAAGGACGGCCTTGTCATTGTCGACAAGCCTGCCGGGCTGACCTCGCACGGAGTGGTGTCCCGTATGCGCCGCCTCGCCGGGACCCGGCGGGTGGGCCACGCGGGCACCCTCGACCCGATGGCGACCGGAGTACTCGTCATCGGCGTCGAGAAGGCCACCCGGCTCCTCGGGCACCTCGCCCTCACCCGGAAGGAGTATGTGGCGACGATCCGGCTCGGCCAGACCACCGTCACCGACGACCGCGAGGGCGACATCACGGCGAGCGCCTCCGCCGCCGGCGTCACCCGCCAGGCGATCGACGCCGGAATCGCCAAGCTCACCGGGGACATCCTTCAGGTGCCCTCCAAGGTGAGCGCCATCAAGGTCAACGGCGTGCGCTCCTACACCCGGGTGCGTGAGGGCGAGGAGTTCGAGCTGGCCGCCCGTCCGGTCACTGTCTCCTCCTTCACCGTCCAGGGCATCACCCCGGCCGGGGAGGCGGACGGGGCGGCCGGGCTGCTCGACCTGGACGTCACCGTCGAGTGCTCCTCCGGTACGTACATCCGTGCCCTCGCCCGAGACCTCGGCGCGGACCTGGGCACCGGCGGGCACCTCACGGCACTCCGGCGCACCCGCGTCGGCCCGTACGGGCTGGAGCGGGCCCGTACGCTCGAACAGCTGGAGGAGTCCTTCGAGGTGCTGCCGATCGGCGAGGCGGCGGCCGCCGCCTTCCCGCGCTGGGATGTCGACGCGGACCAGGCCCGGCTGCTGGGGCACGGAGTCCGGATAACGGCCGCCGGCCTGGGGGAAGGGCCGACGGCCGTCTTCGGTCCGGAGGACCGGTTCCTCGCGCTTGTGGAGGGAAAGCGCGGTGAGACCAGGATCCTCGCCAACTTCGGCTGACGCATGCCCTATTGGGTGGCCGGTCCGGGACAAGACCTATTCCGGCCCGGCTGTTGTGAACGCCGTGGGACGCCGCCGTTCCTCCCCTGAACGGCGGCGGCCCACAACTCCCCTCCCCGTGGTGCTTATCCACCTCCCAACATCAATTCACCCCGATGGCCGGGCGCTCGGAGTGAATGGAGGGGTGCATGGGGGCGCGTTCGCCGTCGGAGCTGTTGTGGCGATCATCCGGCCCCTACTGTCGGCAGCGGGTGATCCAGTGGGTGACTCGCGGGGGAGGCCGGCGCGGACAAGGCGCTTGTGCACCTCTGCGACCTGGCCGGGCGGCTGCGCGGCACGGGGTTTCTCGCGTACGCATCGGGCACTTCCGGGACGCTGCTGACGAGCCATGAGGCCGCCGAAGGCCCCGTACAGCTCGTACTGCACGCCCACGGCGACCAGACCGGCCTCGTCGAAGTGCCCGCGATCACCCCGCTGCCCGAACTGGGGCTCGCCCTAGGGTCTGTCCGGCCGATCTCCGCGGCGTCGCGTGCCCTGGCACCAGCGCTCGCGGCGTTGTCGTCAGTCGACGACGCTCCGCGTCGCCTCCCTCCTCCGCCTTGCGATCACAGGCGCCAGACCCCGCTCCTTCTCCCACGGAGATCGGCCGGACAGGCCCTAGTGGCCATCGAGGGGCTGGCCGTGCCCCCGCTGCCGGTCGCCGTCGGCGGGCCCGCGCACCGCGACCGCCGGGTGCGGCTGGGGGCCCGTATCTGGACGGACGCGGCGATCTCCGGCACAGTACCCGTCACCTGCACCGCGACTACACCGCGACCGACCGCTGGGCGCACGAGGAGCGGCTCGAGCGGCATGCCGTGGCAGCCTCGTACGGGCTCCGGGCGGCCCCGCATCACCTCGGCAGCAGACCGCGAGCTGCTGCGCCACGCCGCCCTGGCCATCCTCGGCCGCCCGGCCGACCGCACCCTGCACGGCGCCGCGCCCGGACTCCTCGTACGCGACCCGGCGACCCGCTCACGGCACCTCCCGGACGCGCTCGCGCCCTTCGCCGCCGGTGACCCGCAGCTACCGGCCGGCGCGCTTGCCGCGGCCCTGGGGACCCACCCGGAGCCGGTGCTCGCAGCCTTCCGGACCCGGCTGCGCGAGCCCGGTGCGGGCGCGGGCGAGGTGCTGCGGGAGCTCGCCGAAGTGACCGCCCCGGCGCTCGCCCGCCGGGCAGCCGCCCTCGTACAGGACCACTTCGACCACCGCCCCGAGGGCGCCACCCACACCGCCGCCTACCTCGACCAGCGCCTGGAACACGGCCCCGCCGTGCGCTCGGTCCTGCGGCCGCTCGTCACCGGCATCCTCCGAGCCCATCCCCCGGAGGTGCGCCGGGCCCTCGCCCGGTCCTCGCCGCTCCCGGCACCCACGCCTCCCGGCCGCTCCGGCAGGAGCTCCTGGATGCCCTCCTGGAGTTCGAATCCGACCCGGACGTCCTGACACCCTGCTGCGCGCCGCCGCCGACGGCTGTGCCCGCTGTCCCGCCCTCAGCACCCGTGACCTGGTCCACCGCGTCGGACTCCTCCTCGGCCGCTCCACCGAGGGCGCCGCCTGCTTCGACCGCCGCCTCGTCCAGCTCGCGACCGGTTCTCCCGGCTTCACCGCCAATTGCGCGGCTGGCTCGATTCCGACGCACCCGGCCGGGACGTCCCTCGGAGCCGCCCCGCCGCCGGTAGCGGCCCGCTGACCGGCGGACCCGCCGACTGCGCGCGGCGCAGTGCGAAGCACCCCCCACCGGCTGCGAAAACCCCCCGCGCCGCAAGCACGACACAAAGGCATGGCAGTCTTGGAGCGGCACATTGCGGAAGCACAATGCGAGGAGCAGACACAGTGCAGCGCTGGCGGGGCTTGGAGGACGTTCCCGGTGACTGGGGACGCAGCGTCGTCACCATCGGCTCGTACGACGGTGTGCACCGCGGCCACCAGCTGATCATCGGACGCGCCGTGGAGCGCGCCCGGGAGCTGGGCCTGCCGTCGGTGATCGTCACCTTCGACCCGCACCCGAGCGAGGTGGTGCGCCCCGGCAGCCACCCGCCGCTGCTTACCGCGCACCACCGCCGGGCGGAGCTGATGGCGGAGCTGGGGGTGGACGCCCTCCTCATCCTCCCCTTCACCTCGGAGTTCTCGCGGCTGTCGCCGGGCGACTTCATCCGCACCGTCCTCGTCGACGCGCTGCACGCGCGCGCCGTCGTCGAGGGCCCGAACTTCCGCTTCGGGCACAAGGCCGCCGGGGACGTCGAATTCCTCTCCGCCATGGGCCTCAAGTACGACTACGACGTCGACATCGTCGACCTGTATGTCACCGGTGAGGCCGGTGGCGGCCAACCGTTCTCCTCCACCCTCACCCGCCGCCTGATCGCCCAGGGCGACGTCGCCGGCGCGATGGAGATCCTCGGCCGTCCGCACCGCGTCGAGGGCGTCGTCGTGCGGGGCGCGCAGCGCGGCCGTGAGCTGGGCTATCCGACCGCGAACGTCGAGACCGTGCCGCACACCGCCATCCCGGCGGACGGGGTGTACGCGGGATGGCTGGACGTGGCGGGCGAGGCGATGCCGGCCGCGATCTCGGTCGGCACCAACCCGACGTTCGACGGCACGGCCCGCACTGTGGAGGCGTACGCGATCGACCGCGAGGGCCTGGAGCTGTACGGGCTGCATGCAGGCGTCGGCTTCCTGGCGTACCTGCGCGGCATGGAGAAGTTCGACACGATCGACGCGCTCCTGGAGCGGATGGCCGACGATGTGAAGCGGGCCCGCGAATTGGTGGCGGCCGAAGAACACGAGGGCCGGCGGTCCTAGGCCCTGTCTGACAGATCCCGCCTGCCCCGCGATCCGAGTAGCCCGGCTATGAAGACGATGCCGGTCCTCCGCCTTGCGATCGCACGCACCAGCCGCCAAGGGGCCCGCCCTCCGGGCGGCCGGCGGGCTTTGGCACACAGGCCCTAGGCCGGCCGGACCAGCCGGGTCTCGTACGCGAAGACCACTGCCTGGACGCGGTCGCGAAGCTCCAGCTTCAGCAGGATCCGGCTGAGGTGCGTTTTGACGGTGGCCTCGGCGAGGTGCAGGCCGGCGGCGATCTCGGTGTTGGACAGGCCTCGGCCGACCTCGACGAGGACCTCGCGCTCGCGGGCGGTGAGCCGCTCCAGGCGCTGGTCGTCCGTTGAGCTGTCGCCGCTGGGGAGCTGGTGGGCGAAGGTTTCGAGGAGGCGCCGGGTGATCCGGGGCGAGACGACAGCGTCGCCGGCGGAAACGCTGCGGATGGCGGCGAGGAGTTCCTCGGGCAGGGCGTTCTTGAGCAGGAAGCCGGAAGCCCCGGCTTTCAGCCCGGCGAAGGCGTATTCGTCGAGGTCGAAGGTGGTGAGGATGAGCACGCGGGTCTCGGGGCAGCTCGCGGTGATCAGGGCAGTGCCCTCGATGCCGTCGGTGCCGGGCATCCGGACGTCCATGAGAACGACGTCGGGGCGCAGCCGCTGCGCCAGCCGTGCGGCCTGGGCGCCGTCTCCGGCTTCGCCGACCGGCACCATGTCGGGCTGGGCCTCCAGCACCATGGTGAAGGCCAGACGCAGCAGCGGCTCGTCGTCGACGAGCAGGACCCGGATCGTCACGCGGCGCCCTCCTCGGCGGCGGTGACGCCGAGCCCGAGGCGGGCCGCGACCCGCCAGCCGCCGCCGGGGCGCGGTCCGGCGTCGAGGCTGCCGCCGAAGGCGGCCGTGCGCTCGCGCATACCGGCGAGGCCGTGCCCGGAGCCGGGAGCGGCGGTGGTATCTGCCGCCCGGCCGTCGTCGGTGACGACAAGGCTGACCGCGTCGGCGGAGCAGGCCACCCGGACCTGGGCGCTGGTACCCGGGGGAGTGTGTTTGAGGGTATTGGTCAAGGCTTCCTGCACCAGTCGGTAGACGGTGAGCTGCGCGGCGGCCGGTACGAGGCCGGGGTCGCCGTCCAACTCCAGGCGGGTCGGCAGCCCGGCGGCCCGCACTTGGCCGGCCAAGGATTCCAGTTGCGGGAGGCCGGGCATGGGGTGGCGCAGCGCGTCCGGCTCGTCGTCCCGTAGGACCCCCAGGAAGCGCCGCATGTCGGTGAGGGCCTGGCGACCCGTGCCGGAGATCTGCTGCATGGCGGTGGTGGCCCTCTCGGGGGACCGCTGCTGTGCGAAGACGGCGCCGTCGGCGAGCGCGACCATGACCGACAGGTTGTGCGTGACGATGTCGTGCATCTCCCGCGCGATCCGCGCCCGCTCCCCGGCCACCGCGAGCCGGGACTGCTGGTCGCGCTCGCGCTCCAGCCGTACGGCCCGGTCCTCCAGGGACGCGAGGTACGCGCGCCGGGTCCGCATGTTCATCCCGATGACGGCTGCCGCGGTGCCCAGCGCGGTCAGCGAGACGAGGGAGCCGGCGATCCGCTCATGGAGCGTCCACCGAACGGAGAACATCACGATGCCGGTTTCGAGGACAGCCCCGGCGAGCAGCAGACGGCGCCGGTCGGAGTGCGCGGCCACGCAGTAGAGCGCGACGAGCAGCGCGAGGTCGGCCGGCAGTATCCGCACATCGGTGAGCCATTGCGCCAGGGCCGCCGCCGCGATGACACCGAACACGGCCAGTGGGGCCCGGCGCCCCCACACCAGCGGCAGCACCAGCGCCACCTGGAAGACCATCAGCCAGGGCCGGTCGGGCAGACTGTGGCGGATGGCCGCGGTGGCGGCGGCGAACAGTGCCGTTGCCAGGGCCGCGTCCGCGACGAACGGGCGCCGCACCCACCCTGTGAGGGCGGGCCGCGGGCCCGGCCGCGCCGGGCGGGCCAGGAATTTCCGGCCCGCCCGGCGTTTGCGCGAGTAGTCGCCGGACCGCGGTCCGGCGGAGGACTGTTCCGCCGGCTGGGGATCCACGGGGCCTGCCGGGTGCGCCGGTGCCGCCGCCCCGATCCTGCCGGACCGCCGGAGGCTCACGCGTCGCGCCGCTTCAGCGCCACCGCCGCCCCGGCGAGGGCGAGCGCCGCGTACCCGCAGAAAACGGCGAATCCGGTCCATGGGGCCAAAGTATGCGCCTGCTGGTGGAGCGAGATGAGCGCCTGCCCCGCATTGCTCGGCAGGTACTGGTTGATGTGGTCCGACCAGGAGGTCGGCAGCGCTTCCGCCAGCACCGGTACCACCAGCAGCACCCCGAACACGGTGGCGATACCGCCCGCGGTGTTCCGTACCAGCGCGCCGATGGCGACGCCGAACAGCCCGACCACGGTCAGGTACAGGCCGGTGCCCAGCACCTCGCGGGTGACGCCGGGGTCGCCGAGCGAGGTCCCGTGCGAGCCGAGGAGGGCCTGCCCGGCGAGGAAGGCGACGAGCGTGGCGACGGTCATGAGCACCCAGGTCGCGGCGGTGAAGACCAGGGCCTTGGCCCACAGCACCGGCAGCCGCTTCGGTACGGCGGCGAGGGTGGCCCGGATCATGCCGGTCGCGTACTCGCCGCTGATGACGAGGACGCCGAGGACGCCGATCGCGAGCTGCGCGAGGAAGTAGCCGCGCAGGCTGATCAGCGCCGGGTTGCCCACCTCGTCGGGGGGCAGGGTCGACCAGCGGTTCGCGGTGACGGCGGAGAAGAGCAGGCCGAAGCCTATGAGTGCCACGACGGCGGCGAGGAAGGTGTAGCCGGTGGACCGCAGCGTACGGAGCTTGATCCACTCGGAGTGGATCACGTGCCCCTGGGTGACCCGGCCGCGCGCGGGGTTCTGGCCCTGGCCCTGGCTCCGGTCCTGTACTGCTTCGAGCGTGCTCATACCGCACTCCCCACGGGGCTCTGGTACTCCACGGCGTCCCGGGTCAGCTCCATGAACGCCTCCTCCAACGAGGCCATCTGGGGGGTGAGTTCGGACAGCGCGATCGCGTTGTCCGCGGCGATCCGGCCGATCCGCTCACTGGTCAGCCCGGACACCTCCAGCGCCCCGCGCTCGGCCGAGGCCACGGACACGTCCGGCCCGGCCAGCAGCGTACGCAGTTTCTCCGCCTCATCGGTCCGTACGAACACCGAGTTGCCGGCCGCGCTGCGTGTGAACTCCTCCACCGAGGTGTCCGCGATCAGCCGGCCCCGCCCGATCACGATCAGATGCTCGGCGGTCACCGCCATCTCGTTCATCAGGTGCGAGGAGACCAGCACGGTACGGCCTTCGGCCGCCAGACTCTTGAGGAGGTTGCGGATCCACAGGATGCCCTCGGGGTCCAGCCCGTTCACCGGCTCGTCGAGCACGACCGTCGCAGGGTCGCCGAGCAGTGCGCTGGCGATGCCGAGCCGCTGGCCCATGCCGAGTGAGAAGCCGCCTGCCCGCTTACGGGACACCTCACGCAGGCCGACGATGTCGATCACCTCGTCGACCCGGCTGCGCGGTATGCCGGTCGTGACGGCGAGCGCCAGGAGGTGGTTGTACGCGGTACGGCCGGTGTGGATCGACCGGGCCTCCAGCATCGCGCCGACCTCGTGCAGCGGCGCCTGGTGGTCCTCGTACCGCTTGCCGTTGATCACGACGTTGCCGGAGCTGGGTGTGTCCAGACCGACGATCATCCTCATGGTTGTCGATTTCCCGGCACCGTTCGGCCCGAGGAAGCCGGTGACGATGCCTGGCCGGACGGTAAAGCTCAGGTCCGTGACGGCGGCTTTCTCGCCGTACCGCTTGGTAAGTGAGTGCGCTTCGATCATGCCCCCACGCTATGTGCCGTCATCGGGTCGGCACGACGGCCTGAGGGAGGAAACCGGCGCCCCGCCGCTGCGACTGGGAGCTGAAGGGGTGTACTCCTGTTGGTGTACGGGGCGGGCTCCCCGGCACCGGACGACGCCCGCGACGTGCGCCGCCGCTTACAAAGGAGCGACGAACGCCGGCAGCGAGCTTCGGATGCTCGCGCGGCTGAACGACGGGGAGACCGTGGCCGGCATCAGCGGCCCGATTTCCCTGGGCGCCGACGGCAATCCGGAGGGCAAGCCGATGGCGCTGGTCCGGCTCGAGCCGGACCAGCGATACACCTTCGAGTCGATCATCAAGTCGTAGCCGCTTTACGGTTGGGCCCTGTTGGTTACTGCTGCTGCGTCCAGCCGGGCGGGATCTGGCCGGGATGAAGGGGCGGCTGCTCGGGCTGCTCGGGCTGCGGCTGCTGCTGCGGGAGGGGCGGGGGCGGGGCCTGCTGGGTCCAGCCCTGGGGCGGACCCTGCTGCTGGGGCGGCTGGCCGTACGGCTGTTGTTGCGGCTGCTGCTGCGGGTATGGGTTCGGCTGGCCGTACGGCTGCGGCTGGGGCTGGGGCTGGGGCGGGTAGCCGCCGGCGTCGCCGGGCCAGACGCCCTGCACCTGCTGGGCGCGGACGAAGTCCTCGGCCACGAGGGCGGAGAGGTTGAAATACGCCTCGCGGGTCTTGGGCCGCATCATGCTCAGGTCAACCTCGGCGCCGGCGGCGAGGTGCTCGTCGAAGGGAACGACGACCACGCCGCGGCAGCGGGTCTGGAAGTGGCTGACGATGTCCTCCACCTTGATCATCTTGCCGGTCTCGCGGACACCCGAAATGACAGTGATGCTGCGCTGCACGAGATCGGCGTAGCCATGCGCGCTAAGCCAGTCGAGGGTGGTGCTGGCGCTGCTCGCACCGTCCACGGACGGGGTCGAGACCACGATCAGCTGGTCGGCGAGGTCAAGAACGCCGCGCATGGCGCTGTAGAGGAGGCCGGTACCCGAGTCGGTGAGGATGATCGGGTACTGGCGGCCGAGCAGGTCGATCACCTGGCGGTAGTCCTGGTCGTTGAACGTCGTCGAGACGGCCGGGTCCACGTCGTTGGCGATGATCTCCAGACCGGACGGGGCCTGCGAGGTGAAGCGGCGGATGTCCATGTAGCTGTGCAGACGCGGCAGTGCCTGAACGAGATCACGGATGGTCGCCCCGGTCTCACGGCGGACCCGGCGGCCGAGCGTGCCTGCGTCCGGATTGGCGTCGATCGCGAGGATCTTGTCCTGGCGCTCGGAGGCGAGCGTCGCGCCGAGAGCGGTCGTTGTGGTCGTCTTGCCGACGCCGCCCTTGAGACTGATCACCGCGATCCGGTAGCAGGACATCACCGGGGTGCGGATCAGCTGCAGCTTCTGCTGGCGCTCCTGCTCCTCCTTCTTGGCGCCGATCTTGAAGCGGGAGGGCTGGGCATTGTTCCTACGGGCCTTCGGCTGCTGGCGCAGCAGACGGTCGGAGGACAGCTCCACGGCCGCGTTGTAGCCGAGGGGCGCGCCGGGCACCGCGCGCTGCTGCTGCGGCTGCCCCGTACTGGCCGCCCCGGTCGACCAACCACGGCCGTCACTGCGGGGGTCGACGGGCTGGGCCGGTGGCTGCGCTGTGGGCTGGGCGGGCGCGGTAGGGGGCGGCGCGGACCCATCGCCGGGCTGCGGGTACCCGTAACCTTCCGGCGCCGCTGCGGGCGGGCCGCCCGGGTGCGAGGCCGGGGCGCTCTGCTGCGGGTAGCCGTACGCCGGGTTGTCAGCGGTCGGCGGAGGCATCGGCGCGCCCGGGCCGGGCCGGCCGGGGTACGAGGGCTGGCCTTGGTACGGCTGGCCCGGGTATCCCGGGTACGGCTGGCCGGGTGCCTGGGCGCCCTGGGCGGGGGGCGGATAGCCGTAGCCGGGCGGTGGCGGTGCGGGCTGGTTGGGGGCGGGGGTCTGTGGGGGCAGCGGCTGCGCGGGGGGCGCGGGGTAGCCGTAATCGGGCGGTGGCGGCGGGGCCTGCTCGCCCCACGGGGCGCCCTGGGCGGGGGGCGGGTACCCGTACCCCGGTGGCGGTGCGGGCTGGTTGGGGGCGGGGGTCTGTGGGGGCAGCGGCTGCGCGGGAGGCGCGGGGTAGCCGTATCCCGGCGGGGGCTGCTCGCCCCACGGGGCGCCCTGGGTAGGGGGCGGGTACCCGTACCCGGGGGGCGGTGGCAGGGCGGGCTGGTCCGGGGCGCCGGGCTGCGGGGCGGCGGCGTGGAACTCCGGTGGCAGCGGCGGCACCTGGCCCTGCGGGGCCGGCGGCGTCCACTGCCGGCCGGCCGACTCGGCAATGGCCGGTTCAACGGCCGGCCCGGACACCGGTTCAGTACCGGAACCGACCGGTTCCGGGTGCGGCTGCGCCTCGGGCTCTTCCGGAGCTGACCGCGCCGACGGCTCAGTCACATCGCCGAAGGCAGCCGGCGCCTCGCCATCCCGCGCAGCGGGCACCGGGGCGGAAGCGGGCGCGGCAACCGGGGGCCGCAGCGGGGGGAACCCGGGAGCAGCGGCCGGGGGTTCGGCGGCCTGAACCGGCGGCGCGGGCGGTACGGGTGAGGCCGGAGCCGCCGGAGCCGCAATCCCCGGCGTGGGAGGTGCGACCACTGGAGCCGCCGGAGTCCAGGAAGGTGCCGTGCCCAACTCGGGAGCCGGACGCGCCGTCTGAACCGGAACCGGCACCGGCGGACCGACGGGCGGCGGCGGACCCGGCGCCGTAGCGGGCGTAGAAGAAGCGTCAGAAGCGGCAGAAGCAGAGGCCGCGCCACTGCTGGCCGCCTGGTCCGTGTACCAGGACGGCGGCGAGTAGTCGATCTGGAACTCGCCCGTGAGTTCGGCGTCGGACTGATCCCCGTCCGGGGCGGCGCCGCCGGCGCGGATGTCGTCCTGATCGCTGCTCACTGTGCTGCCTCCTGGTCCAAACCGATGTGTGCGCCGCCTCCGTAGCTCCGCAGGCATACGCGATTCCCCGTGCCCAGCGCAGCCGCTGCGCCGGCATCATGACGCGGCGGGGCGGCCACGGCTCATCAGAAGAGCCTAATCTTTCCCCCCGCGAGTACAACAAGCACTCCTACCCAACGAAACCAGACAAGACCCGCCTGGAGACAACCGGTACCGCCCGCCCGCGCCGGGCCTCCCGCCGTCACAGCGGACGGGGCGTCACCCGCCGCGAAGGCGAGCAACCTAGACCTGGGGGATGGTCATGAACGCATCCCCCGCCCGAGCCCCGCCCCCTCACCCACCATCCACGGCAGGCCAGTGGCCACGACCGGGAAACCCCGCCCGCCAGCCGGACACGCCTAGTCGACGCGCCGCGCAGGCCCCAGCAGACCGGACTCCGCCTCCGTCGGCTGGGTCATGACGAACTGCCGGTGCCTCCGAGTACACCACAGTGTCACGTTGTCGCTGAGAGTCGGCAGTGCCGCCACATCCGAGGGCGACAGCCTCATTATCTGGCCGATGGCCTCAGCCTCCTGCGGCGACACCCGCTGCAACCCCACGACATCCGCGCTGCTCAGCAGCCTCGGCGCCGTCGGCCCAAGATACGGAAGCACCGTCAGCATCGACTGCCACGACGCCGCCGCGACCCGGCTGCGCGGCGGCCGGGCACCACAGTCACGCACGATCAGTACCGGGCTTGCCACCGACGGCCCCTGCGGAGCTATCCGCCCCACCTCGTGCACCGTCACACACTGCTGCCCGCCACCGGCCGCCTGCGCCATCGGCGTCCACGCCTGCGGCCGCGCGGTCTCCACCGCCACCCGGGCACCGGTCGCCACCGTACGAAGTGCGAGCACCTGCGCCAGCCACATGCTGCCGACCAGCAGCACATCCAGCCGGGCCGGCCTGCTCAACCCCAGCACAGCGGGCTGATTACCGGCGTCGATCCCGATGACGACTCCGTCATCACCCACCGGCAGCGACAACCCCGCCAGCTGGTCCACCCCCATCGTGTGCCGGTCCCGGCGCGGCCCTAGCAGCCCGAACGCCGCCCGCAACCCCCGCCGCTGGCCCGGCTCGGCGCCGCCCCGCTCGTCGGGCAGGTGCGGCAGATGGCCGGGACGGCCGCCGGGACGCCGCCTTCCGGCGCCCGCGGAACCACCCGTAAAAGCGGGAACAGTCGGAGAAGACATCAGCGGGTACCTCCCAGGGGCAGCGTCGCGAGGATTCCCGGCACCTGCTCGCGGTCCAGCCGTACGAGAGTGACCTTGGCCGCCGCCGACTGCCGCTCCAACTGCTGCCGCGCCTGGACCAGTTCGTTCTCACTGCGGCCGGTCAGCCGTACGTACCCGGACATCACCGGCGTATTCCGGCCACCCGGCGCCATCGTCACCGAGAAGGTACTGGCCAGCGCCGGCGAGGACGTCAGCAACCCGACGAGGTCGGGCAGCGGCGCCGCACCGGTGCCCATCTGCGGCCAGCGCCCGATCCAGTACGTGGTGTGCCACCGGTCGTCGCACCGCCACGCCCGGGCCGTCTCCGACGTACGCCGCGCCGACCGGCTGCCGTCCAGCGCAGCGCCGCCCGTCGTCGCCAGCGGGTTCACGCAACTCGACGTCGCCACGGCCTGGACGATCTCCGACTCCGACAGCACCCGTGCCTGAAGCCCGACTCCGACCAGCCTGCTCGCCAGCTGGTCGGCCACCCTCAACAGCGACTTCCGCGCACCCGTCATCCCGCCACCGCGTGCCTTCACGGCCTCCGGCGCCAGTTCCGGGTCGAACTTCAACGCCACCCACGTCAGCCGCAGCCCCGGCGTCCGCGTTTGCGCCTGCAACGGCGCGTACGACCGGGCCGCCACCGCCTGCTCCGGCAGATGCGGCGCGGGTGCCGGCTGCGTGTGCTGTACCACCTGCACCGACGCCAGCCGGATGTCGTCCACCTCCAGCAGTCCGTGCAGCACATCCAGCGGCAACGGCCGCGCGCCGCGGGCCGGCCGCAGCGGCTCGTCCACCGCCTGCACCTGCACCACCGCCGTCAGGAACGTCCCGTCCCCGACCATCCCGATCTCGCGCTGCCCCCGGCCCGTGAACGCGTACGTCCGCAGCGCCGGATCGCACTCCACCGCCGGTACGAACCCCGGCTCCGTGCCCGGCGGCACCTGTACCGCGTTCCGTTTCTGCCGCGCGCGCAGCGCCCGCGCCGACGCCATCCACTCGGGCATCGGACGGCCCCGCCGCCGCAGCAGCCCGGACAGCACCAAGGGCACGGCTATGACGGCCGCCACCGCCAGCCCTATGGGATGAATCAGCCAGCCCACGAACAGCAGCGCCAACGCCAGCTCTATGAGGACAAGCTGATGGACCCGTACCGGCCCGATGTTCCCGGGCCTCCTCAACAGCGTCGGCGCGGCAGCAGCCCTCGACGGCGCCGCGTACTGCTGTCCCTGGTGCTGTGGTGGCTGGTCGTCCTGGCTGCTGCGGCGCCGGGACCTCGTCGCACTGGACATTTCCCCCGTACAACCCCTCTGTTATCGCCGGTTGCGGTTGGCAGCGGCCTCCCGCTACCCCGTACCGTACGGTCCGATCGTCACACGGCATAGTAGGGGGCCCACCGGCCCCCGCCGCCACCGGCGCAGAGCGGTCCGGGGCCCGTCGCGGCACGGCGAGCGACGCGGAGCGCGGCACGGAACAACAAGGCGACACACGGGGAGTTGACGCAGCAATGGCGACACGTAGGGATGAGCTGAACGCCTACTCTTTCGCGCGCAAGCGAACAGTGGCCGCGTTCCTCCAGCCGTCCCCGCACGGTTCCGAAGAAGCGGCCCCGCGCCCGCTGAAGACCGTCGGGCCAAGTCTCGTCGTGGCTGTGATGATCGTGGTCGGATTCAGTGCGTGGGGCGTGCTCAAGCCGACCGCCCCCAAGGGCTGGGACGAGGCCAACGCGAAGGTCATCGTCGGCGACGAGTCCACCACCCGCTACGTCGTCCTCATGTCCGGCAAGACCAAGATGCTCCACCCGGTCCTCAATCTCGCCTCCGCCCGGCTCCTGCTCGACCCCAAGAAATACGGCGTCATCAAGGTCAAGGAGTCCGTGCTCGACAACAGCGGCATCCAGCAGGGCGCCACCATAGGCATCCCCTACGCCCCCGACCGGATGCCCAGCCAGAGTGACGCCAAGACGCCCAAGTACTGGGCCCTGTGCGAGACCGCGGGCGCCGGCACCGACCAGGCGCCGCAGAAGGCCGTGTTCGTCCTCAACAAGCACGACCAGGTGAAGGTCGAGGGGCCGAACCGGCTCACCGACAAGGAAGCGCTCTACGTCCAGAGCGCGACCAGCAAGGCCCAGTATCTGGTGTCCGCCGACGGCACCGCCTACCTGCTGGGCGAGCAGCAGCAGTCGGAGCAGCAGCACAACCTGCTCAGCAGCGTGGTCTTCGGCCCGGACGCCAAGCCCCAGACGGTCACCGACGACTGGCTGGCCACCCTGAATCAGGGGGGCACAGTGACCTTCCCCCAGATCGACGGAGTGGGCGGGACCTCCACGGCCGCCAGCCTCGCCCCGAAATACGCGAAGGTCGGCCTGGTCCTGAAGGCCGGGGCCGGCACCACGTACAAGCAGTACGTCGTGCTCAAGGACAAGGTGGCCCCCATCACCGACTTCACCGCCCAGATGCTGCTCGGCAGCGCCCAGACCAGGAGCCTGTACACCGGCGCCCCCGCCGCGGTGCCGGTCGCACTCAGCGACATCAACCCGCAGGACGACAACACCATGACCCAGATGGGCAGGATCTGGCCCCAGAACTCCGTGATCCAGGCCAACAAACAGGACACCGGTGCCCGCAAGGTGTCCTGCAGCGTTTACCACGGCACCACGGACCCCACGACCAAGGAGCCCGTGATGACCACCTGGGCCGGCACGGACTACCCCAAGGACGTGGTCCAGAGCGGCACGAGGACCTACGTATCGCCCGGCAGCGGCCTCTTCTACCAGCAGGTCACCGGCACCGAGTCCGGCGGCGGCTCGGTCTACCTGGTGACCGACACCGGCCTGCGCTACTCGGTCTCGTACAACCCGCACACCAACCAGACTTCCGGCTCCACGGCGGCCGCCAACGGGCAGGACCAGACCAACGCCGCCCAGGCCAAGCTCGGCTACGAGAAGAACACCCCCGTACCGGTGCCCAAGGTCTGGTCGGACCTGCTCGCGCTCGGCCCCGCGTTGGACGTCAAGAGCGCCGGGCAGACCCAAGGTTTCTAGAGCCGTGAGGGTTTGGTGATGGAGGTCAGGATCCCGATACGTATCGGAGTAACTGTTCGCGATGTCACGGGATATGGCTAAAGTTAGGACAGACATCGACACGGGATGTCGACCGGGCGACCGGGGCAGTGCCGCGGACGACTGGTGTTACATCTTCTACGTCTCATGGGGGACGCGCTCACATGGCTGGACAGCAGTTCACCATGACCGAGGAGGAGATGGTTGCATTCAGCACCCGCATCTCCACGGTCAACACCTCGATCCAGGGCGAGATCCGTCGCCTCCAGTCGGTGATCGACACGATCACCTCCGGCTGGAAGGGCTCGGCGGCTACTGCGTACAACAACCTGCAGTCCCAGGTCAATCAGGACGCCACCAAGCTCAACCAGGTCCTGAATGACATCAAGGAAGCCGTCGACGCGAGCACCAAGAACTACTCAGCCTCGGAAGAGGAGCAGCGGGCGTCGATCAACAACGTCGCGTCCAGTTCCCCCTTCGGATGATCGATTCCGCGCGCATCGCCGCGCGGCTGGTTTCATCCGCCACCGACATCTGAGGAGACACCGTATGTCCGGGCAGATCCTGGTCAATTTCCAGACCATCTCCCAGGCCTCGACTGACGTTCGTCAGACGGCCGGAAACATCAAGCGCCAGCTGGACGACCTCGAGGCCGGCGTCAAGAAGATCGCCACCACCTGGGAAGGCTCCGCACAGGAGGCCTACCAGGCCAAGCAGTCCGAGTGGGACCAGCGCGCCGCCTCACTGCACCAGACGCTCGAGCAGATCGCCAAGGCCCTCGACACCGCCGCCCAGAACTACCAGGCGACCGAGTCGAAGAACCAGCAGATCTGGGGCTGACGACCAGCCCAATCAGGGGGTTGTGAGGGTGAGCACCGGTGTGCTCGCCCTCACCGGCGGTTGTGAAACCAACCGCACACAACGGGAGGAAGAAGAACAACCGTGGGACCGGGATCGAGGCGCTCCGCCGCCATCGCAGCCGTAGTGACGGCCGTCGCCGCGACAGGCATTGCCCCATCCGATCAAGCAGCCGCACTTTCCGTACCGACTGTGCGGACCGTCCTGGCCGGCAACGGCGATGGCACCGCCCGGTTCCAGATCGCCAACACCCAGTGCTCCTTCGCCTCCGATGTCATCAAGGGCACCCCCTGGTCCCTCCAGCGCATCCTCTTCAAACAGCTCTGGCAGAACACCACGGGCCTCGGAGTCCTCGTCGCAGTCATTGACACCGGCGTCGACGACAAGAACGTCCAGCTGTCCCAGGCCGTCAGCCGCAAGGACAGCTCCCAGGGCACCCCCGGCGGCACCGACTACATCACCCCCGGCGGCGACGGCACCACCGACCCCGTCGGCCACGGCACCAAAGTCGCCGGCATCATCGCCGCCCGCCCCCTGCCCGGCACCGGCTTCGTCGGCCTCGCCCCCGGCGCCACCATTCTCCCCATCCGCCAGAACGACAACCAAGGCGGCGGCACCGTCGCCACCATGGTCAAGGCCATCAAGTACGCCGTCGACTCCGGCGCCAAGGTCATCAACATCTCCCAAGACACCTCCCAGGCCATGCCCGCCAACTCCAGCCTCGAGCAGGCGGTCAAGTACGCGGAACGCCAAGACGTCCTCATCGTCGCCTCCGCTGGCAACGGCGGCGCCTCCGACAAGGTCAAACTCACCTACCCCGCCTCCTACGACGGCGTCCTCGCCGTAGCCGCCTCCGACCGCAACAACGCCCCCGCCTCCTTCTCCCAGCCGGGCCCCTTCGTCGGCGTCGCCGCCCCCGGCGTCGACATGGTCTCCACCGTCCCCGGCGGCGGCCACTGCGTCGACCAAGGCACCTCCTTCTCCGCCCCCTACGTCTCCGGCGTCGCCGCCCTCATCCGCGCCAGGCACCCCAAGTGGTCCTACCGCCAAGTCATCACCCAAATCGAGCAAACCGCCGACCGCACCATCCGCACCCGCGACAACTACCTCGGCTGGGGCGTCGTTGACCCCGTAGCCGCCGTAAACGACGACACCACAACCCCCCAAGCCGCCCCCACCCCCGACCCGGTCGCCCAAGCCAACGGCAACACCAAGGTGCAGGCCGCGACCGTCCTTTTGGGTGAATCCGAAGATGAGCGCAACCAGCGCTACGCCGTGTACGCCGTAGCCGGCGCCGGCGGCCTGGTCGCCCTCCTGATCGGCGGCGGCGTTGTGATGGGCGACTGGCGTCGCAAGCAAGGCATCGATGTTGGAAGGAAAAACGGGGAGGTCACATCATGAGTGATCAGTACAAGGTCGATCTCAGCGAACTCGAAGGCACCATCACCAAGCTCAACGGTGTGATCCGTGACCTCGGCAAGGCCAACGCCTGCGCCAGAGACGACACGTACCTGCCGCCGGGTGCCCTGGGCAGCGCATTCGATGAGGCCCATGCGCTCACTAACGCCCACACGGATATGAAGCAGCACATTGAGGAGGTCGTCCAGCACCTCCACAGCGTCATGGACGAGTTCGGTAAGAAGACGAAGACCGCTCACGGCGCGTACTCGGACTCCGAGTACAACGCCCAGTCCGGTATGTCCGGCGGGAACTGACTGATGCACACAGTGACGAACGCCGCATGGGCCAACAAGGGGGCTGTGATTCATGAGTGACGGTGTCGAGTACCAATACCAGGCCCCGACACAGTGTTACGTCGGGGAACACACCACGGACTTCGCGGGCAGCAAAGACATGGACGAGATGAAGGCCATGCTTGCTAACGCATCGGTCAAGGACGTGCGCTCGGCCTCCAGAGGCTGGCAGATCGTGCACGACCAGTTGGTCGGGGCGGACGGCGTCAAGTCCGTATTCGACGCCGCGGTAGATCACATCATGCAGCACTGGGAGGGCAAGGCCGCCGACAGCTTCGCGGCCAAGGCCAAGCAGATCAGCAAGCAGATCTCCGACGGTGCCCAGTACGCCCACTACACCTCCGTCGCGATGGAGAACGCAGCTGGCGCGCTCGAGACCATCAAGCCCCAAGTCGACTCTATGGAGAAGCCCAGCGCCCTATCGAGTGCCTGGGACTACGTCACCGATGACGGCCGCGATGACTCAGGCCTCAAGGCCGACCTTGCCAAGGGCGTGAGCACCCAGCAGGCCCTGGATAGCAACCGTGACAAGCTCTCCAAGGGCAAGGAAGCCCAGCTTGAGATGGCCGTCAAGATGGAGCAGTTGGGGGCGGCGTACAACTCGCAGACGAAGAGCATGGGGTCGTGGAAGCAAACAACTATCAACAAGAGCGATGACTATCCAGGTGAGCCAGGAGGAGCTGCCCCTGTCCCCGTCGTCATTCCTACGTCACCGTCCGTATCCAGTCCGCGGAGTACAACTTCTAGTCGCTACAGCGGAAGCGGTGGCACTCCGAGGACAGTCACCACGAACAAGTCTGTGACGTCGCCCCGTGAGGCGCCGGCTTCACCGCGTGAAACGGGGATCACCGGTGGGGTACAGAAGCCGGTCGCAGGCACTAAACCACAGGTAGGAACCGGGATCGACGGTATCTCGGGTGGTTCTGGAGTTGGCGGAGGCACCACGGGCGTAGGGAGTGGAGTGGGCTCGGTACGCTCGGTCGGCGGTGGCACTGGTGGCAGCGTGCCCGGCGGTCTTCCGGGTGTGCTTGGAAGCCTCGGTGGCGGGGGCGCAGCCGGCGGCGCCGGAGTCAGGGGTGGCGGCCTCGCCCGCCAGCGTGGTGGCGTCGTGGGCGCGGCCAAGGGGGAAACTGGAACAGGCAAGGGGACACAGGGCGGTTCAGGCCTCCACAAGAGCCGCGGTGCCACAGACGTCGGCAAAGCAGGCAAGGCCGGTAGGGGGGCCATGGGTCGTGGCTCGTCCGAGCGGTCCGAAGAAGAAGAGCGGCGTGAGCACGACCGGCCCGACTACCTCGTCGAGGACGAGGAGACCTGGACGCCGGAGCGTAACGTAGCTCCTCGTGTAATCGAATAGCCAGTCGGCGCATGAGGGAATGTAGAACAACGCTGGTGCGCGGCCGCTTGGCCGCGTTCCCGCAAGGCCTGAGAGAGGACACGCGGATGGGCTTCATGCGAACGCTACACGTGGCAGGTGGTGTGGTATTGGCTGGCGTTCTGGTTCTTGCCTCGGCCCCCGTTGCTTCGGCCGACCAGACCAGGAAGGATCAATGGCCACTCGAGGCGTTTGATGCCGCAGCCATTTGGAAGATTTCCAAGGGTAAGGGCGTCACCGTGGCCGTCATCGACGATGGAGTGAATGCTCAGCATATCGACCTGAAGGGAAGTGTCCTGACAGGTAAAGATTTCATTGACGGCGGCTCCACTGCACCAGCATCCGGAGACAGTCATGGAACTCAAATGGCATCGATCATTGCTGGCCATGGCCATGGCTCTGGTGGTCAAGATGGCGTCATGGGCCTGGCTCCGGAAGCGAAGATTCTTCCTATTCGAGACGATGGTACCGGTGGGGGTGACGCAGGGGCACCGATCCGATATGCTGTGGATCACGGTGCATCTGTGATCAATATCTCGATGGCGGGCCCTCATGAAAGTCCTGATCAGGATGAGGCAATTGCATATGCACTAGGGCATGACGTTCTAGTTGTGGCAGGAACTGGCAACGACGGGACAGGACCGAATCGTCCGCTCTACCCGGCCAGCTATCCCGGGGTGCTAGCCGTCGGCGGCGTGAAAAACTCTGGTCTTATTTGGGAAAGTTCGAACTACGGCCCGTCGGTTTTGGTGACGGCTCCGGCTACGTATATTGTCTCTGCGGGCGGTAAGACAAATTCCTCGTACCGTTCCGGGACGGGCACATCTGATGCTACTGCATTTGTATCTGCTGCTGCAGCCCTACTTCGCTCAAAGTTTCCCCATCTCACTGCTGGTCAGATCGTCAGTCGTCTAACCAAGACGGCAGGCCTTCCTGCGGGGGAGAAGGGTCTTTCACTCCCTGATGAGCACTATGGCTACGGCTTCATCCAACCCCTCGCCGCATTGACCAAGGACATCCCAGCGGGGTCAAAATATGGCCCCCTCTCCGTCCCCGCGTCGCTGAAGACCCCGTCGGTCTCAGCCACGCCCGACGGCACGACCTCGGGTCAGGACTCCGCGTCCAGCGAAAGCAGCAGCAAGCACACACTCATCGTGGCAGCCCTCGGCCTCGGTGCCCTGGTCGTCCTGGGCCTCATCATCTTCATGATCGTCAAGATCTCCCGCCGTAACAAGGGCGACAGGAACAATGGCGGCGGCCCCGGGGCCCCGGGCGGTTTCGGACCCACCCCTGGCTATCCGCCGTACGGTCAACAGCCTCCTCAGCAGCACAACCCATACGCGCAGCCCCAGTCGAACCCATACCAGCAGCCCACCCAAGCTCCCGGCCAGTGGCCCAATCAGCAATAAGAGGGATCGACCGGAAGCATTTTGTAGGTGATGCTCGGCCAAGTGGCGTCGCTTGTCACCCTGGCAGCCATAGGCTGTTCACACTATGAGTGTGTCGAAGCGTCCAGCCTTGATGCTGTAGATGAGTGCCGCCCACCTCGGGATCGTCGTGGTGACGATCTCGCCGGGGCGGTCGCTCTCGCGGAACAGGATCAGCCCGTCGGGGCCAGGGGCTACCTCGACACATTCCTCCTGGGCTCCGCTGCTGAACGAAGACTTGCGCCATGCTGGTTGTGACATGGAACTCTCCTTATTGCAGGTCGTGGAGGATGTGCTGGATCAGGCTCAGCGAATCCCTGTTTACTTGTCTCTCGGGTGCGACCGTTGGGTTGGCGGGGGCGAACGCCAAGGACTGCAGCCGGTCAAACATTCTGGCGTACTCACTGATGCGGTCTCCATCTCCAGTGAACATCGAGTCTTGCGCGTGCGACAGGTGCAGGGTGTCCAGTTCTGGAGTGGGGCCACCGAAGAGTGCGAAAGGTCGGCTGAAGCCGGAATAGCCGCCCATCTCAAAGGGGAAGACCTGCAAAGTGACGTTGGGCAGCCGGGCCACTTCAAGCAGCCGGAGCAGTTGCTCCCGCATGACTTTCTCGGTGCCGATCCGTACGCGCAGCGCCGACTCGTGGACGACCGCGTGGTAAGGCATGGGGGCCTCGCCTGCGAGGACGTGTTGCCGGGCCATACGGAACTGCACGTACCGCTCGATGTGTTCGACGTCGCGCTCGATGCCCAGGAGTAGGGCCCGAGCATAAGGTTCGGTCTGAAGCATCCCAGGGATGAAGAGCGGCTCGTGGATGCGGATATTGGTGGCTCGCGCCTCCGTCTCAGCCAGGTCCAGGGCCCGGCGTTCCATCACGTCGGCGTATTCGTCCCACCATCCCTTGCCGCGGCCGTGGGCCATGGCCATGAGCCCGTCGAAGAGCGGACCGTCGGGGCAACCGTAAGAACGAAGCAGCCTGTACAGCCCGTTGCGAGGCACGTTCATCCTGCCGGCCTCGATATGGCTGATCCGGGTGCGGTCGGCGTCCAGCAGGGCGCTGGCCTCATCGCCTGACATCCCGGCCTTGGTGCGCAGCTTCCGGAGCTCTGCCCCGAGTCGGCGGTGGCGCTCGCTGGGGCTGATCCTTGCTGCCATGCGGTCATCCCTCCTTCATGACGCAATCAGTCTGTCGCGCGGTCAGCCCGCCATCCGCGCGTGTGCCGCTGGCGTCACCCACATGAGCGTAATCCCGATCTCACGGTTGTAACTATCGCATGCGTGTGACTACCTTCAGTGACGTCCGAAATACCTGAAGTTCCCTACGGTCACGCCAAGTTAGCTTTGGCCGAGAGGCCGAGATGAGGGACTCGGAGCCCCCCTGCTACAAGATGCGCCAGCAACCCACTGTCCGGCCGCCCGATCCCGTTCCTGCCGTTCCAGTCCGCTGGGTCTATCCGGCCCAGCCCGAGTCCGTGAGCCGGGCTCGTGGTGACATCTGCACCTCCGCAAGTCGCACCTTCCGAGCTGCCGACCGTACTGACGACCTGGCTCTCTTGGCGTCCGAACTCGTCACCAATGCGATCCTGCACGGGGCGCTGCCCGCTCGCGAGTATGTGATCGAGGCGACCTTGTGGCGTGCTGACAACTATCTGTGGCTCGCCGTCTCCGACGCGGGTGAGGACGTCATCCTCACTCCGGCTTCGTCCTGGCCCGGGGGCTGCGGCGGACGCGGTCTCCTGCTCATTGATGCTCTCGCCGACGTGTGGACGGTGTTGCCCCGGGCGGCAAGGGGCAAGTCCGTCGTGATCGGGTTGGCGGCGGAGGGCCCCATGCGATGAACGCGGTGGTGTCCCTCGCAACCCGCCCGGTGGCGGCCTGGGGGCGCCCGTCCAGGCGCCCCGCTGGTGGGTCGCGTTTATGTACGGCTCACCACAAGCGCCGGTGCCGAAACGGGCCGGCACACTTCGTACCGGCGGCAGAAGGCGGGTAACCGCTTCAGGCGCCCGGCCACGGGGCGGGGAGTTCGCCGCGGCTGAGGGCCTGTAGGGCTTCAGCCTGGGGTGTGGTGACTTCCACAGCGGCCAGCGAGCCGTCGGCGAAGTACAGGTCCACGCGGTTGGAGAACGTCCAGTGTCGGATTTCGGCCTGGTGCAGCTGCTCGCGCCCGAACTCACCGAGGGACTCGGCGCCGCGTGCGCCGTCGTGGACCAGGAGGACCCGCCGGTCGGTGAAGGCCATCAGGGTGCGCTCGTTGTCGTAGCCGGTGGTGTACGAGGGGCCAGTGCGTACCGAGATCACGAATTGGCCGGCCTGGCTGGACCATCCGCCCTTGAGGGGGCGTCCGCGCAAGGGGATGACGAGGGCCCGGAAGAAGGCGTAGAGAGTCGCGCTCAGGAATTCCGCTGCGGCTCCGCCGAGATTGAGGAGTACGGACAACGGCATGACGATCGTGGCCACAGCTTTGTGCAGCGGCCCCATTGGCTTCGAACGCGCTGGTTTGACCGGCCGGCGCCTGCGCGGCACCCGATGGCGAATCATGCCGCACAACCGCACGCGCAGTACTGCGTGGAGCCGCTCTTGTGGGTGAACCCAAGGGGCCACCACGTCTATGTACGACGGTTTCCCATTGGGGCTGGGCGGTGCGAAAGCGGGAGGCAGCCCGCTGAATGGTCCGTCTGTCACCCGAAGACCTCCCTTGCCGTGCCCCTCGGTACCGGGTATGGAGCGTCGCCCGGGTTGCCGTCGATCTGCCGGGCCGTGGCATCGATGTTGGTGTCGCCGGTGAGCCCGTCCTTGGTCGCGCCGACCGGGTCGTCGGCACCGGTGACCAGCTCGACGCCGCCCTTAATGATCTCGTTGTAGTGTCTGACGCCCTGAGTGGCCGCGACGTGCCCGAGGCTCTCCAGCGACGGTTTCTTGACCAGAGCGAACAGGGCCTTGTTCCTGCCCACCATGCCGCCGAGCTTTCGGACGTCGTTGGTGGCCTTCAACGCGGTCCCGAATGTCTCTTCGGTAGACTCGCTGGCCGTCCGGATCTCCTTGACAATCCTCATCAACTCCTCAAGTTTAGCGGCCAGTTCGTCGGAGACCCGGGCCACCCGCGCGATGAACACCGCGATCTCGGCGTCCGCCACCAGAGCGTCGGCGAGGGTCGCGAGACCCAGCGTGATGATGTCGACCGCCACCATCGCGGCGAGCGAGACGATCATCATTTCGATCGCCTCGCGGATGATCTCGATAACCGTCTCCTCGGCCATCTTGCATTCCTCGGCCGCCTGGTTGATGAGTTTCGCGGTAGCGAACATGTCGGCCGCTGTGCAGTCGATTGCTGTGACGACCTCGCCCATGTGGGCCCCGAAGGCATTGGAGGCACTACCTTCCCACTGGTCGGACAGCCCGACCGCGCCGCCGCGCAGGGCTTTCGCCACGCCCTGCATGGTCTGGGCCCGGGCCTGCCACTCCTGGGCGGCGTGGGTGAGTACGTCGAGCTTCCCCGTCACCTTTTCCAGCTCATCCATCATGCCGGTGGAGTCGAGGGCGGCCTTGACGATGTGGTCCAGGCCCGCGTCGAGCCCGTCCGACACCGGATTATTGAGCTGCGGCAACGGGATCAGGGGCTGCGCAACGAAGTTGCGCGCCCACTTGTACGCGTCGGCGGCTTGCTCGACGGGGCCTTTCGATCCGGAGCTCATCGGCCGCCTCCGAATCCGGATTCGAGCTGGTGCTCGTGGTCTCTGTAGGCCTCTGCTGAGATCGTGAGGCCATGAACTGTGGCCTTCAACGCCTCCAGCAGGTCGGAGAGATTCTGCTGCTCGGCCTCGGCGTGCTCGTGATACGCCTGGTACAGGAGTTGCGCGTCCGGCAGATGGCCGAACGCATCTGACGGCACTGTGACAGCGGCGAGCTTGGACCGGACGTACGAAATCTCTTCCCGCTGGGCGTCGATCACGGTGGCGTATCTGGTGAGCGCGTCCGGGTGCACCCGAAAGCCTGCTTCCCCCATGGCGGTTGCCTTTCAGATTACAGAGCGCGGCCCTGGTGCATCACCGTACCAACGGACACAAATAATACTGCCAGCAGTTCCCCTCGGGGATGTAAGGGAATCGTCCCGGTTCGCTCCCTCTGGGGGCGGTGCCTTCCGTGGTGATGTGGGGGCTTGCCGTCGTAGCCGTCCCTCGGCCTACGGGCCGAGAGGTCGACGGACGCACCGGATGGCAAGGAGAACCTTCACCGTGGTCGACATCATCGAGATCTACGTCCACTGGTGCGCGGGCCGCTCGAAGATCCAGGTGGGCCCTGGACCACCCCGAGACCCGGCAAGCATGGTCCCGCCAACGGCGCAACAGCCGTCTCCAGCTCTCCGCCGGCCTCCTCGCCCTGGCCGCCGGCGTAGCGGCAGCCGCCTCCGGCCCGCCCGCCGCCGTCGCCGCCGCGATCGCCGTCACCGTAGCGGGGTGTTCAGCCTCGCCTTCGTGATGTCCGTCAGGCTTTCCCGCGGTCGGCCATCTGTCATCGTCCTTTACTGATCGTGGTCCTTGCCGGTAAGAGCGCCTACCGCGCCGGCACGGTCGAGGGCGTCGTTGCCGACTTCGCGGTTGCGGGTGGACAACGCGTGGCCGACGGCTTCGGGTTGAGCGGAGCGCCGGCGTCGTCGCGGTCCCGGCACCGCGACGACGCCGATGAAGTGACGATCACCGGCGAACCGCGCCTCGTCCCCCGGGCCCGCCGGGTGGTCCCATGCCGTTTTGCAGCCGGTCGCCCGCATGCGGATTAGCCGAAGACGGCCCGGACCGAGGCTGCGACCTCGGACTCGGGGATCCGGTCGCGGAGCTGCTGGGGGAGCGGGTTGTCGAAGCTGACCATACGGACCAGGCCGCTGAGGATGTCCCGGTAGTGCCCGGCCGCCGACACAGCGGTGGTGCTGAGGGTGAGAACCGCGATCCGGCGTCCGTCCGGGTGTGGAACGTACCCCGTCAGCCGGAAGAGCTGCTGTCCTTCCGCCTCCACCAGGCTCTCGGTGATGGCGGCCGGTCCGCAGGGCAGATCGGCCAGTTCCAGCGTGTCGGCGCTTTCGAGGGCGAGTGCGGCCTTGGCCGCGCCGAGTTTGGGCGGGGTCCAGGGAGTGTGCAGCCACATGATGGTGAGGACGGAGTGCAGCAGCGCCTCGTCGTCGCCCTCGTGAAGGCCCATGGAGCAGTGGACGGTGCCCTGCCGGCGCAGCAGCTCGCTCATGACCTGGGCTTCCGCCAGGCCGGCGAGGAACGCTTCGTGCTTGTCCCGCGGCACCAGCTCCAGCAGCGTGTGCACCGCGTCGAGCAGTTGGTGGGCCTGGTCGGTGTCCGGCTCGGCGAGGAGCGCGGTGTAGGGGATGTCCACGAAACCGGGCGGCAGGGCGAACCAGAGGTCGCAGCCGGGCCGCGTCGCCGAGTCGTCGACGGCGAACTGGTACCCGTCCCCGTACTCGTGTCCGACGCCGCTCGCGGGGCCGTCCTCGGAGTGCCGGTTCTCGGAAGTTGATTCAGCGAGCATTGATCAGCACCTTCAGTGTCTTCAGGGCGGTACTGCCATTGCCCGCACCGTCGAAGGTGCCTGCGCGGGCGGCGTCCATGGCGGTGCAGGTCTTGTTGACGCCATCGTTCTGGAGGACCGGGAAGGCGTCCTGGGCTACCCCGTACATGCTGGTGAGAGTTCCCGCGCCGGAGACGCCGAAGTCGATGACCTCGGCCGCTCCCGCGGGGTCGGCAGCGCCCTTGACCAGCATCAGGGTGACCGGGTTGTCGGACTTCGCGATGCGGTTGGCGGCCAGCAAGGTCTTGCTGTCGGCGCTCGCCATCCGCTCGCCCAGGGTGAGGGCTTCGGTCGCCGCGCCTGCGGACCGTACGGCGCCGTTGACTCCGCGCGCCACCGCGCCGGCGCCGGGGACAACACCGAGCGCGTCGCCCGCCGCGCCGACGGCGTTGCTCCAGAAGTCGGCGTCGAACTCGCCCTTGGTGAAGCCGTCCGCGATCGACGCGCGGAACACGGGATCGGCGATCCGCGTGGCCAGCGTGGCGGCGCTCGCCGCGGCGGCGACGAGGAGGAAGAGGGCGATGCCGACCGGTCCGCTGAGGATCAGGGCGAGGAGTCCGGCCACAGCGGCGATGGCACCCACGACGTCGGTGAGATTGTCGCTGAGCCAGTCCGTCGCCTCGCTGAACCAACCGGGCTCTTCCGGGGCGAGTTTGTCGGTGGCGTCGCGGAGGGTACGGGCTTTGCCGCGGGCGGTGGCGGAGTGTTCCTCTGCCAAGTCGTGGGCGCGTTTGATGATGCCGTTGAGATCGCTCTGGGCGTTGGTGACGGCACGGTTGGCGCTGCTGAGCGCTTCGGCGGCCCTGTCGAGGCGGGACTGGGCGCTCTGCAGCTCGCTGTCGGTGGCGAACTTCTGCCCGGCGAGTTTGAGGTCGGGGTCGGCCTGTGCGGCCCTCTCGCGGTCCCGGGCCGTGGTGAGCTTGTCGTGGGCGGCTTTGGCGTCGCCTTCGAGGGTTTTGGCGCGGTCCTGGAAGCCGGAGAGGTCCTGCTGCCAGCCGCCGAGGGTGGTGGCGGCCTTGAGGAGGGAGGCGTGGGCGTTCTTGAGGTTGTTGCTGAGTGAGCCGTCGAGCTGCTCGCGGAAGGCGACGGCGGCGTCGCCCTCCCAGGAGACGCCGGCCCGGAGCCGCTCCACCATGCGGTAGGCCTGTTCGAGGGTTTCGGCGGAGGACGCGAGTTTGGTCTGCATACCGGTGACGGCGTCGAGGGTGCCGGGTGTGGGGTTGAAGCCGAGATTGGGGTAGGGCTGGGTCACTTGGCAACGCCCTTTGCGGCGGCCCGCTTGAACGCTCCTTCGAGGGCGATTTCGATTTCTTCGTAATTGGACTTGCTCTGCCCGACGGCATCGGCGAATTTGCCGGTTTGTTCGGCTAACTGTTCAGAGCCGTACTTCCAGTGCTCCTGGAAGTCGTTACAGGCGGAGTCGAGGTCTTTGGTGCCGATGCCGTCGGGCGTCACGTCCTGCATCTTCTTGCGTACTTCGTCCAGCGACGAATGGGCTTCCTCCAGGGTACGGAGAAAATTCCCCAGCTCACCGGTGTCCACGGAGAATTGATCCCCCATACGGTCCTCCCGAACCGATCGTCCCGTCTGTTTTTCGGGGAAATCTTATCGGTGCGTCCGGCCGGGATGCCGTGAGGTGTGCGGCGCGTTTGCGTCGGCCCGTAGCCGACCTTGCGCTCATCCTGTGAAGGTTTTGGGAGGGCGAGGAGAAGGCGACGCACGAAACCCCAGCCCCGGCTCAGCCGTGGGCGCGCAGAGCGGTGATGAGCCACACGTAATCCGGGGTGTGGGAGGGCTGGGGCGGCTGCCCGTTGACGACGGCCAGCAGCTGGCGGTAGCGCTCGGCGTCGCTGTCCGCGCCCGTTTCCAGGCGCTGGAGGATCTCGGCGTGGCGGTGGGAGTCGGTTCCGCCGAGCAGCCGGCCGAGTACGTCGGCGGCCTCGGGGGAGTCCGGGGCGACACCGCGCTCGCGCGCCCCGCCGACCAGCCAGGTGACCTTCTTGGCGAACCACTGGTACCCGCCGGGCTCCCGTCCCTGGGCGGCGTTGAACTCGGCCATGCCGCGCATACGCTGCCGGAACCCCGGGTCACCAACCAGCTCGGCGAGCTCCACCCAGGCGTCCACCTGCTCGGGGGTGGGATCGTCGGGCAGCTCGACGGCGGTGTGACGCATCCGCTCCTTGATCTCCGGGTCGGCGTCCACTCCGCCGAAGACCTCGCTGGTGAATTCCTCGATGATCTGGCGGCGTTCCTCGGCGGACAGCCGTGCGAGCTTGTTCAAGAGGGTCATCTCCTCGGTGTCGGACTGCCGCTTCGCCACGGTGCTGAGCACCGCGCGGCGCAGCCGCAGCGTATGGATCTGTACGTCCAGGGCCTTCACCTGGACGGCGGCGACGGCCGCGACGGTGGTCTCCCGCTCCAGCACCCGGCGTACGTCCTCCAGGCCGAGCCCCAGTTCCCGCAGCGTGCGGATGAGCTCAAGCCGGGCGACGGACTCGGCGTCGTAGAGCCGGTAGCCGCCGCTGCTGCGGCCGGCCGGGGGCAGGGCGCCGATGTCGGACCAGTACCGGATGGTGCGCACCGGCATGCCGGTACGGCGGGCGAGCCGGCCGATGGTGAGCGGTTCGGGGCCGTCGTCGTTCATGTCCGCAGTGTGGACCTGACAGCGGCTGGAGACTCAAGAGGAGCTCGGAGCCGGTTTTACGGGGCCGGTACGGGGGCTCAGGTTCCGATGAGGTTCAGCCCCGCCCACAGGGCCACGACCGAGACGCCGAGGGCCGCGGGCACGGTGAGCAGCCCCAGCCGGGTGAATTCGCCCAGGTTGGCGTCGGTGTCGTGGTCGTGCAGGATACGGCGCCAGAGCAGGGTCGCCAGTGAGCCGGCGTAGGTGAGGTTGGGGCCGATGTTCACCCCGAGCAGCACCGCGAGGACCGCGCCCGGGCCCGCCGGGACGGCCAGCGGCAGCAGCACGAGAACGGCGGGCAGGTTGTTGATGACGTTTGCGAGGAGGGCGGCCAGCGCGGTGAGCGCGAGCAGCTCCGGCAGACTGGTCCCGTCCGGGACCAGCTGGTCCAGCCCGTGCGCGAGGCCGTTGTCGACGACCGCCCGGACCACGATGGCCAGGCTCAGCACAAAGCAGAGGAAGGGCACGCCCGCGGACCGCAGGACGGCGACGGGAGTCGTACGGCGCTGGGCGAGTGCGCGGGCGGCGAGCACCACGGCGCCCGCCAGGGCGGCCCACGCCGGGTTCACCCCGGCACCGGAGGTGAGCACGAACCCGGCCAGCGTGCAGGCGACGACCACGAGCGTGAACAGCGGCACCTCGGGCGCTTCGGTACCGGGCGGCGCCTGGGCACCGGCGTTCAGATCGGCGGCGAAGAAACGGCGGAAGACCAGGTACTCGACGCCGATCGAGGCCAGCCAGGGCAGCGCCATCAGAGCGGCGAAACGGGTGAAGCTCAGCCCGCTGGCCGCGAACGCCAGCAGGTTGGTGAGGTTGGAGACCGGCAGCAGCAGGGACGCGGTGTTGGACAGGTGCGTGCAGGCGTAGACATGCGGCTTGGGCCGTGCGCCGAGGCGAGCGGCGGTGGCGAACACCACCGGGGTGAGCAGCACTACGGTCGCGTCCAGGCTGAGCACCGCCGTGATCACCGAGGCGACCACGAAGACCTGTGCCAGCAGCCGCCGCGGCCGGCCCGCCGCGCTCCGGGCCATCCAGGCCCCGCAGGCGCGGAACAGCCCCTCGTCGTCACAGAGCTTCGCCAGCACCAGCACCGCCGCCAGGAAGCCGATGACCGGCCCCAGCCGCTCGGCCTCCGCCCGGGCGTGGTCCAGCGAGATCGCGCCGGTAGCGATCACCAGACCGGCCGCCGGGACGGCGACGACGGCCTCCGACCGGCCCCAGGGACGTACCACCGCGCAGACCAGCACCAGCACCAGTAGGCCGATGGAAAGAATCTCGGCGAACGGTGTGCTCACAATCAGGTCCTCCTGCGCGGCGCCGGCGGCTCTCCGAGGGTGTACGCCGGGGGTGTACGAAGGCTGTGTCGATCTTCGGATGTCCTCGGGGCACGGTACGCCTTCCCCGTCCGTTGTTCCCTGAGCACCTACATGACAAGAGGAGAGATCACGGATGGCTCTGTGGGACCGGCTCAAGGAATCCGCATCGACGATGCAGACCCAGCTCAACACGAAGAAGAACGACCTCAAGAGCGGGGCTTTTCGTGACGCCAGCATGGCGATCTGTGCCCTGGTCGCCGCCGCGGACGGTTCGATCGACCCGTCGGAGCGCCGCCGTGTCGCCGGCCTGATCGCCACCAACGAGGTGTTGCAGAACTTCCCCGCCGACGATCTGCAGCGGCGCTTCGACGACTACCTGAACAAGCTCACCGCCGACTTCGACTTCGGCAAGGTCAGCGTCCTCCAGGAGGTCGCCAAGGCCAAGAAGAAGCCTGCCGAGGCACGAGCCGTCATCCAGATCGGCATCATCATCGGTGGTGCCGACGGTGACTTCGACAAGACCGAGCAGGCCGTCGTCCGTGAGGCCTGCTACGCCCTGGGCCTGCCGCCGGCCGAGTTCGACCTCTGAGCGTTCGGCCTCCGAGCGTTCGGCCCTCGGATGTCCAGCCCCTGCACAACTGATCGCGCCGGGCTACGGGGCGCACCGCCCGGTTCGGGCGTGTCGCAGACCACGGCCCCGATCACTGCCGCTCGGTGGCGGTGCCCCTCCGCGTAGGAAGGGGCACCGCCGCCGCAATGCTGGTCGCGGTACCGTCAGCTCTCCGGCAGGTGACCGGTCTGGATGAGCTGGGCGCCGCGGCGCCGGGTGATGAACTGCCCCCGGCCCGGCGGCATCCGGGTCGCCTTCGTGGAGCCGAAGACCGGGCCCTCGTTCGGGTCGCCCGACAGGACGACGCCCTGGGCGCCGAGCTCCTTGATCCGGGTGAGCACCGGCTCGAAGGACGACCGGGAGGCGCCGGAGGTGCTGCGCGCCAGGACGATGCGCAGACCGAGGTCGCGCGCGAAGGGCAGGTACTCCATCAGCACCGACACCGGGTTGCCCATGGAGGTGGCGACCAGGTCGTAGTCGTCGATGAAGATGAAGGCGTCCGGCTCGGAGTACCAGCTGCGGTTGCGCAGCTGGTCGGGTGTGACGTCGGAGCCGGGCATACGGCGGCTCATGGAGCCGGCGAGCGATTCCATGACCTCCTGGAGCTGCGGCCCGGAGGCGCAGTACTTGTACATATGGCTCTCGGGGACCTGGCCGAGCAGGGCGCGGCGGAAGTCGGAGACCACGAAGAGCGCCTTGCCCGGCGCGTAGCGCTCGCTGACCTGCTTGGCGATCAGCCGGAGCAGTGAGGACTTGCCGGACTCGCTCTCGCCGTAGATGACGAAGAGCGGGTCCGTCTCGAAGTCGACGAAGACCGGGGAGAGGGTCAGCTCGTCGACGCCGATCGCGATGCCTCGGTCGGAGAAGTCCCCGCCCTTGGGCAGGTCGTGGGCCGGGAGCATGGTCGGCAGCATACGGACGCGGGGCGCGACGGGGCCGGACCAGTTGGAGTTGACGCCTGCCACGAGCTGCGCCATGCCGTCGGAGAGGTCCTCGATGCTCGACGAGCCGTCGGTACGGGGGAGGGCGGCGAGGTAGTCGAGCTTGTCGGGGGACAGGCCGCGGCCGGGCTTGCCCATCGGCACGTTCTCGGCGCGTTTGCGGTCGAACTCGGACTCCATGGCGTCGCCGAGCCGCAGCTCCAGGCGGCTGAGCACCTGGTCACGCAGCGCCGGCCGCATCTCGGTGTAGCGGGTGGCGGTGATGATGAGGTGGATGCCGAAGCCGAGACCGCGGGTGGCGATGTCGGTGATGACCGGGTCGAGGAGTTCGTAGTCGGTCTTGAAGGTGGCCCAGCCGTCGATGATCAGGAAGACATCGCCCCAGGGCTGGTCCGGGTAGTGGCCGGCTGCCCGGCGTTGCCGGAAGGTCCCCATGGAGTCGACGGCGTTGGCCCGGAAGAATTCCTCGCGGGCGCCCAGAATGCCGTGTACCTCGGCGACTGTACGACGGACCTTCTCGGCGTCCAGGCGCGAGGCGACCCCGCCCATGTGGGCGAGCCCGTCCAGCGCGAGCATGCCGCCGCCGCCGAAGTCGAGGGCGTAGAACTGCACCTCGCGGGGGGTGTGGGTGAGCGCGAAGGACGCCACCATCGTACGGACCAGGGTCGACTTGCCGGACTGCGGACCGCCGACGACGAGCGCGTGGCCGGAAGCGCCGGACAGGTCGGCGTACATGACGTCACGCCGCTGCTCGAAGGGCTTGTCGACGAGGCCGACCGGGACGGCGAGCTTCCCGGCGGCGGTGAAGCCGTCGGCGTGCAGGCCGCGCTCGGGACTGACGGTCAGCGGCGGGAGGACCTGGTCGACGCTGAACGGGTCGTCCAGCGGCGGCAGCCACACCTGGTGGGCGGGCGGCCCCTGGCCCTCCAGGCGCTGCACGATGACATCCAGCACCGTGTCGGAGAGCGCGTCGTCGAGATGGGCACTGCGCGTATCGGCGTCCGGTTCGGTCTCGGCGAGGATCCGTACCGGCACCGGGGCGGCTGTGAAGAGCACCGGGGAGCGGTCGATCCGGGCGCCGCCCACCGTACGGGCGCCGCCCGACCGGTAGGTGCCCGACACATACGCGGCCTTGAACTGCACCATTGTCTCGGTGTCGTACTTGAGGATGCCCGCGCCCGGAACATTGGGCAGGTGGTACGCGTCGGGCACGCCGATCGCGGTACGGGACTCGGCGGCGGAGAAGGTGCGCAGCCCGATGCGATAGGACAAGAATGTGTCCAGCCCGCGGAGCTTGCCCTCCTCCAGGCGCTGCGAGGCGAGCAGCATGTGCACACCCAGCGAACGGCCGATCCGGCCGATCTGGATGAACATCTCGATGAAGTCGGGCTTGGCGGCGAGCAGCTCGCTGAACTCGTCGATGATCAGGACGAGCGAGGGCAGCGGGTCGAGGGCAGCGCCGGCCGCCCGCGCCTTCTCGTAGTCGGTGATGTTCGCGTAGTTGCCGGCCTGGCGCAGCAGCTCCTGGCGGCGGGTCAGCTCACCGGTGATGGAGTCACGCATCCGGTCGACGAGAGTGAGCTCGTCGGCGAGGTTGGTGATGACCGCCGACACATGCGGCATAGTGCCCATGCCGGTGAAGGTCGCACCGCCCTTGAAGTCGGCGAGTACGAAGTTGAGCGTCTCGGAGGAGTGGGTCACCGCCAGGCCCAGCACGAGCGTGCGCAGCAGCTCGGACTTGCCGGAACCGGTGGCGCCGACGCAGAGCCCGTGCGGGCCCATGCCCTCCTGCGAAGCTTCTTTGAGATCCAGCATGACGGCCTCGCCGGTCTCGCCGAGGCCGATCGGGACGCGGAGGCGCTCATGGAGGGTCCGGGGGCGCCAGGTGCGCGAGACATCCACGCTTCCGGCGTCGCCTATGCCCATCAGGTCGGTGAAGTCCAGGTTGGCGAGCAGCGGTTCGTCCGCGTCGGCCGCGCCGAGGCGCAGCGGCGCGAGCTGCCGCGCCAGCGACTCGGCCTGGATCTGCGACAGGACGTCCGGTACGCCGGTGAACACCCCGGTGCCGGCCTCCAGCACCAGCTTGTCCGGGCGGACCTGGATGGACAGCGAACCCCGCAGCTCGTCCAGGTCGCCCGGTACGACTTCCAGGATGGTGACGCCCTGCAGCCCCTCGGCCGAGGCGATCACGGAGTCCGCGGGGACGCCGCCGCCGTCGAGGACGATGACGACATGCGGCTCGTCCAGCACCGGCTGGCCGTCCCGGTTGAAGCGCGGGCGGTCCTCCAGCTCCTCGGCGAGCAGCTCCTCCACCTCACCGAGGTCACCGCAGATCAGCCGGCGCGAACCGGCGCCGTCGGACTCCCGGTGCTGGGCGTGCGGCAGCCACTTCGTCCACTCCCAGTCCGGTACGGCCCCCGGGGCGGCGACCACCGCGATCACCAGGTCCTCCGGGGAGTGCAGCGAGGCCAGCTGGCCGACGATCGACCGGGTCTGGCCGTAGACGGTGTCCGGGTCGCCGGAGATCGTCACGTGGTAGAAGGACCGCAGGCCCACCGCGAGCGGCAGATTGTCCAACGACCCGTGTGCGGCGAGGAACTGCTGCATCGCGTGCGCGGTCAGCGGTTCCAGCTCGTCCACCGGAGCGGTCTCCGGGGCGATCAGCGGGGTGTTCAACTGCTGCGGGCCGAGACCGACCCGGATCTGTGCGAAATCTTCGTCGGTCGACCGCCGTTCCCACACACGCGAGCCCTCGGTGACCAGCGCCCAGAGCTGTTCGGGCGCCGGGTGCAGGTAATACTGCGCGTCGCGCTGCTTGTGCGCCGTACGCCTCACCTGACGCCGGATCTGCGCCAGGTACTTGAGGTAGTCGCGGCGGTTCTCCGCCATCTGCCCGGACGGACCCTGCCGGGAGCGCACGATCTGCGCGATCACCATCGCCACGGTGGAGACGGCCATCAGACCGCCCATGATCTTCATGATGGCCTGAGTGCCCGGCATGAAGAAGAAGACCACAGAGCTGCCCATCCCCAGCATGGGCAGCAGGTTCATCATCAGCCCGGAATCCTCGCCACGCGGCAGTTCGGGCGGGGTTACCAGCCGTACCTCCTCACTCGGCACCTCCGGCGGGAAAACCCGCGGCGGGCGCTTGATGACGACAACGCTCACCGATGCACCAGTCCTTCACGCAACTCGCAGTTCGGACCGCCCCCGTTGTGACGGCCCCCCGTAAGCCGCGCGCCGAGAAGGCGCGGGGCTTCTAACGCACATGGCAGGCGCCGATACTACTGGTGACCGCCCGCTGCCAGGGACGGGCGGGACCAGGGGAGTTGACGCCAAGGGGTAGGGTGACGCTTCGCGGAACGGGGCCCCGCCGCTGAACCAGGAGTGGGCCCACCCACACACCGGACGAGGGGGAACCGCCAGGTGAGCACGGTTTCAGCAACCGGATTCTGCAGGGTCACGGTCGCGGCGCCCAACAGCCGGATAGATGTCGCACTCCCCGAGGACGTGCCGCTGTCCGATGTGTACCCGGAGATCCTCCGGCTCTCGGGCCAGACCCCGGAGGAAGCCGCGCCGACCGGCTACAACCTGGTCCGCCGGGACGGCACCGTTCTCGACGACGGGCTCTCCCTCGCCGAGCACCAGATCCGCGACGGCGAACTGCTGCTCATGCGGCCCTTCGCGGACTCCCTGCCGCCGGCTGTCTTCGACGATGTCGTGGACGCCGTCGCCGCCGCCGTCGAGACCGACCGCCGCAGCTGGAACGACACTCTGATGCGCGGTGTCGGCCTGACCGCCGGCTTCGTCCTGCTGGCGCTGATGGCGTTCCTGCTGTGGTTCTCCGAGCCGGTCAAGCACGACATGCACGGGCTCCCCGGCATTCTCGCCGGTGCCGCCGGCCTCGTCCTGGTCACCCTCGCGTCGGTCCGCGCCCGGGTCTACGACGACCGGTACTCCTCCGTCGCCCTCGGCCTGGCCGCGCTGCCGCTGCTGCTGGTCGCCGGCTCCGGCATCATGCCGGTCGACGCCGGCGAGGGACCGGGCAGGCTGCACTTCCTCATCGGCTGCGTCACCGTACTGATCGCCGCCGTCCTGCTGGTCATGATGCTGCCGCAGGGCGACGCCCCCTTCGTCGCCGCCGCCTTCACAGCCGCCGTGGGCACCATGGCCACCTTCGTGGCCATCCTCACCGACGCTCAGCCGCGCGAGGCCGCCGGCATCACCGCCGTCGTCATGATCGCAGTGATCGGCTTCCTGCCCGGCTGGTCCGCGCGCTTCGCCCGACTGCCCATCGGCTTCCGCTCACCGGACCAGATCGCCGGACGCAACCGTGGTGGCGACGGCGACCGGCAGGAGGAGGACCCGGTCGACTTCGAGCGGATCACCAACCAGGCCCGCCGCGGTCACGAACTCCTCCTCGGTCTCGTCGCGGGCTGCTCCGCCGCGATCGTCGGCTCTGCCGGTGCCGTACTGGGCTTCTCCTCCAGCGGCTGGGCCCAGGCGCTCGCCCTCACGGTCGGCCTCGCCACGGTGATGCGCGCCCGCCTCTTCCGCTACACGGCGCAGGTCGTCTGCCTCATGGTGGCCGGTGTCATCACCATCGGCCTCCTCGTCCTCGGGCTCTCCCTCAATCCGCCCCCGGACATCGTCCAGGAGCTCACCGTCAACCACAACGGCTCTCCGCTCGACGTCCGTACCATCTGGCTCACCGCTGCTGTCGCCCTCGGCGCCACCCTCCTCGTCGCCATCGCCCTCATCGTCCCGAGCAAGGGCGTCACCCCTTTCTGGGGTCGCATGCTCGACCTCGCCGACGGCGCGATCCTCCTGGCGCTCATCCCGCTCGCGCTGGCCGTCCTGGACCTGTACGCCGAAGCCCGTGGCATGACCAGCGGCTGACGCTGAGTGGCAGGCTCCCGGCCCGGGCTGCCCGGCGCCGCAGGGCAGGCGGCGGTCCGCAGCGGCGGCGCCCGCGCCGGAGGTAAGCTGCGCCGCCGGCCGTTCCCGGCCCGTCCGGCGTTTGAGGACGAGGCCAAGGCGCGGCGCCGGGTCCCGGCGGCAGTCGCGTAAGCCCGCCGGAGCCCGGCATCGTGGTAATCGGGTCCAGGCCCCGGTGGTACTCTGTGTGACGGCCGTCTACGCATGCGCGCAGCGCGCCCGCACCGCCTTCCGAGTAGTCGAAGTTCCCTCTGTGATCCAGACCAGGGGCGCTCGGAGGCAATCCGACACCAAGGAGTCCGTATGCCGCTCGATGCCGCAACGAAGAAGCAGATCATCGCCGAGTTCGGTACCAAGGAGGGCGACACCGGCTCCCCCGAGGTCCAGGTCGCAATGCTCTCGCGCCGGATCTCGGACCTCACCGAGCACCTGAAGCTCCACAAGCACGACCACCACTCCCGCCGGGGTCTGCTGATCCTGGTCGGCCAGCGCCGTCGTCTGCTGCAGTACCTGGCCAAGAAGGACATCACGCGCTTCCGTGAGCTGCGCGAGCGGCTCGGCATCCGCGCCGGTGCCGCAGGCGTCCGCTAAGAAGCCACACAAGGGGAGCGGTTCCTGCGATGGGGCCGCTCCCTTCGCCATATACAGCCCGGTACAGCTGCCGCACCGGCACCCCGCTGGATCCGCTACACCTTGTACACCAGATGATCCGCTTGCGCAGGACGTGCGCAGAAGCTGCGTAGTCTGGTCCAATAACGCCATAGAGCATGAGTGAGGCGCGTCGCCCTTCAACCTCTGACGCCTCCAGAGCCGGTCCTCGGTAGTGGTCCCCGGGAGAACGAGTCCCCCGGTGGCTTCGATCGAAGACCGGCCCGGCGGGAGCGACGCACCTCCACCGATGGCCCCACGGGAAACGCCCGGGGGCATGGAAGAGGAGAAACCCCATAGTGGAGAACGAGACCCACTACGCCGAAGCCGTGATCGACAACGGCGCCTTCGGCACCCGTACCATCCGTTTCGAGACGGGCCGTCTGGCCCGTCAGGCCGCCGGCTCCGCCGTCGCCTACCTGGACGACGACACCATGGTGCTGTCGGCCACCACAGCCTCAAAGCACCCGAAGGACCAGCTCGACTTCTTCCCCCTCACGGTGGACGTCGAGGAGCGCATGTACGCGGCCGGCCGCATCCCCGGCTCGTTCTTCCGCCGCGAGGGCCGCCCGTCCGAGGACGCCATCCTCACCTGCCGCCTGATCGACCGCCCGCTGCGCCCGTCCTTCGCCAAGGGCCTGCGCAACGAGATCCAGGTCGTCGCGACGATCATGGCGCTCAACCCGGACCACCTGTACGACGTGGTCGCGATCAACGCCGCCTCCGCCTCCACGCAGCTGGCCGGCCTGCCGTTCTCCGGCCCGATCGGCGGCGTCCGCGTCGCGCTGATCAGCGGCCAGTGGGTGGCCTTCCCGACCCACAGCGAGCTGGAGAGCGCCGTCTTCGACATGGTCGTCGCCGGCCGTGTCCTGGACGACGGCGACGTCGCGATCATGATGGTCGAGGCCGAAGCCACCGCCAGGACCATCAAGCTGGTCGAGGGCGGCGCCGAGGCGCCGACCGAGGAGGTCGTGGCCGCTGGCCTCGAAGCCGCCAAGCCGTTCATCAAGGTGCTGGTCAAGGCCCAGGCCGACCTCGCCGCGAAGGCCGCCAAGCCGACCGCCGACTTCCCGCGCTTCCTGGACTACCAGGAGGACGTGTTCGAGGCGCTCGAGGCCTCCGTCACCGACGAGCTCAAGCAGGCGCTGACCATCCCCGGCAAGCAGGCCCGCGAGGCCGAGCTGGACCGGGTCAAGGCGCTGGCCGCCGAGAAGCTGCTCCCGCAGTTCGAGGGCCGCGAGAAGGAAATCTCGGCGGCGTACCGCTCGCTGACCAAGAAGCTGGTCCGCGAGCGCGTCATCAAGGACAAGATCCGCATCGACGGCCGTGGCGTCACGGACATCCGTACGCTCGCCGCCGAGGTGGAGGCGATCCCGCGCGTGCACGGTTCGGCGCTGTTCGAGCGTGGCGAGACCCAGATCCTGGGCGTCACCACCCTCAACATGCTCCGTATGGAGCAGCAGCTCGACACGCTGGCGCCCGAGACGCGCAAGCGCTACATGCACAACTACAACTTCCCGCCGTACTCCGTCGGTGAGACCGGCCGCGTGGGCTCGCCCAAGCGCCGCGAGATCGGCCACGGTGCGCTCGCCGAGCGGGCGATCCTCCCGGTCCTGCCGACCCGCGAGGAGTTCCCGTACGCCATCCGCCAGGTCTCCGAGGCGCTCGGCTCCAACGGCTCGACGTCCATGGGCTCGGTCTGCGCCTCCACGATGTCGCTGCTGAACGCCGGTGTGCCGCTCAAGGCCCCGGTCGCCGGTATCGCCATGGGCCTGATCTCCCAGGAGATCGAGGGCGAGACGCACTATGTCGCGCTGACCGACATCCTCGGCGCCGAGGACGCGTTCGGCGACATGGACTTCAAGGTCGCCGGTACGAAGAACTTCGTCACCGCGCTGCAGCTGGACACCAAGCTCGACGGCATCCCGGCCTCGGTCCTGGCCGCCGCCCTCAAGCAGGCCCGCGACGCCCGGCTGCACATCCTCGACGTGATGATGGAGGCGATCGACACTCCGGACGAGATGTCGCCGAACGCCCCGCGCATCATCACCGTCAAGATCCCGGTGGACAAGATCGGTGAGGTCATCGGCCCCAAGGGCAAGATGATCAACCAGATCCAGGAGGACACCGGCGCCGAGATCACCATCGAGGACGACGGCACCATCTACATCGGTGCGGCCGACGGCCCGGCTGCCGAGGCCGCCCGCGCGATCATCAACGGCATCGCCAACCCGACGATGCCCGAGGTCGGCGAGCGCTACCTGGGCACGGTCGTGAAGACGACGACGTTCGGCGCCTTCGTCTCGCTGCTCCCGGGCAAGGACGGCCTGCTTCATATCTCGCAGATCCGCAAGCTGGCCGGCGGCAAGCGAGTCGAGAACGTCGAGGATGTTCTCGCCGTGGGCTCCAAGGTCCAGGTCGAGATCGCCGAGATCGACCAGCGCGGCAAGCTCTCGCTGATTCCGGTCATCGAGGGCGAAGAGTCCGACAGCGGCTCCGCCACCGACAAGGACGAGCCGAACTCGTGACCTCACGCTCAACCCGTGAGACGGCCCGCCCCTCCACCAAGGGGCGGGCCGTCCGCACGCAGACTGTCCTGCCCGGCACCGTCGACGGCATCGGCACGGTGCGCCGCAGCGTCCTCCCCGGCGGCCTCCGCGTCGTCACCGAGACCCTGCCGACCGTACGCTCCGCGACCTTCGGCATCTGGGTCGGCGTCGGCTCCCGCGATGAGACCCCGGTCCTCAACGGCGCCACGCACTACCTGGAGCACCTGCTCTTCAAGGGCACCGATCGGCGCAGCGCCCTCGACATCTCCTCCTCCATCGACGCGGTGGGCGGCGAGATGAACGCCTTCACCGCCAAGGAGTACACCTGCTACTACGCACGTGTGCTCGACACCGACCTGCCGCTCGCGATCGACGTCGTCAGCGACATGCTCACCGGCTCGCTCATCCGGCAGGAGGACATCGACGCCGAGCGCGGAGTCGTCCTCGAAGAGATCGCCATGACCGAGGACGACCCCGGCGACCAGGTCCACGACCTCTTCGCCACCGCCCTCCTCGGCGACTCCCCGCTGGGCCGCCCGGTGCTGGGCACCGTCGACACCATCAACGCCCTCACCCGTGACCAGGTCTCGCGCTTCTACCGCAAGCACTACGACCCGACGCGTCTCGTCGTCGCCGCAGCCGGCAACCTCGACCACGCCGCCGTCGTACGACAGGTCCGCGAGGCCTTCGACCAGGCCGGCGCCCTCCGGGTCCCGGACGCCGACCCCCGCGCCCCGCGGTCCGGCGCCCGCTCCATACGCGCCGCCGGCCGGGTCGAGCTGCTGGAGCGCCGCACCGAGCAGGCCCATGTCGTCCTCGGCATGCCCGGCCTCTCACGGCACGACGACCGCCGCTGGGCGCTCGGCGTGCTGAACACCGCACTGGGCGGCGGGATGAGCTCCCGGCTCTTCCAGGAAGTGCGCGAGAAGCGCGGCCTGGCCTACTCGGTGTACTCGTACACCTCCTCGTTCGCCGACTGCGGCCTCTTCGGCGTCTATGCCGGCTGCCAGCCGCGGCGCGTCCATGAAGTGCTCAAGATCTGCCGCGACGAGCTTCAGCAGGTCGCTGAGCACGGCCTGGCCGACGAGGAGCTGCACCGCGCCATCGGCCAGTTCTCCGGTTCCACGGTGCTCAGCCTGGAGGACACCGGCGCGCTCATGAACCGCATCGGCAAGAGCGAGCTCTGCTGGGGGGAGCAGCTGTCCGTCGACGCCACCCTTGAGCGCATCGCCGCCGTCACCCCGGACGAAGTGCGCGCGGTAGCCCGCGATGTACTGGGACAGCGTCCGTCGCTGGCCGTCATCGGGCCCCTGAAGGACAAGCAGGCCGCCCGGCTGCAGGAATCCGTCGCCTAACCGAAAGAAGTTCGTACGATGAGCAAGATCCGCGTCGCGGTCATCGGCGCCCACGGCCGTATGGGCTCCGAGGCCGTCAAGGCTGTCGGCGCCGCGGACGACCTGGAACTGGTGGCCGCGCTCGGCCGCGGTGACAAGCTGGAGACGCTCACCGAGGCCGGAGCCCAGGTCGCGGTCGAGCTGACCCATCCGGACTCGGTGATGGGCAACCTCGAGTTCTGCGTGACCAACGGCATCCACGCCGTCGTCGGCACCACCGGCTGGACCGACGACCGGCTGGCCACGCTCAAGGGCCGGCTCGACTCCGCACCGGGAACCGGCGTGCTCATCGCCCCGAACTTCGGCATCGGTGCCGTCCTCACCATGCGCTTCGCACAGCAGGCGGCCCGTTTCTTCGAGTCCGTCGAAGTCGTCGAGCTGCATCACCCGGGCAAGGCCGACGCCCCCAGCGGCACCGCGGTCCGCACCGCTCAGCTGATCGCCCGGGCCCGCCGCGAGGCCGGTCTGGGCGACCAGCCGGATGCCACCACCACCGCCCTGGAGGGGGCCCGTGGCGCGGATGTCGACGGGGTGCCGGTGCACGCCGTACGGCTGCGCGGCCTTGTCGCCCACCAGGAGGTGTTGTTCGGCGACGCCGGGGAGATCTTCACCCTCCGGCACGACTCGATGAACCGCAGCTCCTTCATGCCCGGAGTGCTCCTCGGCGTACGCCGCATCGTCTCGGCGCCCGGTCTCACCTTCGGGCTCGAAAACTTCATGGACCTGGACTGAGGACCGCCGCCATGCGCGCCAAAATCACTTACTTCGTCCTCGCGGCGGTCCTGCTCTTCTACTTCGTCCTCGTCGGCAGCCGGGGCGTCATGCTGATCCAGGACGCCACCCTGGTCACCGTCACCTTCGGCGTTGCCGTCCTCGTCCTGCCGCTCATCGGCCTCTGGTTCCTCTGGCACACCACGGCCTTCGCCCGCAACGCCGGCCGCCTCGCCCGCGAGCTGGAGGCCGAGGGCGGCCTCCCCGTCGACGAGCTCGTACGTACCCCCGGCGGACGCATCGACCGCGATTCGGCGGACCTGGTCTTCGCCAAGCGCCAGGCGGAGACCGAAGCCGCCCCCGACGACTGGCGCAGCTGGTTCCGGCTCGCCGTCGCCTACTTCGACGCCCGCGACACCCCGCGCGCCCGCAAGGCCATGCAGCGCGCGATCGCCCTGCACGACGGCAGGCCCGTACGCCCGTAGCGTGATGGCCCGCCGTGCAGGCGCTAGCGGAGCTCCGCCGCCCGGCCCTCTATGGCGTCGGCCGCCATGTCGAAGGCCTCCCTGCGGCCCAGGAAGTCCGCGTTGTGATCGGTCATGAGCGGGCGCAGCTGCTGCCCGTTCGCCCGCGTGACGATCAGCGCCTGCCCCTGCACGGTCCGGGGCAGTTCCAGTACCCGCACCGGCTGCTGAGCCGTCCGTACGCTGCCGACCTGGTCCCACGGCACGGTCACGGTACTGAAGAGCCGGCACTGGCGCAGCCCCCGCCCGCTCACCCAGAAGCCCACCCGCAGCAGCCGCAGCGCGCTCACGATCACCAGGACGGACGCGCCCAGACAGGCCTCGGCGCCGGACAGCCCCTTCGCCACTCCGATGATCATGCCGGCGAAGAGCAGATACGCGGCGAGCATCAGCATCAGCGCCGCCGTCGCCACCCGCCAGGGACCCGGGCGGTACGGGCGCATCCACTTGTCCTGCGCCGAGTACGGCAAAGGGGTGTCTGTCACTTGCTGGTCGTGGCCGCCGTCCGCGGCGAGGAAGGGCAGGGGCACGCTCAGGATCCTTATCGGGCGGGGGAAGTTCTGACCGGAGGCTATCGGGGACCTGTGCGCGCGGCCAGCCGCAGCACTGCGTCTGTCCGCTTTGCACCGAGTGGCGGCGTTGTCAGTGCCAGCGCATAGGCTTGGCGCCGCCCCGAACGCCCACGAGGAAGGACCTCCGGTGACCGACACCCCCACCGAAACCGCAGTTCAGTTCCGTAGCGACGTCACTGTCGAACTGATCAAGCACAGCGCGGCGGACTCGGACGTGTTGTGGGCGGCGCGTGTGTCCACAGCCGGAGAGCAGTCCCTCGAAGAGCTGACGAAGGACCCCGAGCGGTCCAAGGGCCTGATCAATTATTTGATGCGCGACCGGCATGGCACTCCGTTCGAGCACAACTCGATGACCTTCTTCGTGAGCGCTCCGATCTTTGTCTTCCGGGAGTTTCATCGCCATCGCGCGGGATGGTGTCTCGCCGGCGATACGGAGATCACCCTGGAGGGCGAGGATGGAATTCTCCGGCACAAGCCGATCAAGGAATTGTTCGAGCAGCGGCAGCACGGGGCTCAAGACCGGCACGTCCGGTGTTATGACGAGCGGACTCTGGTGGCTCAGCGGGCAGAGATCGCGGACGTCATCGAGTCGGGGGTGAAACCGCTGCTGCGTATGACGACAGTGAGCGGCAGGACCTTGCGCTGCACGAAGGATCACGCCGTGTTCACGCCCGATGGCTGGCGGAAGGCGGGAGAGCTGGAAGTCGGTGACTCGGTCATGGCGCAAGCGGCCGCTGTGCGTCCGTCCGAGGCGCTGGTGCCGCCCGGCCTGCGCCAGGGGGTCGGGGCATGGGCGTCCATGCAGCACAAGCGCCTGATCAAGGAGATGGACGTCTGCTACCTGTGCTCACGTCTGTTCCCCCGCGAGGCGCTGGAACTCGACCATGTCGTGCCGGTCGCGGCTGACCTGATGAAGGCACTCGATGAGAAGAATCTCGCTCCGGCCTGCCCGGAGTGCCACGAAAGGAAGAGCGCGGCAGAACAGGCACTGGCACAGCGCGGCGGCGAGTTGGCAGTCGCCCGCCCGGACATGATCGTGTCCGTCGCTGACGACGGTGAGGAGATGACCTACGACCTTTCGGTGGAGGGGCCCTGGCACAATTTCCTCGCCGACGGGATCGTCGTGCACAACTCGTACAACGAGGAGAGCGGGCGGTATCGCGAATTGCAGCCGGTCTTCTACACTCCCGCGGAAAGCCGGCACCTGGTGCAGCAGGGGAGGCCCGGCAAGTACGAGTTCGTGCCCGGTACCCCGGAGCAGCACAAGCTGGTGACCGAGGAAATGGAAGCCGCGTACCGGCAGGCCTATGCCTCCTACCAGCAGATGCTGGAGGCGGGGGTGGCCCGTGAGGTGGCGCGCGCGGTCCTGCCGGTGGGCCTGTTCTCGTCGATGTACGCCACGTGCAATGCCCGGTCGCTGATGCACTTCCTCTCCCTCCGGACCAAGGACGAGCGGGCGAAGACTCCCTCGTTCCCCCAGCGCGAGATCGAGATGGTGGCTGAGCAGATGGAGACGCTCTGGGCTGGGCTGATGCCGCTCACCCACGCCGCATACAACGCTCAGGGCCGCGTCGCACCATGAGGTCGCGCCCGCAATGTTCCGATTGCGGGCTTTCGTGAAGTTCATTTAGGCTACAGACACGGACCCCGGCGCCGCTTGAACCCCCGAGCAGGCGGCGCCGGAGTCCTCTTCGCAGGTCCCGAGGGGACACCCCCACACCTTGACCGAGTAGCGTTGTCCTTATGGCTCCGACCTCCACTCCGCAGACCCCCTTCGGGCGGGTCCTGACCGCAATGGTCACCCCGTTCGCCGCGGACGGCGCTCTCGACCTCGAGGGCGCGCAGCGGCTCGCCGCTCATCTGGTGGAGGCAGGCAACGACGGCCTGGTCGTCAACGGCACCACCGGCGAGTCGCCGACCACCAGCGACGTGGAGAAAGAGCAGCTCGTACGGGCCGTAGTGGAGGCCGTCGGCAACCGGGCCTTCGTAGTCGCCGGGGTCGGCACCAACGACACCCGCCACAGCATCGAGCTCGCCCGCCAGGCCGAGCGGGCAGGCGCCCACGGTCTGCTCACGGTGACGCCGTACTACAGCAAGCCTCCGCAGGAAGGCCTGTACCGGCACTTCACCGCCATCGCCGACGCCACCGGCCTGCCGGTGATGCTCTACGACATCCCTGGTCGCAGCGGCGTCCCCATCGAGACCGAGACCATCGTCCGGCTCGCTGAGCACCCCCGGATCGTCGCCAACAAGGACGCCAAGGGCGACCTGGGGCGTGCCAGCTGGGCCATCGCCCGATCGGGCCTCGCCTGGTACTCCGGGGACGACATGCTCAATCTGCCCTTGCTCTCGGTAGGCGCGGTCGGCTTCGTCTCCGTTGTCGGCCACCTGGTATCGCCTGAGCTGCGCGCCCTGTTGGGGGCCTACGTCTCGGGTGACGTGGCCAAGGCCGCCGAGATCCACCAGCGGCTCCTCCCCGTCTACACGGGAATGTTCCGCGCCCAGGGCGTCATCACAGTCAAGGCCGCGCTCGCGCTGCGGGGACTGCCCGGCGGACCGCTGCGGCTTCCGCTCGTGGAGCTCGGCCACGAGGAGACCGCTCAGCTGAAGAAGGATCTCGCCGCAGGCGGGGTACAGCTGTAGTCAAAGACTTAAAAACTGAATACCGGACGAAATAGCGAAATTACCGACCAACCACGATGTCACGCACGCCAGGTGTCCTCGCCGAAGAGGCATGTTGGTGCGCGTGGTGAGGAGAGACTTTTGAGCCATCCGCATCCAGAGCTCGGATCCCCGCCCGTTCTCGCCAAGGGAGGCCTGCGCGTTACACCGCTCGGCGGCCTCGGCGAGATCGGCCGCAATATGACGGTCTTCGAATACGACGGCCGGCTGCTGATCGTTGACTGCGGGGTGCTCTTCCCCGAGACCGAGCAGCCCGGAATCGATCTGATCCTTCCCGACTTCAGCTCCATCCGGGACCGTCTCGACGACGTTGTCGGCATCGTCCTGACCCACGGCCACGAGGATCACATCGGCGCTGTCCCCTTCCTCCTCCGGGAGAGAGCCGACATCCCGCTGATCGGCTCGAAGCTGACCCTCGCCTTCATCGAGGCCAAGCTGACCGAGCACCGCATCCGGCCGTACACCCTTGAGGTGATGGAGGGCCAGCGCGAGGCAATCGGCCCCTTCGACTGCGAGTTCATCGCAGTCAACCACTCCATTCCGGATGCCCTGGCCGTCGCGATCCGTACTCCGGCCGGGATGGTCGTCCACACCGGGGACTTCAAGATGGACCAGCTCCCCCTCGACGGGCGCCTCACCGACCTGGCCACCTTCGCGCGGCTGGCTGAAGAGGGCATCGACCTGTTGCTTTCGGACTCCACGAACGCCGAAGTCCCCGGCTTCATCCCGCACGAGCGCGATATCGCACCGGTGCTGAAGCAGGTCTTCGCCAAGGCCGAGAAGCGCATCATCCTGGCCAGCTTCGCCAGTCACATCCACCGCATCCAGCAGGTGCTGGACGCCGCCCATGAGCGCGGCCGCAAGGTCGCTTTCGTCGGTCGCTCCATGGTCAGGAACATGGGCATCGCCCGGGACCTCGGTTACCTCAAGGTCCCGGCCGGTCTGGTCGTCGAGGTCAAGACTCTCGATGATCTTCCGGACGAGAAGGTGGTGCTGGTCTGCACCGGTTCCCAGGGTGAGCCCATGGCGGCCCTGTCCCGCATGGCGAACCGGGACCACCAGATCCGTATCGTCGAGGGGGACACCGTCGTCCTCGCGTCGTCGCTCATTCCCGGCAACGAGACCTCCGTCTACCGCGTGATCAACGGTCTCACCCGGTGGGGGGCCAATGTCGTGCACAAGGGCAACGCCAAGGTGCACGTTTCCGGCCACGCTTCGGCCGGCGAGCTCCTGTACTTCTACAACATCTGCAAGCCTCGGAACCTGATGCCCGTCCACGGCGAATGGCGGCATCTGCGTGCCAACGCCGAGCTCGGGCAGCTGACCGGTCTTCCCAAGAACCGTTGCGTCATCGCCGAGGACGGCGTCGTCGTGGATCTGGTGGACGGTCTCGCCAAGGTCGTCGGCAAGGTCCAGGCGGGTTACGTGTATGTGGACGGCCTCTCGGTCGGCGACGTCACAGAGACCTCGCTGAAGGACCGTCGCATCCTTGGTGAGGAAGGCATCGTCTCCGTGACGGTCGTCGTGGACAGCTCCTCCGGCAAGCTCGTCGGCGGCCCGTTCATCCACGCGCGTGGATCGGGTATCGACGATGATGCTTTCGCCGCGGTCCTCCCCAAGGTCGAGGAATCCCTGGCCAGGGCCGCTGCCGACGGCGTCGCCGAGGTGCGTCAGCTGCAGCAGCTCATCCGCCGCGCCATCGGCAAGTGGGTCTCCGACACCTACCGTCGCCGGCCGATGATCCTCCCTGTGGTCGTCGAAGTCTGACGGGCCGCCAGGTGCGGGGCGCTCCGATTTGCATCGGGGCGCCCCGCTCCAGTACGTTGGCACAACCCCCGGGAACGAGAGTCGCACAATCGTGTGCGCCCTCGGATCCGGAGTGGTGAATCCGACCGGAAAGCATCTGCTAAAGTCGGGGAGCGCGAAGGCCGAAAGGCAGAAACGCTAATAAGAATGAAAGCAGGAATCCCGCCAGCGGGAATCGGGCCTGAAAGGGTCTGGTAAGCTGGGAAACACGAAGGGAAAGCCCGGAGGGGCCGGTGAAACGGTCTCGAAGGAAGCTTCCGTTCCTTGAGAACTCAACAGCGTGCCAAAAGTCAATGCCAGACTATAAAATACCCCGGGCAGGCCGGTTTCCGGTTCTGCTTGAGGTTCCTTTGAAAAGGCCTTCC
>NZ_SUMC01000052.1 GCF_005047355.1 Actinacidiphila oryziradicis
AGCGATGCACACCCCGTTCGACGTGCATTTCGGCCTCGCCGAACAGCTCCGCGAGATGCGCGCCGACGTCCTGGACGCCGTCTACGCCAAGCATCCCGAACGCTTCGTCCGCAAGGCCCCCGAGCCACCCAAGCTCCCCGGGGCCGCCTGGATCAACAAGCCCGACCAACCCCGACCGGACGAGCAAACAATCCCGGCACAGGGATAGAACCATCTACCTGCCTTGATCACGTTGACAGGTTCCGTGGCGGGTTCGGGCTGGGCTGACACAGCAGAAGCTGGGCTCGGCCACGAACTACGGGCGGTCGTACGTCGCCATGGTCGAGAACGGCGGACGGCTGGGCAGCGAGGAGTTCGCCGCAAGTCTGGACAGGGTCTGCGGTACGCCGGGTCGGTTCGAACGGCTGAGGGAACGGGCGGTCCGGCTCGGCTACCCGGCATGGTTCGTGCCGTATCTGAAAGCCGAGCGCGAGGCGACACAGATCTGCGACTACTCAACTAGCCTGATCATGGGAATGTTGCAGACCGAGGCGTATGCCCGTTCCGTCTTCCGCGCCGCCAATCCGCACGAAGACGAGGAGACCACCCGCAGCCGCATCGCAAGGCGCTTCCGGCGACGCCAAGTCATGGGGCGCGAGAACCCTCCGCTGCTGCGGGAGATCCTTCACGAGGCCTGCCTACATACGGTGGTGGGCGGCCCCGCAGACATGCGGGAACAGCTCGCTCACCTCCTTGAGGTGGCGCAGTCACCGCACGTTGTGATTCAGGTGATCCCCTTCAGCGCGGGCGCTGTCGCGACAGATCAGCCGTTCGTCGTGCTTGCAATCGGTGAAGCATCGTCGATTGTCTACTCGGAAGCCCTGAATGCTGGACGAGTGGACGAGTCGACGGCAGCTGTGGCAGAGGCGGCGGAGACCTATGATCGACTGCGGGCCGCCGCGCTGTCGCCGAACGACTCGCTGGTGCTGATTCGCAAGTTGATGGAGGAGTACACCCATGGAAACCGCCCCTGATCTCGCGCCAGTGAAGTGGGTCAAGTCCAGCCACAGCGGCGGCAACGACGGTAACTGCGTCGAGTTCAGCCGCACCCTCGCCCCGTCCGGCATGGTCCCCATACGCGACAGTAAGGGCCCAGAAGGTCCCGCCCTCGCCGTCTCCGCCCCGTCCTGGAGCGCCTTCGTGGACGCCGTCAAGGGCGGGAACTTTCCGGCGCTCTGAAGCGCGAGCAGGTGCCGTCGGCTGCCCGGTCAGGCGGTGGCAGGCCGCCGGAACACGTTGGCATTGCGCGCGCACCAGTCCGCGAAAGTCTGCGGCCTGCGCCCGAGTAGCCGCTCCACGGTGTCGGTCCGGAACCCGACGGTGTCGGCGCGCATGAGCGTGAAGCCCTCCGTGATGGCATCGGCGAGCGCCCGGGGCGCCCCGTGGGGGAAGCGGGACCGGACTGCCTCGGCCGGGGTGGCCGCTTCGCGGACCTCGATGTCGCGGCCGATCGACTCGGCGATGATCCGGACCTGTTCGGCGATGGTGAACATCTCGTCGCCGGTGAGGGCGTACTCCTTGCCCTGGTGGCCGTCCTCCGTCAGGGCGAGGGTGGCGACCGCGGCGATGTCCGCGGGGTCGATCGGTGCGTAGCGGCCCGGGCCGACCGGGTCGAGGACATAACCTCCTTCGCGGATGGTGGGCAGCCAGTCGAGGGCGTTGGTCATGAAGCCGCCGGGCCGCAGGAACGTGGCGGGTATGCCGGAGGCGCGGATGATCTCCTCGCGCTCGTGGTGCCAGCGGCCCATGGCGGGGATCGGGTCGAGGAGGACGTGGGAAGAGGACAGGTGCACGATGTGGCTCACCCCGGCGGCCTGAGCGGCGGCGACGGCGTGGATGGTGAAGTCGGTGCCGATGCCCTGCGTGAGCAGGAACAGCTTGTCGACGCCGCCGAAGGCGGGCGTCAGTGTCGCGGGCTCGCCCAGGTCGCCGACGGAGCGTTCGGCGCGGTCGGGCAGTCCGGCGGCGCGGGCGGGGTCGCGGACGAGGACGCGTAACTTGGCGCCCTTCGCGTCGAGTTCGCGGGCGAGTTCGCGGCCGATGTTCCCGGTGGCTCCGGTGACCAGTATCATCAGGACTCCTTAAGTCGTTTGCCGTCTAATGAGTTCCGGAGGGACGTTAGCCGGTAAATGATTAGCCGTCAATCGACTTGCCTGCGGCCTGATCGGCCGGTTCCGCACACCGCCGGAGGCCGTGATGCCCGAGTTCCTGGACCTGCACAGCAGAACGTCGAAGGTGCTCCGAGCCCTGGCTGACGGCGCAATGCGGCGCCATGGACTGCACCTCGGGCAGAACCATCTGCTCGCGGTGCTGTGGGAACGCGACGGCAGTACGCCCGGCGAGGTCGCCGCCGCGGCGAACGTCACGACGCCCACCGTCGTCAAGATGGCCGACCGGATGACCACGGCCGGGCTGCTCACCCGGCGCCGTGACGACCGGGACCACCGCCTCGTCCGGCTCTGGCTCACCGACGCGGGACGCGCACTGCAGGGGCCGGTCGAGGCGGACCGGCGGTTGATGGAGGAGAAGGTCACCGCGGACCTCACCGAGACCGAACGTGAGCACCTCTTGAGCGCGCTGGCGAAGATTCACCGGTCGGCGAGCGACCTGTTGGGCGGCCCCATCGACTACGGCGACCCGGCCACCACCTGACTGGCAGGCGACGCCGCGAACCAGGCCGTCGCCATCAGGAGCATCACCGCGATGCCCAGGCCCACCAGGACGCCCTCGCGGCGGGAGCGCGCTGTCGCTCGCGGAGGCCGTGAGCGACGTCAGCCGGGAGGTCCCGCGGGAATTTCCCCGTGCAAGGGTCTTGAACCGGTGTCTTGTTAACGTTAACGTCCACCGCAACACCCCAGAAACAAAGGGAACGATCTCCAAGTGATGCTCTGTGATGCCCTATGACGTCGTCCACTGACAGGGCCGGGCGCCCTGCGGTCCTCGGCGACGTGGCGCGGCTGGCGCAGGTCTCGGTGATGACCGTCTCGCGGGTGCTCAACGAGCACCACGGAGTCAAGGCCAGCACCCGGGCCCGGGTCCTCGCGGCGGTGACGGAGCTGGGCTACCGGCCCAACAGCGCGGCACGGGCGCTGGTGACCGGCAGGTCACGCGTGCTCGGCGTGGTCGGCTTCGACACCAGGCTGTACGGCCCCGCGACCACCCTGTTCAGCATCGAGCAGGCGGCCCGCGACGCCGGCTACACCGTGCGGGTCACCACGCTGGAGTCCACCGGCCAGAACTCCGGCGAAGAGGTGATGCGCAATCTGATGTCGGAGTCGCTCGCCGGCGTCATCCTCGCCGCTCCGCACGACTGGGCGGCGGAAGCCCTGCGGCATCTGACCAAGGGGACGCCCGTGGTCGTGGTGGACGTGGACATCGAGCAGGAGTCCGCCCCGGTGGTCGGCATCGCCCAGTACGCCGGGGCCCGGCAGGCCACGGAGCACCTGCTGTCCCTCGGCCACCAGACCGTCTGGCACGTCGCCGGTCCGGTGGACTGGCCGTCGGCGCAGGCCCGCGAAGCGGCCTGGCGCACGACGCTCACCGAGGCCGGACGGAAGGCGCCGCCCCCGCTGCGCGGGGACTGGACGGCACGGTCGGGCTACGAGCAGGGCCGGCGGCTCATCCGGCGGGGGAACGTCACCGCGGTCTTCGCCGCCAACGACCAGATGGCCCTCGGCGTGCTCCTCGCGCTGCGCGAGGCAGGCCTGGACGTGCCCGGCGATGTGAGCCTGGTCGGCTTTGACGACATCCCGGAGGCCGCGTACTTCTGGCCGCCGCTGACGACGGTGCGCCAGGACTTCGACGAGGCGGGACGGCTCGCCCTCGACCTGCTGGTGGAACAGATAGAGGGCACGGCGGAGCGGGACGGGCTGACCGTGGTCGAGCCCGAACTGGTCGTACGCAGCAGCACGGGCCTGGCGGCCCGGCACTGACATGGGGGAACCGATCGCATGAGCACGTCGCGGCAGCCGCACTCGCAGTCCAAGAATGTTAACGTTACCAACTTTCCCGGCCGGATCCTCTTCGGAGCCGCCTACTACGCCGAGTACCAGCCCTACGAACGCCTCACCACCGATCTCGACCTGATGGCACAGGCCGGATTCTCGGTGATCCGGGTCGGCGAGTCCGTGTGGTCGACCTGGGAGCCCGAAGACGGCCGGTTCGCCCTCGACTGGCTCCAGCCGGTCCTCGACGAGGCCCACGCCAGGGACATCTCGGTCATCATCGGAACGCCGACCTACGCCGTCCCGCCGTGGCTGCGCCGCAAGTACCCGGAGACGGCGGCGCAACGGGCCCCCGGACAAGCCATCCCCTACGGCGGCCGGCAGGACGCGGACTTCACCCACCCGGCCTTCCGGCATCTCGCTGAACGGGTCGTCAGGAAGATCGTCGCGCGCTACGCCGGACATCCGGCGGTCATCGGCTGGCAGGTCGACAACGAACCCGGCATCGAACTGCTGCACAACCCCGCCGTGTTCCAGGGCTTCGTGGACCATCTGCGTACGACCTACGGCGACGTCGAGACCCTCAACGACCGCTGGGGGCTGACCTACTGGTCCCATCGCATCGCCGACTGGTCGCAGCTGTGGACACCGGACGGCAACACCACCCCGTCCTACGACCTGGCGTGGCGCCGCTACCAGGCACAGCTGACCACCGACTTCATCGGCTGGCAGGCCGACATCGTGCGCGAACTCGCCGACCCCGGGCAGTTCGTCACGACCTGCATCGACATGGGCAGGAAGGCCCTCGACGAAGGGGCGCTGGGACAGCGGCTGGACGTCGCCGCCACCAACCTCTACTTCCCGATGCAGGACGGGCTGCGGCACCCGGCCCCCGCGGAGCCGCCGAGGGCGGGCCGCCCCTGGTGGCTGCCCTGGTCCGGAGCCTGGGCGCTGTACCTCAAGTCCGATCTCTCCTACGGGATACGCCGTGAGCCCTTCCTCGTCACCGAGACGCACGCCCAGTCCATCGGCGAGTCGCACGTCAACTACCCGGCCTACGACGGCCAGTGGCGCCAGGCCGTATGGGCGATGGTGGCCCGCGGCGCGGCGGCGGTCGAGTACTGGCACTGGCACACCCTGCACTTCGGCCTGGAGACCCACTGGGGCGGAGTCCTCGGGCACAACCTGGAACCGGGCCGCTGCTACGAGGAGCTGGCTCGCACCGGTGGCGAGCTCCAGCAGGCCGGGGATGTACTGGCCGGCCTGGAACCGGAGGCCGACGTCGCGATCCTGTACTCGCTGGAGAGCAAGTGGGCGCTGGAGTTCCAGCCGCCCATCGCGGCGGGAGCCGGCGGGGATCCGGACCGCGGGGCCTACGACCGCGTCGTCGCCACCCTCCACCAGGGCCTGTTCGACGCCGGCCTCCAGGCCGCCGTACTGAACCCGCGGCAGCTGGGGACGGACCCCGCGGCGCTCGCCGCCCGCTGGCCGGTGCTGGTGGTGCCCGCCCTGTACGTGGCGGGCGACGAACTCCTGAGCTTGCTGGAGCAGTACGCGCACCACGGCGGCCACCTCCTCCTCACGTTCCGCTCCGGGTACGCGGACGAAGACGCCAGGCCGCGCCCCCGGGTCATGCCCGGAGTCCTGCGGGAGGCCGTCGGGGCGCACTACCTGGAGTACACCAACCTCGCCGAGCCGGTGCCCGTCACAGGACTGGACGGGCGCGCGACGGCCTGGGCGGACGCCCTCGTGCCGGACACCGCCACGCCGCTGGCCTGGTACGAGCACCCGCACGTGGGGCGCTGGCCCGCCGTCGTCACGAACGAGCACGGAGCCGGCCGCGTCACCTATCTCGGCACCCTGCCCGACCCGGCCATGGCGCGGGGACTGGCCCGCTGGGTGGCGGAGACGACCCTGCCCGACGACCCGTGGGGCGACAGACCCGGCTCGGTGACTGTGACCGGGGCCCGCACGGCCGACGGACGCCGGCTGCGGTTCGTCAGCAACTGGTCGTGGGAGACGGCGCCACTGCGCCTGCCCGTGCCCGTCATGGATCTGCTGTCCGGCGAAACGCTCGACGCCGGAACGGAGTTTTCGCTCGGACCGTGGGATGTCCGGGTGCTCATCGAGCGAAACACCCAGAACGCCTAGAACGCCCAGAACACAAAAATATAGGAGGAGAGACGATGAGGTCTCCCATAACGGGAAGGCGTTCGCGCCTGCTCACCGCGGTCGCCGGCGGGCTCGCCCTGCTCACGCTGACCGCCGCCTGCTCCGGCGGCTCGTCGTCCGGGGCCGGGGCCGGCGGCACCACAAAGACCGTCGACATGGCCGCCGAGCTGAAGAAGCCGGCCACCATCGAGTTCTGGAGCTGGGTGGACGGCATCCAGTCCGAGGTCGCGCTCTTCGAGAAGAAGTACCCCAACATCAAGGTCAAGGTGGTCAACGCCGGCCAGCCCACCGCCGAGTACCCCAAACTCCGTACCGCCCTCAAGGCCGGCAGCGGGGCCCCCGACGTCGTCCAGCTCGAAGCCCACGAGGTCTCCTCCTTCACCATCACCAAGAGCCTGCTCGACCTGGCCCCGTACGGAGCCAATACGATCAAGAGCAAGTTCCAGCCATGGGTCTGGGGCCAGGTCGCGCAGGGCTCCTCCGTCTACGCCATCCCGCAGGACACCGGCCCGATGGGAATGCTGTACCGCAAGGACATCTTCGACAAGCACCACATCAAGGTCCCCACGACCTGGGCGGAGTTCCAGACCGCGGCCGACAAGCTCCACAAGGCCGACCCGGCGGCCTACCTGACCAACATGTCTCCGAGCAACGGCGCGGTCTTCAGCGGTCTGCTCTGGCAGGCGGGATCACGGCCGTTCAAGACCAACTCGGCGACGAGCTTCAACGTGAACATCGCCGACGCGCCCGCCAAGAAGGTGAGCGACTACTGGAGCGGCCTGGTGAAGTCGGGGACGGTCTCGACCGACGCCGACTTCACCGACCAGTGGTATCGCGGCCTGGCCGGCGGTAAGTACGCGACGTGGCTCACCGCCGCCTGGGGCCCGATGTTCCTCCAGGGGACCGCGAAGGGCACCTCCGGCAAGTGGCGCGTCGCCCCGCTTCCCCAGTGGAGCGCGGGGGAGTCCGTATCGGGCAACACCGGCGGCTCCACGAGCGCGGTCGTGCGCAGCAGCAAGTACCCGGCCGCGGCGGCGGCGTTCGCCGAGTTCCTGAACAGCGACCCCACGTCGGCGAAGATGCTGGCCTCCAAGCAGTCCCTCTTCCCCGCCACGACGGCGCTGCTCGACGACAAGACGTTCCTGGACCAGTCGCTGCCCTTCTTCGGCGGACAGAAGGTGAACCAGGTCTTCTCCGACATCTCCAAGACGGTCAAGACGGACTTCACCTGGAGCCCCGTCCAGGACTACGTCTTCAGCGACTTCAACGACACCGTCGGCAAGGCGATGACCAGCAAGGCTGATCTCACCACCGCACTCACCCAGTGGCAGGACTCGGTCACCACATACGCCAAGCAACAGGGCTTCACCGTCGGTGGCAGCTGACCGGAGCACACCGTGCCCCCGCGGACACCGCCTCCGGTGTCCGCGGGGGCAGGGGGAAGGTACGACATGAGCCAGACCATCCCACCGTCGGCGGCCGTACATCCCGGCCAGCCGCCGGCCATCCGCGCGCCCCGCCGCCCGTGGCGGCGCTCCACCCGAGAGGCGCTGACCGCGTACGCGTTCGTCGGCCCCTTCATGATCCTGTTCGCCCTGCTGCTCGTGGTCCCCCTGGGCTACGCCGGCTACCTCAGCCTGTTCCGGTCGCAACTGGTCGGCGGTAACGTCTTCGCCGGCCTGGGCAACTACCGACAGGCGCTGGACGATCCGCTGTTCCGGGAGGGCGTGCTGCGGATGGCGCGCTTCCTGGTCATCCAGGTGCCCGTCATGCTGGTCGCCGCGCTGCTCTTCGCCCTCGCCCTGGACAGCGGCCGGCTGCGCTTCCCGCGTCTCATCCGGCTCGGCATCTTCGTGCCGTACGCGATCCCCAGCGTCATCGCCGCGCTCATGTGGGGCTACCTGTACGGCCCGGACTTCGGCCCGTTCGCCCAACTGGCCAGGGATGTCGGCTTGGGCGCCCCCGGATTCCTCACCCCGCACTGGATTCTCGCCTCCCTCGCCAACATCGTGACCTGGGAGTTCATCGGCTACAACATGATCATCATGTTCGCCGCCCTCCAGTCGGTCTCGCCCACGCTGTACGAGGCGGCGGCCATGGACGGCGCCGGCGCCCTGCGCGTCGCCTGGTACATCAAGATCCCCGCGATCCGGCCGGCGCTGATGCTCAGCGTGATCTTCTCGGTGATCGGCACCTTCCAGCTCTTCAACGAGCCCAAGCTGCTGTCCGCGATCGCGCCGCAGGCCATCAGCACCTCGTACACCCCGAACATGTACGCCTACACGCTCGTCTTCACCAACCAGGAAGTGAACTACTCCTCGGCCGTCTCCTTCCTGCTCGGCGCGGTGATCGTCGTCGTCTCCTACGTCGTTCAACTCGCGTCCCAACGGAAGGCCCGCCGGTCATGACCAGCAAAACCACTCCCGCTCCCACCCCGGCTGCGACCCCCCGCCGCAGCAATCTGCTCACCCTGGTGATGCTGGCGTGCCTGGTGTACTTCCTGCTGCCGCTGTTCTGGCTCTTCGTCTCCGCCACCAAGGACAACGGCTCACTGTTCTCGACGTTCGGGCTGTGGTTCGGCGGCGGCTTCCACCTCTTCGGCAACCTCCACGACGTATTCACCTACGACGGTGGCATCTACGGCCGGTGGCTCCTCAACACCGCGCTCTACGCCGGGGTCAGCTCGGTCGGGTCGGCCCTGCTGGCGGCGCTGGGCGGCTACGCCTTCGCCAAGTTCCGCTTCCCGGGCCGCAATCTGCTCTTCTCCATCGTGCTGGGCTCGATCATGGTGCCCAGCACCGTGCTGACCATTCCGACGTATCTGCTGTTCAGCAAGATCGGCCTGGTCAACACTCCCTTCGCGGTCATCATCCCGATGCTGCTGAGTCCCTTCGGCATCTACCTGATGCGGGTGTACGCCGACGGCGCGGTACCGGACAGCCTCATCGACGCCGCACGGATGGACGGAGCCGGCGCGTTCCGCACCTTCCGGCAGGTGGGGTTCCGTCTGATGATGCCGGGATTCGTCACTGTCCTGCTCTTCCAGCTCGTGGGCAGCTGGAACAATTACTTCCTGCCACTGATCATGCTCAACGACCCGAAGCTGTACCCCGTGACCATCGGGCTCGCCCAGTGGCAGGCCCAGGCGAGCGGCCTTGGCGGCGCACAGGCCCTCTTCTCGATCGTCCTCACCGGATCACTCGTCTCGATCCTCCCGCTGATCGCGGCCTTCCTCCTTCTGCAGCGCTACTGGCAGGGCGGACTAGCCACCGGCTCCGTCAAGGACTGACCGTGCGCTCTGCCGGTCCCGGATCACGCGTCGCCTCCTTGGGCGGCGTCGGGTCAGCGGTCGGTCGGCAGGATGCGAAACGCGGTGAGCCCAGGGGTCAGGGGGATGATCGCGCGGTAGTCGCGCTGGTCAAGGGTGAAGATGCGGTTGGTCTTGTACCTGTCTGCGAGGACTACGCCGACTGCGTCCGCCAGGTCCAGCCGCAATCCTTCGTACTTCCTGCGCACGTCGTGAGCCACGACGAGGTCTGCGGGTTTCAGCTCTGCCAGTTTGTACTGGCCGTCTGCCATGCGAGAGTTCAGCGCTTCCATGACTTGCATCGCTGCCGGGAAGCCGAGATCTCTGTGCACCAGGTGGTCCAACTCGGTGAGGACCAGTGGGGAGATCGCGAGGATTTCTCGCTCGATGATCTCTGCGGCATCGCGGTGAACATGCTGTGCGGCGTCGAAGGCGGCGTAGAGGGCGGAAGTGTCGGCAACGATGATCAACGGCGGGCCGCGCGCTCTTTGATGTGCTCGTACAGCATGTCGTCCATTGCCTCGGCGGTGAGCGCGCGCCCGCTGTTGAAGACGGGCAACTGGTGGCTCTGCTTGGGCCGCGCCGAATTTTCGAGCAGCATCGCGATGCCCCGCCGTATGAGTTCAGCTTTGCTGACGCCTGTGGCGGAAGACTCGGCGTCCAAGCGCAGCTCGAGCTCTTCCGGAAGGTACACAGTCGTCTTTATCATGAACGTAGGGTACCACCTGCCATACATCTGCGCGGTTCCGTGCTGCTGCCGCTGGGCGGCGCGGGGGCCACAGGGCCGGGGCGCCCGGCACGGTCAGCGTGGTGATGCGTTGGGCGCCGTCGGCGGCCCCCGGGCTTGCCGAGGAGTTCTGGTGCCGGTAGAGCTGTGCGCCAGGTTCGGGATCAGCTGACCAGACATGCCGCCAGGAACGCCGCGAACTCCAGGTAGAACAGCTTCCAGATCAGCATGTAATAGCGCTTCACCGCCCGCTGGTCAGTGCCGTCCACACGGACGCCCACGATCCACAGTGCCAGCAGGGCCGCCGCATGGCACGCGGTGAAGACGGCGGGGTTCACGCCCCCCACACCGAGCCACACCGCTGCCGGCGCCCCCAGATAGCACAGGGTCAGGATGATCCGGCACAGGGTGAGGGTCCTGGCAGGGCCGAGCCTGATCGCGATGGTCGAGATGTCGTTCGTGCGGTCGCCGGCGACGTCGGGGATGTCCTTCATAAGCGCGATGACGACAACGAAACCGATCATGAACAGGACGAAGAGGACGAGGGAGCCCGGTAGCCGCGGGTGGCCCGTCAGGGCCGCGGAGAAGGTGAGCTGGATCCCGATGTTGCCCACGATCGCGCGGGCGATGATGATCGAGGAGGCCGCGTAGGAGGGGAACCGCTTCAGGCGGACGGGCGGCAGCGAATAGCAGGTTCCGATGACGAAGATCGTGGCGATCGTCGCGAACAGATAGGGACCCTGCAGGGCGGATGCGACGAGTGCCAGGGTGCCGGAGACGGTCACGATCAGGACCGCGGTGCGGTAGCGCATGCTGCCCGCCGCGAGCGGCAGGTAGGGCTTGTTGATCTGGTCGATCTCGATATCGGTGAGCTGGTTGAGACCGACGATGTAGAGGTTGACGGCCAGGCTCGCGAAGAGCGCGGTAGCCAGGACCGGCCAGCTCTGACGTCCCGCGCTGTGGGCCGCGAGGAGATACAGGACGCATACGGCGAGCGAGGTGCCGATGATGGTGTGGGGGCGGGTGAATTCCCACCAGGCCCGCAGGGTGGCCGGTGGTGCGTCAGCGGTGACGGATGAGGAGTCCGGGGTGACGAAGGATCTACGGTTCATCGGTGTCGTGCTCCTCCGCGGGTAGGACGCCGGCCTCCGGACTCCGCGGTGCTTGCACTGGAGGCGGCTGACGTGGTGTGAGTCTCCTCTGTCCTACCCGGAAGAGGAGCACCTTCACCCGGACGGGGTGTCAGGCCGCGCCCTGGACGTCTTCGTGCAGATGCACGATGAGCCATCCGTCGCCGCCGCGCCGCAGGACGGCCGTGTTGCGCACCAGCTCCGGCGGGAGGGCGTGGTAATCGACCCTCAGCCAGTACCGGGCCACGGCCAGGGCGCCGAAGACGTCGATGATGTGGCCGTACGGCGTCAGCCCGGATTCCCGGCGGCCCCCGTCGGCGGTGGGACGGTTGTCGCGGACGTGGTCCAGTTCGGCCTTCCCCTGCAGCAGTGCGGGGGTCGCGGAGTCCCAGATGGTGGACTCGGGGTCCAGGAAGAAGTCGATGCGCTCACGATCGCCTGTCGGGTAGGCCTGGTACATGCCGGTGATCACCGCCCAGACGGCCGCGAGGTCGGCGGGAGCGCCCCCCGGACGGGCGCCCTTGGGTACGGATGCGGCGCTGCTGGACGGTGAAGTGGGCATGACTGAGTCCTTGTTCATGGGTGCGGGGGGCGTGAGGGACGTCAGGCGCGTCAGGGGAGGAGGGGGAGTGCGGCCAGTCCGCGGGAGGTGCGGTTGAGCCGCTCACCGCCGTCCTCGGTACAGATCACGATGTCCTCGATCCGGGCCCCGTACCGGCCGGGGAGATAGATGCCCGGCTCGACGGAGAAGGCCATGCCCGGCTCCAGGGGCAGGCTGGATCCGGCGACGATGTACGGCTCCTCGTGGGTTTCCAGGCCGATTCCGTGGCCGGTGCGGTGGATGAAGTACGGGCCGTAGCCGGCGTCGCTGATGATGTCCCGGCCGATGGCGTCCAGGTCCGAGGCGGTGATGCCGGGCCGCACGGCATCGGTCTGGGCGATCTGGGCGCCCAGCAGCACCTTGTGCAGACGGCTGAACTCCTCCGGCGGCGTGCCCAGGGTGTAGACGCGGGTGGAGTCGGAGCAGTAGCCGTCCCGGGTGGTGCCGCCGATGTCGACGACGACGGGGTCGCCGGGGCGGATCACCCGGTCGGACAGCTCGTGGTGCGGGCTGGCGCTGTTGGGCCCGGAGCCGACGATCACGAAGTCGGCGCGGACATGACCCTCCGCGATCATCGCGTCGGCGATGTCGCGTCCGACCTCGCGCTCGGTGCGTCCGGCCCGCAGCCATTCGCCCATGCGCGAGTGCACCCGGTCGATGGCCGCCCCGGCCAGCCGCAGAGCCTGGATCTCCTGCGGGGTCTTGCGGATCCGCAGCTCATTCAGCACGCTTCCGGCGAGCTCCTGCCGGGCGCCCGGCAGAGCGTCGCGGAAGGTGAGCGACTTCTCGGCCCACATGTGGTTGTCGACGCCGACGCGGGCGAGCGAGGAGGGCAGCCGGGCGGCGACGACGGCGTAGGGGTCCTCGGTCTCGCTCCAGCCGGTGATCTCAAGGCCCAGACCGCCGGCCGGGGACGCCTGGGCGGCGGGCTGTTCCAGGGCGGGTACGAGCAGGAAGGGCTCCCCTTCGGCAGGCACAACCAGGCAGGTGAGCCGTTCCAGTGGGAGCGCGTCGTAGCCGGTCAGATAGCGCAGGTCGGCGCCCGGCGAGATCAGCAGGGCGTCGAGCCCTGCAGCGGCCGCGGCCTCGCGGGCCCGGCCGAGGCGGCCGTCCGGGGGCGGGGGAAAGGGATCGGTCATAGCACTGTTGTACGGGTGAGTGATCACCCAGGCAAGGGCGACCCCGACCCGCCCGGTTCCCCCGGCCCGGAAGGCCGACGGTCGTCGCGGGCATCCGGCTCGGCGCATGCTGACGCCCGGATTCCGGGGCGAGGCGGTCGCGTACGGCCTACGAGCCCCTCGGTCACGCCGTTACCGGTAGCAGCGGGACACCGAAGCCCTTGTACGCCTCAGGCCTGGTGGTGGCGATTTCCCATCCCGTTGCGAGCGACGCTGTCACCGCATGGAGTACCGGCCAGCCTTCCGGGGGCCACAGGGTTTGGGCGATCCGGCCCGCCGTGTCCGCTCCGATTTGGTCGAGCGCCTGCACCTCCATCGCTGCCAGTTGCGCGACATGGGTGGAGACGGCAGGGCGCTGCCTCGCCGCCTCGGCCAGGCATACGGCGGGGACGACGATGACGAAGAGCGGGTCCTGGTGTGCGTGGACGACGTAGCCGGAGAGAGCTCGGTGCCCTGCTCCGACTGCGGCGAGGGCATGGTGGTCGAAGATGATTCCGACGCTCACGCGGCGGCTCCTCGACGGGCGGCGGCCCTCGCTTTGGTTGCCGCGATCATGCCTGCGGCCTCTTCCCACTCCGCTTCGGTGAAGTCCTCACCGCCGAGGATGTTCTCCACCACGTAAGCCCGCGCCCGCTCGGCTGCCTTCTCGCGCTCCATGCGGCTGCGCAGGGTTTCGTTGATTATTGCCGAGACCGATGCGGCACCTCCCCGTTCCACGAGCGACTGCACCTCGGACAGCAGGTCGGGGTCAAGGGTGACGGAGATCGGCTTCTTCGCGGCAGTCATGATGCGATGCTATCGCATGGCAATGCCATGGAATGTGATTGGCGCCCGATCAGGCAGGATCGGCCGCGGCCGGTGGTTGAGAGCAGGGGATCGGACGCGAAGATCGGCATCACCGTCCGCCCGAGTTTGTCGTCGCTGGGCAGGCAGGCCCTCGATTCGCCGGACGGCGTGTGGAGACCGAGGTGGCGCGGGCGGGTCTATTCGGGTGTTCGTCGTCCGCCGGGCGCTCGGCCGCCTGGGTCGCGTTCTTCGTTGTCGAGGTCGCGGAGGCGTTGCAGTGCCGGGATCGCGGCGGCCAGCGCGGCGGCTTCGTCGGCGGGGAGCTTGCCGATCAGCTGCGCGAATGCTTCAGCCCCTGCTCGCCGCCGGTTCTGAAGGTAGTCCAGGCCGTCGGGGGTGAGTGCGACGAGCGCGACGCGCTTGTCGGTGGGGTCGCTTTGTCGTTCGACGAGGCCGCTGCGTTCCAGAGCGGTGACGAGTGCGGTCACTGACGGTTGGGTGACGCCTTCGATCGCGGCCAGGTCGGTGATCCGCCGGGGGCCGGTGCGGTCCAGGGTGGACAGGGTCGAGAGCGAGGTCAGGCTCATGTCACGCGGTACTCGTCGCAGCATCGAGCCGAGCAGCTCATAGACCGCCGAGGCGGAGTCGGTCGCGCTGTCGGGGCGTTGGATCCTTCGCGGCGAGGCGGGCTGACTGCTCATATATGGAGCATAGCCGCGTCTATATGGATCTTCTATGTACTTGGCCGGCCGCCGGTCGCCGGACCAGCGGTTGGTGGTTACATCTATAGTGCATTGACGGTCTATATAAACAGTCAATACGGTAGGGGCATCAGCGAGCGCTGTGCGCATCGATCGACAGGTTGAACGCACTCAGTGCGCGCCCGATGGCAGAGGAGGAACTGTGAGGCGTATCGGATCTCTGCGGCACTGCCGCGCCACTGCCCGCAGGGGCGGTGGCTCATGAGTCATACCCACAGCGCTCATCCGGGGCATGCGGATACGCCGAGCCCGTTCCGTCAGCCGAAGGCGGTCTGGGCGGTCGCCTTCGCCTGCGTGATCTCCTTCATGGGCATCGGGCTCGTCGATCCGATCCTGCCGTCGCTGGCCAGCAAGCTGAAGGCCAGCCCGAGCCAGGTGGAGTTGCTGTTCACCAGCTATCTGGTGGTCACCGCGGTCGCGATGCTTGTCACCGGCTGGGTCTCCAGCCTGCTTGGGGCCAAGCGCACGCTGCTCACCGGCCTGGTCCTGATAGTGGTCTTCTCCACGATCGCCGGCACCAGTGGCAGCATCGGGGAGATCGTCGGATTCCGGGCCGGCTGGGGTCTGGGGAACGCGTTGTTCATCGCGACGTCGTTGGCGGTGATCGTCGGCTCGGCCAGCGGCGGCTTCGGCGGCGCGATCGTGCTCTACGAAACAGCACTCGGCATAGGGATTGCCTGCGGGCCTCTGCTGGGCGGGCTGCTGGGCAATGTGAGCTGGCGCGGACCGTTCTTCGGCGTGGCCGTCCTCATGCTGATCGCGCTGGTCGCTACCGCGGCCCTGGTCCCCGCGACCCCGAAGCCTGAGCAGCGCTCTTCGATCACCGAACCCCTCAAGGCGCTGCGGCACCGCAGCCTGGCCACCACCAGCGTCACCGGCCTGCTGTACAACTGGGCCTTCTTCACCATCCTCGGCTACGCCCCGTTCCTGATGAATCTGTCACCGCTCAAGCTCGGTGGCGTGTTCTGCGCCTGGGGTGTACTGGTCGCGCTCTTCGCCGTCTTCGGCGCCCCCGCGCTCAAGGCCCGCTTCGGCACGCCCCGCACGCTGTACGCGAACCTGGTGCTGATGGCGGTCGATTCGCTGGTGATCGGCATCTTTCCCGACCACCGCTCGGTCGTCATCGGGGCGACGATCGTCTCCGGCATCTTCATCGGCGTCAACAACACCCTGGTCACCACCGCGGTCATGATCATCGCGCCGGTGCCACGGCCCGTCGCCTCGGCCACCTACGGGTTTGTCCGGTTCATCGGCGGCGGCCTCGCCCCTTACGTGGCGGGCAAGCTGGTCGAGCGCTACAACACCCACGTCCCGTTCATCCTCGGTGCGGTCACCCTCGCGGCCGGCGCCGTAGTGCTCAGCACCGTGCACCGAGCCTTGGACGAGGCTGACGCCGAGGAGGCCCAGCCGGGGCCCTCCCATGAACGTGTCGACGCCGAACAGGCCGCGCGGGACATACCCGGGCTCCCTGAGGAGGCCGTCCTCGCCGAAGAGGCATTGACCGAAGACCGCACCCGCAATGACGCCGCCCTGAACGACCGAATCGTGCCGTGAGCTGAGCCGAACATGAATAGCAAGGCCTTCGAGTTCGGCTATGACGAGCCGTCAGTCTTCGTCGTGGGCGTGAATGGCTCGGACACCTCCTGGCGGGCGCTGTACTACGCCTTCGGACTGGGCCGCCGACAACACTGCACCGTGATCGCCGTCTTCGCCATGACCCACCCGGCCGCGCAGGACACAACGATGGTTGGCGGGTACGAAGCGAACTCCGGGCTGGCGGCCGAACTCAAACCCGCGATCCAGGCCCTGGCCACCGACTACCAAGTCAAAACCCGGTTCATGTGCCTCCCAGGCGATCCCGTCTCCACCCTCATTGACATCGCGGCAGAACACCGCGCCGACGGCATCTTTGTCGGAGCCAGCCAGGGATTCGGTCGCCGTCTGTTCGGATCCAACGCCGTGCGCACCGTACGGCGCGGCCACTGCCCGGTCACCGTCGTCCCCTGACGGGTCCGAATGAGCTCTCGCGCCGACGTGGCGGGATCACCGATGAGGCGATCCCGCCGATCGTCGGCTCAGGATGTGCCGATCGCCGGGTCGCTCATGCTGGGGCGGCCGGTTTCGACGTGGCCCGCGAGACGGCGGAGGAAAGTGCCGTCCTGGTCGGAGACGACCGACAGGTCGTACCAGCCGTGGCTGCGCGCCGGGTTGGCGGTGTGGACGGCGCGGGCGCCGGGCCGGAGATGATAGGCGGCCGGGTGCGACTTGCCGTAGGCGTCCGTGATGGTGAGCCGGACGGCGGTGGCGCCCTTGTTGGTGAGGATCAGCCGGACCTGTCCGTTGTCGCCGTTGTGGCGTGCGGTTATCTCGGGGCCGGCGCTGCCGGGGAGGCCCTTGAACTGCCGGAGGAAGCCGTTGGGGCCGTGCACCGAGAAGTCGTAGGCGCTGTGGCTGCCGGAGGCGATGCTCCAGCTGTCGGCCAACTGCCGCCCGGCCTCGACGGTGTAGGTCCAGGGGCCGTCCGGGTTGGTCGTTGAGGTTACGTAGAAGTTGGCACCGGCCTTGCCGTGGTTGGCGAAGTCGATGCCGAGGCGGCTGTCGGCGGCGGTGGCACGGCCGTCGGCGGCGAGGTCGTACGGGAGCGGCAGGGCGGGGCGCAGCCCGGATTCCTGCTTGGGGAGGGCGGGGTTGGCCGGGGGAGTGGGCACGTAGTCGGGGTGCCGGTTCCGGTCGGGCGGGGTGTAGCCGCTGGTGTCCGGGAGGGCGGGCACGGTGGAGCTGGCGTGGGTGAAGTCGAACGCCGTGGTGAGGTCACCGGCGACCGTCCGGCGCCAGGGCGAGATGTTCGGCTCGTGGACCTGGAAGCGGCGCTCGATGAACTGGATGATGGAGGTGTGGTCGAACACCTGGGAGCAGACCCGGCCGCCCTTGCTCCAGGGGGAGACCACGAGCATCGGGACGCGCTGTCCGAGGCCGTAGGGACCGGCGGCACTCTGGTCGGAGCCCGAAGGGCTGAAGAGCTCGCCTGTGAGGTCGGCGGTCGACTTGCCCTGCGCCGCGGAGGAGGGCGGGTACGGCGGCACGACGTGGTCGAAGAAGCCGTCGTTCTCGTCGTAGGTGATGAAGAGGGCCGTCTTGCTCCACACCTCGGGGTCGGCGGTCAGCGCGTCCAGGACCTGGGCGATGTACCAGGCGCCGTAGTTGACGGGCCAGTTGGGGTGCTCGGTGAAGGCCTCGGGTGCGACGATCCAGGACACCTCGGGGAGCTTGCCGGCCTTGACGTCGGACTTGAGGATGTCGAAGAAGCCGTCGCCGTTCTTGGCGTCGGTGCCGGTGCGGGCCCTGTCGTAGAGCGGGTCGCCCGGCTTGGCGTCGCGGTACTGGTTGAAGTACAGCAGCGAGTTGTCGCCGTAGTTGCCCCGGTAGGCGTCCTGGATCCAGCCCCAGCCGCCGGGCCCGTCGAGGCCGTCGCCGATGTCCTGGTAGATCTTCCAGGAGACTCCGGCCTTCTCCAGCCGCTCGGGGTAGGTCGTCCAGGAGTAGCCGGCCTCGGCGTTGGAGATGACGGGGCCGCCGCCGGTGCCGTCGTTGCCGACGTAACCCGTCCACATGTAGTAGCGGTTCGGGTCGGTGGGGCCGATCAGCGAGCAGTGGTAAGCGTCGCAGACCGTGAACGTGTCGGCCAGCGCGTAGTGGAACGGGATGTCCTCGCGGGTGAGGTAGGCCATCGTCGTGGCGGTCTTGGCCGGTACCCACTTGTCGTACTTGCCCTGGTTCCAGGCGGCATGGCTGCCGTTCCAGCTGTGGTCGAGGTCCTGGAGGAACTGCAGGCCGAGATCGCTCGCGTCCGGGTGGAACGGCAGGACGTCCTTCGTGCCGTCGGACTGGTGCCAGACGGGCTTGCCGCTGGGGAGGACCACGGGCCGCGGATCACCGAATCCGCGGACGCCGCGCAGCGTGCCGAAGTAGTGGTCGAAAGAACGATTCTCCTGCATCAGGACGACGATGTGCTCCACGTCCCGCAGGGTGCCGGTACGGCGATTCGCCGGAATTCCCGCCGCGCGGGCGATGCTGGTCGAGAGTGCGGACGCGGCGGCTGTGCCACCGGCCAGCTGTATGAACCTTCGGCGGTTGATGTCGGTCATGAGAAGCCAGTCTCCTGGGTCGCCCGGGCGGAGCGGATGCGGGGGCCAGTGTGGTCAGGCCATCGCGAACTTCCTGCGGCGGACGGGGAAAGCCGGGGGAAAGCCTCCGCTAACGCCAGTCGTCCATGGCGGCCCCGGGCACACTGGCAGGGGCCGCCGGGGTCGCCATGGACGACTGGCGGCCGAACCGACTTCTATCCGGCGGACGCGGTGAAGATGTCCACCCGGTTGGCGCTGCTGTTCGCCACGGCGATGTCCTTCGTACCGTCGCCGTTGAGGTCGGTGGCGGCGGCGTCGTAGGCGCCGGTGGCGGTCAGTTCGGTGAGCTGTGAGACGGTGCCGCCGGCCGCGCCCTGGAAGAGCGTGACGGAGTTGCCGTTGAGGGAGGACACCAGGATGTCGGCGTTTCCGTCGCCGTCCAGGTCGGCGGCGCTCACGGCGACCGGCAGGGCCGGGGTGGGGTAGGCGGTCGCGGCGCCGAAGGTGCCGTCGCCGTTGCCGAGCAGGACGTCCAGGGTGTCGGAGCCGTTGCTGACGGCGGCGAGGTCGAGGGTGCCGTCCCCGTTGAAGTCCCCGGCGGCGATGGAGTAGAGGCGGCCGGCGCCCGCGTAGCCGACCGCGGTGGCGAGGCCGCCGGTGCCGTCGCCGAGCAGGACGCTGACGCCGCCGCTGCCGACGCTGGCGGTGGCGACATCCGGTGAGCCGTCGCCGTTGAAGTCGGCGACGACGACGCCGTGCGGGGTGGGGACGGCGGCGGTGGTGCCGGTGGTGAAGGTCCCGTCGCCGTTGCCGAGCAGGACGCGTACGAGGCCGGTCTCCTGCTCCGCCACGACGAGGTCCACGAAGCCGGAGTACTCGCCGAGCGCGTCACAGTGCCACAGCTCCACCAGGGCGTCGGCCAGCGGCGCGCAGCCGTTCGCCTCGTCGACGACGCAGAAGGTGTACTTGACCTCGACGCCTTCCTTGCCCTCGCGGATGTCGCGGCGGACCAGGGCGCCGGCCAGCGAGTACGGGCCCTCGGTGACCTCGGAGGTCAGCGAGCAGACGCCGGTGCTGGAGGTGGCGGTGGCGGTGGCGGAAGTGGTGGCAGAGGCATCCGCTGTGGTGCTGTCAGTGGTCGCGGCCGAGGCGAGACCGGCGAGCCCCAGCCCGGCAGCGGCCGCGGTGGTGCTGCCGCCGATGACCACGCGGCGGCGGCTGACCGGGGAGCTGGCTTTGTGCTTCGGTGAATCTGTCATGCACCGGACACTAAGGGCGGCGCCTGTTACCCAGGTGTCAATGACCTGTGGTTAAGGCATGGTGACGGTCCTGTGGACGGTCGGTGACGCCGGATCGACGGCACCGCGCCGGCTGCCCTGCCGTCAGCCCCGGTACGTCTCCAGCAGCCGCAGCCAGATCTCACTGATCGTCGGATACGACGGCACCGCGTGCCAGAGCCGCTCCAGCGGCACCTCGCCCGCCACCGCGATCGTCGCCGAGTGCAGCAGCTCGGCGGTGCCCCGGCCGACGAAAGTCGCGCCGATCAGGTGCCCGCGGTCGAGGTCGACGACGATGCGGGCGCGGCCCCGGTAGCCGTCGGCGTACAGGGAAGCGCCCGCGACCTGCCCCAGGTCGTAGTCGACCGCCCGGACGCGGCGGCCCGCGCGCTCCGCCTCCTGCGCGGTCGGGCCGACCGCGCAGGCCTCCGGGTCGGTGAAGACGACCTGCGGTACGGCGGCGGTGTCGGCGGTCGCGGCGTGCGCGCCCCAGGGGGCGGTGTCCAGGGCGCGGCCCTCGGCGCGGGCGCCGATCGCGGCGCCCGCGATCCGGGCCTGGTACTTGCCCTGGTGGGTGAGGAGCGACCGGTGGTTCACATCCCCGGCGGCGTAGAGCCACTCGCCGTCGATGCCGCGCACCCGCAGGGTGTCGTCGACGTCCAGCCAGCCGCCGGGGGAGAGGCCGACCGTGTCCAGGCCGAGGTCGTCGGTGCGCGGTGCGCGGCCGGTGGCGAAGAGGATCTCATCGGACTCCAGCCGGCCGCCGTCCGACAGCACCGCGGTGACCGGCTCCGACTCCGCGGCCCGCCGCAGCTCCGTGACGGACACGCCGGTGCGGACCGAGACCCCGGCCGCGGTCAGCCCCTCCGCGACCAGCTCCCCGGCGAACGGCTCCATCCGGGGCAGCAGCCCCGAGCCCCGGACCAGCAGGGTAACTGTCGAACCGAGCGCGGCCCACGCCGTCGCCATCTCGACCCCCACCACCCCGCCGCCGACCACGGTCAGCCGCCCCGGCACCGTCGGGGAACTCGTCGCCTCCCGGCTCGTCCACGGATGCGCGTCCGCGATCCCCGGCAGCTCGGGCAGCATCGCCCGGGTCCCCGTGCACACCGCCACCGCGTGCCGGGCGGTCAGCGTCCGCCGCCCGCCGTCCGGCGTCTCCACCACCACCCGCCGCGGCCCGTCCAGCCGCCCCTGCCCGCGTACGAGATCGACCCCCACCGACTCCAGCCAACTCACCTGCCCGGCGTCCTTCCAGTGCGACGCGAACTCGTCCCGCCGCGCCAGCACCGCCGCCGCGTCCAGCTTTCCGGTGACCGCCTCCCGCGATCCCGCCACCGCCCGCGCGTCCGCCAGCGCCGCCACCGGCCGCAGCAGCGCTTTGCTGGGCATGCACGCCCAGTACGAGCACTCGCCGCCCACCAGCTCGCTCTCCACCACCGCCGTGGTCAGCCCGGCTGCCCGCGTCCGGTCCGCGAGATTCTCCCCGGTCGGTCCGGCGCCGATGACGATCACGTCATACGTATCGGGCAGGGCCTTCGGGGCGGTGGCGGTGGTCATACGTGGCTCCTCATGAAATGACGATCCGAAACTCCCACCGTAGACACCCCCCGCGCCCCCGGCACCCCGAACGTGCGCTCTACCGTCCGGGCGGGACGGTCAGGCCGCCGGCAGACGCACCGTGAACACTGCGCCGCCCGGGACGCCCCCGGACAGGCCCTGGGCCCTGGCCGGGCGGCGCGGGCCATCTGCCATTGCGCGCCACCCAGTTCGGAGCGTCCGGTTCGGTCGCATCACGGTGGCCTCTGATGGAGACTGGAGATCCGTTATCGCTTTTGGAACAGCTGTACACAGGAGGAACCCATATGGCCACCACGCGCATCGCCCGCACCGGGTGGGAAGGCAACCTGCTGGAGGGGAAGGGTGTTGTCACCCTCGCCACCTCCGGGGTTGGCGAGTTCCCGGTCTCCTGGGCGTCGCGAGCCGAGCAGGCGAACGGGAAGACCAGCCCGGAGGAGCTGATCGCGGCCGCGCACTCCAGCTGCTTCTCGATGGCGCTCTCGCACGGTCTCAGCCAGGCCGGCACCCCGCCGACCCGCCTCGACACGCAGGCCGAGGTCACCTTCCAGCCGGGTGAGGGCATCACCGGTATCCACCTCACCGTCAAGGGCGAGGTGCCGGGGCTGGACGAAGCCGACTTCGTGAAGGCGGCGGAGGATGCCAAGGCGAACTGCCCGGTGAGCCAGGCCCTCTCGGGCACGACGATCACACTGACGGCGGGTCTCGCCTGAAGAAGTTGAGAACGGTCACCCGGGGGGCCCGCGCGGTGGCAGTACGGCTGGTCGGCGTCGGCGCCGCAGCCGCACAGCACCGCGCGGGCCCTTGGCGCGGGCCTTCGGGCTCCGCTCAGTCCGCGACCCGGCTGCGGGGTTGGTACTCCAGGTCCTGGTAGTCGGGGTGGTGGGCGATCCAGCCCGCGAAGAAGGGGCAGGCGGCGAGGACTTTGCGGCCGCTGGCCCGGGCGTCGTCCAGACCGCGGCGGGCGAGGGCGGAGCCGATGCCCTTGCCCTCGTACTCGGGCTCCACCTCGGTGTGGATGAAGGCGACCATGTCGGGCGTCCGCAGATACACGGCGAGGCCGGCCAAGTGGCCGTCGACCTTGGCTTCGTAGCGCCTGGCGTTCGGGACGTCGGTCACGATCGTCGTCGTCATGACATCCACTCTAGGAAGACTGTTCGGTTAACGCGATCGAAACGCTTGCGTTTCGATGTGAGGCAGCGTAACGTCTCGGGTACGAAACGGTTCTGTATCGCAGAAGCCCTACTCGACTGGAGTACGTCCCCATGTCCCAGACCACTGAGACCACCCCTGTCGGGGCGCCGGTCGAGGAGCACGAACGGCACCCGCGCCGTTGGTGGATCCTCGCCGTCGTCGCCCTCGCGCAACTCATGGTCGTGCTCGACGCGACCATCGTGAACATCGCACTGCCGTCGGCCCAGAAGGCCCTCGGCTTCTCCAATGGCGACCGGCAGTGGATCGTCACCGCCTACGCCCTCGCCTTCGGCAGTCTGCTGCTGCTCGGCGGACGGATCGCCGACCTCTTCGGCCGCAAGATCGTCTTCCTGATCGGCATCGTCGGCTTCGCCGGGGCCTCGGCACTGGCCGGCGCGGCCGGCAGCTTCGAAGTCCTGGTCGCGGGCCGCGCCCTGCAGGGTCTTTTCGGCGCACTGCTCGCCCCCGCCGCGCTCTCGCTGCTCACCACGACCTTCACCGACGCCAAGGAACGCGCCAGGGGCTTCGCCATCTACGGCGCCGTCGCCGGCTCCGGCGCCGCAGTCGGACTGCTGCTGGGCGGCCTGCTCACCGAGTACTTCAACTGGCGCTGGACGCTGTACGTCAACCTGGTCATCGCCGTGCCCGCCTTCATCGGCGGACTGCTGCTCCTGGACCGCCAGAAGAAGGCCGCCGACCGGCCGAGGATCGACATCCCCGGCACCATCCTGGTCACGACCGGTCTGTTCAGCGTCGTCTACGGCTTCTCCAACGCCAACACCTACAACTGGGGCTCCCCGATGGCCTGGGGCTTCCTCGCCGCGAGCGCCGTGCTGCTGGTCGCCTTCACCTGGTGGCAGACCAAGGCCGCGCACCCGCTGCTGCCGCTGCGTGTGCTCCTGGACCGCAACCGCGGCGCGTCCTACCTCGCCATGCTGGTCGCCAGCGTCGGAATGTTCGGCGTCTTCCTCTTCCTCACCTACTATCTGCAGCTCACTCTCAGCTTCAGTCCCGTCAAGACCGGCCTCGCCTTCCTTCCGATGGTCCTCGCCCTCATGGTTTCCGCGCAGCTCTCCACGACCATGCTCGTGCCGCGCTTCGGCCCCAGGCCGGTCGTACCGGCAGGCTTCGGGCTGGCCGCGGCCGGCCTGGTCTGGATGACCGCTCTCGGGCTGGACAGCACATACGCCGCCAACGTGCTGCCGCCGCTCATCGTCATCGGCATCGGCCTCGGCGCGGTGATGCCGGCGGCGATGTCCCTGGCCACCGCGGGCGTCGCGGCCGACGACGCGGGTGTCGCGTCCGCCGCCGTCAACGCCATGCAGCAGATCGGCGGCTCGATCGGTACGGCACTGATCAACACCCTGGCCGCCAGTGCCGCCACCGGCTACCTGGTCGGCAAGGACCCCACCAACAAGCTGGTGCAGGCCGAGGCACTGATACACAGCTACTCCACCGCCTACTGGTGGTCGGCCGGGTTCTTCACCGCCGGCCTTGTGCTCGCCGCGCTGCTGTACCGGAGCGGTGTCCCGCAGCAGGACCCGGAAGCGGCGCCCGCGGTCCACATGTGATGCGGAAGACGCATGTGACCTCGCATGCGACCTGTTGAGCTGGGGCCGCCTTGAGCGGAGGACGCGGCCCCGAACGCGCCGACTCGTGGGGACGGGGTGCGGCGCGGAGAATGGGCCCGGTGGGGCTTCCCGGCGAGGGAGCCACCCCACCGGGCCCATTCGCGTGCGACGTACATCACATAAAGGAACCAATCGTAGGTTAATGTGCGTACCTGGAGGCGTGGGGGCACGTAATGGAAAGGGTCCCGCGTGAACCTGCTCGACCTGCTGCTGGTCCTCGTCGCGCTCGGATACGCCGCCGCCGGATACCGCCGCGGACTGATCGCGGGCTGCGTGTCCTTCGCCGGATTCCTCGGCGGCGCGGTCATCGGCGTATGGGCGCTGCCGAACGTGCTCGACCACTTCCAGACCGGAAGCAGGACCGCCACCCTCGTGGCGATCCTCACCGTGCTGCTCCCGGCCGCCGCCGGGCACGCGCTCGCCTCCGGGCTTGCCTTCAGGGCGCGCAAGCGCCTCAACTGGGGCCCGGTCCGATGGGCTGACGGCGTCGGCGGGGCCGTCGTGAACTCGATCGCGGTGCTGCTGGTCGCCTGGGTGGCGGCGTGCGTGCTCGTCTCGTCGTCCTCGACGATGATCTCCCGGGCCATCCGCGGTTCCGCGGTGCTCGGCGCCGTGCAGGGCGCGATGCCGGCGCAGGCGCCCACCTGGTTCAACCGGGCCACCGGCGCGCTCACCGCCGCCGGGTTCCCGCAGGTCTTCAACCCCTTCGAGAGCGAGCCGGTCAACGGCGTCGCCGCGCCCTCCAGTGACAACGTCACCGCGGCCGCGACGGCCGCCGCCAAACGGTCCACCGTCAAGATCGAGGGTGTCGCCGACGTCAACGGCGGCCACCGGGGCCAGGAGGGCAGCGGCTTCGTCTACGCCGCCGGACACATCATGACCAACGCCCATGTCGTTGCCGGTGTCACCGAACCCACCGTCCAGCTCGGCGGTGCCGGACCCCAGTACATCGCCCGCGTCGTCCTCTTCGACCCGGCCAAGGATGTCGCCGTCCTCGATGTCCCCGGCCTGTCCGCCCCCGTGCTCAACTTCGCCGGCCCCGCTGCCCGGGGCGCGGCCTCCGTCGTCGCCGGCTACCCCGAGAACGGCGTCCTGGACCTGCGGGCCGCCACCGTCGCCGGCCGCATCCAAGCCCACGGCCAGGACATCTACGGCGACGGCGCCGTCACCCGCGACATCTACCAGATCCGCTCCACGGTGCGGCCGGGGAACTCCGGCGGCCCCCTCCTCACGAAGTCCGGTGCCGTCTACGGTGTCGTCTTCGCCCGCTCCACCACCGACACCACGACCGGCTACGCCCTCACCTCCGAGGAGGTCACCGCCGACGCCGCCCGCGCCGCGACCGCCACCACGCCGGTTGACACCGGCACCCGCGCGGCGCTCTGACCCGCGCCGCCGGGATCAGTCGAGCAGGCCGTCGTAGTCGGGCAGTTTGAAAGTGCGCTCCGCGTGGCCGCCGACGAGGTCGGTGGCGCTGTTGCCGATCTTGGCGATGATGGTGTAGCCGCTGGCCTCGATCTTCGCGCGTTGGGCCGTCTTGTAGGTGCCGAGGTCGGTGAAGAGATCCGAGAGGGACCGGGTGTAGAGCCCGGCGACGGAGTAGCCGACGTTCTCGAGGTTGTAGCGGGTCGTCAGGTCGAGGATCTCGGGCCGGGCGCTGACGAAGAAGATGTCGACGCCGCGGGCGTGCGCGTCCTTGGTGAGGGCGAGGACGGACTGGACGGCGGGGGTGGGATAGCCGCCGGTGTAGTACGTCTCCAGCGAGGTGTTGTCGATGTCGAGGACGATCGCGAGCTTCCCGCCGGAGGCGGCGCGCTGTGTGACGTAGGCCTGCGCCTGGTCGGTGACGGCCGCGACATCCTGGAGCCAGGTGGCGTACGTGGGGGCGGTGGCCGCCGGGGTGGCGGTGAGGGCCGGTGCCGCCGTCGAGGCGTGTGCGGGGGCGGCGATGCCGAGGCCTGCGGCACTGGTGGCGAGGACGAGGGCTGCCGCTGCTAAACCGCGTCGCGTTCTGGATGTGTACATGCGGAATATGTACACCAGTTCGGGTGGACGGCAACAGTGCGTGGGATTACCGATGGGTAATTATTTGCCGTACCTATTCGGCGCCGTTCACGGGCTCGTCGGGGAGGCTGTCCCAGGCGTCGCCGTGCCGGAGCAGGTCGTAGCCGTGTTCGGCGGCGATCGCCTCGGCGTGCTGGCGGCTGCGGATGCGGACCTCGTAGCGGTGGCTGGTGACCTGGGGGTGGACGCCGTCGGCATCCTGGAAGACCTCGATGGCGTGGGTCTCGTAGACGATGTGACCCTGGGTGTCCTGGAGCCGGACCAGATGCATGCTTGCGGACATAGGACTCACTCTCCGCGGGAAGAGCCCCCTGCTCACAGGATCTCATGAAGGCGCCCGACACCGCTGTGCGCGCCGGCGACGCCCCGTCAGGGGTGCCGGGCGCCTAAGAGGCCGCGCGAATAGGGTGGGGCGGCGTCGCGTGCCGAGCTGTGACATCAGCCGACTCCGTCGGCGGGGGCGCCTGGAAGTGTTGCCGTCGGTGTCGGTCGACGACTCTCCCCCAGACTCCGTCCGGGAGGTGCCCCCGCCAAGCTCTCGGCTCCGCTCGAGCAGGGGGCACCCCCATCGAGGACATCCCCGGCGCCTTGGAATCGCACGCACCAGACCGCGTCCGCTCTCCGATCGAAGGTCACCCGACAGGCTCTAAGACCTGTCCGCGGCCCCGCCGCGCACCGCCTTGTCGATCTCCTCGCGCATGCGGCGGTCCATGGCCAGGGCCAGCTCCGCCTCGACGACGGTCTTGACCAGCGGCCGTAGCCGGGCCACGACATCCATGATGGCGGTGGTGTCGCCCGCCTTCAGATCGGCCTCGGCCTCGGCGAGTATGTGGGTGTGGGCCAGCTCGACAAAGACCTCGGCGAGGGAGTCGAGCCCGCTGCGCATGGTGCGGCTGGCGGCCAGCACCGAGGCGAGGGGGATGCCTTCCTGTACGAGGGCGGCCGAGGCCTCCAGCAGGCGGCGGCTGATGTGCACGACGTCGTCGCCGTCGACGGCGAGGTAGCCGATCTCCAGCGCGGTGGCGAGATTCTCGGCGGTGGCGTGGTCGCCGTAGTGGTCGGCCAGCTCCTCGGGGGCGAGCCGGACGGGGGTCTCCTCGGACCAGGGGGTGGCTATGGCGCTGTCGAGACCGAGCAGCTCGCCGACGCCCCGGCCGCTCTCCCACGCCGCGGTCAGCTCGGCGATTCCGCCCAGGGTGTGGCCACGGCTGAGCAGCCCCGCGATGGCGCGGAGGCGGGCGAGGTGGTGGTCGTTGTACCAGGCGATACGGCCGTCCCGGCGCGGAGGCGGGAGAAGTCTGCGCTCACGGTAGAAGCGGACGGTACGGACGGGGATGCCGGCGGCAGCCGCTAGCTCGGCCATCCGGTATTCGCTCACCTGTTCGTTGCCTTCGTCCACGGGGTCAAGCGTAACCAGCCGCGTATGACCAGGATCTCCCGCGCACAACCTCTACCCGCGGTAACCCGCGTGCTCTACGCTGCGAACCACGCCAGTGATTGCTGGCGGAGTCTGATGGCGGCGAGAGGCGGGCGGTATGGCCGAGCACGTCAGGGTGGCGGTGATCGGAACCGGGTTCGGCGGGCTCGGCGCGGCTGTGCGGCTGCGCCGCGAGGGGATCACCGACTTCGCCGTACTGGAGCGGGCCGACGCGGTCGGCGGGACATGGCGCGACAACAGCTACCCCGGCTGTGCCTGCGACGTGCCCTCGCACCTGTACTCCTTCTCCTTCGCGCCGAACCCGGAATGGCCCCGGGCCTTCTCCGGGCAGCCGCACATCCGCGCCTACCTGGAGTGGGTGACCGACACCTACGGACTGCGCCCGCACATCCGCTTCAACACCGAGGTGGAGCAGGCACGCTGGGACGGGGACAGCAACCACTGGCACCTCCGTACCAGCCGGGGGGAGCTGACGGCCGACGTCGTCATCTCCGCCACCGGCCCGCTCTCCGACCCGAAGCTGCCCGACGTACCGGGGCTCGCGCAGTTCCCCGGGCGGGTCTTCCACTCCTCGCGCTGGGACCACGACTACGAGCTCAAGGGCAAGCGCGTCGCCATGATCGGCACCGGCGCGTCCGCCATCCAGATCGTGCCGGCGATCCAGCCGGAGGTGGCGAGGCTGACGGTGGTTCAGCGCACCCCGCCGTGGGTGCTGCCACGCGTGGACCGGGGGATCGCCAGGGGCGAGCAGTGGCTGCACGGCAGGATCCCGGCGACGGCGAGGGCGCGGCGCGGGCTGCTGTGGCTGATCAGGGAATTCCAGGTCGGGGCGTTTGTGAAACACCCGAAGCTGATGAAGACCGTCGAACAGCTGGCCAGGGCCCATATGCGGCGGGCCGTCAGAGACCCGGCGCTCCGCACCAAGCTCACCCCCGACTACACGATCGGCTGCAAGCGCATCCTGCTGTCGAACGCCTACTATCCGGCGCTCGCCCGGCCCAACACCGAGGTCGTCGCCTCCGCGCTGAAGGAGGTGCGCGGGTCGACCGTCGTCATGGCCGACGGCACCGAGCGCGAGGTCGACGCGATCATCTTCGGCACCGGCTTCCATGTCACCGACATGCCCATCGGCGACCGAGTCATCGGCGCCGACGGGCGCACCCTCGCCGAGCACTGGAAGGACGGCATGGCCGCCCTGCGCGGCTGCACGGTCGACGGCTTTCCGAACCTGATCTTCATCATCGGGCCCAACAGCGGCCTCGGGAACAGCTCGATGATCCTGATCGCCGAAGCCGCGGTCAACTACGCCGCCGACTACCTGCGCACCCTCAAACAGACCGGCGCCGCCGCGCTCGACGCCAAACCCGCCGCCGTACGCGCCTGGAATGCCGAGATGCAGCGCCGCATGGCCCGTACGGTATGGAACACCGGCGGCTGCACCAGCTGGTACCTGGACTCCGAGGGCCGCAACACCACCGCCTGGCCCGGCACGACCGCCGAGTACCGGCGTGCGACGCGCCGGCTCAGAATCGAGGAGTACGACGTGTTGCTCACCGCCGCGGCCCCCGCCCTCGCCCCCGTGGAGGCCGCCATATGAGCCGGTACGCACTCGTACCCCCGGGCCGCGAGCTCACCGTCCGCTCGGCGGACGGCACCGCCATCCACGTCGAGGAGTACGGCGCCGGGGCCGGGACGGCGGCGCCGGTCGTCGTCCTCATCCACGGCTGGACGTGCTCCACGCACCTCTGGGCGCCGGTCGTCCGTGAGCTCGGGGACGGGCTCCGGGTCATCGCCTACGACCAGCGCGGCCACGGCCGCAGCGCCGTCCCCGCCCGGGGCGGCTACAGCACAGCCGCACTCGCCGACGACCTGGCCGCCGTCCTGGACGCGGTGCTCGCCGAAGGGGAGCGGGCGGTGCTCGCCGGCCACTCCCTGGGCGGCATGACGGTGCTGGCGGCGAGCGACCGGCCCGAGATCCAGGCCCGTACGGCCGCGGTGTTGCTCGCGAGCACCGGCAGCGCACGGCTGGTCGCGGGTGCCATGGTGCTGCCGGCCCGGGTGCGCTCGCGGCGCGTGCGGGACGCGTTCGCGCGGCTGATGCTTCTCTCGTCCCTCCCGCTCGGACCGGTCACCCCGCTGAGCCGGGCCGCCCTCAAATACGCCGTGATGGCGCCCGGCGCCACCCCTGAGCAGGCCGCCGCCACCGCCCGCATCGTCCACGCCTGCGGACGGCGGCCCCGCGCCGCCTGGGGACGCGTGCTCGCCGGGCTCGACCTCGACCCGGGCGTGACGGCGCTGCGCGCACCCACCGCCGTCCTCGTCGGCACCGCCGACAAGCTGACCCCGCCGGTGCACGCCCAAGACATCGTCGCCCGGCTGCCCCACTGCGTCGGGCTCACCGAACTCCCCGGCCTCGGCCACATGACCCCTCTGGAGGACCCGGACGCCGTCGCCGGCCTCATCCGGCGCCTCGCCCAGGACCACCTGCGAGTACCAGCCGGAGGCACCGCATGAACGGCAAGGTCGTTGTAGTCACCGGCGCCGCCCGTGGCATCGGAGCACAGCTCGCCCGCAAACTCGCCGCCCGCGGCGCCCGGCTGGCGCTGATCGGCCTGGAGCCGGACGAGTTGAAGGCCGTCGCCGAGTCCATCGGCCCCGACGCCGGCCACTGGACGGCGGACGTCACCGACCGGGACGCGATGGCGCGCGTCGCCGCCGAAGTGGTCGCCCGGTTCGGCCGCGTGGACGTCGTCGTCACCAACGCGGGCGTCGGGACCGGCGGCCCCTTCCTCGACTCCGACCCCGCCGACTTCGAGCGTGTCATCCAGGTCAACCTGCTCGGCAGCGCCGGCACCGCCCGCGCCTTCCTGCCCGCCCTCCTCGCATCGCGCGGCTACCTCCTGCAGATCGCCTCCCTCGCCGCGATCGCCCCCGCGCCGATGATGACCGCCTACTGCGCAAGCAAGGCGGGCGTCGAGGCCTTCGCCCACTGCCTGCGGGCGGAAGTCGGCCACAAGGGCGTCAAGGTCGGCGTCGGCTACCTCAGTTGGACCGACACGGACATGGTGCGCGGCGCCGACGAGGACCCCGTCATGCGGGCGGCCCGGTCGCGGCTGCCCTGGCCCGCCAACCGCACGTACCCCCTGGAACCCGCGGTGGACCGGATCGTCGCCGGCATCGGGCGACGATCGGCCCACGTCTACGCCCAATGGTGGGTGCGCGGAATGCAGCCCCTGCGCGGCTACTTGCCGTCCCTCCTCGGCGGCGCGCTCGGCCAACGCGAGATCCGACGCCTCGAGGCCCAACTCGCCGCCACCCCCGGCCCCCGCCCCGGCCTGATCGGCCCAGGCGGCGCTGCGGCACGCGGCCTTTAGCCAGGCCGGCTGGCCAATACGGCACCGGGCGCCTCCGGCGCCCAAGTGCCGGTGGCGATGGCGCATGACGTCCCGGGTCCTGGCACACAGTCGTGGGGGCATCTCCCAGCGGTAGCTGGGGGCGAGTCACCCCGGAGGCGACCCCGACCCAAGAACCGGCAGACGCTCCCGCAAACGGCGCAGGGCACCAAAATCGAGCCCCTCCGGCGTTTGAGGACGGATCGGCGACCACCGCAGACGAAGCGGGAGGGACACCGGGCACGCCCTGACCTGCGCTTTGTGCCCGAAATGCGACCTTTCGGTACTCGTGTCAGTCTGGTCGAGGCCCATCCGAAACATCACGAAGGAGTGATCATGGGCAAGTCCGACGACATGGGCGGTAAGGCCAATCCGGAGCGTGACCAGGCCCGTAAAACGGCCAAGGAGCGCGGCCAGCAGGCGGCCCAGCAGCCCGGGCAGCAGCCCGGCCGGCAGGCGGGCCAGCAGCCCGGCCAGCAGCCCGGCCGGCAGACCGGGGAAGCGATGCGCGAGCAGCAGTCGCAGCAGTCGCAGCGGGCCCGCAAGGCCGGCAAGCCCGGTGAGAAGCAGCGCGAGGACCTCCGGGACAGCGTCCCGGACGAGCTCAACGACGCTTCCCACACGGAGCGCGAGAGCTGGGACACCTGAGCCTCCCGCCCCTGAGCGATGAGCTCATCGCTCACAAGCACCAAAGCATCAAGCCCATCCGAATCGCCATGAAGGAGTGACCATGGGCAAGCGAGACCAGTCCAAGAAGCCCAAGCAGCAGGTTCGCGGCAAGGCAGCGGACAAGCAGCCGAGCGGCGCCGTGGGCGCCACGAGCGTCATGGACCACACGGGTGCCATGGACGGGGTGTCGGTCCCGGTCGAGGGCGACAGCAGGCACATCAGCGCGGACGAGCGACGAAAGCGTAATCGCTAGTCAGGACGCGTAACCGTAAACCGTAAGGGGCGTGCTCCCGGGAGCACGCCCCTTACCCACGCCCGTCACCACTGCCGCGGCGGCAGCCCGGGACGCCGCCGGTCCGGCCGGTCGGAAAGGTCGGGCGGGGTCGACGCGGGGTGCTGCTCCAGCAGATTCAGTGCCGTACGGACCGCCACCGCAAGCTGCGTGTTGCGGCCTTCCGCCCAGTCCAACGGCGTGCGAAGAGATGGGATGTCGGGGTCGACGCCGTGGTTCTCGACGCCCCAGCCGTACTCATTGAACCAGGCCGCGTTCATCGGCACCGTAATGACGGAGCCGTCGCCGAGCCGGTGACGGCCGGTCATGCCGACAACGCCGCCCCAGGTGCGCGATCCCACCACCGGCCCGAGGCCGAGGAGTTTGAAGGCCGCGGCGATCATGTCCCCGTCCGAGGAGGTCGCTTCGTCCGCGAGGGCGACGAGCGGCCCGCGCGGTGCGTCGCTGGCGTAGGAGACGGGCTGGGCGTTGCGGGTATGGTCCCACCCCAGAATCGTGCGGCTGAGCTTCTCGATGACGAGTTCGCTGATGTTGCCGCCCGCGTTGCCCCGTACATCCACGATGAGCGCCTCGTATGTGACCTCCATCCGCAGGTCGCGGTTGAACTGGGCCCAGCCGGAGCCGCCCATGTCCGGGATGTGCAGATAGCCGCACCGGTGGCGGCTCAACTCCCTTACGACGGAGCGCCGCTTGGCGACCCAGTCCTGGTAGCGCAGCGGCCGCTCGTCGATCAGCGGCACCACCGCCACCCGGCGCGGCGGGCCCTGGCCCCCCGGAGGGAGGAAGGTCAGCTCGACGGTCGTGCCGCCGGCACCGGCGAGCAGCGGGTACGGGCCTGTCACGGGGTCCACCCGGCGGCCGTCGACATGGGTGAGGACCGCGCCCTCGCGGATGCCGGTGCCGGCCAGCGGCGAGCGGGCCTTGGAGTCGGAGGACTCGCCGGGCAGGACCCGCCGCACGATCCAGGTGCCCTCTTGGGTGCGGACGAAGTTGGTGCCGAGCAGCCCGATCGGCCGCTGGTAGTGCGGTGGGCCCTCATTGCGGCGGGCCGGGGCGACATACGCGTGCGAGGTGCCGAGTTCGCCGAGCACTTCACGCAGCAGGTCCGCGAACTCGTCCGGGGACGCGACCCGTTCGACCAGCGGCCGGTACTGGTCGAGGACGGCGTCCCAGTCGATGCCGCACAGGTCCGGCGCCCAGAAGTAGTCACGGATGATGCGGCCGGCCTCGGCGTAGGACTGCCGCCACTCGGCGGCCGGGTCCGCCTCGTGGAGGACGCGTCGCATGTCGACGTAGACCGTCGAATCGGCGTCGCCGGGCTCGGTGGCGGGGACCACCGTCAGATCGCCGTCGTCGAAGACGACCAGACGGGCGCCGTTGCCGCTGACCGCGTACCAGTCCATGTGGTGGATCAGCTCGGTCTCCTTGGCCTTGGCGAGGTTGAAGTATTCGAGCGACGGGCGGGAGGACGGGTCGGTCGGATTGGCGAACGTCTCGCCCAGCGCCCCCGCGATCGGCCACCGCAGCCACACCAGCCCGCCGCGCACCGGCTCCAGCGAGGAGTACTTCGACGCCGGTACGGGGAACGCGGTGACCCGGCTCGCCAGCCCCTCGGCCTCGACGACCACCGGCCCTTCCCCCAGGCCGTCCGCGTCGAATCCGCCGGCCGCCGGGCGGCCCTCGACGGGCAGCGCGAAGGGCGAGGGGGTCGCGGAGTTGAGCGGTACGAGATAGGGACGGCAGCCCAGCGGGAAGGAGAGGTCGCCGGTGTGGACGTCGTACACCGGGTCGAAGCCGCGCCAGGAGAGGAAGGCGAGATAGCGGCCGTCGTCGGTGAAGACCGGCTGCTCGTCCTCGAACCGGCCGTTGGTTATGTCGATGATCGTTCCGTCCGCCAGCTTCGCGATCTTGATCTGCCGCAACGACCGCCCGATCCATGGATGCGACCACGCGATCCACGCCGAGTCCGGAGAGAACGACAGGTCCCGCACCGGCCCGTTGATCGAAATGATCAGCTCGGTGACCGTGCCCGCCGCGTCCGGCTCGGTGTTCACCAGCAACAGCCGCCCGTCGTTCGCGGCCACCGCCAGCGTCGCGCCGTCCGGCGACGAGACCAGCTCATGCACCCGGCCCAGCTCGCCGCAGGCCAGCCGCCGCCCGCCGCTGCCGCACGGCGGACGCGGCTGCGGTGCGGCGTCCGCAACGGCGTCGGCGTCCAGTGCCTGGGGCTGGGCCTGTCCCAGGGGACGGCCCGGGAGATCGGCGATCTCGATCGCGTCCTCGCCCTCGGCGTCCGTGACGAAGGCGATACGGCCCGTCGTGCCCAGCATCGTCGGCAGCCGCACCCGTGCCCCCGGCTCGTCGGCGATCGTACGGGCCGGGCCGTCCCGGTGCGTCAGCCAGTACAGGCTGCCGCGTACGCAGACCGCGCTGGCCCGCCCCGTGAGGTCGCAGGCCAGCGAGTCGAGATGGGACGCCGCAGGCACCTGGTACGGGCGGCGGCCGGTACGCGGGCCGGCCAGGCGGACGTCGAGGCGGCGCGGCCCGGCGGCGAAGTCGGCGAGCCGGTCGTGCAGCCACACTTCGCCGGCGCACTGGTAGACGACCCGGGCGCCGTCCGTCGCGGCGTTGCGGGCGTAGAAATCGGCATGGTCGGTATGGCGCCGCAGATCCTTGCCGTCCGGCAGACAGGAGTACAGATTCCCGATGCCCTCGTGGTCGGACAGGAACGCGATCCGCTCGTCCACGAACATCGGCGACTCCAGATGCCCGTTCAGCTCCGGCAGCAGTCTCTCCCAGCCGCCGGCATCGCCGTGCAGCCACAGCCGCCCCGTCGCCCCGCCCCGGTACCGCTTCCACGCGTGCGGCTCGTGCGGCGGCGTCCCGGTGAGCAGCAACGTACGGCGCACCCCCTCGGCACTGTCCCGCACAGCGATGTCGGAGGCCGGCCCCCACGGCAACCGCCGGCCCGGGCCGCCCTCCGCCGGGACGCTGTACGCGTGCGCGTAGTGCGAGAACGGCTGCCCGTGCGAGGACACCGCCAGGATCTGCCCGTCCGGACTCCACGAGCGGACCCGCGCGTCCGGGCTGCCCCAGTACGTCAGCCGCCGCGCCGGGCCGCCTTCCACCGGGGCCAGGTAGATCTCCGGATCGAGGCTGCGCCACCCCGTGAACGCGATCGCCGTCCCGTCCGGCGAAAACCGCGGCTGCCCCACCTTGGTCCGGTCGGCGGTCAGCCGCCACGCCCGGCCCGGCCCGAGCGGCGCCACCCACACGTCGTCCTCGGCGACGAAGGACACCAGATCGCCGTGGAGGTGCGGATACCGGAGGTATGCCTCGCGTGCGTCGCTCACTCCTCCCATGCTTCGGGGCGTGGCGGGCACGGGCAACTTTTAGCGCCGGAAGCCCAAGTGGCTGATGAGGATGCCGCCGTCGACAGGGAGCGTGACGCCGGTGATCCACGAGGCGTCGGCGGAGGCGAGGAAGAGCACAGCGGCGGCGATGTCCTCGGGCTCGCCGACGCGGCCGAGGGGGTAGAGGGGGGCGATATGGCCGAGGTCGTCCTCGCGACCGGCCCAGGCGGCGGTACGGACCGTGCCCGGGGCGATCAGGTTGACGCGGACGCCACGGGGGGCGGCATGGACGGCGAGCGTGCGGGTGAGAGACGCGAGGCCGGCCTTCGCGGCGCTGTAGGCGTGGCAGCCGAAGTCGTGCTCGCCGTTGACGGAGCCGATGTTGACGATGGCGCCCCGGCGGTCGGGAGCGACGGCCAGATGGGGCAGCGCGGCGCGGGCGCATCGCATGGCGCCGGTGAGGGTGATGTCGATGTCCTGGTGCCAGAGGTCGTCGGGCTGGTCCTCGAAGAGCGGGGCGTCGGCGTGGCATGAATAGGCGTTGTTGACCAGGACGTCGAGGGAGCCGAAGCGGTCGGCGGCGTGGGCGACGGCGGCCTCGACCGCCGCCCGGTCGCCGATGTCGCAGGCCAGCCCCTCGGCGTTGCCGCCGGTGCCGCGAATTTCGGCGGCGGTCCGCTCCGCGTGGTCCCCGTCGAGGTCGGTGACGAGGACCGCGGCGCCCTCGGCCGCGAAGCGGCGGGCGGTGGCGGCGCCGATGCCCTGCGCGGCGCCGGTGATGAGCACTCCGTATCCGTCGAACCGTCGCATCGTTCTCCCGGTACTCTCGCCTACCTACCGGTCAGTACCGTAGCGTGCCCCTCACTCGCCGCTGAAGAGAAGGGCACCTCTATGGCGCTGGACGCAGACGTCATCGTCGTCGGAGCAGGACTCGCCGGGCTGGTCGCCACGGCCGAGCTGGCCGACGCGGGCCGCAAGGTGATCCTGCTGGACCAGGAGCCGGAGGCATCGCTCGGCGGGCAGGCGTTCTGGTCGTTCGGCGGTCTGTTCCTCGTCAACTCGCCCGAGCAGCGGCGGATGCGTATCAAGGACAGCCATGACCTCGCCCTCCAGGACTGGATGGGCACCGCGGGCTTCGACCGCGAGGAGGACAAGTGGCCGCGCCGCTGGGCCGAGGCGTACGTCGACTTCGCCACGGGCGAGAAGCGCGGCTGGCTGCACGCCCAGGGCATCCGCTTCTTCCCCGTTGTCGGCTGGGCGGAGCGCGGCGGCTTCCTCGCCACCGGCCCCGGCAACTCCGTGCCGCGCTTCCACATCACCTGGGGTACCGGCCCCGGCGTCATAGCCCCGTTCGTCCGCCGGGTCCGCGAGGCCGTGGCGCGCGGGCGGGTGGAGCTGCGCTTCCGGCACCGGGTGACCGGCCTGGTGGCGACCGGCGACACGGTCGAGGGCGTGGCGGGCGAGGTACTGGTGCCCAGCGACGCCCAGCGGGGGCAGGCGAGTTCGCGGGAGATCGCCTCGGAGTTCCAGCTCACCGCCCAAGCGGTAGTCATCACCTCCGGCGGCATCGGCGGCAACCACGACCTCGTACGGAAGCAGTGGCCGCAGCGCCTGGGCAAGGCCCCGGAGAAGCTGCTCTCCGGCGTTCCGGCGCATGTGGACGGCCTGATGCTCGGGGTCGCCGAGCGGGCGGGCGCCAACCTGATCAACGGCGACCGGATGTGGCACTACACCGAGGGCATCGAGAACTGGAACCCGATCTGGGCCAGGCACGGCATCCGGATCCTGCCCGGCCCGTCCTCGCTCTGGCTGGACGCCACCGGAAAGCGGCTGCCGGTGCCGCTCTTCCCCGGGTTCGACACCCTCGGCACGCTTGAGCACATCCTGACGACCGGGTACGAGTACACCTGGTTCGTCCTCACCCAGAAGATCATCGAGAAGGAGTTCGCGCTCTCCGGCTCCGAGCAGAACCCGGACCTCACCGGCAAGAGCGTCCGCGAGGTCCTCAAGCGCGCGCTGCCGGGCGCGCCCGGCCCGGTGGAGGCCTTCAAGGAGCACGGCGCTGACTTCGTGGTCGAACGGGACCTCTCCGCGCTTGTGCGCGGCATGAACGCCATCACCAAGGACGCCCTCATCGACGAGACCGCCCTGCGCCGCGAGATCGAGGCCCGCGACCGCGAGATCGCGAATACCTTCACGAAGGATCTGCAGGTCACCGCCATTCGCGGGGCCCGCAACTTCATCGGCGACAAGCTCATCCGCACCGCCGCCCCGCACCGCGTCCTGGACCCGAAGGCGGGCCCGCTCATCGCCGTACGGCTGAACATCCTGACCCGCAAATCGCTCGGGGGACTGGAGACCGATCTGGACGCGCGGGTGCTGCGGGCCGGCGGAGAGCCGCTGGCCGGGGTATACGCGGCGGGGGAGGCGGCCGGGTTCGGCGGCGGCGGGGTGCATGGATACCGGTCGCTGGAGGGCACGTTCCTCGGCGGCTGCATCTTCTCCGGCCGCACGGCGGGGCGTGCGGCGGCGGCGGCCACGGCGTAGGGGGTCGCCTGCGGCGGGCTTCAGGGCTGCTGCGGGGCCCTAGGCCCGGGTAAACCCAAGGCGAAGCCCCGGCAACCACCCAGCCCGTCCGGCGTTTGAAAACCTGGGGTCTGGGGCCTGGGGCAAAGCCCCAGTTTCGGAAGGGGCGGGGAGGGGAAAGCGCGCCGCAGGCGTCAGAGGCAAGACCGCACCGCCCTGACCAGGGCCTGGGCCCGCGGGTCCGCGGTGACGTTCTTCTGCATACCGTTGGTGACGTAGCCGAAGCCAATGCCCGACTCGGGATCGGCGAAGCCGAGAGAACCGCCGCGCCCGGGGTGCCCGAAGGAACCCGGAGCCAGGAACGGCGAGGACGGGCTGTGGAGCATGTAGCCGAGGCCGAAGCGGGTCGTGACGACCAGCACCCGGTCCGGGCCCTCCGATTCGACGGTGCGGGCCGCCGTGAGCGTGGCAGGGGCGAAAAGCTTCCGCCCGGGGCCCTCCACGTCGCCGACCAGCGCCGCGTAGAAGCGGGCGAGTGAGCGGGCCGAGGCGATTCCGGCGGCGGCGGGCAACTGGGCGGCGCGGTAGGCCGGGGAGTTCTCGTCGGGGTGCGGGGTGATCGCCGCGAAGGCGCGCCGGGTGAGTGACCCTTGGTCGGCGTAAGCGGCGGTGACGGAACGCTTGGGGCGGGCGCGTGGTCCATGGGCGGACGCACCGGCAGGGGCGACCGGGGGTTCCACGGGGGCGATGCGGCCGGTGCGGTGGGCCTGGTCGGCGGGGATGCCGACCCAGAGGTCGAGGCCGCCGAGGGGGCGGGCAATCTCCTCGGCGATGTAACGCCCGACGGTGCGGCCGGTGGCGCGCAGCACAAGCTCCGCGATCAGCCAGCTGTACGTATGGGCGTGGTAGCCGTGGCCGTCACCGGGGGTCCAGAAGGGGGCCTGGACGGCGAGCGCGTGGGGACCGGAGACGCCGTCGACGGCCTCGGCGGGGGTGAGGGGGGTGTCGAGGGCGGGGACGGCTGCGCGGTGGGCGAGAGCGTGCCGCAGGGTGGCGCGTTCCTTGCCGTTGGCCTTGAACTCGGGCCAGTAATGGGCGATGGGAGCGTCCAGATCCAGCTGGCCGCGCTGGTGCAGGAGGAGCAGGCAGGCGGCGGCGACGCCTTTGGTGGCGGAGCGCACGATCTGCACGGTGTCCTCGGCCCAGGCCGGGCCGGACGGCGCGTCGGCGTCGCGGGCGCCGCCCCACAGGTCGACGACCTTGCGGCCGTGACGGTACAGCGCGACCGCCGCGCCCAGCTCTACCCGCTCGTCGAAGTTGCGCCGGAACGCGTCCCGGACCGGCTCGAAGCCGTCCTCTACCGTGCCGTGGACGTCCACCACTGGTCGTACTCCCCCCGCACTGCCCGCATCCGTCACACCATGGTGCACCGGTCGCCCACGGTGACGTCTCCGGGGGCCGTGACGTCTGCGTAAACCCTGCCCTCGCCGGGCCGGCCGGGGCGGCGCCGGGTGCTTTTGGTGCCCTGCGCCGTTGTGCGGGGGCGTCTGTTCGGTGGGTGGGTCGGTGTCGCCTCCGGGGTGACTCTCCCCCAACCTTCGGCCGGGAGGTGCCCCCCCGACAGTGTTGCCAGCACCCCCTGTACCATGCGCCATCGCCACCGGCATACGGCGACAAAGTCTGCGGGGACACCCCTGCACCGCCCCCTCCGGCCGGTAGGGCGACTACGGTGCGTGGTTCCTTGGGTCCAAACCACCGGGTGCGGGGCGTTGGTTTTACGGTCTCCGCCACGAGCGGCCGTAACGCGCCCATGCGGCCGGGAGGGGACGCGCCGGGGTGTCCCCGCAGGGGACGAGCGCATGCACCCCGGGTGAGTCTGTTGCGGACCCGCACGCGCGAGCTCCGAGGAGATCACCCCACAGCGGCCCCGACCCCGACCACGGATATGGCGTGGCGGCACGCACGACCACCCAGCCCGTCCGGCGTTTGAGGACGCGCGGCAACCCTGGCAGACGGAACGCAACCGTGCCGGCACGCACGACAACCCAGCCTGTCCGGCGCTTGAGGACGGAGCGGCAACCATCGCAGAGGGGGCGGAACCGGCACCCCCGGCAGACGGGGCGGAACCGGCACCCCGGCAGACGGGCAACCCTGCCGTGCCGGTCCGGCCGGACAAACGTCAGCTCCGGGGGGATTGAATGTGGTTGGGGTGGACGCGATGGTAGCCGCGCTTGTCGTAGAAGCGGGTGATGCCGAATCCCAGGACCAGGGCGACCGCCAATCCCACCCCGAGCATGATCCAGGCACGCTGAAGGCCCGCGTCGGCCCGCGCGTCGAAGTAGATGATCGCGCGCGTGCCCCCGCCGATCTGCCGCATGGGCTCGAACAGGGCCAGCACCCGGTAGAAGCCGGGCAGCGCCTCCAGGGGGACCGTGGCACCGGCCGAGGGGATGGACAGCGCGACGAAGAAGAACATGCTGATCACCTGGCCCAAGCCGCCGAAAGCAGCCAGGATGGTCTGCGCGCTGATGCCCACCACCGCGCTGGCGCAGACCGCGAACACCCACAGCTGGAGCAGGTGCGGCAGGTCCAGTCTGATGATCACGGCCGTGGCCAGCACGATGGCGCTGGAGGTGACCATGGACAGGGCCGCCGACATCACCATCTTGATGACCAGTGTCTGGGTCCGGTTGATCAGCAACGGCGACCTCATGCGCCTCTTGGGCCCCAGCTCGCTCGGGGCGTAGCCCAGAGCAGCGTCCACGCTGTTGCTGACGATGTTCGCGCCCAGGAAGCCGGACAGCACGAACAGCAGCGTCAAGTAGAAGGCCGTGAGCCCCAGGCCGGTGCGCGCACCGATGCGGTGTCCCGGCGCGGTGGTCGAGGCGATCGGGTTGCCGAGCAGCATCAGCTGCGCAGGGGTGGGTTGCGCGCCCGTGGCCCGCAACTGCGCCTTGAGGTCCGCGCCGACCTTCTGCGAGGAGACGCGCAGGGCCTGCTGCTCGACGCCCGTGGCCAGGGAAGAGGCCAGACTCCCCGCGCCCGGATTCGTCAGCAGCGTCACCTGGGGGTGGCGGACGCCCGTGGCGGCGGCTGCCCGCGCCGGGGTGGCGATGATGGCCTGCAGGGACGAGGAGAAGTCCCGGGGGACATCGATGCCGCCGTAAACCCGGCCCGAGTCGAAGGCGTCCTTGGCCGCGGCGGGACTCATGATCCGCCAGGACACGCGCCGGCCGGGATCCGGCGCTGTGGCGACGGCCTGGACGAATTGCTTTCCCCATGGCCCGGTGTCGTGGTTGATCAGCGCGATCGGCAGGTGACGCATCGAGCCCTGGGGGTCGGCGATCCCCCCGGTATAGACGAGTGAGAGAACGAAGGAGACCAGAGTCACCAGCACCGAGGGGAACACCCACACCGGCCACTTGCCCAGGATCTGCCGCGCAGTGATCCTGCGGGGATCTTGCTGGGTGCTCTGCTCGCCGGACATGCGTCCATGCAAGCACGCGAGTGGGACGAATGCCCTGATTCTGGCGGCGTCGCACCGTGGGGCGCCCTGCCGGGCGGGCTCTCAGGAAGTGGCCTCAGCGGGCGTGGGGACGACGACCGCCCCCTGCGCCGGGGCGGCCGCCGCGCGGGCGGTGCGGCAGGTACCGGAGGTGAGGAGGGCGGTGGTGAGGGCGGCGGCGGATGCGGCGTCCTTGGCGAGAAAGGCGCAGGTGGGGCCGGAGCCGGAGACGAGCGCGGCGAGCGCCCCGGCGTGGGTGCCGGCGTCGAGGGTTTCCCGCAGCGAGGGCCGGAGGGAGAGGGCGGCGGGCTGGAGGTCATTGGTGAGGGCGGCGGCGAGTGCGGTGGTGTCGCCGGTGCGCAGGGCGTCCAGAAGGACGGGAGCGGGCTCGGGGGCGGCGATGACGGCGGCGCCGCGCAGCCGGTCGCACTCGCGGTAGACGGCGGGGGTGGAGAGGCCGCCGTCCGCCACGGCGAAGACCCAGTGGAACGTGCCGCCGACCGGCACCGGGGTGAGCAGCTCCCCCCGGCCCTGGCCGAGGGCCGCGCCGCCGATCAGGCTGAATGGCACGTCGCTGCCCAACTCCGCGCACAGTGCGAGGAGTTCCGGCTGGGACGCGCCGGTTCCCCACAGTGTGTCGCACGCCAGCAACGCCGCTGCGGCGTCGGCGCTGCCGCCCGCCATGCCTCCGGCGACCGGAATGTCCTTGATGATGTGGATGTGGACATCCGGCGCCAGGCCGTGCCGCTCCGCGAGGGCGATGGCGGCGCGGGCCGCCAGGTTGGTGGCGTCCAGCGGGATCTGGTCGGTGCCCGGTCCGGACGCGGTGACGCGGAGCGTGTCGGCGGGCGTGACGGTGACCTCGTCGTACAGGCCCACCGCGAGGAAGACGTTGGCCAGGTCATGAAAGCCGTCCGGCCTCGGGCCGCCGACCGCGAGCTGGACGTTGACCTTCGCGGGTACGCGGACGGTGACGCTGCGGCTCACGGTTCTCCTAGCGGGCGGTGCGTTCGGGCGGGCCGCGTCCATTGTCCCCCGGCCTGCCGGGGTCCTTGCCTGCGGCGCGGGGTCGTCGAGGCATACCCCGGCGCCACCACCGGCTCAGGCGCCCCGGGGCGCTGCGGCTGACCTTGCGGTTCCGGGTAATGGGCGGCTGGGTGGGCATGCCCACCCAGCCGCAGACAGCAGGGGCGCTCGGCCCAGCGCAGCGGCGCCGCAGGCGCGGTACCGCTCACCGGGCGGCCGGGTCGGAGCGAGCCGCCCGTCCGGGCATCGCGACTGTCTCGGGCGAGCCCGCCCCTCGTGGACCGTGCGCCGTTCCGGGTAATGGGCGGGTGGGTGGGCATGCCCTGCGCCGCAGGCGCTGGAACCGCCCAACCGGCCGCCGGGCGGGCGGCTCGCAGTCAGCCGGAACCCCCGCCGGAGGCGGGCCCGTGCTCGGCGATGGCGGCGAACTCCTCGACCGTGATCGCCTCCCCGCGGGCCTGCGGGGACACCCCCGCCGCCACAAGCGCGGCCTCTGCCGCAGCCGCCGACCCGGCCCAGCCCGCGAGCGCGGCGCGCAGCGTCTTGCGGCGCTGCGCGAAAGCGGCGTCGACGACGGCGAAGACCTGGGCGCGTGAGGCGGTCGTCTTCACCGGCTCGGGCCGCCGCACCAGCGAGACCAGGCCGGAGTCGACGTTCGGTGCGGGCCAGAAGACGTTGCGGCCGATCGCCCCGGCCCGCTTGACGTCGGCGTACCAGGCCGCCTTGACCGAAGGCACACCGTAGATCTTCGAGCCTGGAGCGGCGGCGAGCCGGTCGGCGACCTCCGCCTGCACCATGACCAGGGTGCGCTCGATGCTGGGGAAGGAGGCGAGCATGTGCAGCAGCACGGGGACCGCGACGTTGTACGGGAGGTTGGCGACCATCGCGGTGGGCGGCGGCCCGGGCAGCTCGGCGATCCGCATCGCGTCGGAGTGCACCAGCGCGAACCGCTCCGCGCGGGCGGGCGGCAGGCGGGCGGCGACGGTGGACGGCAGGGCCGCCGCCAGCACGTCGTCGATCTCGACCGCGGTGACGCGGTCGGCGGCCTCCAGCAGGGCGAGGGTGAGCGAGCCGAGCCCCGGGCCGACCTCGACGACGACGTCGTCCGGGCGGACCCCCGCGGTGCGGACGATCCGGCGCACGGTGTTCGCGTCGATGACGAAGTTCTGGCCGCGCTGCTTGGTGGGGCGTACCCCGAGCGCGGCGGCGAGTTCGCGGATGTCGGCGGGGCCGAGGAGCGGGCCGGGGAGAGGGTCGCGATCAGTGGTGCTCACCGAAACAGCCTACGGCCGCAGACCGGCCACGGAGTCGCCCCCCTGGTGACGTAGAGCTTCTTCGCGCGGTACGTCTGCTCCTCCGCCGGAGCGTCCTGCGGCCGCCCTTTGCCGCCGATGGCATGCCAGGTGCCGACGTCGAACTGGTACAGCCCGCCGTACGTCCCGGAGGCGTCGACGGCGTCCGGCCGCCCGCCGGCCTCGCAGCGGCCGAGCGCGTCCCAGTTGAGCCCGTCGGCCCCTGCCACCGACTCCGGCAGCGGCTTCGTACCGACCCGCAGCACCTGGGGGACGGGCTCGCGCACCAGCTCGGAGCCGAGCGCTCTCGGCTTCTGCTTGACGCCGTTGACGGTGCGGTACGCGTACGTCACCCGCCGCAGCCCGGGCCGGCCAGGGGCGTCGACGACTGTCGTGCCCCGGAAAAGGCTGCCGTCCCCGTGCCTGACGATCGCGTACGGGACCGGCTCCTCGTGGACCTCCTCGCGCCCCCGGATCCGCAGTACCGACACCGTCTGGCCGTCGCGGGGGAAGCTGTCGGGGTCGACGGAGGTGGTGTCCTGGCCATGCAGGACGATCCCGGCCCGCTCGACGGCTTCGCGTACGGTCGCGGCGTTGGTGGTGACGGTGCGCTCCCGGCCGTCGATGAGGAAGGTGAGGGTCCGCTCGGTGCGTACGTCGAGATCGAGGCCGCTCCGGCCGATCTCCGAGCCGCGCGAGGTCGACAGATACGCCCCGTCGGCGCGCACGCCGAGCTGGCGCAGCGCCTCGTCGACGGTGCGGGCGGTGGTCCAGACCCGGCGTCGGCGGCCGTCGAGGGTGAGGGAGACCGGGCGTCCGTGGCGGACGGCGACCTCGTCGCCATTGCGCAGTCCGGCGTTCCGGCCGGGGGCGACGATGTCGTGGCTGCCGGTCCGGACTCCTTGCAGGCGAAGCAGTTCCTCGACGTCGTTGGCGAAGGTGTGCAGGTTGCGCGGCTCGCCGTCGACGCTCAGCCTGACGGCCTTGTCGTTGGCCAGGAAGGCGGACGTTCCGCCGGCCAGGAACGCCAGGACCAGCGCGCGGGGGAGCAACTGACGCAGGGCGTCAGGCCTCTCCGCCTTCCTGGCGGCCTGCCCTCCGCGCACTCCGCGATGACTGCGCTGCGAATGATTCACGACGACTCCAGTACGTCCGGCACGCCGTACGGCCGATTACGACCCGATTCGGAACCGGGACCATAGCGGAGTTTTCGTCACGCTCCAAAGTCGGATGAACACGTTGCGTCATCGGTGGAGGTTGCTCGGAAGTTGCTCGGAAGTCCAGCGGCCACTCAGTATCCGAACGCCCGGGCCGTGTTGGCCCCGATCGCCGCCGCGAGCCGGTCCTCCGTAACGCCCTTGGCCGCCGCCATCGCGCGCAGGGTGACCGGAACGAGGTACGGCGCGTTGGGCCGTCCTCGGTACGGCACCGGCGTGAGGAACGGTGCGTCGGTCTCGACCAGCAGCAGTTCCAGCGGGGCGACCCCGACCGCGTCGCGCAGATCCTGCGCCGACTTGTACGTCACGTTGCCGGCGAAGGACATGTAGTAGCCCTTGTCCGCGCAGAGCTTGGCCATGCCGGCGTCGCCGGAGTAGCAGTGGAAGACCACGGTGTCCGGCGCGCCCTCCTCGTCGAGTATCCGCAGCACATCGGCGTGGGCCTCGCGGTCGTGGATGACCAGGGCCTTGTCGTGCCGTTTGGCCATGTCGAGGTGCCGGCGGAAGGAGTACTGCTGGGCCTCGACGCCCTCCGGCCCCGTACGGAAGTAGTCGAGCCCCGTCTCGCCGACGCCGCGCACCTGGGGCAGTGCGGCGAGGGCGTCGATCGCGTCGAGCGCCGCGTCCAGGGCGGCCTGCCCGCCGGGCTGCCGGGCCCCTTGCCGCGACCGGCCGTCGGGGTCGCCGTGGACGATCCGGGGAGCCTCGTTCGGGTGCAGGGCGACGGTGGCCCAGATGTTCTCGTACCGCTCGGCGGTATCGGCCGCCCAGCGGGATCCGTCCAGGTCGCAGCCGACCTGGACCAGGGTCGTCACACCGACCGAGGCGGCCTTGGCCACGGCCGCCTGGACGGTGCCCTCCTGCATGTCCAGATGGGTGTGCGAGTCCGCTACGGGGACGGCGAGCGGCTCGGGCAGGGGCGGGGCTTCGGTGCTCTTCGACGGCATGCCCCGAGTTTACGAACCCCCGCGACTACGACCCGTGCGGCCCCTGCGGCCCCTGCGGCCGCGAACCCTTGCGGTGCAGCAGATGCAGCAGATGCCAGTCGTGCGTGCGGTGCACCACGCGTTCGCTGCTTCCGCTCACCCATGTGGAGGCCACTTCCGACACCTGGCCGGACCGCATGATGCGCACCCGGTGGCCGTCACAGTTCAGGCAGCTCGGACGGGTCAGCGGGGAGGGGGCGTGGTGTCCGTCCTCGGTCGTGTAGGTCACGAAGGGCTTCCCCTTCACATCGACGTGGTGTTCGATGTCGTACGACTGCTCCCAGCCGTACCCGCAGTTCATGCAGGCGAAGGCGTACGCCTCGCGGACTATGCCCTCGGTGCCGACGGTCTCGCTCATCGCAGCTCCTGTTGCCCTCCGGACACCCCGTCCGGAGCGGGACTTCCCGTACCAGCGAACGCCTTTCGCGGCAGTCGCGCAAAGGGGGTTCCGTACTCTTGGGTCACTTTTAGGCCGTATGTTGAGAAGATACCTTTCTCCTACGATAGGACTTTTGCCGCACTCTGTGTTTAGCCATACCCACAGCCTGCCCAGGCCCACGCCGGCCGGTTCACCCCGGTGGTTCAGCCCGGTGGTTCACCCCGGTGTTTAGCCTTGCGCCGCAGCGCCCCGTTTCGCGGCCACCACCGCGTCGAAGACCTCCCGCTTCGGAAGCCCCACCGCCGCCGCGACCGCCGCGATCGCCTCCTTACGGTGCTCCCCCGCCGCCTCCCGCTCCGCGACCAGACCAGCCAGCTCCCCAGGCGTCAGATCCGCCGGCCCCGGCTCCGGGGCCCCTTCCACGACGATCGTGATCTCGCCCCGTACGCCGCCCTCCGCCGCCCACGCCGCCAGCTCCTTCAGCGGGCCGCGCTTCACTTCCTCGTACGTCTTCGTCAGCTCCCGGCACACCGCCGCCCGCCGCTCCGCCCCGAAGACCTCCGCCATCGCCGCCAGCGTGTCGTCCAACCGGTGCGGCGCCTCGAAATACACCAGCGTCCGCCGCTCCCCGGCCACCTCAGCCAGCCGCGACCGCCGCTCGCCCGCCTTCCGGGGCAGGAAACCCTCGAAGCAGAACCGGTCCACCGGCAGACCCGACAACGCCAGCGCCGTCAGCACCGCCGACGGCCCCGGCACCGCCGTCACCCTGATCCCGCGCTCCACCGCCGCCGCCACCAGCCGGTACCCCGGATCCGACACCGACGGCATCCCCGCATCCGTCACCAGCAGCACCCGCGCCCCGCCCACCAGCGCGTCCACCAGCTCCGGCGTCCGCGCCGACTCGTTCCCCTCGAAATACGACACCACCCTGCCCGCCGGCTGCACCCCCAGCCCCTGCGTCAGCCGCCGCAGCCGCCGCGTGTCCTCCGCAGCGATCACATCCGCCGCCACCAGCTCCGTCCCCAGCCGCGCCGGGGCGTCCGTGATGTCGCCGATGGGTGTTCCTGCCAATACCAGTACGCCTTTCACCCAGACATCCTCCCACCCCGCCTCCCGCCCGCCCGAAAGCCGCAAGGTGCGGGCAACGTGCAGGCAAACACGCCGCTCCTTACCGATTGCTCATCCGGTGTCTCTACGATGGCCCGGTGACGAGTGACACCGCGACGCAAGCGCAGGCGCACGCCCAACGGAATGACGCCCCCGCCCCCGAGGCGGAGCCGACCCCGTGGCAGCGGCGGCTGCGCCGCTTCGGCTACGCAGACCGGCCGCGCGCCACCACGGCCGAACGCCTGATCGCACCCTTCCCTGAGCCCGGCACCCGCCTGTGGGCCGCCCTCGGCCTGGGACCGGGCACAGCGGACCGGCTGGTCCGCTGGTCAGGCTGGGGCGGCCCGCTGCTCGTGGCCCTCGTCGCCGGGCTGCTGCGCTTCTGGAACCTCAAGAGCCCGAACGCGGTGATATTCGACGAGACGTACTACGCCAAGGACGCCTGGTCGCTTCTCCAGTACGGCTACGAGGGCACCTGGACCGACAAGGCCAACAACGCGATCCTCGCCCCCCACCAGACGATCCCGCTCTCCTCCGACCCCTCCTATGTGGTGCACCCGCCGGTCGGCAAATGGATGATCGGCATCGGTGAATGGCTGTTCGGGCTCAACCCCTTCGGCTGGCGCTTCATGGTCGCCGTCCTCGGCACCCTCTCCGTCCTCATGCTCTGCCGCATCGGCCGCCGCCTCTTCCGCTCCACCGCCCTCGGCTGCCTCGCCGGCGGACTCATGACGGTCGACGGACTGCAATTTGTCATGAGCCGCACCGCCCTCCTCGACCTCGTCGTCATGTTCTGGGTGCTCGCCGCCTTCGGCGCCCTCCTCATAGACCGCGACAAGGCCCGCGCCCGCCTCGCCGCCGCCCTCCCCGACACCCACGCCGGCCTCGGCGCCCGTCCCTGGCGCATCGCCGCCGGCGTCTTCCTCGGCCTCGCCACCGCCACCAAATGGAACGGCCTCTACATCCTGCTGGCCTTCCTGGTGATGACCGTCCTCTGGGACGCCGGCGCCCGCCGCACCGCCGGCGCCAGGCACCCCCACCGCACCGCGCTGCGCAAGGACGCGGGCTGGTCCTTCCTGGCCCTCGTCCCCGTCGCCATCGCCACCTACCTGCTCAGCTGGACCGGCTGGTTCCTCACCAAGAAGGGCTACGACCGCGACTGGGCCGCCCACCGCCAGGGCCTCTCCCCGGACCACATCCTCGGCATCCCGCTGCCGCAGATCAACATGACCTGGGTCCCCGCCGCCCTCCGCAGCCTCTGGCACTACGAGTCCCAGGTCTACGACTTCCACGTCAACCTGGTCTCACCCCACACCTACCAGTCCAACCCCTGGAGCTGGCTCGTCCTCGGCCGCCCCGTCTCCTACTTCTACGAGTCCCCCAAACTCGGCCAGAACGGCTGCACCGCCGCCGCCGGCTGCGCCCGCGAAGTCCTCGGCATCGGCACCCCCCTCCTCTGGTGGTCCGCCTGCTTCGCGCTCCTCTACGCCCTCTACCGCTGGATCTTCCGCCGCGACTGGCGCGCCGGAGCGATCCTCTGCGGAGTCGCCGCCGGCTACCTCCCCTGGTTCATGTACCAGCAGCGCACGATCTTCCTCTTCTACGCCGTCGTCTTCCTCCCCTTCCTCTGCCTCGCCCTCGCCATGATGCTCGGCGCCATACTCGGCCCCCGCCAAGCCACCGAACGCCGCCGCATGTGGGGCGCGGTGGGCGCCGGCACCCTCGTCCTGCTCATCGTCTGGAACTTCATCTACTTCTTCCCGCTCTACACGGGCATGACGATCCCGTACTCCTCCTGGCGCGCCCGAATGTGGCTGGACACCTGGATCTAGCTGGGGCTTTGCGCCTTTGGGCCGTGGGGCAACGACCCGCCGTAGCGGTCATCATTGGTCGTTGCCGGTCACCCTTGGCCCACCCCGGACGGCCCACAGACGGCCCGGGAACGGCCCCGTATGTGCAGGTCAACAGGGCAGGGCTGGACCCCCTCTAGTGGCCGCGCCGAGCCGGGCGGTAGCGTCGCGCACATGATCTCGGGCGACGGAGACACCCCAACCGAAGCGGCGGCATTCACTGCGGAGGGCGCAGGGACGGTGCTCCGCGAAGCCTGCCGGACAGCGGGGCTGGACCCGTCCGGCGCCGAGCTGCTGAGACTCGGCTCGAACGCGGTCTACCGGCTGCACACGGCCCCGGTGATCGTCCGCATCGCCCGCGACCGCGACGGCCTGGCCGAGATGGACCGCGCCGTTCGCGTCGCCCGCTGGCTGGCGGAACAGGACTTCCCTGCCACGCGCGTCCTGCCCGGTGTCGAGCAGCCGCTCACAGTCGGGGGCAGGGTCGTCACGTTCTGGGAGAGCGCCCAGGAGAGCGAGGAGTACGCGAGCCTGAATGAGCTGGCGGACCTGCTGCGGCGCCTGCACTGGCTTGAGGAGCCACACTCCCTCGGGCTCCCGTACTTCGAACCGTTCCCGAAGCTGCGCGCCTCCCTCGCCGAGCTGAACGGCACGATCCCGGCGGACGACTGGACGTTCCTGGACGAGCGTGCCGGCCGTCTCCACAAGGACTACGACAAGCTGGACTTCGTCCTGCCCTTCGGCGCGATCCACGGCGACGCCAACGTCGGCAACGTCCTGCGGGACCATACGGGCCAAGCCATCCTCATTGACCTCGACGGCTTCTCGCTGGCTCACCGCGAATGGGATCTCATCCTCACCGCGATCTACTACGACCGCTACGGCTGGCACTCCCGCACCCAGTACGAGGGGTTCGTCCACCACTATGGCTTCGACATCATGAACTGGCCCGGCTACCCCGTCCTCGCCGACCTGCGCGAGCTGATGATGACGCTGTGGATGGGCCAGCAGTCCCTCACCAACCCCAAGGCCGCCGAGGAGTTCACCCGGCGCGTCAAGGCCATCAAGGCTGGCGGCGGCCGCAAGGACTGGCGCCCGTTCTGAGCTTCGCCTTTGCAGGCGTCTAGAGAGTTCTCTCTGCGGGTGTTACGGCGGCTGTGGGTCGAGTCCGGTCTTCGCGAGAAGTCCGGCGAGTAACTCCGGCCGGTACTGCAGTCGTCGGCGTAGCCTGAGCCGCGGAAGAAGCTGCCTCCCAGGCCCTCGAAACTTGACCCTTACAAGCCCGCCATTGGTGGCACGGGTGCGGGTTCCGCCCACACGACCGATGAGTTCCGCCTCGCCGCGTCGTCTGCATGTTGGGAACGTCCCCCTTCCGCGCCTGCGGGAGGCCAGAGATGAGATGACAAGGAGCGTGCACACCGTGGACCAGGAGAACGTGAGCGCCACCCTGACTGTCGCCGTGCCCGCCGCGAGGGTGTTCGCGGTGCTGGCGGACCCGACGACCCATTCTGCGATCGATGGCACCGGCTGGGTTCAGGAATCTGTCGACCGGGCGCCGCTGACCGAGGTGGGGCAGATTTTCCGGATGGACATGTACCACGCCAACCATCCAAACGGTGACTACCAGGTGGTCAACAAGGTCCAGGTGCTCGACCCGCCGCGCGCCATTGGCTGGCTGACGGGGCAGGAGAAGGGCGACGGTCACCTGGAGTTCGGCGGCTGGATCTGGCATTACGACCTTGCGCCGCTCGGTCCGTCCGAGACTGAGGTCACGCTCACCTACGACTGGTCGGCGGTGCCGCAGTTCATCCGGGATCGCGGCATCCAGTTCCCGCCGTTCGGCCCTGAGCATCTCACCAACTCGCTGCACCACCTGGCCGAGCTTGCCGAGCTTGCCGCACCGACGTCCCGGGCCTGGACGCCCGGGGGCTCGATCTAGCTGAGGCTGTCCTGCTGCCAGGCGCGCGGCCAGTTCCCCGACGTTGGAAGCGGCCCTGGGATTCCGAGATCACGGCGTGCGCACATGTAGAAAGTGTCACGCGCCTGGCCCATCCGCCGTTCTGCGCGCTCCCATCCGGCAGGGTCGTTCCTCAGACCCCGCGCGTACAGTTCGACATTCCAGACGGCCTCATGCCACGCCCGCGCCGCTGCAACCGTCTCAGCATCCCCGATGAGCAGAACAGATTCCCACTCGGCCGCACGGCGAGACTCGGCCTCGGCAAGCAGCCCCATGCCTTCGCCCAGTTCCAGAGGATCTGCAACGTTGGCGAAACCCCGTGTGGCGCCGAGGCGTTGTGCGATGCGTATCTGGGCTTTAAGGGTATTCGCGTAGCCAGCGTAGGTAAGGAACCTCTTCTCCTCCCACGCTTCAGCCCTGGCACGTCGCCAGCGGGTCCGCTCTGTGACGCTTGCCGCTGCGTACGAGCCGACGGCTCCGACTACGACACCAATCAAGGCTGGTAGCTGATCCCAGAACGCCATTCGTCCCCCCTGCGCTGGTCCAACATTGTCGTGTAGAGACGTTCAGGGGTAGACGGCACCCTTACGAACGGCGCCCTTCCCCGTTGCGGATCGAGGCAAGCCATGAGCCTCCTCGGCGGCCTTCACACAGCCGTGTTCTCAGCGGTTGCGATCCAGAGCCGGTGTTCCGCAGCTTGTTCGCAGAAGTCTCGTACGGGATCGGCGTCACGGAAATGCGCAAGATGCTGGCGGAACTCGGCGAGGTACGCCACGCAGCGTGCGGACTTGAGCTGTTCGCCAAGGTCCAGCGCGTCCAGCGCGACGCGGCACGCCTCCGTAGGTCCATCGGCCCGAAGGTGCGCGTCGGCGAGGACCATGGTCGCGAAGAAGTCACTGCGGACGTGGCTGCCGCTCATGGCGTTCTCCGCGTGCGCGACGGCCTGGCGGGCGAGGTTCACGTCTCGGAAGCAGTGCGCGGCCTCGGCCGCCAGCTCGGCTTCATCGAAGTAGGAAATCCACTCCGGCTCGTCGTCGCTGTTGCGGCTGTCCAACGCCTTGGCAGCCTCCGCCAGGGCGCGTTCGCACGCGCGGATGTCGCCTGTACGCGCCAGGGCGCGCGCCTCCATAGCGTGGAACTGAGCCCGCAGCGTCGGGGTGGCCACATCGGAGATGCCCATGAGCGCGGCGCGGGCGAGGGTCGCGGCCTCGGTGTAGTGGCCGAGGAAGGTTGCCTGGTGGCTCATCGCGGAGAGGATGCTTCCGGCAAGGCGGCGGTCGTTGGCGTCCTGGGCGAGGCGAAGAGCCTGGAGGAAGTACCTCTGAGCCAGCCCGTGATGGCAGGAGTCGTACGACATCCACCCGGCAAGCAGCGTCGATTCCGCGACGGTCGAGAACAGCACGCGCCCAACAGCCTCCGTGTATTGCCCGCTGAGCAGCGGAGCCACATCACGGCTGAGGTACTGGATCACTGAGTGCCGGGCGTGGTCCCCGCCGAACCGGTCGTCGAGCTGGGCGAACATGTCGCTGGTGGACTTCACCGTTGCCACGTCGGCCAAGCCGACACGCGGACCCCTGGCATTCGCAGTATCCGGAAACGACGGCTCCGGAGCGACAAGCCAACGCAGCGACGCCTCATTCCACGCGGGCTCGGACGGCTCGGCCGTGATCAACGGCTCGTACCCGTTGAGGTCAGCCCGCCACAGACGGTCAACTGCAGTAATAGCAGCCTCCGGACTCGCCGGATAACCGGCGTCCAGCAGCGCGGCGTCCTGCCCCCTGAAGTGGCTCAGCCCGAGCTCTGCCGCGCTGAGCCCGAACGCCTCACACAACAGCGGCCCATAGAAGTCGTCCGGATCGCTGTGCCCGTTCTCCCAGCTCGCGATCCGGCGCTTCACGCTCGGGTCCGCCGGCAACTGGTGTCCGTGGCGGGCGGCGATACCGCGCAGCACGTTGACCAATCGAGGCTGGCTCCACCCCCGGGTCTTGCGGGCTTCGCGGAGAAGGGCTGCGCCGGGCTGCTCCACGTTGACCTCTCCCTTTCTTACGAATGTACGGCCGCAAGGGCCGCCTTGTCGGCGGTAGTTGAGGATCGTAGACCGGTCCTGTCCGGTGACGGGGGATGACGCGGTTGGACTGGACTCGTCATCCCCCATCACCTCTCGTCATCTGCCCAGCTCAGGGCCCTGCGGGCGAGTCTGGTCACCCGGCGACGATCGGCCGCCGGAAACGACCTACCGGGGTGAGATGACGTGCAGACGATGACGCGGCGAGGCATCGAGTGGCTCTCCAGCGCCGCCGACAACCCAGACAAGTGCCGGTCTCAGTGGGCGTCGGATCCCCGACACCCGTACGCGCTGCCGACCGGCCGCCTCTTCGACGTCGTGGTGGTCGGCCAGCGCCTCGGTATGGAGACCTTCGACCAACTCCTCCGGCACGACATGCCGCTCGGCCCGGTCGCCGTCGACCAGGCCGCCAAGAAGATCAGCTTTTTCCTCGAACCCGAGCTCCGGCGGCGCTTCACCAACTACCTCGACGCCGAGACGGCCGACCCGCCCCATCACACCTACCTGGACGAGGGCTCAGTCGTCGTCGCCCCAGGCCCCATGCCCCTGTCCAGCGACCGCTACCAGTGGCTCCGCGCCCCCGCCCGGCCCCTGACGGGCCACCACCTCCGCGCCGCCGGCCTGGCCGTGATGCTCGTCGCAGCCGCCGCCCTCATCGAGAGGGTCGACAAGTACGACGAGGACTGCTCGGCCGCAGCCGTGGACCCACTCCCCAAGGCCGCCAGTCATGAACACTGACGCGGACGGCGCCCGCTGGTCGCCCATCGACACCGACGAGTGGTACGCCGCCCGCAACGCCACCACCGCCCTCCGCGATGTCCTCACCGCCGCCGGCATGGCCCGCGATTTCCCCTACCTCCGCGCCGAACTCAACGCTTTCGGCCAAGGCCTCATCGAACTCGGCCGCGTCTCGCCCGAGACGGCCGAACGGATGGCGGAACTGCTTCGCCTCTCGTTGCAGAGCCAGCACGACCGCGGGGCCACCGAGAGCACCTGCGGCCCGGCAACGGATTGACCCACCCCAGAGGAGTGCCCGCCCCATGGACCCCCGCCGCGTAACCGCCCAGCGTGCCGAAGGCCTCGCCCCCGCCGTGCCCTACGTACGCGGCTGGGCCACCGCCAAACGCGCCGCCGACACCCTCGCCGCCCAACTCCGCGTCCTCGGCTTCGAACCCGACTTCCTCGGCCTCAAAGCCGACGTAAGCGTCTTCGGCGACGGCCTCGTCTGCCTGGGTCCCGTCCGCCCCGAAGCGATCCAACTCCTCGCCGAAGCCTTGGCTACCGGCCTCACCGCCGAGATGGCGTCCGCCGCCGGCACCACCGAGCTCCCGGACGCCTCAGCGGCCTGAGCTCCGTCCCCCAGTCCCCAGCTGCCCAGGTTCGGAGGTCCCCCTACCGGCAGCTGGACCCTCGGCCCCGCACGCCACCACGGTGAACCCCTACTCACGCCGGTCTGCTGCGGGGCCGGGGCACGTGACGTTCCGCGCCGGTCACGGTCGGGCTCGACAGCCGCGCTGCCCACGCGGAGCGATACCACCACGATGCGAACTACGGGCGGGACGGTCGCCAAGGTCTGCTGGGCTGGTCAGCCGGTCGTCTGAGGTTGGTGACGGTCACCTGTGGTCGGCGTAGTTGCTGTACTCCGCTGCTGTACAGCAGGATCGGAAGATGTCCCGATCAGTAGGCGCGCACACTGCCGACCCGTGCCCTCGGTGCTTCGTCGAGGCGGTGCGTCTGGGCAAGCCGATGTCTGTTGGGGGACGCGATGCGGTCGGCTACGTCTGCGACCACTGTGCGAATGCGTGGTCTCGACCGGTCGGGGACGACCTGGAGATCTATGACGTCGTCAGGGTGGACCTCCCCGACACCACGCTCTACGGCACCGTCTGGCAGGTGGAAGGTGACCGCGTCCAGGTGCGCGGCACGGGCGGTACGTGTGGTGAGTGGCTGCTGTGGGTCGAGCGCTGGAGAGTCATCATGTACTGAAGCCTCTCCATACCCGTGCCCAACGGGCCCTGAGCTTGGGAATCACAGAGCACTAGACCCGCCATAAGTGGGCTGATCTGCGGAAACGCTCGCTGCTCGGGACCCTGATGTGGTTCGTTGAGCACCGTGTTTGACCGCGGTTTACCGCTCGATCGGGCACGCATCGGGCACGGGCGGCGTGGCCCTGGATGACGTGAGTGCGGAGCTGGGACGGCCGGTGAGGGCAGTCCCCAACACGCTTTCCAACTCTGCACGTCGTGGTTCAGGGCGGTTCAGCACAGTTCAGAATCCTGGTCGGGTCGATCTGGTGTGTCCCCCTGAACGGTCCTGAACATCGGCGGACGAGACTGCGGATGAGACTGAGGCGCGTGCCCCTCGTGCGCAGCCGGCCTTAGGCGTCGTTTCCTTTGGCGGTATCGTCGCGGGCATGACGGGTGGGCTGTGGGAGTCGGGCCTGGGTGCCTGGTACGGGCCCGGCACTCCACTGGTGCAGCGAATACGGCACTACCGGCCGAATCGCCGGGGACAGATCAAGCTCGCACGCTGGCTACGTGTCGGTCTACTGCGGGTGTTGGCATGTCTCGCTGCCGGTGCGGCCCTCGGCATCGCGTTGGGCTCGTCGGTTGATCCTGTGCGCTGGCACAGCGCCCTGCTTGGTGCGGGGACACTCGCAGGTGCGTCTCTGATCTGGCGGTGCTCGCTCATCAGAGGGTCGTGTCCCGCCTCGTGGTGTAAGCGACCTTGCTCGACGCGTTCCGGTAAGCCACGTGTCGGCCATCCCATGGGCCACGGCTCTCGCGTCGCGCGCGGCTGACCTGCCGTCAGCGCCATTGGCGGCCCTGAACCGCGTCAATGCGGCGATGACCTGCGCATTCCGAGTACTTGATCGGCTACACCATCTGGCGGGACGCGATCCATCAGAGTGGTGCTGCAACCCGGAGAGATCGTGCGCTTCGGTGTGTGGCGGCACATTGTTGTGCCCTGCGCCTCTGTGAAGCGATTGCATCATGGCGCATGGCGCGGTGGTCTCGTCCTGGAGACCCACGCAGGGGAAAAGGTCGATTTCCTGTGGTTCGAAAAGTCCCTGTGGGACGCGTTCTACGACTTCTCCGCTGTCTGCTTCGATGCCATGCGGGCTCACGTCCAGGCCGCTGGGAGCCGTGGACCATCCCCCGGCTCCGCGAGACTTGAGCGGCGTTTCACCTGGTCGGTTGGTGCAGAACTGCTTGCTATGGGCGCTGTGGCAGATGTGATCGTCGCGCTGGTTGCGGCGATCCGCGGCTGACCGGGTCCGCCACCCCTGTGATGCGGCGGAACGGCTTTCAAGAGCGCCGCGCTTCCAGAGAGTGCGGCGCTCTGACCTGCGAGGGAGCCTCCCTCAGCTGTCGGTGAGGCCTTGCTGGCCCACGTATGGCCCATAGTGACGGACCCGCTTGCCTATCTCGCCACCGTCTTGGATGCGGCGCAGCGAGACGCCGAGGCGGCCCGTGATGCCACGTTCGCGAAAGACGGGCATTGCGTAGTGACCGGGCCGTTCGGCGACGGTGACGCATTGGGCACCGTGCAGTCCGAGGTGAGCGAAGCCATCATCGGCGAGTCCGACGACGACGTGCCGTTCCCGTTCGCCCGCCACATCGCCCGCCACGGCCCGCAGGCGACGCTGCGCCGGATCGCTGCCTGCTTGCGGCCTGACTTGCCGGTCTACTGATCAGGCAGTTGCCTGAGCTGCGGCCCGACCAACGGCCCTGCCTATGACCTGCGCCTGAGCCGTCAGTCGTTGTCATCGTTGGTCAGCGCAGAGCGCCCTCCCGCGGCCCCAACACGGCCCGTCGGAGGGCGCTGTTGCGCGTACTGCCGACAGGGGCAGCCCCACTTTGGAAGACGAGTGATGCGGGTGCGGCCTGGCCTGGCATCCGCCACGTCCTTACGGCTCACCAGCCGTCGCGTCCGCCGCCGCCCCAGGGCCGTCCGGGCCGTGAGGGCCGTGTCGGCCGTGTGGGCCGTGTGGGCCGTGTGGGCCGTGTGGGCCGGCATCCCCATCCGCCGCCGCGGTCGCCACGCCTTGCAGGCACCACGCTGTCGAAGAGTCCCATGATCTTTCTCCTTCCTGGAGAGCAACTAACTAATCAAGATACGTAGCAAAGCATGAAATAGATGGTCATATCGAGAAAAACCTACAGAGGCCGACCGGAGAGGCGCGTACGCCGGGTGCGTGTGCCGATCCGGGCCGCGATCACGGCCCCCACGTATCACTCATGCCCCGAATCATCGTCGCCGGGCCCGGACCCCTGGATGCTGGCGCATGGCCTGGGGATGCCGGGCACTGTTGGCCACACAGCCGCGAGTCGGCGGCCCAACTTTGTTCCAGCCCAGGTGCGTTGGAGATATCGTTACGAGCCGGTGTTCTTCATGACGTGGAGGTCTCATGGCTAGTGTCTCGTGATCCTGTTTGTGTCACTTCGCGTTGTTGTCGACGAGTTTCTTGATGTTGGTCTGGACGAGTCGGACCTTGGCGAGGATCTCGTCGGCGGTCGCGGTCCAGGTGAAGGGTTTGGC
>NZ_SUMC01000053.1 GCF_005047355.1 Actinacidiphila oryziradicis
GTTGTCGTCGGTCGACGACGCTCCGCGTCGCCTCCTCCCCCAGCTACCGCTGGGAGGTGCCCCCACCTCCGCCTTGCCAGACTCGGCCCTCGACCCGCTCCTTAACCCGCCCCACCTATTCGCGCGGCCTCTAAGCCGAAGCCTTCCCCGCCGAGCCCCGCGACCTGTGCCGTTATGTCTCCGGTGTCAGAGAGTGCTCTTCACCGTGATGGTGCCATTCGCGATCTTCGTGGTCGCGGCGTCGATCTGCGACTTGATGTCGTCGATGAAGCCGCCCGAGGTGGAGAGGCCCACGCCGTCCTTCTTGAGCGAGTACACCTGGGTGCCGGTCAGCGGCTTCTTGTCCTTGACGCTCTTGATCAGGTCGTAGACGCCGACGTTGACGTGCTTGAGCACCGAGGTCAGGATCGAGGCCTTGTACTTGGCCAGACCCGGGTCCGCGTACTGGTCGGAGTCGACGCCGATCGCCCAGGCGCCCTTCTTGGCACTGATGGCCTCGATCGAGCCGTTGCCGGAGGAGCCGGCCGCGGTGTAGATCACGTCGATGCCGCTGTCGAGCATGCCCTGGGCCTTGCCCTTGGCCGACGCGGGGTCGTTGAAGCCCTTGTCACTGCTCGCGTACAGGTACTGCGAGGTCACCTTCACCTTGGGGTTGGTGTCGGTCACACCCTGCTGGAAGCCCGCCTGGAACTTCTGGATCAGGGGGATGTTCACACCGCCGATGAAGCCGACCTTGTTGGTCTTGGTCTTCAGCGCCGCCGCGACACCGGCCAGGTAGGAGCCCTGCTCCTCGGTGAAGACGATGCTGTCGACGTTCTTGGCCGTGACGACCGAGTCGACTATGCCGAAGGACGTCTTCGGGTACTTCTTCGCGATCGCGGTGACCGCGTTGCCGTAGTTGAAGCCAACGCCGATGACCGGGTTGTAACCCGCCTCCGCGAGCTGGGTGAGCCGCTGCTCGCGGTCGGACTCGGTCTCGTTGTTGTTGGCCGTGAGTTCCTTGGCCTTGACCCCGAGGTCCTTCTCCGCCTTGACCAGACCCGCCGCGGCAGAGTCGTTGAATGAGTGGTCACCACGGCCGCCGACGTCGTACGCGAGACCGACACCTTTGTCACCCTTGGTGTCGCTCGTCGAGCTGCTGCCACACGCGCTGACAGACAGCGAGAGAGCCGCGGAAGCGATGCCCGCGGCGACGATCTTGGTTACCCGGCGCAAGAGGGTACCCCTTCAGTTGAAGCGCCCCGTCCGGCGCTGGCTTAAGCCCGGAGCTTAACGCGCGTAGATGTCAGGTGAAGAGGAGGTGACCACCTGTTATCGGATCGACGCATTTCGACCAGGTAACCCGGCAGGTGACCGGGCGCAGACCGCCCGGTCACCTGCCGCGAGAGCACCCGATCGCTGCACCCGCGCCCATCCGTCAGGCCAGCAACGCGGCCGAGGTGAAGAGCTCCACCCCGACCTTGATGGCCCCTTCGTCGACATCGAAGTCACCCTGGTGGAGGTCCCGGCTGGCCGTGTCGCCGACCGGCCGCACCCCGAGCCGGGCCAAGGCGCCCGGAACCTTCTCCAGATACCAGGAGAAGTCCTCGCCGCCGAGGCTCTGCTCGGTGTCCTCCACCGTGTGCGCACCGTAGCGGGCGGTCATCGCGTCCCGCAGCAGTTCCGTCGAGACCGACTCATTGACCACCGGCGGCACCCCGCGGTGATACGTCAGCTCCCACTTCGCCCGGTACATCCCGGCGACCTGGTCGATCACCTCATGCACCAGATCCGGGGCGTCATGCCAGGCGGAGAGCTCCAGGCAGCGGACCGTGCCCTCCAGCTCCGCGTGCTGCGGGATCACATTCGCCGCCGATCCCGACTGGATCCGGCCCCATACGATCGACAGCCCCGACCTCGGGTCCGTCCTGCGCGCCAGCACCGCCGGCAGCTCCGTGGCCATCTTCGCGACGGCCATCACCAGGTCCGTCGTCAGATGCGGGCGCGCCGTGTGACCCCCCGCCCCGTCCAGCGACAGCTCCAGCCGGTCGGCCGCGGAAGTGATCGGCCCCTGCCGCAGCCCGATCCGGCCCACCTCGACCTTCGGGTCGCAGTGCACCGCCAGAATCCGTCCCACCCCGTCCAGCGCGCCCGCCTTGATCGCGTCCAGCGCACCGCCGGGCATCACCTCTTCCGCCGGCTGGAAGATCAGCCGTACGGGGCACGGCAGCTGCCCCTGCTGCTCCAGCTCCGCCAGTACGAGGCCGGCGCCCAGCACGGTGGTCGTATGCACGTCATGGCCGCACGCGTGCGCCATCCCGGGGACCGTCGAGCGGTAGTCGACACGCTTCATGTCCTGGATCGGCAGCGCGTCCAGATCCGCCCGCAGCGCCAAACGTGGGCGGGAGGGGTCGGTGGCTCCGATGTCACAGATGATCCCGGTGCCGCCCGGCAGCACATGCGGGCACAGCCCCGCCTGCTCCAAACGGGCCTTGACGGCAGCGGTGGTACGGAATTCCTGGCGGCCCGGCTCCGGGTGCATATGCAGGTCCCGGCGGAGCGCCACGAGCTCGGCGCGTAGCCGCTCGGGCAGCAGGCCAGGAGCCTCGGCGGGGTCGGAAGGATCGAAGGGATCGGATGGTGAGTCGGTCACCTCCGTAAGCGTAGACCTCATCTGTGCTCCTGATTCGGGGATCGTGTAAATTCCTGCCCCACCGTCGGCGTAGGAAACTCCCGCCATGGGTATCAAACGGGGTTTGGCCTCAGCAATTCCATACTGGCTCACCCCATCCCGCCCCGCGAGGCGGCTTCACTCGGTCGCCGCACGCCTGCGGCGCTTCCCTCTGACCCTCCCCCAGCTACCGCTGGGAGGTGCCCCCACCTTCCCGAAACCGGAGCGCTGCCCCGGACCCCGGTCCTTCCGGTGCGCGCCGGTGGCCGCGCCCGTCCGGCGTTTGAGGACTGGGGGTCCCTCCCACGCCCGCCAGGGCGTAGAGAACGGGTCTCGGGCGGAGAGGAAAGCGCCGCAGGCGACGTCTGCCACGTCCTGGGGCCCTGGCGGGGTGGGCCGGGACCGGGTCATGCAGGTGTGGGTCGATCGTACGCCCCCGCGGGAACGCGCCGCGGCTCAGCCCGTCACCGAGGCGACCCCGTGCCGATCACGGGCAGTACCGGTTATGCCGGAGAGGAAACCCTGGGCGCGGGGGGAGGCGTTGGCGGTGAGCCAGGCGGGGTCGATGTCGCAGACCGTGATCTTGATGCCGGTGCCTTCGAGGGCGAGGGGCAGGGTGTGGACGACGGTGGAGGGGAAGCTGACGATCGTATGGCCGGTGGGGCCACGACGGGCGACGAGCTCCAAAGGCAGGTCGGGGCGGACGATCTCCAGGCCGGTGGCGGCGGAGAGGAGGCGGAGCTTGTCGGGGCTTTCGCGGCGGTGCGCGAAGTAGCGGAGGGCGCCGTGAGCGTGGGTGAGAGCAGTGACGGCGGTCAGATAGCTGTCGGGGTCCACCACGCCGGTCTCGACGAGGGAGGTGCCGACGATGTCGGTGCCGGCGGAGACGCTGGGCGGGCCGAAACGGGCCCGGGTCCAGGTGAAGCGGTTGGCGCGCAGGGCCATGCCGGGGGGCGGGGTGGCCGGCATCGAGCTGAAGAGCTCGATCTCGCGACCGTGCCCCGGGGTGAGGCCGCGGCGGGCGGCGGAGGCGAAGACGCCGAAGGCGGCGTCGGCGGCCGAGCGGTGCCCGGAGCGGTGCCAGCGGACCAGGCGGTCGCCGCGGGTGAGGAGTTCGGTGAACTCCATGGTCGCTGTGCCGTCGTCGACGACGGTGATCTCCCGGGCCCGCGAGAGCGGCAGCAGCACCTGCACCAGGCGCGAGAAGGGGTCACCGAGGACGATCCGCCGGGCGCGGCGCAGCTCGGGGGTGAGCTTCGCGGCGATCCTGGGGAGCGCGGAGCGCGAGGCCCGGGGCTCGCACCAGCGGACTGTGTGGCCCTCGTCCATGGCGAGTTCGGTCATCCGCCGCAGCTGGCCGCGGCTCATGACGTCCTTCGGGGCCAGTACGACGATGACGAGCGTCCGCGCTGCCGTCCCGCCGGCCTCACCGCGTCCGGGTTCCGGGGTTCCGGGGCGCGGTGAGGGCACGGCAGGGGGATGGATGTGCGCCCACTCCAGCACGTTGAGCAGCTGAACAGGGCTCTCGACAAGTGCCAGAGTGGTATCGCTCATGCGTCAGGCCGTCACGGTCTCGCGGTCTGCGGCGGCGGCCTCTGCCTCGGCGATGACGCCGGGGACGCGGCGGAGCTTCTTCATGGGGCCCAGTTCGCCGTCGTAGACCTTCTTGACGCCGTCACCGAGGGCCTGCTCGATGATGCGGATGTCGCGCACCAGGCGGTCCAGGCCCTGGGGCTCGACGGAGGCGGCCTGGTCGGAGCCCCAGTTGGCGCGGTCGAGGGTGATGTGGCGCTCGACGAAGACGGCGCCGAGGGCGACGGCGGCCAGCGTGGTCTGGAGGCCGATCTCGTGGCCGGAGTAGCCGACGGGCACGTTCGGGAACTCGTTCTGCAGGGTGTTGACCATGCGGAGGTTGAGCTCTTCGTGCTTCGCGGGGTACGTGGACGTGGCGTGGCAGAGGATGATGTTCTCGCTGCCGAGCACCTCCACCGCGTGCCGGATCTGCTTCGGGGTGGACATGCCGGTGGAGAGGATGACGGTCTTGCCGGTGTCACGCAGGGCGCGCAGCAGCTCGTCGTCGGTCAGTGAGGCCGAGGCGACCTTGTGGACCTTGATGTTGTCGAACTTCTCCAGGAAGGCGACGGACGGGACGTCCCACGGGGAGGCGAACCAGTCGATGCCCTTCTTGGTGCAGTACTCGTCGATGGCGCGGTAGCCGTCCTCGCCGAACTCCACCCGGTGGCGGTAGTCGATGTAGGTCATCCGGCCCCAGGGGGTGTCGCGCTCTATGTCCCACTGGTCGCGCGGGGTGCAGATCTCCGGCGTGCGCTTCTGGAACTTGACCGCGTCGCAGCCTGCCTCGACGGCGGCGTCGATGAGGGCGAAGGCATCCTCGAGGCTGCCGTTGTGGTTGATGCCGATCTCGCCGGTGACGTAGACAGGCTGTCCGGTGCCGACGAGGCGGTCGCCGATCGGGCGGATGCGGGCGTTGTTGTTGGTCACTGGGAGAGGTCCCTTCGGGAAAGTGCGGGGCCGAGAATCCACGAGGCGATCTCGCGGATCGCTCCGTGCCCGCCGGGCGTTGCGGTGATGGAGCGGGCCGAGGCCCGCACTACGTCGTGCGCGTTGGCGACGGCTGTGGGCCAGCCGACGAGCTCGAAGCAGGGCAGGTCGTTGACGTCGTTGCCGACGTAGAGGACCCGCTCGGGCGTGATGCCCTGTTCCTCGCACCATTGCTTGAGCGCGAGGTCTTTTCGGTCGATGCCGTGGAGTACGGGGACGCGCAGTTTGCGGGCCCGTGCGGCGACGACCGGGTTGGTCTCCGTGGAGAGGATGAGGACGGGCAGGCCGGCGCTGCGCAGGGCGGCGATGCCGAGCCCGTCGCCGCGGTGGACCGCGACGGTTTCCTTGCCTTCGGAGTCGACCAGCACCGTGTCGTCGGTCTGGGTGCCGTCGAAATCGAGTACGACCGCGTCGATGTCGTCGAGGGTCGGGAGGGCGCCGGCCCGGTCGGCGTCGTAGATCGGGGCGAGGGCGCGGGCGCGGATCATGTCACCGGGCTCGTCGATTTCCAGGACGCGCGCGGGGTCGGTCTTCACCAGCACGGTGCGGCCGAAGAAGCGGTGCCGCCGGTCGCGGAAGCCGTCGGCGCGCATGGCGTAGGCGGTGCCGGTCTCCATGAACTCCTGGGGGCGGTCCTGGCGGCGCGGGCGGCCGGCCTTGTCGTGGTTGACACCGAAGGCGCCGGACGCGCTGCGCGCGGCAAGTGGGCCTGGTGCGTCAGGCGCCGCGTCCGTGTCCTCCCGCCATACGAAGCCGTGGAAGGGCGCGACGGTGTGGGCGGTGTCCGCGCCGCCGGATATGACGGCCTCGGCGACCCCGTCGATCTCCTCGCTGGTGATGAAGGGGCTGGTGCACTGCACAAGCAGGACGATGTCCACGGGCGCGCCGCCGTGTGCGGCCTCGTGGGCGTCCATCGCGTGCAGGACGGCAGCTTCGCTGGTCGCGGTGTCGCCCGCGATGTCGGCGGGGCGCAGTACGACCTCGGCGCCGGCGGAGCGGGCGACCTCGGCGATCGAGGGGTCGTCGGTCGATACGACGACGTGGGTGACGTGCCCCGCCGCCACGCATTCGCGGACGGCGCGGGCGACCAGCGGGATACCCCCGACCGGTGCCAGGTTCTTTCCGGGCACGCCCTTGGAGCCCCCGCGGGCGGGGATGACGGCCAGAACGGTCTCGCTCACGAGTTCGGGTGCTCCTGTCGATTCAACAGTGTCGGCGCCGGTCACAGCTGGCCCCAGCGGCGGATCACGGGCGCGACGCGCTGTACGCCCTGGCGGTAGGCGGTTCGGGCGGCGTTGCGGGCGAGGTCGCGGGTGGCGCGGCGCATGCGGCTCGGCTCTGCGGCGGCGTCCGGGGTGCCGCCGATCGGCTCGCCCTTGGGGTCGAGGCCGTGCCGGGCCAGGACCCCGGGGAGGTAGCCGGAGGCGGTGACGGGTGTGTAGTACGGGGCCAGCGGCGGCAGTCCGCCGTCGGCGGCGCGGCCGGTGAGGGCCGAGACCCTGTCCCGTACGGCCCCGAAGGGGTTCTCGGCGGCGACGCCGTGGGCGCGCAGCCACGCGGGGTCGGCGCGGGGGACCTGGCCGGCGTCGATCTGGTCCCAGGACGCGAGGGCGCCGGAGCCGAGGAAGTGGTGGTTGCCCAGGGTTTCGCGGATGCCGAGGTCGGTGAGGACCGCTGTGGGTATGGAGCGGTGCATCGACTCCAGGGCGGCGGTGGAGGAGACGGTCACCAGAAGGTCGGTGCGGTCCAGGACCTCGCCCATGTTCCCGTAGACCAGCCGCAGATTGGCGGGCGGGTCGAGCTTGGCGGCCAGCTTCTGGTAGGGCTGTTCCTCGATGTGCGTGGTGTGCTCGCCGGGCTTGCTGCGGAGCTTGACCAGGACCTCGCGGTCCGGGTGGAACCGGGCGTGGTCGATGGCGCGGCGCAGCAGATAGGTGCGGTCCTTGCGGTTGTCCGGTACGGAGGGCTGTACGGCGAAGACGACCGTGAACGGGCGGCCGGGATCGGCCTCGTAGCTCCTGCCGTCGTCCAGGAAGGGCAGCGCGGTCTCGGTGATCGCGGCGGTGTCGGCGCCGACACCCGCGTAGACCGCGCGGAAGCGCTCCGCGTCGTGTGCGCTGTTGGCCAGGACGATGTCCGCGCCGTGCCGGAGCAGCAGACCGTCGGCGAGCTTCTCGTACACGACCCCCACGTAGCCGGTGAGTACCACCGGGCGGTGGGCGGTGCCCTGCCACGCGCGTCCCAGGCCGTGCAGCATGGCCTGGACGGTGCCGCCGACGCAGGAGAGGATGACCAGGTCAGCGCTCTCGCGGTGGTTCTCGGCGGGGCCCTTCATCTCGGCCAGGAATTCAGGAACCGTGACCTCCCGCATTGAGGCGGCCGGTATGCCGACCTCCTCGATCTGGCGGGTGGTCGGGGTGGCGCGGCCCCGGAGCAGCCGGGCGTCGAGGCGGGCCTCGGGGGCAATACGAAGAGCCGTCAGAGCACCCCATTTCCAACGGGTGTCCGAATCGGCTAGAACTGTGACCCGGGTGGGGCCGGTGGTACTTACTGGCACGTCCTGGACGTTAGAAATCCATTGCGAGCGGGCGGGCAACATAAAGGAAACGGTGGGTAAACACTGCATCACCGAATCATCAGACAATCTTGATGAACGGCTGGTTCATGGGCTCAACATGTTCCGTTCACTCAGATGTACCTACCGCGTCAACCGGAATGCCTTGTCTGCTCATACGATCCAGTGCGTGGTTAAGCTCTCCGTCATCGTGCCGTTCTACAACGTGCAGGCGTTCGCGCCGGACATGTTGAGAAGTCTTCGTGCGAACGCCCGCCCGGATTTTGAATTCATCCTCGTCGACGACTGTGCGACCGATGAAACACCCAGCATCCTCGAGCGCGCCGTTCCCACCCTCCCGGGTGCCCGCATCGTCACCCATGAACAGAACGGCGGCCTGGCAACAGCCCGCAACACCGGCATCGACGCAGCGGATGGTGAGTACCTCACCTTCCTCGACGGTGACGACTGGCTGGCCCCCGGCTACCTCGCCGAGCTGCTCGGCGCCATCGAGGGGCTCGGCACCGACTTCGTGCGCACCGACCATGTGGTGAGCAACGGCCGGGACCGCAGCATCGCCCGTGTCCCGCACGGACGCCGCGGTGTCGTCCTCAATCCGCGCGAGGCGATCCTGCCCGCCAACCGGTCCACCTCGGTGGACTACCCGTACGCCTGGGCCGGCATCTACCACCGGCGCCTCGTCGACAGCGGGCTGCTGCACTTCCCCCACGGGCTGCGCACCGCCGAGGACCGCCCCTGGATCTGGCGGCTGCACCGCGAGGCGAAGAGCTTTGGCGTCGTCGGCCTGCTCGGCGTCTTCTACCGGCGCGGGATCGCCACCTCACTCACCCAGATCGGCGACGTACGGCAGCTGGACTTCATCAAGTCCTTCGACCAGGTGCTCGCGGAGACCGCCACCGACCCGGACGCGGCCCTTTTCATGCCGAAGGCCGTACGAACCTACTGCGCGGTCATCGCGCACCATCTCAACTCCATCGAACGCTTCGAGCCCGCCGTCGCGCGGCAGCTGAAGACCATGAGCGCCGGCGCGCTGAAGAAGATGCCGCAGGACATACTGACGGAGGCCCTGGACTCGATGGACCTGGAACGCAGCGTGCGGCTCCGCCGGCTCCGAAGGCGTCTGGTCTCCGGCAACGGGACGGTGACCGCGTAATGGCACGCACGCAGATCTTCATGGCGTCCACCCTGTACGGCGCGGCCACCCTCGCCGCCGCACTGGACGCCGGGCTCTTCACCGCGGCCGACCGGCGGCTGCTGCTGGTCAGCAACAACGCGGGCGTGCCGGAGACCACGCCGACGCTGGACACCATGCCCGGCTTCGAGGCGCTGCGCGGCCGGTTCGACCGGGTCCTGTCCTGGAACGAGGCCATCGCGCCGCTGCACCCCGGCGGGTGGTCACCGCGCAACGAGGACATCCCGATGTGGGAGCGGCATCTGCGGCTGCTGTGGGGCCTCGGGGACGACGACCTGGAGCTTGTCGTCGAGTCCATCCAGGTCGCGCCGGCGCTGTCGCTGGTGCAGCTCTTCCCGGCCGCGCCGGTTCAGGTGTACGCGGACGGGCTCATGTCGTACGGCCCGACCCGGGACAAGCTGGAGCCGCTGATCACCACCCGGATCAGCCGGCTGCTCCACCTCGACCTGGTCACGGGGCTGCAGCCGCTCCTGCTGTCGGAGTACGGGGTACGGGGCGAGCTCGTGCCGTCAGAGGCCTTCACCAAGGTGCTGGGCGAGCTGGCGGAGCACGACGACCCCACCGACACCGTCACCGGACTTCCCCAGGGTGCCGCCCTGCTGCTCGGCCAGTATCTCTCCGCGCTCGGGATCCTCACCGCCGAGGAGGAGGAAGCACTGCATGTACGGATGCTGCGCGGCGCGGTGGCCCTCGGGCACCGGCTCGTCATCTTCAAGCCGCACCCGACCGCACCCGCGCACTGGTCACGGCTGCTGGAGCAGGAGGCCGTGAAGCTGGGCGCGGAGCTCACCGTCCTGGACTCGCCGGTCCTCGCCGAGGTGCTCTACGCACGGATCCGCCCCGCGCTGGTGGTCGGTTGCTTCTCCACCGCTCTACTCACCGCGTCTGCCTTCTACGGCATCCCGGTCGCCCGCACCGGCACCGAACTGCTCCTCGAGCGGCTCGCCCCGTACCAGAACAGCAACCGTGTCCCGGTCACCATCGCCGACCGTGTACTGCCGGAGATCGGCCAGAGCGGCGCGGTCACCGGCTGGAAGCCGCCCACCCGCGAGTGGGTCGAGCAGGACCTGACCCCGCTGCTGCGCTCGGTCGGCTACTGCATGCAGCCGCAGGCCTACCCGTACCTGCGGGACGAGGCGGTCGCCTACCTGACGAAGAGCCTGACCACCAGCACCTGGAAGTACTTCAAGCGCCGCCGCCTCACCTCCCTGGCCCTGCCCGGCGCGGTACCGGCCCAGCTCGCCTTCCTGCCCCGCAACCCGACGGTCCGTCGGGTCGCCCGCAGCGCGCGGGCTCTGAAGAAGGCGGCACTGGGATGAGGAATGCCGACGCCGGACCAGACGGCATATCCGGGGACATACGCACGGCCCCCGGCTCTGCCGGGGTCAATACGGACACGAGCGCGCCCCCGGCGAGGACCGCTGTGCCGGCCCAGACCCGGGGCAGCGGTCCGGCGGCCGGCGGGGAGCCCGGCGGCCGGCGCCCCCAGCGGCTGCGTGCGCTCGACGGGCTGCGGCTGGTGGCGGCGCTGATGGTGTGCCTCTACCACTACACGGGACGGAACGGGGTTGTCGCCGGCGCGTGGGGGCAGTCGCCGAAGCAGCTGTTCCCCGCCGCCCTCACGGGCGCCGCCTCGTACGGCTGTCTGGGCGTGCAGATCTTCTTCGTGATCAGCGGATTCGTGATCTGCATGAGTGGCTGGGGCCGCACCCTCAAGGCCTTCACAGTGTCGCGGGTGACGCGGCTGTACCCCGCGTACTGGGCGGCGATTCTGCTGGTCACCGCGGTCTTCGCGCTGCCGTGGGTGGCGTACCGGACGGTGTCGCCCAGCGACCTGCTCACCAATCTCACCATGCTCCAGCAGCCGGTCGGCGCGGAGCGCGTCCTCGGGGTCTGCTGGACGCTCTGGGCGGAGCTGCGTTTCTATCTGCTCTTCGCCCTGGCAGTGGTGTGGCCGGGGGCGACCCGGCAGCGGGTGTTGATGTTCTGCGCGCTGTGGATGGCCGGGGCGGTACTCGCGGACGCCTCGGGGGAACCCTTTCTGAAGCTGGTGCTGGTGCCGGAGTACGCGCCGTTCTTCATCGGCGGGATCGGGCTGTACCTGGTCCACCGGTACGGGCACGACGCACTGGCGTGGGGCGTGGTGGCTGCGGGATGGTTGCTCGGCCAGCGCTACGCGGTGAAGGCGCTGGTGGCACCGGCCCATGTGCACGTGTTCCACCACCGCTCAGCTCTGGCGGTCATCGCGGTGGTGACCCTGGGCTTCGTGGCGGTCGCCGTGGTGACGCTGGTACCCCGGATCGCCGGGATCGGCTGGCGGTGGCTGACCACGGCGGGGGCGCTCACATACCCGTTCTACCTGGTGCACGAACACCTGGGATGGGTCGCGATCCATGGGCTGCGGCACGGACTGGGGCTACGGCCATGGGTGGTGCTGCCGCTGGCGGTGACCGGGATGCTGGTGCTCGCCTGGCTGATGTACCGGTGGGTGGAGCGGCCGTTGGCACCTCGGCTCAAGCGGCTGTTGACTTCGTAAATCCCCGTCCGACCGACTGCTTCATGCCCTCAATCGCTGGGCCGGCACGATGACAAGGCGCGGGAGCCGATGACTGTCGGCTCCCGCCGATGATCCCGAGAAGTACTGCCGGCGACGGGACGACAAACCCACAAGACCCGTACAGGGTGGGAGACGTCGCCGACCACATGCGGGCGCCGGCGGGGGAACACCAGGGCGGCCGGGGCCCTGTCAACTGCCCTCAGGGCGGCCCTGGCCAATCGCTCCGCTATGGCTATGACGCCCGCAAAACCCCAGCAGTTCACACGGCCCCGGCGTAGTTCCTACTTGATCTGCTTCGCCCGGGTTTATTCTGCTGGACGGGGCGAGTTGCCAGAAGCGCGGCGAGGGCGAGGCAGCCCACACCCTGCTCACCCAACTCAAGCTGCCCGGCTGGGTGTTCGCCCTGGACGCCCTGCACACCACAAAGAAGACCGCCCGCCTGATCACGGACCGGCTCGACGCCCACTACGTCCTGATACCGAAGGGGAACCAGCCGCTGGCCCGCGCTGCCGCCCGGGCGCTGCTGGCCGGCTTTGAGCTGGGACGATGCCCGAGCTGCTGGACACCCCCTCCACCGCCGGGCTCACCCTCGAACTGATCTCCGGCGACACCCCGATCGCCGTCGCGGTCAAGAACGTCGCCGGGAACTGACGCCCGGCTGCCCGCTCACCTGCCCGGCTGCCCGCCTCAGGCCTTGCTCCTGGCGCGCCGCAGCACTCGCAGCCCACGCACCACGGCCCGGGTGACGATGGGCGGCAGCAGATCGACCGCCAGCCGACGCAGTGCCGAACGGCGGGGCCGCTGCAGCGTCCTGGCCGGCTCCGGCGCCTGCCTCGGTGCGGCGGCCTGCACGGTCGCGGCCTCCTTCGTCCCTTCCGTCTCCTGCGGCGCGTGCCGCGAGGCCGGCAGCCGCGGCGGCTTGGCCTTGGGCCCGTTGACTATCACCAGGGAATGCCCGGCCACATCCTGCGGGGAGGTCCAGAAGTCTCCCCGTTCCCGGAGCTCGGCCAGCAACTCCTGTTGCATGGGCGCCGGATCCCCCCAGGTCCCGTAGAACTTGTTCGGGCTGACACAGATCGGCCGCAGCCCCTCCCCCACCACCGCCTCCCAGGTGGCACAGGCGACCCCGGGCGTGTGCTCCGAACGGAAGTCGTCCAGCACCACCACCCCGTCCCCCCGCAGTGCGCCCCGTGCGGCGGCGATGTCCCCGCGCACATGCTCGTACAAGTGGGACGCGTCGACGTGTACAAACCGGCAGCTGTCGTCCTCGACCATCCCCGGCACGACAGAGGTCGGGGCCTGGATGACGCGCGGCAACTGCTGCCGGAAGGAAAGATAATTGGCCTCGAACGACCGGCGCGTCAGGGTCGAGTACGAGCCCCGCACCTCGGCGTCATTTCGCCCGTCCGGTGCCTCCGAGTCGAACAAATCACAGACCGTGAACGTCTCGCCCGAGCGCAGGTGCCCGCTCATGAAGATGGCGCTCTTCCCCATGTACGCGCCCATCTCCAGCAGATCGCCGTCCTGCTTCTCGCGCTCCTGACGGGCGAGGAACCAGTCGAAGAGCACTACATCCGTATTGAAGAACCAACCAGGAACGTCGTAGAACGACTGCGGCAGCCGCTGCGTGTCGTCCGTGCCGGTGTTCGTATTGGTGTCGGTGGCCGTATCGGAGTTCGTACGTGTGACTGTCATAAGACCCCTTAGTAGGTAGTCCAGCCGAACCGCCATCGACACCCAGGCGAATGCGACAAGAAATCTGTGTGCACCCTGTGCCGGACACGGGCCACACGAAAGCCTCGCCCAGTGGCACAGATGGACGCCGAACTCGCGAGCCCTCGCGGCACCCGGCCCGCGTGATCCGCGTGATTCTCCTGGCATGACCGGTCGGCTACACCTCGCTGGTGTCCGCGGCCCGCGCACCCGGTACACGCACGGCGGAGCCGGGGAGTGCGGACACGGCGTCCGAGCCCATGCTGCGGATCTGGAAGCGATCGAGCTGGACGGTGCCCCCGTCGTTCTGCCTCTCGACCTATGCCGCGGGCGTGGCACGCCGCACCCACCTATCGGCCGACGATGTCCTCGAAGTGCGGTGGGCCTCGGACTTCCGGCCGCGGGCCGCGCTGGCCGACCGTTTTCGGGACGGCTTGGTCTTCCTCGCCAGCGATGCGGCACAAGTCCACTCCCCGAGGCGGGCAGGGACTGAACACCAACGTTCAGGACGCGACGGATATGTCGGCGTGGCGACCGCCGACCCGGCCGATATCCGGGCCTACTTCGCCCGCTTCCACGGCTGACCCGCTTCTTACCCCCTGGCCCCCACGCCCCCAGGGCGTGATGGAGAGCCAATCCACCCGGAGCAGCGTCAGAACGCGTCCGTGGGGACGTAGGTGCCCCACACCTCGCGGAGCGCGTTGCAGACCTCGCCGACGGTGGCGCGGGCGCGGAGCGCGTCCTTCATGGGGTAGAGCACATTGGCTGTGCCCTGGGCGGCCTCCTGCAGCGCGGCCAGGGCCGTGTCGACCGCCTGCTGGTCGCGGCCGACACGGAGCTTCGCCAGCCGCTCCGCCTGCTGGGCCTCGATGGCGGGGTCGACGCGGAGCGGCTCGTACGGCTCCTCCTCGTCGAGCTTGTAGCGGTTGACGCCGACGACGACGCGCTCGCCGGCGTCGGTCTGCTGCTGGATGCGGTAGGCACTCTGCTCGATCTCGGACTTCTGGAAGCCGTGCTCGATGGCGTTGACGGCGCCGCCGAGGTCCTCGACCTTCCGCATGAGCTCCAGGGCCGCCGCTTCGACGTCGTCGGTGAGCTTCTCCACGACGTAGGAGCCCGCGAAGGGGTCGACGGTGGCGGTGACGTCGGTCTCGTACGCCAGGACCTGCTGGGTGCGCAGGGCGAGCCGGGCCGACTTGTCCGTGGGGAGAGCGATGGCCTCGTCGAAGGAGTTGGTGTGCAGCGACTGGGTGCCGCCGAGGACCGCGGCCAGGCCCTGCACCGCCACGCGGACAAGGTTGACCTCGGGCTGCTGCGCGGTGAGCTGGACGCCCGCGGTCTGGGTGTGGAAGCGCAGCATCTGCGACTTGGGGTTCTTGGCGCCGAACTCCTCACGCATGACACGGGCCCAGATCCTGCGGGCGGCCCGGAACTTGGCGACCTCTTCGAGGATCGTGGTCCGGGAGACGAAGAAGAAGGAGAGCCGGGGCGCGAAGTCGTCGATATCCATGCCGGCGGCGACGGCGGTGCGGACGTACTCGATGCCGTCGGCGAGGGTGAAGGCGATCTCCTGGGCGGGCGAGGCACCGGCCTCGGCCATGTGGTAGCCGGAGATCGAGATCGTGTTCCACTTGGGGATCTCGGCCTTGCAGTACTTGAAGATGTCGGCGATCAGCCGGAGGCTCGGCTTGGGCGGGAAGATGTAGGTGCCGCGGGCGATGTACTCCTTGAGCACATCGTTCTGGATGGTGCCGGTGAGCTGACCGGCCGCGACGCCCTGTTCCTCGCCGACCAGCTGGTACATCAGCAGGAGGAGCGCGGCGGGGGCGTTGATGGTCATCGAGGTGGAGACTTTGTCCAGCGGGATGCCGCCGAAGAGCACCCTCATGTCCTCGATCGAGTCGATGGCGACGCCGACCTTGCCGACCTCGCCGCTGGAGATGGGCGCGTCGGAGTCGTGGCCCATCTGGGTGGGCAGGTCGAAGGCGACGGACAGGCCCATCGTCCCGTTGGCGATCAACTGCTTGTAGCGGGCGTTGGACTCGGTGGCGGTGCCGAAGCCGGCGTACTGCCGCATGGTCCAGGGACGGCCGGTATACATCGACGGGTACACGCCGCGGGTGAAGGGGTACACGCCCGGGTCACCGAGCTTCTCACCGGCATCCCAGCCGGCGAGGGCGTCCGGGCCGTAGACCGGCTCGATGGGCAGTCCGGACTCTGACTCGCGCGCCATGGGTTCACGCCTCCAGCTCAGGCTTGCAACGACCTTGCTACCGACGGGTAATCTCCCGCCCCCGCAACGGACTGTAGCGGCGGGCGTGCGAGCCGTGGAGGTCCGCACTCTGGGACCTTCCTCACAGTGTGCAGCCAGAGCCACCGCGTTCGCGCGTCACCGGGCGGAGAACAGGGGTAAAGACAGGGGTTGCGCCGTGCTGCCCGGGAACACCCGGCCGCCACAGCGGCGCCGCGATGTTCGCGATGCCTCCCGGGCGGGAATCGTATCCAAGGGCGTACCAGGACATACGGGGGGCATTCGTGACGCATATGCATGACAGGCGGATGCGGGTAGCGGTCGCAGCGGCCGTCGCCGCCCTGGCCGCGGGCTCGCTGGCCGGCTGCAAAGCTCAGGGGGCGCAGAACGGCCAGGCCGGCAGGCCCGGCAAATCCATACCGGCGAGCGGCGCCGCCGCCTCCTCCCCGTCGGCCACCAGCGGCCGCCGGCCGGCGGCCGAACCCACGGTCAGGCCGGCGGCCCGTCCGGTGATCGCGAGCGGATCCAGCGGTGACCGGGTGCGCGAGCTACAGGCCCGGCTCCGGCAGCTCGGCCTCTTCGGCCGCAACCCGACCGGCTACTACGGCACCGTCACCGCCGCCGCCGTCCGCACCTTCCAGAGCGGGCACGGCCTGGCCGGCACCGGACAGGTCACCACCACCACCTGGGCCAGGCTGCGCGCGCTGACGCAGCCGCCGTCCCACACCGCCATGTACCCGCCGACGGCCAACCCGGCCGCCGAACTCGACGCGCGCTGCCTCACCGGCCGTGTGCTCTGCGTCAGCAAGACCAGCCGGACCCTGTCCTGGGTCGTCGACGGCAAGGTGCGCTCGGCGATGGATGTGCGTTTCGGGGCCCAGTACACGCCGACGAGGGAGGGCACCTTCCGCGTGAACTTCAAGAGCCGCCACCATGTGTCGACGATCTATCACACGGCCATGCCGTACGCGATGTTCTTCAGCGGCGGCCAGGCCGTGCACTACTCCTCGGACTTCGCAGCCCGCGGCTACGCGGGAGCCTCGCACGGCTGCGTCAACGTACGCGACCTCGGCAAGATCTCCGCGCTCTTCGACCAGGTGCGGACCGGCGACAAGGTCGTCATCCACTGGTGACACCGGACGAGGCCGGGCGGCAGGACCCGGATAGGGCGTGGGCGGGGCGGGGGAAAAATGCACCCCGCCCACGACCTGTTGGGCACCCGGTACGGGGAGACCAGGGCCCGGAGGACCGATGACCAGTCGGTCCACTCTCTACAGCGCCAAGGGGGCCGAAAGTGTCACACTCCCGGTCCGCCCAGCCGGGACAGCGCGTCCCGGCAATATTCCAGCAGCCGCAGGTCGGCGGCGATGTCATGGCCGCCATAGCCGCCCTCGGCGTGGTTGTGCCGCCGCGCCGCCGCGAGTTCACGGGCCAGCAGCGGCCCTAGCCCGGCCGCGGCCGGGCCCATCTGCGCCGCGCAACGGGCGACGTCCCTGCGGCTGTGGGCGTTCTCCCGCCAGGAGGCGCGCAGGACGGGCACCGCCGCCGTGCAGTCGCCGGTCACCCGCCACAGCGCCACGGCGGCGTCCAGCCGCAGCCAGGGATCGGAGACCGTGAGCAGCCCGCGCAGTCTCGGCCTGGCGGACACGGCGGCGGGCCCGAGCTCGGCTATGGCCTGGACGGCCGCGCGGGCGCTGCGGACCGGCCCGGCGATATGACGCTGCAACACCGGCAGGACGGCATCGGCCCCGGTGCCGGGCTCGATCCGCCAAAGGGCCGAGGCGGCGGCGATGGCGGTGCAGTGCGACGGGTCCTCCAGCAGCACGGTCAGGTCGGGCACCGCCTCCAGGGCGGCCGGGCCGATCCGGCCGAGGGCTCGGGCGGCGGTCAGCAGGGTCCACTCCCGGTGCCCGGCGGGGGCGTTGCGCAGGATGCGCAGCACTTCCGGCACCGCGGGAGCGGCGGCGTCGGCATATCCGGCGAGCGCGGCTACGGCGGACAGCAGCGGATCGCACCGGTCGTACAGCCGCTCGTCCAGCGGCGCCTCCCGAAGCCGGCGGCGCAGCAGCGGGACGAGCGAGGTGCCGGGCTCGCCAAGGGCGCCTATGGCATGGGCGATGTCCCGGGGCGGCTCGGGCTGCTCCAGCGCCCAGGCCAGTGCCGGCAGGACGCGCCGGTCGCCGAGCCGGGCGAGGCTCTTCGGCGCCGGGCCCAGGGTGGGCCGCCCGTCGGGCCACTGTCTGACCCACGGCGGTAAGGCCCTGGGCCCCGGTTCGCTGGAGCACGGGGCGTCGTCCAGACATCGCGCCAGCGCGTCGGCGGCGGGGCCGGCGAGCGTGTCGAGGTCTTCCAGCACCGATGCGGCGGCGGCCGTCAGCCGGGGCTCGGGGTCGGAAAGCTGCTGTCCGACGAGCTCCACCAGCTCCTCGTACTGGCCGCGCCAACCGCGCAGCAGCCCCCCGGTCATCCACACCGCGTCGATCCGCCGGTCCCGGTGGGCGGAGCGCAGCTGGTCGGCGAGGATGGCCGCGCGGTCGCCGGTCCGGTCGCCCAGCGCGCTCTGGAGGGTGCGCAGCAGATCGCCGGCCCAGAGCACACCGGCGCCGCTGCCGGCGTGGGCGGGCGACTCGCGTAGATTGCCCAGTTGGCCGGGCTCGCCGATGAGCCCGGACGGGGCGGCCGGTGACGCCTCCGGCTCCGTGGCGGGATCCGGGCCGGGCTGCATCGCCGCCAGCAGCGCACACACCGCCGCCGCGATGTCGGCGGGCAGCGCACCGGGGGCGCAGCGGGCGACCTGGGCGAGCGCGGCCAGCCGCAGCGCCGGGTCCTGGTGGGCCGCGGCAAGCCCGGCGAGCCAGCCGCCGACGGTGCCGGAGAGCTCGGGGATGCGCAGGGCGAGGGTGCTGACGGCCTCCACGACGGCCATCCGGGCCTCGAAGTCCGGCTCGGCGGGGAGCCGTTCGCGGAGCACGGCGAAGGTGCGGGCGGCGTGGTCGGGCCAGGCGGTCAGGACCGGGGGCACTTCACGGCGTACGTCCGGGTCGGGGTCGGTGAGCAACGCCAGGAAGATATCGGCCCCGGCTCGTACGGCGGCGTGCGCCATGGCGTAGTTGGCGCGCCACTCGGCCTCCTCGGCGTCGGGCAGGTCGGTCTTGTCCCCCTCGAAGTCGTCACCCCCGATGTCCATGCCGCCGATGCTCGCCAGCAGTCCCACGATCACGCCCCGGTCCTGGACGGCGCCGTCGGTCACCAGCTCGAACAGGAACGGGATGCAGGCGAGCGTGGAGTCGTAGACATCTCCCTGATGGTGCACGGCTCCGTACATGCCATCGGCTGCGGCCTCCCGCTCGCGCGGGTCGTCGGAGGCCAGTCCGCGCAGCAGATACGGCACCTCGGTGGCGGGTCCGTAGGCGTGGGTCATCGAGGCCCAGTCAATTTCGTGCAGTCCGGTGAACACGATGCGCCCTCCCCAGCGTTTGCCTCATTGGGAGTGTGCACCACAGCAGCGACAACCCGCGCGGGGACTCTGGGCATGTTCGGGCCGAATACGCGCGGCCGGCGGACGCGGCCGGTCCGGGGGATCTGCGCCCGGCCGCGTCCTGGGGCGCGGGCCCGTGCGGTACGGGGAGAACCTGGGCCCGCTGAGCCGATGACCAGTCGGCCTATCTTCTAAAGCGTCAGGCGCCCGGAAACTGTCACTGATATGCCTGGCGGCGAAGCCCGGTCGTTGCGGATCGGCCGAAAACCGACAGCGCCCTTCAGCGGCCCCGCCCGGCGCCGTCGCTGCCGACGCCGCTCATGCCATTGCCGGTCCCGTGGCCGATGCCGCCGGCATCGCCCTTGCCGCTGCCGGCGTTGCTGCCGTCGCCACCCGCCGAGGTGTCCGATCCGCCGCCGCCCGAGGAGCCGCCGCCGGCGTCCCAGCTCTGTTGCTCACTGCCGTTCGTCGGGCTCTGGGACTTGCCTGCGCCCGTACCGGTGTCCGTTCCCGAGTCCGTGCCCGGCTGCGTCCAACTGCCCGCCCGGTCCCAGCCCAGCAGCCCCGCGCAGTAGCCGTACATCGCCTGCCGGCCGCCCGCTGCCCGCTTGAGCTGCTGGTACGACGCGTCGTCCATTTCCTCGCCCCGCGTCTTGGCGGCGGAGTACGCCCGGCACAGCTTCCCGGCGGCCACGGCACCGACCGTGGCCGCCGGCGTGGGGCTCGGCACCCCGCGCGAGGTGCCGCCCGCCGGACGGTCCTGGTCCGGCGTGGCCGAGTATGTGCCGCCCGGCACGGCGGACGCGTGTTGCCCGCTTCCGGCCGCGCTGTGCGTCAGCACCGGCCAGGTGCTCCCGCCGCCGAACGGCGTCGGGAGCGCACCGGCCGCCACCGCCACGCCTCCCAGCGCCGCGGTGGCCACCAACGCCCCGGCCAGCGCCTTGGCGGGGCGGACCGCCCGGCGCGCCCCGCCCGGCCGCCGGCCCCGCAGCCGGGCCAGGCCAGGGATCCGGCTTCCCGCCACGAGCGCATCCTCGTCATGCACCGTCCGGAAGGCGGTGAGCGCCGCCTCCTCCCGTACGGGGTCCACCGCGGAGGGCCTGGCGGCAGCGGCGAGCAGCCGGGCCAGCGGCTCGGCCCGCGCGCCGGCCGCCTCACCGCGCAGCAGCCGCTCAACGACGGCGTCATCGAGCCAGTCGAGCCTGTCCTGTGATCGGGTTCGGTTATCGCTCATCTCATGTCCTCAAGCGTTCGCGACACCGAAAGCGTCACACCTGTCCGGCCACCGTCCGATTCCAGAAGCTCGGCGAGACGCCGGAGTCCCCGGCTGGTCGCCATCCGCGTCGCCCCGGCGCGCTTGCCCAGCACCTTGGCCGCGGTCTTCGAGTCGAGCCCCATCACCACCCGCAGCAGAACGGCTTCCGCCTGGTCCTGCGGCAGCGTCGCGATCGCTGCCAGTGCGCGCCCGGTGCCGACTGCCGCCACCGCCTCCTCCGCGGTGTCCACCCCGGCCGGCATCTCGAGCAACTCCTCCACCCCGGCCCCGGCCACCGGCCGCCGGTTGGCCGCCCTCAGGTGGTCCAACGCGCGATTACGGGCGATCCGGGCCGCCCAGCCCCGTAGCGAGTCCTCTCCCCCGCTGAAGCTCCGCAGATCCCGCGCTATCTGCAACCACGTTTCCGACGCCACGTCCTCCGCGTCCATCGCCCCCACGAACGTCCGCACATAGCTCAGCAGCTGCGGCTGCAGCGCCCGGTAGATCACCCGGAATGCGTGCTCGTCCCCCGTTTTCGCCGCACGCACCGCGGCCGTCACATCCACCGCCGGCCCCCTCCCCCTCGAACAGGTGCCCCATCTTGCCGTATCCGAGACGCCCACTTCCGGCCACGGTGCGAACAGACGCCCGAAAGGTGTGACACTTTCGGCCCCTGAGGCGCTGTAATTGACAAGCGGCCGGGGACGCTCCTGTGGGGGGAGGCGGACCCCGGCCGCCCTGAACGCTGCCCCAGCGACCAAGCGGCCTCACAGGAGCTCAGCCGACCCGCCCGGCGAGCGCCGTGAACTTCCGCCAGGACAGCGCCGGCCGCCCGGGATCCCAGAGCTTCTGGCTGAGCGCGCGCAGCGGCATGCGGATGCCTGCGGCGATCTGCGCCTCGGTCTGCGCGGCGGCGTCGTCGCACCAGATGGCGAACCGGGCGCCGAGGATACGGTCCGGGCCGGAGAGACCGGCGGCCACGGCCGCCGTGCCATAGACGACGGCGGGGGTCCACTTCTCGTAGATCCGCTGCCCGGTGGGATACGGGAAGGACTTGGGGCCGCCCAGGATGTAGTACAGGTACTCGTCGTTGAGGTTGACCAGGCGCCGGCCCTCCTTGAGGTACTCCTCCGGCCTGCGGCCGCGCAGGCGCTTGCCGGACCAGTACTCGATCTCGTCGGCCGTGTCGGGCCGCGCCAGGGCGCTGCCGTGGAAGCCGTCGTTCCAGAACTTGGGGATCTTGCCGTACGAGCGCAGGAGCGCGGCACGGTCGTTCAGCCACCCCGTCTCGGCATCGGCGACCGTGGCGCCGGGCCCGTAACGCCGCCGCGCCAGCGCCGCGAGCCGGGGGTAGGCGGCCTCCGGGGCCGGGACGATCGCCGCGTGGTATTCATCGCCGCCGAGGTGCCAGTACGGCCCGGGGAAAAGCGGAGCGAACTCGCGCAGCAGGTCGTCGGTAATACGGGCGGCCCGCGGGTCGGAGATGTCGATGGCGCCGTGCGCGGGGGCGCCGGACGCGTCGCGGAGCTGGAGCTCGGGATGCGCGGCGAACACGGAGCCCAGATGCCCGGGGGTGTCGATCTCGGGCACGACAGTGACATGCCGCCGCTCCGCGAGGGCGGTGATGGCCCGGAGATCGGCCTTGCTAAGGTGCTGCGCGGACACGATCTCGGGGTGCGAGGAGCTCTCGATCCGGAAGCCCTGGTCGTCGCTGAAGTGCAGATGCAGCTGGTTGAGCTTGAGGTCGCCCAGCTCGCGGATCCGGTCCTCGATCCAGCCGCGGCTGAAGTTCTTGCGGGCGATGTCCACCGTCAGCCCGCGCTGCGCCCGGTCCGGCTCGTCCCGGACCGCCCCGGCCGGGAAGCGGCCGTCCGCCCGCAGGACCTGCAGCAGGGTCCGGGTGCCGTAGAAGACCCCGGCGTCGGTCCGGCCCCGCACCGTGATCCCGCCGCTTCCGGCGGTCAGCTCGTACGCCTCCGGATTGGCGTTCACCCGATCGAGTGAAAGCGATACATCTCCGGCCCTGGCGGGACCGTCTGCGTACGGCACGTGAAGCTCTCCGGCGAGCAGCCGGGCCTCGTCCTCCAGCGTCCCGCCCCGGGTGGCCACCACCCTGGTCGACGTACCGGGTTTCCAGGCCGCGCCGGTCCGCGGCGTGAAGGAGCGCACGGCCGGCACCACCGGGAGCGGGCCCCCCGCCACGGCCGTCGGCCCCGCCAACACGACCGGCTCCGGGGCAGCGGTGAACGCCATGGCGCACAGCACCCCCGCGAGCGACGCGATCTTGGACCGTGGACGGACCATAGGAGGAAGCTAAACCGAAAAGACGGACTTTGCCGTCTACCACATGCGCACATTCGTTCTCGTAAGAGTGAAATCCTGGCATCCGACGGACAGAGCCGAACATGCACCGTTAGCGTTGGCTATTCCTTACCGTCCCACAGGAGATCCACAGGAGACCAGCGCTGTCCAGCGACACTCCGGCCGTCCCGCCGAAGCTACCGCCCCAGACCCGCGGCGCCGCCACCCCGCACCCCGGTCTCGCCCGCCTCAACGCCGCCCCGGACTGCGTCGCTGAATCCATCCTGCTGACATGCTGCGGCAGCCACCGCTGGGCCCGCCGCGTTGCCGCCCACCGCCCCTACCCGGACCTCAGCGCCCTCCTGGCCGCCGCCGACGAGGCCGCGTACGACCTGGCGGCGGCCGACCTCACCGAAGCACTGGCCGCAGAGGCGGGCGTCATCCCCGCCCCGGCCCCCAGCGCGGCCTGCCTTGCGGCGGCGGCGGCCCCCACGGCCCCCACGGCTCACCCGATGCGCACGGGTACGGGCGCCGGGCTGCCCGGCATCGCGACGTCGGCCCCACCGCCCCGGGGCAGCCTGGCCGCCCACACCGCGCTGCGGGCCGCGCACGCGGCGTACGAGGCCCGTTTCGGGCACGTCTTCATCGTCTCCGTCGACGGCCACGACCCGGACGAAACCCTCAGCACCGTGCTCGCCAGCATTCGCGCCCGCCTCAGCAACGACCCCGACGAGGAACGCTCCGTCGCGGCCGAGGAACTGCGCCGCATCGCCCGCGGCCGCCTCGCCGTCCTGGCCGGAACGCCACCGGGTGCCCCCGGCACGGCCCCCGGGCCCGTCTGAACCGCCCGCCTCCGGCGTAGGCCCTTCCGTGCCCGGCCGGACCGGCGCGGCAGGTTGCCCCGGCTGCGAGCGTGCGCGTTCCGCCCCCTCTGCCGGGGGCACCGCTCCGTCCTCAAACGCCGGACGGGCTGGGTTTGCCCTGCTGGGCCAGCACGGCACGTTTACCCCGGCCCGGCGTACCGGTTCCGTCCTCAAGCGCCGGACGGGCTGGATTTGCCCGGCCGGACCGGCACGGCAGGTTTACCCCTGTCCGGCGCGACGGTTCCGTCCTCAAACGCCGGACGGGCTGGGTTGTCGTGCGTGCCGCCACGCCATGTCCGTCGCGGGGTCGGGGCCGCTGTGGGGTGATCTCCTCGGGGCTCGCGCGTGCGGGTCCGCAGCATGCTTGCCCGGGGTGCACGCGCTCGTCCCCTGCGGGGACACCCCGGCGCGTCCCCTCCCAGCCGCATGGGCGCGTGACGGCCTCGCCGTGGCGGAGACCGTAAAACGAACGCACCGCAGCCGGTGGTTTGGACCCCAAGAGAACACGCACCGCAAGGCGCTGTGACGGCCGGAGGAGGCGGTGCAGGGGTGTCCCCGCAGACTGTGTCGCCGTATGCCGGTGGCGATGGCGCATGGTGCAGGGGATGCTGGCGACACAGTCGTAAGGGCACCTCCTGGGGGCACCTCCCGGCCGAAGGCTGGGGGAGGTAGCTGGTGGGGGCACCTCCCGGCCGAAGGTTGGGGGAGCGAGTCACCCCGGAGGCGACACCGACGCCGCCGACAACACAGCGCGCCCCGCACAACGGCGCAGGGCACCAAAACCCAGCCCGTCCGGCGTTTGAGGACGGAGCGGCAACCCCGCCAAAGGGCAACGCGACACAGCCGGGACCCACGGTGCGGGGCACCGCCGGGACCCACGGTGCGGGGCACCAGAACCCGGCTGCGCCGACCCGCCGGGCGCTGCGCCCCGACGGACGGAGTCCGGCGCAGCCGCCCGAAGCCCGCGAAGCTGCGCGAGGGCGGCAGACAAGAGGTGCGCCCGTCCGGCGCGTTTGAGGACGGAGCGGCAACCCCGGCGCCGGGCGCCCACCCCACAGCAACGCGCCGCGAGGCCAAACGTAGGGGATCGATCACACCTGGCCCACCCGGCGGGACGTAGCCGACAGGCCGTCGCTACGATGGCCAGGGCCGGAGGACCGTACCCGGCCGGGCCGCGACCGACACCGAAGCCGGCAGGCCCCCGCCCCGCTCCCGGAGGGTTTTTTCCGTGCCGGCTGGAACGCTGTACCGCGGCCGGGAAGGCATGTGGTCATGGGTGGCTCATCGAGTCACCGGTGTCCTCATTTTCTTCTTCCTGTTCGTCCATGTCCTCGACACCGCCCTGGTGCGTGTCTCCCCCGAGGATTACGACAAGGTCGTCGCGACCTACAAGACCCCCATCGTCAGTCTGCTGGAGTACGGGCTGGTCGCGGCCATCCTGTTCCACGCACTGAACGGTCTGCGTGTCATCGCGGTCGATTTCTGGTCCAAGGGCCCGAAGTACCAGAAGCAGATGCTGTGGACCGTTGTCGGCCTCTGGGTCCTGCTGATGGTCGGAGCGATCTACCCGGTCCTCGGCCACGCCGCCCGCGTCCTGTGGGGGAACTGAGCCATGTCCGCAACCGACTCCATCGAAACCGGCGCCGGCGCCGTGCAGCTGAGCGGCTCCAGCACCGCCTTCAGCCCCGACCACCCGGCCCCGGTGATCGAGCCGCCGCGCACCCGCACCAAGCGCACCCCGCGCGCCTCCCGCACGAACTTCGAAATGTACGGCTGGCTGTTCATGCGGCTGTCCGGCGTCGTGCTCGTCGTTCTGGTCCTGGGCCATCTGCTGATCCAGCTCGTGCTGGACGGCGGCGTGTCCAAGGTCGGCTTCGCCTTCGTCGCCGGCCGCTGGGCGAGCCCGTTCTGGCAGGGCTGGGACCTGACCATGCTCTGGCTGGCGATGCTGCACGGCGGCAACGGCCTCCGCACGGTCATCAACGACTACGCCGAGCGGCCGAACACCCGGTTCTGGCTGAAGACGCTGCTGTTCACCGCGACGGCGTTCACCATCATTCTCGGCACGCTGGTGATCTTCACCTTCGACCCGAATATCCGCTAGAGCCCGGGGCTGACGCGACCATGAAGATCCACAAGTACGACACCGTCATCGTCGGGGCCGGCGGCGCCGGCATGCGCGCGGCCATCGAGTCGACCAAGCGCAGCCGTACCGCCGTCCTGACGAAGCTCTACCCGACCCGCTCCCACACCGGCGCCGCCCAGGGCGGCATGGCCGCCGCCCTCGCGAATGTCGAGGACGACAACTGGGAGTGGCACACCTTCGACACGATCAAGGGCGGCGACTACCTGGTCGACCAGGACGCCGCCGAGATCCTGGCGAGGGAGGCCATCGACGCCGTCCTCGACCTGGAGAAGATGGGCCTGCCGTTCAACCGCACCCCGGACGGCACCATCGACCAGCGCCGCTTCGGCGGGCACACCCGTAACCACGGCGAGGCCGCCGTGCGCCGCGCGTGCTACGCCGCGGACCGCACCGGCCACATGATCCTCCAGACGCTGTACCAGAACTGCGTCAAGGAGGGCGTGGAGTTCTTCAACGAGTTCTACGTCCTGGACCTGCTGCTCGCCGAGGTCGGCGGGGAGAAGAGGACGGCCGGCGTGGTGGCCTATGAGCTGGCCACCGGCGAGATCCATGTCTTCCAGGCGAAGGCCGTGATCTTCGCCTCCGGCGGCACCGGCAAGTTCTTCAAGGTCACCTCGAACGCGCACACCCTGACCGGTGACGGCCAGGCCGCCGCGTTCCGCCGCGGGCTTCCGCTGGAGGACATGGAGTTCTTCCAGTTCCACCCGACCGGCATCTGGCGCATGGGCATCCTCCTCACCGAGGGCGCCCGCGGCGAGGGCGGGATTCTCCGCAACAAGGACGGCGAGCGCTTCATGGAGAAGTACGCGCCCGTCATGAAGGACCTCGCCTCGCGTGACGTCGTCTCCCGCGCGATCTACACCGAGATCCGCGAGGGCCGCGGCTGCGGACCCGAGGGCGACCATGTCTACCTCGACCTGACGCACCTGCCGCCTGAGCAGCTGGACGCCAAGCTGCCGGACATCACGGAGTTCGCCCGGACGTACCTCGGCATCGAGCCGTACACGGACCCGATCCCGATCCAGCCCACCGCGCACTACGCCATGGGCGGCATCCCCACCAATGTCCAGGGCGAGGTGCTCTCCGACAACGAGACCGTCGTCGGGGGCCTGTACGCCGCCGGCGAGGTCGCCTGCGTCTCCGTGCACGGCGCCAACCGGCTCGGCACCAACTCGCTCCTGGACATCAATGTCTTCGGCAAGCGGGCCGGTATCGCCGCCGCCGAGTACTCCGCCACCACGGATTACGTGGATCTGCCCGAGAACCCCGCCTCGCTCGTCATCGAGCAGGTCGAGGGGCTGCGCAACTCCACCGGCGGCGAGCGGGTGGCCGAGCTCCGCAGTGCGCTCCAGGAGTGCATGGACAAGAATGTGATGGTCTTCCGCACCGAACAGACCATCAAGGAAGCGGTCGAGGAGATCGCGCATCTGCGCGAGCGTTTCAAGAACGTCTCCGTCCAGGACAAGGGCAGGCGGTTCAACACCGACCTCCTCGAGGCCATCGAGCTCAGCAACCTGCTCGACCTCGCCGAGGTCATGGCCGTCTCCGCCCTCGCCCGCAAGGAGTCCCGCGGCGGTCACTACCGCGAGGACTACCCCAACCGCGACGACGTCAACTTCATGCGGCACACGATGGCGTACCGCGAGATGGATTCGGTCGGCAACGAGACCATCCGCCTCGACTACAAGCCGGTCGTGCAGACCCGCTACCAGCCGATGGAGCGTAAGTACTGATGAGCACTCCCACGCTCGAGAAGCACTCCTCCGCGCTGGACGCGGCGGAGGACAGCGCCTCTCACCTGATCACCGTCACCCTGCGGATCCGCCGCTTCAACCCCGAGGTCTCCGACGAGGCCGTCTGGGTCGACTACCTGCTCGACATCGACCCCAAGGAGCGTGTCCTGGACGCGCTCCACAAGGTCAAGTGGGAAATGGACGGCACGCTCACCTTCCGGCGCTCCTGTGCGCACGGCGTCTGCGGCTCCGATGCCATGCGCATCAACGGCCGCAACCGCCTCGCCTGCAAGACGCTGATCAAGGATCTCAACCCGGACAAGCCGATCACGGTCGAGCCCATCAAGGGCCTCACGGTCCTCAAGGACCTCATCGTCGACATGGACCCGTTCTTCCAGGCCTACCGCGACGTCATGCCCTTCCTGATCACCAAGGGCAACGAGCCGACCCGTGAGCGCCTTCAGTCCCCCGAGGACCGCGCGCGCTTCGACGACACCACCAAGTGCATCCTCTGCGCCGCGTGCACCTCGGCCTGCCCGGTCTTCTGGAACGACGGGCAGTACTTCGGGCCCGCCGCGATCGTCAACGCGCACCGGTTCATCTTCGACTCGCGCGACGAGGGCGGTGAGCAGCGCCTGGAGATCCTCAACGACAAGGACGGCGTCTGGCGCTGCCGTACCACCTTCAACTGCACCGATGCCTGCCCGCGTGGCATCGAGGTCACGAAGGCCATCCAGGAAGTCAAGCGCGCCCTGATCACCCGCCGCTTCTGACCCGGACCCATGATGGCCCCGGTTCCGCGAGGAGCCGGGGCTTTCTTGTAACCTCTCTCCTCGTGCCCGAGATACCCCCCACGAAATTCAACGGCCGCACGCTGTCCCGGCGTACCCTCGTCGGACTCGCCGCGGCGGCGGCCGTACCGGCGGGTACGGCCGCCGCCGCGGCGAGATCCACCGTAGGCGGGGAGCGGCTGGGCAGATCCGGCACCCAGGTCGGGAGCGGGGCTCCGGCACTGCCGAGTACGAACTCACTGGCCTGGGTCGTGGCGGACGCCGACAGCGGGGACGTCCTGGCCGCCCGCAACGCGCACCAGCAGCTGCCGCCGGCGAGCACCCTGAAGATGCTTTTCGCGGACACGGTGCTGCCGAAGTTCAAGAAGACGCAGAAGCACAAGGTGGTCGCCGCCGACCTGGCGGGCATGGGCGGCGGCAGCAGCCTGGTCGGCGTCGAGGCGGGCATCATGTACACCGTGCACGACCTGTGGCTCGGCGTCTTCCTGCGCTCGGGGAACGACGCGGTGCACGTACTGGCCGCCATGAACGGCGGCATCGACAAGACCATCGAGGAAATGCGGGCCCGGGCCAAACAGCTGCGGGCGGACGACACACACGTGGTGTCGGCGGACGGCTACGACCATCCGGGGCAGGTGTCGTCCGCGTACGACCTGACCCTCTTCGCCCGCGCCGGGCTGCAGAACGCCGACTTCCGCGAGTACTGCTCCACCCGCATCGCCGAGTTCCCGGCGGAGGGCGGAAAGACCTTCCAGCTGCAGAACACCAACCGCCTGCTGGGCAGCTACAGCGGCATCATCGGCGTCAAGAACGGCTACACGACGAACGCCGGCAACACCTTCACCGGCGCCGCCGAGCGTGGCGGCCGTACGCTGCTGGCCACCGTCATGCACCCCCAGTACGGCTACGACGAGGTCTACAAGGAGGCCGCCGCCCTACTCGACTGGGGATTCGAGGCAGCCGGCGAGGTCGACCCTGTCGGGGTCCTGGCGGAGCCGGTGAGCGCAGCCGGCTCCAGACCGACTGCCTCCGCCAACGTCCCGACCACCGAGAACAGGGCCTCCGCGACCCCCTCCGGCCCCTCCGGCCTGGCCGGAACCGCCGCCGCCCTGTCCGCGCTCGTCGCCGGGGGCGTTCTCGCCCTCCGCCGCCGCCCCCAGCCAAAGGCCGTAGGACGGCGGCGCAGAGCCTGACAACTCCGAGGGCTCAGACTTGCGTTGGCGTCAGCAGAGGGGTGCCTCGATGGCACGCAGGGGGCCGTGCGGCAGGTCGGGGACGGGGTGCGGCACGGACCGGTGCCGGAGCAGCGCCAGTACTGCGGTCCCCGCCGGCATGGGTGGTTCCGGGCCCTGGCCCGCGTACCGAGTGCAGCACGTACACGCGCGGCAGGAGCCGTTGCCACGGGCCGCCGTCCCTGCACCGGTGTGAGGTTCCGGCCCTGCCGTCGGCCAGGCCGTTCTGCGTCGATGAAGGCTGCAGCGAGCACGCAAACTCTGCTGTCGGTCCGTCAGTTTCGGGCTATCCAGACCTCGTTGAGGTGGTGCTGGTAGTACAGCGGGGTCATTCCGAGGACGGGGCCCAGCAGGAGGCCTCGGATGCCCGAGACGGAGCCGGCGAACAGGCCGGCGCGGCGTTGGGCCTGGGCGATACGGGATCCGGTGTGAACGATGGAGACGACGGCGGGGACGATCACCAGGGCGCCGAGGGTGACGGAGAGGAGGGCGAGCGCGGGGCGGACCTGAATCCGGGGGTCGAAGTCGCGGAGCTCTCTGTTGACGATGTAGTACCAGCGGAGGCCGTACAGGCCGAAGGTCGCGAGCGTCAGCAGCCAGACCTGGACCGGGCTGCGCATGACGCCGGACGGCGTGGCCAGGCCGGTTGCGAGCCAGCCGCCGCTGCTGCCCTCTCGTACGTCGCCGAACATCCTGCCCCCTCGTGCGCTCACGGCGAGTGACGGCACGCACGGGCCGATGCGGCGTGGTCCCCGCCCCCGCAGGCCGTGTCAGATGCCAGATGGGACGCTAGTGGCTTGATCACCGCATGTCATCCCTTCACCGACCAAAGACTTCGCACAGGTGTCCGGATAATCTACGCGCAGCTGCCCCGGCGTACTGGGGGTACGCCGAGGCAGCGTGTGTGGATCTTATGTCGGCCAGATGTCGGCGGCGTGACCTTCGGCCCTGGCGGCCGGGACAACGCCTGCCGGGGGCACCGGTGACGCGGTCCAGGAGTCCGGCGATACGGCGCAGCCGCCCGGCACCGACACCGGCACCGCGTGCGACGGTCTTCCCGTTCACCGGCCGGGATCACGCCCGCAGGCCGTAGCCGATGCCTCGGCGGGTCTCGATCAGGGGCGGCCCCAGCCGGTCCAGCTTGCGCCGCAGATAGCTGATGTAGGTCTCGACTACGGTCGACTCGACGTCGAAGTCGTAGTTCCAGACGTCCTGGAGCAGCTGCTCCTTGGTGACGATGCGCCCGGCGTGCCGGAGCAGATGACGCAGCAGGTTGTACTCGGTGGGGGTCAGGTCGACGGGGCGGCCGGCGCGGCGGACGGTGAAGGTGCCCTCGTCCATCTCCAGGTCGCCGTGCCGGAGTACGGGGTCGGGGGCGGGTGTTGTGCGCCGGGTGCGGCGGAGGACCGCGTGGACGCGGGCGACGACCTCGTCGACGCCGAAGGGCTTGGTGATGTAGTCGTCGCCGCCCAGGGCCAGGCCGCCGACGACATCGCGCGGCGCATCGCGTGCGGTGACGAAGATGACGGCCAGGTCGTCCCGCTCGGCGCGCATCGCGCGGCAGAGCTCCCAGCCGTTGCCGTCGGGGAGCATCACATCGAGCAGCACGAGGTCGGGGCGGTGCTCGCGGGCGGCGGCCAGGGCGGCGCGGCCGGTGGCGGCGGTGTGCACGGTGAAGCCGTGGAACTTCAGGGTGATCCGCAGGACGTCGGCGATGCTTGGCTCGTCCTCGACGATCAACACGGTGGCGGCCGGGATTTCGGGACTGTCCATGCCCTTAGTACATCGCTTGAACATGTTCAAAAGTAGGTCTATGGTGAGTCTCGCAACGAGAGTTGAACACGTTCAAGCAAGGTTCGAACAAAGGTGGGTCCATGGATCTCACAGTCGTCACCTACGTCGTCTACCTCGTCATCAGCGTCGGACTCACGGTGTGGGTCGCCCGGACGCTGAGCACCAACGGCCGCGTCTTCCTCGCCGATGTCCTGCAGGGCAACGAAAAACTCGCCGATGCCGTCAACCACCTGCTGGTGGTCGGCTTCTACCTCGTCAACCTGGGGTTCGTGGCGCTGTATCTCAAGGCTGCCGACACGGTGAGCGACACCCGGGGGCTCTTCGAGGCGCTCTCGGTGAAGATCGGCGTCGTACTCCTCGTCCTCGGCGTCATGCACCTCGGCAATGTCTACGTCCTCAACAAGATCCGCCGCCGCGGGATCATGGAGCGCGAGCAGCTGCCGCCGGTCGCTCCGCAGGGCTGGACCCGGCCCGCCGCCCCCGGGGTGTGACGCCATGGCAGCCCTGCAGGAGCCCCAGGAGCCCCAGAACCGTCAGAACCCCCACTCAGCCGCACAGCAGCCCGTCCAGCGGCTCACGGTCCTCTACGACCCCGACTGCCGGCTCTGCGCCTTTGTACGGAACTGGCTCGCCGGACAACGCCAGCTCGTCCCGCTGGAACCGGTCCCGGTCGGCTCGGACGAGGCCCGCCTCCGCTTCCCGGACCTCGACCACACCGCGACGCTGCGGGAGATCACGGTCGTCGGCGACGCCGGGCAGGTCTACCGGGGCGAGGCCGCCTGGCTGGTGTGCCTGTGGGCGCTGGCCGAGTACCGGCCGGTGTCCCACCGGCTCAGCACCCGGGCAGGCGCTCCGTTCGCCCGCGCCGCGGTGCTGGCCGCCGCCAAGTACCGCGAGGGGCAGTGGAGTACGTGGGGTGCGCGCCCCGCGGCGCAGCCGGGCGGCCGGGTGGGCTGGGCACCGATCGTCGACGCCCGAAGCATCGCCGCAGGCCCGAGCGCCTGCGACGATGGCTGCGGCACACCCGGTTAGGCTCACGCCCGTGAAAGACCAGGACCCCAGGAAGACCAAGGCTCCCAAGAGCGAGCAGACCAGGACCCTCATCCTGGAGACCGCGCTCCGGCTGTTCGAAGAGCGCGGTTACGACCGGACGACGATGCGGGCCATCGCCAAGGAGGCCGGGGTCTCGGTCGGCAACGCCTACTACTACTTCGACTCCAAGGAACACCTCGTCCAGGGGTTCTACGACCGGATCGCCGCCGAGCACCAGGCGGCGGTCCAGAGCGTCCTGGGCGAGGAGCCGGACTTCGGCAAGCGGCTGCAGCGAGTGCTGAACGCCTGGCTCGACCTGTCCGCGCCCTACCACCGGTTCGCGTCCCAGTTCTTCAAGAACGCCGCCGACCCGGACAGCCCGCTCAGCCCCTTCTCCCCCGAATCGCACAAAGCCCGCGACTCGGCGATCGCCGTCCTCCAGCAGACACTCGCCGGAGCCGGGAACGCAGCCGGGGCCGGCGCCAAGGCCGACCCCGAACTGGCCGAAATGCTCCCCCAGTTGCTGTGGCTCTACCAGATGGGAATCGTGCTCTTCTGGGTCTACGACCGCTCCCCCGGCTACGAACGCACCTACCGGCTGGTCGCCCGCACCGTCCCGCTCATCGCCCGCACGGTCGCGCTCTCCCGCTACCGGATGCTGCGCCCGCTGGTCCGCGGGGTAAAGGAACTCCTGGAGGAGTTCCTCGTCCCCGTCTCCTCAGGCCCCTCAGGCCCCTCAGGTGCGGCCGGCGACCGATGACGGACGCGGATCCACGTCCGGCTGTGCCATCGGCGCGGGCGGCTCCTCGCCCGGGCCCTCCACCGCCATGTGCGGCAGCCGGCGATCGAGCCAGCCCGGCAGCCACCAGTTGGCCCGGCCGATCAGGAACATCAGGGCCGGCACCAGGATCGTGCGGAGGATGAAGGCGTCCAGGGCCACCGAGCCGGCGAGGCCCAGGCCTGCCATGACACCGCTGCGGTCGCCGCTGAGGATGAAGGACGAGAAGACACAGACCATGATCAGCGCGGCACAGTTGATGACACGGCTGGTCTCGGAGAGCCCGACCCTGACCGCCCGCGCGTTGTCCTTCGTGTGTACCCATTCCTCGTGCATCCGGCTGACCAGGAAGACCTGGTAGTCCATCGACAGCCCGAAGAGCAGCGGCAGCATGATCACCGGCAGGAAGGAGAGGATCGGCCCCTCCTTGCCGACGTCCAGCAGGTTGACGCCCCAGCCCCACTGGAAGAAGGCGACCAGCAGACCGAAGGAGGACGCCGCCGCGATCAGGTTCATCGCCGCCGACGTCAGCGGTACCACGATGCTGCGGAAGGCGACCATCAGCAGCAGCGCGCCCAGGCCGACGATCAGCCCGATGAACAGCGGCAACCGGTTGCCGATGACCGTGGCGAAGTCCTTCTGGATCGCCGTCGATCCGCCGACGTACACCTTCAGCGTGGTGCCCCGCTCGGCGCGTGGCACGATCGTGCCACGCAGCCGGTCGATGAGCTGGTCGGTCTGCAGGGCCTGCGGTGAGGTGGTCGGCACCACCTGTACGAGCCCCGTCGTCGAGCCCGCCGCGATGGGCGGCGCGATCGCCTGGGCCACTCCGGGGGTCGTAGCGAGCTGCTTGACGAGGCCGTTCAGCGCGGCACGGTCGGCCGCCCCGCCCGGTACCTCGGCGACCAGCAGCAGCGGGCCGTTGAAGCCGGGGCCGAAGCCCTTGGCCAGCATGTCGTAGGCCTGCCGGGTGGTCTGCGTGGTGGGCTGGTTGCCCTGGTCGTTGACGCCGAGGCGGAGCGAGAACACAGGGATGGCGAGCACCGCCATCACCAGGACCGCGACCGCGGCGAGCGCCTTCGGCCGCCGCTCCAGGACACCGGCCCAGCGGGCCGCCGCACCGGCCTTCGGCGCCTTTGCGCCCGCACCGGCCGCGTCCGCCGCTTCCATGGCATGCCGCTCGCGGCGGCTCAGGGCACGCCGGCCGATGAAGCCGAGCATGGCGGGCAGCAGGGTCGTCGCGGCGATCACGCTCAGCACCACGACCACCGTGGTGGCGATCGCGACGCCGTTCATGAAGCTCAGGTTCAGTGTGAACATCGCCAGCAGCGCGATGCACACCGTGCCGCCCGCGAAGAGCACCGCACGCCCCGAGGTGTCCAGCGCCCGCTCGGCGGCCTCCGCCGGGGAGAGCCCGTCCCGCAGGCCCCTGCGGTGCCGGGTGACGATGAAGAGCGCGTAGTCGATACCGACGCCGAGCCCGATCAGGCTGCCGAGCAGCGGCGCGACGTCCGGCATGTCGACGGCGTGGCTGAGCAGCGACAGGCCCATCAGCCCGGTGCCCACCGCGAAGATGGCGTTGAGCAGCGGCAGCAGCATCGCGAAGAGCGAGCCGAAGGCCACGAAGAGCACCACGGCCGCCGCGACGATTCCCACCGCCTCGGACAGGCCCTGCTTCGGCTGCTCGGTCTGCTCGATGGCCTGGCCCCCGAGCTCAACCCGCAACCCGCTGGTGCGGGCCGCCTCCCCCCGGTCGATGACGGCCTGGATCACCTTCTTGTCGAGTGCGTTCGCCTGTTTGGTGAACGTCACCTCGGCGTAAGCGATCCGGCCGTCGGCGCTGATCCTCGCCGCTCCCCCGGCGGCGTACGGACCCGCCACCGTGCCGACGTCCGGCAGCTTCGCCATGTCGGCGAGCGCCGACTCCATCCGCTGCCGCACCGCGGCGTCGCGGACACTGCTGCCCTTCCCCACCTCCCACACCACGGTGTCGGTATCACCCGACTGCTGCGGGAAGGCCTTCATCATCACGTCCAGTGCCCGGGACGATTCCGTCCCCGGCAGGCTGAAGACGTTGGCGTACGAACTGCCGGCCACGGTACTGCCGGCAGTCGTGCCGAACAGCACCCCCACCCACAGCAGCAGGACCACCCATCGGTGCTGGAAGCACCATCGCGCAAGTGCGGCCACGACTCCCTCTACCCCTCTTCTGTCATTTCCCCAAGGTCGTCGGGTCCAGCCTGTGGGGTACGGGGGCGGTACGGGTGACCGGGGCCCGGACTCTCAAGGAACTCCCAAGTTCGGATGGGTGCATCACACAAGCCCGCTCCGATACTGAGGGGATGAGTCACCGGCCCCGTTCGTTGCGCGCCAAGCTGACCCTCGGCAATGTCGCTCTCCTCGCGATCGGCATCCTCGCCGCTACCGCGGCGAGCCTGATGGGCATGCAGCACTATCTGCTGGCCAGCGTGGACGCGCAGCTGTTGCACTCCCGCGAGGCGCTGCAGCGGTCCGAGCTGACCATGCCGCAGATCGACCGCCTCAACGTGATCGCCCAGGTCGCCGCGCAGGCGCTGCCGACCAGCGAGACCGTGCTCACCCCGATCGGCGGCGACGGCCGGGCGCTCGCCTTCGCCGGTGTCGACCCGAGCGACCGGCAGCGGGCGCTGGCCTCCGCCGTCCGTGATCCGGCCGCCCTCGTCGGGCTCGCCGCGCCCGGCGATGTCACCGTGGGCGGCGCGCCCTACCGGGTCACGGCCACCCGGCTGGGCGACGGCACGCTTCTCGTCATCGGGACCTCCACCGAGTCGCTGCACGCCGGCCTGACCAAGGCCCTGCACCTCGATCTCGCCGTCGGCGTGGGGCTGCTGGCGCTGCTGGCCGCGATCTCGCTCATCGAGGCCCAGCGGCGGCTCCGCCCGCTGAAGGACATGGTGGAGACCGCCTCCGCCATAGCCGACGGCGACCTCTCGCGGCGGGTCAGTGCCCGCTGCAACGAGGTCAGCGAGGTCGAGCAGCTACGGCTCGCCCTCAATGCCATGCTGCACCAGGTCGAGACCGCCTTCGAGACCCGCGAGTACGCGGCCTCGCAACTGCGGCATTTCATCGCGGACGCCTCGCACGAACTGCGCACCCCGCTCTCCGCCATCCGCGGCTATCTCCAGCTGTACGACCGCGGCATGCTCAGCGACCCCGCCGACCGCACCCGGGCACTCGCCAGGATGACCGCCGAGGCCGAACGCATGGCCCACCTCGTCGAGGAGCTTCTCACCCTGGCCCGCCTCGACCAGCGTCCGGTACTCCGGCTCCAGCCGGTGGACCTCGCCGGTCTCGTCCGGGACGCGGCGGAGGACCTGCGCGCTCAACAGCCGGGGCGCCCGGTGAGCGTGCGCCTCGCGCCGCGGGCGGGGGCCGACGGCGCTCCCGACCGGCTCGGGGCGGACTGGGGGCACCTCCCAGCGGTAGCCGGGGGAGGCTCCGGCGGGCCGGGGCCGGTGGCCGTCGTGGGCGACGAGGCGGCGCTCCGGCAGGTGGTCGGCAATCTGCTGGCCAATGTGCGGGCGCACACTCCGGCGGAGGCCGCGGTGTCGATCACGCTGTCCCGCGAAGTGACACCCGCGGTGCGGACGCCGGGCCCCGGCGAGGTCTACGGCGAGTTCTACGGCGGCGCCACGGCCATGGCGCCGGCGCCCCACGCTTGCGCGCAGCGTGCGGTGCTGCGGATCAGGGATGAGGGGCCCGGGATGAGTGCCGAGGACGCGGCGCGGATCTTTGACCGGTTCTTCCGGGCGCCGGCGGAGAGCGGCCCGGTCGGGGCGGTGAGCGGTGCGGGGCTGGGGATGGCGATAGTGCGCGGCATGGTCGAGGCCCACCAGGGGAGCGTGACGGTGGAGACCGCGCCCGGGGAGGGGCTGTGTGTGACCGTACGGCTGCCGGTTCACGACGAGTCGGACCTGTCGTCGTCGAGCAACGGGAGCAGCAGCACCGGGTGGACGGACCAGGTGCGGTGGTCGAAGCCGGTGTCGACGCTGAAGGAGTAGCCGGCGCCGTCGCGGAGCCCGGCGAGGGCGGTGTCCAGTCCGTCCTGGTCGTTGAGCCAGCGCCAGACCGCCATGAAGGGGTGGTGGTCCAGCCCCCCGGCGGCGTTGCGGACGCAGGCGCGCATCCAGTCCATGGCCCGGCCGGCGGTCGGCAGAAGGCAGGTTGGCGGTGGGTGCGCGGGGGTGCCGGGGTCGCCCTGCCCGTCGGCATGGCACCAGTAGGCCTCGGTGAGCCAGGTGCCGGTACGGGTCCTCATGTCGCGTGCGTGCCGCATGTTCAGCCGCCTTCCACGGGAGCGCCGAGCACCGCCCACACGGTCTTTCCGTAGCGGCCCCGGTGCCTCACCCCCCAGGTGTCCGCCAGTGCCTCGACGAGCCTCAGACCTCGGCCGGATTCATCCGCCTCCTTGGGGTCCCTGAGGACCGGTGGGTTCTGCTCCGAGTCCGACACCTCCACCACGCAGGAGCCGTCGGCGAGGGCGGTCACGGCCACCTCGAAATCCCGCGCCGGTACGGGCCCGTGGCGGACAGCGTTGGTCACCAGCTCCGAGACGATCAGCAGGACGGACTCGAGGATGTCGGGGTCCCGTCCCCAGACCGTCAGATGGTCACGTACCCGCAGCCGTGCGACCCCGACGGAGGCCGGGTGATGGGGAAGCCGGAATGCCTTGCGCCTCAACAGCCCGCTCTCCAGCGAGTGTTCCGCTGGTGCACGAAATTTTCCCCCTCATGCTCGCTGTACAAAGGTTCGATACCTCTATACAGCGACACGCGAGCCGTCCGTGTCGACAGCGTTGCTCAGGGTGAGAGCGGTTTCCGGCCATCCCGGCGCAGCGTGGTATTCAGAGGCCGCGCGAATAGGTGGGGCGGCCTCTTACGGCTACGCGTCCGCGTCGACGCGGGCCGACTGCTTCTCCGTGGCGGTGACCGCGGCGTTGGCGGCCTCGGCGCGCAGTGCGCGCAGCCCCCGCAGCCCGAGGACACCGATCGCGGTCCCGAGGAGGAAGGAGACGATGGCGAGCGTCAGGTGGATCCAGAAATACGCGGTCGGGGCGGAGTGGTCGCCGTGGTGAAAGGCGAGTCCGCTGGTGTCCTTCCACAGATTCTTGACGAAGGTGGTCCAGACGATCCAGGACCAGACTCCGAAAGCGACGAGGAACCACGACACCGGACGGCTGAGCTTCATGCCTTCCAGTACAGCACGGACGCTCCCGAGGTGTAGCGTGCCCCTCCTCACGTCTTGTGCCACCCCCTTGCGCCGTGCCTGTTCCCAGGTTGGCCATGTACGTTCTGCTGCGTGCCCACTACGCCAAAGACGCCGCCGGCCGTACGCCGCCCCGCCCTGGCCCTGTTGTCCGCCGTCGCGCTGATGGCCGCCGCCCCGGGGGTGTCGTACGCCAAGGACAAGGCGTCCCCCACACCCACCCCTCCCGCGGCGATGTCGACGGTGGGCGGCGCGCTGCTCGGCAGCTCCGGCACCAAGGTGTCTCTCCAGGCCGGCGCGCCCGCCCTGCCGAAGAAGATCACCTCACGGTCGTGGATCGTCGCTGACGCCGAGTCCGGCGAGGTGCTGGCCGCGAACAACGCGCACTGGAAGCAGCCGCCGGCCAGCACTCTGAAGATGCTCTTCGCCGATACCGTGCTGCCGAAGCTGTCCAGGACAGAGACCCACAAGGTCGTCCCGTCCGACCTGAACGGCATGGGTGAGGGCAGCAGTCTGGTCGGAATAAAGGAGAACCTCACCTACACGGTTCACGACCTCTGGCTCGGTGTCTTCCTCCGCTCGGGCAACGACGCCGTGCACGTGCTCTCCGCGATGAACGGCGGCGTCGACAAAACCGTCGTGGAGATGCAGGCCCGCGCGCAGGATCTCCAGGCCGATGACACGCATGTTGTCTCCCCCGACGGCTACGACATGCCGGGGCAGGTCTCGTCCGCGTACGACCTGACGCTGTTCGCCCGCGCCGGGCTGCAGAACGCGGACTTCCGCGAGTACTGCTCAACGGTCAGCGCCAAGTTCCCCGGCGATTACAAGAAGACCAAGGCCGGGAAGAAGGTCCGCGACACCTTCGCCATCCAGAACACCGACCGTCTGCTCAGCGGCGACGTCAACAGCGGCCTCAGCGCCTACCAGGGCCTCGCGGGCGTCAAGAACGGCTATACCTCCAACGCCGGAAACACCTTCACCGGAGTCGCCCAGCGCGGCGGCCGGACCCTCCTGGTCACCGTCATGCACCCCGCCGCCGGCGGCGACCTGGGCTACAAGGAAGCCGCCAGCCTCCTCGACTGGGGCTTCGCCGCCTCCGGCAAGGTCACCCCCGTCGGCACCCTCGTCCCCCCGAAGAGCGCCCTGGCCTCGGCCTCCCCGAACGCGTCCGCCTCCGGCACCGGAACCGCGCACGGCGGCTCCCCCGCCGGCGCCTCGGCCGCCTCCGCCAGCTCCTCCGCCGGCGGCGCCTGGACCGCCCTCGGCATCGCGGGCGGCTCGGTTGTGGTCGTCGGCGGCGTGGCCTTCCTCGTACGGCGCCGCTGGCCGCTGCCCAAGTAACGGCCGGCGGACTTACCGGTGGCCGGGGCCGGTACGGATGCCCCGGCGCCAGGCGCCGCCCATCGGCACGCGACGCCGCCCCACCTATTCGCGCGGCCTCTAAATGTGACCGTTTTCACACAATACGAGTCGCCGACGGAACGGTATTCTCCTTTTCGCTTAAAGATTTCCGATTACGCCGCCGACATCGCACCACCTCCTGAAAGGGCCAGCCATGCCGTTCTCCCTCGGTCTCGTCGGCGCCGGACAGTTCGCCGGACAGTTCGCCAAACTGTTCCGGGCGCATCCGGGTGTCGGTGACATTTTCGTCACCGATCTTCTTCCGGAGCGGGCCGAGCAGCTCGCCTCGCAGTCCCACCTGTCCGGGACCTTCCCCACATTCGACGCGATGCTGGAATCGCCCGTCGACGCCGTCGCGATATTCACCCAGCGGTGGACCCACGGACCCCTCGTCGTCCAGGCTCTCCGCGCCGGGAAGCATGTCTACTCCGCTGTGCCGATGGCGATCACGCAGGAGGAAATCGCGGCGATCATCGACGCCGTACGCGAGACCGGGCTGACATACATGATGGGCGAGACCAGCCAGTACATACCGGCCACCGTCTACGCCCGGAAGCGGATCGCGGAAGGCGCGTTCGGCCGGCTCTTCTACGCCGAGGGCGACTACGTCCACGACATGGACCTCGGGTTCTACGAGGCGTACCAGTACAGCGGCGGTGAGAACTGGAAGGCCACCGCGAGCTACCCGCCGCTGCTCTACCCGACCCACTCCGTCGGCGGGGTGCTCGGAGCCTGGCAGGTCCACGCGGTGAGCGTTTCGGCCATCGGTGTCACCGATGATCGTGGAGACGGCGTTTTCGACAAGGCGATCAGCCAGTTCAACAACGAATTCTCCAACGCCACCGCGCTGTTCGAGGTCGCCGGCGGTGGCTCGTTCCGCACCAACGAGTTCCGCCGTGTGGGGTATCCCTCCCACATCCGCGAATCACGCTTCCGTTTCTTCGGTACGGAGGGAAGCTTCGAGCAGCTTGCCACTTCCAGTTTCTGGCAGAACAAGCAGGGAGTCCACGACATATCAGAGCACCTTCAGGTCGTGCCCACCCTCTCCGCCGATGATCCGTCCCTCCAGAATGTCGCCCCGGCACTCCGGGACGCCTTCGTCTCCGGCACCGCGCCCGTGCATGACAGGTCACGGCTGCCCAGGGAATTCGACCACATGGCCAATGGTCACGAAGGCAGCCATCACTTCCTCGTCGACGACTTCGTCACCGCCGTCGAGACCCGTTCCCTGCCACCGGTGAACGCCTGGGTCGCCGCCCGCTACACCCTGCCGGGCATCGTCGCGCACGAATCCGCGCTGAGCAACGGGGCCAGACTGCCGATCCCGGACTTCGGTGACGCACCCGCATAGCCGCCGCCGGCCGCGTCCCGCCGGGGCCTGACCGCAGCCACGGTCAGGCCCCGGCCGTATCCGTCGGCGTCGCCGTCCAGGCGGCGCAGTACAGCAGCAGTTTTGCCATCAGGTTGATCCACAGCAGCAGGGCGACGGGAGCGCCGAAGGCGCCGTACACGCTCTTGCCGGCGACGCCCTGCAGATAGCCGCTGATCACCAGCTTCAGCAGCTCGAAGCCGATGGCGCCCATGAGCCCGGCGACGACCACGCTGCGGCGCTCCGGGTACACCCCGGGCAGCCGGGTGAGCAGATACGCGAGCAGCACGAAGTCGACGAGGACTGCGACGCACAGGCCGAAGACCTCGAGCAGGATCCGGCCCGGTCCGCCGGAGGCGAAGCTGAAGCGGTCCGCGACGTGGCCGAGGACGGCGGTGGCGAAGGCGGAGCAGCCGGCGGAGGCCAGACCGATGGCGCCGAGGGCGAGGAGGAGACCACCGTCGGCCAGCACCCGGAGGAAAGGGTTGGCGGGTTCGTCGTCCTTCTCCCAGACGGCGCGCAGGCAGTCACGCAGCGAGCCGATCCAGCCGATGCCGGTGACGAGGAGGAGTGCGCCACCGATGACGCCGACGGTGCCCGCGTTGGTGACCAGGGCACCGATGTCCAACTGGTCGGCGATCCCCGGGACCTGCGCGGAGACCTTCTGCTGGAGATCGTTGACCTGACCGGCGGTGAGCAGGGCGGCGGCGATGGCCGCTCCGACGGTGAGCAGCGGGAAGAGCGCGACAAAGCTGGTGAAGGTGATGGCGGCAGCGAGTCGGGTCCAGTGAACATCAGTCAGATGCTCGTAGGAGCGCCAGGCATGAGTGCGCATCAGGCGGGCGATCCAAGGCCCGATCCAGGGGATACGGGTCAACCAGTCCATAGCCGAGCACTCTAGGGCCTTTGGGCACGGCCGCCCCCGGCGGGTGGATCACCCGGGTGGATCAGCGCGTGCTGGAGGTGGCGGTCCTGCCTTTGCCTTTGCCTTTGCCCTTGGCCGCACTCTTGCCCGCGCCCTTGCTCCCGCCTTCGCCCGCGCTGTGCTGGTGCGGCACCACCGGGGCCAGCCCCAGGGCGAACAGGTAGTCGTACAGCTTGCGCCAAACGCCGTCCGGGCCCTGCTCGTAGAGGGAGAAGCCGTTGGCCGTCCAGGATGCGGTGAAGTCGGCCAGCTCACGCTGGGCGAGGTCCATGGCCTCCTCGGCGATGCAGTGCGCGATGGTGACGTGCGGGTGGTACGGGAACTGGAGCTCGCGCTGGACCGGCCCGGAGCGGACCCGTTCCTGAAGGTCGGCGCAGCTCGCGGCGCCCTCGCGCAACTCCACGTAGACCACCGGGGACAGCGGCCGGAAGGTGGCTGTGCCGTCCAGCCGCATCCGGAAGGAGCAGCCCGCGGCGGCGACCAGTTCGAGGTGCTCGCGGAAGGCCGGCAGGACCGCCTCGTCGACCTCGGTGGGCGGGAGGAGGGTGACATGGGTGGCGATGGAGTGGGCCAGCGGGTCGCCGAAGCCGGCGCGGCGCTGCTGGATCAGGCTGCCGTAGGGCTCCGGGACCGCGATCGATACGCCGATGATGCGGTTGGTGCAGTTCCCCACTCGTTCACCCCTCTCGTCTCCGGGTCTCGTCTCCGGGCTGATAGGTCCACTTGTCAGTGTGACCGGCGCACGGCCCATTGCGCGAGCGTCGTACATCACACTCGCGGCAGAATTTCACCCCGGTTTCCGCTATTTGTCGCTTTGTCAGTGTTTGGCGGGTAGCAGGCCCATCCGCTCATATGTCTTCGCCAGCGTCTCCGCGGCCACCGCGCGGGCCTTCTCTGCGCCCTTCGCCAGGATTGAATCCAGCGTCTCCTGGTCGCCCAGGTACTCCTGGGTGCGCTCGCGGAAGGGAGTGACCCACTCCACGAAGACCTCCGCCAGATCGGTCTTGAGCGCCCCGTAACCCTTGCCCTCGTAGCGATGCTCCAGCTCCGGGACGGCGGTACCGGTGAGGGTGGCGTAGATGGTGAGGAGATTGCTGACGCCGGGCTTCTCCTTCTCGTCGAAGCGGATCACGGTGTCGGTGTCGGTGACCGCACTCTTGATCTTCTTCGCGGAGACCTTCGGCTCGTCGAGCAGATTGACCAGACCCTTGGGGGACGGCGCCGACTTGCTCATCTTCGCCGTCGGGTCCTGGAGGTCGTAGATCTTCGCCGTCTCCTTGACGATGTACGGGGCCGGGATGGTGAAGGTCTCGCCGAAACGGCCGTTGAAGCGCTCGGCGAGGTCGCGGGTCAGCTCGATGTGCTGGCGCTGGTCCTCGCCGACCGGGACGGCGTTCGCCTGGTAGAGCAGGATGTCGGCGACCTGGAGGATCGGGTAGGTGAACAGCCCGACCGTGGCGCGATCCGCACCCTGTTTGGCCGATTTGTCCTTGAACTGAGTCATCCGGCTGGCCTCACCGAAGCCGGTCAGACAGTTCATCACCCAGCCGAGTTGGGCGTGCTCCGGCACATGGCTCTGCACGAACAGCGTGCAGCGGTCCGGGTCGAGCCCGGCGGCGAGCAGCTGCGCGACGGCGAGCCGGGTGTTGTCCCGCAGCTCCGCCGGATCCTGCGGGACGGTGATCGCGTGCAGGTCGACGACCATGTAGAACGCGTCGTGCGACTCCTGGAGCGCCACCCACTGCCGGACCGCACCCAGGTAGTTCCCCAGGTGGAAGGAACCTGCGGTGGGCTGGATACCGGAGAGCACACGCGGACGATCGAAGGCCATGACACTCATTGTCTCAGGTCCCGGGACCCGGTTCGGTCCCGGAACCGTCACCGCGGCGTCCGGATCAAAAACCCGGCCTAGGGCCTGTCCGGCCGATCTCCGCGGCGTCGCGTGCCCTGGCACCAGCGCTCGCGGCGTTGTCGTCAGTCGACGACTCTCCCCCAGACTCCGTCCGGGAGGTGCCCCCACCAAGCTCTCGGCTCCGCTCGAGCAGGGGGGACCCCCATCGCGTCGCCTCCCTCCTCCGCCTTGCGATCACAGGCGCCAGACCCCCTCCTTCTCCCACGGAGATCGGCCGGACAGGCCCTAGCTCAGGTCGATCGTGGGGTACAGGGGGAAGCCCGACAGCAGATCGGTGGCCCGCCGGCTCACCTCGTCCGCGACGGAGTCGCTCAGCACATGCCGCGCCTTGGACGGCTTGCCGTCCTTGGTGGTGCCGGGTTCCGTCTTCGCCAGGACTGTGTCGATGAGCCCGGCGATCTCGTCCATCTCGGCGGTCCCCAGGCCGCGCGTGGTGAGCGCGGGCGTGCCGATCCGGATGCCGGAGGTGTACCAGGCGCCGTTCGGGTCCTGGGGGATGGAGTTCCGGTTGGTGACGATGCCGGAGTCGAGGAGCGCGGCCTCGGCGTGGCGGCCGGTGAGGCCGTACCCGGAGACATCGATGAGCACGAGGTGGTTGTCCGTGCCGCCCGTCACCAAGCGCGCGCCGCGCTTGAGCAGGCCTTCGGCGAGGGCGGAGGCGTTGGCGGTGATGCGCTGCGCGTAGTCGCGGAAGCTGTCCTGCCGGGCCTCGGCCAGGGCCACCGCCTTCGCCGCCATGACGTGCGGCAGGGGGCCGCCCAGCACCATCGGGCAGCCCCGGTCGACGTGTTCGGCGAGCTCGTCGTCGCAGAGCACCAGGCCGCCGCGCGGGCCGCGCAGTGACTTGTGGGTGGTGCTGGTGACGATCTGGGCGTGCGGTACGGGGTCGAAGTCGCCGGTGAGGACCTTGCCGGCGACCAGCCCGGCGAAGTGCGCCATGTCGACCATCAAGGTCGCGCCGACCTCGTCGGCGATCTCGCGCATGATGCGGAAGTTGACCAGGCGCGGGTACGCCGAGTAACCGGCCACGATGATCAGGGGGCGGAAATCGCGGGCTGTCTCGCGCAGGGCGTCGTAGTCGAGGAGACCGGTCGCCGGATCCGTACCGTAGCTCCGCTGATCGAACATCTTGCCGGAAATGTTTGGCCGGAAGCCGTGGGTGAGATGGCCGCCCGCGTCCAGCGACATCCCGAGCATCCGCTGGTCCCCCAGCTCGCGCCGCAGGGCCGCCCAGTCCTGCTCGCTGAGATCGTTGACCTGCCGGACCTGGGCCCGCTGGAGCGCGGGGCTCTCGACCCGCTGGGAGAGCACCGCCCAGAACGCGACCAGGTTGGCGTCGATGCCGGAGTGCGGCTGCAGATAGGCGTGCGAGGCGCCGAAGAGGGCGCGGGCGTGCTCGGCGCCGAGCGCCTCCACGGTGTCCACGTTGCGGCAGCCCGCGTAGAAGCGGCGGCCGATGGTGCCTTCGGCGTACTTGTCGCTGAACCAGTTGCCCATCGCGAGCAGCACCGCCGGGGAGGCGTAGTTCTCGCTGGCGATGAGCTTGAGGGAGTCGCGCTGGTCCGCCAGCTCCTGGCCGATCGCGTCGGCGACCCTCGGCTCGACGCTCCGGATCACTTCCAGGGCGCTGCGGAAAGCCGTGGATTCGGTACTGGGGCTGCTACTGGGACTGGGCATGCCTGCCTCCTGGACTGTTGCGGGACGGCCCAGGCGCACGGCACTGACTGCTGAGCCGCTCCCCGATGGTCGGTCCCATCCCAGCGCGCCAGTCACGGCTCGGGGCGAGTTTAGCAATGCCCGTTCCCGGCGGCGCGCCTGCGAGCGACCATGGGACGGGGGCGCCACCCTGCCCCCGGGTCCCTGGCCACTCCCTCCTGACGTACCACGAACGGAGAACACGTGTCGATCAGTGCACGGCAGCACATAGCCGCCGCCGAGGCGCACAGCGCGCACAATTACCACCCCCTGCCTGTAGTCGTCGCCCACGCCGACGGTGCCTGGATGACGGACATAGAGGGGCGCCGCTACCTCGACATGCTCGCCGGCTATTCGGCACTCAACTTCGGCCATCGCCATCCGCGCCTCATCGCCGCCGCCAAGGCCCAGCTCGACCAGGTCACCCTGACCTCCCGCGCCTTCCACCACGACCGCTTCGCGGACTTCTGCACCGCGCTCGCCGAACTCTGCGGCATGGAAATGGTGCTGCCCATGAACACCGGCGCCGAAGCCGTCGAGACCGCCGTCAAAACAGCCCGGAAGTGGGGATACCGCGTCAAGGGCGTCCCCGACGGCCAGGCGAAGATCGTCGTCGCCGCCGGCAACTTCCACGGCCGTACGACCACGATCATCTCCTTCTCCACCGACCCCGAGGCACGGCTGGACTTCGGGCCCTTCACGCCGGGCTTCGAGATCGTCCCCTACGGCGACCTGGCGGCCCTCGACGCCGCCGTCGACGACCGTACGGTCGCCGTGCTCATCGAGCCCATCCAGGGCGAGGCCGGCGTCCTCGTGCCTCCCCCCGGCTACCTGGCGGGTCTGCGGCGGATCACCGCCGAGCGGGGCGTGCTCTTCATCGCCGACGAGGTCCAGTCCGGCCTCGGGCGCACCGGCCGCACCTTCGCCTGCGAGCACGAAGGTGTCGTGCCGGACATGTATGTGCTGGGCAAGGCGCTCGGCGGCGGTGTCGTGCCGGTCTCGGCGGTCGTCTCCTCGGCGGAGGTGCTCGGGGTCTACCGGCCCGGCGAACATGGCTCCACCTTCGGCGGGAACCCACTGGCCTGCGCCGTCGCCCTCGAAGTCATCGCGATGCTGCGGAGCGGGGAGGTCCAGCAGCGTGCCGCCGAGCTCGGTGACCACCTCCACTCCGAGCTGGGGCTGCTGGCGGGCGCCGGCGGCCCGGTGACCGCGGTGCGCGGGCGGGGGCTGTGGGCCGGCGTCGACATCGCCCCCGGGCACGGGACGGGGCGCGAGGTCTCCGAGCAACTTATGGACCGGCGGGTGCTGGTGAAGGACACACACGGGGCAACGATTCGGCTGGCGCCGCCGCTTGTCATCTCCAAGGAGGACCTCGACTGGGGGCTGGAGCAGCTGCGGGCGGTCCTCAGCGGCTGACGCCGGCGCCGTAAGGTCACGGTATGAAGCTGGGAATGTTGTGCGCGGTCGGCGCGGCGGTGTGTTTCGGGTTCGCGACCGTGCTCCAGGCCGCAGGAGCCCGGGCGGCCGAGCCGGGCACGGGCTCGGGGGTGGACGCGCGGCTGCTGGGGCGGGCGGTGCGGCAGGGGAGGTTCATCGCCGGGCTGGTGGTGGACGCCCTGGGGTTCGGGCTGGAGATCGTGGCGTTGCGGACACTGCCGATCTACGTGGTCGGGGCGGCGCTGGCCGCCAGCCTCGCGGTGACGGCTGTGGCCGCGTCGCGCGTTCTGCGGGTCCGCCTCACCGGGACGGAATGGGGCGCCGTGGCCGCAGTGTGCGGGGGGCTGGCGATGCTGGGGCTCACCTCGGGCGGCGAGGGCCACCACCCGGGCAGCACGGCGGTGCGGGTGGGAGCGCTGGGCACGGCCGTGGCCGTGCTCGCGATCGGCGCGGTGGCCGGCCGCCTGCCGGACCGGACCCGCTCCGCCGCCCTCGGGCTCGGCGCGGGGTTCGGCTTCGGCGTCGTGGAGGTCGCCGTACGACTCGTCCGCGACTTCTCCCCCCGCGCGCTGCTGGCCAACCCGGCGACGTACGCCCTGCTCATCGGCGGCGGCGCGGCCTTCCTGCTGCTCACCTCCGCCCTGCAACGCGGGTCCGTGACCGCCGCCACCGCCGGCATGGTCATCGGCGAGACCGTCGGCCCCGCCGCCGTAGGCATCGCCGCCCTCGGCGACCGCACCCGCGTCGGCCTGACCCCCCTCGCCGTCGCCGGCTTCACCCTCGCCGTCCTCGGCGCCCTGGCCCTGGCCCGCTTCGGCGAGGGCGGCCCGCCGACGGCGGACGGGTAGCCGGCGGGCGCCGGCTACCTCCGGCGAGAACCTCGGCCCATCGGCGTCGTCAGCCGGACGCCCGCACAGGATTCGCCGGACCCGTTCACTTGAGACGGGGACCAGATCGACAGAGACGGGACGCGGCTGGTGGCGGACGGACCCGGATGTCACGGAGCCGGTGTCTCGATGATCTTGTCAGTTCCGATGGGCTCTGACCAGGCGAGTGACAGAACCGCTGAGACCCGGCACGGTGGATTCTCAGGGATCTCGTCAGTTTGTTGGGTCGACACCGCCTCGTCGGGGCTCAGCCTGGCCACCCGCTGACCACGCCAACACGCCCGCTACGCGGCATGAGAGCGCGTTTGCGAGCAGTTGTGTCCTCGAGCGGGCGCACGGTCCCGTGGGTCGCCAGCATCGATCGTTCGGGTCGGATGCAGCAGCGCCAGTCAATGAAACTGTAGACAATGCGGGACCTTCCCGCAGGGTGGCCATAGACCCAACGGTGACGCGCGTGTCGCCTTTCTTAGCAGAGAGGGGACTCCCGACCTCAGAGTGCGTTTCCGGTCAGCTGACCAGCTGGACGCACTCACCCATATCACGTTCGGTTCCGTGCACGGTTTCAGCCTTTACATATCGCGCCCCATGGCGGCTGCGGCCGCCAGGATGTTGACGTAGTCGCGCAGATGGGCGATATGCCCGTTGCGCACGGTCAGCACAACGATGTTGGGAAGCGCGAACTCACCGGTGGATGTGCTGGTCCCAAGGGCTTCCTGCTCGACGATGATCGTGTCTGGATCGTTGGTGTCGTAGATGGCAAGGGTGCGGTAACGCTCGTACTTGAACGTGTTGGTCTTCCACACTGCGGCTGTCCAATTCACGATCTCGTCCCGGCCCTCGAGCCGGGACGGCACGCCTGGGCGTGTGAACGGGAACTCATGGACCGCGTCGACTGCATACACACCGCCCATGTCATGGGCGGACTGGCTGATAGCGGCTTGGCGCCAACGCTCCAGAACCTCACGCGGACCGGCTTCTTGCTCGCCGAGTGCCGCTCGCCTGGCAGTCACCTTGCGGTAGCGGATCTTCCAGCCGTCGGGCTGGCGCGTGACGATGTCGTCGTAGACGACACTGCCGGCTGTTCCGTCGGCCTTGATGCCGATTCCTTTGGATTGGACCCGCGCCGAGCGATCGTCGATCCGTGTGATCACGATGTTGGTGACGTGATGGCCGACCGGGTTGGCATCGCCCAATGCGAGCGCGGCCTCACGCATGGCCGCGGTCCCGTGTAACGAGCCGAGGCCGAAGTCGTCCAGGTCATAGGTGACATCTGGGGTGAACAGCTCACCCGCTTGGTCCAGCTCGCCCGCGTCCGTGAGGTGGCCGTGGAGATTGATCAGGTCGTTGATGTCGATCCGGTCTTGTTCCGTCAGCGCCATTGGAGTGGCCCTCCATGCTCGGCATGAGCCATGCCAGTAAGGTGAGGCATGGTCCGGTTAGGTGGGTACGGTAGCGGACTGTGTCCCCGGTTAGGAAGGGTGTGGTGATTGCGCTGGCAGCCCACGAATCGCGATCGCGTGCCGGGCGTCCGAGGCGTGCAGACGCCCGACGTAACTACGAGCAGTTGCTCGAGCAGGCGCGAATTGCGTTCGCCGAGTTCGGCGTGGACGCCCCCTTGGACGAGATCGCTCGGCGGGCAGGAGTGGCCAGCGGGACGCTGTATCGGCATTTCCCCACTCGGCTGGATCTCATCGAGGCGGTGCTCGCCGAGCAGATAGCCGAGTTGGTCGACCTTGGTCGCGGGCTGCTGACAGTCGAGGACGAGTTCGACGCGTTGTCCACGTGGTTGCGTGCCGCGCTCACGCATGCCTTGACCTATCGGGGTCTGGCGGCCGCGGTGATGAACTCGGCGCTCGACCACGGGAATGGTCTGGTATCGACCTGGCATGCGGAGATGTTCGAGGTAGGGGCCGCGTTGCTGGCGCGGGCGCGGCAATCAGGCGTGGTCGTCGCCGTTGCGGACGAAGGGGATGTGCTGAAGATGGTCGGCGCTATCGCCTGGGCCGCCCAGGACAGCTCCGCTCAAGCCGACCGCCTGCTCGCCCTTCTCATGAACGGACTTCGTTGCGGCGGCCTTCCGCATCAAACTGGCGATTAACGATCATGTCATTCGTGTACAGATGGGATGGTTGGGATTCGTTCCCCTGGTAACCGGACGACCAGGGAGCAACGACATCGCGCCGGGTGTGGGCTGCGCGGCGGCATCGGTGAATAAGTCACGGGTGCGGGCGCCCAGATCGGTGTGACCGGGCCGTCGAAGATCCGGTAGACGTAATCGCGAGCACCTGGCCCACAAGCGTCCCACCACGCCATCACCGAACAAGGTGCTTTGTGGCTCTTGCCGGAAGTGCGTTTGCGCTGGTATTGGGTACGCTCCGGCGAGTCGTATCGGATCCTGGTCAAGGCGGCCGAGCATGTGGGATCCTGGTGGTTTATTACTCAGCGTGGCCCCTCAAATCGTCCAGGGTTGCCATTCTCGAGCCCTTGTCGTTACGGATGAACCGATCAGGGATCGGCGTGTCTATAACCGCTGCCATGACGCTGCGCCAGTTGGCCAGCAGAGTCGCGGCGGTGGGCGCTCCTGGTCCCGGCTGGTAGGCGGTGGGCGGTGGGCGTGCCGGGGGGCGGCCCCGGGGGTGCCGGGGACTTGCGGGGCGGTGGGTCGCTTCGGTACCCGCCTGGGGCTGGCCCGGTCCCGCCATTTCGCCGTGGTCGGCTGCTGCGCCGTTTCGCTCCCTGGCGGTCGCAAAGACAAAGGCGCTAACTGCGGATGGGGAGGAGGGGGCTTGGGTTGTCGGTCGGCCGCCTGGCCGGGGGGTTTGGTGTCAAGGCGGCTTGTGCGGCTTCGGTTCGGTGGGTGTCTGGGGTCTCGTTGCCGGATCCGGGTAGAGATGGCCGGTGGCCATGCCTTTTGCTCGTGGGTGGCCGATCCGCCGTAACCGGCGGCTGCCGGGTGGTTGTGGGCTGGGGCCCGGTTCCGGGGGCGGGGTCCGGTGGGCCTGGTTCCGGCCGGTGGGCGGCTGGCGTGCAGGCGGGGGAAGGATGTTCGGGGGTGCGGGGGCCGGTGGATCTCCGTCGGGCCGGTGGGTTCGGGAGCGCTGGGGTTCGGGGGGGTGCGGAAACGATTCGGCGAGGCGTCGTTCCGGGCTTGGATGCCTCACGGACGTCAGGTGCGGTCAGGGGGCAGTTGCGGTTTACAAGAGCCGCCCCCCGACACCTCCCGTGCGGCATTTACCCCATTTATACCCCACGAGTTTGGTTGAATCCGGATCTTTGTGTAGAAAGTGAAGAGATTTGTCCGAATTGCCCACTTGTGGACTTCACTAACTACACACAAGTCCACCCCGGCAGCCACCAGTGCCACCAGGAACGCCCTGTACGCCGTTTGACGGCGTACTCCAGCGTGATCCGCGCGGCCGCCTTGCTGCCGCGACCGAGCCCGCGTCCCTCCGGTCGACCGACTGCTCTTCGACGAGCTCAAAGCATCGGGTGAACTGGAGCGAGGCTCGCCGGTTGATGGCAGACGGGCGGAGCGGCTCCGAACGTGGTCCCGCGGCGGTCGAGCGTCTAATGTGGCAGGGCAGGGCCGGTGAGTCGGGGCCTGAGCAGTCGCATCAGGTAGGGGGGTAGATGCGCCGATGGCCGTGTCCGAGCGGCGCACGCAGCCGCAAGTGGGCCCGCTGCTGCGGGAGTGGCGTGAACGGCGGCGCCTGAGCCAGGTCGATCTTGCCAACCAGGCGGGGGTTTCGGCCCGGCACGTGAGCTTCCTGGAGACCGGCCGAGCCAAGCCCAGCCGGGCCATGGTGCTGCGGCTGGCGGAACAGCTTGAAGTGCCCATACGCGACCGGAATCCCCTGCTGCTTGCGGCCGGTTACGCCCCTGTGTACGAGGAGAAGCCGCTCGCCGACCCGATGATGGGGCCGGTGCTCGACGCCATCAAACAGGTGCTGCGCGGTCATGAGCCCTATCCGGCGCTGGTCGTCGACGGCGAGTGGAATCTCATCGACAGCAACGCCAGTTTCGCGCTGTTCACCGAGGGGGTCGCGCCCGAGCTTCTGGAGCCCCCGGTGAACGCGCTGCGGCTGGTGCTGCATCCCAAGGGCATGGCCCCCCGCATCATCAACCTCGGCGTGTGGCGGGCCAAGCTGCTGGGGCGGCTGCGCCGTAGGGCTGCCGCCGACCCCCGGCTGCGGCCGCTCTACGAGGAGCTTCTGGAGTACCCCTGTGACCAGGAGGAGCCGGAGCTCGACGTACCGGGAGCGGGAGACATCTGCATTCCATTGCAGCTGCGCCGTGGCGACTACCAGCTGTCCTTTTTCGCCACTCTTGCGACGTTCGGCACTCCTCGGGACATCACGGTGGCCGAGCTGATCATCGAGTCGTTCTTCCCTGCTGACGAGGTCACCGCCGAGGTCGTCCGCGGAATCCGTCTCTCCTGAGGCCGCGAACTTTTCGCAATCCATCGGTGCAGGTCAGAGGCTTCAAGTAGACCAGTCCTACCTCAGAAGTAATTGTGCTTCCTACCTGTCGGCGGAAGATTGGGCCGCATCGAGTCCAGGTCACCAGCGCCTGTCAGATCAGCCTGCCCCGATCCGGAGATCCTCCATGACCACTTCCGCCACATCGGCCACGTCTTCTGGCGGAGCCACCCAACAACCGGCGGCCCGCTCCGGGCCGCACCCTGCCACAGTGCCCATAGTCCTGGTCGGTGTCTTCCTGAGCGGGCTGGACTTCTTCATCGTCAATGTCGCCATCCCCGCGATCCAGGCCGACTTACACGCAAGCGAAGCGCAGATCCAGCTGATCGTCGCGACCTACGCCCTGATGTGCGGCGTGGGGATGATCACCGGCGGCCGGCTCGGTGATCTCTTCGGCCGCCGCAGGCTGTTCGTGATCGCCATGGTCTCCTTCACGCTCACCTCGACGGCCTGCGGACTGGCACTCAATACCGGGTCGCTGCTGGCCTTCCGTATGGCGCAGGGCGCGGCAGCGGCTCTGATGGCACCTCAGGTGCTGGCCATCTTCTCCACGGTGTACACCGGTGCGGCCCGGGCCCGGGCCATCAACTGGTACGGCGCGATCTCCGGCTTCGCCGCGGTGTTCGGCCAGCTGATCGGCGGCCTGCTGATCAAGTTGGACGCGTTCGGCCTCGGCTGGCGCGCCTGCTTCCTGATCAACCTGCCGATCGGGCTTGTCGCGGCCGTGCTGGCCCTGAAGTACGTGCCCGAGTCGAAGGCGCCAGGACGCCCCAAGCTGGACCTGATCGGCATGGCCCTGGTAACGACGGCGCTGATCGCCCTCTGTCTGCCGCTGATCGAAGGCCGACAGCAGGGCTGGCCGGACTGGGCCTGGACCCTGCTGATCGCCTCCGTCCCGCTGTTCGCCGTGTTCGCACTGCGGCAGAACAAGCTCCGCGCAAGCGGTGGTTCGCCCTCCGTGGATCTCACGCTCTTCAAGGAGCGGGCCTTCACCGCCGGCCTGGTCGCCCAGCTGACCTTCTTCGCCAGCATGGCCTCGTACTTCCTTGTACTTGCCCTCTATCTGCAGAAGGGCCGGCTGCTCGACCCCCTCGACTCCGGAGTGGTCTTCGCGGCACTGGGAGTCGGTTACATCATCACGTCGATGACGGCACGCAAAGTCGCCGCCAAGCTCGGCCCGCAGACCATCGCGGTCGGCTGCGTGATCCGTCTCGTTGCCCTGGTCCTGCAGATCTGGGCCGTCAGCAACATCGGCGTCACCGGCAGCGTTGGCTGGCTCGTCCCCGGTTTGTTCCTGGACGGCGCCGGCATGGGGCTGGCGATCGCCCCGCTCGCCTCGACCGTGCTCACGCGGGTTTCGCCGCACAACGCGGGATCCGCCTCAAGTGTGCTCACCACCGGCCTGCAGGTCGGTAACGGCCTCGGCGTGGCCCTGATCGGCCTCGTCTTCTACAACGTGCTCGGCAGCAACCCCGGGACCGGCGACTACTCGGACGCCTTCCGGGCCTGCCTCTACTACGTCCTCGCCATCACCGTACTGCTGGGGCTCGTGGTGCAGGCACTCCCCAAGAACCCTGCCGGCGCCACCAAGTAACGAGAGAAAGAGACAAGCCATGATTGACCTGAACGAGTTCGCGACCCGCTACATCGCGCTCTGGAATGAGCCCGACGCCGGAGCGCGCCGCAGGGCGATCGCCGAACTCTTCGCACCGGAAGCCGCTCACTACACGCCGGCGCAGGAAGTCCACGGCCACGCCGAGCTGGAAGAGCGCGTCACTACCGCATACGAGAAGTGGGTGAAGCCGGGAGCGTTCGCCTTCCGGGCCGTTCCCAACGCGAACGGGCACCACAACGCGGTGCGCTTCAATTGGGAGATGTACTCGGTCGCCACGGATGAGACGGATTCGGTCGGATTCGACTTCATCGTGCTCGATGAGCGGGGCCTGATCGAGACGGATCACCAGTTCGTCGACTGATCCAGTCCGAACCGCTCACCGGTCGGGACAAGGGCCGTACGCCACAAGGCGTGTGGCCGCTCTCCTCCGCACCCCGCTTGCCGTCACACAGCATGCCCGGCTGGCCCGAGAGTCCCGCAGGATGCCCCACCAGATCCCGGACGGGCTGTCCAGGCAAACCGTTGCCGCCTCTACCTCGTCCCACAACCGGCGCGGACCGGACTGATGCACGGTAAACCTTGCCTTCTCCTCCTGGAAGAGGACGGCCCCGCGCGTCGGAGGCATGAGCGCATCGGGCCACGCGCAGACCGGCGACGAACCCGAAGGGGTGGAAGCGGAAGCCGTCGTGGGCTGTCAGCGTCGTGGTGACGGTTTCGGGGTCACCGGGAAATCAGCCGCAGAGGTACTCGGTGTGCGGGGGACGCGCGAGGCAATGCGCACGGAGCTTCATGCATTCCACCGGCCCTGTGAAGTGCCCCGAGGCGGTGCCACGCTCGTCGACCGCCAGCCGGACCACGGCGTTCCAGTTGGCGTAGGCCCCGAAGTCTGGCAGCTCAGGTATTGAGTGCGTGCCCGATCGTTGCGTCCACGTGGTCCGGGATCTCGTCGTGGCGATCGCCCACGGTCGATGTCCCGGCGCGCTCGAACATCAAGATGGCGGCACCGGACGGAGCGTACGGCTTGTGCTCCGTGCCTCGGGGGACGGTGAAGACCGCGCCCTGTGGGAGCAGGACCGTGCGCTCCCCGGAGGCCTCGCGCAAGGAGATGTGCAGCTCTCCGTCGAGCACGAGGAAGAACTCGTCGGTGTCGTCGTGGACGTGCCAGATGTGTTCGCCCTCTACCTTGGCGACGCGGACGTCGTAGTCGTTGACGCGCGTGACGATGCGGGGGCTCCACAGGGCGTCGAAGGAGGCCAGGGCCTTGCTGAGGGGGATCGGTTCGTTACTCATGGACTCATCCTCGCCGTTTCGTATGACCAGCGTGAGTGCTAGGAATTGCACATGACGAAAGAATCCTCGCACGCTGTGCGCTCGGCGGGCGTACACCGGGTCGTCGTGATCGTGGACGAGAACTCGAACCCCTTCGAGCTCGGCTGCGCGACCGAGATCTTCGGTCTGCGTAGGCCCGAGATCGGTCGTGATCTCTACGACTTCAGGCTCTGTTCCCCCGAGCCCCACACCCTGATGCGGGACGGATTCTTCACACTCACGGGAGTCGGCGATCTGGGGGCGGCCGACGCGGCGGACACCTTGATCGTCCCCAACCGTCCCGACGTCGAGGTGCCCCGCCGCCCGGCCGTGCTCGATGCCGTCCGACGGGCGCACGCGCGCGGTGCGCGCCTGGTCGGCTTCTGCAGCGGCGCCTTCACACTTGCTGAGGCCGGAGTCCTCGACGGGCGCCGGGCCACCGCGCACTGGCAGTGGGCGGATTCCTTCCGGGCCCGCTTCCCTTCTGTCTGGCTCGAATCAGACGTGCTGTTCGTGGATGACGGTGACATTCTCACCGCAGCGGGGAGCTCGGCCGCGCTCGACCTTGGACTGCATGTGGTCCGCCGTGACTACGGTGCGGAGGTCGCCAACTCTGTGAGCCGGCGTCTGGTCTTCGCGGCGCACCGGGACGGTGGACAGCGGCAGTTCGTGGAGCGCCCCATGCCCGACCCGCCGGACGAGTCCCTGGCGCCTGTCCTGGCCTGGGCCCAGGAACGGTTGGACTCACCGCTCACGGTGTCTGACCTTGCGGCGCGTGCGGCGGTCAGTCCGGCGACGCTGCATCGTCGCTTCCAGGCGCAACTGGGCACGACACCGTTGACGTGGCTCACGGGGGAACGACTTGCCCTGGCATGCCGGTTGATCGAACGGGGTGAGTCCCGCTTCGAGATGGTTGCCCGGCGCAGCGGGCTTGGCACCGCTGCCAATTTGCGCACGCTAATGCGTCGCGAGACCGGCATCACTCCGTCGGCTTACAAACGCCGGTTCGGGCCTGAGGTGAGTTGACGGCGGCGCATCCTCTTCCGGCGAACCACGGGAATGTGACTGCGCAGAGGCTCTCGGCTACCACGACAAGGCCACCAGCCGTCTCCTCAACGAGACCGGCGGAGCTTGGAGCCGATACGCCGCTGCAGATCACGGAAGATCGCTGCCGGGCTGAAGTCGCAGGAAACCAAACCAGTCGGCTCCGCGAACTATGACATCGCGTCAGGCAGGCGGATCGAACTCGCCCTTCTTCGCGCCGTCGAGCCAGCAGTTCCATGTATGCGTGGATACGACGAAGGGCCGGTTATCCGGGTCCTCGTTGTCGCGGACAGCGACTCGGCCGTCGTCGAGGGGGGAACGCGACCTCCAAGCAGCCGTTCGCGGTCTCCGACGCACTGGCCTTGCGCCACACAGCGTTGCTCAGGTCCGGGTGGGTGGGCATGGGGTTAAGTCTCCTTCAGGACAGCTTGCAGGAACTGCCCGGACTCTTCGACATCGAGTGCCGTCATACAGAGTCGGCTGAATGTTTGGCCAAAACGGCGCGTACCGTGCGATTTCTTCACGTAAAGGTTTCCGGCTGGGCTGTCCAAGTAGACCGTTTCCGGGTCATTGGGGTCCGGGAAGTCGATCAGCGTGAAGCCGCCGTTGATGGCACCATGCGCGGCAGCGGCTCCAGCAAGTTGAGCGAGGAAACCCGCTTGTGCAGCTCAGCCGTCGAACTGGCCATTCCTGATCGCTGCGATCAGAGCGGCCAGCTCGGCCGGGGCTGTGGTGATGATTACCTCGGGGTCATCGCTTTCCCGTATGTGAATACCGGTGGTTGATGCGGCAAGCTCGATGCAGTTCGCCTGGTCTCCGCTGAACGTTGACTTCTGCCAGTCAAGATGGGGCATGACGGCCCTCCCTAGTGTCTCGTGATCCTGTTTGTGTCACTTCGCGTTGTTGTCGACGAGTTTCTTGATGTTGGTCTGGACGAGTCGGACCTTGGCGAGGATCTCGTCGGCGGTCGCGGTCCAGGTGAAGGGTTTG
>NZ_SUMC01000054.1 GCF_005047355.1 Actinacidiphila oryziradicis
CTGGCCGAGGCGCTGCGTCCCTGGCGCGGGAAGTTCCCCAGCGTCGAGGTGACCGAGCAGGCCGTGATCGGCGTGGCCGCCCAACACCTGGTGGAGGCCGCGTCCGATGCCTCGCTGGTAGTCGTCGGTCGCCGCAACCGTCGGGCACCGGTCGGCATGCACATCGGACCCGTCACCCATGCGGTACTGCACCATGCCGCAGCCCCCGTCGCCGTCGTCCCGCACGACTGAAACCCGCACCGAACCCGTACCGGCACCCCGTTAAGGAGACCCCCACCATGAAAGGAGCAGTCGCCGGGGAACCGCCCGGCATGGTCGCCGCCCAGGCCGTCCTCACCAGCCGGGGCGGCAAGACCAGCCATTCGGCCGTCGTCGCCCGGGGCATGGGCAAGGTGTGCGTTTGCGGCGCCGTGGAGCTCACCGTCGACGTGCCGGCCCGGCACTGCACCACCCTCCGTGTGCACCGTGATGTCATCGAGGCTCCGGCGCGGAAGGCGCTCCTGGACACGGCGAGCACCGCGGACCTGCTGGTCCTGGGCGCCCGGCGGACGAACGGCAGGTTCGGCCTCCAGCTCGGCCGGGTGAACCACGCCCTGCTGCACCACGCGCCCTGCCCCGTGGCCATAGTGCCGCAACCGGCATGACCAGGGCCGGAGCCGGCGCGCTCCGCCCCGCGGTCGGCGGCCGTGCCACCCAGCGCGCGGGAGAGCCTTTCGTCGTTGATTTTGCCGGACGGGGATCGGTCAGACGGACTGGCGCGTCTTCCCGCGCCACGGCATGGCCGAGCCGATGCCGGGCAGATCCCGGCCGGAGAGCAGGCTGTTCCAGTACAGCCACTGGAACGCCCGCTTGCCGAAGTGATTGAGGCGGGACTCCCTGAGCAGCGGCAGGCCCACGGGTCCGGGGTAGCGGCCGTGGAGCGGCTCGGTGTCGTAGTTGAAGTCGATGAGCAGTGCTTTGCCGAAGCCGGTCTCGATGAAGCAGCTGGTGTGCCCGTCGAAGGAGGCGTCCAGCGGGGCATCCGCGAGGTACCGGCGGATGTTGTTGACCAGCACCTCACCCTCGAAGTGGGCGACCGATCCGGCCTTGGACGCGGGCAATGCGGTGGCGTCGCCGATGGCGAACACATTGGGCCGGGCTCTGGACTGGAGGGTGTGCTGGTCGACGGGGACGAAGCCGAGGTCGTCGCCCAGGCCTGGGGAGCGGCCGATGTACGGGGCGCCGCCGTGCAGCGGGACGACCACGGCAGGTCGAAGGGCACCTCGCGGCCGTCGTACGCGACGAGCCTGCCGCCCTTGCCGTCGACGGTGCCAGTGCTGAACTCGGTCACCAGTTTGATGCCCTTCTCGTTCAGTAGGCGGCTCAGGGCCCGGGAGGCGGCGGGCTGGGTGAAGGCGCCGTCCAGCGGAGTGACGTAAACCAGTTCGACCCGGTCCCGGATGCCGCGTCGGCGGAAGTACCAGTCGGCGAGGAAACAGAACTCCAGGGGCGCGACCGGGCATGTGACGGGCATGTCGGCGACATTGACCACCAGGCGGCCGCCTTGGAAGCGTCGCAGCGCCCGGCGCAGGGCGGTGGCGCCAGGCAGGTCGTAGAAGGTGAAGACCTTCTCGCCCCATCCCGGGCCGGTCAGGCCCTCGGTCTCCTCCGGCAGCAGCGCCGCGCCGGAGGCCACCACCAGCACCTCGTAGTCGAGGGCGGTCCCGTCAGCCAGGTGCACCTCCTGCGCGTCGAGGTCGACCGCGGTGACCTCCGCGCGGCGGAAGCCGATCCCGTCACGGAGCTGGAGATGGCGGGGACGGACGATGTCGTCCGGGTCGGCGAGGCCGAAGGGGACGAAGAGCAGCCCGGGCTGGTAGACGTGGTCGTCGTCCTTGTCGACCACGATGATCCGGAATTCGCTCTCGTCATACTGACGCCGCAGCCGATTGGCCGTCAGCGTGCCACCGGTACCACTTCCCAGAATCACGATTCGCCTGTCCATGCCCCCACTGTCCGCCGGGCGCCGACCGGGTCGCAGGGGCCAACGGTCCCTGCTCTCCCGGCCGTTCGGGCCATTTTCCATAGGCAGTACGGGATCAGCGGACCTGGATCCGCCGTCCGGTGACCCGTTCCGGGGCGATACGCACCACAGCTCGCGGTCGCCGCCCGCCCATGGCCCGGTGCGGGCCTCGTCAGCGAGGTGCTGGACGGCGGCGGGGTCGGTGACGTGCTCCGCGCGGCCGACGACGAGCACGCTCCAGCCCTGGCTCAGCGCTTCGTCGATGTGGTCCACCTCGAAGGCCGCCTCGGTGCCGGCGGCCAGGGCCGGCGTTGCACCGGGCACCGTCCGGAAGACGACCGCCCCGTCCACGACCGCGTAGTTGACCGGGACGATGGCCGGGCCCTCGGGCGTGGACACCGCGACGCGTCCCACGCCGCGGGTGGACAGCCGGGCCCCGCACTCCTCGGGATCCAGCTCCAGCAGCTCGGAGTGGTAGGCAGCCCGCACCGCTGCCGACCTTGACAACCTCGCCGACGGCCTCGTGGCCGAGGACGGTGCCGGGAGCGACTTCCGGCACATCGCCCTTGAGGATGTGCAGGTCGGTGCCGCAGATCGTGGTGGTGTCGACGCGGACGACCGCATCCGCGGCATCCTCGATGCCGGGGTCGCGGACGTCCTCCCAGGCGGACTGCCCGGGACCGTGGAAGACGAATGCCACGCTAGGGATGCGCCCGGTCGCGCCGTTAGGGCCGACGAGCCCCGAAGCGGGACCATCAGCCCTGTCGGCGCACTGACCGGCGGTGGCGGACAACCGCGCTAAGCGACGAACGTCCGTACGGTGGTCTTCAGGTCGGTCAGTCCCTTCTTCGCGTCCGCGAAGAACATGCCGGTCTTGGGATCGGTGTAGAGCTCGTTGTCGATGCCGGCGTAGCCGTGGCCCATGGAGCGCTTGATCACCACGATGCTCTTGGCCCGGTCGACGTCGAGGATCGGCATGCCCGAGATCGCGTTGCCGGGACGGCGGGCGGCCGGGTTGGTGACGTCGTTGGCGCCGATCACCAGCGCGACGTCGGCCTGCGGGAACTCCGGGTTGACGTCCTCCATCTCCTTGAGCTGCGGGTAGCTGCGCCCGCTGCTCCTCACCGGTCAACTCTCTCGCATAGCCGCCCGCACCAGCACCCGACTCCACCGCGGGCAGGTCCAGGAAGCGGGCGCCGAGCGACTCGACCTCGCCCTTGGACTGCGGGCGCACGTCGTACCCGGTGACCACCGCGCCCAGGCGGCGTGCGGTGGCGATGGCCTGCAGCCCGGCCACCCCGGCGCCCAGGACCAGGACCGCGGCGGGCTTGGAGGTGCCCGCGGCGGTGGTCAGCATCGGGAAGTACCGGTCGTACGAGTAGGCTGCGAGCAGCACCGCCTTGTACTCGGCGACGTTGGCCTGCGAGGTCAGCGCGTCCATGGACTGGGCGCGGCTGAGCGTGCGGGGCAGCAGATCCAGGCTCACCGCCGTGACGCCCCGGGCGGCCCAGTCCCGTACGGGACCGGGGTGTCCCAGCGGCGCGAGCAGGCCGATCAGCGTCTGCCCGGAGCGCAGCATGCCCGAGGTCTCCTCGTCGGGCGGTTCCACGCACAGGACGACGTCGGCGCGCCGGAACAGTTCCTCGGCCGGGACGACGGCCGCGCCCGCCGCTGTGTAGTCGGCGTCGGTGAACCAGGCCCCGGCCCCTGCTCCGGCCTCGACGAGTACGTCGACTCCGGCCGGACGCAGGCGGGTTACGGCTTCGGGGACGAGGGCGACGCGGCGTTCGCCGGGTGCTCGCTCCCGTATGACCCCTACGGTGATGGTTCCCATGATCGGCTGCCTTCCGCTTTCCGTGAGCGCGTGAGTGTCAGAACTCGAACACGAGCCGGGCCTCGGCTTGGCCGCCCAGCACCTCGTCGATGCAGTCGTTGACCTGGTCCAGGCGGCGCGTTTCGGCGATCACCCGGGTGCGGCCGGCGGCGTGCAGGGCGAACACCTCGGCCAGGTCCTGGCGGGTGCCGACGATGGAGCCGATGACCGAGATCCCGCCCAGTACCGTCTCGAAGATCGGCACCTTGATCGCGGCGTCGTCGCCGGGCAGGGCAACGCAGACCAGCCGGCCGCCGCGCCGCAGTGACGTGTACGCCTGCTCGAACACCTCCGGTGAGGCGGCCAGCACCACGGCCACGTCCGCGCCGCCCAGCGCCTGGATCTCGGCGACCGGGTCGTGGGTGCGGGCGTTGACTATGTGGTCCGCGCCCAGCTGATGGGCCAGGCCCAGCTTGTCCGGCTCGACGTCGACAGCGGTGACGAAGGCGCCCACCAGACGCGCGTACTGCACCGCCAGGTGGCCGAGCCCCCCGATACCGAAGACGGCGACCCGCTCGGCCGGCACCACTCGGGCGACCTTGATCGCCTTGTACGTGGTCACCCCCGCGCAGGTCAGCGGCGCCGCGTCCAGCGATGACACGCCGTCCGGCACCTCGACGCAGGACTGCCCGCCGTTCCGGGAGGTGCGTACTTCACGATCGTCCCCTTCTCTGATCCACTTCTGGTCCACTCGTCCACGGAATTCGTGGTGGTATCCGGAACGCTAGAAACGGTGACGCTGCAACACCGCTGCGACCGGGGTGGCCTGCGACGTCGCCGACAGCTCGGCGTCCAGCGCCCGCGCGCGGGCCGCCGCCGCGGCCCGCTGCGGTGAGCCGCCCGGCAGCCGGTCGGCCAGGGCCTGCCACGCGGGGACGTCCTCGGCCCCCCACGCCGCGTCCACCCAATGACGCAGCAGCACCGGGTCGCCGCTCGCCAACACAGCTCCGCGCAGCTGCTGTTCCAGGGCCCGCCGGTGCTCCACCACCGCCGGAGCCTGCGAGCAGGGCAGCAGCGGACCGGTGTAAAGCGCCAGCGCCTCGGCCACCCTGCCCTCGGCGAGCAGGTCACGTACGGTGCCGAAGTCCGACCGCACCGGCCGCAGCAGCGCGTACGGCCGCGAGCCGAGCAGGGCCGCGAGCACCGCCCGCAGCCGGGTCATCTCCACCCGTACGGTGGAGGGGTGCAGCTCCTGCTCGGACAGGTCCACGGCCAGCCGGTCACCGGTCGTCCCGCAGGCCGCCAGTGCCAGCGCCACGACGATCTCGCTGTGCCGGGGGCTCAGCCGGTACACCTGACCGTGCGCCTCCAGCACCGCACTGTTCCGGCTCAGTGCGGTCAGCCGTACGGGATCCTCCTGTCCGCCTCGCGTCCGCACCAGCAATGCCCGCCCGGACCGAGGCGTTCGACAGTGACCGGCCGGCCGTCCCACAGCATCCCAGGACCCGGCGCCAGACCGAGGCCGAGCAGGTCCTCGGCGGCATAATCGGGTGTCGCGTGCAGCACCCGGCCGTCCGCGGCCAGCAGAGCAGCCGACGTCCCCGGGTCCAGTAGGCGGTCCAGGTAAACGCGCAGCGCCTGCCCGTCGGCCGCCTCGGACCGCCGGGCGAACTCCGCCTCGGCCGCCCGCGCCGCCGCCCGCACCGCAGCCAGCGCCAGAGGCCGCTGATCAGATCGCGTACCGGCGCACGACCAGGGCTGCACAACCGTGCTGTAGTGCTCGGCGCCGAGGATCTGCACGGGGTGGCCGACGGCGAGCGCGGTACCGGGGGCGTTCGTCCCGGCCTGCGCCTCCGTCCACACCGCGCCCTCAACAAAGCGCATCCGTTCGGCTCGGTCCAGCGCCGCGGTGTCCCCCTCGACCCACAGCAGCGTCCCGTCGGCGTCGCCGACCGCGAAGATGTGTCTGTCGTCTGTCGCGCCGTCCCCCAGCAGCTCTCGCAGCAGCGGCAGCAGGGCCGCCAGCGGATGGCCGCACCGGTACTCCGCCAACTCTTCGCGGGCCATCCGGACCGGCGGCAGTCGACTGCCGTCCGGGCTCACCCCGGTCGTGGCGGAGCGCCGCCACGAATCGGCCACCAGCCGCCGTACCTCCGACGGCGTCCCCTGCGACGACATCACGAACCGCTCGTGCGCCCCGCGCAACCGCCGCTCGTCATCCTCCGACGCCACGGACACGCAGCCCCGGAGCACCTGTGCGCTCACCCGGCACCGCCGCACGGAAAGGCCGACCGAGCCCGGCTCTCGGCAGCCGTCCTGACCGTTCGCAGGGTCTCGCGCAGCACCAGACCGGCGCCGGCTGAGGTCAGGGCCCAGTAGCGGGCGAAGCGCTCCGTGGTCTCCGCATCGGTGCACGCAGTGCGGGCCTCGTAGGTCAGCAGGCTCCGGTGCTCCCCGTACGGGTGGACCACGAAGGCGGCCGCGATCTTGGCCCAGCCCGGTTCGGCGAAGGCCGGGAAGTCCCCGGGCGTGACGGACAGCCACTCGATCGTTGGCTTCCAGACCTTACCGATGGCGCCGACGGCCAGTTCCCGTCCGGGGTCCTCGCCGAGCCCGACCCACGGCTGCTCGTCCTTGGCCGCGGAGTCGAAGAGGTCGGCCACTCGCATCGTCGGCGGTGGCAGTGGCATACGGTGTCGCGCCCGGTCCGCCAAACCGCGGGCCCACATGAGCGCGTCGAACAGCGGCGAATGGACGCTGAGCAGATCGAGTTCGCGCGCCGCCCCGTACACCGCCCCCGGATCGGCGGCGACGGCGACGCTCTCCAATCGCGTGAAGCGGAACACCGGCAGCATGCTGTCCAGCAGCAGCGGCACGGCGGCTATAGCTGATGTGGTCATGGAACCTCCCGGTGGCCTCACCCACATCGTGGGCTCGCAGCAGCCCCGGCGCCCGGGGCCGAACGGCCCTCGCGAGGGGGCCGCCTTGTACCCTCCTGCGCTCGCAGCCGCGCCGCCCGCGTTCGCGCGACCGCCCGCCGACCGGAAACGGTGCCGTCAGCCCCGTCCGGTCCATCGACGCGGGCCGCAGCCCGGCCATCACGGTGACCAGGCCCGCGACGATCACAACGCCGGATGCCGGCCACGGGTGAGACCACGAAACCCCGAGTCGTCGGCGGGCGTAGCCACGGGGCCGCTCCGCGAGGGGTGCCCATGGCCAGCAGGCGCTGGCCTCCACGCTGATGATGGACGGGACCAACGTCGTCGGACTGCTCAACGAACTGGAGGCCGAGCAGCTGATCGAGCGGCGACGCTCCCCCCAGGACCGCCGCCGCCACGTCGTGGAGCTCACCGCGAACGGCCTCGAATTGCTCGGTAAGGCCGAGCGCGCGCTCGCCGCGGCCGAGAACGAAGTACTTGCCGCACTCGACGAGACACAGCGCGATGCCCTGTACAACCTGCTCCAGCAGGCGGCGAACGGTGAGGCAAGCGCAAGCTGCACCGAGGCCTGGGCGACCAACAGGTCGGCACTGTAAATCGTTGGATGCAACTCCCGCCCATGGCAGATGCGTCGCGATGACCAGCGACAACGGGAGCAAGTGCGAGACCGTCGAGTTGCGGTGATCGGCCGGGCCGCAGCCGGCCAAATCCGTGGACGATCAGCCGATCGACGACTCAGACGTCCGTTGCTGTCGGAATCCCGCGCCGGTACTCAGGGTGTGCGCGATGCGACAGCCAGTGCTCGCGCATAGGGCAGGGCCAACAACAACTGCACACAGTTCTTCCCGCCGTCACTTAGTCGGAGCCAGGATGCCCGCAGCCCTCACCGAATTGCCCTGGACGACATCCCATGATCAAAGCGGGCGAACGCGACTCCCCGGGGCCCTGCCCGGACCCCTCCCCGATCAGTTCGGTGTCACATCGTCTCGTCCATAGCGGTCACCGCCCGAGTCTCTCAAAGGCCCCGTGGCTTCGTCGGCCCTGCCGGGAGTCACGCGGCCTCGGTGCGGGTGCGGCCTGTGCCAGGGGTGTCGTCGCCGGTGGCGGCCGGTGAGGCGGTCGGCTCTTGAGGCGTACGGGTCAGGACGAGGGCTGCGGCCGCGGCAGCGATGACGGAAGCGGCCAGGATGCCGATCTTGGCATGGTCGGTCAGGCCCGCTTCTGTGTAGGCGAGTTCGGTAACGAACAGCGCCACGGTGAAGCCGAGGGCGCCCAGCAGGCCGAGCCCGGCCACATGCCGGCTGGTCACTCCTGATGGGAGGTGGCCGAGGCCGGTCCGCGTGACCAGGGTGATGGTGCCTGTGATGCCCGCGAACTTGCCGAACAGCAGTCCGGCCAGGATCGCCCAGGTGACCCGATCGGCGAACGCGGCCGTAGCGGAATCGGCGGACAGGGGGACCCCGGCATTGGCCAGCGCAAAGACAGGCACCGCGAGGAACGCGCTGACCGGCGCCAGCCTTCGCAGCAGGACCGCGAGGACATCCCGGCCGCCGGTGGATCCGGCCGGGGTGAGCAGGGCGAGGGCGACCCCGGCGAGGGTGGCGTGCGCCCCGGACTGCAGCGTGGCGTACCAGACGGCCGCGCCGACCGGCAGGTACGGCCAGATCGCACTCACCCCGAGCCGTCGCAGCACCACCACCAGCAGGCAGCCGCCCACGGCCGCGGCCAGCCAGGGCCAGGACAGGGCGCCGCTGTAGCCGGCGGCGATCACCAGCACCGCCAGGACGTCATCGACGGTGGCGATGGCCAGCAGCAGCAGCCGCACGCCGGGCGGCACCCGGCGGGCCACCAGCGCCAGCACGCCGACCGCGAACGCCGGGTCGGTGGCCATCGGCACCCCCCAGCCGCGCGCGGCGGGTGTGCCGAAGGTGACCATGAGGAACACGACGGCGGGCACCAGCGCGCCGCCGACCGCGGCCAGCACCGGCAGTGCCGCAGCCCGGGGGTGGGCCAGTTCCCCGTCGACCAGTTCCTGTTTGAGCTCCAGACCGATGACGAAGAAGAACACGGTCATCAGGGCGTCGTTGACCCAGTGCCGCAGATCCAGGTGCATCCCCGCCGACGCGGGGCCCACGGCCGTGTCCCACAGCGTCGTGTACGCGTCGGCGGCCGGGCTGTTGATCCACACCAGCGCCGCGACGGTCGCGGCGACCAGAGCTACTCCTGGTGCGGGGTCCGATGCCAGAAACCGCCTCACGGTCGATCCTGGCCGGACACGCATCTCACCACAAGCTCTCTTCCATCGGTCACAGTGCTGCCGTGCACACTTTTTCGGAAGCCTATCGATGCGCCTAGCTGGGCGATCGCCCAGGCTGGGACGGCCTCGGGAGCTCCGGAGGCCGCGGGGAGGATGGCCGGACGCCTCGGTAGAATGGTGAGCGTGGCCCGGCTGGGCCGCGCGGCGGTGGGGCTCGCCGCACCCGAACCGTGGCTTTAACAGCCGCCAACAGGCAGCCGTCAGTGACGGGTCAGTTGCCGCGGGGGCGTACATGATCACGGCCACCCCAGAAAGGCAGATCGCGGCACCGATGATGTCGAAGCGGTCGGGGCGGTAGCCGTCGGCGACCATGCCCCAGGCGATAAATCCACGATCATGATCAATACACGTAGCACCGTGAACATACCCGGTGCATCCTGGGAGTGGGGCGTCTCCCGCGCCGCGAGCCCCAGGTGTGTCTCGCCCTGTCGAAGGGAGGAGGAGCGATGACCTCACCGGCCGGCTGGGGCCGCCTGACGATCTACCTCGATGAAGCGCGGCAGTGGCGGCATCGGCCGCTGGTCGCGGAGATCGTGGGCCGTGCGTGCCAATCTAAGCTGCGGGGGGCGAGCGTGCGCTGTGGTATCGCGGGGTTCGGCGATGCCGGCACCGTACGCAGGGAGAGTGTGCTCCCGATGGTTCAGCATCTGCCGGCCGAGATCGTCCTCGTCGACGACATGGTCGTCCTGCAGGCGTTCTTGACCCGCCTGGACCGTATGCACGGGGCCTGCTGGCGACCCTCCAACCCGTCGAGGTCGTCGGTATCTGCGCCGGGGCCGGCCGCGATACGCAAGAGTGGTGAGCAGTCGACTGTCCAGCCCCCAGAACGGGCGGGACGGCCGTGGCGCGCGCCAGTCGGCCCCCGCTTGTCGCTCCCGCGGTGACCGCCCGGTGCCCACGTCCGGCGGTCCTTGACTGCTGGCCGCGCACCGGCGTGACGCCTGCAGATTCCGGGGCCGGCGCCGGTGTACTGGCGGGATTTGCGTCGTAGGCTGGGATGTACAAGAGGGCGGTGGGGCTCGCCGAAACCGCGACCGCAACGACTGGGTCGACAACAGTCCCTACCTGATACCTGTCGTGCAGGTGTCTCAACAGGTAGGAGAAGATCATGCCCCGGCAATCCCGCCCCTCTCCGCAGTCGGCCCCTGGTATCCGGAGCCCGCGCGGCCTTGCGGCTACCTGTTGCGGCCGGTGCCCGGCACGAGGGCGGCCCGCCGCGCCGCGCGGGCCACCGTTGGTTGCATAGCCCAGCCCGCACAAGGGAAGTGCCGCATGTCCGGCGGAGAAGGCCCCTGGGGCCGAGAACGCCCGGAGGACCAGCTCCGCGACGACCTGCCCCCAGCTGAGACGCTGCCGGTCGACCCTGACATCGCCGTCAGCGCCGAACCGCAGGCGCCGCCCCAGGAGCCTGCCCCCGACACCGGACGACCCCGGCAATGGGACGTTCTGGCGGTGATCGCCGTGGGTGGCGGACTGGGCAGCATCGCCCGCTACGGCCTCGCCCACGCCTGGCCCACTGCAGACCTGGGGTTTCCCTGGGCGACGTTCGTCACCAACATCTCCGGAAGCTTCGCACTGGGACTGCTCATGGTCTACGTCCTGGAGGTGCGGCCGCCCTCCCGCTACGTGCGCCCGTTCCTGGGCGTCGGCATCCTCGGCGGTTACACCACCTTCTCCACCTACACCGTGGAGATGCGCCACTTGCTCGCCGGCACGCACTGGTCGATGGCCGACGCCTACGCCCTGACCAGCCTCATCGCCGGACTCGTAGCGGTCTGGGCAGGCATCGCGGTGGCCCGCAGGGCCGCCGGGCGACCGGTGCGCCGCGGACCCAGCCGCCGCGACCAGACACCCTCCGCGCCCCCGCCGGCACGGCCACCCGGCCCCCGGCGATCCGCCCCGTAAAGGAAGTTCGCGATGAACCCGCACCTTCCCCGGCACCACCACGGGGACGACGACCTCCCCCCACGCGCGCCCCGCGCGCCCCTCAAAGGCCCGGTCCTGCGCATGACCGTCTACCTCGGCGAGTGGGACCAGTACCACCACAAGCCGGCCTACACCGAGATCGTCCACCGCGCGCACCGCGCCGGGCTCGCCGGCGCCAGCGTCTTCCGCGGCTTCGAGGGCTTCGGTGCCTCCTCGCTCGTGCACACCAGCCGCCTGCTCGACCTCGCCGAAGACCTGCCCCTGACCGTCGTGGTCATCGATGAGGAGGACCGCGTGCGTGCCTTCCTCCCGCAGGTCCGCGACATCGCCCCCCAGGCGCTGGTCACCCTGGACCCGGTCCAGGCGGTCTCCCACCTCACCGGCGTGCCTCACCCTGCCGCCGAGGAGGAGATGCGCTGATGCCCGTTCTCATGGTCTTCCTGGGCGGCATGATCGGCGCCCCGCTGCGGTATCTCACCGACAAGGCCGTCCAGGCCCGCCATGACAGCGTCTTTCCCCTCGGCACGTTCACCGTCAACATCGTCGGCTCGTTCATCCTCGGCGCGCTGGCAGGGGCCGCAGCAGCCCACGGCCTGCCGCCTTCGGTGATGCTCCTGCTCGGCACCGGCCTGTGCGGCGGACTGACCACCTTCAGCACCTTCACCTTCGAGACCGTCCGCCTCCTCGAAGACGGCTCCCTCGCCGAAGCCGGACTCAACGCCCTGGGCAGCCTCCTGCTCGGCCTCGCCGCCGCAGCCGCCGGCTACGCCCTCCTGACGTGGCTGTGACCCGGTCCGGGACGTCGGGCGACCGGGACTCGGGGGCCATCCGCCCAGGGACGCCCGCTGCGGCGTTCCGCTTCCTGACCCGGGCGGGGGAGAGGGAACTTGAAGGCGACCGGCAACCGGTCAGGAGGTCATAGTGGAATTCGACGTCATCGTGGAGATCCCGCAGGGGTCCCGCAACAAGTACGAGATGGACCATGAGGTGGGGCGGATCCGGCTGGACCGGATGCTGTTCACCTCGACCAAGTATCCGGCCGACTACGGCTACATCGACGGCACGCTGGACCGCGACGGCGAGCCGCTGGACGCCCTGGTCATTGTCGGTGAGCCGACCTTCCCCGGCTGCACCATCCTGTGCCGGGCGATCGGCATGTTCGTCATGCGCGACGAGAACGGGCCGGACGAGAAAGTGCTCTGCGTCCCCGCCCACGACCCGCGCCACGCCAACGTCCAGGACATCGGTGCGGACCGCCCTCCCGGGCCTGGCAGTTGACACTCACGGTCGTCCGCCGACCGTCACGGATCGACGTACACCAGCAGCCGCCACAGCCGGGTCTGCGGACCGAACCGGTCCCCTGCGAAGGTCGACGTCGAGCGCAGCTCGCCCTCCCCCGTACCCGTCGCGCACACGGTGACCGTCGCGGTCCCCTCCCCCGCCCCCGCCTCGACCACCATCAACGGTCCTGCGGCGACCTCGACCGGGGCCCACCTATACGCAGGCGAGCCGTGCATGAAGCTCTCGGCGACGCAGATGAGCCTGGGTGTGCTCCACAACACCTGGGCCGCTGCCGCTGCCTCGAGACGCTTGTGGATGCGACGCCCAGCTATAGATAGCGGCTGGAGGACGGGCAAGCAGCGGGTCCTGCCGTATTCCCAGTAGTGGTTGGCGGGAGTGCCCAGGTCTTCTTGGCGGCTCCATACATGATCTTGTATCGGGTGGATCGAGGCAGGCCGGCTGCCCTACTGCGCGCGCCGTCATCGTACTCACCGACTACTCCTGGTGGTCACGGACGAGATCGGGGCTCAGAACGGCGTACAGGCACCTTCGTGGGGCCCGGACAGCAGATGCCCCCGCTGTACAGCGGGGGCAGGGCGCATCTGTGTTTGTGAAAGTCACAACCCGTAGGTGCGGACCTCGTAAGTACGCGCGTTCATAACAATCAACCAGAGTACGTGGTCCCCGGCCCGGGTCACTCTCCCTTTCCCCCGCCCGGCCCGCCTGGCAGGATCCAGGTCCATGGATCTTCCCCGCCTCGGCAGGCACCGCGCCTTGCAGGCCGCCCTCGCGGGAGCCTCTGCGCTGGCACTGTTGCTGTGGTGGCTGCTGCCGTCCGGCGGCCCCTCCTACCCGCGGCAGCCCATCTCCTTCTCCACCGGCGTCCGCGACGGGGTGTACGAGACATATGGGAAGCTGTTGAAGAGCTACCTGGCCACCGATCTGCCGGGGGTGCGCGTCGCTCTCGCCCCCTCCCAGGGATCCGTGGACAACATCAAACGGGTCGCCACCGGCAAGGCCGACTTCGCGATCGCGGCCGCCGACGCCGTTGCGGCCTACCACGGCGCCGGAGCACAGCGGTTGCGCGCCTGCGCCCGGCTCTACGACGACTACATGCAGCTCGTCGTGCCGGCGAACTCCCCGGTGAAGTCCGCCACCGACCTGCGCGGCAAGCGCGTAGGCATCGGCCAGCAGGGCTCCGGGGTCAACTTGGTGGCCACGCGGCTGCTGTCAGCCGCCGGCCTGGACCGGACAAAGGACCTGAAAGCTGAGGCGGTGGGCATAGACAAGGCGCCCGAGATGCTGCGCAACGGCAAGTTGGACGCTTTCTTCTGGTCCGGCGGTCTGCCCACCAAAGCGATCGCCGATCTGGCGAAGGACATGGACATCAAGTTGGTGCAGCTCGGCGACCTCGCCAACAAGCTGCACGACCTGGGCAGGGATACCAGCTACTACCGGCAGGCCGTGATGCCCGCCGACGCGTATCCCAAGGTGCAGAAGGGCCAGGCCGTGAAGACGGTGGCGATCGCCAATCTCCTGATCACCACGGACCAGGCGGACGCCGGGCTGGTGGAGCAGGTCACCCGCACCGTGATCGACAGCCGGGACCAGATCGGCATGGTCGTGCACGCGGCCCAGTTGGTGGACCTCAGGACAGCGATTTTCACCGATCCGCTGGAGCTGCACGAGGGTGCCCGGCGCTACTACCGGTCGGTGAAACCTTGAGCCCGCTCAAGGTAATGATGTTCATTCGAGCAAACCGCCCCTAATCTGTTGCCCGACCACGTTTTTGATGGGGGCACACACATGACGACCGGGGGCATGCCGCACACCCTCATCGACGGCCGCTACGAATTGCAGCGGCAGCTCGGCCGCGGCGGCATGGGCGTGGTCTGGGAGGCCTACGACAACCGGCTCGGCCGCCAGGTGGCGGTGAAGGAGCTGCTGTTCCGGGGCGCGATGGACCCCGAGACGCAGGCCCAGTGGGTGTCCCGGGCCCGCCGTGAGGCGCAGGCGATCGCCAGGATCGGCCATGAGCATGTCGTTGCCGTCCATGACGTCATCGAGGCCGAGGGCCAGGTCTGGATCGTCATGGAGCAGGTCGACCCGCACTCCCTCGCTGACCGGCTCCGCGAGCAGGGGCGGCTGCCAGCCCTGCAGGCAGCGCGGATCGGCCTGGAAGTGCTGCGCGGGCTGCGGGCCGTGCACGCCGCCGGGGTCCTGCACCGGGACGTCAAGCCGCACAACATCCTCTTCCGGCGCGACGGCCGCGCCGTGCTGATGGACTTCGGCATCGCCACGTTCGAGGGCGCCGCCCAGGTCACCCGGCTCCACGAGACCGTCGGCACCCCGCAGTACCTCGCTCCCGAGCTGACGGCTCCCTCCTCCGACCGGACGACGCGCGACGCCACTCCCGCGGCCGACCTCTGGTCGCTCGGTGTCACCCTCTACGAGACCGTCGAGGGCCGCGCGCCCTTCCGCGGACCCACCCCGTACGAGGTCCTGGAGGCCGTCCGCACCCTCGAGGTGCCCCCGATGGGCCACGCCGGCCCGCTGCGCCCACTGATCGAGGGTCTGCTGGTCAAGGAGCCCGCCGCCCGGCTCACCTCCGAGCGCGCCGAACAGCTGCTCCAGCACGTCGCTCAGGAGACCCCCCACCCGCTCGCCCGATATCCCGAGGACGAGGAGACCCAGTCCACCCCGTCCCCTCCTCCTACCGGGCCCGGCTCCAGGACCAGCCCCGCCGCCCCGCCCCGCCCTGCCCGGCCGCTGCGGTTCCGCCGGCCCCGCCGGTCCCGCCGGCTCATCGTCCTGGCCGGGGCAGCGGCGGTGGCCGTGCTGCTGACCGCCGGCTGGTTCGGCCTGGACCGCCTTCGTGACCCCGGCAGGCCCTCGCTCTCGGATTCGGCCACGATCGTGTCGGCCCGGCAGCGCGGCTTCCTGATCGTCGGCGTCAAGAGCGACCAGCCAGGGCTCAGCGAGCGCACCGGACCGGGCACCAACGACTTCAAGGGCTTCGACATCGACCTCGCCCGCGCCATCGCCAAGCGCCTGGGTTTCAAGGAGGTCCACTTCGAGGTCGTCGACACCCCCAGCCGCGAATACCGGCTCAGCAGCGGCCAGGTCGATCTGATAGTGGCCAGCTATTCCATCACCGCGCAGCGCGAGAAATCCGTGGACTTCGCCGGTCCCTACTACACCGCCGGCCAGGACTTCCTGGTCCGCGCCGCCGACAAGAAGTACACCGGCGTCCAGTCCCTCACCGGCCACAAGGTCTGTACGGTCCAGGGCTCCACCTCCGAGACCCGGCTCCGTGACGTGTACCCCGGGATACTGCGCGACTCCAGGGCCTCGTACGGTCTTTGCGTCTCCGACCTGCTGACCGGCGTGGTCGACGCGGTGTCGACGGACGACGTCATCCTTGCCGGCTACCGCGCCCAGTACCCGAAGGCTCTGCGACTGCTCGGCGCCCCCTTCAGCGAGGAGGAGTACGGCGTAGGGCTGCACAAGGACGAACCCGAGCTCAAGCAGGTGGTGTGCGAGGTCATAAAGGAGGAAATCTCCTCCGGCCGCTGGCGGAAGTCCTACGACCGGTACCTGAAGCGGCTGGCCCCCAAGGAGCTGGGCGACCAGCGGCCGCCGGAGCAGACGCAGTGCGGCTAGGCCCGGCTAGGGTTTGTCCGGCCGGTCACGGGGCCGTACGCGGCACTGCGAGGGCGACCCGCAGGCCGTGCGGCTGGTTGGCGTGGTACGAGATCGAGCCGCCGGCCTGGGCAAGCAGCACCCGGGCGATGGACAGCCCGAGGCCGGAGCCGTCGATGTTCTGATGGCGGGTGCTGCGCCAGAAGCGGTCGCCGATGCGGGCAAGCTCGTCGTCGGTCAGACCGGGTCCGTGGTCGGCGACCGTGACCTCGACGCTTTTGCCGCTGCCAACGGTTGAAACCCGCACGCGCTCACCCTCCGGGGTGAACTTGAGGGCGTTGTCGACGACCGCGTCCAGGGCGCTGGACAGCCCCACGGCGTCCGCCCAGCCAGTGGCGGCGGCCACTCCCTCGTAGGACAGGTCCACACCTTTCCGCTCTGCCACCGGCCGCCATGCCTCCACGCGCTCCAGCGCGATCGCGGCGATATCGGTCAGCGCCAGGTCCGCCGCGGTGTGCTCGGCCAGCGCCAGCCCCAGCAGGTCGTCAAGGACGGAGGCGAGACGCTTGCCCTCCTCCTTCACGGAACCGATCTCCTCGTTCCCGTCCGGGAGTTCCAGGCCGAGTAGTTCAATGCGGAGCAGCAGTGCGGAGAGCGGGTTGCGAAGCTGGTGGGAGGCGTCGGCGACGAAGGCGCGCTGCTGCTCCAGGACCTGCTCGACGTTGTCGGCCATCTCGTTGAAGGAGCCGGCGAGCCGGCGCAGTTCGGGCGGGCCGCCGGCCGCCGCGACGCGGGATTTCATCCGGCCCGTGGCGATGTCATGGGTGACCCGGTCCAGGACGCGGACGGGTCGCAGCACCCAGCCGGCGAGCCGGAAGGCGGCCCCCACGGCGACTGCCATGGCGGCCAGTTCGCCGGCCCCCATGACCAGCCAGCCGCGCAGGATGCGGGAGCGGAGGGCGCCGGTGGGCGAGTCGGTGAGGATGACGCCGACGACATCGCCGTCCCGGACGACCGGGGAGGCGACGGCGAGCGTGCGGCGCTGCCAGGGCCAGACCTGTTCGGGGTCGTGGCTGCGGTGGCCGTAGAGAGCTTCGCTGTAGGCGGTGTAGGCCTCGCCCTGGGTCGGGAGCTTCCACGACACTGGGGCGGCGGCCGTCGCGTGCCTGTTGCGGTCGAAGACGCCGGCCCGGATGCCGTACAGCTGCTGATAGCGGAGGAGTTCCGCGCGCAGGGTGCTCAGCCGTTCGTCCTCGGCAGCGGCGCCCGCGGAGACGTACTGGGCGAGCGCCGCGAAGCGGGTGGTGTCGTCGATCCGGTCGACGACGACGCGCTGCTGCTGGGCGGCGGCGATGCTCGCGGCGAGCGGGAAGCCGAGGGCCAGCAGAACACCCGCCATGAGGATGATGAGCAGCGGAAGAAGACGCGAGCGCAATGTACAGGGGCCTTCAGACGGCAGGGACGACGAGGCGGTAGCCGACGCCGCGTACGGTCTCGATCAGCGCGGGAAGACGCAGCTTGGAGCGCAGGGACGCCACATGCACCTCAAGGGTGCGCCCGGTCCCCTCCCAGCTGGTGCGCCACACCTCACTGATGATCTGTTCACGGCGGAAGACCACCCCGGGCCGCTGGGCCAGCAGCGCGAGGAGGTCGAACTCCTTGCGGGTCAGCGCGACGGCTTCACCGTCCACGGTCACCCGCCGGCTGGTCAGCTCCACGGAGACCGGCCCGAGGCGGATGGCGGCGGGCTGTTGCTGCTGGAGCACCGGATCCTGGGCGGCGGGCAGCGCTGCGGCGTCCTCGGCGGTCTTACGGCGGGCGACGGCATGGATCCTGGCGAGCAGTTCCCCGATGTCGTACGGCTTGACCACGTAATCGTCGGCACCGAGGTTGAGGCCGTGGATGCGGGACCGTACGTCGGCGCGAGCGGTGACCATGATGACGGGGGTCGCGGTGCGACGCCGGATGCGGCTGCACACCTCGAAGCCGTCCTGGTCGGGCAGGCCGAGGTCGAGCAGGACGCAGCCGTAGGCCGCGCCCTGGCCGGGCAGCAGGGCGCGCAGCGCCTGCTCGCCGTTCCGGGCGTGGGTGACGGTGAACCCGTGCTTCCCGAGCACGGCGGCGAGCGCGGCGCCGACCCGTTCGTCGTCCTCCACCAGTAGCAGCCGCATCGGCTTCCCCCCCTTCACGCTCCGCGACACATCATCTCCTGGAATACAGGCCGATCACGACCGTGCACGTCAAGAAGCTTCCGGACGCTGCGGCGGACTGTTACGGAGCCGGTACGCGTCACAGAGCGCCGCACACACAGGGTATCCGGACGGTTACTCATTCGTGATGCTCAAGTTCCCCTCAGATGTGATGACTTGGGTCATGGCCTGTTCATAGGCTCTGATCAACCGACGAGGATGGAGCACTTGCCGATGACCGCAGTCCCGGTGACCGAGGACGCCGTACCACCGGCGGGCAACCCCCTGGTCGTGCTGGAAAACGTGAACAAGCACTTCGGTGCGCTGCACGTACTCCAGGACATCGACCTCACCATCGGCCGCGGCGAGGTGGTGGTCGTGATCGGCCCGTCCGGGTCGGGCAAGTCCACGCTGTGCCGCGCGATCAACCGGCTGGAGGCCATCGATTCGGGTCGCATCGCCATCGACGGCAAGCCGCTGCCGGCCGAGGGGCGTGAACTGGCCCGGTTGCGGGCCGACGTGGGCATGGTGTTCCAGTCCTTCAATCTCTTCGCCCACAAAACCGTGCTCCAGAATGTGACGCTCGGCCAGATCAGGGTGCGTAAGAGCGAGAAGAACGCTGCGGAGCAGCGGGCCCGTGACCTTCTCGACCGGGTGGGCGTGGGCAGTCAGGCCGACAAGTACCCGGCGCAGCTCTCGGGCGGACAGCAGCAGCGTGTGGCGATCGCGCGTGCGCTGGCGATGAATCCGAAGGTGATGCTCTTCGACGAGCCCACGTCCGCACTCGACCCCGAGATGATCAATGAGGTGCTGGAGGTCATGCGGCAGCTCGCCCAGGAGGGCATGACGATGGTCGTCGTCACGCACGAAATGGGCTTCGCCCGGTCCGCGGCCAACCGGGTCGTCTTCATGGCGGACGGGCGGATCGTGGAGCAGGCGACGCCTGAGCAGTTCTTCAGCAATCCCCGGAGCGACCGGGCGAAGGACTTCCTGTCGAAGATCCTTCACCACTGACGCAGTGGCGTCCGTTTACATGCTGCCGCGCGGACCGGCTTCGTCCGCCTCTCATCGACTTCGGTCGACTCTTGATCAACCTCAGGCCTGTCCTGATCAGTCCTGACCGGCTCGATCAACAACACTGACCAACAACGAGGGATGTTCACCATGCCGTTCCGCAAGACCGCCGCCGCGGCCATCGCCGTATTCGCGCTCACCACCACCGCCGCGTGCGGCAAGTCCGGCTCGCCTTCGGACGCATCGGGCGACCCGGCGGGAAACACCGCCAACAGCTCCGCGGCAGCGGCGCTGCCGACGTACACGGTGAAGACCGGCGTGAAGCTGAGCGGTTCGAAGACATGGGACCGGATCTCCAAGGCCGGCAAGATCACCATCGGCGTGAAGGCCGACCAGCCGAACCTGGGCTACCTGGACACCACGACCAACAAGCGCTCGGGCTTCGACATCGAGATCGCCAAGATGGTCGCCGCCGATCTCGGGTTCAGCGAGAACAAGATCGAGTTCAAGACCATCCCCTCCGACGGCCGCGAGGACGCCATCAAGGGCGGCCAGGTCGACTACTACGTCGGCACGTACACCATCAATGACAAGCGCAAGAAGGACGTCTCCTTCGCCGGCCCGTACTTCATCGCGGGACAGGACCTGCTGGTGAAGAGCGGCAGCAGCATCAAGAGCAAGGAAAGCCTGAAGGGCAGGAAGGTCTGCTCCGCCAAGGGCTCCACCTCCATCACCCGCCTCCAGGACGGCGGCTACGGCGCGAAGATCGTCGCCTACCAGGACTACTCGCTCTGTGTGGAGAATCTGCTCTCCGGCCAGGTCGACGCGGTGACCACCGACGACGCGATCCTCAAGGGCTACGCCGCGCAGTACCCGGGCCAGATCGAAGTACTGGGCAAGCCTTTCTCCGAGGAGCCGTACGGAGTGGGCCTGCTCAAGGGTGACACCGCCTTCCAGACCGCTGTCACCGCCGCCCTGAAGAACCACGAGGACAGCGGCGACTGGAAGAAGGCGTACGACGCCACGCTCGGCAAGTCCGGCGCCGGCGCCACCATCCCAGCCCTGGCGTCCTGACCCGAGACCTGACCGTGCCCGATGCGCCGACGGCCGCAGAGCCGTCGGCGCGCCGTCTCCCGGAGAAACGATGAATGTACTACTGGACAACTTCGCACTGTTTCGCGAGGGGTTCTGGGGCACCGTCAAACTGACCACGCTGAGCAGCCTCGCAGCCCTGGTCCTCGGAGTGGTGATCGCCGCCTTCCGGGTCTCGCCCGTGCCTCCGCTCCGACACTTCGGCGCCACGTGGGTGCTGTTGTTCCGCAACACCCCACTCACCCTGCTGTTCTGGTTCGCCGTCCTCTGTCTGCCCCGGCTCGGGCTCGCCGGCTGGAGCTTCTTCCAGCTCGCCATTCTCGCACTGAGCACATATACGTCGGCGTTCATCTGCGAGGCCGTGCGCTCCGGCATCAACACCGTGCCGCTCGGCCAGGCCGAGGCCGCCCGCAGCATAGGCATGACCTTCATACAGACGCTGCGGCTGATCGTGCTGCCGCAGGCCACCCGGACAGCGCTGCCCACCATCAGCAGCCTGCTGATCGCGCTCACCAGGAATTCCGCGATCGCGGGCGGCTTCAGCGTCTTCGAGCTGTTCAGCGTGCAGGCGACACTGCACGAACAGGGCTACAACGTCTTCGCGACCTTCATCTGGATCGCCGCGGCCTACATGATCCTCGCCCTGGTGATCGGCACCTTGTTCCGCGTCCTCGAGAACCGACTGGCGGTGGCCCGATGAGTGCGAGCGTCCTGTACGACACGCCCGGGCCGCGCGCCCGCGTCCGCAATAATGTCCTCGGAGCCGTAGCGGTCGCGGGCATCCTCGGACTGCTCTACTTCATCTGGTACCGACTGGACCAGACGGGCCAGTTTCAGTCATATTTGTGGAAGCCGTACGAGTACACCACCGTCCAACAGCGGATCGTCGACGGCATCCTCGCCACTTTGAAGGCCTTCGCGCTGGCCGCGGTCTTCTCCCTGGTGCTCGCCGCGGTGCTCGCCTCCGGCCGGCTGTCCGACCACACGGCGGTGCGGCGGCTCGCCACCACGGTCGTGGAATTCTTCCGCGCCATGCCGCTAGTGGTCATGATCTTCGCGCTGTACGTCGGGGTGTTCACGCAGACCCCGCTGTGGGCCCTGGTCACCGGTCTGAGTCTGTACAACGGCGCCGTGCAGTCGGAGATCTTCCGGGCCGGCATCAACTCCGTGCCGAAGGGACAGAGCGAGGCCGCCTACGCGATCGGCCTGCGCAAATCCCAGGTCATGGTCCTGGTGCTGCTCCCGCAGGCGGTGCGCGCGATGCTCCCGTCGATCATCAGCCAGCTCGTGGTGACCCTCAAGGACACCTCGCTGGGATTCCTCATCACCTACGAGGAGCTGCTCTACCAAGGCAAGCTCATCGCCCAGACCAGCCACGGCTTCCCCTACATCCCGACACTGATGATCATCGCCCCGATCTACATCGCGATGTGCCTCGCCCTCACCGCGCTGGCCCACTGGATCGAACTCCGTAGCCGCCGCAGCCCGAAGGGTGCGCCGCCGGCCGCACCGGAGGCGGCGACAGAGGTGGCAAAAGCGGAGTGACAGGACTACCCGGCGGCCGGTGCACCGCGCCGACCAGCGGACGTCGCTTGACGCGCGCACCCGCAGTGGGTTGCATACGCAATGTGACAGCACTACTTCCCGGGACCCACGCATGGACCCGGTGATCATCGCGGGGGCGGGTCCGACCGGGCTCGCCCTCGCGCTCTCCCTGGCCCGGCAGGGCGTACCGACGGTCGTCTTCGACGAGACCGAAGCCGGACGCACCGGCGACCGGCCCGCCCGGGCCGAACGAACGGCCCTGCTGAGCCCCGGCACCGCCGAGTCGCTGGCACGGCTCGGCTGCAACACGATCCACGAGGACGGAACCACATGGACGGGATGGCGCACGATGCGCCGCCGCCAGGAGGTCGCGAGAGCCGAATTCGGACCGGACTCCGGGACATCCCCGCTGCATATCGCTCAGCACCATGTGGAGCGGCAGCTCCACGAGGCACTGGCCACCGAGGGCCTGGCCCGGATCGTGCCGGGCACCCGCCTGGACCTGCTGGAGCAGGACGGGACCGGAGTCACCGTGCATACCCGCGGCGCGGACGAGACCTGGTGGCGCGGTAGTTACCTCGTCGGCTGCGACGGCTCCCGGTCGACGGTCCGCAAACTGCTCAAGATCCGCTTCCCTGGCCGTACAGCCGTGGACCGGCACGCGGTCACCGCGCTCCGGGTTGAGTTGCCGAACCCCGGCGAAGCACTGCTGCACCGCGATCCGCCGGGCTCCGGGCTCGGCCCCGAGGTAATGGCCCGTCCGCTGCCGGACGGAGTGTGGCGGCTGGACTGGCTGCTGACCCCGCAGAGCGACCTGCTGACCGCCGACGCTGTCGTGGCGCGGATCCGGGGCACCCTGACAGCGTGGTGCGGCCGGGTGCCGCCGTACGAGCTGCTCGGCACGGCGGAGTACCCGGTGCACCAGCGGCTGGCGCTGCGCTGGCGCGTGGGCCGGGCGTTCCTGGCGGGGGACGCGGCGCACCTGACCGGTGCGCTGGGCGCCCAGGGTGTCGAGGAGGGCCTGCGGGACGCGGAGAATCTGTCCTGGAAACTGGGGCTGGCCTGGCACCAGGGGGCGTCGGAGACTCTGCTGGACAGCTACGAGGCAGAGCGGCGCGGCGCGGTGGGCGCACGGCTTCGGGCAACCGACCAAGTGCTGCCGCTGGCGCGGGCGAAGGGACTCTGGCCGGTGCTGCGCCGCTCAGTGCTGTCCGGGTCGCAGCGCCAGTACGCGGAGCTGCTGGCCGACAGCCACCTCGGGCGCGGGCCGATCGGCTCACCCCCGGTGTACACGCGCTCGCCCCTGGCGCTGCCGGCCCCGCGCAATGGCTCGTCGGAGGCATCACCACTCGTCGCGTCCTGTGCGACACCCCCGGGCGCGCCGGTGGTCGACGTAGAGGTGACGGCTTTGGACGGCAGCCGGGCGCGGCTGCGTGACCGGCTCGGCCGCGACCTGCTCGTCGTGCTGATCGCTCCGGGCACCGGGGTGTGGGAGAGCAGGCACTGGCTGACGGCCGGTCTGATGCCACGGCTCGCCAAGGCGGTGGCCGCTCTGCCGACACGCGCGGAACTCCTTGTCGCCGAGTCATATCCGGGCGCCACCGCGCACAGCGTGCTGCTGATCCGCCCGGACGGTCACCTGGTCACGGCGATGACCGGGTGCCGGCCGGCCGAGTTGTACTCCTACGCCGACCTGGCGCGCGGCGGCCCGCCGGCCCAGGTAGAGGACCGGGTCCCGCACTGACCCCTCGCCGGGCGGCCGGCGCAGGCAAAGCCACGCCACACCGGCCCGCCCGGCAAGGGCAGGGCTCAGCGGGCGAACTCCGTGGCGCGGGACTCCCGGACCACTGTGATCCGGATCTGCCCGGGATAGGTCAGCTCCTCCTCGACCTGCTTGGCCACATCGCGGGCGATGACCTGCGCCTGGATGTCGTCCACATCCTCCGGCCGCACCATCACCCGGATCTCGCGGCCGGCCTGCATCGCGAAGACCTTCACCACCCCGGGCTGTCCTGCGGCAATCTGCTCCAGCCGTTCGAGACGACGGACATACGCCTCCAGAGGCTCCCTCCGCGCGCCCGGCCGGCCGCCGGAGATCGCGTCGGCGGCCTGGGTGAGGACGGCCTCGACGGTGCGCGGCGCGATCTCGTTGTGGTGGGCCTCGATGGCGTGGACGATGTCCTCCGCCTCGCCGTGCCGCCGGGCGAGGTCCGCGCCGATCAGGGCGTGGCTGCCCTCGACCTCATGGGTGAGGGCCTTGCCGATGTCGTGCAGCAGGCTGCCGCGTTTTACCGGCGCCGGGTCGACACCCAATTCGGCGGCCATCATGCCGGCGATGTGCGCGGACTCCAGGAGGTGTCCGAGCACGTTCTGCCCGTAGGAGGTGCGGTATCGCAACCGGCCGAGCGCGGCGGTGAGCCGGGGGTGTATGTCGGTGATGCCGACATCGGTGAGGGCGTCCTCGCCGTGTCGTACGCACAGCTGCTGGACCTCGGTGAGGCTTCGCCCGTAGACCTCCTCGATCCGGAGCGGGTGGATTCGACCGTCGCTGACCAGTGCGCCGAGCGTGAGCCGGGCGACTTCACGGCGGACCGGGTCGAAGCACGACAGAAGTACCGCTTCAGGCGTGTCGTCGATAATGAGGTTGACGCCGGTGAGAGCTTCGAACGCGCGGATGTTACGGCCCTCGCGGCCGATGATGCGGCCCTTCATCTCATCGCTGGGCAGTTGGAGCACTGAGACGACCGATTCGGCGGTCTGCTCGCTCGCCACCCGCTGGATGGCCGACGACACGATCCGCCGGGCGCGCTCCTCCCCGCGCTCGCGGGCGGCCCGCTCGATGTCCCGTACGGTCACGGCCGCTTCGCGCTTGGCCTGCTGCTCCACGGAGCGCACGAGGTCGGCGCGGGCCTCGGCTGCGGTGTAGAAGGCCACGCGTTCCAGAATGCCGCGTTGTTCCTCCTCGACACGGCTCAGTTCGGCGCGGCGGCGGTCCAGCGCTTCGCGTTCATCGGCCAACTCGCGGCTGCGTACGAGCAGATGCTCGGACTCGGCGTCGATCCGGGCCTCGCGGTCGGAGAGCCGCTGCTCGCGGCGCTCCAAGTCGCCCCGGATCTCGCGGATCTCGTCCTTGGCGGTGGCCCGGATCTCACGGGCCTCGCGCTCGGCCGCCGTACGAAGCTGCTCGCGCTCGTGGCGGAGCCGGCGCAGCAGGACGGCGGCAGTCATGGCGACAACCACCGTGACTGCGACGCACAGGAGAGAGAACACCGATCCGGTCCCCAGCGCGATGCCCATGGCACCAACTCCCGAATCTCTGAGGACGCGACCCGTCACTCGTTGTGAGGCTAGGTCGGCAGAGAGCCATGGTCAAGGAAGCCGCCCTGGGGTCATGGACGTTGGGACCCCTGGCGGATTACTCGGGGAGGAAGTGTTCGAGTATCGCCGGGTCCTCGCCTTCCTCCTCCAGCGCGCGGCGGACCACCCGGAGAGCGAGGCCCTCCGGATATCCCTTGCGGGCGAGCATCCCGGCAAGTCGTCGGATCCGCTTGTCACGCTCCAGGCCGCGCGTCGAGCGGAGCTTGCGGTCGACGAGGGTGCGTGCGGTCTGCTCCTCCTGCTCGGAGTCGAGCTGCTCGACGGCCCGGCCGATCAGCTCGGCATCCACGCCCCGGGTGCGCAGCTCGCGGGCGAGGGCACCGCGGGCGAGGCCCCGGCCGCGGTGCCGGGACTCCACCCAGGCGTTGGCGAATGCCTGGTCGTCGATGAGCCCGACATCCTGGAACCGCTCCAGCACATGCTCCGCCACCTCGTCGGGGATTTCCCGGCGGCGCATGGCGTCGGCGAGCTGTTTGCGGGTGCGCGGCGTCCCGGTGAGCAGGCGCAGACAGAGCGCCCGCGCCTGCTCCTCGGGATCGAGCGGTGGCCCCTGCCCCTCGGCCCTCGACGAGGAGGAGGGGCCGCCGCGGTCCGTATGGGTGCGCGCCATGGGCTCAGACCTTGGCAGCTGCAGCCGCGGCGGTGGCCTTGGTCGCCTTCACCGCCTTGGGGGCCGGGACTTCAGCCTTGGCGGGCTGGGCCGGACCCGCGGCGTCCACGCCTGGTTCGGCGCCCGGCGCCTCGACCTTCACACCGATCCCGAGCTTGTCCTTGATCTTCTTTTCGATCTCGTCGGAGAGGTCGGGGTTGTCGCACAGGAAGTTCCGCGCGTTCTCCTTGCCCTGCCCGAGCTGGTCGCCCTCGTACGTGTACCAGGCGCCGGCCTTGCGGACGAAGCCGTGCTCGACACCCATGTCGATCAGGCCGCCCTCCTTGCTGATGCCGTGGCCATAGAGGATGTCGAACTCGGCCTGCTTGAAGGGCGGGGCGACCTTGTTCTTGACGACCTTGACACGAGTGCGGTTGCCGACCGCCTCGGTGCCGTCCTTGAGAGTCTCGATGCGGCGGATGTCGAGCCGCACGGAGGCGTAGAACTTCAGCGCGCGGCCACCCGTCGTGGTCTCGGGCGAGCCGAACATGACGCCGATCTTCTCGCGGAGCTGGTTGATGAAGATCGCGGTGGTCTTGGACTGGTTCAGCGCGCTGGTGATCTTGCGCAGTGCCTGGCTCATCAGCCGGGCCTGCAGGCCCACGTGCGAGTCGCCCATCTCGCCCTCGATCTCGGCCCGGGGCACAAGGGCGGCCACCGAGTCGATCACGATGAGGTCGAGCGCACCGGAGCGGATCAGCATGTCCACGATCTCGAGTGCCTGCTCGCCGTTGTCCGGCTGGGAGAGGATCAGGTTGTCGGTGTCGACGCCCAGCTTCTTGGCGTACTCGGGGTCGAGGGCGTGCTCGGCGTCGATGAAGGCCACCTGACCGCCGGCCTTTTGCGCATTGGCCACGGCGTGCAGGGTCAGGGTCGTCTTGCCGGAGGATTCCGGGCCGAAGACCTCCACCACACGGCCGCGCGGCAAGCCGCCGACGCCGAGGGCGACGTCCAGGGCGGTCGACCCGGTGGGGATCACCTCGATGGGCTCATTCGGCCGCTCGCCAAGGCGCATCACCGCGCCCTTGCCGAACTGCCGTTCAATCTGTGCGAGCGCGGCGTCGAGCGCCTTCTCGCGGTCGGTTCCTGCCATGGCTTCCACCCGGGGTGTCTGAGTCGATCGCTTCACGTCCACGACGCTACTGCCTGCCACTGACAATGCGTCCCGATGCCGCCTCCGGGCTGTGGATAACCTGCGTGGAAACCGGCCCGTCGCACCCATGAGAATGGATGTTCGATTTTCGTGTCAAGCGCACCAACCAGCTGGTTCAACCTCGGCGACGGCGGCGGAACCACACCAACGGCCGCCGCTGCGGGCTGTGGGCCCGGGGGTCGGTCACGGCGTACCGCTTCACATACGCCCCCAGGAACCCCTGGAGCGTAGCGGTCGCCGGGATCGCGACCAGCGCGCCGACCGCACCCAGCAGGGCGGTACCGGCGACGACCGACCCGAAGGCGACCGCCGGGTGTATGTCGACCGTCCTCGCGGTGATCCGCGGCTGGAGCACATAGTTCTCGAACTGCTGGTAGACCACGACGAATCCGACCACCCACACCGCATCCCAGGGATCCTCGGTGAACGCGATCAGCGTGGGCAGCGCCCCCGCGATATATGTGCCGACCGTTGGCACGAACTGCGACACCAGCCCCACCCACAGCGCCAGCGCCGGCGCGTACGGCACGCCCAGCACCTGGAGCAGCACATAGTGCGCGATCCCGGATATCAGTGCCATCAGCGCCCGCGAGTACAGATAACCGCCGGTCTTCGCCACCGCGATCTCCCAGGCGCGCAACACCTCCGCCTGGCGGGCCGGCGGCAGCACGGAGCACAGCGCTCGGCGCAGCCGCGGCCCGTCGGCGGCGAAGTAAAACGTGAACAGGGCGACAGTGAAGAGCCGGAAGAGGCCGCCCAGGACAGTGGCAGACAGTCCCCAGACGTTGCCCGCGCTGTTCTGCGCGTACTTGCGCAGCCAGTCCGAGTGCAGAACGTTCTCCTGCAACTTGCCGACATCCAGGCTGGCGTGGAAGGTGCCGTTGATCCAGACGACCACATCGTCCACGTATTTCGGCAGGTTCTGGCCGATGGTGGTCACCTGGTCGACCAGCAGCGAGCCGAGCAGCACCACGAAGGACACGGTAGCGACCATGACCGCCAGGAAGACCAACCCGGTGGCCATCCCCCGGCGCATCCCGCGGGCGGCCATCCAGTCCACGGCGGGCTCGATCGCCAGCGCGCCGAAGAAAGCGATCAGGAGGTCGATCAACAGCCCGATGACCTGGTGAAAGGCCCAGCTCGCCAACTGGTAGCAGGCAAGCAGAGCCAGCGCCATCACCAGGGCGTGGGGCAGCCAGCGTGGCATACCGGAGCGCGCCGACGACTCGGGCGGCCCGGGCTGTCCGGCCTGCGGTCTGGAGGATCCTTCGATGGTGGTCGTACCAGTCTCTGCCACGCGCCAAGTCTCTCAGCGACGCGATGCGGGCACGTCAACAGCCGCGCATACCGCCCGCCACACGTCCTTCGCCTCCCAGCCGTCGTCCAGCGCCTGGCGGACGGTCCGCCCACCGAGCTCGGACATCACATGGTCCCGGGAGAAGGAGTCGGCATACGCCTCGCCGAAGTGCGCCCGCATCCGCTGCCAGAAGACCGTCAACTTCATGCGGACCAGTATCCCGCTCCCGGGGGGCGTACGGGCGCACGACCAGGTGCGCCAGGGTCAGAGCCGTATGCAGACAGTGCCCGGAGCCCTACTCTGCGCACATGCCAGCAACTCCACTAGCGTGCGCCCAGCACTTCGTGTGGCTGACCGCGCGCGTACTCGAGCAGCGCAGGTTCGCCTACCACTTCCTCCATGGCTCCGCCGACGCGGTCGAGGCCGCTCTCACCGCGTACCGCAATGACGACGACGGGTTCGGCCACGCTTTGGAGCCCGATCTGCGAGGGCCGGTGAGCCAGCCCCTGCACGCCGCGCACGCGCTGCGCGTCCTCGACGAGACCGGGCGCTGCGGCGGCCAGCGCGCGGAGCGCGTGTGCCGCTATCTGACGTCCGTCTCCACTCCCGAGGGCGCCCTGCCCGCCGTGCACCCCTCCCTGCGCGGCTATCCGGCAGCGCCCTGGCTTCCGGTCACGGCCACCCCGCCGGGCGACCTGCTGGCCACCGGCCCCGTGGTGGGGCTGCTGCACCGCAATGAGGTCTGGCACGCCTGGCTCTTCCGGGCTACGGACTTCTGCTGGGCAGCGGTCGAGTCGCTCGACAAACCGCACCCGTACGAAGCCATGGCCGCCGTCGCGTTCCTCGACTCCGCCCCCGACCGGCCCCGGGCACGGGCCGCCGCCGAACGGCTGGGGCAGATAGTGCGTGAACAGCAGTTGGTGGTGCTGGAGCCCGACCGCGCCGCCGACCACCCGCTGCCCCCGGGGAACGCGCCGGGCGAGTATCACTTCACGTACGACTACGCCCGCACTCCGGACTCGCTGGCCGCACGCTGGTTCTCGGACGCGGAGACGGAGCTCGCCCTGGACTTCCTCGCTGATGAGCAGGACGAGGACGGCGGCTGGCCGGTCCGCTGGCGTGAGTGGGCGCCGGGCACCCGGCTGGAGTGGCGGCCGATCGTGACCATCGAGGCGCTGCGGACGCTGCGCGCGTACGGGCGCGGGATCTGAACAGCTCCAGCCGGCACGCGGCCGGGGAGTACCCGGCCGCGTGCCGGCGCTCTCAGGCAGGCGCTCAGCCGGTGAGGGCCCGTACGGCTCCGGTGACCATCACCGCGGCAGCGACCACTGCCAGGAAGGGCGCGCGCAGCAGGAGGGCGACGGCGGCGGCCGCCAGACCGGCGGCGCGGGCGTCGAGGACGAGGGTGCGTCCGGTGCCGAAGGTCTGGAGGGCGGTGAGGGCGGCCAGCAAGGCGATGGGTACGAGGGCGGCAAGGCGTTTGACCAGGGGCCGTTCCAGGATTCCGGCCGGTATGGAGAGGCCGAGGAATTTTACGGCGTAACAGCCGAAGGCTGTAGCGGCGATGGCGATCCAGGTGTTCAACGGCCCTCCTCCTTGCCGCCGGTCAGGGCGAGCACAGCGGGGGCGGCGAGGGCCGCGACGAGGACGGGCACGCCGGCCGGGAGCAGCGGCAGGCACGCCAGTGCGAGGAACACGGCCAGCGCGGCCGTCAGCCGCTCGCGCCGGCCGCGCACCATGGGCGCGAGCAGGGCGAGGAATACGGCCGGGCCCGCCACGTCCAGGCCCCAGGCGGCCGGGTTGCCGAGCGCGGAGGCACCGAGGGCGCCCAGGAAGGTGGTGAGGTTCCACAGCACGTAGAGGGTGGCTCCGGTCACGGTGAAGCCCAGGCGCGCGCTGCGCCGGTCCGGCTGGGCGAGCGTGACGGCCGAGGTCTCGTCGATGACCCATTGCGCGGCGAGCGGGCGCACCGCTCGCGGCAGGCCCAGCAGCCCGGAGAGGCGCAGCCCGTAGAAGGCGTTGCGTACGCCAAGGAAGAGCGCCCCGGCGGCGGCCGCGAACGGGCCGCCGCCCGCTCCGAGCGCGCCGACGAGCGCGAACTGCGAGGCACCGGTGAAGACGAGCAGGGAGAGCGCACAGGTCTGCGCGATGGTGAGCCCCGCTCCGGCGGAGGTCACTCCGAAGGCGAAGCCGGAGAGTCCGACCGTGACGCCGACGCCCAGGGCGTCGCGGACCACCGCGGAGGCCGGGCGGGCCGGGACGGCGCCGGGCCGCGTGCCGTGCTGGGGTGTGTGCGCTGTTGGTGTCACAGCGGCACGCTACGAGCGCGGCCGCTCCGGCGTCTTGTACGTTCTTGCGCGCTCACGGGCATAAGCGCCCGGCGGGACGCCGACAATGCGGGTGAAGTGGCGATTGAGGTGCGGCTGGTCGGTGAAGCCGACGGCGGCGGCCACCGAGGCGGGTGCGGTTCCCGCCGCCAGGAGGCGGCAGGCGCGGCGGATCCTCGCGTCGGTGAGCCAGGTATGGGGCGGCATCCCGTAAAGCTCCCGGAAGGCCCGCAACAGCGCGAAGGGGCTGGTGTCGAGGCAGGAGGCGAGCTGTTCCAGGGAAGGCGGCCCGGCCAGCCGCTCCTCCAGCAGGGCACGGGCGCGCTCGGCCTTGCGGGCGCCGGCGGTCCGGGGGGTGCGCGCCGGGAGGGCGCCGCCATGGGCGCGCAGAACGCGGGCGACGGTGTGCCGCATCAGAGTGTCCGCGGCGAGCGGGTTCCGCTCGTCGACGGCTCTGAGCACCTCGGTGACCAGACGCACGGTGTACGGGTCGTCGGCGACCGGGACGGTGAAGCCGACGGTGCCGCGGACGGTGGTCGTCTCGGCGGCGATCCGGGCGACGATGTCCGCGGCCGGGTAGAGCACGCTGTAGGTCCAGCCCTCGGGGACCCCGGCCTGGCCGGTGTGCGCGGTGTCGGGGTTGATCAACGCCAGGGCACCGGGCCCGGCCCGCTCCACGGCTCCGCGGTGGTGGAAGGCCTCGACGCCCTCGGTGATCGCGGCTATGACGAAGCTCTCATGGGTGTGCCGGACAAAGGTCTTGCGGACGTACCGGGCGCGCAGCAGGTCGACGCCGGGCAGGCCGGGATCCTGCCAGTGCCGCGCCTTCTCCTCCGACCCCATGGATCCATTATCCAGGCGGGCCGTACGGATCACACCAACGGCCCGTTGTCAGTGGCACCAGGCATTATGGAGGACATGTCGGTACGAAGCAGCCTGGACGCCTTCTCCCCCGCCACCCGCGCGTGGTTCACGGGGGCGTTCTCCGCGCCCACCGCCGCCCAGGAGGGCGCATGGCAGGCGATCGGCGAGGGCTCGGACGTGCTGGTGGTGGCACCGACCGGCTCCGGGAAGACGCTGGCCGCGTTCCTGGCCGCGTTGGACCAGCTGGCCAGCACCCCGCCGCCCGCCGAGGCCAAGCGGCGCTGCCGGGTGCTGTACGTGTCCCCGTTGAAGGCCCTCGCGGTCGACGTGGAGCGCAATCTGCGCAGCCCGCTGACGGGGCTGCGCCATGAGTCCGTACGCCTGGGCCTGCCCGAGCCCGAGGTGCGGGTCGGGATCCGCTCCGGCGACACTCCGCCCGCCGAGCGCCGTTCGCTGGCCACCCGGCCGCCGGACATCCTGATCACCACACCCGAATCGCTGTTCCTGATGCTCACCTCTGCCGCCCGGGAAGCGCTCAGCGGAGTGGAGACGGTGATCCTGGACGAGGTGCACGCGGTCGCCGGCACCAAGCGGGGCGCCCATCTCGCCCTGTCGTTGGAACGGCTGGACGAGCTCCTGGAGCGGCCGGCCCGGCGGATCGGGCTGTCGGCCACCGTACGGCCGGTGGACGAGGTCGCGCGTTTCCTGTCGCCGCAGCGCAAGGTGACGATCGTGCAGCCGCGCTCCCAGAAGCAGTTCGACCTGTCGGTGGTCGTTCCCGTACCGGACCTGGGAGAGCTGGGCGGCTCACCCGCAACGGACGCGGGGGCCGACGACCAGCGGCCGTCGATCTGGCCGCATGTGGAGGAGCGGATCGCCGACCTGGTACAGGCGCACCGTTCCACGATCGTCTTCGCCAACTCGCGCCGGCTCGCCGAACGGCTGTGCAACCGGCTCAATGAGCTCGCTTACGAGCGCGCCATGGGCGAGCCGCTGCCGGAGGACCACTCGCCCGCCGAGCTGATGGGCGGGTCGGGCGCGGCCGCAGGTGCGCCCCCGGTTCTGGCCCGCGCGCATCACGGGTCGGTGTCCAAGGAACAGCGCGCGCTGGTCGAGGAGGATCTGAAGGCCGGGCGGCTGCCCGCCGTGGTCGCCACTTCCAGCCTGGAGCTGGGCATCGACATGGGTGCGGTGGATCTTGTCGTCCAGGTGGAGTCACCGCCGTCCGTCGCCTCCGGGCTGCAGCGGGTGGGCCGGGCCGGGCACCAGGTCGGGGCGGTGTCCACCGGGGTCGTCTTCCCCAAGTACCGGGGCGATCTCGTGCAGGCGGCGGTGGTCACCGAACGGATGCGCCAAGGCGCGATCGAGTCGCTGCGCGTCCCGGCCAATCCGCTGGACGTACTGGCGCAGCAGCTGGTGGCGATGACCGCCCTCGACACCTGGGATGTCGACGAGCTGCTGGCCGTGGTCCGCCGCGCCGCGCCATTCGCCGCGCTGCCGCATTCGGCGTATACGGCGGTCCTGGACATGCTCGCCGGGCGCTATCCCTCGGATGCCTTCGCGGAGCTTCGGCCCCGCCTGGTCTGGGACCGGGTGGCGAATACGGTCACGGGCCGCCCGGGGGCGCAGCGGCTGGCGGTCACCTCCGGCGGGACGATCCCGGACCGGGGTCTGTTCGGGGTCTTCCTGGCCGGGGCCGACCCCAAGAAGGGCGGTGGCCGGGTCGGAGAGCTGGACGAGGAGATGGTGTACGAGTCCCGGGTGGGCGATGTCTTCACCCTGGGCACGTCGTCCTGGCGGATCGAGGACATCACCCGCGACCGGGTGCTGGTCTCGCCCGCCCCCGGTGTGCCGGGCAGGCTGCCGTTCTGGAAGGGCGATCAGCTCGGCCGGCCGCTCGAGCTGGGCCGGGCGGTCGGGGCGTTCCTGCGCGAGGTCGGCCGGCTCACACCGGAAGAGGCCCGATCAAGGCTGGCCGCCGCCGGCCTCGACCAGTGGGCGGCCGACAATGTGCTGGCGTATCTGGACGAGCAGCGCCGTGCCTGCGGCCATGTGCCCGACGACCGGACGATTGTCGTCGAGCGGTTCCGGGACGAGCTGGGCGACTGGCGCGTGGTGGTGCACTCCCCGTTCGGGGCGCAGGTGCACGCCCCCTGGGCGCTGGCGCTCGGCTCCCGGCTCGCCGAGCGGTATGGCTTCGACGCCCAGGTGATGCACGCGGACGACGGCATCGTGTTGCGGCTGCCCGACGCTGATCTGCTCGGCCTGGATCTGCTGGACGCCGATCCGGCCCGGCATGGCTCGGAGTCGGACAGCGACCAGTCCCCGGTCGGCGCCGCCGATGTGGCCTTCGACAAGGGCGAGGTCGAGCAGTTGGTCACCGACCAGGTGGGCGGCTCGGCGCTGTTCGCCTCCCGCTTCCGGGAGTGCGCGGCCCGTGCCCTGCTGCTGCCGCGCCGCAGTCCCGGCAAGCGCACCCCGTTGTGGCAGCAGCGCCAGCGCGCCGCCCAGCTGCTCCAGGTCGCTTCGGAGTTCGGCTCGTTCCCGATCGTCCTGGAGGCGGTCCGCGAATGCCTCCAGGACGTCTTCGACGTTCCTGGCCTGGTCGAGCTGATGGGCGACATCGAGGCCCGCCGGGTGCGCCTCGTCGAGGTCACCACGCCCGAGCCGTCGCCCTTCGCCCGCTCGCTGCTCTTCGGCTATGTGGCGCAGTTCCTTTACGAGGGCGACTCCCCGCTCGCCGAGCGCCGTGCCGCCGCCCTCTCGCTGGACTCCCGGCTGCTCGCGGAGCTCCTCGGCCAGGCCGAGCTGCGCGAACTGCTTGACGCAGATGTCCTGACAGAGCTGGAGCACGAGCTGCAGTGGCTCACTGAGGACCGCCGGATCAAGGACCCGGAGGGCGTCGCCGACCTGCTGCGGATGCTCGGCCCGCTGAGCAAAGACGAGCTTTCGGCCCGGGGCGGCGAGCCGCAGTGGGCCCGGGACCTGGAGGCGGCACGCCGCGCGATCCGGGTCCGGATCGCCGGGGCGGAGCAGTGGGCGGCGGTCGAGGACGCCGGGCGGCTGCGGGACGCGCTGGGCACCGCGCTGCCGGTCGGCGTACCGGAGGCGTTCACCGAGCCGGTGAAGGACCCGCTCGGAGATCTGCTGGCCCGCTTCGCCCGCACCCATGGCCCGTTCACCTCGGCGGAGGCCGCCCAGCGCTTCGGCCTGGGCACCGCGGTCACGGACGGCACCCTGCACCGGCTCGCCGCGTCCGGCCGGGTCGTCCAGGGTGAGTTCCGGCCGGGCGGTGCGGGCCACGAGTGGTGCGATGCGGCGGTCCTGCGCCGGCTGCGGCGCCGGTCGCTGGCCGCGCTGCGGCATGAGCTGGAGCCGGTGCCGCCGACTGCCCTGGCTACGTTTCTTCCGCAGTGGCAGCACGTCGGCACTCACAGCCTGCGTGGTCTGGACGGTCTGGTGCGGGCCGTGGAGCAGCTCCAGGGGGCATCGGTGCCCGCTTCGGCGCTGGAGAAGCTGGTGCTGCCGTCCCGGGTCTCGGGCTACACACCCGCGATGCTCGATGAGCTGACCGCCTCCGGGGAAGTGCTGTGGTCCGGTGCCGGGGCGCTGCCCGGCAATGACGGCTGGGTGTCGCTCTATCTCTCGGACACCGCGCCCCTGCTGCTGACCGAGCCACGGCCGCTGGAGCTCTCGCCGGTGCACCAGGCGGTGCTGGACACGCTCTCCGGCGGCTACGGACTGTTCTTCCGGCAGATTGCCGAGCAGGTCCGCGCGGCCGGCCACGACACGACCGACCCGGCGCTGGCGGACGCGCTATGGGACCTGGCCTGGTCGGGCCGGCTCACCAATGACACTCTCGCGCCGTTGCGCACCCTGCTCGGCTCCGGCCGCACCGCCGGTTCCACCGCCCACCGGGCGCCCCGCTCGGTGCCACGCGGCCGTTACGGCAGCCTCACCGGCCGCGCCCCGCGTGCCACGGCGTCCCGGGCGGGGCCGCCGACCGCCGCCGGGCGCTGGTCCCTGATACCGCCCCTGGAGCCGGAGCCGACACACCGGGCGCACGCCCTCACACACACCCTTCTTGACCGGCACGGCGTGGTCACCCGGGGCGCGGTGGCCGCCGAAGGGGTCGAGGGCGGCTTCTCGGCCGCGTACCGGGTACTGGCCGCGTTCGAGGAGACCGGCCAGGCCCGCCGGGGATATGTGGTCGAGGGGCTCGGGGCGGCGCAGTTCGCGATGGACGGTGCCGTCGACCGGCTGCGGGCGATAAGCACCGCCCGGGACCGGGAGGAGGAGCGGCACGCCAAGGCCCGTACCGTCGTCCTGGCCGCTGCGGATCCGGCCAACGCCTATGGCGCCGCCCTGCCCTGGCCTGAACAGCCCGCCGGGGTGAGCCACCGGCCCGGCCGCAAGGCAGGGGCCCTGGTTGTCCTGGTCGACGGCGAGCTCGCGCTGTATGTGGAGCGCGGCGGCAAGACCCTGCTGGCATGGCCGGCACCGGAGGACGAGATACGCCTCCAGGCGGCGGCCGACGCCCTGTCGTTGGCGGTCCGCGAGGGGGCGCTGGGCCGGCTCACCGTCGAACGGACGAACGGCGAGCCCGCTCTCTCCTCGGCTCTCGGCCGCGCCCTGGAAGCGGCTGGTTTCCACGCCACGCCGCGCGGTCTGCGGCTGCGGGCATGATGGCCGTATGCCCGAAGGAGACACCGTCTGGCTGACCGCCCACCGCCTGAGCAGGGCCCTCGCGGGGGGAACGCTCGTGCGGGCCGATCTGCGCGTCCCCCGGCTCGCCACCGCCGACCTGACCGGCCGCCGGGTCGAGGGGGTCGTCCCACGCGGCAAGCATCTGCTCACCCGCCTCGGCGGCGGCCTGACACTGCACTCGCACCTCCGCATGGACGGCGCCTGGCACCTCTACGCTCCCGGAGAGCGCTGGGGCGGCGGCCCGCAGTGGCAGGTGCGGGCGATCCTCGCCACCGCCGAGCGGGTGGCCGTCGGGTACCGCCTGCCGGTCCTGGAGCTGCTCCCCACAGCCGAGGAGGACAAGGCCGTCGGCCATCTCGGCCCGGATCTGCTCGGCCCCGGCTGGGACCCGGCCGAAGCCGTCCGCCGCCTGCTCGCCGATCCGGGCCGCCCGGTCGGCGAGGCTCTGCTGGACCAGCGCAATCTCGCCGGCATCGGCAATGTCTACGCGGCCGAGCTGTGTTTTCTGCGCGGCATCACTCCCTGGACCCCGGTCGGTGAGGCCCCCGGTCCCGACCGGCTGGTCGCCCTCGCCCACCGGCTCCTCACAGCCAACAAGGCCAGGCACGGCCACATAACCACCGGCGACACCCGGCGCGGTCGCACCCACTGGGTCTACGGCCGCGCGGACCGCCCCTGCCTGCGCTGCGGCACCCTGGTCCGCACCGCCGAGCACGGCACCCCGCCGGACCGGGCCCGGGTCGCCTACTGGTGCCCGCACTGTCAGCGAGGTCCGGACCCGCCCACTAATTGACGCACCATCAGATCCGCCCGTACCGTCGCACCATGCCCCACAAGGCGTACGACCTCACCGGACGCACCGCCCTGGTCACCGGAGCCGCCAGCGGCATCGGCCGGGCCTCCGCCCGCCTCCTCGCCGACGCCGGGGCCGCCGTCGTCTGCGCGGACCGGGACGAACCCGGCGCCGGGCAGACCGCGAAGCTCATCACCGAAGCGGGTGGCCAGGCCCTCGCACACCCGCTGGACGTCACCGACCGCACCCAGGTGGCCGAGGCCGTGGACCGTACCGTGAGCGCCTTCGGCAGGCTCGACATCCTGGCTGCGATCGCCGGGATCATGCACAGCAGCACCGTCCTGGAGACCGACGACGCCGACCTCGAACGGGTGCTCGACACCAATTTCCGCGGGGTTCTGCACAGCGCCCGAGAGGCCGCCCGCCCGATGACCGCGCAGGGCTCCGGCTCCATCGTCACCATGGCCTCCGGCGCGATAGACACCGGCGCCCGCGGCCTGCTCTGCTACAGCGTGTCCAAGGCCGCGGTCGTCCAGCTCACCAGAACCCTGGCCACCGAACTCGGCCCCTACGGCATCCGCGCCAACGCCGTCGCGCCCGGATTCATCCGCACCCCGATGACCGCCCGCCACAACGAGCAGACCCAGGCCCGCGCCGAGGAGGCGCTGATACGGGCCGCGCCCCTCGGCCGGGTCGGCTCCCCCGAGGACGTGGCGGGCAGTGTGCTCTTCCTCGCCTCCGACGTCTCAGCGTTCACGACCGGCCAGATCCTCCGCCCCAACGGCGGAGTGGCGATGCCCTGGTAGTGATCGCGTCCTCGGCCGCGGCATCCTCAGTGACCGCGACTGGGGCGGTACCCGAAGCCTGTGCGGCGTCCTCGGCCCGCGCACCGGAGCAGCCTTTGACCGGACGGCGGAGTGCAGCGGCACCAGGCTGAGGCTCCACCCCGCCACCGCGCCCTCGACCGGGCCGGCCTGCCCCGGCTGCAAAACCAGCCGAAGCACTGCCCACCACCAGAAGGCCCCTGCGACGAATGCGACCGTCCACCGGACCGGTCGCCGGGCCCACAGTCCCTGCCTTGCCTGGAGAACGCGCATGGCCGCCTCCTTCGGTACCCCGAGGTCGCGGCGGGGAGCCCCGCGAGGCTTCCCGTTCACAGATGCGATGTCCTGATTCCAACACCGCTGGCCGTCTGCGGCCACACCTGCCCCCAGGCTCACCCGAATGGCCCATCAAACCGCGACTACCTGCAATGACTGTTCAACTGAGTGTGACGCCCCCGGCGGGCCAAACGATCGGCTACCGGATCTCCGACCTGCTCAGGCGCTCTCCGCCTGGAACATCCAGTGAAACTTCTCCAGATCGGCGGTGATGCCTATGAGAATGTCCTGGCTGACCGGGTCGGGGTGCTCTGTCGCCTCGATCCGCTGCCGCATCCGGGTGATCACGGACCCGAGGGCCGCCACGAGGATTTCCACGACCTCCGTGTCCTTGACCCAGTTGTCGGTCACGGTGTCGATCCCGCTGGTCTTCGCCACGGTGGCGGCCCGCCCGTCCGGGGACACGCCGATCGCGGCGGCCCGCTCGGCGACCGTGTCTGCGTGCGTCCTGGCGGTGGCGACGACCTCGTCCAGCTGCAGATGGACCGAGCGGAAGCGCGGGCCGATGACATTCCAGTGGGTCTGCTTGGCCACCAGCGAGAGGTCGAGCAGATCCACCAGTGCGCCCTGCAGGGCATCACCGGTGGTCTTGCGGGCGGCCCCCGGAAGCGTGCTTGTCACGACACTCATGCTGTTCCTCCTGGACGCTCGTTCCGTTCTGACGCGCTTTTACGCCTTCCCACTCACGGCTGGGCAAACACAGCAGGCCAGCACGGCAGAAAGACGGGACCCCGGTCAGCGGTGCCGACCGGGGTCCCGTCTTGAAGAGGGTGGAGCGGGGTGGAGCGGGTGAAGCAGAATTCCAGTTGCTCAGGCCGCCACGACATCCACGGCCTCGGCGGGCGCCTTCGGCGCCTTGATGGTGACCCGTTCGCCCGGACCGGACGGTACGGACGTGACCGCGCCCAGCAGCGGCCGCGTCGGCGCGGCAGCGGTCTCGGAAGCCGCCGACTCCGCCAGCTCGGCAAGCGACAGATCGTCGCTGACCTCCCGCATCACCTCGGACATGGGAACATCCAAGGCGTCGCAGATCGCCGAGAGCAGTTCGGAGGACGCCTCCTTCTGCCCCCGTTCGACCTCCGACAGATAGCCCAGCGAAACGCGGGCGGACGAGGAGACCTCACGTAGGGTACGGCCCTGGCGTTGGCGCTGCCGACGCAGCACGTCACCAAGCAGGCGACGGAGCAGGATCATCGGTGGCTCCCTCCTCGGACCGCGAAATCACAACCTTCTCGCCCCACCGTACCGCCTCGGGCCTCGGCCGTGCGGGGAGCGATGACGTGTTCACTCAGGGCTGCAAACATCCCTTCCCCCCGCTCTCTTCCCTGTCCTGCGCCCTCGCGGGTTCGCCGGGCGTTCTCACACTGTCTCCCCCGCTGTCTCTCGCACTCTTTACGAGTGAGCGCTCCAACAGGTTCAGTACGGCTTCCACGGTGGCGGCCCGGATCGCCACGCGGTCGCCGTCCAGCCGGAGCCCGAGCACCTCGGTGCCCCCGGGAAAGGCCACCGCGGCATACACCGTGCCGACCGGCTTCCCGTCCTGCGGGTCCGGACCCGCGACCCCGGTGGTGCCCAGCCCCCAGTCGGCGCCCAGCGCGCGTCGTACGCCCTCTGCCATGCCCCGCGCGACCTCCGGGTCCACGGCTCCGCGTTCGGCCAGGAGGGCCCCGTCCACCCCCAGCACGTCCCGCTTCAGTTCGGTCGCGTACGCCGTGACCGAGCCGCGGAAGGTCCGCGAGGCCCCGGGCACTCCCGTCAGCTCGGCGGCGACCAGGCCGCCCGTCAGCGATTCCGCGACGGCGAGCGTGGCGCCCCGGGACTCCAGCAGCCGGAGCACCCGGGCCGCAGTGCCCTCAAGGACTCCCCCGCCGGCGGCAGCGCCGCTCACGCGTCCGGCTCCCGCGAACGCTCGGCCGCGGGGTCAGCGGCGTCGGGGATGGCCGCGATGGCGGCGATGGCGGCAAGGCCGGCCCGGCGCAGCAGCACGGCCTGCCGGATGTAGTCCAGGCCGGTCACCACCGTCAGGAACACCGCGACACCCATGAGGACCGCCCGCAGCGTCGCCAGCGGACCGGTCAGAGCCAGGATGTACATGCCGACCGCGACGCCCTGGGTGAGCGTCTTGAGCTTTCCGCCACGGCTCGCCGGGATCACCCCGTGCCGGATCACCCAGAACCGCATCAGGGTGATGCCGACCTCACGGAAGAGGATCACGGCGGTCACCCACCACGGCAGGTCGCCCAGCGCGGACAGGCCTATGAGCGCCGCGCCCATGATCGCCTTGTCGGCGATCGGGTCGGCGATCTTGCCGAAGTCGGTGACCAGGCCGTAGCGGCGGGCCAGCTCCCCGTCGTAGAGATCCGTGATCATCGCGACGGCGAACGCCGCCCACGCGAAGGACCGCCACGCCGGGTCGTGCCCGTCACCGTGCACCAGGAGCAGGACGAAGCCGGGCACCAGCACCAGCCGCACCATCGTGAGGATGTTGGCGATGTTCCACAGCCCGACCTTGGGGGCGGGGGCCACCGGGGCGGCCTTGGGGCGGTGGTTGCCGGCGGCGGACGCGGGGACTCCGGTCATCTGCCCGCCTCCTCCGTACAGCCGCCGGTGGCGAGTGGCTCGGCGACGAGGTCGACGCCCTCGGTGTCCACGACCTTCGCCGTGACGAAAGCACCGGGCACCAGGCCCTCCCAAGCGGTCAGGACCGTCTGGCCGTCGGTCTCCGGGGCTTGGTGGGCCGCCCGGCCGACGGCCTCGCCCTCCGCTTCCCCTCCCGAGGGGGACACGGTCTCGACGAGCACCTCGACCGTCGAGCCCAGCCGCTCCAGGGCGCGCTGCGCGGTCAGCTCCTCGGCCAGCCGTGAGACACGCGCCAGACGCTCGGCGACGACGTCCTCGTCGAGCTTGCCGTCGTATGTGGCCGCCTCGGTGCCCTCTTCGTCGGAGTACCCGAAGACGCCGATGGCATCGAGCCGCGCATCGGAGAGGAAGCGTTCGAGCTCGGCCAGGTCGGCCTCGGTCTCGCCCGGGAAGCCGACGATGAAGTTGGAGCGCGCACCCGCCTCGGGCGCCTTGGCGCGGATCGTGTCGAGCAGTTCCAGGAAGCGGTCGGTGTCGCCGAAGCGGCGCATCGCGCGCAGCACGTCGGGAGCGGAGTGCTGGAAGGACAGGTCGAAGTACGGCACGACATTCGGGGTCGAGGTCAGTACGTCGATCAGGCCGGGCCGCATCTCGGCGGGCTGCAGATAGCTGACCCGTACGCGCTCGATGCCGTCGACGGCCGCGAGCTCCGGCAGCAGCGTCTCCAGGAGGCGGATGTCCCCGAGATCCTTGCCGTACGAGGTGTTGTTCTCGCTGACCAGCATGACCTCCTTGACGCCCTGCTCGGCCAGCCAGCGGGTCTCTCCGAGCACGTCGGAGGGGCGGCGGGAGATGAAGGATCCGCGGAAGGACGGGATCGCGCAGAAGGTGCAGCGGCGGTCACAGCCGGAGGCGAGCTTCACCGAGGCGACCGGGCCGGCGTCCAGTCTGCGGCGGAGCGGCGCGCGCGGGCCGGACGCGGGTGCGACGCCTGGCGGCAGGTCCGCGGGTACCTCGGGCGCGTCCTGGGCATGCCCGGGGAGCGCCACCGAGGTCCCCTGCCGCTCGGCCGGACTGACCGGCAGCAGCTTGCGGCGGTCGCGCGGGGTGTGCGGGGCGTGCACGCCGCCGGCGAGAATGGTCTGCAGGCGGTCGGAGATGTCCGCGTAGTCGTCGAAGCCGAGCACGCCGTCGGCTTCGGGGAGCGCCTCGGCGAGTTCCTTGCCGTATCGCTCGGCCATGCAGCCGACCGCCACGACGGCCTGGGTGCGGGCCTGCCCCTTGAGGTCGTTGGCCTCCAGGAGGGCGTCCACGGAGTCCTTCTTCGCGGCGTCGACGAAGCCACAGGTGTTCACTACGGCAACGTCGGCATCGGCGGCGTCTTCGACGAGCCGCCATCCGTCCGCCGCCAGTCGGCCTGCGAGCTCCTCGGAGTCCACCTCGTTGCGGGCACACCCGAGCGTGACAAGGGCGACGGTGCGGGTTTCGGGCATGGCCTCAGCGTCTCTGATTGACCAGGAGGTCCTGGGCGGATCGGGCTTTCCGATGTGCTCAGGATAGTCGCCGGGTTCGGCAGCCGACGTAGGCGGACTTGGGGCGACCTGCACGGCCTCCTCGCAGCGGCCGGACTCCCGGGGCAGGAGCCCCATGTCACTGTTTCGGCAAGGGGTGTGCGCAAGCCTCACCCACGCCGGTCCGTCAGCACAAGTGGAAGGCCCGCCGATCACACGAGCCGACGGGCCTTCGCGAGGATATTCGGTCAGCCCGCCTGCGGGTCGCCCGGGGTGAATTCAAGCCGTACGACCTGGCCGGCGTCGCCCGCCGCGCCGAGGTCCTTGCCATTGACGAAGAGGCTGACCGCGCCGGCGTTGCCGACCACGAGCCGCATCCTCTTCCCGTCGGTGAAGGACTTGGAGGCGCCCTGTGCGAGCACGCCCTGGTAGACCTGCCGGCCGTTGCCGTCGATGGCCTGGATCCAGCTCTTGCCGCCGTCGGCGGTGAGCTTGACGGTGACCTTGTCGCCCGGGGCCGCGGCAATCGCGCTGTCCGACTGGACGGGCGTGGGAGTGGTGGTCTTCGGATGACTGGGTGCGGTGCTCGATGCGCTGGCCGATGGCTTGCCGGCGACCGTCTGGGTGGAGCCGCTGCCGCCGCCGCCGCTGAAGAGTGTGAAGCCTGCGAAGCCGACGACCGCGACGATCGCCGCGATCATGACCCCGGTCCAGTTGGCCCGGCGCGGCTCGGAGCGGATCCTCTCGGCGTCGTAGACGGGCGCCACGAGGTTCTGGGCGGGGCCGCCGCCGTGCTCGGCGACGAACTGCTCGATAAGCGGCTGGGGATCGATGCCGACCGCGCGTGCGAGGTTGCGGATGTGGCCACGGGCGTAGACGTCGCCGCCGCAGCGGGAGAAGTCGTCCTGCTCGATCGCGTGCACGATGGGAGGGCGCACCCGGGTGGCGGTGCTGACTTCCTCAACGGTCAGTCCGGCGTCGAGACGGGCCTGGGAGAGCGCACGGCCAACGGACGGACGGTCGTCCGATGGCGGAGTGGGTGGAGAGGGCGAGTTGCCGATGGACACAGGGGCGCCTTTCGAGCGTGCAGCAACCTGCTGGAGATCCAGTCTAGAGGGGGGAAAAAATCGGGCAAGCGGACGGCCCCTGTTTGTCCGCCATCAGGATTGCCGAACCCCTGGTACATCGCCGGCGTCGCTGACAGTGAAACACGCGCCCTCCTCCTGCAATAACTTGACGTACGAGCAGGAGAAACGGTTGCCCCCGCCCTCTTATGGGTGAGCCTCCCCGCGGATGATGGCAAGCACCCCGTCCATCTCGTCGGGTTTGACCAACACATCGCGGGCTTTCGACCCCTCGCTCGGGCCGACGATCCCCCGCGATTCCATCAGGTCCATCAGCCTTCCCGCTTTCGCGAATCCGACACGCAGTTTGCGCTGCAGCATCGAGGTCGAGCCGAACTGGGTGGAGACCACCAGCTCCGCGGCCTGGCACAACAGGTCCAGATCGTCGCCGATCTCCTCGTCGATCTCCTTCTTGGGGCCGCTGCCGACCGTGACGTCTTCCCGATAGGTCGGCCTGAGCTGGTCCTTGCAGTGCTGGACGACCCTGGCGACCTCTTCCTCGGTGACAAAGGCGCCCTGCATACGGATTGGCTTGTTCGCCCCCATGGGCAGAAACAGCCCGTCACCCTTTCCGATGAGCTTCTCGGCGCCCGCCTGGTCCAGGATGACCCGGCTGTCGGCGAGCGACGAGGTCGCGAAAGAGAGCCGGGACGGCACATTCGCCTTGATCAGACCGGTCACGACATCGACGCTCGGCCGCTGGGTCGCCAGCACCAGATGGATACCGGCGGCGCGGGCCAGCTGGGTGATCCGGACGATCGAGTCCTCGACGTCACGCGGGGCGACCATCATCAGGTCGGCCAGTTCGTCCACGATCACCAGCAGATACGGGTACGGAGTCAGCTCGCGCTCACTGCCCTCGGGCGTCTTCGCCTTGCCGGAGCGCACCGCCGCGTTGAAGTCGTCGATGTGCCGGAAGCCGTAGGCGGCGAGGTCGTCGTAGCGCAGGTCCATCTCACGGACCACCCACTGCAGCGCCTCGGCGGCGCGCTTGGGGTTGGTGATGATCGGCGTGATGAGGTGCGGAATGCCCTCGTACGCGGTCAGCTCGACGCGCTTGGGGTCGACCAGCACCATCCGCACCTCGTCCGGGGTGGAACGGGCCATCACGGATGTGATCAGGCCGTTGATGCAGGAGGACTTCCCGGCACCGGTCGCTCCCGCGACGAGCAGGTGCGGCATCTTGGCGAGGTTGGCCACGACATACCCGCCCTCGACGTCCTTGCCGAAAGCGACGGTCATCGGGTGGTCCTCGCCCGCCGCCGCCGCGGAGCGCAGCACATCGCCGAGCATGACCATCTCGCGGTCACTGTTGGGAATCTCGATGCCGACCGCGGACTTGCCCGGGATCGGACTGATGATCCGGATGTCCGGGCTGGCGACCGCGTACGCGATGTTCTTGGCCAGCGCGGTGATCCGCTCGACCTTCACGGCCTGGCCCAGTTCGACCTCATAGCGGGTGACCGTCGGGCCCCGGGTGAAACCGGTGACGGCGGCGTCCACCTTGAACTGGGAGAAGACAGATTTCAGCGAGTCGACCACCGCGTCGTTCGCGGCGCTGCGGGTGCGGCCGGGGCCGCCGCGCTCCAGAAGGTCCAAGGAGGGCAGCGCGTAGGTGATGTCACCGGAGAGCTGGAGCTGCTCGGCACGCGGCGGCAGTGGCGAGCTGGTGGTCTCGGGGACGGCGGTCTGCTTGGTGAGGTCGGGAACCGCTCCGGCCTTCGGCACCGTTCCGGCCTTGGGGACGGCCCCGGACGGCTCCGCGGCCCCCTTTTCGGCCTCCTCTGCGCGGGCCGCCGGTACCGGCTTGATCAGATCGGCGACGAGCGGCGACGGCTGCACCCCGTAGAGCACCGGGTCCAGCGACGCGGCCGCCGCGGCGGCGAAATCGACGGCGCCCGGACCGCCACTCGGCGTGAGGTCCGGCAGCGGCTTCTCGCCACGGCCGGTCCGGCCACGGCGGCGCGGCTGCGCCCCGTCCTCGGGCACCCTCCGTACGGGCGAGTCCTCGGAACCGGATTCGTAACCCGCCTCGTAATCGGCGTAGTCCTCCTCCAGCAGGTCGGCTATCGGCACGGCGCCATCCGGCTCGGGCTGCGCGTAGACCCCGAGCCTGGTGCCGAGCTGGCGCACCCGCTGCGGGATGGCGTTGACCGGGGTGGCGGTGACCACAAGGAGCCCGAAGACGGTCACGAGCAGCAGCAGCGGCACCGCCAGCGCGGGGCCGACGATGAACTCCAGCGGCGAGGAGACCGCCCAGCCGATCCAGCCGCCCGCGTTGCCGATCGCCTCCGCGCCCTGGCCCCGGCCCGGCGAACCGCAGCCCATGTGGACCAGCCCGAGCACGCCGATGACCAGCGCGCTCAGGCCGATCACGATGCGCCCGTTCGCCTCGGACTGCTGCGGATGCCGCATCAGCCGGGCCGACATCACCGCCAGCGGTATCGGCACCAGCAGGTCCAGCCGGCCGAAAGCACCGGTGACCAGCATCTGGACGAGATCGCCGACCGGGCCCTTGAGATTGGACCAGGTGCCAGCGGCGACGACCAGCGACAGACCCAGCAGCAGCAGCGCCACGCCGTCCTTGCGGTGCGCGGGATCGAGCCCGCGGGCACCGCGCCCCACGCCGCGAAAGAGCGCGCCGGTGGCGTGCGCGAGGCCGAGCCAGAAGGCGCGCACCATGCGGTAGACACCCCCGGTCGGCGAAGGGGCGGGCCTGGGCGTCACTTTCGGGGCCGCCGCCTTCTTGGCGGGGGGCTTCCTGGCTGCGGTCTTCTTCGCCGCGGTTTTCTTGGCCGCAGGCTTGGCGGCAGCCTTCTTGGCGGTGCCGGACGTACGTGAGGCCATGGCTTTGAGATTACCGGGCAAAGGCGGATGGGACACGCGTGCCCACCGATACCCCCGTTCGTGTCGCGCCCCCGGTGAACCAAGGGTGACAAGGCGTCAACGCGACCGCGCGACTCAGTCCCGCGAGGGAATCGCGGATCCGTCCGTCCCGGTGCCCGGCTCCAGCGCGTCCAACGCCCGCCGCAAGCCCGTGAGCTTGCGCTCCAGGTGCGCGGCGGTCGCCACAGCCGCGGCGTCCGCTGACTCGCCCAGCTGTTTGGAGAGCGCCTCCGCCTGCTCCTCGACAGCGGCGAGACGAGCTGACAACTCCGCCAGCAACCCGACCGGCTCCCTGCCACCACCAAGGCTGGGCCCGCCGCCCTGCTCCAGCTGCAACCGCAGCAGAACGGCCTGCTCGCGCAGCTGGCAGTTCTTCATGTAGAGCTCTACGAAAACGGAGACCTTCGCCCGCAGCACCCACGGATCGAACGGCTTGGAGATGTAGTCCACCGCACCGGCCGCATACCCACGGAAGGTGTGGTGCGGGCCGTGGTTGATGGCCGTCAAAAAGATGATCGGGATGTCCCGCGTCCGTTCGCGACGCTTGATGTGCGCCGCGGTCTCGAAACCGTCCATGCCCGGCATCTGGACATCGAGCAGGATCACCGCGAAGTCGTCGGTCAGCAGCGCCTTGAGCGCTTCCTCCCCGGACGATGCCCGCACCAGGGTCTGATCGAGCGCGGAGAGAATGGCCTCCAGCGCCAGCAGATTCTCCGGCCGGTCATCGACCAGGAGGATCTTGGCCTTCTGAATCATGGCCCGCCCTCCTCGTCCCGGCGCTGCACCGGGCGCCGCCCCCAGGGACGACTTCTGTACGCCGCCCGTCCTTGTGCCGGTCATGGTAGCCGCACCCCGCTGTCCGCCACACCCAGTCACCGTCATGTCACTGTGCACGTAGCAGAAACGCGTACAAGGACCAGAAGGTTCCCACGATCGCACACCCTCACACCTCTTTGACGCACCGGGCTACGAACCAAGCGCGAACCGGGTTGCACAGAGCCGCACATGGGGCCGCCCACCGAGCAGTGCGAACGGGGCGCCGGCCGCCGCGGCCACCCCGGTCAACGCGCCGTCATCCACTGCTCCATCACCTGGAGAAGGTGGTCCGTGTCCACCGGCTTGGCGACATAGTCGGACGCCCCGGACTCCAGGCTCTTTTCCCGGTCACCCTTCATTGCCTTCGCGGTGAGCGCGATGATCGGCAGGCCGGCGAACTGAGGCATCCGACGAATCGCGGTAGTTGTGGCATAACCGTCCATCTCGGGCATCATTACGTCCATCAGGACGACTTGCACATCGTCGTGCTGCTCCAGGACCTCGATCCCCTCCCGGCCGTTCTCCGCGTAGAGCACCGTCAAGCCGTGCTGCTCAAGCACACTCGTAAGGGCGAAGACATTACGGATGTCGTCATCGACGATCAGCACCTTCTCGCCGCTGAAACCGCCCGTGAAGCCGGATTGCGTCCCGCTGGACGCCTCCTCCTCCGCCCACTGGTCGCCGGGCAGCGCCGGCGCGTGACGCCCGGGCAGCTCGTGGCGCTCCACGGGCGTGACGGAACGGCGGCGCAGCCGGGCCAGGCTGCTGCCCGCGCTACGGACCCTGGGCGCGGATCCGGCAAGCTCACCGATGCCCTCGACCGCGACCAACTGCGAGTAGCCGGAGAGCGGCAGCTCGCTGTTACTGAGCGGCAGGTACAGAGTGAAGGTCGAACCGCGGCCCGGCTGGCTGTCGGCGTAGATCTCGCCGCCGAGCAGCCGGGCGATCTCCCGGCTGATGGACAGGCCCAGGCCCGTACCGCCGTACTTGCGGCTGGTGGTGCCGTCCGCCTGCTTGAACGCCTCGAAGATCACCCGCATCTTGCTCGCGGCGATGCCGATCCCGGTGTCCGTCACCGAGAACGCGATCAGCGGCTGGTCCGCATCGCGCAGGGAACCCGACTCCAGCAGCTGCTCGCGGATCTCCTGCGGAGCCTCAGGACCGGCCGGTCGGATGACCAGCTCCACAGAGCCGCTGCCGGTGAACTTCACCGCGTTGGAGAGCAGATTGCGCAGCACCTGGAGCAACCGCTGCTCGTCGGTGTGCAGGGTGACCGGGAGCTCCGGGGAGACCCGTACCGAGAAGTCCAGGCCCTTCTCGGCGGTCAGCGGCCGGAAGGTGGCCTCGACATAGTCGACGAGCTGGACCAGCGCGATCCGGGTCGGACTGACATCCATCTTGCCCGCCTCGACCTTCGACAGGTCCAGAATGTCGTTGATCAGCTGGAGCAGGTCGGAACCCGCGCCATGGATCGTCTCGGCGAACTCCACCTGCTTCGGTGACAGATTGGTGTCCGCGTTGTCGGCCAGCAACTTGGCGAGGATGAGCAACGAGTTGAGCGGAGTGCGCAGCTCATGCGACATGTTGGCCAGGAATTCGGACTTGTAGCGCATGGAGACCGCGAGCTGCTCCGCGCGCTCCTCCAGGACCTGCCGGGCATCCTCGATCTCGGTGTTCTTCACCTCGATGTCGCGGTTCTGCTCGGCGAGCAGCTTCGCCTTCTCCTCCAGCTCGGCATTGGACAGCTGGAGCGCCCGCTGCCGGTTCTCCAGCTCCTCCGTCTGCTCTCTGAGCTGCTCGGTCAGCTCCTGGGACTGCTCAAGCAGCCCCTCGGTCTTGGTGTTGACGCTGATGGTGTTGACGCTGATCGCGATCATGTCCGTGATCTGGCTGAGGAAGTCCTTCTGGATCTGGGTGAACGGCAGGAAGGAGGCCAGCTCGATCACCCCGAGCACCCGGTCCTCGAAGAGCACCGGCAGGACGATGACATGCGCCGCCGGCGCCTCACCGAGCCCCGAGGAAATCTTGAGGTAGCCGGACGGGACGTGCTCCATCAGGATCGTGCGCTTCTCCACCGCCGCCTGGCCGATGAGGCCCTCGCCCAGCTCGAAGGAGGTGGGCATGGTGCGTTTGGAGAAGCCGTACGAGCCGATCAGCCGCAGCTCGTCGGCGCCGCTCTCGGCCTCCTCGGAGAGAAAGAACACACCGTGCTGGGCCGAGACGACCGGGGTGAGCTCGCTCATGATGAGCGCGGCCACATCGTTGAGGTCGCGACGGCCCTGCATGAGACCGGAGATACGGGCCAGGTTGCCCTTGAGCCAGTCCTGCTCCTTGTTGGCGAGCGTGGTCTCGCGCAGCCGCACGATCATGGTGTTGATGTAGTCCTGGAGCTCCAGGATCTCTCCGGCCGCGTCGACATCGGTGCGGATGTTGAGATCGCCACGGGTCACCGCGGTGGCGACCTGGGCGATGTTCCGCACCTGCCGGGTGAGGTTATTGGCCATCAGGTTCACCGATTCGGTGAGGTCCTTCCAGATGCCCGACACATCCGGCACGCGGGCCTGCCCACCCAGCTGGCCCTCGGTGCCCACCTCGCGGGCCACCCGGGTGACCTCGTCACCGAAGGCCGACAGCTGGCCGACCATGGTGTTGATAGTGGTCTTGAGTTCCAGGATCTCGCCGCGCGCGTCCACATCGATCTTCTTGGAGAGGTCGCCGCGCGCGACCGCCGTCGTCACCATCGCGATGTTGCGGACCTGGCCGGTCAGGTTGGAGGCCATGCCGTTCACCGACTCGGTGAGGTCCTTCCAGGTGCCCGAGACGCCCGGGACGCGAGCCTGACCGCCCAGGATGCCGTCGGTGCCCACCTCGCGGGCGACGCGGGTCACCTCGTCACCGAAGGCGGAGAGTGTGTCCACCATGGTGTTGATCGTCTCGGCGAGCTGCGCGACCTCGCCCCGCGCCTCGACGGTGATCTTCTTGGTGAGGTCGCCATTGGCCACAGCCGTCGCGACCGAGGAGATGGACCGCACCTGGCCAGTGAGGTTGTTGGCCATCAGATTGACGTTGTCGGTGAGGTCCTTCCAGATACCCGACACATCACGCACCCGGGCCTGGCCGCCCAGCTGGCCCTCGGTGCCCACCTCGCGGGCCACCCGCGTCACCTCGTCGGCGAACGCGGACAGCTGGTCCACCATCGTGTTGACGGTGGTGACCAGGGCGAGGATCTCGCCCTTCGCGTCAACAGTGATCTTCTTGGACAGATCGCCCTGGGCGACCGCCGTGGTGACCTCGGCGATGTTACGGACCTGGCTGGTCAGGTTGTTCGCCATGAAGTTGACGGACTGGGTGAGGTCCTTCCACGTGCCCGAAACGCCCTTGACCTCCGCCTGGCCACCCAGCATGCCCTCGGTGCCCACCTCGCGGGCCACCCGTGTCACCTGCTCGGCGAAGGAGGAGAGCTGGTCCACCATCGTGTTGAGGGTGTTCTTGAGCTCCAGGATCTCGCCACGCGCGTCCACATCGATCTTCTGCGACAGGTCACCGCGCGCCACCGCCGTCGCGACCTGAGCGATATTACGGACCTGAGCGGTCAGATTCCCCGCCATGCCGTTCACCGAATCAGTCAGATCCCGCCACACACCGGCCACACCGGGCACCTGCGCCTGGCCGCCCAGCCGGCCCTCCGTACCCACGTCACGGGCGACCCGCGTCACCTGCTCGGCGAAGCCGGACAGCTGGTCCACCATGGTGTTGATGGTGTTCTTCAGCTCCAGGATCTCGCCACGCGCGTCCACATCGATCTTCTGCGACAGGTCGCCCCGCGCGACCGCCGTCGTCACCTGGGCGATCTGCCGTACCTGGGAGGTAAGGTTCCCCGCCATGAAGTTGACGGAGTCGGTCAGCTCCTTCCAGGTGCCGCTGACCCCCTCCACCCGGGCCTGGCCGCCCAGCCGGCCCTCGGTGCCCACGTCCCGCGCCATCTGGGTCACCTGGGCAGCGAAGGAGGACAACTGGTCCACCATGCGGTTCACGGTGTTCTTCAGCTCCAGCATCTCGCCGGAGACCTCGACCGTGACCTTCTGCGTCAGATCACCATTGGCGACCGCCGTCGTCACCTGCGCGATGTTGCGGACCTGGCCGGTGAGGTTGCGGAACGCCGTGTTGACGGAGTCCGTGAGGTCCTTCCAGGTTCCGGCCGCGCCGGGCACCTGGGCCTGACCGCCGAGTTCACCCTCGACGCCCACTTCCCGGGCGACCCGGGTCACCTCGGCGCCGAACGCCGACAGCTGGTCCACCATCGTGTTCACGGTGTTCTTCAGCTCCAGCATCTCGCCGGAGACGTCCACCGTGACCTTCTGCGACAGATCACCGTTGGCGACCGCCGTCGTCACCTGCGCGATGTCCCGCACTTGGCCGGTGAGATTGCGGAACGCCGTGTTGACGGAGTCCGTGAGCCCCTTCCAGATACCGGCCGCGCCCGGCACCTGCGCCTGACCGCCGAGCAGTCCCTCCGCGCCGACCTCGCTGGCGACCCGGGTCACCTCGTCGGCGAACGTACGCAGCGTCTCCGTCATCGCGTTGATCGTCTCGGCAAGCTGGGCGACCTCGCCACGCGCCCCCACCGTGATCTTCTGCGAAAGATCGCCGTTGGCGACCGCCGTCGTCACCTGCGCGATGTCCCGCACCTGGGCCGTCAGATTGCCGGCCATGATGTTGACCGAGTCCGTAAGATCCTTCCAGACGCCGGCCACGCCCGGCACCTTGGCCTGGCCGCCGAGTTCGCCCTCGGTGCCCACCTCGCGGGCCACCCGGGTCACCTCGGAGGCGAAGGAGGACAGCTGATCCACCATCGTGTTGACGGTGTTCTTCAGCTCCAGCATCTCGCCGGCCACATGAACCGTGACCTTACGGGACAGATCGCCCTTGGCCACCGCCGTCGTCACCAGCGCGATGTCCCGCACCTGCGCCGTCAGCCGGGACGCCATCGTATTGACTGAGTCCGTCAGGTCCTTCCACGAACCCGACATCCCCCGCACCTTGGCCTGTCCGCCAAGCTTTCCCTCGGTGCCCACCTCGCTGGCCACCCGGGTCACCTCGTCGGTGAACGCCGACAACTGGTCCACCAGACCGTTGACCGTGCGGCCCACCTTGAGGAACTCCCCGCGCAACGGGTGCCCCGAGCCGTCGGAACCCTGCGAACGCAGGTCCATCCGCTGCTCCAGGTCGCCCTCGGCAACCGCCGACAGCACCCGCCCGACCTCGGAGACCGGGCGTACCAGATCGTCCAGGAAGTCGTTGGTGCCCTCGACCGCCGCCGCCCAGGAGCCCTCACAGGCGCCCGTCTCCAGCCGCTCCGTGAGCTTGCCCTCCCGGCCGACCGCCCTCCGCACTCTGGCGAGTTCGCCGGTCAGATGCTGATTACGGTCCGCGACCTCGTTGAAGACGACGGCGATCTCCGCCATCACCCCGTCACCCGAAGGAGTCAGCCTCTTGCGGAAATTGCCGTCTCTCATGGAGGACAGCGCTCCCAGCAGTCTGTCCAGGGCAGCCGAGTCCACCTCGACCGTCCCGCTCGTACGGGACCGCGCGTACTTGGCCCGCGTGACTGCGCCCCGCGCGGATGCGCCAGACTCCACCGTGTCCCTCCCGGAGGGTCGACCGACATGCTCTTGCCTCGCTTAAGGCATGCCCAGTGTTTCATCACCTCCCACCATCCCGGCAAATACTGGGCCAGTACGCCCCGAACCCCCTTGTCCTGCACGGATACCGCACACTCGTATCCGGGCGTAATCTTCCGAGGCGTGTCAGTGGACACTGCCGAGTTTGCCGGATGCGGGCTAGGGGCATACGGCACGCCGCGGCAGGGCACGCACTAACCTGGCCTAGCCGTAACGCAAGACTCGGGCCTTGGCGCATTGGCTACACCGCCGGGGGGCACAGGTTCCGGGAGAGCACCAAGACACCCACAGGGAGACCAGTGATCACGGCACGGGCAGCGGCCACTTTTGAGCCGGTCGGACGCTCGGTCGCCACGGCGAGAGCGTTTGTCCGTGACACGCTCCAGGGGTGGGGCTTCACCGATGTAGTAGACGACGCCGTCGTCCTCACCAGCGAACTTGTCACCAATGCCGTCGTCCACGCCGGCACCGCCGCCGATGTCCAGTGCCTGCGTCAAGAGCACGCGGTCCGCGTCGAGGTAACCGACCGCTACCCGGAACGTGACATCCCGATCCAGGATGTCACCCGGCCGACACACAGCCCCGACCACGAAGGTGGCCGGGGCCTGCTGCTCTGCTCCGCCCTTGCCTCGCGCTGGGGCGTGGAGTACACCCCGGCCCACAAACAGGTCTGGTTCCAGCTCGACCTCCCCCAGCGCCCCGCCGGCACCCGCTCCGCAGGCCCCGCCCTGCCGACCGCCGCTCTCCCCCTCGCCGACGAACGGGTCCGGGTCGCCGTCGTCCAGGTCGACCACCACGGCACCATCACCCGCTGGAACGAGGACGCCGCCGAACTCTTCGGCCACACCGCCGGGCAGATCACCGGCAAATCCCTCGCCGACCTCGCAGCCTGGCCCCAGACCCCCGGCACCGGCCACGGCATCGCCGAGGCGTTCCTCCTCTCCCGCTGGGAGGGCAGCTACGGCATCCGCGGCGCCGATGGCCGCGTACTCCCCGTGTACGGCTCCCATCTACGCGTCCGCGACACCTCCGGTGAGCCCTCCACCGTATGTCTACTGGTCCGCGAGGACGAACGGGCCATCCTGCAAAACCCCTCCCGCAACCCCGCCCCCACCGACGGCACCGAGCGCCGCGGCAGGAACACCGACCCGTTCGAGGTCTTCATCGGCTCCCCCGCCCCCGACGACCTCGACGGTCTGCTCCAACGCACCGTAGAACGCGCCCGCGACATGCTCGACGGCGACGCCGCCTACCTGCTGCTCGCCACCGACGACGAGACCGAACTCGAAGTCCGCGCCTCCACCGGCCTGCCCTCCGCCCGGCAACGCTTCGCCCGCGTGCCCGTGGAAGCCGGCACCGGTCGCTACGGCAGCGCCCGGATGCCCGCCGTCCACGAGGACCTCACCGCCGTACCCGGCGCTGTACCCCTGCTCGCCGGCACCGGCATGCGCTCCATCGTCACAGTGCCTCTGAAAGTCGAGGGCCGCCTCACCGGCTCCCTCGGTGTCGCCGCCGAAGCACCCGGCCGCTACTCCAACGAGCAGGCACTAAGGCTCCAGTTCGCCGCCGACCGCATCGCCCTGGCCGTCGAGAGCGCCCGGCTGACCGAACTGGAACGGCTGCGCCGCGGCTCGCTCTCCTTCCTCGTCGAAGCCTCGGACCTGCTCGCCGGGACCCTGGAACGCGACCAGACGCTGGCCCTGATGGCCCAGATGACCGTCCCCACCCTCGCCAGCTGGTGCGCCGTCTACACCATCGCCGAACAGTCCGAACCCGAACTCGCCTTCGTCCTCCACGAGGATGAGGACCGCATCGACGGCATCAAAGCCCTCCTGTCCAAGGTCGCCCCGCCCTCCCCCGACCCGACCCCGGGCGCCCGGATCTGGACCGCCCCGTCGGACGCCGCCCACTCCACCGCTCTGCGCACATCCCTGCGCAGCCTCGGCCTCGGCGACGCCGGCCGCCCGGCCGCCGGCCCCGGCACAACCCTCGTCACAGCAGCGGCGGTCGGCGGAGAGACTGTCGTACTCCCCCTGGTGGCCCGTAACCGCGTCATCGGCATGCTGACCCTCGGCAAACCCTCCGACGAGCGCTTCCGCCAGGAGATCCTCGAACTCGCCGAGGACCTCTCCCGCCGGGCCGCCCTCGCCCTGGACAACGCACGCCTGTACAGCGAGCGCACCGCCATCGCCCAGTCCCTCCAGCGCAGCCTTCTCCCGCCCGGCCTCCCCGAAATCCCCGGCGTCGAGGTCGAGGTCGTCTACCGCGCGGCAGGCGAAGGCAACGAAGTCGGCGGTGACTTCTACGACGTCTTCCCCATTCGCGACGGCTGCTGGGGCTTCGCCATCGGCGACGTCTGCGGCACCGGTCCCGAAGCGGCCGCTGTCACCGGCCTCGCCCGGCACGCCTTGCGTCTGCTCGCCCGCGAGGGCTTCAGCGGCCCCTCGGTCCTGGAGCGGCTCAACGCCGCCATCCTCGACGAGGGCACCCGCAGCCGCTTCCTCACCCTTCTCTACGGCGAGCTCTGGCCCCAGTCCGACGGCAGCGCCATCCTCAAGATCGTCTGCGCCGGACACCCTCTGCCGCTCCGCCTCCGCCCGGACGGGACCGTGGACGCCGCCGCCGAGTCCCAGCCCCTCCTTGGCGTCATGGAAGACCTCGAACTCCACGAGGAGACCTTCGAACTCGACCCGGGCGACGTCCTGCTGTGCGTCACCGACGGCGTCACCGAACGCCGCGAGGGCAGCCGCATGCTCGGCGATGACGGCCTGGCCGATGTCCTCGCCACCTGTACGGGCCTGACGGCCGGCGCGGTCGCCGCCCGGATCCAGCGGGCGGTCGAACGCTTCGCCTCCGATGCCCCCTCCGACGACATGGCCATCCTCGCCATGCGCGTACCGGAACAACCGGAGAACTGAGCGAAAGCAAAGAAAGCCCCCGCCAACTGGCGGGGGCTTTCGCGTACAGAGCCCCAATACGGAATCGAACCGTAGACCTTCTCCTTACCATGGAGACGCTCTACCGACTGAGCTATTGGGGCGTGTCGATGTGAAAGATCTTAACCCACACGAGCCCCCGTGCGGAAATCCGCCGGGCCGGCCCGATGAGCGCCTACGACGATCCCTCAGAGCAGTCCGCCCAGCGTGTTGCACACAGCCGCGATCCGCACCAGCTCCTGCTCGGTAAGCCCCGAACGCACCGGCAACGACAGCGTCTGCCCCGCCACCAGCTCCGTCTGCGGCAGATGCACCCTCGACCGGTACGGGGCCAGCCGGTGCACCGGAGTGGAAATGGTCACTGTGGCCGGGACTCCACGAGCAGCCAGCGCCAACGCGAACGCATCACGGTCAGGACGCCCGTTGCCCGGCACCCGCACGGTGTACTGGTGGTACACGTGGTGCGCCCCCGGCTCCACATACGGGACCAGCACCCCCGTCAACGCCGAGTTCAGGAATCGCGCGTGGGCCCGACGCCGTGCGGTGGCCCCGACGAGTCCTTCCAGCGCTCCCCGCCCCGCCTGGGCCGCAGCGACCGTGAGAGCCGGCCCTGCGTCATGCCCCTGGTCGCGCAACAGCTTCAACGTCACCGCCAGTCGCAGGTCAGCGGTGGTGGCAACAGCGGCTTCCCCGACGTTGAAGATGCTCACCACCCCGTACGTCCCAACCCGCCGGCCTTCGATCTGCGCCAGCGGCGCCTGGGACGCGTCCTCGAGCAAAGCGATCCCGTGCCTGGCGGCGAGTGCCGAGAGCCGGTGCATCGCGGCCGGGTGACCAAAGAGATGGACCGGCACAACGGCGGACGTACGGGGGGTGAGCGCCGCCGCCACAGCCTCGGGGTCAAGACAGAACGTCTGCGGCTCTATGTCCACGAAAACCGGCGTCGCACCGGCCAGCCGCACCGCTGCCGCTGCCGTCTCCGAGGCGTAGGACGGCACGATCACCTCGTCCCCGCACCCGATGCCCAGTGCCAGCAGAGAAAGGTGCAGCCCGGAACTGCCAGGCTCCACCGCGATGCAGTGCCGCTCGTCAGCCAGCGTCGAGAACTCCTTCTCGAACGCAGCCACTTCAGACCCCTGGGTCATGATCCGCTGCACGTCCCACCTCCGCTAGCCGAGAGGGCCAGCATCCCGGCGTCGGATGATGCAGCGCTGAGCGGTACATGAACGAAAGGTTAGGGAAACGCAAATAGCCGTACCTCCGGACCGAAGTCCGGAGGTACGGCTGAATGATTGTTCGGCGGCGTCCTACTCTCCCACAGGGTCCCCCCTGCAGTACCATCGGCGCTGAAAGGCTTAGCTTCCGGGTTCGGAATGTAACCGGGCGTTTCCCTAACGCAATAACCA
>NZ_SUMC01000055.1 GCF_005047355.1 Actinacidiphila oryziradicis
CTCAACCTCCTCGGTCAACAACAAGCCGTCCGCTGCCTGCCCCTACCTCTCCGCGATCATGCCCCGCACACGAAGAAGCCCCTGCTCATCGAACAGGGACTCCCTTTGCCACAACGCACTCACACGATCATCACAGCTGATTCCTACGTTTCGCCGCAGCGGGAGGGAGGAGCCTGCAACGGCTCCTCCCTCCCATGCCCATTTCCTGATCTCCAGGCCCCGCAACGGGGTTGGCAACGGCGAGGAATCGATGTTCTTCACGTATCTCAGGCGCGAACTCCGCCGACGCAGAAAGGCCGCGCTCGTCATTTCCGCGGGCCTGGCCCTCGGCATCGCGCTGGTCATCACCGTCAATTCGGTCTCGGCCGGTATGACGCAGGCGCAGGACAAGGTGCTCCAGTCGCTCTACGGTCTCGGTACGGACATGACCGTATCCAAGGCGGCGGCTCCGCCGTCCGGCAGCAGCAACGGCCAGCCGCGCTTCAATTTCGGCGCCCGGGGCGACAGCAAGACCCAGAGCAGTGACCGTGTCCAGGTCCAGGGCTTCCAGACGCTGGCGTCGTCCACCGTCACCAAGGTCGCGTCCCAGAGCGGCGTCAAGGACGCGGTCGGCGGCCTGAGCCTGTCGGTGGTGAAGATCAGCGGTCAGTTCAACCGGGGTACGTTCAAGCCGAACCAGAACAGTGGCAGCAGCGGCAAGCCGGGCGGTTCCGGCGGCGGCCAGGGCGGCGGCTCCGCCGGCCAGCCCCAGGGCGAGGTGCAGGGCGGCGGCGCGAACTTCAGCCTCAATCAGTTCACCGTCTACGGCGTCGACGTCAGCAAGCTCGGCCTCGGCCCGCTGACCTCGTCGAAGATCACCAGCGGCAAGACCTTCACCAGCGCGCAGACGAACGCCAAGGTCGTGGTCCTCGACAGCGCCTACGCCAAGACGAAGAAGCTGACGGTCGGCAAGACCCTCACCATCAGCGGTACGAAGTTCACGGTCATCGGCATCGCGACCGCCGACAGCGGCGACTCCGCGGCGAACGCCTACATCCCGCTGACGCAGGCCCAGACCCTCTCGGCCTCCAAGAACAAGGTCACCACGATCTACGTTCAGGCCGCGGACTCCAAGCAGATCTCGGCCGTCAAGACGACGATCCAGAAGAACATCTCCGGCACGACGGTCACCACCTCCGCCGACCTGGCGTCAACGGTTTCCGGCTCGCTCTCCACGGCCTCCAACCTCGCCACGAGTGTCGGCAAGTGGCTGTCCATCGCCGTCCTCCTCGCGGCCTTCCTCGTCGCCGGACTCCTCACCTCCTCCGCCGTCAGCCGCCGCGTGCGCGAATTCGGCACCCTGAAGGCGCTCGGCTGGTCCAGTGGCCGGGTCACCCGCCAGGTCATGGGCGAGGCCCTGGTCAACGGTCTCATCGGCGGAGTCCTCGGCATCGCCGTCGGCCTCGGTGGCGCTTATGTCGTCACCGCCATCAGTCCCACCCTCACCGCCTCCCTCGGCAGCACCGGCGGTGGCGGCTTCGGCGGCCCCGGTGGCGGCTTCGGCGGCCGGCAGTCGGCCGCCAAGGCGATCGACATCGCGCTCTCCGCGCCGGTGAGCGTCAGCACCATCGTTCTCGCAGTGGTCCTCGCCATCGCCGGCGGTCTGATCGCCGGCACCTTCGGCGGCTGGCGTGCCTCCCGGCTCCGCCCGGCCGACGCCCTGCGCCGCGTCGAATAGTCCCCGTCCCAGGCCCACAGGAGCTGACCCATGTACACATTGAACGGCGTCACCAAGAACTACGCCAGAGGCAAGGAAACCGTGGAGGCGCTGCGCGGCATCGACCTCGTCATCGAGGACGGCGACCAGCTCGTCATCAAGGGCCCCACCGGCGGCGGCAAGTCCACCCTGCTGCAGATGCTCGGCGGCCTCGACCGGCCCACCTCCGGCTCCGTCGAACTGGACGGCGTCGACCTGGCACGGCTCAGCGAGGCCAAGCTCACCAAGGTGCGCAGCCAGAACATCGGCATCATCTTCCAGAGCTTCAACCTCATCCCCACCCTCACCGCCCAGGAGAACGTCGAGACCGCTCTCGTCCCCCTCGGCACCAAGGTCGCCGACCGCCGCCAGCAGGCCGCCGAGGCCCTCGCCTCCGTAGGCCTGGGCGACAGGGCGAACCACCTCCCCAGCGAGCTCTCCGGCGGTCAGCAGCAGCGCGTCGCCATCGCCCGCGCCCTGGTCAAGAAGCCGAAGGTGCTCCTCGCCGACGAGCCCACCGGCAACCTCGACGAGGGCACCCGCGACGACATCATGGCCCTGCTCGACCAGCTCTGGAAGGAGCACGGCCTGACGTTCATCATCGTCACCCACGACTCCGTGATCGCCAACCGCGCGCCGCGCGTCGCCACCATCAAGCAGGGCCGCGTCACCGTCACCGACCGCGCCGCGGCGTAATACCGCGCACTCCCGGGGTCCAGACCTCGAACTGGCCGGCTTTGACGCCGCTTATGACGCCGCTTATGACGCCGCTTATGACGCAGCGAACGGCCCCGGTGTGGTCGTGACGACCACACCGGGTCGGCCCAGTGCGGGTGTCACCACGTCATGGCTGCGGACACTCAGCAGGCCGTATCGGTGAGTTGGGTGCTGTTCGACCACGTTGATGCGTGACAAGCAGGAGGACGAGGGAAGCGGCGACGCCCGTGGCACCGATCAGCGGCAGCAGTGGCAGGCTCCGCGCTACCACGAGGCCACCCCCTCCCGCCCCGGCGGCGATGGCGATCTGCATGACCGACTGGTTCAGACTCAGCAGCACGTCGGACGCGTCGGGGGCCAGAGAGGGTCATGTCCGTCGTGGGATCGCTCGCGTGCGGGGTACTCCGGCCGCATCCGCGCTGGTCGAACAGGACGATCCGGTAGCGGTCCGGGTCGAAGGTCCGGCGGACACGGGCCGAGCATCCTGAGCCCGGGCCGCCGTGGACGACGAGGGCGGGCTTGCCGTCCGGGTTGCCGCAGGCCTCCCAGCAGACGAGATTGCCGTCGCCGGTGTCGAGCATCCCGTGCTCGTACGGCTCGATCGGCGGGTAGAGCTCGGCCATGTCCTGGATCCCCTTCGTCCGTCGGCCGCCGCGCGGCGACGGATCACTACACCACAGGGGGCGGGCCGCTGCTGGCCCTTACGGTGAGTTCGGGCTCCAGCAGCCTGACCTCCCGCTCCAGCCGGCCGGCCAGCTTGGCGATGACGAGTTCGACGGCGCTGCGCCCCATCTGGTGGGCCGGGATGGCGACGGAGGTGAGCTGGGGCGCGGACTGGGTGGCGACCAGCTCGGGGCAGATGGCGACGACCGAGACGTCCTCGGGCACGGCCCGGCCCTGCTGGCGCAGGAGGGCGAGCAGGGGCCCTATGGCGGATTCGTTCTGGACGACGAGGGCCGTGGTGTCGGGCCGTTCCTCGAATATCCGCGACAGGGTGCCCGCCGTGGACTCGTAACTGCCCTCGCAGGGGCGGTGGATGAGCCGGAGGCCGCGCTTGGCGGCCTGGGTGCGCAGTCCCTGAAGCGTTCGCTCGGCGAAGCCGGTGTGGCGCTGGTAGACGGCGGGGGCCTCGCCGAGGACGGCCACGGCCTGGTGGCCGAGGTCGGCGAGGTGGTCCACGCAGATCGCGCCGGTGGCTTCGAAGTCGAGGTCGACGCAGGTCAGTCCGGTGGTGTCGGCGGGCAGGCCGATGAGGACGGACGGCCGTTCGGAGGCCTGGAGGAGGGGGATGCGCTCGTCCTCCAGCTCCACATCCATGACGATCATGGCATCGGTGAGCCCGCTGGCGGCGACGCGTCGTACGGCGGTCGGGCCCTCTTCGCCGGTGAGCAGCAGCACGTCGTACCCGTACTGCCGGGCGGTGGTGGCGACAGCGATCGCGATTTCCATCATCACCGGTACGTACATGTCGGTGCGGAGTGGCACCATGAGCGCGATGATGTTCGAGCGGCTGCTGGCCAGTGCGCGTGCGCCGGCGTGCGGGTGGTAGCCGAGCTCCTGGATGCTCTGCTCGACCCGTCGGCGGGTGGTTTCGGAGATCGACCGTTTGCCGCTGAGGACGTACGACACGGTGCTGGCGGAGACTCCGGCGTGCCGGGCGACCTCGGCGAGCGTGACCATCCAGAAACTCCGTCCAGCCGGGGGTCCCGGCGCGAGTGAAGCGCTTCGACACCAGACCGTAGACCGGGCGGGGGCGGGTGTCCAGAGGACTGTCGAAGCGCTTCAACTGGCCCAATTGTTATGTGCGGTTCATGGCGCAGCTATTGAACGGGTTCGAAAATGACCTCATACTGCCTACCCAAGGGGGCTTCGGGGGGATTCGCACGCGGGGGACACAACACAGCGCGCACCTGACGGGGCTCTTGTCTGGGGACGACAAAGAGCAGGGGGACAGTTGCATCCATACCTGAGAAGTGCGAAGAGAATACCCGCGGTTGCCGTGGGCACCGCGGTTGCCGCGGCCCTCGTCGCGGGGAGCACCGCTCCGGCGGTCGCGGGCACGGGGGTCGCACGGACGCAGGCGCAGCAGGGGGCGGCCAGGTCCAGCGTCAGCTGGATCACGCTGATCACGGGTGACAAGGTCGCCGTGGACGGCAAGGGCAAGGTGGTCGGCATCCAGCGGGCGAAGGGCCGCGAGGACGTGGCCGTGTTCACCCGTAAGGCGAACGGGCACACATATGTGATCCCCGAGGACGCGCTGCGGCTGATCGCCACCGGGAAGGTGGACCGCAGGCTCTTCGACATCACGACGCTGAGCCGCGCCGAGTACCGCAAGGCGGAGAAGGCCAACGGCCTCGGGCTGATCGTGTCGTACAAGGGCACCGCGCCCGCCGCGAAGGCTGAGCTGCACGCGGCGTACGGCACCGAGGTGACGCGCACCTTCAAGAAGCTCAACGCGGAGGCGGTCACCGCCCCGGTGCAGGACGCCACCGATGTGTGGAGCGCGCTGACGAACGAGCCGAAGAGCGGCGCCGTCGCCGCGACGGCCGAGTCGGGCCTGAAGACGGTGTGGCTGAACGCCATTCAGAAGGCGGCCCTCGACAAGAGCGTGCCGCAGATCGGCGCGCCGACCGCGTGGGCGGCCGGCTGGGACGGCAAGGGCGTCAAGGTCGCGATCCTGGACACGGGCATCGACACGTCCCACCCGGATCTGAGCGGGGGCAAGGTCGCCGCCGCGAAGAACTTCTCCGACGCCAAGACCACCGCCGACAAGTTCGGCCACGGCACCCATGTCGCCTCCATCGTGGCCGGCACGGGCGCGAAGTCGGGCGGCAAGTACACGGGTGTCGCGCCGAAGGCGACGCTCCTCAACGGCAAGGTGCTCGACGACGCCGGCTACGGTGACGACGCCGGCATCATCGCGGGCATGGAGTGGGCCGCGGCCTCCGGCGCCAAGATCGCCAACCTGAGCCTGGGCGGCACCGACACCCCGGGTATCGACCCCCTCGAGGAGGCCGTCAACACGCTCTCCGCCAGCACCGGCACGCTCTTCGTCATCGCGGCCGGCAATGAGGGCTCGGGCCCGGGCACCATCGGCTCGCCGGGCAGCGCGGAAGCCGCGCTGACGGTCGGCGCCGTCGACAAGAGTGACGTGCTCGCGGACTTCTCCTCGCGTGGCCCGACGGTCACCGACGGCTCGGTCAAGCCCGATCTGACCGCCCCCGGCGTCGACATCACCGCCGCCGCGGCCGCGGGCAGCGTCATCGACTCCGACCCGACCGTTCCGCACCCCGCGCCGGGTTACCTCACCATCTCCGGCACCTCCATGGCCACTCCGCACGTGTCGGGCGCCGCGGCGATCCTCGCCGAGGAGCACCCGGACTGGACCGGCCAGCAGCTCAAGGAAGCCCTGGTCGGCTCCACTGTCACGGGCGGGTACACCGCCTTCGAGCAGGGTTCCGGCCGGGTCGATGTGGCCAAGGCGATCACGCAGTCCGTGGTCGCAGAGAAGGCCTCGCTGAGCTTCGGCACCGCCCTGTGGCCGCACGCCGACGACCCGAAGATCCCTCGGGTCGTCACCTACCGTAACCTCGGTAAGGCGGACGTCACCCTCGACCTCTCTTTCGCGGGCACCGGCCCGAACGGTGAGGCCGCCCCGGCCGGCTTCTTCACCCTCGACCAGACCCAGGTCACCGTCCCGGCCGGCGGCACCGCCGAGGCGACCCTGACCGCCGACACCACCCTCGGCGGGACCGTCTACGGCGGTTACAGCGGCGTCATCGTGGCCACCGCGACCGACGGCAGCCAGACCATCCGTACGGCGGCGGGTGTGAACCGCGAGGCGGAGGCCTACAACCTGACGCTGAAGCACATCGCGCGGAACGGCTCGGCGTCGTCGGCGTACGACACGATCGTCGAGGGCCTCGACGGCACGTTCGAGCAGGAGGTCTTCGAGGCGGACGGCACGGTCGTCGTGCGGGTCCCCAAGGGCTCGTACTCCCTGGCCACCCTCATCGACCAGGTCAGCGGCACCAAGGTGACCGGGACCGATCTGATCGTCCGCCCGCTCGTCAAGGTCACGGCCGACACCACGCTGACCTTCGACGCCCGCACCGCCAAGGCCGTCAAGGTCAAGGTGCCGGACACCGCCGCCAAGTCGGTCGGTGGCTCGGTCACGTGGCAGGTCATCAACGGTGACGGGGGCATCGGCATCGGTCTGGATGTCGCCAGCTTCGACACCCTCCGCACCGCGAACAGCGGCGCGGCGCTGAGCGCCTCGCAGTTCCAGGCCTGGCTGGTCGCCGGGACGGCGCACGGCACCAAGGAGTACGACGTCTCCAACAGCCGGACCGGCTCCTTCTACACCGGCTACAGCCACACCTACCCCGCGTCCGACTTCGCCAAGATCACGGCGAAGGCCGGATCCACCAAGGCGAACTCCTACGGCGCTGTGCTCACCGGCACGGGGAACGGTGGCGCCATCACCATCCACAAGCTGCCGTTCACGGCCACGGTCTACGTCTCCGCGAAAACCGCCTCGTGGCTCCAGTACTTCGTGCAGGGCTCGAAGGACCTGAGCACTACGACGGCGGTCTACTTCGCCGAGGACAAGACGTACGTGGCGGGCAAGAGCTACAGCCGCACTTTCAACGTCGGTGTCTTCGGCCCGAAGCTGGGCTCGTACTACGGCGTCTGGCGTGACGGCAACGACATCTACGGCTACCTCCCGTTCCTCTCCGACGGTCAGGGGCACGACGGCGACGCTGTGATCGACTCGGCCAACGTCACGGTGTACCGCAACGGCGTCAAGCTCGTATCCGGCGTGGACCCGGTCTACAACGTGCCGGTCACCGTGCCGGCCGGCAAGGCCAACTACAAGGTGACCACCACGATCAGCCGCGCCAAGCAGGCGACCGTCTCGACCAAGATCGTCACTACCTGGACCTTCTCCTCCGCGAAGACGTCCAGTGAGACGAATCTGCCCGTCTCGGTGGTCCGCTTCAAGCCGGCGCTGTCGACCTCCAGCACCGCCAAGGCGAAGGCCAAGCTCAGTGTCCCGGTCACCGTCGAGGGCGCCGCTGCGGGCAAGAAGCTGAAGTCGCTGAGGGTGTACGTCTCCTTCGACGGCGGCAAGAAGTGGACCAAGCTCACCGTCACGAAAGGCAAGGTGACGGTGACGAACCCCAAGGCAGGCAGGAGCGTTTCGCTCAAGGCCCTGGTCACCGACAGGAGCGGTAACACGCTCAGCGAGTCGATCATCAACGCTTACCGGACGAAGTAGCCCGGTAGACCCACGAGTACGGCCCGTCGGGACGGATCATCCGTCCCGGCGGGCCGTTTCATTGGGTTTTCACAGCTTTTCTCTTGATGTGCTCATGTCATTAGTGCATACTCAGTATGCAATGCAGGGGGATCGAAGACCGGGCCCCTGTTTGTCCAGACACCAACACAGGGGGGAAAAGTTGCACGCTCGATGGAGAAAAACGGGCACGTTAGTGCTCGCCACGGGGATCGCGGCCGCACTCACCGCCGGATCGACCGCGCCGGCCGGAGCCGTTCCGGGGCACATCACCGGCGCAGCGACCGCCGCCGGAACGACCGCGGGGACAACGCTGACCGGTCAGGGAAAGACCTGGATCACCCTCATCACGGGTGACCAGGTCGCGGTCGACGCCAAGGGCAAGCCGGTCGGCCTTCGGCACGCCAAGGGCCGCGAGCACATACCCATCCAGGTGGAACGTCTGGCCGGGCACACATATCTGATACCGCAGGACGCCGCACAGCTCATCCGCAAGGGCCAGGTCGACCGCAGGCTCTTCGACATCACCACGCTGAGCCGCGCAGAGTACCGCAAGGCGCAGCGCAACGGTCTCGGCTTCATCGTCACCTATAAGGGCGCCTCGCCTGCCGCCAAGGCGGAGCTGCACGCCGCTGACGGCACCGTGGTGACGCACACCTTCAAGCACCTCGGCGGCGAGGCCGTCACCACCAAGAAGCAGGACGCCGCCGATGTGTGGGCGGCGCTGACCAACCAGCCCAGCGGCAGCCCCTTCGCGACGGCCGAGTCGGGCCTGAAGACGGTGTGGCTGGACGCGGTCCAGAAGGCGGCCCTCGACAAGAGCGTGCCGCAGATCGGCGCCCCGACCGCCTGGGCCGCCGGATACGACGGCAAGGGCGTGAAGATCGCCGTCCTGGACACGGGCGTCGACAAGACCCACCCGGACCTCGCCACGCAGGTCGTCGACGAGAAGAACTTCTCGACGGCCGCCACTGTCGTGGACCACTTCGGCCACGGCACCCATGTCGCCTCGATCGCCGCCGGTACGGGTGCGAAGTCGGGCGGCAAGTACAAGGGCGTCGCACCGGGCGCGCAGATCATCAGCGGCAAGGTCCTGGACGACGACGGCTACGGCGACGACGCCGGCATCATCGCGGGCCTGGAGTGGGCCGCCGCGTCGGGTGCCAAGGTCGCCAACCTCAGCCTCGGCGGCACCGACACCCCGGGTGTCGACCCGATCGAGGCGGCCGTCAACACGCTGTCCGCCAGCACCGGCACGCTCTTCGTCATCGCGGCCGGCAACTCGGGTCCGGAAGCGGGCAGTGTCGGCTCGCCCGGCAGCGCGGACGCGGCGCTGACCGTCGGCGCCGTCGACAAGAGCAACGTACTCGCGGACTTCTCCTCCCGGGGCCCCCGTGTCGGCGACGGCGCCATCAAGCCCGATCTGACCGCCCCCGGCGTCGACATCACCGCCGCCGCGGCCCCGGGCAGCGTCATTGACACCGACCCGAGCGTTCCGCACCCCGCGCCGGGTTACCTCACCATCTCCGGCACCTCCATGGCGACCCCGCATGTCTCGGGCGCCGCGGCGATCCTCGCCGAGGAGCACCCGGACTGGACCGGCCAGCAGATCAAGGAAGCGCTGGTCGGCTCCGCCAAGGGCTTCGCATATAACGCGTTCCAGCAGGGATCCGGGCGTGTCGACCTCACCACGGCGATCAAGCAGACCGTCGTCGCCGACCAGGTCTCGCTGAGCTTCGGCACCGCCCAGTGGCCGCACAACGACGACCCGAAGATCGACAAGAAGGTCACCTACCGCAACCTCGGTACGACGGACGTCACCCTCGATCTCTCCCTCGCGGCCACCGACCCCAAGGGCAACGCCGCTCCGACCGGCTTCTTCACCCTGGACCAGACCCAGGTCACCGTCCCGGCCGGCGGCACCGCCGAGGCGACCGTCACCGCCGACTCAACCCTCGGCGGCAGCGTCGACGGCTCGTACAGCGCATATGTGACGGCTACCGCGACGGACGGCAGCCAGGCCGTCCGCACCGCCGCCGCCGTCAACCGTGAGGTCGAGTCGTACGACATCACCGTCAAGCACATAGGGCGCGACGGCCAGCCGACCAAGGTCTACGACACCGAGCTCTACGGTCTGACCGGCTCCGCCGCGGGCCTGTACTTCTCTCCGTACGACGCGAGCGGCACCGCCACCATCCGCGTCCCCAAGGGCCGTTACGTCCTGGCCAGCAATGTCTACGTCGGCGACGGCCAGACCTGGCAGGGCGCGGACTGGATCGCCCAGCCCAGGCTGGACGCCACCAAGAACACCACCGTGACGGTCGACGCCCGTACCGCCAAGCCGGTCGATCTCACCGTCCCCGACAAATCCGCCACCTCGCAGTTCGCCTCCATCGACTTCAGCGTCATCACCGGCCACTCCGGTGTCGGGGTCGGCTGGTGGCTGGACTCGTACCAGAACTTCCGCACCGCGCACCTCGGCCCCGCCACGGCCGCCGGTGAGCTGACCGAGACGGTCCAGAGCACCTGGTCGCACGGCAGCGGGACCGAGTACGACCTGGCGTACGGCTTCAAGAGCACCAAGCTCCTCACCGGCTACACCAAGCACACCCAGGCGAAGGAGCTCTCCAAGGTCAATGTGAAGGAGGGTGCCCCGGCGAAGAACAAGCTCGGCTACCTCTTCGCCACCCCGGACACCGGCAGCGGCGGCTCTTCCTCCATCGCCTTCCAGCGCACGCTGCCGTACACAGGCAAGGTGTATCTGGGCGGCTCCGGCACCAAGTGGTCGTTCGATTTCGAGCAGGCCGCCGCTGACACCTTCGACTTCGAGGCCGACTACTCCACCTCCTCCGCCACCTACGTCGCGGGCCGTACCTACGACCGGGTCTTCAACGTCGGCGTCTTCGGCCCGAAGCTCAGCAAGCCTTTCGGTCTCTTCCGCAATGGCAACCAGATCTACGGGTACCTGCCGCTGCTCGCCGACGGCCAGAACCGCACCGGCGCCTCCGCCTACACCGCGGCGAAGACCAGCCTCTACCGCAACGGCAAGCTGGTCGGCTCCAACACCGACCCCGTGACCGGTGAGCCCTTCACCGTGCCGTCCGGCAACGCGAGCTACAAGCTCAGCACTTGGATCACCCGAAGCAGCAAGCTCTCCGCGGTCTCCACCAGAGTGACCGCCGCCTGGACCTTCTCGTCCAAGAAGGGCACCGCCCAGCTGCCGGCCTCCGTCGTCCGCTTCACCCCGGCGCTGTCGACCTCCAGCACCGCCAAGGCGAAGGCCAAGCTCAGCGTTCCGGTCTCCGTCCAGGGCTCTGCGGCGGGCAAGAACCTGAAGTCGCTGAGGGTGTACGTCTCCTTCGACGGCGGCAAGAAGTGGACCAAACTCACCGTCAAGAAGGGCAAGGTGACGGTGACGAACCCCAAGGCCGGTAAGGGCGTCTCCTTCAAGGCCCTGGTCACCGACAAGAAGGGCAACACCCTCTCCCAGGTGATCTACAACGCCTACCTGACCAAGTAGCAGGCACCGCACAGGCACCACACACGGCGGCGGCCGGCCGGGACGGAATTCGTCCGTCCCGGCCGGCCGCCGCCCCACCTATTTGCGCGGCCTCTCAGTCCTGCTGCATGCCGCTCGGCAGTGTCCGCAGCTTCAGTGAGCTGGAGGTGCTGGTGCCGAAGGCCCAGTCCGCCAGCTTGGCGGCCTCCTTGAAGCGCGTGCTGACGCTGGAGCTGTGCAGCAGCACCACAATGATCGTGCGGCCGCTGCGCGTCGCCGCGAAGATCATGCACGGCCCGGCAACCGACCCGGTGCCGGTCTTGATGCCGACAGCGCCGCTGTAGGAGCCGAGCAGCGTATTGGTGTTGGTCCAGGTGTACGTGCGCGTGTGGCCGTTGGAGGCGGTGGCCTTCTGTACCGAGCTCTTCGCCTTCACGACCGTACGCAGTGTCGTGTACGACATCCCCTTGACGGCGAGCTTGGCCATGTCGCGCGGAGTCGAAAGGTTTTTGCTGCTCGTTGAGATGCCGTCGAACGAGTCGTACGTGGTGTTGGTCATCTTCAGGCTGACAGCCTTGGCGTTCATCTGCTTGATGAACGACTTGGTACGGGCGGCGATCGTGGTGCCTGTGCCGTAGGTGTCGGCGAGTGCCATGGCCGCGTCGCAGCCGGACGGCAGCAGCATCGCGTAAAGCAGCTGCCCGACGGTGAGTTTGTCGCCCGTCTTCAGGTCAGCGTTGCTGGCTCCGTTCTTGGCGACGTAGTCCCGGTAGGCCTGCTTGACCGTGACCTTCTTCGTGAGGCTCAGGTTCTTCTCGCCCAGGACGACGACCGCGGTCATCAGCTTGGTGGTGCTGGCCATCTGCCGCTTGGTGTCGGCGGTCTTGCCGTACAGCGTCTTGCCCTTGCCGGAAAGCGCCGTGCTGTCGAACACGATGGCGCCCTTGGCGGTGACCGCGGGGGCGCTGGCCGCCTGGGCGGGCGCCGCTGCCGCGGTGGCTATGAGTACGGCGCTGGAGGCGACAGCGGCCGCGCTGAATCGGTGGATCCGTGTGAGCCCGTGTCTCAAGGAATGCTCCATCAGTCACGTGGATACGATTAGAGGCTCATATCCTCGCAGTTGTGATGGTGGCGGCCTCCGTGAGGAGCGGTCCTATGACAGTTCTGTGACATGGCGGCGTCAGGTCACAGCAGTAACCGTGGTAGTGGCGGAACGGCCGAAATGGCGGCGGTGGCGGCAGTGACGACGGTGACGACGGTGACGGTGACGGCGGCCGAGCGCTCCAACCGCCTCAGAAACCGGTGTCCTTGCCGATATACAGCTCCGCGAAAGCCGTCCGCGCGGTCCGGGACGTGAGCAGCCGGCGCAGCCGCGCCTTCGCGAGCCCCGCCAGGAAGGGCTCCGCTGACGGGCCGTGCAGCACGTCGGACATCCACTGGGAGAACTCCTGGTACTGCCAGACCCGGCGCAGGCAGGTCTCCGAGTAGCCACTCAGTGCGGACGCGTCACCATGGACGTAATGCGACGCATAGGCGTCAGCGAGCAAGAAGGCGTCATAAAGGGCAAGATTCATACCCTTTGCCCCGATGGGCGCGATGAGATGCGCGGACTCACCCGCCAGGTGCAGCCGGCCGTACGACATCGGTGCCACGACATAGTTGTGCATCCCCAGGATCCGCTTCTCGATCAGCGGCCCCTCGGTCAACTCCCCGCCGGGCAGCGCGAGCCTGGCCTGGAGCTCCCACCAGACCCTCGTGTCCGTCCAGCCCTCGATGTCATCGCCCGGCGTGCACTGCAGGTAGTACCGGGTCACCTTCGCACTCCGCGCCATATGTGCGGCGAAACCACGCTCATGGATCCCGAACACCACCGTCTCCGCCGATGGTGGCGCCTGCGCCAGCAGCGCCAGCCACCCGACCCCGTAGTCGTGCCCGGCGAAGGTCCCGCCGTTTTCCGTCACATATGCGCGCGACACACCCCGGGCGCCGTCGCACCCCGCCACGAAGTCGCAGTCGATCAACTGCCGTTCGCCGGTCACCGGATCGGTGTACGTGACAGACGGCCGCGCCGACTCCAGGCCGTGCAGCCGCACATCACGCACCCCGAAGCGGACGTCACCGCCCCCCTTGTCGACGTACGCCAGGAGCATGTCCTTCACCAGCTCTGTCTGCGGGTACACGTAGTGGTGATTCCCCGTCAGCTCCCCGTAGCCGATGAGGTGCCGCGCACCCTCGAAGCGGAACTCGAAGGCCGTGTGCCGCTGCGCCTCCCGCAGCAGCCGCTCGGCCAGTCCGTGTCCTTCCAGAGCACGTACGGCCCACTCCTCGATGAAGCCCGCGCGCGGCCGGCCCTCTATGAACTCCCTGGTTTTCGCCTCCAGAAGCACGCAACCGATGCCGCGCTGCCGCAGCACATTGGCGAGCGCGAGTCCCGCCGGTCCGGCGCCGATCACGGCAACCTGAGTATTCGTAAGGGAAGGCACGCGGCCAAGTATGGCTCAGGGCCTGTCCGTCGGATCTCCCTGGTGGAGGGGGTCCGCCGGGCAGGCCCCGGAACGCAGCTCTCAGCTGAGCTCAGCTCTTGCCGCTCGTGGCGGCATCCGCCCGTACCGCGTCCAGGAGCGCGTACATCGTGCTGCCCGGGCAGTCGGTCTGCAGCCAGTCGCGGTGCCCGCTGACGGTCGTGACATCCTTCGTCACTGCGTTGACCGGATTCGTGTACGTCACCTTCGCCTGCGGGTCGAAACCGTGGTACCGGTCCAGCACCCGGATCAGCGCCGTCAGCGACGCCTGCGCCGCGTGCGTCGGCCCCTGGTCGACGAGGGTGCCCAACAGGGCGATGCCCAGGTTGCCGGAGTTGTAGCCGCCCACATGAAAGGCGGTCACCACATTGCCGTCCTTGTCGTGGGCCGGGATGCCGTCGTCGCCCGAGTAACGGCCCTCATATACGCGGCCCGCCTCGTCGATCAGGAAGTGGTAGCCGATGTCGCCCCAGTCAAGGGTGACCGCGTGGTACTCGTAGATCGCCCGCACCGTCGCCGCCGGGTCCGGGTCGTCGTTCTGCGTATCCGTGTGATGGACCGTGATCGTCTGCGCCGGGTAGTACTTCGTCGGCGAGTTCTCCGTACCGTCCGCCTTGAACCGCTTCGACTCGTCCGCCCCCCAGGCCGCCCGCGACAAATACGCCACTCCGCGCACCCGTGTCGCGTCCGCCGGCACCTTCGCCTCGCGCTTCGGGCCGTGCTTCGTGTCGATCGCCAGCGATTCCACCGTCCCGGGCGCCTTCAGCTCGTACCCGCTCACGCTGCCGACCGGCACCAGCGCGGTGCCACCGCTGCCCAACGTCGCGCAGCCACTGCTCAGTGACTGCCACTCGCCGGCCGTCCCGTCCGCCTGCTGGACGCGGATCGCCGCCCCCGCCTCCGCGCCGCTCCACCGCACGCCGACATAGCCGATCGGGAACGAGCCGCTCACCGCATCCGTGCCGGTGGCGGCAGCCGACCGGGTCTCCGGGAAGCTCTCGGTCGTCGTACCCGAAGTGCTGCTGCCACTGTCCTGGGCGGCGGAGTCCGTGGCCGCGAAGACCACTGGCGTCAGGGCGGCCCCGGCCGCCACCGCTCCAGCGGCGCCGATCATGCCGCGACGGGAGAACTTCGACTTCCGGCGATGCGCATTCGGAGCGGCCGGCGTGGAGGAGGGCGGAGTAGAGGAGGGCGGTGTGGACGAATTAGGCATAGGGAATGACCTTCTGGTTCCTTGCGTCTCTGGCGTCGGCGCATATAGCGCAGGCGTCGAACTACAAGGACCTTACGTCCCACCAGTAACAGCCGACATTGACTACAGGGCAAACCGCTTGCCCTCGCGGGCACTTCCCCGTCCCGAGCACATCCTGGACACCGGTTGTTCGCAGCTGGGCGTCCGAACTGTTACGTCGCCGAATGCCTTCCCAGGCCATAAGGTCGATGCCGTGACCGCCGCAGTCAGTGCCATGATCACCGCCGTCGTAGGCGTCCTCGGCACCCTCTTCGCCCCGCTGCTGGCCCAGCGCATCACCTCCCGCCAGCGCGCGGCCGAATCCGAAACCGCCGAGCGGCGCCGGAACTTCGAAGAGCGCCGCGAGGCCTACACCGCCATGAACCGCGCCTCCCGGCAGTTCCACACCCTCCTCAAAGACGCCCTCCACCGCATCCGCGACGGCGTCTACACCCCCGAAGACCGCGCCCTCGTCGAGGACAGCCGCCGCGACTACCGCGACCAGTACGCCACGGCCCAGATGATCGTCCCCCAGCGCATCCTCGCCGCCTCGCGCGAGGTCAACGCCGTACTGGCCGCCATCGACGCGCTCGCCAAGCGCCTGGACCGCGGCGTCCCCCGCGAGGGCGAGACCGCAGAGGCGGCCATCCTCGCCCTCAAGGCCGCAGAGCCCGGACTGGCGGCGCTGCGCAACCTCATGCGCGAGGACCTGGGCGTCGAGGACTGAGTCCTCACACCTCCCGGGTGTAAAAGACGTAGAAGCTCACCGCAGCCATGATCCCGGCGAACATCAACCCCCACAGCGACGCCTTCAGCAGTGTCGACCCGCTCAGGCTGAGCAGATACCCCATCGCCGCCCCGAACAGCACCCCGTACGCCCCCGCCCGTGCCTCCCGCTCCAGCCTTGGCTGCTCCCTGTGCAGCACATAGCAGAGCACCGCCACGACCGCCGCCCCCACCAGCCCCAGCACCGTCGCCCCGACCTCCGACGCCCCATGCGTACGGTCGATCCCCGCCGCCCACAGGCCGAACAGCATGCCGAGCCACACGGGAACCCTCCACTCGCTCCTACCGTGGTGCCGCGCCGGAACCGTGGTCTGCGCCTGCATGACAGCGCTCCTCTCCGTCACCCTCTCCCCATACCCAGGGCACACCTCCGCGCGAAGACCGGCAACTCGATCACCGGACAGGCACTAAAGGCCGACCAGGGTGATCCGTTCCCCGCACAGCTTCGCCATGTCGTCGATGTCGGAGGTCAGCATCACGACGGGTCCGGGCTGGTGCATGGCAGTCACCGCCACCATCGCGTCAATGGCGTACTTGTGACCGTGCAGCCCTGTGCTGGTCAGCAGGTGGGCGGCTTGCTTCGACCAGCCCAGACGGCGGCGGCGCGCTTCTCGTCGTCGGTGAAAGCGCCGTGTTTGTCCTCGTACTCGGCCAGGTAGGTGGCGGTCGCCTGATGACGGAGATGCTCCTCGACAGCTGTGGCGATCAGCGCGGACACGCCCCGCGGCCCGGCCATCTCGCGCAGCGCCCGCACTGTCCCTTCGGGGAGAGACACGTTTATGGCCTTGGCCGGGCCTTCGCCGATACCGGGTCCTACTGGTTCGTTCTCCGCCCTGGGGGCCAATTTAACAATTGGATTGCCATAGTGTGCGGCAGCTCAACGGCCATAAACCCGTTCGGTCCCGGAGCACTCAGCTCCGCCGGGACCTGCGCGATGACGGCTCCCCCGTTGGCATACGCTGCGGGTTCCCTGGTTTCCGCCCTCCGCGCCAGCATCTGGGAAACCGGTCACATCGGGCTGGCCGGAAAGCCGCCGGCCGACGGCAGGGAAGCGCTTGCGCACTGCCTCGGGGCCCGGAGATCGTCAAGTGCCGAGTCGGTGAAGGTGATCTCTGCTGTCGGTCACTCGTCTTCCGGCAGTGCGGCTACGGACTCGCGGGTGTGCCCAAAGGCCCTGAGTACTTCGTCGATCGAGGTGCGGCGGCCCGTGTCCGTCGCCGTGCGAGCAAGTACGAGCGCCAGGTCATGAAGATCCGCCGCAGCCTCTTCGAGCGCGGCAAGGCGATCGATGCCAACGACGACCGCCACAGGACGATGACGACGGGTCACGATCAATTCCGAACCCTGCTCGGCTTCCGAGACGAGCTTGGCCACACCGCGTTGCGCCGCTTCTCCGACAGTGAGTTCGTGTACATCCCGCAGTATCGTCATAGCTGAAGCTATCTAGAGATTTGTGTAGGTTGTCAACCCGTGAAATGCGGACCGCCTGAGGACGATGTTCCGCAGTCGGCACAGATCCCACGTCATCTATCCGCTGCGGGTGTACGCGTTCGATCCGGACTGGTCAGCGCCCCCGTCCCCCGTGATCGGTGAGGACTTCCTGGATCACGTGTCGCGCGGTGGCCGCCATCACAGGGTTGGTGATCCGGTAGTACGAAAGCTCGATGAGCGCGATCGACAGTGCCCAGCCGCGGCCTCGCGCCCAGGTCGCGTCATCGACCCCCAGCGTGGCTCGGAAGACGTTCCTCGCGTCGGCGGTCAGCAGGCTCCACGCGGCGATCAGGTCGACGGCGGGTTCGCCAATGCCAACGCACCCGAAGTCGATGACTGCCGTGAGCCGGCCACCGCTGAGCAGCACATTCCCCGGTGACAGATCTGCGTGAACCCATACGGCCGGGCCCGGCCACTCGGGCGCCAGCAGGGCCGCCTCCCACACGGCGGTCGCCAAGTCGGTGTCGACGATTCCGCGCAGCTTCGCAATCGCGTCGCGCGTCGCGGCGTCGCGCGTCACCAAGGGCTCGTCGCGATACGCGGGCGGCCCGTCCGTGGGATCGATACGGTGCAATGCGGCGATGAACGCCGCGAGATCCTTCGCGAGCACGCCGGGGTCAGCGATGCGGCCGAGGGCCGGGTTCCCGCCGTCGAGCCACGAGTAGACGGACCAAGGCCATGGGTAGCCCTCGGCGGGCCTTCCCCTCCCGATCGGGACAGGAATGGCAACCGGAAGCAGCGGGGCAAGGCGCGGCAGCCATCGCTGTTCCTTTTCCACATCCTTGGCGCCGCCTTCGATGCGCGGAAGTCGTACGGCCATGTCCTCACCGAGCCGGTAAACAGCGTTCACCGTCCCTGCGGAGTCGACCAACTCGATCGGCAGGCCTGCCCACTGCGGAAACTGGCCGGTCAGCAGCCGCCGCACGAGAGACACGTCGGTGACGACCTCGTCGGCATGCATCTTGCCAGCGCCCATTGCCACCCCTGAACTGGACCGACGACGTAACCGCGATGACGATGCAATCGGTTCGGCCCGTCGCCGGTCAACTCATTTCCCGTGTGCTACGGCCGGCGGCGTGCCCAGAAGAGCGCCACCCACCATCAGGCGCACCAGCCGAAACCGGGAAGGAACCAGGTGCAGGCAGCGGAAGGCTCCGATCGTCAGCCACAGGACACCGGCCGGGCAGGGGGCAAGCGGCGGAAGTGGGGACCGGCACGCGGAAAGGGGCTCGGCGCGGATGAGCGCGGAACAGGTTCCGTCGGTGAAGAGCAACAGCTTGCCGCCGCTGTGCAGGCTGAACACGTTCGGCACGCTGTGATCGCGGCCCTCGACAGTGACGATGTCGCCCACCCGGACCGTGACCGGATCACCCGCCGCGTGGACTCTCGTCGCCGACGTCTACAGCGTGGTCTACTGGCTGGCTGCCCGACACCGTTGGATGCACCTCGCCGAGCTGGCCACGATGAAGCAACGTCTAGTACTCCAGTCGTAGATCGTGATCTTGTTCGTATCGCTCCAGCCATCGGTCGAGTCGCTCACCCGGGATGTAGCGTGTGGCGATATGCCGTTTCACGATGAGCGCGGTCAGGTTGCCGTAGTTGAGTACCGTCCTCAGTGGCCGGCGGAGTTCGAGCTGCTTGCCGGGGGGTTGCGAGATGCACTGGGGGACCTCGCGTTCGGGGTCGACCACGTGGGATCCACGTCGGTGCCGGGCCTGCCGGCTAAGGACTGCATCGATGTACAGGTGCGGATGAGGTCGATCGACGAGGCGCGAGATGCACCGCTGCTCGCAGCGATCGGCTTCCGGTGTCGCCCCGAGCCGTGGAACCGCGTCGAGGTCTCCGGCGGCCGGCAGTGCCGCAAGCTCGTCTTCGCGCCACCGATCGGCGCACGCTGGTGCAACGTCCACCTTCGGGAGGGCAGCGGGCCCAATGCCCGCTTTGCGCTGCTGTTCCGGGACTACCTGCGCACGGACGAGGACGCCCGCCGGGCGTGGGGAGCGTTTAAGCAGCGGTTGGCCTTGAGCGTGCCGGACCTGTTGGAGTACGGGCAGATCAAGGCCCCCGCCACAGAGGTACTGATGGGCGCGGCCGAACGATGGGCCGCCGAGACCGGTTGGAGCGCTGCGCGAGCGGCTTGATCGAGCTGCCGACGACCGTGCCCCATCCGGCAACCGAGTGGCTCGGTCATCGGTGGGGGCCGGTGGGAAGGTGGGTGCGGCCACCGTTGATCATCAGTGTGTGAAGACAAACGATCATGCGGTGGCCGCGGGTCACAGCGTAGACCCTGGCCATTGGCAGGAGGCGTTCGAGGGCCTGATGGCCCGGATCGCCGGTAGGTTCGCACGGGTCGAACCCCGGCGGCGGGTCGGGAAGTTGGTGCTCGGGCTGCTGTCGGATCTGCCACGCAAGAACTGCTGGACCATCGCCGAATGGGCCGGGGAGTCCACCCCGAGCGGCATGCAGCACCTGCTGGGCCGGGCCTCATGGGACACGGACCGGGTCCGCGACGACGTGCGCGGATACGTGGTCGAGCATCTCCACGACGACCAGGCGGTGCTGGTGGTCGACGAGACCGGCGACGTGAAGAAGGGCACCTAATGCCGATATCGGCATTAGGTGCCTTATGACGTTTGGTCAGTAATGCTGCGGGATGCCTGCTGAGCTGTGGCGATGCCGTTGCGGTGTCGGGATTGTCAGAGCTGGTCGAGGAAGGCCAGGAGAGCGTCGGTCGGCTGGTAGCGACCGGCGACCGTGTCCGGCGGGGTTGTTCTCGCGATCGCCTGCTCCTTCAGTGCCATGTCCGCGTGGAGGTAGATCCGGGTGGTGGTCGGGCTTTCGTGGCCGAGCCAGAGTGCGATGACGGTGATGTCGACACCGGCGTGCAGGAGGGTCATGGCTGCGGTGTGACGGAGCGTGTGCGGCGTGATCGTCTTGCTGTGCAGGGCGGGATGGTCCTGTGAGGCGCGGGTGGTGTGCTTGCCGACCAACCGTCCGACGGCGTCGCGGGAGAGCGGGGTGCCGGCTCGGGTGCAGAACAGCGGCGCGGTATCGGTGGCGGCACAGCGTTCGGCGAGCCAGACGGCCATGGTCTGCTGGGTGTGGGCCGTCAGCGGCGTGCAGCGGTCTTTGCGTCCTTTTCCGTGGCAGCTGATGTGCGAGCCAGTGCCCAGGCGCAGGTCGCCGACGGTCAGGGCGGTCAGTTCGGAGACTCGCAGTCCGGTCTGGGCGGCAAGCACGAGCAGGGCGTGGTCGCGCCTCCCGTGCCAGGTGGTGCGGTCCGGAGCCGCTAGGGGCGCGTCGAGTTCGACGTGGGACAGGAAGTCGACGGTGGTCTTGGCCATGCGCTTGGTCTGGATCGCCAGGACTCTGCTGATCAGTTGCGCGTGCTCGGGGGCTTGCAGGCTGGCGTAGCCGAACAGGGAGTGGATGGCGGCCAGGCGGGTGTTGCGGCTGGCGGCGCTGTTGCCGCGGACGTTCTCCAGATGCTGGAGGAACTCGCCGATCACGGTTGCGTCCAGGTCGGTGAGGTCCAGCCGGTTCGGCAGTTTGCCGGTGCGCCGGTGCAGGTAGGTCAGCAGGAGTTTGAACGTGTCACGGTAGGTGGCGATCGTGTGCGGGCTGGCATCCTGCTGGTTCATCAGCCGGACGGTGAAGAACCCTTCCATGATCGGGGCCAGGGCCGTCATGACCGCTTCTGCTGAACGGGTTCGAGGCGGTCGGCGGCCAGGCCGAGCAGTTCCCCGGTGGCCTGCAGATACCAGTAGGTAGCCTCCGGGCCGGAGTGTCCGAGATAGGTCGAGAGCACCGGCAGTTGCGCGGCGATGTCGACCCCTTCGCGCTGCCAGTCGGTCAGGGTATTGACGGCGAACGAGTGGCGGAGGTCGTGGATCCGTGGTCGGCGACGGCCCGCAGGGGCGGCGATGTCGGCGTGGGTGAGTAGCCGGGCGAAGGTGTCCTGGACACCGCGTTGCAGCGGGCGTCGGCCGCCGGCAGTGAGGAAGAAGCTGTCGGCGCGGACCAGCCGGCACAACCGGTCGCGGTGCCGGGCGTACTGGGCGAGCATCGCCGAGGTCGTCGGGTGCATCGGCACCAGCCGGGTCCTGCCGCCTTTGCCGGTCACCGTCAGCATCGCGGTGTCGGTCTCGACATCGGTGCGGTCCAGCCCCAGCGCCTCGCCGATTCGCAGCCCAGTCGAGGCGATCAGCCTGATCAGGGCCTTCACTGTCGCCGACGGCAACGGCGCGGCGATGGTTCCGGCGGCGTGGACCAGGGCAGCGACGTCGGCCTCTGAGTAGATGAACGGCGTCGGCCGGTGCGCACGGGCCGGCAGCAGGCCGGGTGCCGGGATCTGGCAGGCCGGGTCCAGGGCGTGCAGATGCCGGGCGAAGACGCGGACGATGCCCAGCCGGCGTGCCTGCTGGTTCGCCGATGCCTGCGATGCCGCCGCCCAGGCCAGTGCCGCTGTGACCGTGACCGTGTCCTGGCCGTCCTGGTCGAGCCGGTCGGCGAAGTCCAGCAGCAGCCGCCCTTCGGTGACCAGGGCGAATCCCAGGGCGTGGCGCATCGCCAGGTAGTCCTCGACGCGCTGGCGGATCGTGATTACGGTCATCGCGCGACTGCTTCCGGGCACGCCCTGGCCAGTGGCGATAGTCGTTGCTGGTCGACTTTCGCGTAGATCGCGGTGGTGCGCTGCTGGGCATGTCGCAGCAGCTGTCCGATCTCCTCCATCGACGCGCCGGCCTGTAGTAGCCCGCAGGCTGCGGCGTGGCGGACGCGGTGCGGGCCGAACCGGGCGACGCCCGCGCGGGTGCAGGCCCGGGCCAGCACCAACGTGACCGAGGACACCGCCAGAGCGGTGAACGGGGCCTTGGCCGTGACGAACAGCGTCGCTGCGGCGGTTTTCGGTCGGGCGGTCAGCAGGTATTCGGCCCAGGCCTGTCCGACGTCGGCCGGCAGCGGCAGCATGTCGCGGCGGCTGCCCTTGCCGTGGACGGCGACCTGGCCGGCGTGCCAGTCGATGTCCTCCAGCCGGATCTTCGCGACTTCCCCGCCGCGCAGCGCCAGTCGGGTCAGCGACAGCACGATCGCGTAGTCTCGGCGGCCGATCGCGGTCTGGCGATCGCAGGAGTCGAGCACGGTTTGGATGTCGTGGGCCGCCGCGGCCCGCGGAACTTCGTGCCGACCCGGATGGCCGCGGCCGGCCGGCACCGCGCCGACCAGCAGATCCTGAACATGTCCGGCGACGTGCAGGAACCGCAGGAACGAACGCAGCGCCGGCAACGTCACCATGTCCGGACGGCCACCCTCACGCCGCCGAGCCCAGTCCATCACATAGGCCGTGACCTGGCCGGCTTCCAGCCGCCATACGCAGTCTTCTGTATCACTCGCCCAGTCAAGGAATACTCGGGCGCAGCGGCGGTAGTGCTTCAACGTCCCGGCGGACACGGCCCGCTCGCCTTCCAGGAACGCGCTGTACTCCGCGAGCAACACCTCCTGCCACGTCGACGGATCCGTTGTCACCGACGGCGAAAGCACCTGTTGCGCCGCCAGATGGCTCAGGATCGGCGCCAACGCCCTGGCTGATCGCCCGGTCCGCAGTCCCGCCCCACGACGATCCGCAACGAACTGCCTGACCGTGACTTCGGACAGATCGGCCGTGCCCAGCTCGTGCCCGTCCAGCCAGTCGCTCAGTTCCGACAGCAGGCGCACATGCTCACGCACGGTATCCAGCGCATAGCCATCCTCGGTCAGCCTGCGCCGCAGGCCGTCCTCGTGACCCGACAACGGCCCCACCACGACAATCCTGGTCATCGCCAGCCCTCCCTCGATCGCTCCCCGACGACGAGATGCCCAGGGCCAGACCAGACAGGCCCAAATTATGACGAGACCACTCGAAAGAAACGGCAGCATGCCGACCTCGCCGCAGCATTACTGATCAGACGTCATAAGGCACCTAATGCCGATATCGGCATTAGGTGCCTTTCTTCACGTCACCGGTCTCGTCGACTACCAGAACCGCCTGGTCGTCGTGCAGATGCTCCACCACGTAGTCACGCACGTCGTCGCGGACCTGGTCGGGTCCCACTTGGCCCGCCCGAGCAGGTGCCGCATGCCGTCCGGGGTCCTCTCCCCGGCCCACTCGGCGATGGTCCAGCAATTCTTGCGCGGCAGGCCCGACAGCAGCCCGAGCACCAACTTCCCTACCCGACGCCGGGGCTCGACGCGAGGGAACCGCCCCGCAATCCGCCCCCTAAGGCTCTCGAACTCCTCCTGTCAACGGGCAGGGTCTACCCTGTGACCTGCGGCCACCGCGTGATCTTCTGTCTTCACACACCGATGATCAATGGTGGCCGCGCCCACTCGTGCCAGCAGGGTGGAAAGCCCACCGTCGAAGGAGATGCGGTGCTGGGATTGCTGGGGTTCTACGACGAACTCGACAATCACTCTGGCCAGCCGAACGGATCCATACTCGATGCCGTCCGACCCGCCGGCGAGCCGGATGAGGCGGACCTGGTGGCCTACCTGGACGCGGCCACGTATTGATCGATGTCATGGAGGCGCTCCACGACGTCATCACCAGAAGCGCGCACCGCCACTCCTTGGGCTGCTCATCGCTCGTCGCCGACGGCACGTGGCTCTGGCGCCAGGACTTCTCGCACTACCTCGAAACGCATCACGTCCGGCTCCCCGAGGCGTTCATCGAGCACGTGCGGGGCCTGAACTATCAGATGCCGGCCCTCATCACCGCACAGTTCGCCCCCCACTACAACGAGACCCTGCCTCTCGTTGGCTGGGCCTCGGCTGTCCCGTGGAGATCGACTGCGGCCGTGCGCGAACTTGAACCACGAGCAGTGACAAGCAAGGCCGAGTTCGACGCGGCGACGCTGACCCAGAAACGAAACCGGCCGCACGGCAACTGGACCAAGCCTCGCAAGCCGAGGAGAGCCTGAGGATGAGGCGTTTCCAGCGCAGTCACGATCTACGGCTGGAGTACTAGCCGCAGAGAGGGCCGATCCGATTGCCGCGATCGTCGCGGCGAGGGACGAAGCTGGAACCTTCCTGAACTCCGGAGACTTCGCCGGAGGGCTCGCAATTATTGATCGCGCCGTTGTACAGGCGGAATCCGTACTTCAGGGCCATGATCGTATGTTGGGGCTCGGAATCCTCCATCTACGTGGGCTGACCTTGGCCGGGCGTCTCAAGGACAAGCAGACCACAAACCGGCACATCGCCGAGGCGTGGCGCATGGCAGAGGACTTTGTCGAGGACGTTGACGAGCATGGCATCCACTTTGGACGGGAGAACACAGCCACGCATGTCATCTCTGCATGCTCCGACATGGAGCAGCACCGTGAAGCTCTCAATACGGCAGACGATCTGATCCGGGGTGGCGTATCGCTCCCCGCCACTCGGATGGGGCCGCTGTACATGAACCTGGGCCGTTCTCAGCTGGCCATTGGGGACCGAGGGAGCGCTCTTGAATCACTCGAAGAGGCTTGGGAACGGGCGCCTGAGATGGCCGCCGTTCACCCCACAAGCATGGAGCTCGTGCGCGTGCTGGCGTCCCTGCACAAGCGCAGCAATCCGCGTTTGACCAAGATTGTCAAGAGGGCGGGTATGACTCTCTGACCCGCCGCTACGTACGTGGCGCGAGGGCGGCCCGTTGGACCGCTTCGCAGGGCACGCCGAAGAGCTTTGGCCCCGCGCCATGCCCCGCTTAGCGGGACGGGAGAGCCTCCGAGCGCCGAGCTACGACCCCGCCCCGCCTGGAACTGGCACCGGGCGGGGCTTCAATGCTGGGGCAGCTCGGTCAGCTCTCCATCGGGGCGATGCCGGTCGGGCAGGAGGCGCCCCAGTTGGTTTCGAACGGGGTACTCAGCTTGACGCCCGTGCCGCCGATGCCGCAGTAGCCGGTGGGGTTTTTGTCAAGGTACTGCTGGTGATAGCATCTCTCTTCGCGTGGAATTAACTGCTTTGCGTGAAAGGGGAGGGAAGTGAACGAAGTGGCACCGGTGATCCTGGTTGTCTCGTACGCCCGCATCTCCGCCGATACGGCCCGGGACGGCCACGGCGTCGAAGACCAGCACAAGGTGAATGCCGAGACAGCGGCCCGTCTCGGCTGGACGATCGCTCATCGCTATACGGACAACGACCTGTCAGCGGCCAAGGCACGTGTGGTGCGCCCGGACTTCGAGGCCATGGTGAAGGCGCTCAAGTCGGGGCACATGCCGGACGGTCAGCCAGTGCACGGCGTCATCGTGGTCGCGGACGACAGGCTTACGCGCCGGGCAGGCGACTACGAGCGGTTCGTGGACGCGCTCACGTACGACGAGGGACGTGTCTACGCCGACGCGAAGGGTCCCAAGAATCTCTACAGCGAAGACGTGGAGTCCATGGGGCTGTTCGGGGTCGTCATCTCCAAGATGGAGGTGCGCAAGATGCAGAGGCGTGCGCGGCGCTCACACCGCTCCCGTGCGGAACGTGGCATCCCGGTGGGCGGGAAGCGTCCGTTCGGCTGGAAGGCCGACAAGCTGGCCCTTGAACCCGAGGAAGCCGCGTGGCTGGCGAAGGCCGCCCGCGAAGTTATTGGGGGCAAGTCCCTCCACTCGATCCTGAGGGAGTGGCAGGAGGCTGGCGTCCGTACCATCAACGACAAAGAGTGGGCGAGCCGTTCGCTCAAGCTCGCGTTGTGGAATCCGCGCCTCTGCGGGTGGCGGAAGCATAACGGGGAGTTGGTCCGGGACGCCAATGGTATTCCCGTGGTGGGGCTGTGGGAGCCCATCGTCACCCCAAAGGAATGGATGGCGATTGACGCCGTCTTCTCGGCGCGCCTCGGCCCCAACATCAAGGCCGACGGAACGGTCACCGACTACCGCACCCCGTCGTATCTGCTGACAGGAATCCTCAGGTGTGGAAAGCCTCGCGGGGATGGGCAAATCTGTAACGCTCCGTTGCGGGCATCTGCGCGCCCCGACCTCTCCGGTGGCTATCTCTACCAGTGCCCCAGCAAAGAGATGGGCGGGTGTGGGGGTACGGGACGTAACGGCGCCAAGATCGATGAATTCGTTACGGAAGTTGTCCTTGCGAAGCTTGAAGAACGGGCAGCCAAAACAACGCTTGAGGATGCGAGTTGGGGAGGGGAGGGCGAGCTGAACCATCTCATGTCCAAGCAGCGCAAGATATTGCAGGCCTGGCAAGCGGACCAGATTTCGGATGAGCTCTTCTTCCCCGAAAACCAGAAGATGGAAGCGCGCGTCAAGGAGCTCCGTGCGGACAGGACACGTCACGCCTTGAGGCAACAGCGGGCGGCTGAAGTGACTGGTGACGTACGAGAGCGCTGGAACTCCGGCCAACTGGACCTGGCGCAGAAGCGTGCGTTGACCAGGGAAGCGTTGCACGCAGTAATCGTGCTCCCGGTGGGTGGCGGAGGCCGGCGCCCCTTCAATCCTGATCTCTTGGTTCCGAAATGGCGGGATTGACAAGGCGAATCGAAACGTGGGGGCCCTTGGCCTTTCAGGCTTTCCCACGGCCTTGGAGGCATGGTCGAAACTGGAATGATGCCGAGGCGGCCAGGCTCGCCTTCCTAGTGGATGAGCTCAGCACGAGCAGCGAGAGCGTGTGCGAGCGATGCGGAGAGGCGGGGACACCGTGGGAGATCCGCCAGATTCTGCTGATTCTCGGTGAGACGTGCGAGTTCTCGGTCGCAGGAGAAGACGGACGTCTGTAGCGGGCGGGATGCTAGAGCCCCGCTGGGTGGCTGGAGAGCCACCCAGAGTGGCGGTCACGCAGTCGGTCGTGTTGTTCTCGTGTCGCCATGATGATGTCAGTGCCCCCGTCGTACGGGTGGTGGATGTAGCGAAGTCCCGTATCGGTGAAGAACGCTTCGACGAGCACCTCGTCCGCGACGGCGCGCAGCAGCTCATCGACGCAGCCGCGTTCCCACGGGCGTCGGTCGGCGTACAGACGGATGTGGGTGTGGAACTCCGGGTCGGGGTCCTCCTGGTCCGACTCGGTCCACCAGTGGGTGCTGCCGGGGTGGAGTGCCTCTCGGGGTGTCGGGTAGCCGGCGGGCCCGGTCAGTGTCGTCGACCAATCCATGGTCACCACGAGCACGTCCATGCCTGCGAACAGTTCGTCGAGGACCGTGTTGTACCGGTCGAGGACGATTGCGTACTCGTCCTCGGACTCCGGGTAGCGCTTCGAACCGGGGAGGCTGTGGAAGCGCACCCATCGGTCCGCGTACGTACTCCGGAACCCGTGGGCGATGGGCGGGCCCGACGGCCGCCGTTCCCGCCACAGTCCCGCCAGCAGTTCGGGGGTGAAGCCGGAGCTCACCCCTCGGCCTTCGCGACGCCGATCGGGCAAGAAACGCCCGTCCCGCCGATCCCGCAGTACCCGTTAACGTTGCGGTCGAGATATTGCTGGTGATATCCCTCGGCCGGGTAGAAGGTCGCCGCGGGCAGGATCTCGGTCGTGATGTCGCCGTAGCCGGCCTTGGTGAGGACGGGCTGGTAGGTGGCGCGGGAGGCTTCGGCGGCGGAGGCCTGGGCGGGGGAGTGGGTGTAGATGGCGGAGCGGTACTGGGTGCCGGTGTCGTTGCCCTGGCGGAAGCCCTGGGTGGGGTTGTGGGACTCCCAGAAGAGCTTCAGCAGCTCCTCGTACGTGACGAGGGCGGGGTCGAAGACGACGCGGACGGCTTCGGTGTGGCCGGTGAGGCCGCTGCAGACCTCTTCGTAGGACGGGTTCGGCGTGTGGCCGCCCTGGTAGCCGACGAGGGTGGTCCAGACGCCGGGGGTCTGCCAGAACTTGCGCTCGGCGCCCCAGAAGCAGCCGAGGGCGAAGTCGGCGACCTGGAGGTCGGCGGGGTAGGGGCCGAGGAGGGGGTTGCCGAGGACGGTGTGGCGGTCGGGGACGCGGAATTCCGGGGTGGGGCGGCCCGCGAGGGCTTCCTCGGGGGATGGGAGGCGGGTCTTGTGGTGGTCGAACAGCATTGTCGGGCTCCCCGGGGACGGTCGATGGTGTGCCTCTGTAACGCGGCGGGCGAGTGTGGAATTCCGGCGGACCGGTCGGTGCGGCGACCCCGTACGAAGCGCACTACGCTCGGCGGCATGAGTGACAGTCCCCAGCAGCAACACCAGAGCTTCGAGACCCTCGCGATCCACGCCGGCCAGGCGGCCGACCCGCAGACCGGCGCGGTTGTGACGCCGATCTACCAGGTCTCCACGTACAAGCAGGACGGCGTGGGAGGGCTGCGCGGCGGCTATGAGTACAGCCGTTCCGCGAACCCGACCCGCACCGCGCTGGAGGAGAACCTGGCCGCGCTGGAGGGCGGCGCGCGCGGTATCGCGTTCGCGTCCGGCCTGGCGGCCGAGGACTGCCTGCTGCGTACGGTGCTGGTGCCCGGTGATCATGTGGTGATCCCGAACGACGCGTACGGCGGCACCTTCCGGCTCTTCAGCAAGGTCGCCGAGAAGTGGGGCGTCCAGTGGTCCGTGGCGGACACCTCGGACCTGGCGGCGGTGCGGGCGGTGCTGCGGCCGAACACGAAGGTGATCTGGGTGGAGACGCCCAGCAACCCGCTGCTCGGCATCACGGACATCGCGGCGCTGGCGCAGGTCGCCCGGGAGGCGGAGGCGCTGCTGGTCGTCGACAACACCTTCGCCAGTCCGTATCTCCAGCAGCCGCTCGCGCTCGGCGCGGATGTGGTCGTGCACTCGACGACCAAGTACATGGGCGGCCACTCGGACGTTGTCGGGGGTGCGCTGGTCGCGGCGGACGCCACGCTCGGCGAGGAGCTGGCGTACCACCAGAACGCGATGGGCGCGGTCGCCGGGCCGTTCGACGCGTGGCTGGTGATGCGCGGCGTGAAGACCCTCGCCGTCCGCATGGACCGCCACAGCGAGAACGCCACCCGGGTCGCCGAGCTGCTCGCCCGGCACCCCAGGGTCACGCAGGTCTACTATCCGGGGCTGCCGGAGCACGCGGGGCACGAGATCGCCGCGAAGCAGATGAAGGCATTCGGCGGGATGGTCTCCTTCCGGGTCGCCGGCGGCGAGGCGGCGGCGGTCGAGGTCTGCAACCGGGCCCGGCTGTTCACCCTCGGCGAGTCCCTCGGCGGCGTCGAGTCGCTGATCGAGCACCCGGGGCGGATGACACACGCCTCGGTGGCGGGCTCCGCGCTGGAGGTCCCGGCGGATCTGGTCCGGCTGTCGGTCGGCATCGAGTCGGTGGACGACCTCCTGGCGGACCTCCAGCAGGCGCTGGGCGCGTAGCCGGGGCCGGGGTGCCGGGGCCGCCGGGCACAGCCCTCACGGGGTTGTTTCCAGCGGCGCCGGGGACGGCCACCACAGCGTCAGCAGTACCGCTGCCGCGATCACGGCAGCCAGGAGCAGCAGCCACAGCACGGTGTGCACGGCACGGCGTCTGCGCAGGATGCGGCGGCCGTGGTCGGCGGCGCGTTCCGAGAGGTCGGCGGGGACGACGGAGCGCGGGCCGCCGAGCAGCCGGCGGACCTGGTCCTCGTCGCGGTCCCGGGGCGTCATGTCCTCATGGGACTGCCGTCCCGGGCAGGCGGTCAAGAGTTTTGCGATTCCCGTACGACAGCGGTACCGCCGGGCGGTACTGTGCCCGGCCCGGGCCTCCTGTGCCCGGCCCGGGCCTCCGTACCGTGCCCGGCGTCAGCCCTTGTTGGCGCCGAGCGTCAGGCCGCTGACGAATTGGCGCTGCAGCGCGAAGTAGACGATGAGCGTCGGGATCGCGGTGAGCAGGGCGCCGGCGGCGACCAGGTTGGGGTCGGTGAAGTACTGCCCCGAGAGGTTCTTCAGGGCCGAGGTGATCGGCATGTTCTCGCCGGTGGAGATGAGGACGACGGCCCAGAAGAAGTCGTTGTAGATCCAGATGGAGAGCAGGGTGGCCAGCGCCGCCATGGCGGGGCGGCACAGGGGGAGCACGATCTGCCAGTACAGGCGCCAGACCGAGGCGCCGTCGACGAGCGCCGCTTCGGTCAGCTCGTGGGGCAGGGAGCGCATGTAGTTGCTGAGTACGAAGGCGCAGAAGCCGGACTGGAAGGCCACGTGGATGAGGACCAGGCCGAGCGCGGAGTCGTACAGCTTGCCGGAGGCGGTGATCCCGGGCAGGTTGACCAGCAGGTAGAGCCGGTAGAGCGGGGTGATGATGACCTGCTGGGGGAGCAGGTTGCCGGCGGTGAAGACCAGCAGCAGCGACAGGTTGATCCGGAAGTCGAAGCGGCTGACGTAGAAGGCGACGCAGGACGACAGGAACAGCGTCAGCAGGACCGCCGGGACGGCGATCACGAGCGTGTTCATGAAGTAGTGCGTCATGCCGGACTGGGTGAAGGCGTTGGTGAAGTTGTCCAGGCTCAGTTTGTCGGGCAGCGAGACGTAGCCCTTGGCGCTGGTCTCGCTGTACGGCCGCAGGGCGGCGTAGAGCGCCCAGAGAAGGGGCGCGAGCCAGGCGAGGGCGGTTCCGGCGAGGAAGAGGTGCAGGACCAGCCGGGCGGGGCGGATCCGGGGGCCGGTGCGGGGCAGCACGGCAGTGGGCGCGTTCATGCTCGCCGCTCCTTCCGGAAGGTGCTCACCAGGTAGGGGATGATCACGCCGAGCGAGATGAGCAGCAGGACGACGGCGATGGCGGATCCGTATCCGATGCGGCTGGACTCGCCGATGATGTTGTTGGTGACCAGGATCGAGAGCAGTTCGGTGCCCTGGCTGCCGCCGTTGAAGACGAAGACCAGGTCGAAGGCGCGCAGTGACTCGATGATGGTGACGACCAGCACGATGGTGTTGATCGGCCTGAGCACCGGGAAGATGACCTGCTTGAAGGTCTGCCACTCGTTGGCGCCGTCCAGCGCGGCGGCCTCGCGCAGCGAGCTGTCGACGCTCTTCAGTCCGGCCAGGTAGAGGATCATCATGTAGCCGGTGTGCCGCCAGCAGGCGGCGACCAGGATGGCCCAGAGGTTGAGCTTGGGGTCGCCGATCCAGTCGATGTAGTGGCCGGGCTTGTTGGCCCCGATGAGACTGTTGATGAGCCCGGTGTCGGGGTTGTAGACGAGCTGCCAGACGAAGCCGATGACGGCGAACGAGACCACCACGGGCAGGAAGAAGGCCGTCTGGTAGATCCGGCTGAAGCGGATCCTCTTGTCCAGCTGGGTGGCCAGGAACAGGCCCAGCGGGGTCGGGATGAGCAGCAGCACGACGAGCCAGATGACGTTGTGCTCCACCGCGGGCCAGAACTGCGGGTTGATGGTGAACAGTTCGCGGAAGTTCTGCAGCCCGACCCACTTGATGGAGCTGAAGCCGATGCCGTCCCAGGAGGTGAAGGCGAGCACGATCGAGGCCAGCGCGGTGAGCCATACCAGGGCGATGTGCAGGAGGGTCGGCACGCCGGCCATCAGGCCCAGCGTGATCCGGTCGCGGCGGGTGAGCAGGCGGCGGTGGCCCCGCGGTACGCGGCGCTTGCCGGTGGTGGTGCCGTTGGTCGCTCCGGGGGAGCCCGGAGGCGGCACGGCGGCCGCCCCCGGGGTGCTGGTGGATCCGGTCCCGGTCCCGGTGATCGGGGAGGTCATGAGGACGCGAAGATTGTCTTCTTCTGGCGCTCGATCGAGGACAGGAGACTGTCGATGCCCTTGGGATTACGGATGAAGTTCTGCAGGGCGGGCTGCATCACGGTCGAGGTGAAGTCCGGCCGGCTGTCGCGGTCCATGAACTGGGTGAGGTGCTTGGCGTTCGCGATCATGTCGTAGCCGCGCTTCTGCAGAGCGCTGTAGCTCGATGTGGAGGCCTTGGTGGAGGCTGCGACAACACTGGGGTCGCCCTTGAGATAGGTCTCCTCGGCCGTGGGGCTGCCGAGGAACTCCAGGAGCTTGACGGCGCCCGCGTGGTTCTTGGGGCTCTTGCTGAGCATGTAGCCGTCGGTGGGCGCCTCGACGGTTTCCTGGCCGTACGAGGGGTCGATCTCGGGGAAGGCGAAGAAGTCGAGGTCGGCCAGGTCGGCGGGCTTGGTGAACTGCTGGGCGACGAACATGCCCAGCAGGTACATGCCGGTCTTCTTGGAGACCACGCCCTGCGCGGCGTCCTCCCAGGTGCGGCCGGAGGCGCCGTCCTGGTGGTACGGGAGGATCTCGGCCCAGTTGTCGAAGGTGGCCCGCGTCTTGGCGTCGGTCCAGGCCGCCTTGCCCTGCATCAGCGAGATGTGGAAGTCGTAGCCGTTGGTGCGTGTGTTGATCTGGTCGAAGGTGCCCATGGCGGGCCACAGGTCCTTGTCGCCGAAGCCGATCGGGACCAGGCCGTCCGTCTTCATCTGCTTGCAGAGCGCGATGAATTGCGACCAGGTGGTCGGCACCGAGTAGCCGTGCGCCTTGAAGACGCTCTTCCGGTAGAAGATCGCCCAGGGGTATGTGTACAGGGGGACGAAGTAGTACTTGCCGTCCGCGCCCTTGCTCAGGTCCTGCATGGCGGAGGGGAAGTTGCCGCTGATGGTCTTCCACACGTCGTCGATCGCGGTGGCCAGTCCCTTGCCCGCGAAGAACTGCATCCGGTAGCCCGCGAACCAGGTGAACACGTCGTCGGGCGTGCCCTGGAGATAGGAGTTGATCTGCTCCTGGAAGGTGTTGTGGTCCTTGGTGTTGACCTTTACGGCGATCCCGGAGGACTTCGTGAAAGCTGTGTAGACCCCGGCGAAGGCCTTCTTCGGCACCGCGTCGGAGGAGTTGGAGCCGAGTGTGACGGTCTTGGAGTCGGATGACGAGCTGCTGCTGCCGCCGCAGGCGCTCAGCAGGGGGATGCCGGCGCCGAGGGCTGCCGCTCCGCCCAACCCGCGTACGAGGGTGCGGCGGCTCGGGGACGGGATGGAGAGGCCGGACGGGGAAGTGCGCATGGCGGCTCCTGAAGGGGAACGCCGGCCACGTCAAGGCGCGTCGAGGGGGGGTCGAAGCGATCAGAAACCAACGTGACCGAACAGCGTGGGGCTATGAGAGCGGCATGTCATGTCATGCGTCAAGGTTTCCTGTGGGCCTTTGTCGAAACGTAATCGACATAGATGTGTGGCGTTGTGTTAACCGACAGAGGTTCTGTATCCGCTGTGCGAAGCCGCCTTGCCCGGCGGCGGACTGCGCAGTCTGGCCACTGCCCGCAGGCAGAGAGCGTGCACCCGGTCGACGGGGAGGCCGAGTTGGGCGGCGGTCTGTTCCTCGGCGACGCATTCGTAGAGCCCCAGTACGACCACGAGCCGCTCCTGGGTGCCCAGCCGGGCAAGCGGGCCGCAGCGCGGCCGGTGCCGCCAGGGGCGGTGGGCGAAGCGGCGTACGAGCTCGGCCCGGGTGTACGCGTACGGGTCCTCCCCGCGCATCCGGTACCAGTCGGCGTACGTACGGGCCAGGGCAGCGTCCAGCAGCCGGGCGGCGGCCCGGGGCTCACCGGCGAGCAGAGTGGCCACATGCAGCAGCCGTCCGGCGGCACCCGCCGTGAAGGCCTCGAACTCGGCGTCGCGCCGCCGGTCTGCGGCAGTCCTGAGCCGACCCATGCACCTATGGGATGGCACGGCCGGGCGCGGGTCAAGAGGACGTACCGCCAGGGGCACCGGGCCGGCCTTAGGGGGTGTCCTCCGGGCGCTGGCCGACGGCCGAGTGATAATCGGAGAGCGCGACGTTGAAGCGCCCGAGCAGCTCGCAGAAGATCTCGCGCTCCGTCTCGGTCCACCCCTCGGTGACCACCGACATCAACTGCCGCCTGGAAGTGCGCACCTCGTCCAGCCGCCCCCGGCCCCGCGGGGAGAGCGCGAGGACCACCGCGCGGCCGTCCTCGGGATGGGAGGTGCGTTTGACGAGGCCGGAGTCGACAAGCGGGGCGACCTGCCGGGTGACGGTGGAGGAGTCGATTCCCATCCCTTCGGCGAGCGCCTTGACGCCCATCGGACCCTCGTTGTCGAGACGGTTCAGCAACAGGTAGGCGGCCCGGTCCATTGAGTTGCGCGCCTTGCCCACGCCGCCCAGACGGGTCTGCTCCGCTCGGCGGGCGAAGAGCGCAACCTGGTGCTGCATTCGCTCAAGGAGGTCGGTCGTTGTCTCCTGGGAAATCGGCATGGCCGGAAACTCGCGTTCTGTCGGTCCTGCGGAGGTTGGGAGAAGAGTACGCGGAGACCGGGTACGCGGTGGCCCACCAAGGGAAATCACGGGCTGGCGCGTGATACTGCTGCGAACTGCGAGAATTGAGCGTATGGAACACCCCGTGGCTTCCGCCGCGCACGCTGCCGGACACGCCGTCACGCTCGACGATGTGCGCGGTGCGCACAAAATGCTCTCCGGCGTCGCCCGGGTCACTCCCGTGGAGGGCAGCCGGTACCTCTCCGGGCTGGTCGGCGGGCCGGTGCACCTGAAATGCGAGAACCTCCAACGTACGGGCTCGTTCAAGATCCGCGGCGCATATGTGCGGATCGCCGGGCTCACCCAGGAGGAACGCGCGGCCGGTGTCGTCGCGGCGAGCGCCGGAAACCACGCACAGGGTGTCGCGCTCGCGGCATCGCTGCTGGGGGTGCGTTCCACCGTCTTCATGCCGGTCGCCGCCCCGCTGCCGAAGGTCGCGGCGACCCGCGACTACGGCGCCGAGGTGCGGCTCCACGGGCAGGTGGTGGACGAGACGCTGCGTGCGGCCCAGAAGTACGCCGAGGAGACCGGCGCGGTCCTCATCCACCCCTTCGACCACCCCGACGTCATCGCCGGGCAGGGCACCGTCGGCCTGGAGATCCTGGAGCAGTGCCCCGAGGTGCGGACGATCGTCGTCGGCATCGGCGGCGGCGGGCTCGCGGCCGGAATCGCCCTGGCGGTGAAGTCGGTGCGCCCGGACGTGCGGATCGTCGGGGTGCAGGCGGAAGGCGCTGCCTCCTACCCGCCGTCGCTGGCAGCAGGGCGTCCGGTGGCGCTGGACTCGGTGGCGACGATGGCTGACGGCATCATGGTCGGCCGGCCCGGGGACGTACCGTTCAAAATCATCAGCGATCTTGTCGACGAGGTCCTCACGGTCTCGGAGGACGACCTGTCCAGCGCGCTGCTGCTCTGCCTGGAGCGTGCCAAGCTCGTCGTCGAGCCGGCGGGCGCCAGCCCGGTGGCGGCGCTCCTCGCCGACCCGGGCGCCTTCACCGGGCCGGTCGTCGCGGTCCTGTCCGGCGGCAACGTCGACCCGCTGCTCATGCAGCGGCTCCTGCGCCACGGCATGGCCGCCGCCGGCCGCTATCTCTCGCTCCGGCTCCGGCTGACCGACCGCCCGGGCGCGCTGGCGGCCCTGCTCGGCCTACTGTCGGAGGCGGACGCCAATGTGCTGGACGTACGCCACGTACGCACCGACGCCAGGCTCGGGCTGACGGAGGCGGAGGTCGAGCTGCACCTCGAAACCAAGGGCCCCGAACACTGCGAAGCCGTTGCGGCGGCGCTCCGGGGCGCGGGGTACGCGATCCTCTGACACTTCTCCGACATGGCTGTGCCACTGCTCTGACCTCGTCGTCATGGCCGGGGCGGCAGCCGGGTTCGCCCGGCTGCCGCCCTTTGTCATGGGGCGGGCGCGCAGGTCAACGGGCACTGTCAGTGGCCACCCCTATTCTCCAAGTAGTGGAGTCGAGTGGCTGCCGTGGAGGCCGGCCAACGGTTCCTCGTGTCGGCCAAAACGGGTTGACGCGATATATCGCGTCTGGGATGCTCGCGCTGCATTGCATCGTGGACACCATTGATGAAGGGGATGCATCACATGCCAGGCGCCATCCATGCCGAGGGTCTAGTGAAGACCTTTGGAAAAGTCCGCGCGCTGGACGGAGTGGACCTCGACGTTCCGGAAGGCACAGTGCTGGGCCTGCTCGGCCCCAACGGCGCCGGAAAGACCACAGCGGTACGCGTACTGACGACCCTGCTGAAGCCGGACAGCGGAAAGGCGCTGGTGGCCGGCATCGATGTGCTGAAGCATCCGAATGAGGTGCGCCGTCATATCGGCCTGTCGGGGCAGTTCGCGGCGGTGGACGAATATCTCACCGGCCGGGAGAACCTGCAGATGGTCGGCCAGCTCTACCAGATGAGCGCCAAGGACGCCAAGGCCCGGGCGGCCGAGCTGTTGGAACGCTTCGGCCTGGGGGACGCGGCGGACCGGACGGCGAAGACGTACTCGGGGGGAATGCGGCGGCGCCTCGACCTGGCGGCGGCGCTGGTGGTGCGGCCACCGGTGATGTTCATGGACGAGCCGACCACAGGACTCGACCCGCGAAACCGGCTGGCGCTCTGGGAGGTGATCCAGGACCTGGTGGCAGGGGGGACGACGCTGCTGCTGACCACCCAGTATCTGGAGGAGGCCGATCGCCTCGCGCACGACATCTGCGTCATCGACCATGGCAAGGTCATCGCCCGCGGCACCTCCGACCAGCTCAAGGCCCAGATCGGCGGCGAGCGGGTGGAGGTCGTGGTCCATGAGCGCGACCATCTCGCCACGGCGACGGAGATACTGCGCGGCTTCGGCAAAGGCGCGGATGTCAAGGTCGAAGAGCACACCCGCAAGATCACTGTCCCGGTGACCGGCGGGGCCAAGCTGCTCGCGGAGGTGATCCGGGAACTGGACGCCCAAGGCATCGAGATCGACGACATAGGACTGCGCCGCCCGACCCTGGATGACGTGTTCATCTCGCTGACCGGCCACGCCGCGGAGGACACCAAGTGACGACCACTGTCATCACCGCCACCACCCAGTCCGTACGCGACTCGCTCGTCGTTGCCAGGCGAAATCTGATCCGGATGTCGCGCATCCCCGAGATGGTGATTTTCGGGCTGATTCAGCCGATCATGTTCGTGGTCCTCTTCTCGTACGTCTTCGGCGGGGCCATCCCTGTCCCCGGCCAGAGCAGCGGCGATCCGGTCACATACCGGAGCTTCCTGATGGCGGGCATCTTCGCCCAGACCGTGACCTTCGCCACGGCCGGCGCGGGGGCCGGCATCGCCGACGACATGCACAAGGGCCTCATCGACCGCTTCCGGTCGCTGCCGATGGCCCGCGGGGCCGTCCTCACCGGCCGTACCCTGGCGGACCTCGTCCAGACCGCGCTGACTCTCGTCGTGCTGGCGATCGTGGCGGTGATCGTGGGCTGGCGGATCCACAACGGCGTATTCAAGGCGCTCGCGGCCTTCGGGCTGCTGCTCCTGCTCGGCTACGCCTTCTCGTGGATCGGGGCGCTCATCGGCCTGTCCGTCCGCACCCCGGAGGCGGCCACATCAGGGGGGCTGATCTGGCTGTTCCCGCTGACATTCGTCTCGAACGCCTTTGTGCCGTCCAGCAGCATGCCCTCGTTCCTGAGGCACATCGCCGACTGGAACCCGTTCAGCGCCACCGTCCAGGCCGGCCGCCAGCTGTTCGGCAACCCCAGAGGGCTTGTCTCCGACGCCTGGCCCATGCAGCACCCGGTGGCCGCGTCGCTGCTCTGGTCCGTACTGATCATCGTGGTCTTCCGGACCCTGGCGGTGCGGAAGTACCGCTCGGCGGCGGCGTAGGGAAGCGTCATAAAACGCCGGACGGGCCTGCTGCCGCGGCAGCAGGCCCGTCCGGCGACGGGCGGGTGCCCAGAGATCGCCCGAGTAGCCCGGCTACGAGGACGACGCCGATCTCCCCCGGACTTCGTCCGGGGGAGCCCCCACCACAGTGCGATCGCACCCACCAGCCGAAGCGGGGCCCGCCCTCCGGGCGGCCGCCGCTATTTGTCAGACAGGGCCTAGCCCTGGTAGGGCTTCGCCTCAAGGATCGTCACGGATGTCTTCTTGCCGTTCGGCAGCTCGTAGCTCGCCTTCTGCCCGACCTTCTTGCTGTTCACGCTCGAGCCGAGCGGCGACTGCGGCGAGTAGGTGTCGAGGACCGACGACACATACTCGCGGGAGCCCAACAGGAAGGTCAGGGTGTCATCCGGGTCGCCGTCGAAGGCGATGGTGACGACCATGCCCGGTGCGACCACGCCATTGTCCGCCGGGGCCTCACCGACCTTCGCGTGCTCCAGCAGCTGGGTCAGCTGGCGTACTCGCAGCTCCAGCTTGCCCTGGTCCTCGCGTGCCGCGTGGTAGCCGGCGTTCTCCTTGAGATCGCCTTCCTGGCGGGCTTCCTCGATCTTGGCGACGATCTCGGCGCGTGCGGGACCAGACAGATGCTCCAGCTCTGCCCTGAGCTGGTCGTACGCCTCCTGGGTGAGCCAGGTGACGTTGTCGCTGGTCTGGGTCACAGGTGCTCCTCGTCGGTACTCAACGCTTGCTTACGTTTGCTTTGCCGTTGCTCGGCAGGGCGAAACCACGAGACTAACAATTCCGGACGAGACCGGGCAGCAGAAAACCCTCACCTCGCGTGAGTCCTACTGTGCGCCCGCCGTCAGCTCCAGGTCCGGTCCGGGCCTAGGCCTGCTTGCAGCTGACCAGCTCGGCCGCCGTCGCGCGGCTGGTGGTACGTACCGTCACCACCGTATCCACCTGCCCCCGGTGCTCCGCGACAGGCACATCCCGGCGGCCCACCTCGTTCTGATTCACGTCCAGCGCCCGCAGAGTACACACCCCGGCCGTGCCGGCGGGCTTGTTGACTTCCAGGTGCACCTCGACCGCCTGGTCAGAGACGACCTTGAATGTGACCAACTGCCCGCTGACCTGCGCTCCGGCCAGGTAGTGCCACCCGAGCCAGCCCACCAGTACCGCCAGTGCCACCCCGCACACGACCGCAACCTGCCGCAGCCGCCGGTCCGCCCGCGCGTCGGCGCTGTGGCCGTAACGCCCCTTGGGCAGCTCCTCACGCAACGCGGTCATGAACAATCCTTCCGGTTCGGCGCCGGATCAGGGCCGGATCGGGGCCTATGGAAATAATCGACCCCTCGCATCGGTCACTATAGAAGTCGTCTCCAGCGGCCATTAACCGAGGATCGAGCCTTGACCGAGCAGTTGCGACTGATGGCAGTCCACGCGCACCCCGACGATGAGTCGAGCAAGGGCGCCGCCACCATGGCCAAGTACGTGTCCGAGGGGGTGGATGTGCTGGTGGCGACATGCACGGGCGGCGAGCGCGGCTCCATCCTCAACCCCAAGCTCCAGGGGGACACCTACATCGAGGAGCACATCCACGAGGTCCGGTCCCGCGAGATGGACGAGGCTCGTCAGATCCTCGGCGTCAAGCAGGCCTGGCTGGGCTTCGTCGACTCCGGCCTCCCGGAGGGCGACCCGCTGCCCCCGCTCCCCGAGGGCTGCTTCGCCCTCGTCGACGTGGACGAGGCAGCCGGGGCGCTGGTGAAACTCATCCGCGAGTTCCGGCCGCACGTCATCACCACGTACGACGAGAACGGCGGCTACCCCCACCCCGACCACATCCAGACCCACAAGATCTCCATGGTCGCCTTCGAGGCGGCCGGTGACCCGGACCGGTACCCCGGGGCCGGCGCCCCCTGGACCCCCCTGAAGCTCTACTACAACCAGGGCTTCAACCGCGCCCGCACGGTCGCCCTGCACGAGGCCCTGCTGTCGCGCGGCCTGGAGTCCCCGTACGGCGAATGGCTGGAGCGCTGGAAGTCCTTCGACCGGCCGGAGCGGTCCATCACCACGCACGTCCCCTGCGCCGAGTACTTCGAGATCCGCGACAAGGCGCTGCTCGCCCACGCCACGCAGATCGACCCGGACGGCGCCTGGTTCCACGTACCCATGGACATCCAGAAAGAGGTCTGGCCGACCGAGGACTACGAGCTCGCACGGTCTCTGGTCGACACGTCTCTTCCTGAGGACGACCTCTTCGCGGGCGTCCGCGAGGCCGGGTAGACAATGGGTCCCGTGAACGCGACATTCAGCATGGCCGCAGCCCACCTCGTTCCGCTCGCCCAAGAGCTGGACCAGAACAAGGTGACCCCGGGGCTTCTCGGCTTCGTGATCTTCGCCCTTATCGGCAGCGCCCTGTGGCTGCTGATGAAAAACATGACCAAGCAGTTCGGAAAGGTCGACTTCGAAGAGGCTCCCGACCCAGATGCGGACCCGGGCACGGGGCCGGCACCCGAGCCCGCGGCGGCGAAGACGAGTCACTCCGGAGAGTGACGTCCTCGTCTGCGGATGACGCGCGGTGCCCGGGGACGCGCTCAGCGGGTCCGGCGGGTGCCGTGGACCTCGGGGGTCCCGGGGACGCTGGAGTGAACCACGCGATCGCGGGACCCTCCTGAAGGGCTGCCCATGAGATGGGCCATGGCCCGCTCACAGAGCTGCTCGCAGCCGTCCCCGTCGGTCGAGGTGACGCCGAAGAAGATCCGGCCGCCGAGTCCGGCAACGAGGACGAGAGGCGCACCGGACAGACTGGTATGAGCGGCGCCGTAGCACGCGGACAGCCGCAGCGGGCCGTAGTCGAGGGGGATGGACAGCCGGGCGTTGCTGATCGAGACGTCGAAGCGGGCGCCCTTCTCCTCGCCGCGCCGGAGGGCGGAGCTGATGGTCGTGCGGGGGAGGAACGGCAGCAGGCGGAAAGCGCGGACGAGGGGACGTAGCGCGGCAGGGGCCAGCCGGCTGTGGAGGTCGGCTCTTACGTCGCGGGCGAGGCCCCAGACGTCACCTCGGCCGGTGCCGTCGACGGGCAGCAGAAAACTGGTGGCGTAGAGGCCGACCGCCTCGTGGGCCACGGGATTCAGGATGCGGCGGAGGTCGGCGGCCACGGCGATGCGGGCCGGCTGCGGGACGCGGTGGGCGAGGGCGCGGGCGAAGGCGGCGCAGAGGGCCGACTGGAGGGTGGTCCCTTCGGCGCGGCAGCGGGCGAGCAGGGTGGCGGTCTCGTCGGCGCCGAGGGACCAGGTGGAGTAGACGAGGCGCCCGGCAGGACGCGGTGGGCGGGCGGCGCCCCGGAGCATACGGGCGACCTTGAGCAGATCGGTGGGGTTGACGCGGCAGCCGGGCAGCAGGTCGTCGGCGGGCGGGGCGATGACGGGGCCGGTGCCGGGGCTCGGCTCGGGGCGGGGGTCGGCGAGCCGTTGGAGGACGTCGCGCAGGACGATGCCGGCGGAGACGGCGTCGGCGACGAGGTGGTGGTAGACGCCGACGAGATCGAAGGAGTCGCCCGCGTCGACCAGGACGAACCGGACGAGGGGGCCGGCGGCGGTGTCGAAGCGCCGCCGGAGCTCTTCCTCGACGACCCGGGCCCAGGTGTCCGGGGAGTCGGCCCTGATCACCCGGAGCTCCGGATCAGGGACGTCCTCCGTCGTCAGCCAGGCCTGCCAGCGCCCCGGGCCGGCGATACGGACCCCCAGCAGAGGGTGCCGCCGGCGGACGGCGGCAAGGGCCACGCGGAGCCGGTCGGGGGTAACGCGGCCCTGGACCCGGCCGGTGGCGGTGAAGTTGACGGGGAGCGTTTCGCCCGCGGCCCACATGAACCGTTCGGTCGGGGAGAGGCGTCGGCGCACGTTCTGGATCTCCGTCACTTCTCGCTCTTCTCGCACCCGGGCTACGGGCCTTGCACACCGGTTATACGGGGATCCGGGTTACGGGCCGAGCGCGACGCGCAGGCCCTCGGACAGCGTGATCCGGGGGATGAACGGCAACCGGCCCGGGGCGCTCGTCCATGCCGGGTGCAGGGCCTCCGTGACCTTGTCCGGGCCCAGGCGCGACGCCCGGCCCACCGTGCGCGCCGCCGCCATCGCCACCGCCCCCGGAACATGCACCACCCGCGGTGCCCTCCGCCCCAGCGCCGTGGCGACAGCCGCGCCGATGTCGTCCCAGAGATGCTCGGCACCATCGCTGACGTGGTAGATCCCGCCCGCCGCCCCGGCCTCCCCCGCCGTGAGCAGCGCGCGGCACAGGTCGTCCACATGGATCAGGGAGTAATGGCGCGGCCCTGGCCGGCCGACCGCCGGGAGCACCCCAATGCGCACCGCCCCCACCAGGCCCGGCAGAAACGCCGGGTCCCCGGGGCCGTAGACGATCGGCGGCCGGACGACGACCGCGCGGACCCGGCTGCCGACGCCGTCGGCACCGCCTTCCTCACGCAGTGCGAGCTCACCGCCGAGCTTGCTGCGGCCATACGCGGAGACCGGCGCCGGTACGTCCTCCTCGCGGCGCTGCCGACCGGGGCCGGAGGCCGCGAGCGACGAGCAGTAGACCAGGCGCGGCGGCTCCGGCTGCGCGGCGACGGCCGCACGCAGCCGCCGGGTGCCCTCGGCGTTGATCTCGGCATACACGCGCGGGTCGGCGGCCCGGGTCACCCCGGCCAGATGGATGACCCGGTCGGCGTCCCGCACGGCCGTCAGCAGTCCGGCGCCGGTGGCGAGGTCCCCGTGTGCCGCCCGCGCCCCGGGCACTCGCCGGCCGTCACGCACCAGGGCGGTGATCTCATGTCCGCCCTCCGCGAGATGGCGCAGCAGCCGCCGCCCGATGAATCCGGTGGCCCCGGTGACGAGGTACCTCACGGCTCGCCGCCGAGGCCGCCCCCGGCGGCGCCTCCGGCCGAGCTCTGCGGGCGCTGGGCACCGCCCGCGACACCGTCCGCTGCCTCTGTCGCCGTGCGCTCGCCGCGGGTCTCCGGCCGGGGAAGGGTGCCGGCGGGGCGTGGTGCCGGGGTTGTGGGGTGGGCGGTGACGTGTGCGGGTTCCGGGCCGGCATCAGCCGCTGTCGCCGACGAGGCCTGGGCGGGCAAGGCCCTCCGGAGTGCGCCCGGGTCGCGTTCGTAGAGCCGGTGGGTGCGGAAGAGGATGCCGCCGACGGCCTTGGCGTAGCGGTTGGCGTGGTGGTTGTCCTCCAGGATCCAGGAGAGCTCGCTCTCGGCGTAGCCGAGGCGGAAGGCGGCACGCTGCGCCTGGGTGAACATGGCGGCGGCGAGGCCGCGGTTGCGGTGCTCCTTCTTGATGCCGGAGGTGACGGCCCGGGTGCGGTTGATCCGGCGGCCCGCCCGGCTGATGCGGATGAGGCCGGTGGGTACGCCGCAGGTGGTGAGGCGGCCGTGGGCGGCGCGGAGGGCCTGGTTGGTGTCGGGCAGCCAGAGGCTGAAGGCGGCGGGCTCGCCGTGCACCTCGACGAGCTGGAGCAGTTCGGGCCGGATGATCGGCTTCAGCTGCCTTACCGTGTGCTCGAATTCGCGGTCGGTCATGGGGACAGAGGCGTAGTTCTCGGCCCAGGCGTCGTTGTAGATGTCCTTGACGGCGGCGAGATCGGCGTCGAAACGCTTCGGGTCGAGCGGCCGGACCCGGACGCCCGGGGCACTGAGGGCGCGGTCGGCGGCGCGCCGGACGATGGCGGGGGGCTCGCCGTCGGGCGGCATGGGGATCCGCCAGGACAGCAGGTCTTTGGCCTTGCTGAAGCCGCAGCCGGTGAAGAGCTCCGGATAGTACGCGGGGTTGTGCGGCATCAGCATGGTGGGCGGCCCGTCGAAGCCGTCGACCAGCACCCCGCACTCGTCGTTGGTGGAGAAGCTGAACGGGCCGAGCATCCGGCTGAGGCCCCGCTCGCCGAGCCAGTCGGCGGCGGCGTCGAAGAGCTCCGCCGCGGCTTCGGGGTCGTCGGCGCACTCGAAGAGGCCGAACTGGCCGCACTTGGGGTCGTGCCGTTCGTTGTAGCGGGGGTCGACGATGGCGGCGATCCTGCCGACGACCTGGCCGCCGCGCCGGGCGAGGAAGAGCTGGACCGTGCCGATGCCGTGGAAGGGGCTGCGGCGCGGGTCGAGGAAGGCGCGCCGCTCCCGTTCGAGGGGGGCGACCCAGTACGGGTCGTCGCGGTAGACGGCGTACGGGAGGCGGATGAAGGCGGTGACATCGGCACGGCCTCGTACGGGGGTGACGGCGAGGGCGGTCACCGGGCGCTCACCGGGGCCGGGGCCGGGGCCGGGATCAGGGGCGTCACCAGGGACGGGACCGAGGCCGGGACTGCATCCGGGGCCGGGATCGGAGCCGCAACCGGCGTCACAGCCGCACCCTGACTCACAGCCGCACCCGCACTCGGCGCCGCAGCCGTAGCCCCGTCCGACGCCTGCCGGGGCTGTGGCGTGGCGGCGGTTCCGGCGATCAGGCGGAGGCGGCGGCCGGCGGCGGTGAAGGCGTCGAGGATCCGGTCGAGATGGCCGTCGGTGTGGGTGGCCTGGAGGGACAGCCGGATCAGCGCCCGGCCCACCGGCACGGCGGGCGCGACCACCGCGTGGGTGAAGACCCCTTCGTCGAGGATCTCCTTCCACAGCCGCGCGCACAGCTCGGCGTCGCCGACGTGCACCGGGACAATCGGGGTGACCGTTGCCGGTCCTGTCCGCGGCGCCGGGCCGCCGGTGTCGTAGCCGAGCGCCCGCAGCCCGCTGTCCAGCCGCTCGGCCAGGTTGAGCACCCGCGTACGACGCTCGGGTTCCGACTCGATGATGTCCAGCGCGGCGAGCGCGGCGCCGACGGCGGCAGGCGGCATCGACGCGGTGAAGATGACCGGCCGTGCGGTGTAGCGCAGGTAGCCGATGATGTCGGTCGGGCCGGCGAGTACGCCGCCGATGGAGCCGAAGCACTTCGAGAGGGTGCCGGTGTAGAGGTCGACGGCGTCCGGGAGGCCGAAGTACTCGGCCACGCCGTGTCCGCCTGCTCCCATCAGCCCGATGTCGTGGGCGCCGTCGACCACGAGCCTGGCGCCGTGGCGCCGGGCGAGGGCGGTGAGTTCGGGCAGCCGGCACAGGTCGCCCTCCATGGAGAACAGCCCGTCCGTGACGATCAGTTTGGCGGCGCCGGGATCGGCGGTGGCGAGCTGTCGCTCCAGGTCGGCCATGTCGGAGTGGCGGTACAGACGCTTGTCGGCCGAACCGAGCCGGATGGCGTCCACCAGAGAGGCGTGGTTGGCCATGTCGCTGAAGACGAGGTCACCTTTGCCGAGCAGCGGAGTGATCGCCAGGTTCGCCTGGAAACCGGTGGTGGTCACGATCGCCGCCGGGCAGCCGAGGAAGGCGGCCAGCCTGGCCTCCAGCTCCTCGTGCAGCGGCAGAGTCCCGCAGACCAGCCGGCTGCCGGAACACGAGGCGCCGTACTCGACCAGCGCCTTTGCGGCAGCCGCCGTTACCCGGGGGTCGCCGGACAGGCCCAGATAGTCGTTGCAGGCCGTCATGACCACGCGTACGCCGTCGACCAGCGCCTCCCCGCCGCTGGCCGCCATGGGGCGGTAGAACGGCCGTGGGCCGGTGTCCGTCAAGGCCCGGGCGAACGACGACAGATGCTTGTCGAAGATGTCCGCCGCTGGCACTGGGCTGTCCGCCATTGGTTGTCTCCTCATGTCCCCTCCCGCGCGCCCCTTCACGAAAGAGTGATGGGCAGGCGGGTGATGTCGGTCATGCTCGGTCCCGGCTGCCGTACCGGTGCGCCGGCGAGCCGTGCGCCCGGCAGCTCGCGGGCGAAGAGCCGTAGAAAAGCCGTTGCCTGGGTACGGGCCAGATGCGCGCCCAGGCAGTAGTGCAGCCCCGCTCCGAACGCCAGCAGGCGATGCGGGTCGCGGTACGGGTCGAAGGTGTGCGGGTCCTTGAACAACCGCGGATCGCGGTGCGCGGCGCCGAGGAGGGCATGGACGACCTGGCCGGCGGGCAGCGCCCGGCCGCCGAGCTCGGTGTCGGCGGCGGCGACCCGGGTCACGACACGCCCGGGCGGGTCCCAGCGCAGCACCTCGTCGGTGAGCCGGTCGGCGAAATCCGGCTCCTGGCGGGTCCTTTCGCCAAGTCCCGGGCGTGTCGAGAGCGCCAGGGCGAGGCTGGCCAGCAGCGCGGCGGTGGTGGGCACCCCGGCCGAGAACAGCGTCAGCAGCAGATGGCGCGCCCCGGCAGGGTCCTCGGCCGCCCAGCGGGACAGCAGGTCCCCGGCGGGCCGCCCGGCGCGTTCGGCCAGCACCCGGTCGTAGCAGGCCAGCTGGGCGGCAGCGGCCTCGTCGGCGCGGCGTACGACACTCGGCGGGCTGCCGAGTTCCTCGACCCGGACCATGGCGACGCTCTCGGCGGCGAGCCACGCCCGGTCGACCTCCGGCGGCAGTCCCAGGAGCCCGGCCAGCACGGCGGTGGGGAGCGGGTGGCAGAGCGCGGGCACGAGATCGGCCGCGCCGTCCCGGCGGACCCGGTCCGCGAAGGCCCTTACATGCTCCGCGGCCAGCGGCCCCACGAGCTCCGCCGCCGCACGCACCGCCCGGGGTGCCAGGGCCGCTGTCAGCGGGCTCCGCCGCTTTGTGTGCTCGGGCGGGTCCTGCTGGAGCGGCGTCTCGCAGAGCGCGACAGTGCTCGCGCTGGCCCGCCAGCCGGGGCGGTGGGCGTCGCGCCAGCGGGCGCTCAGAGTGAGCCAGGTCCGGTCGGCGAACACCTGCCGGCAGTCCTCGTAGCCGGTGACGAGCAGCGCATTCCAGGGGGTGGGGACCAGCGGTCCGGCGACGTGCAGCTCGTCGTACACACCGGCGAGCTCCTGCGGGTCCGAGGCCTGGCGCCACCGTCGTACGAGACCGGCCGCGCTGCGGGAGTCCCTGCGGGCGTCCAGGGTCGGGGTATTCAGCAAGGCTCTAACTCATCTGTCGTCGGAGGGCCGGGTCGGAGGGTCGGGAGGCCGGAACTAGCAGCGTGCTCCGCCGGACCTGCCCTGAGCCAGCCAAGTTGGCCCTTTTCACCCGCCCGTGGACGTAATTCGCTTTTCGCCCTTCACGTCCGATACGGTCGTCGGCTTTGCCCTGGGCCTTTCCCCGCAAGCGGCCGGCGCCACGAGGCGGCACCGTGTGTGAGGCTGGGGACATGGCAAACCGACTCAGCCGTTCCACCTCTCCCTATCTCCGCCAGCACGCCGACAACCCGGTCGACTGGTGGCCCTGGGGCGAGGACGCCTTCGCGGCCGCGCGTGAACGCGGAGTGCCGGTGCTGCTGAGCGTCGGGTACTCGGCGTGTCACTGGTGCCACGTCATGGCCCATGAGTCCTTCGAGGACGAGGACACGGCGGCGTACCTCAACGAGCACTTCGTGTCCGTCAAGGTGGACCGTGAGGAGCGCCCGGATGTCGACGCCGTCTATATGGAGGCGGTCCAGGCCGCGACGGGCCAGGGCGGCTGGCCGATGACCGTCTTTCTCACGCCGGACGCCGAGCCGTTCTACTTCGGGACGTACTTCCCGCCCGCGCCCCGGCACGGCATGCCGTCCTTCCGGCAGGTGCTGGAGGGCGTACGGGCGGCGTGGCGCGACAGGCGGGACGAGGTGGGCGAGGCCGCGGCCCGGATCGTACGGGACCTGGCGGGCCGGCAGATGGACTTCGGCGGCACGGCAGCGCCGGGCAAGGACGAGCTGCATGCCGCGCTGCTCGCGCTGACCAGGGAGTACGACGACCGGCACGGCGGATTCGGCGGGGCGCCGAAGTTCCCGCCGTCCATGGTGCTGGAGTTCCTGCTGCGGCACCACGCGCGGACCGGGTCGGAGGCGGCGCTGCAGATGGCGCAGGACACCTGCGAGTCGATGGCACGCGGCGGTATCTATGACCAGCTGGGCGGCGGCTTCGCGCGCTATGCGGTGGACCGGACGTTCACCGTGCCGCACTTCGAGAAGATGCTCTATGACAATGCGCTGCTGGCCCGGGTGTACGCGCACCTGTGGCGGGCCACGGGTTCGGATCTGGCGCGCCGGGTCGCCCTGGAGACCTGCGACTTCTTGGTGCGGGAGCTGCGCACGGCCGAGGGCGGCTTCGCCTCGGCCCTCGACGCGGACAGCGACCGCCCCGACGGCGGCCACGCCGAGGGAGCGTTCTATGTGTGGACGCCGGACGAACTGCGGGCGGTGCTGGGGGAGCAGGACGCGGCGCTCGCGGCCGGATACTTCGGGGTGACGGAGGCCGGCACCTTCGAGGAGGGCGCGTCGGTGCTCCAGCTGCCGGGCGACGGGGTGGCCGATGCCGCGCGGATCGGGTCCGTACGGGAACGGCTGCTGGCCGCACGCGAAGGGCGGCCGCGCCCGGGACGGGACGACAAGGTGGTCGCCGCCTGGAACGGGCTGGTTGTGGCGGCCCTCGCGGAGACGGGCGCGTACTTCGGCCGGCCGGACCTGGTGGAGGCGGCGGTGGGGGCCGCGGATCTGCTGGTGCGGGTGCACATGGACGAGGCCGGGAGGCTGGCCCGCACTTCGCGGGACGGTGTCACGGGCGGGCACGTGGGGGTGCTGGAGGACTACGCGGATGTGGCCGAGGGCTTTCTGGCGCTGAGCGCGGTGACGGGGGAGGGGGTCTGGGTGGACTTCGCCGGGCTGCTGCTCGACTCCGTACTGCGTCACTTCACGGCGCAGGACGGCATGCTGTACGACACCGCGGACGACGCGGAAGCGCTTATCCGCCGCCCCCAGGACCCCACCGACAACGCCGCGCCCTCGGGCTGGACGGCCGCCGCCGGGGCCCTCCTGTCGTATGCCGCCTACACCGGCTCGGAGGTCCACCGCGACGCCGCCGAGAAGGCCCTGGGCGTCGTGGGCGCCCTCGCCGGGCGCGCTCCCCGCTTCATCGGCTGGGGGCTCGCGGTGGCCGAGGCGGCCCTGGACGGCCCGCGCGAGGTCGCCGTGGCCGGCCCGGCCGACGACCCGGCGACGGGCGAGCTGCACCGCACCGCCCTGCTCGGCACCGCGCCGGGCGCGGTGGTGGCCGTCGGCGAGCCGGACAGTGAGGAGTACGCGATCCTGGCGCACCGCCCGCTGGTCGACGGGCGCCCGGCGGCGTATGTCTGCCGGCGCTTCGTCTGTGACGCGCCGACCGCGGACCCTGCGGGGCTGGCGGTGCGGTTGGGCGTGGCCGCAGGCCCTCTCCTCTGACCCTCCCCTTCCCGGCTGCGTCCGATATGCGGCTGGCGCCGTGGGGGGCCGCCCCCTGGACCCCCAGGTCCTCGAACGCCGGACGGGCTGGAATGTCACCAGCAGGGCGGCACGGGTGGCGTAGCCCTCGGAGGGGCTCAGGAGTGCGTGTAGGCCACCAGGGAGATCCCGACGTAGTGCACGATGAACGCCGCCAGCGTCAGTGAGTGGAACACCTCGTGGAAGCCGAACCACCGGGGCCACGGGTTCGGGCGCTTGGTCCCGTAGATCACCGCGCCCGCGCTGTAGAGCAGGCCGCCGGTGACGACCAGTACCAGCACCGCGATGCCGCCGGTGCGCATGAAGTCCGGCAGGAAGAAGACCGCCGCCCAGCCCAGGGCGATGTAGCACGGGGTGTAGAGCCAGCGAGGCGCACCGACCCAGAAGACCCGGAACGCTATTCCGGCCAGGGCGCCGGCCCACACGAACCACAGCAGTGCCTGCTGCTTGCCGTGTGGCAGCAGCAGGATTGTCAGTGGTGTGTACGAGCCCGCGATGATCAGGAAGATGTTGGCGTGGTCCAGCCGCCGCAGGATCGCCTCGCCGCGCGGGCCCCAGGTGCCCCGGTGGTAGAGCGCGCTGACCCCGAAGAGCGCGCACGCGCTGATGGTGAAGACCGCGCAGGCGATCCGGCCCCGGGTGCTCTCCGCGAACGCGGTCAGGATGACCCCGGCGACCAGGACCGCTGGGAACATGCCGGCGTGGATCCATCCTCGGAGCTTCGGCTTGAGCGGCGCGGGGATGAGTTCTTCAACGGCCTCGGTCACCTCCGCAGTGTCGTGGACGGTGGTCACGCCCGTCAATTACTACTTACGTAGCCGTAGGTTACCTGTGCGTAGCATTTCGGGGGCGGAGTGGTGCTGCTCACCCGGCGTCCCCTGGACAGATCGGGCGTGGTGTCCTGATACTCATATGAGTGCGGTCGATACCGGATGAGCAGAGCCCAACCACGAAGCATCCGGGTCGCAGCCCCCAAGGGGCCAACAGCAGAACCTCACACCCTCAATTTCTGACGCCGGGTGAGTGCACACCCGGCGGGATGGAGCGATCGTGGCGCAGGGAATTTCGGCTCCCACCAAACATCAGGAACTCATCGCCTGGGTCGACGAGATAGCCGGCCTCACCCAGCCCGACGAGATCGTGTGGTGCGACGGCTCCGAGGCCGAGTACCAACGCCTCGCCGACGAACTCGTGACCAAGGGCACCTTCACCAAACTCGACCCCATCAAGCGCCCCAATTCCTACTACGCGGCCTCCGACCCCACGGACGTCGCCCGCGTAGAGGACCGGACCTTCATCTGCTCCGAGAAGGAGGAGGACGCCGGCCCGACCAACCACTGGAAGCACCCCGACGAGATGCGCGCCATCTTCACGGGACAGGAGGGCACAGGCGAGAAGGGCCTCTTCCACGGCTCCATGCGCGGCCGCACCATGTACGTCGTCCCGTTCTGCATGGGGCCGATCGGCTCCCCGCTCTCCGCGCTCGGCGTCGAGATCACCGACTCCGCGTACGTCGCCGTCTCGATGCGCACCATGACCCGGATGGGCACCGAGGTGCTGGAGGAGCTCGGCGAGGACGGCAGCTTCGTGCACGCCGTGCACAGCGTCGGCGCCCCGCTGGCCGACGGCGAGGCGGACGTCCCGTGGCCGTGCAGCACCACCAAGTACATCTCGCACTTCCCCGAGAGCCGCGAGATCTGGTCCTACGGCTCCGGCTACGGCGGCAACGCCCTCCTGGGCAAGAAGTGCTACGCCCTGCGCATCGCCTCCGTCATGGCGCGCGACGAGGGCTGGCTCGCCGAGCACATGCTCATCCTCAAGCTCACCCCGCCGCGCGGTGAGTCGAAGTATGTGGCGGCCGCGTTCCCCAGCGCCTGCGGCAAGACCAACCTGGCGATGCTGGAGCCGACCACCCGCGGCTGGACGGTGGAGACCGTCGGCGACGACATCGCCTGGATGCGCTTCGGCGAGGACGGCCGGCTCTACGCCATCAACCCCGAGGCCGGCTTCTTCGGCGTCGCCCCGGGCACCGGCGAGGCGACCAACGCCAACGCCATCAAGACCCTGTGGGGCAACTCCGTCTTCACCAACGTCGCCCTCACCGACGACGGCGACGTGTGGTGGGAGGGCCTGACCGAGGAGCCCCCGGCCCACCTCACCGACTGGAAGGGCAACGACTGGACGCCGGAGTCCGGCACCCCGGCCGCCCACCCCAACGCCCGCTTCACCACCCCGGCGGGCCAGTGCCCGATCATCGCGCCCGAGTGGGAGGACCCCCGGGGCGTGCCGATCTCCGCCATCCTCTTCGGCGGGCGCCGCGCCTCGGCCGTACCGCTGGTGACCGAGTCCTTCGACTGGCAGCACGGCGTCTTCATCGGTGCCAACGTCGCCAGCGAGAAGACCGCCGCCGCCGAGGGCAAGGTCGGCGAGCTGCGCCGCGACCCCTTCGCCATGCTGCCGTTCTGCGGCTACAACATGGGCGACTACTTCGGTCACTGGGTCAAGCTCGGCAAGGAGCACGACCCCGAGAAGCTCCCCAAGATCTACTACGTCAACTGGTTCCGCAAGGACGCCGCCGGCCGCTTCGTCTGGCCCGGCTTCGGCGAGAACAGCCGCGTCCTGAAGTGGATCGTCGAGCGCCTGGAGGGCACCGCCAAGGGCGTCGAGACCCCCATCGGCATCCTCCCGGCCGAAGGCGCCCTCGACACCGAGGGGCTCGACATCAGCCAGGCCGACCTCGACCTGCTGCTCTCCGTCGACGTTGATGTATGGCGCGACGAGGCCGGCCTCATCCCGGCCCACCTGGAGACCTTCGGCGACCACACCCCGAAGGAGCTCTGGGACGAGTACCGCGCGCTGGTGTCGCGGCTCGGCTGAGGCAGCACCTTCCCGCCGCCGCAGCCAGCCGCGGCCGCCAGCCGCAAGGCTTGGGCCCGCCCCGCCCGCGTTGTGCGACGCGGGCGGGGCGGGCCCAGCGGCCCGGCCCGCCCGCGGCCGCCCCCGGGGGTTCGCCGCGGATTTCTCAGGCCGCGGTCAGCGCCGCCTGGTGGGCGTCCATACGCTGAGCGGAAAGCACCGCGCCGGTGGTGTCCTGGCGGGAGGCGGCGACCACGAGGGCCCGTCCGGCGAGGGCGTGGGCGCGGCGGTGGAGGGCGGTGACGCGGTCCTCCGCGGTATCGCCGGTCACGGCGGCGGGCTGAATGCGCAGGGGCGCCTTTCCGTGCCGGAGACGCTCGATGTGCGCGGAAAGCAGTTCGGCCGCGTGGCCGAGGTCGCTGCTGGGTGCGACAGCGAGCAGTTCGTCGGTGACGGTCAGCAGGGCGGCGAGGTGCCCGGCGAGCTGGAATTCCAGCTCTTCGTCGCGGGTGCGGCGTGGGATCGTCGGCGCCGCCACTGTATGGACCGAATTGGTGCGAATCGGTTCGTACATGGATGCACTCCTCTGGCCTTCAGGAGTACATCCTATCTTGGACTCTGTCTAAAAAGCGAATGCATCGCGGTCGATTTACGGCTGGGTGTAGCCGTCCAGGAACTTCGCGATCCGCTCCACCGCCATCGTCAGGTCCTCCTTCGGCGGCAGCGTCACCAACCGGAAGTGATCCGGCTCCGGCCAGTTGAAACCGGTGCCCTGCACCACCAGGATGCGCTCGGTCCGCAGCAGGTCCAGGACCATCTGCTGGTCGTCCTTGATCGGATACACCTTCGGGTCCAGCTTCGGGAACGCGTACAGCGCGCCCTTCGGCCGGACGCACGACACGCCCGGGATCTGCGTCAGCAGCTCATATGCGGTGTCCCGCTGCTCCGTCAGCCGTCCGCCCGGCAGTACCAGGTCCTTGATGGACTGCCGCCCGCCCAGCGCCGTCGCCACCGCGTGCTGCGCCGGCACATTCGCGCACAGCCGCATATTGGCGAGGATCGTGAGCCCCTCCAGGTAACTGGTCGCGTGCGCCTTCGGCCCGCACACCGCGAGCCAGCCGCTGCGGTAACCGGCCACCCGGTAGGCCTTGGACAGTCCGTTGAAGGTGAGCGTGAGCAGATCCGGCGCGATCGCGGCGGTGGGGGTGTGGGTGGCGTCGTCGTAGAGGATCTTGTCGTAGATCTCGTCGGAGCAGACGACCAGATTGTGGCGGCGCGCGATGTCCGTGAGCTCGCGCAGCAGCTGGTCGTCGTAGACCGCACCCGTGGGGTTGTTCGGGTTGATTATGACGATGGCCTTCGTGCGGTCGGTGATCTTCCGCTCGATGTCCGCCAGGTCCGGATACCAGTCCGCCTGCTCGTCACACCGGTAGTGCACCGCTGTCCCGCCGGACAGCGACACCGACGCCGTCCACAGCGGGTAGTCCGGCGACGGGATCAGCACCTCGTCGCCGTCGTCCAGGAGGGCCTGCATCGACATCTGGATCAGCTCGGACACGCCGTTGCCGAGGAAGATGTCCTCGACATCCAGGTCGATGCCCTTGGTCTGGTAGTGCTGCATCACCGCGCGCCGGGCCGGGAGGATGCCCTTGGAGTCGCCATAGCCGTGCGCGTCGCCGAGGCTGCGCAGCATGTCCTCCAGGATCTCCGGCGGGCACTCGAAGCCGAACGCCGCCGGATTGCCGGTGTTCAGCTTCAGGATGCGGTGGCCCGCCGCCTCCAGCCGCATGGCCTCCTCGAGCACCGGCCCCCGGATGTCGTAGCAGACATTGGCGAGCTTCCTGGACTGGATCACCTGCATGTCGTTGAGCTTACGGGGGCGTAACGTTCCTCGCTCCGTGTTCTTGGCCACGCCCGCCCATCGGGCGACGTACCGACCGGCCCGCCAGAACGTCCGTACGGCGGCCGTTCTCGATGACGAAACGGCCGTCGATCAGCACATGCGGGATGCCCCGCGGCGGCGTGCGCGGCTGGTCGAAGGTGGCGCCCGCCGCGACCGTATCCGGGTCGAAGAGGACGAGATCGGCGCGGTAGCCGGTGCGCACCAGGCCCCGGTCGGGCAGCCGGAGGCGGGCGGCGGGGCGGCCGGTGAGGTGGGCCACGCATTCATCCAGGCTGAGAACGCCCAGGTCACGGGCGTAGTGGCCCAGGTAGTGCGGGAAGGTGCCGTACGCGCGGGGGTGCGGCTTGGCGCCGGTGAGAAGGCCGTCGCTGCCGCCGGTGTGGACGCGGTGGCGCATGATCGTACGCAGATTGGCCTCGTGGCCGACGTGCATCAGGATCGCCGGCCGCAGCCGGTCCTGGAGCAGCAGGCGCCGGGCGGTGGCGAAGCCGTCGAGCCTGCGACCGATGTGACCGGCCAGCGACGGGTCGCCTACTCCGGAGATCTCGATCGCCGACCAGTCGATCGGGACGCCGTGGTGGCCGTCGGCACCCTCGACCTCCATCGCGTGGCGGATGCGCTCCGCCGTGGCGTCGTCCCGGAGGCGGTGGAGGGTGGCCTCGGGGCCGCCCTCGGCCGCCCAGCTGGGCAGCATCGCGGCGAGGGTGGTGCAGCCAGGCAGGTAGGGATAGCTGTCGAGGGTGATGTCGGCGCCCGCGGCGAGCGCCTCGTCCAGCAGCGCGATGAGCTCGGGGGCGCGGTTCTCGTTCACGCCGAAGTTCATCGTGGCGTGGGCTAGATGCAGGGCGCAGCCGGCCTGCCGGGTGACCGCGATCATCTCTTCGTACGCCTGGAGTGCTCCGGCGCCGTAGGAGCGGTGGTGCGGGCAGTAGTACCCGCCGTATTCGGCCACGACGCGGCACAGCTCGGTCAGTTCTCCATCGGATGCATACATTCCGGGTGTGTAGGTCAGCCCGGAGGAGAGGCCCACGGCGCCCTGTTCCATGCCCTCCGCGACCAGCCGCCGCATGGCCGTGAGCTCCGCCGGGGTCGCCGGACGGTCCTCCCAGCCGACCACCAGTGCCCGGACCGTCCCCTGCGGCACGAGATACGCGGCGTTGACGGCGATGCCCCGGTCCAGGCGGTCCAGGTACTCCCCGACCGTCCGCCAGTCCCAGACGAGGCCGGGCGGGTCGCCGTTCCAGCCGGCGATCTGGGCGCGGACGGAGCCGAGGGTGTGGTCGTCGACGGGCGCGTACGACAGGCCGTCCTGGCCGATCACTTCCAGGGTCACGCCCTGGGCGGCCTTCGCCTCGTGCGACGGATCGGTGAGCAGCGCGAGGTCACTGTGCGCGTGCATGTCGATGAACCCGGGTGCCAGGGCGAGCCCCTCGGCATCGATGACCCGGCGGCCGCTCGGACGCCGCCCGGTGCCGGGGCGGTGGATCCCGGTGATCCTGCCCTCCTCGATGCCGACATCCGCCCGGTACGAGGCACCTCCGGTGCCGTCGATGACGCGGGCATCGCGGAAGACCAGGTCCATAGGGCTGCCTTTCTCGCCGTCGTTGCAAATGGCCATCTCGGCCGGATCGATCTTCGCCTCGCACGTCAACGACGGGGGCTTCTGGATGGTCGCCAAGTACTTCGGCATCAGCGAGCGGGACACCTTGAAGACCTGGACCGTCCTGGAGACGGTGCTGTCGGTCGTCGGCTTCGGCATGGCCGGCGCGCTGAGCCTCGTCATATAGGAAGCGTCTCTAGAACTCTGTGTGTGCCTGTGGTTTCCAGGCTTTTCGGGCGCGGCGTGGCCGTGTGCGGTTGCCGTCCGGTGGTCCGAACCTTGGGGTGAGGGGGTGGACCTCGGTGGCGTGCAGGTGGTGGAAGCCGGTCCGCTTGGCGGCGCGGGTGCGCTGCCGGCAGGTTCTGTGTGAGAGCCGTCTCCGGCCGGCCGGAAGAAGATCTTCGGGTCGGTGGGGTGCGGGTACTCCATGACCTGGCACCGGCCCGGATACGGCGGCTGGTGTCGTGGTGTCATGCCCCGCCGGACGCTGGACTGTCCCCGTGGTGGGGGTGGTGGCGGGGACCGTACGCACATCGGGCATACGGCGGGAAGTCTTGTGGCCCGGGGCCTGTGCCGGGGCGGCGCGCCGGGCACTTCGGTGCCGGGTGCTGCTCGGCCTGCCGGGGGTGGGGTGTCCCTTGCTCTCGGTGGCCTTGGGCCTGCGCGGGCGGGGCGGGGCCTGCTCCGCGCGGCGCTGTCGGCGCAGACGGCGGGTGGTCTTCTTCGGACGCCGGACCAGAGCCACCGTGCCCTCCACCGTGGTGCGGATACTCCGGGCACCGGTGGCGCGTTCGGCGGTGGTGTGGCTCTGGGCGAGCAGGCCGCGGGAGAGGATCCGGCGGGCGGCGGCGTGATCCCGGTCCATGGACAGTCCGCAGCCCGCGCAGTGCGCCCACTTCCAGCCGCGCTCGTGAAGCCGGTCGGGGGCGGGGTGGTGGGTGAGCTTGCCGAGGCAGCCGGGGCACAGCTTGGAGGTGCCCCGGGCCGGGACGGTGACCACCGCGATCCCGGCCTT
>NZ_SUMC01000056.1 GCF_005047355.1 Actinacidiphila oryziradicis
CCTTGGCGGTCCGTGCCGACGATCTCAAGGAAGCCGTGCTTGGCCAGGTTCTGGACGACCGTGTAGAGCGAGCCCCACTTGACACCCATGTCCTGGTCCTTGCCATGGGCCCGGATCAGAGAGGCGATCTCGTAGCGGTGCATCGGCCGCTGCATGACCGTGGCGAGCACCGACAGGGCCATCAGGTTGTCGACCTTGCGCTTCGCGGCCATCGGCGGTCGCCTCCTTCCCGAGTCCGCAGTGCTGCCTCGGTTACTCGCCAACAAATATACGTCGGCGAGTAATCGAAGGCAACAGGTCCGCGCTACCACGTCCCGAGCCCCACTTGACGCCTATGTCCTGGTCCTTGCCACGGCCGCCGCTATCTGGCGCAACACCAAAACCGGCGCAGCCAGCAAACGATCTCTCCGCACCGACCGCACCACGGAGGACAAGGTGCGGACGGTCGGTGCGCACCGACCGCACCTCCGGAGGAATCGGGTGCGCACCGCACCTCGGTGCAGACGGTGCGCTCCGGCCTGGTGCGTGAGGTGCGGTGCGCAGAGCCGGTCGGTGCGCCTCCTGGCGCACCGGATGTGGTGCGCCAGGAGGTGCGGTAGCCGGGCCGCGATACCGGCCCCCAGCGCCGACCCCGCACCGTCCTGGATTCCGGAGGCCGATCGACCGAAGGCGATTGCGGACGGTGACGATCCGCCCCCCTTGTCCAGGCTGTCCTCTCTTACCGACCCCTTGTCCGCTCCCGGCGCCGCCCCCTTGTCCGAGGTACGCCGCCGGAAAGGGCACCCCCTTGTCCGGGACTCCGTTCGGCCCGGGACCCTGCGGGTGCCGAAAACCCCATCCATGGCCTGTGACGTGCAGGTTCTCGCGAACGGCCGGTGATCGCCGGGCCAGCGTGTCAGGCTGATTGATCGTGCTGCTGCGACTGTCCTACCTCGCCGTGTCGGGTGTGTTCGCCTTCATACGGCTGCTGCCGGTAAGTGATGTGGACAAGGACATCGAGATATTGACGCTGCGCCACCAGTTGGCCGTCTTGCAGCGGCAGATTGACAGGCCGCGCGTCACGCCGACGGACCGTGCGTTCCTTGCCGCGCTCCTCCATCGGCTCCCGAGGCCCAAGCTGCGGCAGCTGCACCTGATCGTCTCCCCGGAGACGATCCTGAGGTGGCACCGTGACCTCGTGCGCCGTCGCCACGCCGAGGCGTCTGGTCGCAAGAAACGGCCGGGCAGACCGCCAACCCGGCGCAGCATCCAGGCTCTCGTCCTTCGCCTGGCACGCGAGAACAGTTCCTGGGGTTATCGGCGCATCCACGGCGAACTCGCTGCCCTCGGCATCAAGGTCGCACCCTCCACGGTCTGGGAGATCCTGAAGCAGCACGGAATCGAGCCGGCGCCCGAACGCGACCGTCAGACCTGGGCCGCGTTCCTGCGCGGCCAGGCCCACGCGATCCTGGCCTGTGACTTCTTTACCGTCACCACCCTGAACGGCGTGACTCTTTATGTCTTCGCCGTCATCGAGCACGCCAGCAGCCGCATCCGCATTCTCGGTGCTACCGCCCACCCCACCGCGGACTGGGTCACCCAGGCCGCCCGGAACGTGGTCATGGACATCCAGGACGCCGGCGCCACAGTCACGAACCTGATCAGGGACCGCGACAGCAAGTTCACCCGGGCGTTCGATGCAGTCTTCGAGGGCGGGGGTATCGAGATCGTCACCACCGGTGTGCGCGTCCCCCGCATGAATTCGATCATGGAACGCCTGGTGCAGACCTGCAGACATGAACTCCTCGACCGTACCCTGATCTGGAACCTGCCCCATCTGCTCCACGCGCTCGGCGAGTTCGAGTCGTTCTACAACCAGCACCGGCCTCACCGCACCCTGCACAGCGCGGCACCCCTGCGGCCGGTTCCCGAACCGATCACCGAACCAGACCGACTCGATGTCCATCGACACGACCTACTCGACGGCACCCTGCACGAGTACGCACATGCCGCCTGAGCTGCGCGGACGTAATAATCGGCACCCGCACCGTTTGGCCACCAAGATGCTGGGCCAATGGGTCAAGGGGGCGCTCGGCGCTCCAGCCCGCTATCGAGCCCGGAGCAGGTCGAGGCCGAGGGGGGTACAGGCGTGCCAGACGACCTTTCCCTCGCGTCGCGTCGTGATCAGTCGGGCGTTGCGAAGAGCCGTGGCGTGTTCCGAGGCGGAGGATCGGCTGACGCCGAGCGCGCGGGCGATGTCGGTCGTGGTGTGAGCGCGGGTGAGCAGGCGCAGCGCCGCGGCCCGGGTGCGGCCCAGCAGCGTGGCGAGCGGATCGGCGTCGGCGGGCGCGTCCAGCAGTGGCAGCGGGGTGATGGCCGAGTAGATCAGGAGGGTGGGGCCGTCGGCGGTCGGGGCGACCAGCGGGGTACCGGCCCAGATCATCGACGGCAGCAGCAGGAGCCCGCGGCCGTTGAGGATGAACTCTCGGGTATCCGCGGCGTCCAGCTCCAGCGTCGTCCCGCGCCAGCGTCCCCGCGGCGTGAGACCGGCCAACGTCACCTGAATGCCAAGATCAGCCACCATCCTGGTACGCCAGGCGTGTTCGGCGTCGAATCCGGACCGGATTCGGGCCCAGGCCGGTTCCACGAGGCACGCGTGCGCGGCGCCCAGCGCGTCCCCCAGAACGCGCCACGCGGCGTGCTCCTGCTTGGCCAGCTGACGCATCCACAGGGTCGGCGGGAGGCCCGTGATGGTGCACGCGCGTTCGAGCTCCGAGCACACAAAGCTGGATGGCGCCGACATGACGAGATCGAGGCCGTCCTCCAGCCCCCGGCTCATAGGGTCGAGGAACAGCGGGCCCTTACCGGAGGGCGGAATCAGCTCCAGCAGCGGCCGCGCGCTGCCCGGGAGGGCATGCTGCAGCCGTTGTTGCCAGCTGCCGAATACCGCGGGCGCGTCGCAGCGCTGCAACATCGCCACGGCCAACCCAAGTTCCATCAACGGCGCCGGATGGCCAGCGAACGTCACCTGCAGCAGATCCTCCGCCGTGAACCGCAGCCGTAGCAATGCCTTCCCCCGTTCACCTCGCGCGTTGGATTCGGCCAGGACCGAAACCATTGCGATTGTCGGCCGCGCATCCCACGCTGTGAAGCCAGTCGTCGAGGGAGATCGCATGAAGCGCAGTGTCCGGGCCACAGGGGTGGCCGCAGCGGCAGGAATCCTCGCCCTGTGCACGGCGGGCGCGCCCGCTCAGGCCACCACACAAAGCGGCGAGCCGGTGGTGACGCATCCGGTCGAGCAATCGTTCAACTACACGGCGGGCGAGGTATGCGCCTTCCCGGCCCACGTGGACTTCCCGGTGAGCGACCTGACGTTGAGAACATGGGCCGACTCGAGCGGCAAGCCCGTATTCTCCATCGAGAGTGGCCCGTTGGTGATGGGCGTAACGAACCTGGCCAACGGCAAAACCGTACAGCGCGACATCTCCGGCACCGGGACCCTCACCTACCCCGACCCGAACTCCTTCATCTTGAGCGGCGACAACTGGAGCGCCGGATTCCACACAACCGACCGCCCAATGCACAACCACTGGATCGTCGCGTACGGCTACATGTCGGTCAAGGTCACCACGGTGAACGGCCAAACATCAAGGACGCTGCTGGCCCTGCACGGCCCGTACGAGGACCTCTGCGAAACCCTGGCATGACCCCGTGGCGGCAATCTCAACGGCACCGGGACGGCGCCTTCGCGTTGATGAGAACCATGATCCTGGGTTCCGCAGCTGGGGTGCCGCTCTAGATGATCAATTCCAAGGGGTGCCTGCGGAGACGAGAACGAGGGCGTCCATGATCGTTTTGTGACGAACAACCTGGACACCCTCGCGACAGCACTTTATGCCACAACCGACGATCTGCTGAAGCAGCGTCCGGACCTGGCGCCGTGGCGGCCGGCCGTGGGGATCGCGCCGCAGCTCACCGACGCCGAGCTGGTCACCCTTGCGATGATGCAGGCCATGCTCGGTTTCACCTCCGAGGCCAGATGGCTCCGGCACGCCCGGGCCCACCTGCGGCATCTCTTCCCGTACCTGCCGCAGCAACCCGGCTACAACAAGCGGCTACGCAAGGCCGCCGAGCTGCTTCGCCGGGTCACCCGGATCCTGGCCACCAGCACCTCGGTGTGGAGCGACGACGTGTGGATCGTGGACTCCACACCCGTGGAATGCGGCCGCTCGCGGGAGACCGTGAAACGCTCCGACCTTGCCGGATGGGCCCAGTACGGCTACTGCGCCAGCCACAGCCGCTTCTTCTGGGGCCTGCGGCTGCACCTGGTGTGCACCCTCCAGGGCCTGCCCGTCGCCTTCGCCCTGACCAGAGCCAAAGCCGACGAACGCGAGACCCTGCTGGACCTGCTCGCGGCCGACCCCCACCTCCTCGCCGCCCGACCCGGCCAGACACTGATCGGCGACAAGAACTACTTCGGCCGCGCTTTCGAACAGGAACTCGCCCAGCAGGGCATCCAGTTGCTACGGCCGACCCGCAAGGGCGAACGGCAGCGGCCCGGCGGATCCCTGTTCAAGCCATTGCGGCAGGTCATCGAGTCGGTCAACGAAACCATCAAGGGACAGCTCGACCTAGAACAGCACCGCGGGCGCACACCCCGCGGTGTCATCACCCGCGTCATGCAGCGAATACTCGCGCTGACCGCCGCGATCTGGCACAACGACCACATCAGACAAGACACCCTCCGCTCACTCACCTCGTACGATTCCTAATCTTTTTGTCAAGCGGCGTTCGTGACGGAGACTGCAGGGTCATAGCACCGTCCGTCACGGATCAGGGCCCACAGGACGTTCACTCGTCGCCGGGCCAGGGCGAGCACTGCCTGGGTGTGCCGCTTGCCCTCGGCGCGCTTGCGTTCATAGAAGCGGCGGGAGACGTCGCAGGTGCGGATGCTGATGAGTGCCGAGGTGTAGAAGACGCGTTGCAGTCCGCGGTGATAGCGGCGGGGCCGGTGCAGATTGCCGCTGAGACGGCCGGAATCGCGAGGCACGGGGGCGACCCCGGCGAGGCTGGCCAGCCGGTCCGGGGTGCCGAAGCGGCTGAGGTCGCCGGCGGTGACGGCCAGGAACTCCGCGCCGAGCAGTGGGCCGATGCCGGGCATGCTGCCGAGCACCTCGGCGAGGTCGTGGGCACGGAACCGGGCCTCGATGAGCTTGTCGATCTCGGCGATCTCCTCGCTCAGATCCAGTACCTCCTTCGCCAGGGTGTGGACCACGTGCGCGGTGACCTTCTCCCCGGGGAGTGCGGTGTGCTGACGCTCCGCCGCATCCAGCGCGGCTGCGGCCAGGGCTTCGGAGCCGCGGACCTTGCGGTTGCGCAGCCAGGTCTCCAGCCGCTTGCGGCCGGTCCGGCGCAGGGCGGCCGGGGTCTGGTACCCGGTGAGCAGGATCAGCGGGCCGAGATTCCCCAGGTCCAGTGCCCGCTCCAACGCTGGGAAAATGCTGGAGAGTTGGCCGCGCAGACGGTTGATCTTCCGGGTGCGGTCCGCGACGAGGTCGGCCCGGCGATTGGTGAGGACCCGCAACTCGACGACCTGCTCGTCCTGTGGCCGCAGGGTGGTCAGGTCGCGGCGCATCCGGGCCTGGTCGGCGATGACGGTGGCGTCCTTGGCGTCGGTCTTGCCGGTGCCCCGGTAGCCGGCGGAGGCCCGGTTGACCGCGAGGCCGGGTATGTATATGAGCTGCTGGCCGTGGTTGAGCAGGACGTTGACCCACAGGGCGCCCATACCGTCGGCGACGTCGACCGCCCAAACGACGTCCTCGTCGAGGGCCAGGACGTCGGCGAGCAGATCCAGCAGCTCCGGCTCATCATTGAGCACCCGCCGGGACAGCAGCCGCCGGCCTTCGCTGTCCAGCACCACGCAGTGGTGGTGAGTCTTGCCGATGTCCGTCCCTGCCCAGATCAAGGCCACGGTTTCCTCCGGTCGTTCGATGTGCTTGCGTACCGACAACGACCGCGCCGACGTGGTCCTACTCAGCGATGCACCCGCAGGGGCCCGCAGCTCCTAATGAGTGGCCGGGTCGTTGTGAGACACCGGGCGGCCAGGTCAGGTGAACCATCGAGGGCAACCCTATGAGAGCCATACCCGGTGTCTCTGGGTCTCTGGACCTTACGACTGGCCCGTCCGACCCACGCAACAAGGTAGGACTCTATGAGGGCCGGGCCCCCTTCCCTGCTCAGCCCGGCGATACCTATCGTCCGGTTATGTACGAGCTCACGAAGGAGGCCCTCAATGTCCGTCTACGTCGGAATCGACGTCCACCGCAAGCGCAGGTCGCCGTGGTCGAGGAGGGCCGACCTCCTGCCGGAGGCCTGGATCGCCCCGCTGCAGATCCGCCAGCAGCGGGCCCTGCTGCGCCACCGGTGCCAGCTGGTCCGCCTGCGCACCCTGCTGCGCAACCGCGTCCACGCCGTCCTGGCCGACCACGGCTGCGACCGCCCCGGCAGCTATTTCACCGCCCCCGGCCGCGTGTGGCTCGACGGTTTGGACCTGCCCGGCGCCTCACGCCGCGTGGTCGTCGACCTCCTGAGCCTCACCGACGCCCTCAAAGAGCCCATCGACGCTCTGGACAAGCAGCTGCTCGCGCACGCGCGCGGTGATCCGCGGGTCAAGGTCCTCACCCAGCTGCCCGGCGTGGGTACGCTCACCGCCCTGATCATCGCGGCCGAGGTCGGCGACGTCACCCGTTTCCCCTCCGCCCGCAAGCTCGCCGCCTGGGCGGGGCTCACCCCCACCGTCCGCGGCTCGGACCTCACCGTCCGGCACGGCCACATCTCCAAGCAGGGCTCGCCCTGGCTGCGGTGGATCTTGTGCGAGGCGGCCCAGACCGCGAAACGCTCACCGGAATTCGCCCCCGCCTACCAGCGCCTCGCCCACCGTCGCGGCAAGAAGATCGCCACCACCGCCATTGCCCGCCGCCTGCTCACCCGCGCCTACCACCTCCTGCGCACAGTCCAGGCCCCACACGACCGGCAGGGGACCCGATGACAGCAGCCGGCCACCACCGCCAAGGGCGGCCCCAGACTCCGGGTGAGCTCGCATCACTGCATGAGACGGCCTCACGGCCGCGCTCGATGACCTGACTGAGCAGCCCGGATCCCCGAACCACGGTCATGGCGCCGGCCTTCGCGGCCAGACGCCGAATGGGTGCATGTGAGCCCACTCCGCCGACCAGAACGCATCGGGGACGTCAACGACCGCACCCCTGACCATCCGTGACGCTTCCTCGCAGACGATTGTCGGCTGCCGCTCCTCGGCCTCCAGCTCGTTGGGTGCGTTTCTCCTGAGGTGACGGACGTGTCTGTTGGTGTCGCTGGTTCGTTTCTGTAGCGGATTGCTTGTGCTGCTCGGAGAGGTGGGCCGGTGGGCTGCGGGTCACATCGACCTGTACCAGATCCACCGCAACGACCATTCGACCCCGCTCGAGGAGACCCTCGAGGCACTCCACGACCTGGTCAAGGCCGGCAATGTCCGCTACCTCGGCGCCTCGTCGACGCCGGCCTGGGAGTTCGCGAAAGCGCTGCACCTCCAACGCGAACACGGCTGGGCCCGCTTCGTATCGATGCAGGACCACTACAACCTGCTCGCCCGCGAGGAGGAGCGCGAGATGATCCCGCTGTGTCTCGACGAGGGCGTCGGCACGATCGTCTGGAGCCCGCTAGCCCGGGGGCGCCTCGCCCGCGCGTGGACAGACGCGAAATCGACCGCGCGAAGCAGCAACGACGGGTTCGCCGACATGCTGTACACGCCGCTGACCGAAGCATCCGACCACGACATCATCGACGCCGTCGGACACATCGCGGACGCTCGGGGCGTCGGGCGCGCACAAGTCGCCCTCGCCTGGCTGCACAGCAAGCCGGTCGTCACCGCCCCCCTCGTCGGGGCGAGCACGACGCAGCAGATCGACGACGCGGTCGCCTCGCTCGCGATCAGGCTGAGTGCCTGTTTCTGAGCCAGTCATGTCAAGTCGCGGCGCCGGACAACGCATCGGCAGGGCATTTGTTGCGGCAACCTCCCGTCACCCGAATGGCCTACGCGCCGCCGTAGGGGTGCCCGGCAGCACTTCCTTGCGCTGCGGGGCCCCGAGGTGGAGCGAGCACGCCGCTGTCCGGCGTGCGCCGTACTCCGTTCGGCCCCAAGCTGAGCTGAGCCGGTTGGCTGCGCAAGGAGGCAGCTATAGCTGGTGGGCGCGGTGTACCTGGTCGCGATTGGCACATCCCTGTGAACGGCCAGCCGCGGCGAGATCGAAAGCAAGATCTGAACGGCAGACGTCATGCAAGGGCGCGGCGCGGCGCAGTCGGGGCCGTGGAGCGCGATCACCTGGCCCCCTCAGGAGGCGACCGTGGTCTTGATCTTGATAGCCCTGCTGGTGCCGATATTGATGATGCTGCTCATGCTCGCCCTGAGCGTGTTCGAAGACCGAATCTTCCGCCCCCCGCCTCCTCCGCCTGAAGGCATGCCGGGACTGATGCGACCAGCCGCAAGCCCGCCCGCCACCGACACCCGCCCAGAGGGGCCCACCCCCGAGTGAGGCCGCGCCCGTCGTTCGCGCGCATCCAGTGGTGCCCAGTGCGCGGGAGGGGCTGCGGGCTCGTCCAGTGTTCGCTGATTGTCCGCTTGGTTGAGGATGGTGGCGGCGTTGTGGCCCGCGGCTTCAGCCTCGGCGAGCACGGTGGCGAGTGCGCCTATTACTGTCTTCCCGACTCAGGGCAGCTGCGTCCCGCAGTACTCCTCACGGCTTGCCCTCTTTCGGACGCTGGTCCTGTCCTATCGGCGCGGTGTTGTTCGTCGTGAGGGTAGAGAACCGTTACGAACAAGGAGAAAGCTATGAAGTACGTGCTGCTGCTCACCCGAGGCGCCTGGCAGGAGGAGGGCTCCGACCAGGAGCGCGGCGAGGTCTTCGGCCGTATCGGGGAATGGTTCGCCAAGCACCGCGCCGACGGGACGATCATCGAGGCCCAGCAGCTCCGTGAGCCGCACACCGCTACCACGGTGGTGGTGGAGCGGGGCCGGTCCACCATGATCGACCGCCCCCTGCTGGAGGCCAAGGAGGCGATCGGCGGCTACGCCATCGTCGAGGTGCCCGATCTGGACATCGCCCTGCAGCTGGCGGCCGGTTTCCCGGTGCCTGACGGCAAGGTGGAGGTGCGCCCTGTCGTCGAGCGCTGACCCGGGCAGCGCCGGAGCCACCCGATCGCTGATCGAGCGGGTCTTCCGCGAGGAGGCGGGCCGGCTGACCGCCAGCCTGGTCCGCCTCCTGGGCGACTTCGACCAAGCCGAGGAGATGGTCAGCGAGGCAGTGGCCGAGGCGCTGCAGCGGTGGCCGAGCGCCGGCCCGCCCAAGCGGCCCGGCGCCTGGCTGCTGACCTGCGCCCGTAACAAGGCCCTCGACCGCATCCGCCGCGAGGGCCGCTTCCAGGACAAGCTCCCGCAGATCGCCGCACTGCCCACCTCGGCCGAGCGCGAACCCGACGACCGCCTGCGGCTCATCTTCACCTGCTGCCACCCCGCACTCGACCCCGAGGCCCAGGTCGCCCTCACCCTCCGCGCCGTCGTCGGCCTGACGACCGCCGAGATCGCCCGGGCATTCCTGATCCCCGAGGCCACCCTCGCCAAGCGCGTGACCCGGGCCAAGCAGAAGATCGCAACCGCCGGGATCCCGTACCGGGCCCCCGAGCCCGACGAGCGGAGTGAGCGACTGCCGCAGGTCATGCGCGTGATCTACCTCGTCTTCAACGAGGGCTGCTTCACTACCGGCGGCGGCCTCGGAGTCCGCCGCGAACTGATCGACGACGCCGAATGGCTGGCCGCCCTGCTGGCCGGCTCCCTGCCCCAGGAGCCGGAACCCCTCGGCCTGCTCGCCCTCATCCGACTGCACGCAGCCCGGTGGCCCGCGCGCCTGGACCGCAGCGGACAACTCGTGCCGCTCGCCGACCAGGACCGCTCTCTGTGGGACGCGCAACGCATCCGCAGCGCCACCGCCCTGATCGAGCGGGCCGCCGCGCTGGGCCGCCCAGGCCCGTATCAGATAGAGGCCGCCATCGCCGCACTGCACTGCGAGGCGCCCAGCTGGAAGGCGACCGACTGGCCCCAGCTCCTCCGGCTCTACGACATGCTGTTGGCCGTCGGCCTGTCACCGGTCGTGTGCCTGAACCGTGCCGTCGTGGTCAGCCATACCGACGGGCCGGCGGCCGCCTTGGCCCAGGTCGACGACCTTGCGGACCAGCTTGGCCGCTACCACCTCTTCCATGCCACCCGGGCATCTTTTCTGCGCGACCTCGGCCGAATCGACGAGGCCGCACATGCCGACCAGCGAGCCCTCCACCTCACCACCAACCCCGCCGAACGCTCCCTGCTCACCGCACGCCTGCGAGCGGCCGGCGACACTGCATGAAGCAGTGAATGACCCTGGGTGGATTCTCAGCCGTATCGGAGAACCTGCAGGTCACACGCTATGGATGGGGTTTTCGGCACCCACAACGCTGTCAACAGCATGTGGATGTGGGGCGCGCTGCTGGCCTACAACCTCTCCGCCTGGCTGCGGATGCTCGCCCCGATCGGCGCGGTCCGCCGCCGGATCGCCACCGTGCGCCGCCTGCTGATCCGTCGCGCAGCCCGCTGGACCACCACCGCCCGCCGCCACGAGCTCCACTTCACCCAGGCCGCCGACGAGTTGATCGCCGCCGCGCTGGCCCGTATCCGCGCCAACCGGCACCTCCTGTCAGCCTGAACACCACCCCGACCGGGGCGAACCACTCACCACCCGCCCTGGGAAGCCGCCCACCCGACGCGCCAGCCGGGCCACACGCCTGCCCACCATCCCCTCAGCAAATCTGACGGCCAGACAGGCCACAACCTGACCGACCGTCGGCCACTACCTGCCGATTCGGGTCAGTACCTGCTTGTGAGCCCGGAGCATGCCAATCGAGGTCTGGCCACCGACTTCCTACGGTCGGCAACGACCCCGCCCCCGCAGGCGCCTGATTCTGCCCACCACTGAGCCGGACGAGGTCGTCGCCCGTGACGATGCACGCGGCACGCGGCGAGCCGTTACAGGTAATCAACGGGATGATGCTTGTCGACAGCTGGCCGGGGCCGTTTCAGCGGATGCGGATACGGTGCGGGACATGGACTCCGTACGGATCACCACCGCATTCATCCCGGTCGCAGACCCGGCGACCTCGGCCCACTGGTACAGCCGCATTCTTGGCTTCCGAATCTACTCAGAAGACGAGTGGAGTGCCGTTCTCCGCTCGGGAGAGGGTGTTGGCTCGACGTCCCTGACGTTGCTGGGACCGGCCAGCGGTATCCAGGCCAAGCCTGGACTGGGCTGGGCGACCTGCAATTTCGCCGTGGCCGGCCTCGGTCAGGCTCGGTCGGACCTGGAGGGGCAAGGCTGCGAACCAAGCGCGATCGAAGGGGCACCCGAGATCTGTTGCTTCTTCACCATCCGGGATCCCGATGGCAACACGCTGCTGATAACCGACCGGTAGGACCATCGTGCGAAGCAGCCCTCGCAGCCACTCGTTGATGGATGCGCCCAGCACGGTGGCCTCGTAGCGGACGGCGAGCTTGTCGTATCGGGGTGTATCCCACCTTGCTCGATCTGCCGCACCGTCCGGATCCGCAGCGCTTCCAGCGTCGCGTGGTCCAGCTTCCGACCGTCGTTCTCGCGCACATTGAGAATCATCGCAGAACACGTCTACCAACTAATGATCTCCTTCTTCTCGAATATGCCCACCCGCGTTCCGGCGAGAGCCCCCAGTGTCGCGCCCTTCGTCGAGCGTGCGTAGGTGTCCAGGGTCTCCCGCGGCTTGATGTCCTCGTACTCGGCAAGGTTGAAGACCAAGATGCCGAAGCCGATGGCAACCGCGTAGGCCGCGAAGGCCGCGGCGCCGGTGAACGACTCGAAGTTCCGGGAGGCAAGGAACTGGGCGGCTGTGGCCGCGAACCCCACGAGGAAGAACGCCTTGGTGTCTACCTTCGCGCCCGACTCCGACTGCCGCGCCAGACGCGCCGCAAGTTCGCTGTTGATCAGCTCCAGAGTCTGTTCCTGATCCTGGAGCTCTTGCGGCGTCATCTTCATGTCCTGAGCGTATGAGTCAAGGTCCAGTGGCGTGGCTGCGCGTTCTGGTCAGCCTCCCGCCGGCAGTACCGGGAGTACGACCCCGAGGTAGGTGGTGAGAACGCTGCCCAGTGCTCCGCTGACAACGGGCGACAGGATGGCCACCGCCTGGTTACGCCACCGCTGGAGGCGGCTCGGATCGGGGTTGGTGCTGGTGGCTTCCTCTTCCATGCGCGTCGCCAGCTGGGTGACCTCAGCGGCATCGTCTTCGGGCAGGCCCAGGATGGGCACGGCCTGGCGGAGTGCGCGGGCGGCCATGACGACCTGGGCGAGGTCGACGCCGCTGTGCGTGGTTGCGTTCAGTGTGAAGTCGCGGCTGTTCGCGGCGATGTTGCCGGTGTTCTGCCCGATGTGGATCGTAGTGTTGCCACCGGTGTTGCGGCGTTCGTACGCGCCGATGTCGCCCTGGTAGTTATCCACGCAGTCTTCTCCTTCGGCGGTGATCTCGGCTTGCACGGGCCCGTCTGAGCTCGCGTTCCGGTCACCTTTGATCAGGCCCTTAGCGCTGAGATAGGCGGAGGCCCGGTCGATGCCCCTGTCGGTGAGGCGTTCGCCTTCGAAGAGGGACAGGGGATCGTTCAGCACGTCCGCGACTGCAGGCAGAAGGACGTCTTCGTGTTTGCGGTGCCACAGCCAGACCAGCAGGCCCCTGCGCGCGGCGACGGCCCGCGCGGCCGGATCGGCGCGCCGGCGCCTGCGCTCCTCCATCCACTCAAGGCCGCGCGGGGTCAGGTTGGCTTCCGGGCCGTCATGAGTCGTGTGGCGGTCGTCCAGGAGCCGTTGGCCCTTGCAGAACTGCAGGAGCTGGTACGTCTGGTTCTCGGTGAGGCCGTGCGACTGCCCGAACTCGGTGATCGACACCCCGCCCAATGGATCAGCTCTCGTGCGGTCGTAGATCCATTCCACCAGCGGTTCATGCAGGGCGGAGAAGTCGGCGGACACAGGGTGCTCCCTTGCTCGGTACGACGGGCTTACTGGTGCTCATGGCTTTTCGATGAACGGCAGTCCGACGGCGGCGAGTTTCGTCTGCAGGTTGATGTCCCTGGTGGCCACGTAGACGGCGGAGCCTGGGTGCCGGGACTGCAGCAGCAGAGTGGAGGCCACCAAGCGGTCGTCGGGCACGTCCAGGTCGAGCCAGTTCGGCAACCCGTCGCCCTTGGGTTCGACGTGCTCGAAGACGGCGTGCACATCGCCGGCCACCCGCACACCGCGCAGAACGTCGCCGTTGGTTCGCAGCCCTTTCAGGCGGCGGTCGGCCTTCTTCGCCGCATCGCGGATGTCGGGGTTGCGGCCGGCGAGCTTGTGGTCGTCCAACTCCCGCAGGACAACGGGCAGCAGGTGGACCATGTACCGATTCCCGAGCAGCGGCGTGTAGATCGCCACGTCGGGGTCATCGAGCAGCATGTTCGTGTCGACCGCCACACGCACCGCCCAGGTGTCATCCGGCAGGAGTTCGCCCAGCTTCCGGAGCGTGGCCACGGCCGCCTTGACCTTGTCGATGGCTCTGTCGATGCTGGCCGGCACGGTGGTGTCCCGGGGGCGTACAAGCCAGCGCTGCAACAGGGCAAGGCTCCCATCAAGGCGCTTGGTGACCTCCGGCGTCGGGTGCGGGAACAGCAGCCGGAACAACGGTTCCCATTCCCGTACACGCCCCAGCAGTTCCATCCGCCGCGCCTCGAGATCGGGGCCGCTGGGTACCCAGCCCCACTTCGCGGCACCGAAGTGCACCATGCCGCTGGACTGGCGGTTCGGATCAACATTCCGGATCTGCGAATCCGCGAGGACCTTCAGGAAATCCGCTTCGATCAGGTCCAGCTCTGACCGGAGGCGTTCCAGGTAGTCGGCGGGGCTTGTGTGGCGGCCATCTGCCGATGATGCCGCACGCCTCTGACACCTCCTTCCCGTTCCGCCCGGGCACCCCTCGGGCCCTCTTCTCCGTTACTCCCTCCCCCACGAGCCCGCCACTGTGTCGGCGGGCTGGCGCGGGCGGCCCGCCAACGCGCCCGCCGGAGGCGACGCGCAGCCTCTCGGCGAACGCCGGCACCCACACCGCGGGGTCGGCCACCTTCGCGGGAATGCCGTCGACACCGTCGAGTCCGAGGAGGCCGCGATCGATGCCGAAGATGATGTCCTTCGGCACCAGGCCGTGAAGCGCGAGGCGGGCCCGACTCCGGTTCGCGCCCTTGATGGCCGTCGCGTCGAGGACCCGGCGCACCTGGGTGGTAGTGCCACCGTCCAGTTTGGTCCTGGACGTGGCCGCCAAGTCGATTCCGGCCCTGGTCGACTGGACGGTTCGGGCCTACCGTCCAGCGCAGGGCTCGGAGCGGGCCTGCGTGCCTGTCCAGTTGCTTGATGACCTTGTGGCCCTCCGGGGCGCCGCTGATCCCTCCGTCAGGCGTAAGCCCGTCAGGTGCGGCACATCTCGCCGAACTCCTTCAGCCGTGCGGCCAAGAGGTCCTGGGGCTCCTGGAGGTGGCAGTCCAGGACGTGCACGTGCTCACGGAACGGCTCGAAGCCGATCTGGGCCCACACGGCCGCAAGCTTTCCCCGGGCCTGCTCCAGTTCGGCGTCGGTCTGCTCGCTCTGGCCGTCGGCCGATCCCGGTTCGCAGACCACGGCGACGCAGTCCGCGGACAGCCGCCGGATGGCGGACCCGGCCAGAACGGGGCCAAGGCCGAAACCACGCCAGGCTGGCTCCAGGATCACTCGGTCCATCACCAGCAGGTCACCGACGGGATGGGCCCAGCGCAGCCGCTCACCGGCCCGGGCACCGGCAGTCGACGGGAAGGGCGCCGCCTTCGATTCGGAATCAGGAAGCAGCCTCCAGCAGGTGGGGGCCGTTGTTGCGGACGTTGTTGACCGCGGTGGACACCGGCCGGGCGGCCAGGTGCCCGTCGGCAGGAGCGGTCAGCAGGGCGCGGAGCACGTCGACGTCCTGGTGCTCGGGATCGAGCCAGGTGTCGTAGTCGACGGCGGCGATGGTCAGCGGCATCCGCGGGTGGACACGGCCGGCTGCGTCGGTGGCCTCGGTGGTGATGATGGTGCAGGTCGCCCACCACGCGCCCGGGTCGTCATCGCCAGCGACATCGCGATCGCGCCAGAACTCGTACAGCCCCGCAAAGGCCATGTCCTGGCCGCCCTCGGGGCTGATGAAGTACGGCTGCTTGTAGGCCTTGGAGTCTTCGGTGGCCGGGACTGCGACCCACTCGTAGAACCCGTCCGCGGGCAGCAGGCAGCGGCGCTTGGCGAAGGCCCGACGGTAGGCGGGCTTCTCGTGCACCGTCTCCACCCGCGCATTGATCATCTTCGAGCCGACACTCAGGCTCTTCGCCCAGGACGGCACCAGCCCCCACCGCAGCGGCCGCATCTGCCGTTCCAGGGCCCCCGTCTCACGGTCGGCGCCTTCCAAGACGGCCCACACATCATTGGTCGGCGCGACATTCCAGTTCGGCGCTACGAGCGCTTCCGGGTTCCAGTCGGTGACCCGGAACTGCTGGACCAGGTCCTCAGGGCGTCGGGTGGAGACATAGCGGCCACACATACCCCCCACCTTGCCACGGAACGCCCCGGCGGCTGCGCGAGGGCTGGACCACTGGTCTGCGCCCGCACCTCGCCGCCACGGCACGGCGTCACCCACACGGATGGACCTGCCGCGTGCCGCGCCGCGTCCGTCTACGTCATGGGCGTCGTGTCTGTTGTGGCCGGGACACGAGGGCGTAAGTGCAGGTAGCGCGTCGTGCTGTTCACTCGTACGGCGGCCAGCCGTCCGGGTTGCGCGTGGCCGCGGGTAACCGGCCGCGACGCGGGGTACGTAGGTCGCGGGCGCCCCGCCGGGGCACCCCTGTGAGGCGCGCCGTGACGCGGCGCCTTACGACCAGCAGAACACGAAGGACGACAGCGCATGGCCAGCGGCACCGTGAAGTGGTTCAACTCCGAAAAGGGCTTCGGGTTCATTGCCCAGGACTGCGGAGGCCCCGACGTCTTCGCCCACTACTCCAACATCTCCGGCAACGGATACCGCGAACTGACCGAGGGCGAAGCCGTCACCTTCGACATCACCCAGGGCCAGAAGGGCCCGCAGGCCGAGAACATCAGCCGCACCCACTGACTCCCCCAGCTATGCCCCCCGGGCCGGACCGCCCTCGCGGTCCGGCCCGCAGAATGACCGCCCCGGCGGCCGGCAACCGGGACGACGCGGGCGTCTATGCCTGCTGGTCGCTGTTCAGTGCGCCCCGAACGGGGCTGGCCCGAGGCCGGAGCAACCGCTCTCCCTGAGTCCTCCAGTAGCCATGAACTCGCCTTCGCGTCCATCGGGCATGCGCAGAATGCCGGGCGCCGCATCGAACAGGTCCACGTCGTCTGCTTCCGTGGCCAACGTGACACTGCCGCCGCGCGCCCTGGCCGAAGACGTCGCAGGGTTCGCCGCGGCCCACGGTGGCCACGTCGAGCCGGTCCTGATCTTCCGGGGCGAGGTGACGGCCCTGACCGGGCCGCCTGCCCTCCCGCTCGGTCTGGGCACCCTGGCTACCGTGCCCTCTGTCGCCTACACCCACCGGTTCACCCGGGGCGACGTCCTGCTGCTGGGCACCGATGGGCTGGTCGAAGCCCGCGACGCGACCGGCGCCTTCTACCCACTGCTGGACCGGCTCCGGTACCGCTTCGCCGACCAGCCCGACCCAGGCCCCGCCGAGGTCGTGGACTTCCTCAACACGGACCTGCCCTGTCATACCCCCTACTTCCACGACGACGTCGCCATCCTCGCGATCGCCCCGCACGGACAGGAATAGACCCTGCAGGAGATGCCGACCCCGGCGCCGTCCACCGCCGTTGGCCGGCAGCGCAGCCCCGGCGCCGCTGCCCTGGTAGGTGGCGGCGGTGATCGAGCTGTATTCGACGGCGTCTTGACGGTCGATCGGCTCGGAAGGGTGACGGGAGAGGACACCGGACCCTGTTAGTACAGTAACGGCCCCCCCGTAGCGCTCTCTGTAGTGCCAGAGCGGCGTGCGGTCGCAGTACCCATCGCGCCCGGGCTACCGCGTGCGGTGGATGCGGCGTTAGGAGACGTCCGTCGGTAGATGCGCTGCCCGGTATTGGGTGGGTCGCAGGCCCTTCAGTTCGCGGAAGCGGCGGTTGAAGTTGGAGAGGTTCTGGTAGCCACTGCGGGCGGCGATCTCCGTCACCGGCAACGCGGTGCTGGTCAGGAGGGTGCAGGCCGTCTCTACGCGGAGCTGGTTGACGTAGTCGGTGAGTGTGCGGCCCATCGCGCGGCGGAAGAAGCGGCTGAAGGACGTCGGGGGCATGTGGACCAGGGCGGCCACTTCCGTCAGGTGGACGGGCTCGGTGTGGGTTTGCTGCAGATGGCGGCAGACGGCGTCGATGCGGTCGCGGACCGCGGTGCTCGGTGCGGGGGCATAACCGGGGTTGGTGATCGGGGTGGCGGTGGCGTTAAAGGCGATGCGGCGTAGGCCGTCCAGGAGTGCCACGGTCTGCGCCGCGGTCTCGAGTCGGGGCAGCCGGGTGAGCAGGGCGTGCACCTCGGCGGGGACGTGGCCGAAGCGCAGGCCGCGGGCGGAGCGGGCCAGGAGGTCGGAGAGAGTGCGGAATTGGGGGAGGTTGAAGAAGTGCGGGCCGAGGAAGTCGTGCCGGAACTGTGCCACCGCGGCTTCGGCCATGCCGTCGTACAGCTCGGAGGTGAAGGTGTGGGGCAGGTCGGGGCCGAGCAGGACCAGGTCGCCGGGGTGGTAGCGCTCCACGGTGGTACCCACATAGCGGGTGCCGGTGCCCTCGGTGATGAGGGTGAGCTCGTACTCGCGGTGGTAGTGCCAGGAGAAGTCGAAGGCTTCCTGGCGGCGGATGAAGCAGCTGAAGGTGGTCCCGTCAGGTATGCCCGGCAGCTCGTAGCGCGGCTTCACGCGGCCATCCTAGCCGGGGACGGGCGGAGGACGTGAGTGGCAAGTGAGTACCAGAAGTGGGTAACCGCGGTGTGGTGGCGCCTGCGGCGTCCTGCCACGGTGGGGAGCGGTAACCCACCCGCCCCATGACGCATGAGAGCAGGTCATATGACCGCCATAACGGAAGCACCGGTCTTCGAGCTGGAGGTCCCGTACCAGGGCCTGGCCCCGACCGCGACCGCCGACTTCAACCGCGACGGCTTCATCCACCTCTCAGGTGTGCTGTCTCCGGAGACGATCGCGGAGTACGAGCCGACGATCACCTCTGAGGTGATCCGGCTGAATACCCAGCATCTGCCGCTGGAAGAGCGCGACACCTACGGCAAGGCGTTCTTGCAGGTGACGAACTTGTGGCGGGAGAACGAGAAGGTCAAGGAGCTGGTCTTCTCCCGCCGCCTGGCGGGCATCGCGGCCAAGCTGCTCGGCGTACACGCCGTGCGCCTTTACCATGACCAGGCCCTGTACAAGGAGCCCAGCGGCGGCATCACGCCCTGGCATGCCGACCAGTACTACTGGCCGCTGTCCTCCGACCGTTGCCTGACGATCTGGCTGCCGCTGCAGGAGACCCCGCTCGAGATGGGCCCGTTGGCCTTCGCCCGCGGTAGCCACAACTTCTCGTACGGCCGCGACCTGCCGATCTCCGACGAGTCCGAGGCCCGGCTGAAGCAGGCTGTCGCCGAGCAGAACTTCGAGGACGTGGTCGAGCCCTTCGCCCTCGGCGACGCCAGTTTCCACCGCGGCTGGACCTTCCACCACGCGGGGCCGAACCGCGGCACGGTGCCGCGCCGGGTCATGACGGTGATTTACATGGACGCCGACATCCGCGTCGCCGAGCCGACCAACGACAACCAGGCCGCCGACCGCGGCTGGATGCCAGGCACGGCGGTGGGCCAGGTCCCGGACACACCGCTCAACCCGGTGCTGTATGACGGCCGGGTCGCCTGACCGCCCGAGCCGCGAGGCGCCCGGTCTGCTCCGTGCCGGACCGGGCGCCTTCGCGTGTGCCCGCTCAGTGCCCCCGGCCGATCCACTCCTGCAGGTGCGGCGCCTCCGCCGCGATCGTTGTCGTATCGCCGTGGCCGGTGCGGACCACCGTCTGGGGCGGGAGGGGCAGGAGGCGGTCGCGGATCGAGGCGATGATCGTCGGGAAGTGGGAGAAGGACCGGCCGGTCGCCCCCGGCCCGCCCTGAAAGAGGGTGTCGCCAGTGAAGACCGTGTCCAGGGTGGGCGCGTGCAGGCACACCAGCTGACGGTCCAGGTCATGCACGGCGACCTGGCCGGTCCCAACGTCCTGTTGAAGAACGACGATGTCGCCGCGATCGTGGACTTCGGACCACCCACACCTGGGTACCTCGCCTGGGAAATCGTGCGTCTTGGCTGTGACCCCAAGAGCGTCCTGTCCAACGGTGTGGAGAGCTGGCTCAAGGGATACACCGATCTCGCCCTGGCCTATCGAGACGCCAACCCCAAGGCGCCTGCGGACGACCTCTTGTCCTCGCTTCGTGTCGGCTGTGCAGCCAAGCTCTGCTCGACCTTTCCGTTGTCGGCACCAGTGGAACGACCGCACCTCGTCGACGCCGCACTCGAGTCCTACGCGCGGGCACGGCACGAGGCAGCTCTGATGCTGCTGGACCGGCTACCTGTCCTGGAGGAGGCCCTGCGTGACACTCTTCGCTGAGTTCATGCCCCTCACGGTCGGCGTAACTCACGCAAGCCGCAGGCCCGGACGGTGCGTGGACGGAGGCCGGCCGGAATTCCCGGCACGCAGCGTCGATGCCGTCGTGTGCAACTCGGCGGTGTAGCAGAAGATGGCGATCCTCGCCGAGGCCACCGCCCAGACCAAGCCAGACGACGTCACGGTGACGAGCTGGCTCGTGATCGTCGCCAAGCTCCCGGAGGAGGTATGACGCCGAACGCGCTTGCCCCGGCGTCTTCTACGACGGCATCTTCCCTGACCGCGCCACGAGAGCTCCCGGAGGCGGAGGGGTTACCTGATTCCGGTCGATGTGGTGACCGCCCGTGCGATCCGGGGCCCGACGAGGCGCTCCGCCAGATCCAGCGGGTACCAGGCGGCGCCGGTCACCTCGGACTCCTGGATACGCCCGACCTCGGCGTCGGCCGTCGTGAAGACATAGCCGAAATCCAGGTGGTAGTGGTCCGGCTCGCCCTTTGCGGGCCTGGCCGGCACCCGGCCGAACTCGACATAGGCGGGGTGCGCCGAGACGGGGACGACCTGGCCGGGGTCGATGCCGGTCTCCTCGGACAGCTCCCGCAACGCCGCGCCGACCAGCGTCTTATCGATCGGCTCAAGATGACCACCTGGCTGCAAAGTGATCCCGTACGCGAGGTGTTCGATCAGAAGGACCTCGATGCCGTCCCGGACCAGCAGTGCGCCGGCGGTGACGTGCATCGGAAAGGTGCGCCGCGAGGCGAACCCCCGGCCTTCGGCCAGGAGCCGCAGCGGCTCCGCCAGTTGTCCGGCCTCCTGCGGGTAGCGCTCAAGGTAGGCGGTGAGCACTCCCGCGATGTCGGAATCAGTGATCGCCACAGGTCATCGCCCTCCGCTCGGACCGAGGAGGGTTCCGCCGAGATGGGCCGCTCGAAGGCGCACGTGCACAGTCAGCTCCACAAAGGTCGTGGCGTACCGGAAGCCCCGCACTCTACAAGTCCGCCCGGCCCCATACGCACCAAGGAGCCGGTTGGCGTGCGGCGCTTGGGAACCTCGGCGATTCGGCCAACCGCCCTTGGTGGCAGTGCCGTTGCAGGAGCTGGGTCGGTGCAGTTTCCACGGTTCCTCGAACGCTCTATCCCGGGACTTCAGGACCGACCGAAAAACGTGTGTTCGATATCAGGGCTGTGTCGTTGAGCCTCGCGTACCAGCCGTGACCGACCGACAGGGGGATCGACTTGACCTCGGGTAGCACAGCCGCACAGCCGAGCACGGACGAGGCGGAGGGGACTCCACCGGACAGCGGGGGCGCGGTGCAGGAGGAGGAGTTCCAGTTCCGGGACGAGTCCCGGCTCCAAGCCGGCGCGCAGATGACGACGACCACGATGGCGCGGCGTCTGCCCGTGCTGGTGCGCCGGTCGTTGCGGATGGCGTGGCAGGTGGACCGGGGCGCGACGGCCGGGCTGCTCGCGTGCCAGATCGGCACCGGCGTGCTGGCCGCGCTGGGCCTGTTCGCCGTGACTGGGACCCTCACCGCGCTGATCTCCTCGGGCGACATCACCGAGCGGCTGCGGGAGGCGGCTCCGCAGCTGGCTGTCATCGCGGTGGCCGCCGGGCTGCGCGCCCTGCTGGGGGTCACGGTGACCTGGCTGACCGGGCGGCTGCGGCCGGTGCTCGCCCGGGCCGCGGAGGTCAGCATGGTCGAGGCGGCTCTCGGCGCCGAGGCCGCGGCGAACAACCAGCCGGGGTACAACGACCAGTACGACATCGCCGACCGCGGCGCGCAGGTCACCCCTGACCTCGTGGAGGAAGCCCAGGACGTGCTGGCCGCCACGGCGACCCTCGCCGCTGGTGCCACGGTCCTTACCGTGATTCACCCGGTTCTGTTGCCTCTGCTTCTCCTGGCGTGCCTGCCGCAGGCCGCCGCGTACGTGCGCGCGGCCCGCGTGGTGTACCTCGCGGGCCTGGAGACGTCGGGGCGCCGGCGGATGCTGCACAAGCTGCGCTGGCACATGTCCTACATGGAGTCCAGTGAGGAGATGCGGGCCTGCCTGGCCGGTCCGTTCCTCCTCGGCCGCTACCGGCGCCTCGCCGCGTCGGTCAACGTCTCGGAGCGCGAGGCCGCGAACACCGGGGCCTGGATGGGCCTTGCCGGTGCGGCGGCCGGTGGAGTCGCCTCGGCGGCGGTCTGGGCGACCTTGCTGTGGCTGCTGGTCTCCGGCCGGATGGAGTTGGCGGCGGGCGGCGGCGCGGTCTTCGCCCTGCAGACGGCGACCGGCTCCGTACGGGGCATCATCAACGGCGGGGCCCGGTTGGTGCGCACCGGCTGGTACGTGCAGGACTGGCAGAACTTCCTCGACAACGCCCATGGGCAGGCGATGGTGGCCTCGCGTGGCTCCGAAGTGCTGTCGGCGCCGCCGGAGCGGTTCGAGGTCCGCGACGTCACCTACCGGTACGACGGTGCGGAGAAGGACAGCCTGTCCGGGGTGTCGCTGAAGGTACGGCGCGGGGAGATCGTGGCGCTGGTCGGGGAGAACGGGTCGGGGAAGACGACGCTGTCCCGGCTGATCTGCGGGCTGCTGCTGCCGACCTCCGGGGAAGTGGCCTGGGACCACACGACCACCGCGCGGCTGGAGCCGTGGGAGGCGTGGAAGCACGTAGCGGTAGCACCGCAGCGGTTCACCTACCTGCCGCTGACCCTCCGCGACAACGTCACCCTGGGGCAGGGCGACACCAGTGACGCCGCGCTCATGGCGGCCTGTGAGGCGTCCGGAGCCGCGGACATGCTGCCCGCCCTCCGTTCCGGCCTTGACACCCTCCTGACCTCCGAATGGTTCGGCGGTCACCAGCTGTCCGGCGGCCAGTGGCAACGCGTCATCCTGACCAGGGCATTTCACCGGAAGGCCGAACTGCTGGTGATGGATGAGCCCACGGCCGCCCTCGACGCCCGGGCAGAGCACCATGTTTTCACCGGCCTGCGGGACCTGGCCAAGGACAGGGCCATCCTTCTGATCACGCACCGGCTCGCCAACGTCGCCGTGGCCGACCGGATCGTCGTCCTCGACCAGGGCCGCCTCGTCCACGAGGGGACGTACGCGCAGCTCACCCGCGAACCCGGGCTCTTTCGGACCCTGTGGGAACTGGAGCAGCGCACCGGCGGTGCGCCCGGTCCCACCTGAGCCACCGCCGCAATCCTGAGCCGACCCCGGCCGTCCGGCAACGGCCGGGGTCCTCTGACCCGCCGACCTGGCCGGCCGATCCGGCACCCCTGACGACCAACGCGACCGACACCCCCGGGAGGAACCGTGTTCCCCGACCGCACCGAACCTGATGGCGGTGTGCCCTGCCGCTCCGCCATCCCGCGCCCGGGCGCGAGGTCTGCCGGATGAGCCAGACGAAGCCGCTGCCCGCGGCCCTGCAGCGCTGGGCGGAACAACGGATCGGCGGCCCCGTCGTGTCCGTCCGCGACGCCTCGCACGACTGGGACCGCTCCCGGGTGTGGGACCTGGAGGGTGAACGCGGGGTGCACCACTACCTGAAGGTCTCGCCCTCGGTGAAGTTCTTCACCCGTGAGAGCCGGGCATACCGTCACATTGTCCCCGCTCTCGGACACACCCGGGCGCCCCACCTCATCGACAGCCGAGCCCAGGACCTGGCCCTGCTGCTCACCGCGGTCCCCGGTGCCCCGGCGAAGGAACTCGGCTTGGACGTCGCCGAGTGGCGGACCGTGCACCAGCAGGCCGGAGCGCTCTGCGCCCGGCTCCACGAGGCGGGAGAACTCGACCGCGGCGACCGGGTGGAGGCCGAAGCCTCTTTGAACGCCGCCGCTGACGGAGCGGAGAAGTACCTGGCTCGCGCCGGGGACCGGCTCAACCAGGACGAGCAGCAGCGGATCCGGGACCACGCTGCCCGCCTTCGCCGCGTCGGCCCGGTGCCCGTCGGCTATATCCACGGCGACAACCACGCCAGGAACATCCTCTACACCCCCGACGCCGCAGATGAGACGGACGATCCCGACGTCTTCGTGGCGGTGATCGACTTCGAGCGATTTGTCTCCGCTTAGTGGTCATGTCTCATAGCCGGAGCGAGTGAGGCCCTGACCTGCGTTTGTGCTTTGCAGTCTCTGTTGTCCCCCACGTACCGTCCCGGCCATGCAGATGATCTTCTTCAGCTCGAAGGGCTGGAGGTCGTGGGGGCTCAGCGGTCGGCCCGTGATAGCGGAGCTCATGCCGGTCCTTGTCGATGACGACCTTCTCTTCGAGGATGAGCGCGGCGTACGCGACACGGTGGCAATCAACACCTGGCTGCGGTGGCTGCCGCTGGATGGTGTTCCGGCTCCCAACTCGTGGGAGTTCTACGGTCGCACGCTGAGGGAGTGGTGCGAGTTCCTTGCGACTTTGCGGATCGGTGTCTTCGATGAACGTGCTCGGCTGAAGGACGCACTGAGTCTGTACGCGGTCGACAGGTCGTGCGGCCCGCTGAAGCGTCGGCTCGCAGCCACCACGTGGAACCAGCAGATGAGCATCCTGTCGCGCTTCTACGCGTGGGCGGACAAGGAGAACTATGCGCCTGCGGTGCCGTTCACCTACAAGGAAGCCGTCTCGATCTACGGGGACCAGGTACGGACCCACCGAGTCAACCAGGCCCGCCGACGCACTCCGAAGCGCCATGTCATGATCCGCTACTTCGAGTCCGACTTCGCGGAGATGTTCGTTCGGGGCCTGGCGGGGCTCCGCCCGGACGGATCACCCGACACCTCGTATCGCGGACGGACGCTCACGCGCAACGCCGCGGTGGGCGACTTCGTGCTCTCTTCGGGGCTGCGGTCGCAGGAGTTCACGTACCTGCTGAACGTGGAGGTTCCCCCGCTGCCGCCGAAGCCGACTGCGCTGCCGATCGCCTTCCCCGTCCCCGAGGGCGTGACGAAGGGGCGCAAGTTCCGAACGACGTGGACGTCCTACAGCAGCCTTGCTCGCCTGCATCGGTACATGACGACGGTCCGTTCCCTGGCCACGGTCGGCTCGCGCTGGATGCCACCGTCCCGGTGGGGGGAACCGCTGGTGGTGAGCGAGGCCGACGCCCGGGGCGGCCGGGTGAACGGCATCCGGGTGAGGTGGGCGGCGTTGACGCCGGCCGAGCGGCGACGCCTGGTGGCACCCGAGGGCGGATCGATGCTGCTGGGGGTGCAGGCGAACGGGGCGCCCTTCACCGCCTGGGCCACGGTCTTCGAGCGGACGTCAGCCCGGATCCGGGAGCGTTTCGAGCCCCGCTTCCCTCACACCGCCCCGCACCGGCTCCGTCACACTTTTGCGATCAGGACGTTGGAGTGGCTGGTCAGCGGTCACTTCATGGAGGCGGCCCGCATGGCCCACGCGACCGACACGGATGCGGCGCTGGCGCTGTATCTGGGCAAGGCGGACCCGATGATGGTGCTGCGTGACCTCCTTGGACACACCAGTGTCGTCACCACGGAAGCGTACCTACGCCGTCTGGACATGACCCGGATCTACCGCGAGGCGTATGAACGCGCGGGGCATGAGTTCGACTTGTTCGCCGATGCCGAGGCTGAGGCGGATGAGGAGTTCGCGGACGAGGCGGTGCTCGTCTGATGGCCGCTCGACTGCTGGAGGAGCCTGCGCGGCTGGTCTGCTGGTTCACGAAGGGCACGACCGCGACAGTGGAGCTGCCCGGGCAGGAGAATCCGCAACTGGTGCGCGACATGGCAGGCGGGTTGATCGGACTGATACATCCTCACGGCCAGGTGGACGCGGAGTCGACTGTCCGGGAGTTCGTGCGGGCAACTCGCCTGTTCGCCGCGGCGATGGCCAAGCGCGGGCATGTCGGCGGCGCCGCGGAGCTCACCCGTCCTGTCCTCGTCAAGCAGCTGTGGGTGACGGGGCACGCTCACGAGTCGATGATCCGGCGCATGCTCGTGTCGTTCGACCAGGACACCCAGGCGCTGCGTCCCGAGGTCCGCGAACTGGTGGGTGGACGGGCGTACAACCAGAAACGCAGGCGGGATTCCAAGCCGCTGCTGCCGTACGACGAGACGGTCTGGAGCAGGTTGCAGGAGGTGTGCCGGACAGAGATCCAGGAAGCGTGGTCGCAGTTCCGGCAGGCTCGCGCCGCGGCCGAGAAGGGACGGGACCCCTATCAGCACGGCTGGTCCTACGAGAATCTGTGCTGGTGGATGGTCCGCCATGGCCCGGAAACCGCGGTCAGTCTCGGCCAGCGGGTCGGGTGGACGCCGACGATGACCTATTTCCGTATGGGCCGCGGCGCCGCCGCCCAGCGTGCCTGTACCGCGCTGTTCCCCTCCCCGTCGGTGGTGATCGCCTACCAGTTGCTGTTCGGCGCGTACACCGGCATCGTTCCCGACGGCATCGCCGATCTGGGCGTTGAGGACCTTCAGTGGGCCGGAGACGCGGCGATGTTGGTGAACTACCTCAAGGGCCGGACCACCGAGGAGAGCGTGACGTTGTCCCCGCGGGCCGTGCGGCTGGTGGAACGGTGGCTTGAGCATTCCGCCGTCTCGCGCCGCTTCGCTGCCCAGACCGAGACTGCAGAGCTGTGGCTGCGGCACGAGTACACCCGTGTCGGGGTCTGGTGGACCGGCCCGTCGCGTCATGAGGCCATCCACGGATGGGTGAGACGGGCGGGGTTGAAGGGCACTGACGGCAAGCCGCTGCGGATCCACCGGCACAGCATTCGGACCTCCTTCGAGTCCCACCGTGACCGCAAGCACTGGTTCGGCAGCGCGCGGGGGCGGATCGACCCGAACCATAGCCCCCGGGTCGAGGACGACCACTACCTCACGGCCGCGACCCCGGCGCAGAAGGACACGCTGGAGGCGATCGTGGAGCAGGCCCAAGGCGATCTTCTGCGTAAGGCGCTCCCGCCGACCGTGCTGAGCGACGGCGACCTCGCGGAACTGGCAGACAACCTGCCCGACCTCGTCTCCCGGCTCGGCCTGGACGACGCGGCCATCGCCGAACTGGTCGGCGGCCAGCGTGACGTGTTCGTCGCCGCGTGCGCAGACCCGCTCGCGGGGCTGCACGGCCCGAAGGGCAAGCCGTGCCCGGCCCGCCCGTGGGTGTGCCTGCTGTGCCCACTCTCCCTGTTCGCGCCACGTCACGCCGCCAACTTGCTGCGGATGAAGGCGTTCTTCGCACGGCAGTGGCAGCAGATGCCTGCCGCACAGTTCATGGCTGTGTTCGGTCCCTATGCGCACCGGATCGAGCAGATCCTCACCTCCTACGATCCGGCCGAGCTTGCGCGCCTGACCACGGTGATTACCGACACCGACGACGAGATCCCCCTGCATCCCGAGGAGCGCACCGCATGATGCCGCCGCTGAACCTCAGATCGAGGCGCGTTGTCTCGCCCTTCGCCGGCGCCGAGTTGTGCCCGCTGTTCGGCTTCGCCCTGCCGACGGGCGCGAAAGGACCCTACTTCGACGAGGACCGGTGGCCCTTCGACGCGGTGATCGGGCTGCCGGCCTATCTGCGGCCCAACCAGCGCGCCCTCGACTTCACGCCGATCGTCAACAGGGAATGGCGGCTGACCGCGAAGGAGTACGTCGCGGCCCTGATGGCGCCGCGCCACGACGCCGTCCGCGACCTCGCCCATGCCGAACGCACCGTGCAGACGCTGACGACCTGCCACGGCAAACTGTCCGAACTCATACGGTGGTTCAAGTGGCTCACCGAGCAGGGCATCACCGATCTGGACCAGGTCACCAACCACCACTGCACCGCGTATGTGGACTTCCGTGGCGAGAAGCTCGGCGAAGACGGTGAAGTGGTCGCCGACTCCCCGTCGACCAGAGCCGTCGCGATGGGCGCGGTGATCGGGCTCGCGCAGTACCGGGAGCTGTTCAGCGGGCAGAAGTTCCGGGACGATCTTCGCCCCTTCGACGGCGCGAGTGCCGCTGGCGGCTCCGGCCGGACGGCGGAATTGGGCGGCGCCAACAAGGTGCAGCCGCTGGCGTCCGAAGTCCAGCAGCCCCTGCTCGCCGCCGTGCTGTACGTGATCCGGAATCTGGCCCCGCACATCCTGAGAGAAGCCGAGTCGAAACGACGGCGTCAGGCCGCGGACCGCAGCCTCACCGCCACCAAGTACCCCGGACACGGGGCGTTCCTGCGCAATCTGGAGCGCCGCGTTGAAGCCGGAGAACCTCTGGAACTGATGACACCGGCCGCGGTGAAGGATGCCCGTGCTCGCGGACTGCGCGAGGAGAACGACCTCCTTGCCGCTGTTTCCCTCAGTGCTCTCGCTCGCGAGTGCGGGATCCGGCAGTTCCGGGGTGACTGGCTTCCGGATCTCCGTCCCGACCTGGAGCGGGCCCTTGCCCTCGTCGGGGCCTGTGCCCCCTACGGCCGCCGCGCAGCTGAGGTGGAGCGTGCCGACGGGCAGGGACACGTCGCCTGGGCGGAACCCCTGTTCTCAAACGAGCTGAAGTTCCTGGTCGGATACCTGGCCACGGCCTGCGGCCTGGCGGTGGCCGCGCTCGCCGGGATGCGGCACTGTGAGTTGGGCGAACTCGTCGTCGGGTGCCGTCAGCAGCCCCAGGAGATCGCTCCTGGCCTGTTCCGCTACCGGCTCACGGGCAAGCTCGTCAAGGGGCAACCGCTCGGCGGCGTCCGGGACGAGTGGGTGGTGACCCGGGAGGTCTACGAAGCGATCGAGGTCGCCGAGCAAGTCCTCGGCCCGGACGCGGCACCCGGCACCCAGTTGTTCCATCCGGTCTTCTGCGACACGACGTATCAGAACTTCAGAACCTGGGTGAACGGGCCGGCAGGGCAGCGGCCGGGCCTGGCCCCCATCCCGGAGGGGCCAGTGACGCCACGGGCCCTCCGGCGTACCCTCGCCGTGGAGATCGCGTATCGTCCCGGCGGCCTTCTCGCGGCAAAACTGCAGCTCAAGCACCTGTCCGTAGTCACTACGGAGGGGTATGCAGCGCGGCCGGGCGGCGCTCAGGCGAAGTTCCTCGCCGAGATCAACGAGCTCGAGGAAGAGCGCAACATCGGCATTCTGACAGACGTCTACCGCGACTACCAGCGCGGGATCATGCCGTCCGGTCCCGGCGCCCGCGACCTGATCAGTCTCTTCACCAGCGTGGACGGACGGCTCCACGACCTCTCCGAGCTCGCGCCCCAACTCGTCGACAACGACCTGGAGGTCGTCGCCATGCTCTCGACTCGGGCCCGCACCCTCCACCTGGGCACGGCGAACTACTGCTGGTTCGTCGACCCGGCCAAGGCGCTGTGCCTGCGGCTGGCCGGCACCCCGGATGCCGACCGACCGCTCGCCGGCATGTGTGACTCCGCCCGCTGCCCCCAGGCCACGCACCATCCGTGCCACCGCCAGGTGTGGGAAGAATCGCGGCGGACCGCCCAAGTGTTCATCGGCAGCCTCAGCCGCCGCCAGAAGACCGAGCGGACCCGGCTGGAAGTCACCGTGACCCGCGCCGAGTGGGTTCTCGCCGAGATCGACCAAGCCGCCACCGCAGGTGCTGCCGGGAAGGACGCAATCTGATGGGGCGCATCAGCGACAGTGACCGCGCGCGCAACGAGGAAGCCATCCGAGCGGCCATTGACCTGCTGCTGCGCGGGGAACTCCCGCCGGGCGGCAAGTGCGATCTCAAGACCCTGGCCCTGGAGTCAGGCGTCACCCGAACCGGCTTCTACCCGAAGAAAAACCGGGACGGCACCACCCGGCCGGGGCCCTACCAGCACCTTGCCGAGGAGTTCGAACGGCGCCTTACGGCCCTGCAGCAGGCCGGCGAGATCGTCGACCCACGGGCCGCGCAGATCGAACGGCTCAAGGCCCAGGTCGCCGAGCTCAAGGAACGGGTCACCAAGCGGGACGAAGTCGTGGCTGAGCTCACCGAGTTCAAGACCGCCGCCATCTCGCAACTCGCGGCCCAGCACGACGAGATCACCTGGCTCCGGGAACAGACGGCCGCCCTCGGTAACGTTCGCCGCCTGCCTGCCGCCCGCGGTGGTACGGCGCCGCACGGGTCGTGCAGCTGAGGGCGTGTGGCGGTCGCCCGGGAACTGCCGCAGCCTGGAGACGCGGCCTCGGCAGTGAAGTGCCCGGATACGCTGGCTTTCTGCGGCGCGGTGTCGCCTTGGTGCGCTCGGTCGCGCGACGTGGAATTTGCGGAGGTGGCCCGTGGACGAGGCTATTCCTCTCAGACTGCTGGCGGACGTCACGAATGCTCTCAAGGCGGGCCGGGGCTGGGAGGGGATCCTGCAGCGGCTGGCGGAACTCCTGGTCGAACGGCTCGCGGACTGGTGTGTGATCGATCTGCTGGACGAGGAGGGCGGGGCTCGCCGGGCCGTGGTAGCGGGGCGTGGGTCAGGCCCTGACAGCCCCCGTCCGGGAGAATCGTCGCAGCTACTCCCGGCGTGGCCGCAGGACTCTGCCGCGCCGCTGGCCCAGGCCCTGCGCCGAGGCGCCGCAGTGCTGATCCCCGACGTGCCGTCGCCTGAACAGGCGGCGGATCCTTTGGAGCGCGCGCAACTGGAGTTGTTGGCCCGGTTGGAGGCGGATACCGCGATCGCGGCACCGCTGGACGTCAGCGGGCGCCCGTTCGGGGTGATCATCGTGGCCCGCACCAGGGCACGTCGGCCCTTCACCGAAGCTCAGGTCCCCTTGATCGAAAGCATCGCGCATCAAGGCGCGCTCGTGGTGGACAACGCGCGTCTGTACGGTCAGCAACGCGACATCGCAACGCACCTGCAGCGCTCCCTGCTGCCGGACACCCTGCCCGACGTCCCCCCATTCCGTCTCGTCGCCCGCTACGCCCCGGCACGCACGTATGCGGAGGTCGGAGGCGACTGGTATGACGCGATTGTGCTGCCGGACGGAACCTTGGCGTTCACCGTCGGTGACGTGGTGGGCCATGACGTGCGGGCCACTGCCCGGATGAGTCAGTTGCGGCACATGCTCCGCGCCCTCGTCCTCGACCGTGCCGGCCCGCCGGACGAGGTGGTGCGCCGCCTGGACCAGGCGCTGGAGAACCTTCACGAGGCCGACGTCACGGCCACGCTCATCCTTGGTATGGCGCATCCATCGACGTCTGCCGCGCCATCGCTGACCTGGGCCAACGCCGGGCATCCGCCCCCGCTGCTCATCCCCGCGCACGCTCAGCCCCGGTTCCTGGCAGGCGGTCACGGCCTTCCGCTCGGAGTGGACGTCGGTGTGCCCCGGGAGGCAGCGGCCACGGCACCGCTCACCGCGGGCAGCATGTTCCTGCTCTACACCGACGGCCTGATCGAGCGGCGTGGTGAGGACCTGTCCACTGGCATGGAACGGCTTCGGCGCGCAGCAGCGCGACTGCACGGCCTTGCACCGGCCCGCCTCCTGGACGAACTGGTCGAGCACGTGGTCCCTGCGCGTGATGATGATGTCGCGCTGCTGGCGCTGTGTCACGCAGGTGGGTCGCCGGGTTGACGCTCCCCGTATCGCAGATGCGGTGGTACCCGATGCCCTGGGCCATGCTGTCCTCGGTGACATGTCAGCCGTGCCGGATGCCGGGCATACCACGCCCCCGTGGACTCCTTTGGCCCGTCCGTCAACCGCACTGCACGGGCCGTTTGTGCGGCCGGGCCTGCCCGCGCTGCGGTGCGCGCCTCGTCGCGTCCGGCGTGAACGGACCCCGCCAAACGTCCCCGGCCGTACGGGTCAGCGCCTCAGCCGTCGCCGCAGCTCCTCGATGTAGTCGTCGTAGGCCGCGGCGACGTCTTCCAGGTCGATCAACGGCGGAAGATCGATGACGGGCTGATGGTCGCAGAGGAACGCGGCAGTCTCGCGGACGGCACACTGTTCGGCGGCATCATGGATGCCCAGCGCCTCCATGACATCGGGAGTGGCCCGAAACTCGACCTCGGCCCTCTGCGCACCGCCGCGGATGGCGGCCAGGTACCCGTGATCCTCCAGCGGCTCGATCTGGAACTCCACCGGCACACCGTCCATACCGGGGACTGTACCTACGCAAACGCGAGCCCGCGCCGCACGAGGGGCCGCCCGGGCAGCGGTTTGCGGGCCGCCGGGCCCCGGGCGGACGATGGAACGACATCAGGCTCTGCCGCGGGCCGTGAACAGGCAGCGGGAAGAACGGGGACTGCGCTCTCCGGCTGGCGGCGGGAGGAGCGGCGGTGTCATGAATCCCTTGAACGCACTGAGCGATGCCGGAGTGTCGATCTGGCTGGACGATCTGAGCCGGGAGCGGCTGGTGTCCGGGAGCCTGGCCGAACTGGTCGCGCGGGACCGGGTGGTGGGCGTGACCACCAATCCGACGATCTTCGCCAAGGCGATCACGAGCGGTGATGCGTACGACAGCCAGATCCGCGACCTGGCGGCCCGCGGCGTGGAGGTGGGCGAGGCACTGCGGGCCCTGACGACGTTCGACGTACGGTGGGCGTGCGATGTGCTGCGCCCGGTCAACGAGGCGACGAGCGGCGTCGACGGACGGGTATCGATCGAGGTCGATCCCCGGCTGGCGCACGACACGGCGGCGACGGTCGCCGAGGCGCGGGCCCTGTGGTGGCTGGTGGACCGGCCCAACCTGTTCGTGAAGATCCCGGCCGCCAGGCAGGGCCTGGCGGCCATCGCCGAGTGCCTGGCCGAGAGAATCAGCATCAACGTCACGCTGCTGTTCTCCCTCTCCCGCTACGACGAGGTGACGGAGGCGTTCCTGGACGGGATGGAACGTGCCCGCGCGGCGGGCCGGGACCTGTCCACGATCGCGTCGGTGGCCTCGTTCTTCGTCTCCCGGGTCGACTCCGAGGCGGACGCCCGCCTGGACAAGACCGGCACCGCGCGGGCGGCCGGCCTGCGCGGGAAGATGGCGATCGCCAACGCCCGGCTCGCCTACCAGCACTACGAGCGGGTGCTCTCCTCTCCCCGCTGGAAGTCCCTGGAACAGGCGGGGGCCCGCCCGCAGCGGCTGCTGTGGGCCTCCACCTCCGCCAAGGACCCCGCCTACCCCGACACACGCTACGTGACCGACCTGGTCGCCCCGAACGTGGTGAACACCATGCCCGAGGCCACCCTGCGAGCGGTCGCCGACCACGGGCAGGTGCCCGACGACTCGGTGCGCGCCCACTACGACGACGCACGGCGGGTACTCGGCGAGCTGCAGGCGGTCGGCGTGGACTACGACGACCTCGTCCAGACCCTCGAGGACGACGGCGTGGCGAAGTTCGACGCCAGCTGGGAGCAGCTCACCGAACAGCTCTCCGGCACTCTCAGCACCGCGCGCCCACCGCAGACCGGGGACTCATCATGACCGATAACAGCGCGTATGTGATCGTCGGAGCCAGTCTGGCCGGGGCCAAGGCCGCGCAGGCGCTGCGCGAGGAGGGCTTCGACGGGCCGCTGATCCTGATCGGGGAGGAGAGCGAGCGGCCCTATGAGCGGCCGCCGCTATCAAAGGGCTACCTGATGGGCAAGGACGCCCGGGAGCAGATCTACGTCCACCCGCCCCAGTGGTACACCGAGCACGACGTCGACCTGCGCCTGGGGACGGCGGTCACCGCGCTCGACCCGGCCCCGCACGAGGTGACGCTCGCGGACGGCAGCCGCCTCGGGTACGCCGAGTTGTTGCTGGCCACCGGCTCCTCACCGCGCCGACTGCCGGTGCCGGGCGCGAACCTGGACGGGGTGCTGTATCTGCGGACGGTCCAGGACACCGGATCAAGGACGCCTTCTCCTCCGCCTCACGGGTGGCGGTCGTCGGGGCGGGCTGGATCGGCCTGGAGACCGCTTCCGCGGCCCGCGCCGCCGGTGTGGAGGTCACCGTGCTGGAGATGGCCGAGTTGCCGCTGCTGCGTGTCCTTGGCCGCGAGGTCGCCCAGGTCTTCGCGGACCTGCACCGTGACCACGGGGTGGACCTGCGTCTCGGCGTGCAGGTCGCCGAACTCACCGGCAGCGCGGGTACCGTCGACGGCGTGAGGCTGTCCGACGGCACCCGCATCGATGCGGACGCGGTCATCGTCGGCGTCGGCATCAGGCCCAACACCGGGCTCGCACAGGCCGCGGGTCTTCAGGTCGACAACGGCATCCTCACCGACGAGCGGCTGGGCACCTCCACGCCGGGCGTCTACGCCGCGGGCGATGTCGCCAACGCCTTCCACCCCCTGCTCGACCGGCGCATCCGCGTGGAGCACTGGGCCAACGCGCTGCACCAGCCACAGACCGCCGCCAGGGCGATGCTCGGCCGGGAAGCGGCCTACGACCGGGTGCCGTACTTCTTCTCAGACCAGTACGACCTGGGCATGGAGTATGCCGGATACGCCGAGCCCGGCGGATACGACCAGGTCGTCTTCCGCGGCGATGTCGGCGCACGGGAGTTCGTCGCGTTCTGGCTCGCACGCGGCCGGGTGCTGGCGGGCATGAACGTCAACATCTGGGACGTCACCGAACCGATCCAGGCCCTCGTACGCTCCGGCCAACAGGTTGACATCAGCAAACTCGCCGACCCGCAGGTACCCATCGAATCGGTCCTGCACAATGCCGAGTAGCCCCCGACGGACAGTAGCCAGTGTGCTGCCCACCGCGGCGGTCAGTGGCGGTGGTGGTGGACACAGGTCGCGATGACCTCGAACGCCACGCAGCCCGGTGGGCATGGTAGCGGGCCAGTTGTTCTCCGGCGATAACGCGGTCTGAGTGGCGGTTGAGGCGGGGCGCATCAGGTGCCCCTTCAGTCCCTCGCCCCCGACGTCGAGCAGGACCGATGAGGTTCAGTGGCAGTCACACGGTGACGGTCAGCGCCATGTGATCCGCCGCGCCGCCTTGCGGGGTCGGAATCGGTAGCGGAGGAAGGGATGGGGGTACCCGTTTCCCGACACTGATCAGACTGCTGCCCAACAGGCCCGCCGCCGTCGGCTGCCTTGGAGGGATTATTCGATGACCGATACTCCCGCGCACGTCCCGGCCGGTCCGATCGTGGTCGGTACGGACGGCTCCCCGCACGCCCGGCAGGCCGTGCTCTTCGCCCTGCGCGAAGCACAGTTGCGCGGCACCGGTCTGCGCGCGGTCTGCGCCTACGACTACACCCCTGCTCGCTACACGGGCTATGGATGGATGGCCGTGCCGGAGGGCGACGGCAGCCTGTACGAAGAGCTCCACGATGTGGCCCGGCAGGCGGTGACCGACACGGTCAGCGAACTGCGGGAGCAGCTTGGCGGCCCCAGCGTGGAGGTGGAGATCGTCACGGAGGCGGGACGCCCGGCGCAGGTTCTTCTGGACGCGAGCGAGGATGCCTGCCTGCTGGTGGTCGGCAGCCGCGGTTCGGGCGCCTGGGGGCGCCTCGCGCTCGGGTCGACCAGCACCGAGGTCGTGCACCACGCACACCTGCCCGTCGTCGTGGTGCCGGCCGGATCCAGCGGCGCCGGCTCCTGACGCGTACAGGAAACCGCGGCCGACCGGGCATGCCGCCTGTTCATTCGCTGTGGCCCGCCGCCCGACCGCGGCGGGCCGGGGCGCGGCCGGGAGGCTGCTGTGGTTCCGGCAGATCGGGTGCGGCGGGTACCGGCCCGCTGCAAGGGGCGTCCTTGGTCACCGTCAACGGGCTGCCGTGGTGGTGGATCTCGAGTTCAGTGCCCTCCAGCAGGGTGTATGTGGCCTGTTGGAGGGTGATGTCCACACGCACGCAGCGCCGGCGGAACTGCACGGTGAAAGACAGCCGGCTGATCTGCTCAGGCAGTCGTGGGGCGAAGGACAGCGTGTCTCCGTGGTGTCGCATTCCTCCGAAGCCCGCCACCAGCGCGGTCCAGGTCCCTGCCAATGCGGCGATGTGGAGGCCGTCGCGCGTGTTGCGTTCCAGGTTGTCGAGGTCCATCAGGGACGCCTCGCCGAGGTAGTCGTATGCCAGGTTCAGCCGGCCGACCTCCGCTGCGATCACGGCCTGGCTGCCGGCGGACAGCGAGGAGTCCCGCACGGTGAGCGGTTCGTAGTAGGCGAAGTTGCGGGCCTTGTGCTCCTCGGTGAACGCGTCGCCGCGCAGGTGCATGGCCAGGACCCGGTCGGCCTGCTTGATCACCTGTTTGCGGTACAGGTCGAAGTACGGGTAGTGCAGCAGCAGCGGGTAGCGGTCGGGCGGGGTACCGGCGAAGTCCCACACCTGGTGGGAAGTGAAGCCGGCGGACTGCTCGTGCACGCCGAGTTCCTCGTTGAACGGCAGCACGATCCGCTGGGCGGCATCCCGCCAGGCGACGCTCTCCTCATCGTCCACGCCAAGTGAGGCGGCCAGGTCCGGGTGGCGTTCGGCCGCGTCGGCGGCCGCGCGCAGGTTCTGCTGGGCCATCACGTTGGTGTAGACGTTGTCGTCGGCGATCGCGCTGTACTCGTCGGGCCCGGTGACGCCGTCCAGGTGGAACAGCCCCTTCTGGTCGTGGTGGCCGAGCGAGTGCCACAGCCGGGCGGTGTGCACCAGCAGCTCCAGCCCCGCCTCCCGTTCGAAGACCAGGTCGCCGGTGGCGGCGGTGTAGCGCACCACCGCGTCCGCGATGTCCGCGTTGATGTGGAACGCCGCGGTGCCGGCCGGCCAGTAGGCGGAGCACTCGTCGCCGTCGACGGTCCGCCAGGGAAACACGGCCCCGGCCAGGCCGAGCTGGCGGGCCCGCTCCAGCGCGGCGGGCAGCGTGGTGTGCCGCCGGCGCAACGCCGCCCCCACCACGTGTGGCGCGGTGTAGGTGAGCATCGGCAGCACATACGTCTCGGTGTCCCAGAAGCAGTGGCCGTTGTAGCCCGGGCCGGTCAGACCCTTGGCGGGGATGGCCCGTTCCTCGGCACGAGCCGCCGCCTGAAGCACGTGGAACAGCGTGAACCGGACGGCCTGCTGGATCTCGGTGTCGCCCTCCAGCTCGACATCCGCCCGGGCCCAGAAGGCGTCCAGGTACCCGCGCTGTTCGGCGAGCAGGCCCTGCCAGCCGGTACTGGCCGCCCCGGCCAGCGCGGCGTCGACCTGGTCGCGGACGGCGGGCAATGACCTGGCACCCGACCAGCCGTAGGCGACAGTCTTCTCCACCCACAGGCGCTGGCCCGGCCGCAACAGCGAGGTCACTGTGAGCCGGCTGAGATCCTGGCTGCTCTCGGTGTCGGTGGTGGTGCCCTGTGAGCCCGCGATGCGATGGTCGGCGGCCGCCGCCACGCGCAACCCGCTGCGGGCTGTACGGTGCACCAGCCGAAGCCTGGTGCCCTGCGCGATGTCCTCCTCGGCCCGCAGGACCGAGTCCAGGGCGGCCGAGACCCGGGGATCGCCCCCCGGTTCCGGAAGCTGCTCATTGGCGACCAGCTCGGACCCCCGGCGCGGAAGTCCAGCACCCGCTCGTGGCGGTGGAGCCGGCCATAGCGCAGGTCGAGGGGTTCGTCGTCCACCAGCAGCCGCATCACCTTGCCGTTGGTCACATTGATGATCACCTGGCCGGACTCCGGGTATCCGTAGCCGGCTTCCATGTACGGCAGAGGACGGAACTCGAACACGCCGTTCAGGTATGTCCCCGGCAGCCCGTGAGGCTCGCCCTCGTTTAGATTCCCGCGCCAGCCGATATGGCCGTTGGACAGCGCGAACACCGACTCGCTCTGCGCCAGCACATCCAAGTCCAGGTCGTCCTCGCGCAGGCACCACGGTTCGACGATGTACGCGGGGTGGGTAATCATCTCCGGTCCTCCGGTGCTCCGTGACGGCCGCGGGCGATCGGGCCGTGGACCTTAACCGCCGCCGGTCTGTTCCGGGTCCATCCCGTGCTGCGGGATGGACCGGCGGCCGAGCTTGGCGAGCAGCTTGGTCTGCGGGTCGGCGTCAGCCGGCACCTGGACGGGCGGGGCGAACAGGCCACTGGCAGCCAAGCCGCCGAAGCGGGGCTCGATCTGGCGTAGGGCGAAGTCCACCAGCTCCGGTGCGAGATGGGTGTCGCCCCCCGTGGCCCGGGCCAGGTCCCAGGTGTGCACGGTGGCGTCCACCGCCATCTGACTGCAGTAGTCCCACGCCGATGTCGTACCGCGGGAGAGGTTGACACGGCCGGCCATCGCGCCCGGCGCGTTGAACGCCTCGTGCGCCGCCCTCGCCGCCGACGTCCATGCCGCGGCCGGGTCGGCGCCCAGTACGTCGCCGTCGAAACGGCCGCCGATCTGCCTGATCGTGGCGCCCGCGAGCAGTTCCGGCACCCACAGCTGCTCGGCGGTGAGGTGGTTGACTAGGTCGCGGACCGTCCACCCGGTACAGGGTGTCCGCACCGACCACTGGTTGACGGCGACCGCCCGCACACGGCGCCCGAACGAGTCCAGAGCTTCGGTGTGCAGACACAACACCTCCGCGTGCCGTCTGCTCTCGCTGTCATGCCCCATACGTCCACACTCCACGCGCCCAGCCCTGAACGCGCGCTGAGACACCTCGTCCGTGCATGCCAGAAGCAGCGATCCCGAGTTCGCGAGCCCTGCGATAGCTGGCCAGGAACCGCACGTCGCACAGCAGGGCACGGGCACGGCGCAGCCCGCTGCCGACCGTGGTCCGATGAAAGGGGGACGTCGTACCCGACCCGTCAGCCAGGAACGCAAGATTGCACGACGCCCTCGGGTGACCCATGACCCATGACCGACGCCGACGCCTTCCACCATCCGACGACGGAGATCACCGCGTGGCGGGAACACTCGGCTCCCGGTGCCCACGAAGCGTCCGAGGCGTTCGTTAGCGCGGTCTTCGCCGACGGCGCGCTGCCGGAGACCAAGCAGCTGATCGCGGTCACCTTTGCCCACATCACGCAGTGCCCGTACTGCATCACAGGGCACACCCGGTCTCGCCCGCCGCAAAGGGGCCACTCCGGAGGAGATCATGGAGAAGATCTGCGTGGCCGCGGAGATGCGCGTCGGCGGAGCCTATGCGCACACGCCACGCTCGCCCTGAACACTCTCGGCGGACCGCCGCCATCGGCGCCGGGGAAGCAGCCGTGAGTAGGTCGGCACGGTCAGCGGTCGCGACAAGGAGGCGGGCCCGCTGAGCCGAGAGTCTGCTGGTGGCGGCACCGCCCGTTGACGGCCTCGAGGTTGAGTCCGGAAGCCGAGGAACAGTGGGTCGCCGTCACGTCGTGGCGCATCAGCCCCCAGCAGTGGGAGCGGTTCGCGGCCTACATGGAGGAGATCTTCACCGCGCTCGGTCTGCTGGTCGGAACGCCGTCGGCCACAGGGTCCCGCGTGCGCGAGCAACTGAAGAGGGTCCAGCACTCCTGTCCCACGCTCCCCCGCCTCGCGCAGGAGCAGCCGGGTGCGCACGCGTCGGGGCGGGGCGGGGCATGCGTCATACACCGGGCTCCCGCTCTGTAGAAGGAGCGGACGCATCGGTGACGAGGGGAGACGGATGGCGCGTGAGACGAATGTGGTCATGGTCGGCTTGGGACCCGGCGGTGAGCAGGCAGGGTGCGTGCGCTGGTGTCTGCGGGCCGGCGGGGGCAGGCTGGGAAGTACAACACGCGCCTTAAGGGCCAGGTTCGACTGCCGGTCGCTGGGCCCTGCTCTTGGCGGATGGGCCGCGCGAAGGAAGTGTCGATGATCGAGGCAAGCAAGATCCGCAAGTGGCGCGCCCCTGACGTCTTCTCCGCCGGGCACCTTGAGCGTCGATCTACCGCGGCGCATGCCTTCGCCGCGGAGGGCAGCCCCCGAAGGGAGTAGCGCCCTGAGTGATCGGCGCAGCGCCGTAGCCGCTCCCCGTTAACGCCCCTGGCCCCAGCATGACGGGAGCGCAGCGTGGGCCCACGGCCGAAGAACGCCGTGTAGAAAGACCGTGAGGAGGCCGCTGGTGACAGCGAAGCACAAGGTACAGGTGCGAAGGGCATACGAGGAGCCGGGAAGGGGGGACGGCACGCGAGTGCTGGTCGACCGGATCTGGCCGCGAGGGCTGACCAAGGACAAGGCCGACTTGGACGAGTGGTGCAAGCAGGTCGCGCCGTCCACGCAGCTGCGCAAGTGGTACCACCACGATCCGGACCGCTTCGAGGAATTCGGCCGTCGCTACCGCAGCGAACTGGACGACCCGGAGCGTGCGCAGGCGCTGGCGCACCTGCGCGAGCTGGCGAAGGGCCGGACGCTGACGCTGCTCACCGCGACCAAGCAGCCCGAGATCAGTGAAGCCGAAGTCCTCGCCGAGCTGCTCCGGAGCTGACCTCGGCCGGGACGAGGGGCAGACCACGGAGGTAGTCCTGCGATGGCGTGTGGCCCCGGGTGGCGGATGGGCTCGCCCCAGTCCAACCTGGTGGTGGGGTGCGGCGGCTCGATGGGACAGCAGTCCCGTAACGGCGCCGGGACGGTGTATGCCCCGGCAGACATGCGGACCCGCACCGTATGCGCAGCCTCGGCCGCGCGGCGGAGAGGAGCGACGCACGCACGAATCCATCGTCCGCGCTGAGCGGAGCCGGAGTGTCTGGCTCGATGACCTTAGCCGGGAGAGGCTGGTCTGCGGCAGCCTGGCCGAACTGGCCGCGCGTGACTATGCGGTCGGGCGACCAGCAAGCCGACGATCTTCGCTAAGGCGATTGCGCACGGTGATGCGTAGGACGTGCAGATCGCCCGCGTCGGCGCCGCCATGTCGAGCCTGCGATGGCGCGTCGGCCCGCCGCACGATCCGCCGGTCTGTCGCGACGCGCCAGCCCAGACGATGCCGTCGTAGCGTGGGCCTCTTGCCGCAGACGCGCCGAGAGGCCGTGGCATAGAGGTCCGAAAAGAGCACAGGTCGGGAGGATTATCCCATGCCGATCCAGAAGATCAGGTTGACGAGCAGGCAGGATATTGCCGATGGGACAATGGCTTTTCAGTTTGAGAAGCCGGAAGGTTTTACGTACAAGGCGGGCCAATTCGCTGATTACACTCTGATCGACCCGCCCGAGACCGATGGCGAAGGCAACACGCGCGGCTTCTCTTTCGCTAGCGCCCCTTACGAAGACCACCTCATGCTGGCGTCACGGATGCGCGATACGGCCTTCAAACGCGTGTTGCAGACGATGGACATAGGCGCGGAACTCACGCTGGACGCTCCGTACGGCTCCTTCACGCTTCACAACAACACACGCGTCCCCGCTGTCTTCCTCACTGGCGGTATCGGCGTTACGCCCGTAAGGAGCATCGTCCTTCAGGCTTTCCACGACAATGCCCCGCATCGGATCCTGGTCTTTGATTCCAGTCGGCGCCCGGAAGATGCGCCATTTCTGGACGAGCTGATGCAGCCGCAGAAGCGGGAAAACCCGAACTACACTTTCGTCGGCACGATGACGCAGATGGAGAAATCACGTCGTGAGTGGCACGGAGAGACCGGGTTCATCACCAAGGCGATGCTCCTGAAATATATTGACGATCTCACGCTCCCGATCTACTACGTTGATGGTCCACCGGGGATGGTCACCGCGCTACGTGAAACACTGAACGCCGCGGGAGTCGACGACGACAATATTCGCACAGAGGAATTCTCCGGCTACCCCCAAGCCGGGTGAGCGCTTGGTGAAGCTTGATCACTCTGCGTTCGACCACCGATCAGACTTCCGTTGTGGCTTTTGGTCTCGCCTTCGAACTTCTGGAAACGGCACGGCCGTGAGCGTAACCCTCGCCCTGGCGCTGTCGGCCGCCGGAGTCGCTTGGACGATCGGCGCTGGCCTCCTTGGCTGGATGCTGGTCCAGGAGTACCACATCGGCATCCGGCTCACCCCCCGCGCAAGAGCGCGAGGAATTCGCTGTGCAAAGGCACCGCGTCGTTCGCCTTCACCACGGCTTTTCCGTCTGATCAACATCGTTGCCATCGGCGAGTCCAGGCGTCGACGATCGGATCGCCTCAGGCGGTGAGGAGCCCAGGAATGCAGGTCTATGCCGGTGGGTTGGGCACCCTTGCTGGTCGGCCAGGGGTGCTACCCGCTTGGTTGGGACCGCGGCGAACGGCAACTTCAACGCCCGACGACGCCAGCGCGTACCGGCCCTCGCGAACTCGGCAGTGCCCGTGCTGACATGCCCTTGGAGGGGTTCCCGATGACTGACACTCCCGCGCACGCCCCGACTGGTCCGATCGTGGTCGGCACGGACGGCTCGCAACCCGCCAAGCAAGCCGTGATCTTCGCTCTGCGCGAGGCATAACTGCGCGGCACCCGCTGTGCGGGCGGTCTTCGCCTACAACTACGCCCCTGCCAGTTACACGGGCTATGGATGGATGGACGTGCCGGAGGGCGACGGCGGCCTGTACGAACGGCTCCACGATTCGCCCGCGAGGACAGTGTCGAGGAAACGTGGCGGATCGTGCAGCCGCTGCTGGACGCACCGACGCAGGTGCTGCCGTACCGGAAGGGGTCGTGGGGGCCGGCAGAGGCGGATGCGCTGGTGCGCGGCCACCCGCGCTGGCAGCGGCCCTGGCTGGCGTAACGCGGCTGACCGAAGGGCCCATTCCCGCAGCACCGCACCGGTTCGGCGCCACTGACGAGGAGAATCTCATGCAGCTGGGAATGATCGGCCTGGGCCGGATGGGCGCCAATCTCGTGCGCCGGGTGATGCGCGACGGGCACCGTTGCGTCGTCTACGACCGTGATCCGAAGGCGGCCGACGCGCTGGTCGCCGACGGTGCGACCGGTGCCGGATCGATCAAGGAACTGGTGGCGGCGCTCAAGGCGCCGCGGGCGGTGTGGGTGATGGTGCCCGCCGGGCAGGCCACGACCGCCGTGATCGACGAGCTGGCCACGACCCTGGACTCCGGCGACATCGTCATCGACGGCGGCAACTCCTACTACCGCGACGATCTGCTGCATGCCCGGACGCTGGCCGAGCGTGGCATCCGGCTGCTGGACTGCGGAACCAGCGGCGGGGTGTGGGGGCTGGATGCGGGGTACTGCCTGGTGATCGGCGGGGACGCGGACGCGGTGGCCCGGGTCGAGCCGCTCTTCGTCTCGCTGGCACCGGGGGTGCAGGCCGCGGCGCGCACGCCGGGCCGAGACGGGCAGGCCGAGCCGTGCGAGCAGGGGTACCTGCACTGCGGCCCCGTCGGTGCGGGTCACTTCGTGAAGATGGTGCACAACGGGATCGAGTACGGCATGATGGCCGCCCTCGCCGAGGGTCTGAACGTTCTCCACAATGCCGATATCGGCACCCGCACGCAGGACGGCGACGCGGAGACCGCGCCACTGGAGCATCCCGAGTACTACCGCTACGACCTCGACGTCCCCCGGATCGCCGAGGTATGGCGGCGGGGCAGCGTCGTCCGGTCCTGGCTGCTGGATCTCACCGCGGCCGCACTGCGCCGGTCGCCGGACCTGGAGGACTTCGCCGGGCGCGTCTCGGACTCCGGGGAGGGCCGGTGGACCACCATCGCGGCGATCGACGAGGGCGTCCCGGCTCCGGTGTTGACCGCGGCCCTGTACTCCCGGTTCGCCTCACGCCACCTCGATGAGTTCGCCGACAAGACGCTGTCCGCGATGCGCAAGCAGTTCGGCGGGCACGACGAGAAGACGTCCATCTGACCGTGGCGGCACCCGTGAGGAACGGGCGAGGAGGACCAGCGGCATGGCACGACCGATCACGGTGCTGTTCGACATCGACGAGACCCTGGTGCACACCGGAGGGTCCGGGGCCCGCAGTTGGGCGTGGGCCTTCGACCGGCTCCACGGGGTGTCGGCCGACATCGGCGAGCACAGTTCCGCCGGGGAGACCGACCCGCAGGTCGGCACCGCGACCTTCAAGGCGGTGCTGGGCCGCGACCGGGCCCCGACGAGATGGCGCGGCTGTATGGCCAATACCTGTGGCACCTGTCCGAGGACATCTGGACCTCGCCCGGCTACCGGGTACTCGACGGCGTCGAAGAGACCCTGCGGCGGCTGATAGCGGCTGGGGTGATCCTCGGCGTGGTGTCCGGGGCGATGGAAGGCGCTGCCCGCACCAAGATGGAGCCGGGCAAGCTGGGCCGCTACTTCGTCTTCGGCGCCTACGGCTCCGACTCCCCGGACCGCACCGAGGTCACCCGCCTCGCGATCGCCAAGGCCGCCCGCCTGCAGTGCCGGGACCTGGGCAAGCAGGACGTCTACGTCGTCGGCGACACCCCACACGACATCGAAGCCGCCCACGCAGCCGGTGCCACCGCGATCGGAGTCGCCAGTGGCCACTACCACGCCGGCGAACTGCGGGCAGCCGCGCCCGACCATGTGCTGCGCTCCCTGGCCGACCCCTTCCCCGGCCTGAGCTGACCACCCACGGCACGGCCCGTTCTCACGCAGGAACTACAGCCCGGCCGCCTCGGCGGCCGCGCCGAGTACCACGCGCAGCATCACCGGGGGGAACCGGCCGATGAAGACGTTGTGCTGGCTGGCGTGGTAGCAGCCGAACAGGTTCACCGCAGGGCCCGCGTCGGCGGCTCGCAGGACGGCCCGCGCGGATGGCCGAATACGAGGCGGTCCCGGGGTATCACCCAGCCGGCGGCCTCCACGGCAGGCAGCACGGGCCCGCCAGCCGGCGTTCGACGAACCGCCGCGACTCACCCGGGCCGCGACCGGCACCCCTTAACGTGTCTGCCATGCGAGACTCGTGACAGCCTGCAGGTCTCTGCCGCACAGCCCCCCGGAGTCGGGCGTGGTGGTCCGGAATCCGGCAGATGGACCGGCTGGCATGCACCGCAGACTGGCGTCGCGGTGGTCGCACGCCTCGGCGGGTCGCCGCAGCGCAGCGCACACAAGGAGGCCCCCTTTGGGATCCACGCCTACCCCACCACCGTCCGGCGACCAGCCGCTGGGTCAGGACGCTGACAGCGGCACTGCGGCCGCCTCGGCGTACCGCCTGGCGTCACTCGTGTTGAACGTGTTCGACCTTGAAGAGCCGGTGCGCTTCTACCGCGACCTCCTGGGGTTGGAGGTCTCCCACCGGACCGGCACCGCCGCGTTGCTGATCAGTGGCGAGGGCTCCCAGCTGTATCTGCGCTCCCTGAGCCCGTATGCCGAGCACATGACCGGCGGCATCGGAGTGCACTGCGTGATCTGGACGGCTCCCAGCGCTGGAGAACTGCGGCGCTGCGAGCAGGTACTCAAGATTCGGCACGCCCACACCACCACCCAGGCGGCTGAGGGGTTCGTCTGGGTCGAGGGCCGCGATCCGAGCGGCAACACGGTGGTGGTGACCCACCCGGGGCCCGAGGAAGCGGTGCGCAGCAACATCATCACCCGGGTCTACGCCTGGTGACTGCGGCTGGCACCGCCACCACCGCGAAACGGCGACACCCGTGTGTCGTGGTCGAGCCGCCATGCTGCGTGTTGCGCGTGCGGGGCATCTGCCGGAGGTGGTCAGATTGATCGGTCCGCCCACCCTTGCGGTCGGCTCGGTCACTGCAGCCTCCCGGCCGGTCCAAAGGCGTGAGGTTGGGCAGTCTTTGCAGTGGACGGGAGGTCGATGGCATGCCCGATGACGAGCACGTGACGGGTGACGGTGCGCTGCCGCACGCGTCGGGTGCCTCCTCCCAGCCCCCCGGAGGTTTCCGCTCGAACCTGACGCGAGGTGACGACGTCGTCGACGTGGCGACCTGGGCGGGCTCTATTCCGGCGGCCGGCGGGGTCGCTCCGCGGGTGCGCTTGGGCAGCAGGTGGTTCAACCTGCTGTGGCTGCTGCCGATCGGCTTCGTGGGTTTGCTGGGGTGCGTCGCCGCGGCGAAGGGACTGCGGGGCATGCCGTCGGTGCAGGGGTTCATCGCCGAGTATCCCGGCATCGATCCGCGCGCGGATCGCGACGGCGCCTACCTGGGCGTTCCGTCATGGGCACGGTGGTCGCACTTTTTCAACCTGTTCTTCATGCTGTTCACCCTGCGGTCGGGCCTGCAGATCCTGGCCGATCATCCGCGCCTGTACTGGACCCGGCACAGCACCCCGGGGCGGGAATGGTTCCGGATGCAAGAGCCCGTCTCCGCTGACCCGCTGTGGACCGCGAAGCAGGACTCGATCGGGCTGCCCCGCGGGGTCGGCCTCCCGGGGATCCGGCACTCGATCGGTCTGGCCCGGTGGTGGCACCTGGGGGTGAACACGCTGTGGCTGCTCAACGGTCTCGTGTTCTACGTGATGCTGTTCGCCACCCCGCAGTGGAAACGCCTGGTCCCCACCAGCTGGAGCGTCTTCCCCAACGCCGCTTCTGTGGCCATCCAGTACTTGTCGCTCAACTGGCCGCGGGAGAACGGCTGGGTGGCGTACAACGGGCTCCAACTGCTGGCCTACTTCGTCACGGTCTTCGTCGCGGCACCCCTGGCGTTGATCACCGGGCTGGGGATGTCACCGGCGCTGTCGACCCGCTTCAAGCGGCTCAGCCGGGTGCTGAGCATCCAGACGGCCCGGTCTGTGCACTTCCTGGTCTTCACCTGGTTCGTGCTGTTCATCGTGGTCCACGTGAGCCTGGTCTTCACGACTGGGCTCCTGGTCAACCTCAACCACATCGACAGCGGCCGCAACGACAGCAGCTGGCTCGGCTTGTGGATCTTCCTCGGCTGGATGGCGGTGGTCGTCGCCGCCTGGGTCGCGGCCACACCGCTGACCCTGCGCCATCCCCGGGTCGTGCAGCGCGTCGGATACGCCCTTATCGGCCCCGCTCAGCGCCTGTTCGAACACGTCGATGTCTCTCCGGGCGAGTACAGCGAGAAAGACATCTCCCCCTATTTCTGGCACAACGGCCGCTACCCCGACTCTGCCGAGTACAAGGCCCTGCAGGCAGGCGGTTTCGCCGAGTACCGGCTGTGCATCGGCGGCCTGGTCGCCCACCCGGTCGAGCTGTCCCTCGACGATGTGAGGAAACTGTCCGCGCACGAGCAGATCACCCAGCACTTCTGCATCCAGGGCTGGTCCGGTGTCGCCAAATGGGGCGGCGTGTCCATGGCCACGATCCTCGACCTGGTCACGCCCGACCCGCAGGCCAAATGGGTGGTGTTCTACTCCCTGGGGGAAGGCTCCGACGGCGGTACCTACTACGACGCCCACCCCATCGAACACATGCGCAGCGAGCTCGCCATGCTCGCCTACGACATGAACGACGAGGTGCTGTCGTTCGGCCACGGCGCGCCGCTACGGCTGCGCAACGAGCTCGAACTCGGCTTCAAACAGGTCAAATGGATCAAGGAGATCGAGTTCGTCGCCGACTTCTCCGACATCGGCAGCGGCTTTGGCGGATACAACCAGGACCACGAATTCTTCGGCTACCGGCAGTCCCTGTAACGTCCGGCCACTGGGTCGGCGCGTGAGACTGCCGGCGGTGGCGAGCAGGTCGTCGGTGAGGCGCGGTAGTCCGCTGTGGGCTGCGGCCCACAGCGGACTACCGAGCAGGTCCGGACCGGCCTGCGCGGGAGCCCCCGCCCCCGGGGAGACGCGGGACCACACCGGTGGGGCCCGTTGTCACGTGGCCCTCCCGGGCCGCCCCGAGTTGCCCTGGCTCATCGAAGCGGGAGACTGGTGGGGTGCAGAGAACCTCCCTGGAAGCGCTGGCCCGTCAACAGCTGGAGTTGGCAGCCGCCGCGGGTGGTGGTCACACCGCGGACACCGTCTATGGCGGCCACGAGAAGGTTCTGCGTCAGACGGTCATCGGCATGACCGAAGGCGCCAGTCTCGCCGAGCACGAGAACCCGGGCGAGGCGACGGTGCAGGTCTTGCACGGGCGCGTGCGACTGTCGGCAGGTGAGCTGTCATGGGAGGGCCGCACGGGGGACCTGCTCATCGTCCCTGACTCCCGCCACAGCCTCGAGGCGCTCGAGGACTCCGCCGTCCTGCTGACGGTAGCCAAGCTGTCCTGACCTGCGTCCCGCACCACGGCCACGTCGCCGGCGTGCATCCACCGCGCGGCGTGGATCGCCCAGATGGCTCGTGTGTCCGAGCCCTGTGAGCAGCGTCGCCTGAAACCATGTGCGGGTGACGACGGCCCATCCCCTGACGACGTCTCGCCACCGAGTGCCGGCTTCGCGCTCGACCGTGGCGCTCAAGGCGGCCATAGCGATCTCCGGCTTGGTCATGGTGCTGTTTCTCCTGGTCCACATGTACGGCGACCTCAAGGTCTTCTCCGGCCGTGCTGCTTTTGACGACTACGCCCGCTATCTGCGGACGATGGGTGAACCGTTCCTTCCCTACTCCGGCGCCCTGTGGATCATCCGGGTGGTGCTGCTCGCGAGCGTGTTGGTTCACATCTATGCGGCGGTGACGCTGTGGAGACGCGCCCGTAGGGCGACCGCGGGTCTTGGCGGCTGGCGTTACCAGAGCACCCGGGGCCGTGGCGGTGTCCAGCGCACCTACGCGTCGTTCACGATGCGCTGGGGCGGGGTGACCGTGGCGCTGTTCGTCATCTATCACCTGCTGCAGCTGACCACGAACACGATCCATCCCGGAGGGGCCTCACCGAGCCCGTTTGATCGGACCGTCAACGGTTTCAGGATCTGGTGGGTGGTCCTCAGCTACGCGATCGCGCTGATCGCACTCGGGTTCCACCTGCGGCACGGCTTCTGGAGCGCCTTTGCCACCTTGGGCGCCAACACCAGTGTCCGGCGACGCCTGCATCTCAACATCGCGGCCGCCGCGGTCGCACTCGTGATCACGATCGGGTTCCTGGTCGTGCCGTTCTCGGTCCTGTTCGGATGGGTTGGCTAGCGTGAACACCGCAGAGACCCTCCCGCCCGCGGACTACTACACCGTGGGGGATCCGGTCGCGGATGAGAAGGCGCCGTCGGGCCCGATCGAGGAGCGCTGGGACGCCCGCAGGTTCAACGCCAAACTGGTCAACCCGGCGAACCGCCGCAAGCTCTCCGTCATCATCATCGGCACCGGCCTCGCCGGAAGCTCGGCCGCTGCCACGCTCGGCGAGGCCGGCTACCAGGTCACCACTTTCTGCTACCAGGACAGCGCCCGCCGCGCGCACAGTATCGCGGCGCAGGGCGGGATCAACGCGGCGAAGAACTACCGCAACGACGGTGACAGCATCCACCGGTTGTTCTTCGACACCGTCAAGGGCGGGGACTTCCGCTCCCGCGAGTCCAACGTCTACCGCCTCGCCCAGCTCAGCGTCGACATCATCGACCAATGCGTCGCCCAGGGCGTTCCGTTCGCCCGCGAGTACGGCGGGCTGCTGGACAACCGCTCGTTCGGAGGCGTGCAGGTCTCGCGTACCTTCTACGCCCGCGGTCAGACGGGCCAGCAACTACTGCTCGGCGCGTACCAGGCACTCGAGCGGCAGGTCGCAGCCGGCACCGTGCAGGTGCACTCTCGCCACGAGATGCTCGACGTGATCATCGTCGACGGCAGGGCGCGCGGCGTGGTCGTGCGCGATATGACGACGGGACAGATCGAGACCCATTTCGCCGACGCGGTCGTCCTCGCGTCCGGCGGCTACAGCAACGTCTTCTTCCTGTCCACCAACGCGATGGGCTGCAACGTCACCGCGACATGGCGCGCCCACCGCAAGGGCGCCCTGTTCGCCAACCCGTGCTTCACACAGATCCACCCGACCTGCATCCCGGTCAGCGGCGCACACCAGTCCAAGCTGACGCTGATGAGCGAGTCGCTGCGCAACGACGGCCGGATCTGGGTGCCGAAGAAGCGCGGCGAGGACCGCGACCCGCGCGACATCCCGGAGCAGGAACGCGACTACTACCTCGAGCGGAGGTATCCCTCGTTCGGCAACCTCGTACCGCGTGACGTCGCCTCCCGCGCGGCCAAGAACGTATGCGACCAAGGCCACGGGGTTGGTCCGGGCGGGCTCGGCGTCTACCTCGACCTCACCGACGCGATCGAACGGACGGGCCGCCCCGCCGTCGAGGCGAAGTACGGCAACCTGTTCGACATCTACGAGCAGATCACCGACGAGGACCCGTACCGGGTGCCGATGCGGATCTACCCGGCCATGCACTACACGATGGGCGGCTTGTGGGTCGACTACGACCTGCAGAGCACGATTGCGGGCCTGTTCGTCATCGGCGAGGCCAACTTCTCCGACCACGGCGCCAACCGGCTCGGCGCGAGCGCGCTGATGCAGGGCCTCGCGGACGGCTACTTCGTCCTTCCCAACACGATCCGCGACTACCTGGCCGCGGGGCCCTTCGAGAAGCTCGACGCATCGCACTCCGCCGCGTAGGAAGCGGTCCAGGCCGTACGCGACCGGGTCGACACCCTGCTGTCGATCAACGGCGAGCGCACGGTGGACTCCTTCCACAAGGAGCTCGGCAGCATCCTGTGGGACCACTGCGGCATGGAGCGTACGAAGGAGGGCCTGACCCATGCCCTCCACAGGGTGCGCGCCCTCAAGTCGGAGTTCTGGCAGGGCGTCAAGGTCACCGGCACGAACGAGGAACTTAACCAGGCGTTGGAGCGTGCCGGGCGAGTGGCGGACTTCTTCGAGCTGGGCGAGCTGATGTGCATCGACGCTTTGCACCGGGAGGAGTCATGCGGAGCCCACTTCCGGGCCGAGAGCCAGACCGCAGAGGGCGAGGCACTACGCGACGATGACCGGTTCGCGTACGTCGCCGCCTGGGAATTCTGCGTCTCCGGCACCCCCGTGCTGCACAAGGAACACCTCGAGTACGACTACGTCGAGATGAAGCAGCGGAGCTACACGTGAACATCACTGTGCGGGTATGGCGCCAAAAGGGCACGCACCACAAGGGAAGCATGGTCACGTACCACGTCGAGGACGTATCGCCGGACATGTCGTTCCTGGAGATGCTCGATGCGCTGAACGAAAGGCTCACGCTGGAGGGCGCAGACCCGATCGCGTTCGACAGCGACTGCCGCGAGGGCATCTGCGGCACGTGCGGTCTGGTCATCAACGGCATCGCGCACGGACCCAAAGCACTCATCACGACCTGCCAACTGCACATGCGCAGCTTCAACGACGGTGACGTGATCGACGTCGAGCCCTGGCGCGCCGAGCCGTTCACGGTGGTCAAGGACCTCGTCGTCGACCGTGGCGCGTTCGACCGGATCATCCAGGCGGGCGGCTTCATCAGCGCCCCGACCGGCGCCGCACCCGACGCGCACGCCGTGCCCGTGCCGAAAGCCCATGCCGACGCGGCGTTCGACGCGGCGACCTGCATCGGCTGCGGAGCGTGCGTCGCGGCGTGTCCCAACGGCTCGGCGGCGCTGTTCCTCGGCGCGAAGATCACCCACCTGGGTCTGCTCCCGCAGGGCCAGCCCGAGCGGGACTCACGCGCGCTCGCCATGATCGACCAGCACGACGCGGAAGGGTTCGGCGGCTGCACGCAGATCGGCGAATGCACCGCGGTGTGCCCCAAAGACATCCAACTGGACGTGATCTCGCGGTACCACCGGGACGTCCTCGCCGCGCTGGTCCACCGCAACACTTGACCGACCCGCTTGTCGGCGGTTCCGCTACCGTGATCATGCGCCCCAACTGTGCCCGCAGACAGGCAGGCGTGCATCGTCTCGCCTCGCCGGACGGCGACGCTCCTGCGGTGTTCCGGCTCGACGAGCGCTACCGGGATCTGAGCCTCGTCTACCGGCGATCCGCTCCCGGAGGTGAAGGCGTCGCCGCCTTAGCATCGAGCCAGCGGCCGGCGCGCCGACCAGTTCCCAGCCGTGGGCGACTTGTCACCCACGGAGGCCGGCGAGCCGCTTGCGGCCAGTTGAAGGCCGCGTCCTTGTGGCCTCTCGCGGCGCGAGGTCGCGTGACATCCCGTGAGGTGAAGGAGGCGGCTGCGGTGAACGGTGAGTTCCAGCGGTGGCGCGAGCTCGGTCAGCAGTTGCGTGTCGACTCGATCCGTGCGGCAGCCGCGGCGGGTTCCGGCCATCCGACGTCGTCGATGTCGGCCGCCGACCTGATGGCGGTGCTGCTCGCCAAGTACCTGCGCTACGACTTCGACCAGCCGACGGAGCCGCTGAACGACCACCTGATCTTCTCCAAGGGGCACGCCTCGCCGCTGCTCTACGCGCTGTACAAGGCCGCGGGAGCGATCTCGGACACCGAACTGCTGTCGTTCCGCAAGCTCGGGAGCCGGCTCGAAGGCCATCCGACGCCCGGCATTCCCTGGGTCGACGTGGCCACCGGATCGCTCGGCCAGGGACTGCCCTGCGGCGTCGGCCTCGCGCTCGCGGGCAAGCGCCTGGACCGGGTGCCCTACCGGGTGTGGGTGCTGTGCGGCGACAGCGAGATGGCGGAAGGTTCGATCTGGGAAGCCTTCGACCACGCCGGCCATGAACAGCTGGACAACCTCATCGCGATCATCGACGTGAACCGCCTCGGCCAGCGAGGCGAGACGATGCTGGGCTGGGACACAGACACCTACGTACGCAGAGCGCAGGCGTTCGGCTGGCGGGCGATCGAGATCGACGGCCACGATGTCGGGGAGATCGACCGCGCCTACGAGCAGGCGCTAGCGGGCGACGGCCGACCGGTCGCGATCATCGCGCGCACCGTCAAGGGCAAGGGCGTCAGCGCGGTCGAGAACCGCAACGGCTTTCACGGCAAACCACTGGCCGATCCCAAGGCGGCGATCCGCGAGCTCGGTGGGCTGCGGGAGCTGACGGTGCGCGCGAGCGTTCCCGCCGGCGACGCGCAGCCACACCGGTTCGAGACCCACCAAGCGCCCGCGGCGAGCTGGAAGGTGGGCGATCAGGTGGCGACCCGAAGGGGTTTCGGTGAGGCACTGGCCACTCTGGCCGCCTCGAACGACCGAATCGTCGCGCTCGACGGCGAGGTCGGCAACTCGACCTACACCGAACTGTTCGCCGACGCGCATCCCGAGCGGTACTTCGAGATGTACATCGCCGAGCAGCAGCTGGTCGCAACGGCCGTCGGCTTCCAGGTGCGCGGCTGGGTGCCGTTCGCGGCCACGTTCGCGGCGTTCCTGTCGCGTGCTTACGACTTCATCCGGATGGCGGCGGTCAGCCGTGCCGACATCCGCCTGGTCGGCTCGCACTGCGGCGTCTCGATCGGCGAGGACGGGCCCTCGCAGATGGGCCTTGAGGACATCGCTGCGCTGCGGGCGGTGCACGGCAGCACCGTCCTGTATCCGTGCTGCGCGAACCAGACCGCGAAGCTCGTTCAGGCGATGGCCGCGCAGCCCGGCATCTCCTACCTGCGAACTACGCGCGCGGCGACGCCGGTGCTCTACGCGGCCGACGAGGAGTTCGAGATCGGCGGCTCTCGGGTCGTCCGCTCCTCCGACCGCGATCAGGTCACCCTCGTCGCGGCGGGAATCACGCTTCACGAGGCGTTGGCCGCCGCCGACGAGCTGGCTGCCGAGAAAGTGGCCGCTCGCGTCGTCGACCTGTACTCGGTCAAGCCGATCGATGAGCGCACCTTGATCGAGGCAGCCGAGGCGACGGGCTTGATCGTCACCGTCGAGGACCATCACGCCGAGGGCGGGATCGGGAACGCCGTGCTCGAGGTCTTCGCCGACCACACCTCGCGGCCACGGATCGTCACGCTCGCCGTGCGGGTGATGCCGACCTCGGGGACACCGGCCGAGTTGCTCGCCCAGGCCGGCATCGACGGCGCACATATCGCTCAGACAGTGCGCGAACGCCTCGCGGCGGCACACACGCCCACACCGCGCCCGAATCGCTGACGTCCTGCGGCGTCGACCAGCAGCCACCGGCGTCGGCGTTTGCGTGCAGGGCCCGGTCGAAGACCCTTCAACGCGTGCCGTCTTTGCGCGAGGTCTCCTCGTAGACTCGGCGCCAGGTGATCTGCTCGGCCATGACGGGCACCTTCCAGATCGATCGGTCAGCCCGGCCCGCAACCGTGGGCGGCCGCCGGCCGGGACCGTCACCGCGACCGTTCGACAGACGGCGCGAGGAGGAGCATGAGCATGCACGGCAGCCACCCAACGCCGCAGACCCGCAGCTTCCCCTTGGTGACGGCTCCCCGACTGGATTCCATGCGCGAACTGGACCAGACGGTGAGCACCTGCCGGGCCTGCCCACGGTTGGTGGCCTGGAGGGAGGAGGCCGCACGCGTCAAGCGCAGGGCCTTCCAGGACTGGGAGTACTGGGCCAGGCCCGTGCCCGGCTTCGGCCCGCCGGACGCACCGCTGGCGATCACCGGACTGGCTCCGGCCGCGCACGGCGGCAATCGCACCGGACGCATCTTCACCGGTGACCCCTCCGGCGATGCACTCTATGCCGCCCTGTACGACCTCGGCCTCGCCTCCCAGCCCGTGGCCACGCACCGCAACGACGGGATGAAGCTGTTCGGCGTCCGGATCACGGTTCCGGTGCACTGCGCACCGCCCGACAACCGCCCCACCACCACCGAACGCGACACCTGCCGGCCATGGCTCGCCCGGGAGCTGGAACTCCTGCGCCCGACCTTGCGCGCGATCCTGGTGCTCGGCGGCTTCGCCTGGCAGGCGCTGCTCCCGGTACTCACCAACACAGGGTGGCAGGTGCCCCGTCCGCGCCCAGCCTTCGGACACGGAGCACACGCGCAGCTCACCGATGCCCGAAGTGAACGGGTATTGCACCTGATCGGCGGCTATCACCCGAGCCAACGCAATATGTCGACCCGCACACTGACCCCCGCCATGCTCCGCGACGTGCTGCACCGCGGTGCGGACATGGCCGACGTACCAGTCCACCGTTCTCGTCCGTGAACAGCCGATCCTCTCCTACCGCCCGCTCCATGGAAGGACCCCTGTGCCCGGAGCCCTACGTTTACCTATCGTTCCAGCTGACACACCCACCCCGCGCAGGTGTGATCTCGGTCACGCAGTCGTGCAGGAAAAGGGACACGACGGAGTGCCGCAATGCGACACACACGAAGAGCTTCGGCCTCGTGTAAAGCGACACGACCTGCGCGGGACACGGCGTCTGCCGACACAAAGCGCACCGGGATCGGGGTCGCCATCGACGACTTCGTCTGGCTCGCCGCCTACACCTGGGCAAAGCGCCCAGACCTTGAGGTCGCGTGCCTGTCCGGCTACGGCCGCGCCTTCGCCGAGGCCGAGATGCGGGCGCTGCCCGCGTTCACCGCGCTAGCCGCTGTCGACGACCTTCAGTGGGCGGCCGGCAACGACGATGCGGTGGAGGTCGCGCGAGCCCAGCACACCCTGGCCCGGCTGGTGGTGACCGCGCACCGATGACATCCCCGCCCCGCGCCTCCGATCGGCACACCTCCGGGAAGAGGAGCTGATCCCTGAGCTGATACCGCGCCCGGACTTACGCCCTCGTTCGCCGTCACCCGCTGGAGGTCTCCCCGTGTACCGCTCGCTTCCCACGCCCCGCCCCAGTGGGGCTCCTCCTGCGGGGCCTGCCAACTCCGAGACCGCCATTCCCCGGCGGGCCATGGTGGCCCGGCTCGAAGCCGACGGCGACCTTCACGATCCGGCGCTCCGCGAGGCGCTGCTCGGCGTACGACGGGAGGTGCTGTTCCCGCGCGCGTACGTACGCCGCAACGAACCCGGAGCAGAGCCCGGGAAGTGGCAGCTGCCACACCGCGCCCACCCGGAAGACCTGGCCGAGTGGCTGGAGTTGATCCACAGTGGCGTCTCGGTCCTGGTCCAGCACGATGGCGAGCCGCTGTCAGGGCAACGGTGGGGCATCGTCACCGGCGGCGCGATCACCGGTATGAGCAGCGTCATGTCGATGACTGTCCGCACGGTGGGGAGGCTGAGGTTGCGCCGAGGGCTCCGCTACCTGGACCTGGGTACCGGAGCTGGCATCGCGTCGGCCCTGGCCAAGCACATCCTCGGTCCTGACGGATCGGTGACCACGGTGGAGTCGGACCGGGATCTGGCCGACGCCGCAGCCGTACGGCTCGTATCCCTCGGGCTGGACGCCCACGTCCTCACCGCCGATGCCACCGGCGGCTTCGAGGCCGACGGACGACCGTACGACCGGGTGCTGTCCACCTTCGCCGTACCCCGGCTGCCCGTGCCCTGGGTTGGAGGAGCTCGCCGACGGCGGTCTGCTGCTGAACACCCCGACCAACAGCTCCCATAGCTGGCCGGGGAACCTCCTACGACGCCGGGGCAACCGCCTCGAGGCGACGCTGGAAGGAGACCGGTCCGGTCACCGGCCGATGCACGGCTACTGCTGGTTCACCGTCCAGAAGCACCGGCATCGCGTCGTCAGCGAACCCGGACGCCGCCGCGCCACCACGGCAACGACTACGAGATGACGTTCGAGGTGCGCACCGCCGGAGGGGTGCACACCTTTGACAGTCTTGAGTGCGCGGCCCAAAGGCTGGCGCCGATCTGCGAAAACTGTCAGTGCCGCATTCTGGGCCATGGTCTGCAAG
>NZ_SUMC01000057.1 GCF_005047355.1 Actinacidiphila oryziradicis
GCGGCCCGGCGCCGCAGCCGGGGAGGAACGGTGATCCAGGCGCTGCGGACCGCGCTGGCCCTCGCGCTGCTGGCCAGCTTCTACGTCCTGGTCATCCTGGTGGGCCTGTTCGACGTGGCATTGCTGCTGCTGGCGCTCTGGGCTCAGGTCAACGGCGGATCGGGCAGCACCAACAGCGCGGGCAGCACCTTCATGGTGATCGTGGGAAGCGTTCCGCTGCTGTACGCCATCGGGCACGGTCTGACGGCGGTGAGCCGCCCCACTCCGGTCGGCGAGCACACCGCCCGGGTCACCCGCAGGACAGCGCCGGAGCTGTGGCAGACGGTCACAGAGGTGGCCGGCCGGGTGGGCGTCAGCCCGCCGGATCTACTGCTGCTGACCGCCGAGGCGAACGCCGCGGTGTCCGAGGAAGGATGGCTGCTGGGGCTGCTTCCCGGCGAGCGGCGGCTGTATCTGGGGCTGCCGCTGACGATGACCCTGACGCGGGCTCAGCTGAGGGCGGTGCTGGCGCACGAGTTCGGCCACTATGCCGGGCGGCACACCCGTTTCGGCGGCGTCGCCTACCGGGTCGCCTCGGCGATGGAGATCACCTTTGAACGGCTGCGCCCGGTGCCGGGAAGACACGGAGGAATTAGCCTCGGCTATCTGCTGGCGGTTCCGCTGCGGCCGTACCGGTGGCTGTTCCACCGGCTGACCTTCGCCGTCCGCCGCCGTCAGGAACTGGAGGCGGACGACACCGCGGCCGGGATCACCGGGCGCGAGGTGACCGCCCTCGCGCTGCGGACGGCGCTCGGAACCGATATCGCCTGGCGCCGGTTCAGCCAGGAGTGGCTGGAGCCGGCGGAGGACGCCGCACTGCGCCCCGACAACCCGTTCCTGGCCTTCCGGTCGCTGTTGGAGGAGGCGGACACGGATGTGCTCCGGATCCCGGCCGCCCGCTTCGGCGAGAAGCCCGGCCGCTACGACTCCCACCCCCCGCTGGCCGTCCGGCTGGCCCGGCTGGCCGCCCTCGACACGGATTCCGCTCGGGACGACGGCACTGCGGCGGCGGCGCTGCTGCCGGCGGACCTCGGCCGGATCGTACGACGGGTACGGGGCCTGCCGCCCGGCGCACGGAGCCTGCCGTGGCAGGAGTGGGCCGAACAGGCCGCCGGGCGCCCGGCGCAGGAGCGGGCCGCGGCCCTGCTGCGCGCCGCGCGGCGTACCACCGAAGGGGGACAGCCGACTCTGGGTACCGTCCTGGAGCTGCTGGGGGACGGCCACGCGGGCCCCCTGGCACGGGAGTTCGGCGAAGAGCCGGAGGGGGACGGTGACCTGCACGGGGCGCTCCGCGCGCTGGTGGGGCAGCACCTGGTAGGGGCGGGCCGGGCCCACTGGCGTCCGGCGTGGGGCGGGGAGAGCGAGCTGGAGTGCCCCGGGCTGACCGGGCGCGCCCTCGATGAGCTGGTGCGCGACGCGCTCGCGACGCCGGCCGGGCTCGCGCCGCTGCGGGCCCGGCTCGCCGCACTCGGCGTGGACCTCGGCCGGCCGGTGCCGGCCGGGGGGCCGGAGCCGGAGCCCGGTAGCCGGGAGCCCGCGTCCGTGGGCATCACGCCGGTGAGCGACGAGGAGGCGGCGGCCGAGAAGAGGAAGTACCTCTACCTGACCGTGGCCGTCGCCGCGGTGGCATTGGTCCTGATCGTCGTGGGCGCGCTCAGCAGCTCCGGCGGCGGCTCCCCCGCGCTCCCCCCCGGCATCAGGTGCACATACGGCGCGGACGGGAACTCCTGCCTGAACAGGGCGTACCCGCCCACCTGGAATCCGTACCCAGGACCCGGTTACGGGCTGCCGACGCCGTACCCAATCGTCCCGCGCCCGACCTTCAGCCTCGACATCGGCTCGCTGCTCAAGCCGGTGTCAGCCCGCCCCCGCGGCTGAGACCAACTCCGCCGGGGTCCCCCAGGAAGCGGCGAAGAAGGTCTCGGCGAGGGCGCGGCGCTCTCGCGGGGCGCTCTCGCGGGCCCGGAGTTTCTCGTCGGCCAGCAGATCCGCGGCAGCGGGCGCGCCGACGGCGATCACGGCGATGGGCCGGAAACCCTCGGGGATCCCCACGGCCGCGCGCAGCCGGTCGCCGTCGAACCCGGACATCTGGTGGGCGTGCAGACCCTCGGCGTGCGCCTGGGTGGTCAGTTGTGCGACAGCGAGTCCGGTTTCGTAGGCGGCGGTGGAGTGCGGCGAACCGTCCTCCTTGACTTCGGCGGCGACAGCGGCGACGAGCACGGAGGCGGTGCCTGCCCAACGCTGGTTGAAGCCCAGCAGCGAGTCGAAGAGAACCTTGTGGGCCTCGTCGCCGCGACGGCCGACGATGAACCGCCAGGGCTGTCCGTTGAACGCGGACGCGGCCCAGCGGGCCGCCTCCAGCAGGGCGGTCAGCTGTTCGGCCGTGACCTCGTGAGAGGGGTCGAAGGAGCGCGGGCTCCAGCGCTCGGCGAGCAGCGGGTGCACGGCGGTGGAGGTGACGGCGCTACGGGACATGCGGTTGGCTCCCGGGGGGTGGTCGGTTCGGGCTGGGCTTGTTGCGGTCAGCGGAAGCATGGCGGCCGGCTATTCCCGCCGGCCACCTCGGCCGCCGGGAATTCACGCGGCCGCAACAGAGGGGGCGGTTCCGCGGAATTCGCCGTGCCCGTGCCAAGGGCGGGCCAGCAGCGTCAGCGACAGGGCGGCGCAGGCCAGCGCGCCGAGCATGATGACCGCCATCGGCGTCGCACTGCTCGTGCCGAACAGCCCCACCAGCGGCGAGGCGAGCGCCCCGAGCAGGAACTGCGTACCGCCCAGCAAGGCCGACCCCGTACCGGGGGCGTGCCGGCCCAGGGTCTGGCCCAGACTCATGCTGGCCGGGAAGACCATCCCGATTCCCGCCAGCGTGACGAACAGGCAGCCTTCGGTCGTGGTCTGAGCGGCTACCATGGAAGAAGAGTATCTAATAGTCTACCAGTTGACAAAAGTCGGAGTGATGAGCCGCATCTCCCCTCCCCTCCCTTTCACCGTGCACACACCGCGCGAGCAATGGGCCGCCGCGCGGCCGGAGCTCGACATCTCGCCGATGGATGTCATCGGCCCCGTAAAACGCATCCAGTGGCTGTACGAGGCCGCGCTGGAGCCGCTGTATGACGCCGCGCCGGTCACGGCGCCCGAACTGGACGTCCTGGTGCAGCTGCGGCACAACGACGAGCCGCTCATCGCCCGGCGGATCGCCGACCGGATGCGATGCTCACGGGCCGCGATCAGCAAGACGCTGGCCAAGCTCGAGAAGCGGGGCTTCATCGAGCGCCGGCCCAATCCCGCGGACCGCCGGGCCGCCCTCGTCACGATCACGGAGGCGGGGGCGGAGGCGGTCGACGCGATGTTCCCCCGTCAGCTCGCCGTCGAGGCCGACCTGCTGGCCGGGCTCGGACCGGACCGGGGCCGGGTGGTGGCGGCGCTCAACCTGCTGGCCGGCGCGCTGGAGCGCCGCGCGGCGGGGTAGGGGCGTTCTCCCACCCGCCCGTGCCCGAAAACCAGGGGCGCCGCCCCTGGACCCGGGACGCGTTTCGTTGTCCGGTGCGGCCCGGTGCGCCGGTTGTGCCAGCCCGTTCCGCCTTGCGGAACGTTCTCCCACATCCCGGTGCGACCGGGTGTCTGGGGGCGGAGCCCCCAGCGGGTCCGGGCGGAGCCCCGGTTTCGTGAAGGGAGGTGGGGGGAAGAACCCTGGCCGCCGTCCACCCGTCAGGCCGGCGCGATCATGCCCGCCGACAGGTCGATGTCTGCACCGCACAAGCCGGGCATGGCCAGCACGGCCAGCAGCGCCTGGGCGACCTCGGGCTGCTCCACCAGCCTCCCCAGCGCGGAGCGCGAGGCGAAGGCCCGCTCGGCCCCCTCGACCGTGGAGCCGGTGAGTTCGGCTTCGAGGCGGAAGTTGCGGGCCATGCGCGGGCCCCGCACCGGGCCCGGGGAGAGCGTGTTGACGGAGATGCCGAGCGGTCCGACCTCGCCGGCCAGCGTCCGGGTGAGGCCGATCAGGGCCATCTTGGAGGCGGTGTACGGCGTCCGGTTGAGAAGCGGGCGCTTGCCGCTGACCGAGGCGACGTTGACGATGTCGCCCCGCCCTGCCGTGATCATGGCAGGCAGGAAGGCCCGGCAGACCAGGTAGACGCCCCGTACGTTCGCGGCGAAGACGTCGTCCCACTCGCCCGGTTCGATGTCGACGAGCGGCTTCACGGGACCGGCGACGCCGGCGTTGTTGACCAGGACCGAGATGTCCTCGCCGGCCAGCTCGGCCGCGAGAGCGGCCACCGAGGCGGGGTCGGAGACATCGCAGCGGGCGGTACGCGCCGTGCCGCCGGCCTCCTCGACCAGCGAGGCGCCGGAGGCCAGCGCCTCGGCGTTGCGGCCGACGAGCACGACCCGGGCACCGGCCCCGGCCAGGGCGGCGGAGAACGCCCGGCCGAGGGGGCCGCCACCGCCGGTGACCAGCGCGGTGCGGCCGGAAAGAAAAGGCGCGAAGCACTTCGTCAGAAGGGTGGTGGCGGGCAACGGGTCGGCGGGGTGCTTCACACGCCGGTCCCCTCGTAGCCGGAGCCCTCGGTGGCCCAGGGCAGCGCGTCGCCGCCGAACTTGGCGGCGCGCAGGTCGCCGGAGCGGGCGTGGCCCTCGAAGAGCTCCACGCGGGCGGCGCGGCCGCACAGCCGGCCGAGCAGTACGCTGGAGTCCGGCTCGGTGACCTCCTGGTACGTCACAGTCTTGAGGTACTTGCCGACCCACAGGCCGCCGGTGTACCGGGCCGCACCACGCGTGGGCAGCACGTGGTTGGTGCCGATGACCTTGTCACCGTAACTGACACACGTACCCTCCCCCAGGAAGAGCGCGCCGTACTGGGTCATGCGCTCCAGCGCGAGGCGCGGCGCGGCGGTGAGCACCTCGACGTGCTCCGAGGCGAACTCATCGGCCAGTTCGTACAGTTCGTCGATGCCGTCGACGACGATGACCTGGCCGTGGTCGCGCCAGGCGGGCCCGGCGAAGTCCTTGGTGGGCATGTCCGGCAGGATCGCCTCGACGTGCGCGATGACCTTGCGGGCGAGGGCCTCCGACGTCGTGATGAGGATCGCCGGGGAGTCCGGGCCGTGCTCGGCCTGGCTGAGCAGGTCGACAGCGGCGGTGTACGGGTCGGCGTCGGCGTCGGCGAGGACCAGGATCTCCGTCGGCCCGGCGGACAGGTCGATGCCGATCTGGCCGAAGAGCTGGCGCTTGGCCTCGGCCACGTAGCCGTTGCCGGGGCCGGCTATCAGGTTGACCGGCTTCATCGTGTCGGTGCCAATAGCCATCGAGGCGACCGCCTGGACGCCGCCGAGCAGCCAGATCTCATCCGCGCCGGCGAGATGCGCGGCGGCCACGGTCGCGGACGGGATCTCACCACGGATCGGCGGCGTGCAGGCCACGACCCGTGGCACCCCGGCGGTCTTGGCGGTCACGATCGTCATATGCGCGGAGGCGGTCAGCGGGTAGCGACCGCCGGGGATGTAGGCGCCGACGGCCTGGACGGGGATGTGCTTCTGGCCGAGCCTCACGCCGGGCAGGGTCTCGATCTCGAACTCGCCCATGGAGGCGAGTTGGTGCTCCGCGAAGTTGCGGACCTGGTCCTGGACGAACCTGATGTCGTCGATGACCTGCTGCGGCACCTCGTTGACGATCTTCTCGGTCTGCTCGGGTGAGAGCCGGAAGGCTCCCGGGGACCACTTGTCGAAGCGCTCGGAGTACTCGCGGACCGCCGCGTCACCGCGCTCGCGGATGTCGGCGATGACGCCGGTGACGGTCTCGCGGACCACGCTGAGGCCGGCGGTGACCTGTTCCTTCGGTACGGCGTTCTTCAGAGTCGTACGCACGGCGGGTGCCTTCCATCGAAAGAGAGGGTGTCAGGGGTGCGTGGGGTCGTGCAGCAGTGAGCCGAGGACGTCCTTGCCGAGGGTCTCGACCAGCGAGTCGGTGAACTCCCCGTCCACGAGGACGAAGACCATGCGGGCCGCCGCCCCGGAGCGGTTCTCCCAGCGGTGGTCGGTGCCCCGCTGGACGACCACGTCGCCCGCGCGCAGCACCGTCTCGGTGTCGTCCAGGACGAGCACGACCTCGCCGTCCAGGACGATGCCGTAGTCCACGGACTGCGTACGGTGCGTGGGCGAGACCACGCCGGGGGGGAACTCGTTGATGCGTATCTTGGTGCCGCCTGGCTCCGGCGGGACCGTCAGGGAGATCCGCGTCGGGTCGGGCTCGGCGGCGGCGACCGGCGCCGGCATGGCCGCCGTTGACCACATCTCGTAGAACAGCGCCCCGTCGGGAGCGGTACGGACCACCGGGGGCGCACCGTCCGACAGGAAGACGGAGACGCCTGCCTCGTCGTGGCCGGTGACAACGCGACGCGGCTTGAAGGCCATGGGGAGTGGTGTCCTTCCGGTCAGACCGGTGGCGCGCTGAACAGCACGTCCGGGTCGTTGAACTGCTCCTTGGCGACCAGTTCGCTCATCGGGTCGGCCGTGCCCCACTGGTCCTGGGTGATCGGGTCGTCCACGTCGTGCAGACCGGGGTGCCAGGTGTCCTCGTCGAGGATCGCGAGTTCGGTGGTGTACTCCACGGTGTTGCCGTGCGGGTCGTGGAAGTACGAGAAGGTGTTGTCGCCGGCGGTGTGCCGGCCGGGGCCCCAGGTCATCCGGGTGCCGGCGCGCAGGGCCCGCCCCGTGCCGCGCATGTACTCCTCGACGCCGCGCATCTCGAACGAGGCGTGGTGCAGGGAGACATGGGGGCCGCGGGCGATGGCGAAGCTGTGGTGGACGGGGCTGCAGCGCATGAAGTACATGAGCTCGCCCATGTGCTCGCTGTACAGGGTGTCGGAGAGCCGGAAGCCCAGGTGCCGCTCGTAGAAGGCGCGCAGCCGCTCCGGGTTCCGGGAGTTCACCACGCAGTGCGAGAGCCGCACCGGGATGGCCTCGCGCTCCTCGATCTTGCGGTGCGCACGGGTCCCGACGCCCGCCGAGACCTCGACAACGCGGCCGTCGGGGTCGAAGAAGCGGAAGCCGTAGCCGCCGCCGGGGGTGTCCATCGCGCCCGGCTCGGAAACGACGGGCACGTCGGCAGCCGTGAGCCGGGTGGCGAGTTCGTCGACGTCGGCGGCGTTCGCCGCGCCGAAGGCGACGAGATCCATGCGCTTGCGCCGGTCGCGCCGGATCCGCACGACGTACTGCTCGGGGCTGCCCTCGGCGGCGAAGAGGGCGATGCCGTTGTCGCCGCCGATCTCGGCCAGGCCCCAGGTTGCGCCGTAGAAGGCCCGCTGCTTGTCGAAGTCCGGCACCGCCAGATCGACATGGCGCAGATGGGTGATGGGTTGGAAGGTCACGGTGCTCCTCACAGGGTGTGCGGGTCGGCGACGCAGGCGTTGCGCTGGGTACCGAGCCCGGTGATCTCCGCCTCCATGACGTCGCCGGGCGCCAGGAAGGTCCCCCAGTGCGCGCCGTTGCCGGCCGGGGAGCCGGTGAGCAGCAGGTCGCCGGGGCGCAGGGTGGTGGTGGAGGAGGCGTACTCGATCAGCCTCGCAATGTCGAAGATCATGTCCTTGGTCGACTCGTCCTGTCGGACGACCCCGTTGTGCCGCAGGGTGATCCGCACATCGGAGGGGTCCGGGACAAAGGCGGCGGGGACCAGGAAAGGGCCGGTGGGGAGGAAGGTGTCGGCGTTCTTGGCGGTGAACCAGTCGGTGCCGATGGCCTTCAGGTCGGGCCGGTAGAGCCGGTCGCGGGTGGTGATGTCGTTGCAGATCGTGTAGCCGGCGACGTACGACATCGCGTCCTCGCGATGGATGTGCCGGCCCTCGCGGCCGATGACCAGGGCGAGTTCGAGCTCCCAGTCGTGCTGCTCGCCCAGCGAGGGCAGCATCACGTCGTCGTAGGGGGCGCAGATGGCGCGGGGGCTGCCGAGGAAGATGTACGGGACGCCGCTGCGCGCCCGTTCGTCCATCATGCGTATCGCGTCGGCCCGGGCCTCCAGCGGTGTCGCGCCGTGCACGCTCTCCCGTTCGGCCGCGACGAGATCGACCACATGGCGGCGGTAGTTGGCGCCGCTCTGCAGGATCTGGCCGGGCTCGATGGGGGCGAGGATCCGCAGGGCCCCGAGCTCGTGCCAGGTGCCGCCGGGGTCGTGGGCGAGGCCGGTCAGCCGGGCCAGGGAGGCGTCCCAGGTCTCGGTCACGGCACGGACGGTCCCCCAGCGGTCGGACAGGTCGCGGACTCTCCGGCCGGTCACCAGGCCGGGGAAGGGGCCGCCGGTGGACGCGGCGAAGGTGCCGAGCGCGAACGGGCCGGCGTGGGTGGGCAAAGCGTCGGACACGGTTGCTCCCTGCGGAAGGTGCGGTTGTCCGCAGGCTAGGCAGGCCCGGCGGGGTGGCGGAAATACCCATCCGCGATGCCAGGCATCACCGGCGGTGCGGCCGTGGTGAGCCCGGGTCCGCAGGGCCTATCACGCTGCCGGATGGATGCTGTGCCGCTTGGCGATGACTGCATCCGTTGACGTCTCCTCGACCGCCCGGGGAGGGTCGTGGCCAGGCCTTCGACCACCCCGGATCCCGAGGAGTACGTGTGATCGTCGAGTATGCCGGGCCGACCGCCGAGGCCGGACTCTGCTTCGCCGCACCGCCGGCCGCGGAGCACTTCGCTCCGGCTTTCCGTTCAACCGACTTCTAAGGATCGCCCATGGCCGTCTCCAAGGTGCTCGTCGTCGGTGGCGGCGTCACCGGCAGCGTGCTGTCGCTGGCCCTCGCCCGGCGCGGCGTCGACGTCGACCTCGTTGAGATATCCCCGCAGTGGATCGGTGTCGGGCACGGCATCACCGTGCACGGCAACGCTCTCAAGGCGCTGCGTGAGGTCGGGGTGCTCGACAGGGTGCTGGAACAGGCGGTGCCGTTCGACCTGTTGCGGATGCGGCACGCGGACGGCTCGCTGATCGCCGAGGTGCCCACGCCCCGGACCGGCGGCCCTGATCTCCCTGCCACGGTCGGTTCGCTGCGCTCCGCGCTCCAGGACGCGCTGTGCGACGCGGTGTACGCGGCAGGGGTCACCGTACGGCTGGGACTGAGCGCCGACGCCTTCGACCAGTCCCCCGAGCACGTGGATGTCACCTTCACCGACGGCACGGGCGGCCGTTACGAGCTGGTGGTCGGCGCCGACGGGCTGAAGTCCCGCATCCGCTCGCTGATCGGCATCGAGACGAAGCCACAGCCGGTCGGCATGAGCATTTTCCGGGTCGTGGCGGACCGGCCGGCCGAGATGGACTGCGCGGAGGTGTACTACGGCGGCCCCCGCTACAAGGCCGGCTACAGCCCGATCTCCGCGGACAAGTGCTACGCGTATCTGCTGGACGAGAATCTCGACGAGTCCCTGGTCGGCCCGCGTGCCCCGCTGGCGCTGCTGCGGGAGCGGGGCGCCGGGTACGGCGGCACCTGGGGGCGGATCCTGCGGTCGCTGCCGCAGGACACGGCGGTGGACTACCGCTGGATCGAGGCCGTCCTGGTGGAAAGTCCGTGGTACCGCGGCCGGGTGATCGTCATCGGAGATGCCGCGCACGCCTGCCCGCCGCTGATCGCCCAGGGAGCGGCGATGTGCGCGGAGGACGCGGTGGTGCTCGCCGAACTCCTCACCGGGGACGGGGACAGCCCGGTGGAGACCGTGCTCAAGGACTTCATGGCCCGCCGGATGCCCCGGGTCCGGGTGGTGCTGGACAACTCGTTGCAGCTGGCCGAGTGGGAGATCCGCCCCGGGACACCCGGTGCCGATCCGGCCCGGATCATGTCCGAGACGCTGTCCTTCCTTCAGGCGGACGCGTGATAATCGACTTCCACGGGCACCTGGCCGTGCCCACCGCGGATGCCCTGGTGGCCGGTGCGCCGGGTTTCGCGGCGGAGCTCGCGGACGAGCGGCTGGCGCACTCCCCGGAGAGCCTGATCGCCAACCAGGACCAGCTCGCCCGGCTGCGCCCCAAACTGACGGACGTGGCCGCCCGGCTGGACGACCTGGACGCCATGGGCGTGGCCGCGCAGGTCGTGGGGCCCATGCCGATGCACCACTACTGGGCCGGCCGGGAGCTGGCCGGACGCCTGGCGCGCACCACCAACGAGGCCGTGGCCGAGCACTGTGCCGCCGCCCCGGACCGGCTGCACGGCCTCGGTACGGTCCCGCTCCAGCACCCGCGCCTGGCCGCCGCCGAGCTGTCGAGGGCCGTGACGGAGTACGGGCTGCGCGGGATCAGCGTCTCCACCACCGTCGACGGCCGGGAGCTGGCGGACCCGGCGCACGACCCGGTGTGGGCGCGGGCCGAGGAGCTGGACGCCCTTGTCTTCCTGCACCCCTGGGGGTGCTCGCTCGGCGAGCGGCTGGCGACCCGCTATCTCGGCAACACGGTGGGGCAGCCCGTCGAGACGACGGTGGCGCTCTCCCATCTGATCTTCGCCGGTGTGCTGGACCGCTTCCCCGGGCTGCGGCTGGTCGTGGCCCACGGCGGCGGCTATCTGCCGACGTACATCGGCCGCTCCGACCACGCCTGGCAGGTACGCCCGGACGCCCGCGGCTGCGCGCTTCCGCCGAGCGGTTATCTGCGCCGGCTGTGGTTCGACGCGCTCGTCTACACGCCGCAGGCCCTGCGGCACCTGGTCGACGCGGTCGGCGCCGACCGGATCGTGCTGGGCACCGACTACCCGTTCGACATGGGCGTCACCGATCCGGTGGAGCGGCTGGACGCGGCGCGGCTCGGTCCGGCGGACCATGCGGCGATCGCGGGCGGCAATGCCATGGAACTCCTCTCGAAGGGACACCAGCGATGACATCGGGGCCGATCGAGGAGGAACTGGCAAAAGCCCGGTCCGCGTACCGCAACCGGGGACGCTGGGGCGAGGACGATGTGCTGGGCACCCTCAATTTCCTCGATGACGCCAAACGCGCCCATGCCGCGAGTCTGGTACGGCGTGGCAGGCCGATATCGCTCGCCCAGGAGTGCAACGGCAACGGCCCGCAGCGCGGCTTCCGGGGCCGGATCAGCCCCGTCCGCTTCAAGGAGTCCGGGGTCGACGCCGCCGCCGGCCACATCGTCATGTCCTTGCAGGCCGGCACCCGGTGGGACGGCCTCGGCCACATCCATGACCGCGAGCAGCCGTGGAACGGCCGCCCCTGCACCGTCGTGGACGGCTCCGGGGACACCGTCACCGGCATCGAGCACATGGCGGACGCCTTCGTCGGCCGGGGAGTGCTGCTTGACGTCGGCCGGGTGGTCGGCGAGGACGGCAGAGAGCTGCCCGACGGATTCGCGATCCGCGAGGAGCATCTGCGGGCCACGATCGAGGCGCAGGGCGCCACTTCCACCGTGCGCCGCGGCGACATCGTGCTGATCCGCACCGGCCGGCTCGCCAGATGCCGCCGGCTGGGTGACTGGGGCGAGTACACGGGCGGCCCCGCCCCCGGCCTGTCCTTCACCACCCTGGGCTGGCTGCACCGCACCGAGATCGCCGCGGCGGCCACCGACACCTGGGGCTTCGAGGTCCGGCCGTACGAATTCCCCGGCCATGTCATGGCCCCGCTGCACCAGATCGCGATCCCCGACATGGGCCTGCCGCTCGGCGAGATGTTCGACCTGGAGGGGCTGGCCGGCGAGTGCGCCGCCGACGGGGTCTATGAATTCCTGCTGGTCGCCGCCCCGCTGCCGGTCACCGGCGCGGTCGGAGCCCCCGTCAACCCCATTGCCTTCAAGTGAGTGCCCCCGTGCGTGACAACCGATTCTCCGGCCGGCTCCACCTCCCCGGCGACGAGACCTACGAGCAGGCCCGCACCGGCCGGGTCTTCAACGCCCGCCGCCCCGGCCGGCTCCCCGCCGCCGTCCTGGAGGCGGGCTCCGAACAGGACGTGGTGGAGGGCGTCCGGCTGGCGGCCGAGCGCGGCTGGAAGGTCGCGGTGCGCTCCGGCGGCCACAGCTGGGCGGCCTGGAGCGTACGGGACCAGACGCTGCTGATCGATCTCGGCGGCTTCCGGGAGATCAGTTACGACCAGGAGACCGGCATCGCCACCGCCGCCCCCGCGGTCAAGGGCGGCGACGAACTCAACCCGTACCTGGCCACGTTCGGCCGCTTCTTCAACGGCGGCCACTGCCCGTCCGTCGGCATCGGCGGCTTCCTGCTCCAGGGCGGCCAGGGCTGGAACGCCCGGGGCTGGGGCTGGGCCGCCGAGAGCGTCGTCGCGATCGACGTGGTGACAGCGGAGGGCGAACTCGTCCGCGCCGACGCCGAGCGCAACAGCGACCTGTTCTGGGCGGCGCGGGGCGCGGGCCCGGGGTTCTTCGGCGTGGTCACCCGCTTCCACCTCAGAACCCGGCCGCTGCCCAGAGCCATGGCGCACACCGTGCACGCCTATCCCCTCCGCCTCTTCGACGAGGTCATGACCTGGCTGCACAACACCCACCACCAGGTGTCCGACCTCGTCGAGATCGTCGCCCTCACCCAGACCCCGCTGGAGCCGATCCCCGGCCACCCGGGCGGCCCGGTCCTCCTCGTCACCGGAGTGTCGATGACCGACACCCCCGAGGAGGCGCGCGCCGCGCTCGCCCCGCTGCACGCCAATCCGTACGCGGACCAGGCGCTCTTCCGGGTCGAGGCCAAGCCCACGCCCCTCGCCGAGCACCTCGCCATGCAGCGCCTGGCCAACCCCGAGGGCCACCGCTACCTGGTGGACAACGCCTGGCTCCAGGGCACCGCCGAGGAGGTCGTCCCGGCGATCCGCCGGGCCTTCACCGAGCACCCCACGCCGCAGACCTTCACCATCTGGTTCAGCATGGCCCCGCTGCGCGAACTGCCCGACATGGCCTTCTCCCTGCAGACGGAGATCTACTCCGCCACCTACGTCATCTACCAGGACGAGGCGCGCGACGCCGAGTTGCGCGAATGGCTGGCGGCCGCGATGGCCGACATGCAGCCGGTGACAGCGGGGCAGTACCTCGGCGACTGCGACTTCAGCGTCCGGCAGCTCAGGTTCATGGGCGACGAGCAGTGGGAGCGGCTGCGCCGGATCCGTGCCGACCGCGACCCGAAGGGCCTGTTCGCGGAGTACCTGACCGCCGGCGGCGCCCCCCTGAACACCAACCACTGGCAGCACCACTGAAGGAGCGACCACCCATGCGTTACGCCACCTACGAGTACGAGGGCACCGAGCGGTCGGGAGTGGTCCTGGGTGACGCGCTCCACCCGCTCCCCGAAGGGGTGACCCTGCTGGCGCTGATCCAGCAGGGCGGCGACGCCCTGCGCGAGGAGGGCCTCCGCGCCCTGACGCGTGCCGCCGCCGTCTCCGTGGAGCAGGTGCGGCTGCTGCCGCCGCTGACGCCGCCGAGCATCCGCGACTTCGTCGCCTTCGAGGCGCACATCGAGGGCGTGTCGCGCAGCCTCGACGGCCTGGAGTCGGTACCGGAGGTCTGGTACCGGGCGCCCGCCTTCTACTTCACCAACCCGCACGCGGCCGTCGGCGCCTACGACGGTGTGCCGATGCCGGCCGGCTGCTCGGTGCTCGACTTCGAGACCGAGGTCGCGGCGGTGATCGGCCGCTCGGGCAAGGACCTCACCCCGGAGGAGGCCCGCGAGCACATCATCGGCTACACGGTCTTCAACGACTGGTCCGCCCGCGACCTGCAGAAGCCCGAGAAGGAGCTGGGCCTGGGCTTCTCCAAGGGCAAGGACTTCGCCAACACCCTCGGCCCCTGGCTGGTCACCGCCGATGAGCTGGAGCACCGCCGGGAAGCCGACGGCTACCTCGACCTGGAGATGACGGTGTCGCTGAACGGCACCCTGCTGGGCCGTGACACTCTCGCCAACGCCTCCTGGACCTTCGACGAGATGGTCGCGTACGCCTCCCGGGACACCTGGGTGCGCCCCGGCGACATCCTCGGCTCCGGGACCTGCGGCTGGGGCAGCCTCGCCGAGATCTGGGGCAGGGTGGGCGAGCGCACTCCCCCTCCGCTGGTCCCCGGCGACGAGGTGACCATGACGGTCGAGGGCATCGGCACCATCAGCAACCGCGTGCTGCCCGGTGCCCCGGCGCAGGTCCCGCCGAGGGCCCGCAAGCGCGGACGCACGCCCCGCCCCTGAAACGGGAGGGACGCGAGAGGCGGTGGGCGATTCACCGCCGCGATACCTGGCATCGCCTCTGCGTCCCGGCACATGAGAGTTACCTCAAACACCTGTCCGTGCCGGGAACCGGTCATTACGCTCACGTTTCACCGATGTGACAGGGTTGGAGGCCCGGCAGCAGGTGGGGCGACATCGGCACTCGACGCCGCCCCGGATACTGCCGGGCCCTTCAGGGCCGAAGGGATGCGTCCATGAGTCTGGGAGCGATCGACCTCAACCTGCTGGTGGCCCTGGAGGCCCTGCTCGAGGACCGTAATGTGACCCACGCGGGGGTCCGGCTGTGCACCAGCCAGTCCGCGATGAGCGGCTCGCTGGCCCGTCTGAGACGCCACTTCAACGACGAGCTGCTGGTCCGGGTAGGTCGGGACTACGAGCTGACGCCGCTGGCCGAGCGGCTCCTGCCGGTGGTCCAGGAGACGCTCCGCAAGGCGGAGGAGGCACTGTCCCTCACCAAGCAGTTCGACCCGGCCCACAGCCACCAGCGGTTCTCCGTCGTGATGTCGGACTACACCATGTCGGTGTTCGTCAAGCCGCTGCTCCAGGAGCTCGCCCGTGAGGCGCCCGGCGTAAGGATCGACTTCCACCCGCTGGTCTTCGGGCAGCCCGAGAACGAGACGTATCTGCGCTGCCACGACATGATGATGGTCGCCCTCGGCTACAGCCTCCCGGGGATCAGCGAGACGGTCCTGCACGACCGCTTCGTGTGCATCGTCGACCGCGACAACCCCCGGGTGCGGGACGGCCGCCTCTCGCTGCGCGACCTCGCCGAGATGCCGCACGCGGCAGCGGGCTTCGGGAAGAGCATCACCCCCGCGGACCGGCAGCTGGAGACCCTCGGCATCACCCCCCGGGTCCAGGTGAGCGCACCGGGTTTCAGCGTCCTGCCGATGCTCATCGCGGGCACCGATCTCGTCGCCCTGGTGCCCGAGCGGCTGGCCAGGCGGTACGAGCACCTGTCCGGCTGCCGTATCGTGCCGACGCCGTTCCCCGACGTGCCGCTGGTGGAGGCCCTGTACTGGCACCACAAGCGGCACACCGACCCCGGCCACCGATGGCTGCGGGAAATGGTCGTCCGGGTCGGGGCCGAGCTGGACGTCGCGGAGAGTGCCGTCGTGACGCCGGCGCCGGCGCCGTCACAGCCGCCGCTGCTGTCCCTCGCCTGATGGATGGCACCCATCAACACTACGGATTTCCGGTGGGCCTCCGCCGTATCTAGCGTGAGGTGGGACAGCACCGACCGCTGGAGGAATCCGTGAGCCAGAGCCACAGCCGTCTGCAGGGCAGGACCGTCGTCGTGACCGGGGCAGCCCAGGGCCAGGGAGCGGCGGAGGTGGAGCTGCTGGCCCGGGAGGGCGCCACCGTCATCGCGACCGACCTCCTGGACGACGCCGGGGAGAAACTCGCCGGGCAACTGCGGGCCGACGGGCTTTCCGTGCACTACCGCCACCTCGATGTGGCGGAGCCCGGTGACTGGACGGCCCTGGTGGCGTGGCTCAGTGCCGGCCACCTCCCGCTGCACGGTCTGGTCAACAACGCCGGCATCCCCATGCGGCCCCGGCTCACCTCGGTGACGCTGGAGGACTGGAACCGGGCGTTCGCCGTCAACACCACCGGTCCGATGCTCGGCATCCAGGCCCTGGCCCCGCTGATGACGGGCCCGGCGGGTGGCTCGATCGTCAACATCGGTTCCGTCGCCGGGCTCACCGCGCATCACGCCGTCGCGTACACCGCCAGCAAGTGGGCCCTGCGCGGTCTCTCCAAGGTGGCCGCGCTCGAACTGGGCCCCCAGGGCATCCGGGTCAACACCGTCCACCCCGGCTACATCGAGACACCGCTGATGGCGAACGCCGCCACCGCCTTCACCGAGGCCCACCTCTCCCTCACCCCGCTGGGCCGTCCTGGCACGGTTGACGAAGTCGCGCCGCTCGTCGCCTATCTGCTGTCGGACGAGTCCGCGTACGTCACCGGCGCGGAAATCACCGTCGACGGCGGGTATGCCTCGCACGGTGGCACGAAGGCGATCATCAACGCGCTGGACGCCCAGGCGGCGCCCGGCCGGTCATGAACGGCCCTTCGCCACCGTGCCCGCTGCCGCGCGGCTGATGTCGCGAACTGCCGCTGACGCGGCGGGTCGCACCTCGCGGCGCTACCGACCGCATCCGATCCGCCGCCGGCACGGCAGACCCGAACGGAGGCGCTACTCGCGCGCTCCAGTGCCTTGCGATGCTCTCCCCCAGCCGTCGACCAGGAGGCACCCCCAGCGCGTCGGGCGCCCATGAGCGCCCGGAGAGGCCCGAGGCGGCGCCCGGCCGGTCACGAGCGGCCCTTCGCCACCGTGCCCGCTGCCGCGCGGCTGATGTCGCGAACTGCCGCTGACGCGGCGGGTCGCACCTCGCGGCGCTACCGACCGCATCCGATCCGCCGCCGGCACGGCAGACCCGAACGGAGGCGCTACTCGCGCGCTCCAGTGCCTTGCGATGCTCTCCCCCAGCCGTCGACCAGGAGGCACCCCCAGCGCGTCGGGCGCCCATGAGCGCCCGGAGAGGCCCGAGGCGGCGCCCGGCCGGTCACGAGCGGCCCCTCGCCACCGTGCCCGCTACGGAGCAACTGATGTCACCCCAGCTGCTCCGCAGCAGGCAACGAGCTGCCCCCGGCTAACGCTGGAAGGTGCCCGCAGCGCGTCCGGGCCCGAACACAGCCGCTGCGCAAGCGCTCTGGCGCCTTGCGACGCCGCCCCCAGCACGGCGGACACACATGAACGGCCGGCGAGGCCCCAGGCGGCGCCCGGCCGGTCATGGGCGCAGCCGGACGAGCGCCACTGCCTCGGCCGGTAATTCATTTGCGCCGTCGCGGGGCGCCGCCCAGACTTTGCCGGTGCTGATCCGACGTGAGACTCCCGCCGACATCCCCGCTGTGCGCGCTGTCACCGGGGCCGCTTTCGCCAAGCCGGAGACTCCGGTGCCTGTCGAGGTCACCCTCCTTGATGCCCTGCGCACCTGCGACGGCTGGCTGCCCGCCTTGTCGCTCGTGGCGACCGGTGCCCAGGACGGGGTAATCGGGCATGTGGTGTGCACCCGCGGACACGTCGGAGCCGCCCCGGTCCTGGCCCTGGGCCCGCTCAGCGTGCACCCCGGCCACCAGGGCCGGGGGGTCGGCCTGGCGCTCGTGCACTCCGTGCTCGGCGCCGCGGACGCGCTCGGCGAGCCGCTCGTCGCCCTCCTCGGCAGCCCGGCGTACTACCGCCGGTACGGCTTCCGCCCCAGCACGGAGTACGGCGTCATTGCGCCGGACCCCGGCTGGGGCGGGTACTTCCAGGTCCGCCCCCTGGCCGCGTACCAGCCGGCCCTGCGGGGCGCCTTCGCGTACGCGGAGCCGTTCGACCGCGTCTGAGCTGGTGTCAGGGCACTTTCAGCGTTGGCGTCAGACCACGGCCGGTTCGGAAGCCGCCACGCCCGCCGCACGGCGCGACGCGTCCGGCCGGACCACCACGAGAGTGATCAGCGCGCCCGCCAGCGAAGCGCAACCGCAGACGACCATGCCGAGGCTGAGACCGTGAGCGAGGGCGTCGCGGGCGGCGAGCTGGGCGGCCCGTCCCACCGTGGGGACGTTGACGACGGCAAGCGGGCCGCCGGCGTCGTTCACCGCGGCGGCCGCACCGCTGAGTTTGCCGACCAGGGCGGAGCCGGCGGCGCCCATGGCCACGGCGCTGATGACGGCGGGACCGAGTGCCTGGCCGAACTCCCGGATCAGGCTGGTGGCCCCACTGGCCATGCCGGTGAGATTCACGGGCACCGAGTTGACGGCGGCGGCGGTCAGGGAGCTGATCAGAAGGATGAAGCCGATACCGAGCAGCAGCACCGGACCGATGAAGGAGACCAGCGAGGCGCTGGTGACAGAGATGGTGGCAAGCCAGAACTGGCCGGCCGCCATCGGCAGCAGCCCGCCGAGGAGCATCCAGCGGGGGTTGGCCTGGCTGAGCAGCCGGGAAAGCACCGGGGCGAGCAGCAGCGGGATGAGTTGCAGGACGACGAAGGGCATGCCCGCCCGCAGCGAGCTGAGGTGCATGACCGCGCCGAGCCGGATGCTCACGCAGTAGGCAGTGCCGATGAACCCGAGCATGCCGACCAGCGCGACGCCCGCCGCGCCCGCGAAGGACGGGATACGGAGCAGGGACAGATTCATCATCGGCGACTTCGACCGCAGTTCCGCGTAGACGAAGGCTCCCAGCGCCAGTACGGCGACGACCAGGGGTACGACGATGACCGGCGATCCCCAGCCCCGGTCGGATCCCTCGATGACGCTCCAGAGCAGGGTGCTCAGCGCCACGGCGATGGTGAGCTGTCCCGGCCAGTCCAGTGAGCGGCCCTGGGGAGCCTTGGAGTCGGTGACCAGCCGCAAGCAGACCAGCGCCGCGATGACGCCGATCACGGCCGGCGGTACGAAGACCCAGCGGAAGTCGGCCACCGTGCCGATGCTGCCGGACAGCAGCGGGCCGATGGCGGAGGCGAGGGAGATGCTCAGCGCCCAGGTGGACAGCGCCTTGGCTCGGTCGCCGGAATCGGGGGTGGCCGCGGCGATCACCGCGAGGGACGAGGGGAAGAGGGCGGCCGCTCCGATCCCGGCCACGGCCTGGCCGATCCAGAGCCAGTGGATGTCCTGCGCCGTCGCGTTGAGCAACTCGCCGACGGCGAGTATGAGCCCGCCCAGGATGAGCAGCCGTTTGCGCCCGAACAGGTCACCGAACACACCGAAGTTCAGCTCGAGGATGGCGGTGGGCAGGATGAACGCCGAGGTCACCCAGGCGACCTGGGACCCGGACGCCCCGAAGGCACTGGTGATTTCCCCGTTGATGGGGGACGGAATGGTGATGCACATCTGCGCGATGGCGACGGCGAGGCAGCACGCGATGAGTGTGCCGCGGTCGAGTGGCGCCTTTGCCTCTGTCGACACTGGTTTTCCTTCCGGATCCCCGTTCGGATGATTTACGGATTCGCCTCGATCAGCTCGATCAGATTGCCCTCGGGATCGGTGACCCAGGCCATCCGGAATCCGGGCTGCGGGGACGGCCCGGGTTTCATCACCTCGCCCGCGCCGAGGGCGACCAGCGCCTCGTACACCGGGTCCAGCTCGGGCACGTTGAGCGCGAAGTGCCCGTATCCCTCGGTGAGCGCGGCGGTCAGCGGATCGGGGGCACGGAGTCCCGGCTGCGAACCGGGCCGGGCGAGCAGCTCGATCCGGTAGCCCTGCGGACTCTGCAGGACGATCCCGGAGAGCCCCGGCCCTTCCAGGTCGAAAGCGAAGTACGGGGTGAGCCCGAATGCCTCGCGGTACCAGGCCGTGGCGGCCGCCAGGTCGCGCACGTTGATGCCGACATGGTCGAAGCGCGCCTCCATGTCAGCCCGCCATCGCGCTGTCGCCGCCGTCGACCATGAGATTCGCGCCGTTGACGAACGCCGCCTCCTCGGAGCAGAGGAAGGCGGCGGCGCGGGCGATGTCCTCCGGCTGTCCTACCCGTCCGACGGGGATACGGGCCTCCAACGCGGCCCTGGGCCCGTCGGGGTCGTCCAGGAACGGCGCGGTCGCGGAGGTGTGGATCATGCCCGGGGCGATGGTGTTGACCCGGATGCCGTGCGCGGCGCCGGCCGCGCACAGGTGCAGGCTCATCGCGAGCACACCGCCCTTGGCGGCGCCTTGCGGCACCATCGGCATGAACGGTGCGCCGCGCACAGCGGCGACGGAGGCGACATTGAGCACCGCTCCGCCGCCCCGGGCTATCAGATGGGGCCAGGCCGCCTGCGTGCAGAAGTAGGGGATGTCGAGCTCGTTCTTGATCGTGAAGTACCAGTCCTCGGCGGGCATGGTCTCGAACGGCCCGTTGCGCAGGGCGGAGGCGTTGTTGTAGAGGATGTCGATGCCTCCGAAGGCCGCCACCCCCGCCTCGGCCCACTCCCGGGCGCCCTGCTCGGTGGACAGGTCCACCGGCGCCAGGGACTTCATCACGCCCCCGGCCTTCCCGACCAGTTCCACCGTCTCGGCGGCGGACTCCGGGTTGATGTCGCAGCCGAAGACCGCGGCGCCCTCCTCGGCGAACACCTGTGCCGCCGCCCTCCCGATGCCCGCTCCGGTGCCGCTGATGAGCGCGGTCTTTCCGGTCAGCCGTCCCATGCCTTGTCCTTCTTCCGGTAGCCGCCCGGGTGCGACGGCTTGCAGCCTAAATTCCGCTTGTTTTTCCGGACAAGGCATGGACGGCTCTGTGGCCATCGCCCCTCGGGATGGCTGGTATGGCCCGTTGAAGCACGGCGGTCAGTAGATCCCGAGGCCGGCCAGTGCCCGGCGCTGCAGCGGAGAGGGCTTGACCGGCCAGTAGAGATAACAGACGCCGCCGCTGCCGCTGCGGATCTGCCCGGCGGCGTTGTACCGCTTGGTCCGGAGCCACACGGTCTCGAACTCGGAGCGCTGGTAGATCCGGCGTACGGCCGTGTCGTCCGTGCTCGCCGGGTCGTTCGCGATCACGTCACCCTCGGGTGTGAAGCCGACGACGACCATCAGGTGGCCGGAGGTGCCGTAGCCGGCGCCATCGAGCTCGGTGGCGAGGAAGGACTGGGACGTTATCACCGGGATCCCGGCCCGGATCAGCCGCTCGGCGTCATTGAGGCTGTGCAGCCGGGTGACGACGGCGTTCAGACCGCAGTACGTCGCGGCATAGGCGGCGTTGAACGGCCAGTTGCCGCATCCTTGGTACTGGGCGTCATAGGTGAAGCGGGCCGCGTGGTCGACCTGCGGGTCGGCGTAGGAGGGGTCGACCCAGGCGAGCTGCTCGGCGGTGGGCTTGCGCCCCCAGTACTCGATGACCATCTGGGACGAGGTGGGGCTGCACCAGGCCTCGCCGCCGTTGTCGTACTCCGGATACTGCCCCTTGTGGATCTCCTGGGAGTAGCGGGGCACGGGCAGTTCGGCGCCGGCGCCCTCGCCGGGCACCGAGCCGGTGACGGTGAAGCGGTCGGGGATGTCGGAGGCCATGGCGCCGGTCCGCCACACCACCGGGGTGAGGTCGGTGCCGGGCTCCCGGTAGAGGGTGAGCCGAAGCCGGTACGAGGCGAGGCGCAGGCCGGATTCGGGCGTATCGATGGAGAAGGTGTCGGTCCCGATGCTGCTCCTGCCGTCGCCCTGACCGTCGAGGGAGGTGCGCCTGATGTCGGCGTCGCCGGACGCCCAACGGCCCATCACATACCAGGGGGTCGCGGTGCCGTCGGTGTATGTCCCGGTCAGCTCGGCCTGGATCCAGGTGCCGGCCGGGGTGTCCGCGTTCCAGGAGGCCACCACTTCGCCGGCGGGGTGCGGCAGGATGCGGACCGGGGAGGTCCAGACGGCCGTCTCCCAGGAGGAGGTCTGCTGGGTGTGCGGGTCGGTGTACACGACGGTGGAGGTCGGCCGGCCGATGACGATGCCGTAGCGGGGCCCGGTGAGCCGGGTGCCCTCGGCGGTGCCGGAGCACCAGTCGGCGTAGGACGTCCAGGAGTGATGGTCGACGGGCGCGTCGTCCGTGTTGCCGGCCGGGCGGGCGTTGCCGGCCGGGCGGGCCGTCAGGGGCACGGCGGAGGCCGGCGGTGCGGTGGTGGCGGCCGCGACGGCGAGCGCTGCGGTCAGTACGGTGCGGCGCGGTGTGGGTCTGGTCATGGTCGGTGTCTCCCTCTCACGAACGCCTCTCATCAACTGGCCGAAGTCCGACTCCGACAAGCTTAGAGGCCGCGCGAATAGGTGGGGCGGCGTCGCTGGCCGATGGCTCTCGCCTGGCGGCGTTGTCGTCGGTCAACGACTCTCCCCCAGACTCCGTCCGGGAGGTGCCCCCACCAAGCTCTCGGCTCCGCCCGAGCAGGGGGCACCCCCATCGCGTCGCCTCGCCCCCAGCCTTCGGCCGGGAGGTGCCCCCAGGAGGTGCCCCCACCTCCGCCTTGCCAGACTTGCCCATCGCCCCGCTCCTTCACCCGCCCCACCTATTCGCGCGGCCTCTTATTGGCAACTATTTCACGGAGTGTCAGCCCCGACTTCCCGACTACGGGTGAGAGCGTGTCCGCGACCGATGCCAACGCCGCAGAGGAAGCCGATGACGCGTCATGTCTTCAGAACCGGCAGGGCCCTGACCGGTCTCGCATTGCTCGCCACCGGAGCATTGGGCTGGGAATCATCCGCGCAAGCGGGGCCGAAGCCGCGTTCCGCATGCACACAATCCGTGCCTTTCCGATCCGGAACCGAAGGGTATGACACCTTCCGTATCCCGGCCGCGCTGATGGCCGGGCGGAACACACTGCTCGCGTTCGCCGAAGGGCGGAAGAATTCCGCCGCCGACGACGGCGACATCGACACGGTGCTCCGGCGGTCGTCGGACGGCGGCTGCACCTGGGGCCGCCTCCAGGTCATCGCCGACGGCGGCGCCGACACCCTCGGCAATCCCGCGCCGGTCGCCGATCCGCGTACCGGCCGGGTGGTCCTGCTGCTGTGCCGCACGACAAGCCGCTCGCCGAACCGGCGGGTCTACGTACTTCACAGCGACGACAACGGCGCCACCTGGACCCGGCCGCGCGAGATCACCTCCGCGGTCAAGCGCCCGGACTGGAGGTGGTACGCCACCGGCCCCGGGCACGCCATCGCGCTGCGCCGCGGACCGCACGCCGGCCGGCTGCTGGCAGCGGCCAACCACAGCACGGCAAGCGAAACCGGAACCGGAACCGGGCCGGAGTCCGGCAGCCACTCGCTGTACAGCGACGACGGGGGCGACAGCTGGCACATCGGCTACGTCGCGGACCTTCCCGGCGGCCGGCTGAAGCTCAACGAGGGCACCCTGGCCGAGCTGCCGGACGGCCGCGTCTATGTCAACGTGCGCGACCAGGGCGGCTTTTCGCAGGCCGGCCGCGCTGACGCGTACAGCTCCGACGGCGGCCGCACCATCAGCGGCGTTTTCCGCCCGCAGAAGGATCTCACCGGCCCGGTGGTCCAGGGCAGCCTGCTACAGACCGACGGCGGCCCGCTGCTGTACTCCGGGCCTTCGGACCCGCAGCGGCGGGCCAGGATGGCAGTGCGCGTCAGCCGGGACGGCGGCCGGACCTGGACCGCCGGACGGACCATCAGCACTCGCCCGGCCGGCTACTCGGATCTGCTGGGGCTCGGCGGACGGTCCGTCGGCCTACTCTACGAAACGGGCGTGGAATCCCCTTACGAGACCATCACGTTCACCCGGTTCACGGTCCCGGCGGACTGACCGGAACCCTTCGGTCCGTTTCCGGCGGATTCCTGGCCCGCCTATCGGAATTCTTCGTATCAGGAGGTAATCGGGTGGGCCATTTCCTCGGCCAGGGCGGCGGCGAAGGAATCTACATCGTCCTCTGTGGTGTCGAAGGCGCACATCCAGCGGACCTCGGCGGTGCTCTCGTCCCAGAAGTAGAAACGGTAGCGCTTCTGCAGGCGCTCGCTCACTTCACGCGGAAGCAGTGCGAATACGGCATTCGCCTGTACAGGACGCACGACGGTGACGCCCGCTATGCCACGCACGGCCGCTTCCAGTCGCTGGGCCATGGCGTTGGCGTGGCGGGCGCTGCGCAACCAGAGGTCACCGGCGAGCAGCGCCTCGAACTGCACCGAGACGAAGCGCATCTTGGAGGCGAGCTGCATGGAGAGCTTGCGCAGGTGCTTCATGGCACGCACCCGCTCCGGGCTGAGGACGACGACGCACTCGCCGAGCAGCAGGCCGTTCTTGGTGCCGCCGAAGGAGAGGATGTCCACTCCGGCGTCGGTGGTGAAGGCGGCGAGGGGGACGCCGAGGGTGGCGGCGGCGTTGGCGATCCGGGAGCCGTCGAGGTGGACGGTGAGGCCGCGCTCGTGGGCGTGGTCGCAGATGGCCCGGATCTCGGCGGGGGTGTAGCAGGTGCCGAGTTCGGTGGTCTGGGTGATGGAGACGACCTGCGGCTGGGCACGATGCTCGTCGTCGAAGCCCCGGGCCTCCAGGTCGATCAGCTCGGGGGTGAGCTTGCCGTCGGGCGTGGTGACGGTGAGCAGCTTGAGGCCGCCGACCCGCTCGGGCGCGCCGCACTCGTCGGTATTTATGTGGGCGGAGGCGGCGCAGATGACGGCGCCCCAGCGTTCGGTGACGGACTGGAGCGCCGTGACATTGGCGCCGGTGCCGTTGAAGACCGGGTAGGCCTCGGCGCGCGGGCCGAAGTGGCGGCGGAAGATCTCCTGGAGGTGCGCCGTGTACTCGTCGTCGCCGTAGGAGACCTGGTGGCCGCCATTGGCGAGGGCGATCGCGGCGAGCACCTCGGGATGGACTCCGGCGTAGTTGTCGCTGGCGAAGCCACGGACCTCCGGGTCGTGGTGGCGGACTGCGTCCGTCGAGGGGGCGGTCAGGGGCGCGGGGTGAGCCACAGGCGGTTTCCGTTCACTTCTTCTACGGGCCGGTTCCATACGCCGGCTATGGCGTCGGCCAGGTCGGTCACATCGGTGAAGCCGGCGAATTTGGCGTTGGGGCGCTCTGCCCGCATCTCATCGTGCACCAGTGCCTTGATGATCAGGACGGTGGCTGCCGCGGTGGGCCGCTCATCCGCAAGCTTGCGGAAGGAGTCGCCCATGGCGAGGGTCCAGGCCTCCGCGGCGGCTTTGGCGGCGGAGTAGGCGGCGTTCCCGGCGGTGGGCGCGGAGGCGCCGGCCGCGCTGATGAGGACATACCGACCGTAGGGGCTGCGCAGCAGCGGGTCGTGGAAGGCGAGCGAGGTGTGCTGGACGGTGCGGATGAGGAGCTTGTGCAGGAAGTCCCAGTCGGCGAGGTCCGTCTCGGGGAAGCTGGCGGAGCCGCGCCAGCCGCCGACGAGGTGGATCATCCCGTCGACACGGCCGCGGTCCTTCTCGATCCGGTCGGCCCAGCGGCGGGTGGCTTCCAGATCGAGGAGGTCGATGATGTCGCCGGTGATGTCGGCGCCTCCGACGTCGTAGCGCGCCTCGTCGACGGCCTGGGCGAGCCGCTCGGGGTTGGCGTCGGCACCGATCACCTGCGCGCCTTCCTGCGCGAGCCGGCGGAGCGTCGCACGGCCGGCCGGTCCGCCGGCGCCGGCCACCGCGATCACCGCTCCGCCGAGGCGGCTCCTGGGTTCGGTCGGCAGCCCCGTCATCGTCATCGCCTCCTCAACCGTCTCGCTCACGCGGCGGCCCGCAGCGGGCCGCCGGTGGTGATGCCCTTGGTGGAGGCGATCACTCCGCGCAGCTTCTTGGCGAGCGCCTCGTAGAACATACTCAGCGGAAACTCGTCCGGCAGCACGTCGTCCACGAGTTTACGCGGTGGCTGGGAGAGATCCAGGGCGTCCGGGCCCTTGGCCCACACCGAGCCGGGGTGCGGGGAGAGATAGCTCGCGACGAGATCGTAGGCGGCGAACCAGTGCACCAGTTTGGGGCGGTCGATGCCGGTCCGGTAGAGATCCTCGATCTCGGCGCAGAGCTGGTTGGTCACCTGCGGGGCGCGCTGCCAGTCGATGTGCAGTTTGTTGTCCGTCCAGCGTACGGCGTCGTGCTTGTGCAGGTAGGCGAAGAGCAGCTGGCCGCCGAGGCCGTCATAGTTGCGGACCCGCTCTCCGGTCAGGGGAAACCGGAAGAGGCGGTCGAAGAGGACCGCGTACTGGACGTTGCGGCCCATCTCCACGCCCTCGGCCTCGAGCTTCACAGCCTCCTTGAAGGCGGTGAGGTCGCAGCGCAGCTCCTCCAGGCCGTACATCCAGAACGGCTGGCGCTGCTTGATCATGAAGGGGTCGAAGGGCAGGTCGCCGTGGCTGTGAGTGCGGTCGTGGATCATGTCCCACAGGACGAATGTCTGCTGGGCGAGCTCCTGGTCGGCGAGGAGGGCGGCGGCATCCTCGGGGAGCGACAGGCCGAGGGTGCCGACGGCGGCCTCGGTGACCGCGCGGAAGCGGGCAGCCTCGCGGTCGCAGAAGATACCTCCCCAGGTGAAGCGCTCGGGGGCCTCCCGGACGGCGACGGTCTCGGGGAAGAGCACCGCGGAGTTGGTGTCGTAGCCGGGGGTGAAGTCCTGGAAGGTGATCGGCACGAACTGCGGGTTGTCGTAGCGGGTGCGCTCCAGCTCGGCGAGCCACTGCGGCCAGACGACACGCAGCGCGACCGCTTCGAGGTTGCGGTCGGGGTTGCCGTTCTGGGTGTACATCGGGAAGACGACGAGGTGTTCCAGCCCGTCCCTCCGGTCGGCGGCGGGCTGGAAGGCGAGCAGCGAGTCCAGGAAGTCGGGGACGCCGAAGCCGGTCCCGGCCCAGCGGCGCAGGTCCTCCACGAGCGCCTTGTGGTAGCCGGCGTCGTGCGGCAGCAGCGGGGCCAGCTCCTCGATCGCGGCTATGACCCGGTCCAGGATCCGCTCCGCGTCCGCGGCGGAGGGGGTGCCCTCCGCGGAGAAGTCGACGGAGCCGTCCTTCCGCTGCCACGGGCGGATGACCTCAACCGCCTGCTTCAGTGCGGCCCAGGCCGGGTGCCGTACGACTCCGTCGCAGGACGTATCGATTGCATCCGTTGCCGTAGACGAAAGAATTTCACTCATGACCCCTCCTTCACAGAATAACCTTCGGTCTATGTACGGTATCCGCGCAAGGTTCTCCTGATCAAGTGGAAGGGGGACGATCTTCCTCAGGTGGTCGGCGTGCCGTCACCGGGTGTTCGCCGTAGTGCGGTCCGGCGCGGCCTAGGCTGGCGGCCATGAGCTTCCTCACCGTCGGCCACCGCGGCGTGATGGGCGTCGAGCCCGAGAACACCCTGCGCTCCTTCGTCCGCGCCGAGCGCGAGGGCCTGGACCAGATCGAGCTCGACCTGCACCTGAGCAAGGACGGCGCGCTCGTCGTGATGCACGACGCCAAGGTCGACCGGACGACGGACGGCAGCGGCGCGATCGCCGATCTCACCCTGGCGGAACTGCGCCAGCTGGACGCCGGGCTCGGCGAGCGGGTGCCGGTCTTCGAAGAGGTGCTGGACGCTGTGGCGACGCCCATCCAGGCGGAGATCAAGGATGTGGCGGCGGCACGGGTTCTCGCGGACGTACTGCGCGAACGACGGCTCCTCGACCGGGTCACCGTGCTGTCGTTCCATGACGAGGCGTTGCGCGAGGTCCGGGAGTACCTGCCCGGCGTACGGACGGTGCTGGTCGCCGGCCGGCTCGGCCCGGAGATCGTGGAGCGGGCGCAGGATGTCGGCGCGCACCTGGTCAGCCTGGAGTTGCGGCGGATCTACCTGGAACTGGTCCGGCAGTGCCACCGCGCGGGCATCGCCGTCATGGCGTGGACCGTCAATACCGCGCAGGAGCTGGCACTCGCCCGCGCCCTGGGCCTCGACGGCGCCGCCACCGACGTCCCCGAGATCAAACACGCGGTGGCGGCCGGGAAGAGCATGGGACCGGCCACCTGAGGTAGGCAACACGCCTGTCACAAATGTCCGCCATGTGGACGGTCACCGGCCTGATCTGGACAGACCCACGGCTACGGTGTCAATCTCCGGCCATGCGTCCTGCCATCGCCTCGCCGGCCCCGCGCCTCGCCGCCATAGCCGCGGCCTCCGTTCTCGCCCTCACCGCGGCGGCCTGCGCCCCGCAGGACAACACCACCTCGGGCGGTTCCACCTCCGCGTCCGGCTCCGCCTCCCCCTCGTGCACGGCTTCGGGCCTGGGCACCCAGGTCAAGGGGAAGCTGACCGTGGGCACCGACAACCCCGCGTACGACCCGTGGTTCTCCGGCGACAACCCCTCCAACGGCAAGGGATTCGAGTCGGCGGTCGCGTATGCCGTCGCCAAGCAGCTCGGTTACAGCAAGGGTGATGTGGTCTGGCAGAAGGTGGCATTCAACAATGCCTTCGCGCCGGGCGCGAAGAGTTTCGACTTCGACATCAACCAGGTCTCCATCAACGCCGACCGCAAAAAGGCGGTGGACTTCTCCTCCGGCTACTACGACGTCCGGCAGGCCGTCGTAGCGCTGAAGGGCTCCAAGGCCGCCGAGGCGACCAGCATCGCCGGGCTGAAGAAGTTCAAGCTCGGTGCCCAGGTCGGCACCACGAGCCTCGACTACATCAACGACGTCATCAAGCCGGACCAGAAGCCGGCCGTCTACCAGAAGAACGACCTCGCCACCTCCGCGTTGAAGAACGGCCAGGTCGACGCGATCGTCTATGACCTGCCCACCGCCTTCTACATCACCTCGGCCGAGGTGACCGAGGCGAAGATCGTCGGACAGTTCGAGAACTCCGTCGGCAAACCCGAGCACTTCGGGCTCGTCCTCGACAAGGGCAGCAGCCTCACCTCCTGCGTCAGCAAGGCCGTCGACACTCTGCGCAAGGACGGCACCCTCGCTTCCATCGAGAAGCAGTGGCTGTCCGACGCGGTGAACGCACCGGTGCTCAAGTGACCTTGGAGGACACGTACACCCCGTCGGCCCGGCGGATCGAGCGCGAGCGTCACAAGAACGCCCGTACCCGCCGGGCGACGGCCATCGCCGGTCTGAGCACCCTCGTCACGGGCCTGGTGCTCTTCTTCGTCATCACCAACTCCCCCGGCTGGCCGCGCACCCGCGAGACCTTCTTCAGCTGGCACTACGCACGCGTCTCCTTTCCCCAGATCATCGACGGGCTCTGGCTCAACCTGCGGCTGATGGTCGTCTGCGGCGTGATCGTGCTGGTGTTCGGGCTGCTGATCGCCATCGCGCGCACCCTGCGCGGGCCGGTCTTCTTCCCGTTGCGTCTGCTCGCCACCGCCTATGTCGACTTCTTCCGCGGACTGCCGCTGGTCATCTGTCTGCTGGCGGTGGTCTTCGGCGTCCCGGCGCTGCGGTTGCAGGGGGTGACCAACAACCCGGTCATGCTGGGCGGCGCGGCGCTGGTGCTGACCTATTCGGCGTACGTCGCCGAGGTCTTCCGGGCCGGCATCGAGACCGTCCATCCCAGTCAGCGGGCCGCCGCCCGGTCGCTGGGCCTGACCGGCGCGCAGACCATGCGCCACGTGGTGCTTCCGCAGGCTGTGCGGCGTGTCGTACCGCCGCTCCTCAATGACCTGGTGTCACTGCAGAAGGACACCGGGCTGGTGTCGATCGCGGGCGTCGTCGACGCCGTCTACGCGGCACAGATCATCGCCAGCAAGGATTTCAACTACACGCCGTACGTGGTCGCGGGCCTGGTCTTCGTCGCGCTGACGATCCCGATGACCCGGTTCACCGACTGGGTCACGGCCCGGATGAACCGCCGCCAGTCGCAGGGAGGCACGGTATGAGCGACACCCCGGTACTCCGGCTGGAGTCGGTCCGCAAGACATTCGGCGGCTCGGTGGTGCTGCGGGACGTCGGCCTGGCCGTGCCCCCGCACACCGTGACGGTGCTGATCGGCGCCTCCGGCTCCGGCAAGTCCACCCTGCTGCGCTGCGTGAATCTGCTGGAGGAGATCGACGACGGGGCGATCTTTCTCGACGGCGAGGAGATCACCGACCCGCACGTCGACCCGGACTCGGTGCGGCGCCGGATCGGCGTGGTCTTCCAGGCGTACAACCTGTTTCCGCACATGACCGTGCTCGACAACATCACCCTCGCCCCGCGCCGGGTGCACAAGGTGCCGCGCGCCGAGGCCGAGGACCGGGCGCGCGAGCTGCTCGCCCGGCTCGGCCTCGCGGAGAAGGCGGGCGAGTACCCGGACCGGCTCAGCGGTGGCCAGCAGCAGCGCGTCGCGATCGTACGGGCGCTGGCCGGGCAGCCCCGGCTGCTGCTCCTGGACGAGATCACCGCGGCGCTGGACCCGGAACTCGTCGGCGAGGTGCTCGGGGTCGTGCGGGACCTGAAATCGCAGGGGATGACGATGGTCATCGCCACGCATGAGATGGCCTTCGCCCGCGAGGTCGCCGACCAGGTGTGCTTCCTCGACCGAGGCGTCGTGCTGGAGCGCGGCACCCCCGGCGAGGTCTTCGGCTCGCCTACCGCGGTTCGAACCCAGCAGTTCCTGCGGCGGATCGTAGAGGCGGGGCGGCTTTAAGAGGCCGCGCGAATAGGTGGGGTGGAGGAAGGTGGGGGCACCTCCCGGCCGAAGGCTGGGGGCGAGGCGACGCGATGGGGGTGCCCCCTGCTCGAGCGGAGCCGAGAGCTTGGTGCGGGCACCTCCCGGACGGAGTCTGGGGGAGAGTCGTCGACCGACACCGACGGCAACACTTCCAGACGCCCCCGCCGACGGAGTCGGCTGATGTCACAGCTCGGCACGCGACGCCGCCCCACCTATTCGCGCGGCCTCTCAGACTCAGGGTCTGCCCGGCGGAGATCCGCCGGACAGGCCCTGAGACCGACCGGCCTGAGGACGCGCTCAGCCGAGTTTCTTCACCAGCAGCTCGAACCGCAGGTCGTCGCGGGTGGGCAGGCCGAAGCGCTCGTCCCCGTAGGGGAAGGGCGTCGTCTCGCCGGTGCGGGCGTAGCCGCGGCGGACGTAGAAGGCGAGGAGTTCCTCGCGGGCGGAGAGCACCGTCATGTGCATCTCACCCGCGTGCCATTCGTCGCGCGCGAGACGTTCGGCCTCGGCGAGGAGCTTCTTGCCGAGACCATCACCCTGGAGGGTCGGGCGGACGGCGAACATCCCGAAGTACGCTTGACCGCCACGGTCCTCGACCTGACAGCAGGCCACCACCTCGCCGCCCCTCTCGACCACGATCATCCGGCTGTCGGCGTGTTCCAGTACGCCGGCGACGCCTTCGGGGTCGGTGCGCTGGCCGCCGAGGATATCGGCCTCGGTGGTCCAGCCGGCCCGGCTGGAGTCGCCCCGGTACGCGGATTCGATGAGCGCGACGAGCGCGGGGATGTCGGCGGTGGTCGCGGTGCGGAAGGTCGTGTCCATCCGGACGAGGTTACCGTGATCGGTAACCTCGGCCGCATGGTCAACGTACTGAGCAGCCGGATTCTGCTGCGGCCGGCCGACCTGGAGCGATCGCGGGCCTTCTACCGGGACGCGCTGGGGCTGGCGGTGTACCGGGAGTTCGGGGAGCGGTCCGAGCGCGGGACGGTCTTCTTCCTGGGCGGTGGGTTCCTGGAGGTGTCGGGACGGTCGGACGGGCCTGCGACGCCCGCGCTGCGGTTGTGGCTACAGGTCCCCGATACGACGACGGCGTACGAGGAACTGGCGGAACGCGGCGTCAGGGTGCTGCGCGAGCCCCAGTTGGAGCCGTGGGGGCTGGTTGAGATGCGGATCAGGGATCCGGACGGGCACGAGATCGTCATCGTGGAGGTGCCGCCCGGCCATCCGCTGCGCCGTCGGCCCTGACATGTCCCGTGAGCTGCCGGACGGGGCTCGGACCCGGGCCTCGCGCTCCCCCGGTACGTCTGTGCGCTTGGGTGTGCGCCGCCGGGTGCGGGCAGCTTCTTCTGGACGGCCAAGTCCTGCGCCCCGGCTGCTTCGCGTCGTCCGGCACGCGCGGACGCCGCGTTGCGGGGTCATCCGGGTACGCCCGGTGATCCTCCGCCTCGCAGCCGCACTCGGGCGGCGACGCGACACAGGACTCACCCGTCCAGGGCCGGAGGGGAGGCGTTTCATGCATGGAACACTGTTGGTTTGCTGGCTGCTCGTGCTGCTCGGGACGGGGAGCGGGATTGTCTGCCTGCTGCGGACGGGCGGGCGGGGCTCCTCGGGCGACGAGGGCTTCATGGGCATCGGCATGGCGGTGATGGCCGTGCCCGCTTCCGTGCTGGACCTGCGGCCCTGGGGTCCCGGAGTGCTCGCGGTGCTCTTCGGGACGGCGGCGCTTCGGGCGCTGCGGCAGGCCGGAGGCCGTCCGGGGTGGTCCGCGCACCATGTGCACCACGCCGTGGGGACCGCTGCGATGGCGTATATGGCGGCGGTCATGGTCCCGTCGGGCGGGCCGGCGGAACACGCCGGGCACGATCACGTCGGCGTGCCTTTGCTGACGGGGCTGCTGCTGGCGTATTTCGCCGCATATGTGCTGGCGGCCGGGGTGCGGCTGGTGTCGGTGCCCGCGGTGGCGGGGCAGCCGGGCACCGCCGTACTCCAGGCGCCCGAGCTGGCGGCGGCATGCCGGGTGTCCATGGCGATCGGGATGCTCGCGATGCTGCTGGCGCTCTGAGGCGGTGAGGCGTGCGTCACTTTCGCGCCGCGCCACGCCGGAGAGTAGTAGCGCACTCATAGTGTGTGCGGCATGACGGTCCCGTTCGTGCTGCTGGTCCTCGGCGCACTGGCGGCGGCAATGGCGCCGCGCTTGCTGTCCCGTGCCGATTGGCCGGAGCGCGAACCGGTGCTTGCACTGTGGGTCTGGCAGTGCGTGGTCGCCGCCGTCCTGTTGTGTTGTGTGCTCGCGATGGCGCTGAGCGCCGCTGCCGCGTGGGCGGCAGTGCGCGGGCATCTGTTCGCCTTCGCGCCCAGTGGCGTCATGGACGCGTACAGGCTCCCCGGCTACGGGCCCTGGGCCGGATACCTGGCCGCCCTCCTCGCCTGCGGCGGCGTCTGGACCGCGGCGATGCTCACCCGCGAGGTCCGTGCGGCGGGGGCCCGTCAACGGCGGCGGCGCGCCGGCCTTCTGGAGCGTGCCCCGGAAATGCCCGGCGAGCGGCCGGGCCGGGCCGGCCGTCTCGTCGTCCTGGAAGGCGATCGGCCCGACGCCTGGTGGCTGCCCGGCACACGCCCCCGGCTGGTCATCACCACAGGTGCCCTGCGGCGGCTCAAGGGGCGGCAGCTCGATGCCGTGCTCGCCCACGAGCAGGGACACGCACGGGCCCGGCACGATCTGCTGCTGCACTGCGCGAGCGCGCTGGCCGTCGGCTTCCCGCAGGTCCCGGTCTTCGCCGGCTTCCGCAACCAGGTGCACCGGCTGGTCGAGCTGGCCGCCGACGACATCGCCTCACGCCGTTTCGGGCACCTGACAACGGCACTCGCCCTGGTCGAGCTCAACGAGGACCGCGGAGTCTTCGGGCCGTGCCCCACCCCGCTCGCCCAGGTCCCGCACCGCGTCGACCGCCTCCTGGACGCCGCCCCGCGGTTGTCCCGGGCGCGCCGTGCCCGGGTCACCGCGCTCGCGCTGCTCGTCCCGGCCGTGCCGTTGCTGGTGGCCTTCGGCCCGGGGATCGGCGCGCTGGCCCGGGTGTACTGACCCGTGAGCTGGTGGAAACGCCCGGCGGGTTGTCGCACCGGCACCTTGCACGGCCGTACAGGCGCGCCGTCGGCGATGATCCATGTATGCGACGAGCGCCCGTGACCGACCGCCCTGCTCCTGCCCATGCCGAGCGCCGCGCCTGCCTCCGGGCCACCGCGGTACTCGGCGCGCTGTTCGTGCTGCTGCTCGTGCTTGTGGCGGCCCGATGGAGTCCGTTGATGAGGCTGGATGCGAGGACCGCGGCCGACCTGCACCGGGTCGCGGTGGCGCACCCCGGCTGGACGCACGTCAACCGGGTGCTCACCGACTGGGTGTGGGATCCGTTGACGATGCGCGTGCTGCTCGCCCTCGCGGTCCTGTGGGCGCTGTGGCGGCGTGAGCTGCGGACCGCGCTGTGGCTGGTGGTGTGCGGCGTGGCCGGCAGTGTGCTGGAGCAGGGGGTGAAGTCGGCGGTCGGCCGTGCCCGCCCGAGGTGGCCGGACCCGGTGGACAGCGCGAGTTACGCGGCTTTCCCGTCCGGGCACGCGATGACCGCGGCGGTCGTCTGCGGTGCGCTGCTGTGGCTCTTCCTGCGGCGTACTGGGGCGGGCGTCTGGTGGCGCGGGGCGGCATGGGCACTCGCGGTCGTCTCGGTGGTGGGGGTCGGTTTCACCCGGGTCTATCTCGGTGTGCACTGGCCGAGCGATGTGGTCGGCGGATGGCTGTTCGGGGGCGCCGTGGTGGCGGGATCGGCGGCTGTGTGCTCGCCGTGGCTGGAAGAATCGCGGCCATGACGATCAAAGGCTGCATGTTCGACTTCTCGGGGACGCTGCTGCGTATCGAATCCGCCGCCAGCTGGCTGCGAGCAACCCTGGCCGAGGCGGGAATCGCCGTCCGGGAAGCGGAATCCGCCGCCTACGCGCGGCGTTTGGCCCGGTCCGGCGGGCAGCCCGGCGGGCCACCACCGGAGGTCATGCCGCCGCACCTGGAGCAGTTGTGGCGTGAACGCGACCGCAGCGCGGCGCAGCACCGTGCCGCCTACACCGCGCTCGCGCGGGAGGCGGAGCTGCCGTGGGAGGAGCTGTACGACCAGCTGTACGACCGGCATATGGCGCCGGCCGCCTGGACACCGTACCCGGACGCCGCCGAGGTCCTTGGCGAGCTGCGGCGGCGGGGTATCGCGGTGGCGGTGGTGAGCAATATCGGCTGGGACCTGCGTCCGGTGTTCCGGGAGCACGGTCTTGACCGGTTCGTCGATGTGTTCGTGCTGAGCTTTGAGCACGGCGTCCAGAAGCCGGAACCGGGGATTTTCCGTATCGCCTGCGAGGGGCTGGGGCTGCCGCCGGAGCAGGTGGCGATGGTCGGGGACGACCGGCATGCGGACGCCGGTGCCGCCGCGCTGGGCTGCCCCGTGCATCTCGTCGACCACCTGCCGGTGGAGCGGCGCCCGGACGCGCTGTGGCCGGTCCTCGGTCTCCTGGACGAGCAGGTCATATGAACGACCCGGGGAGCGGGGTCCGGCACAGCCGTCGCGAAGCCCGCGAAGAGGTACCCGGCAGTCCCCCGTGCCGCCGGGTACCAACGACTCTGAGTATATTGGCTCAGAGCCAGTCAACGCAGGAGTAAAGCATGTCCCCCCGGCGTCCATCGGTCAATGAAGAGATGCGCCGGCGTTCCCAGGAGCGGTTGCTGCTGGCGACCGTCGAGCTCGTCGAGGAGCACGGTTACGAGGCGACGAAGCTCGGTGACATCGCGGACCGGGCGGGGGCGGCACGCGGGCTGGTCTCGTACTACTTCCCCGGGAAGCGGCAGCTGTTGCAGTCGGCGACGCACCGGCTGATGCACCAGGAGCTGGCCGCCGCGCTCGAGCGCGATCCGCGCGAGATCTGCGGGCGGGAGCGGCTGGCACGGGCGATCGACTGCGTTCTGGGGCTGGCCTCCAGGCATCCGGTGCTGATGCGGGCGCATATGGCGGGGATCCTTCAGGAGGAGGGTTTCGTGCAGTGCCCGGAGCAGCAGCGGCTGGCCGCTCTGTTGCGCGATTCGGTCGCGGGATGGGGGTCGCCCGATCCGGAGTCGGACTACCGGATGCTGCGGGCGCTGTTGATGGGCGCGGTGTTCGCGCAGCTGCTGCCCGGCGCGCCGATGCCTTCGTCACTGCTGCGGGCGGAGCTGTTCCAGCGGTTCGGGCTGGAGTGGTTCAGGGGCGTTCCGCCGGGCGGGGAGCCTCCCGGCGGAACGCCGCTGTTCCGTGGCGGTCAGCGGTAGCCGGGCTGGCTCGGACGTTGAGCTCGGCCAGGCGGACCCGTTTGGCGCTGTCGGTGCGCCGGTCGGAGATCTTCAGGACGTCGAAGCCTTCGCGGATGTCGTTGGAGTAGATGTAGCCGTTGTAGTAATAGGCGGACCACGAGTCGCCGACTGTGAAGGTGTCGGCCGAGATAGGGCCGCGCTCGAAGAATCCGATCTCCTGGGGGTGGGCCGAGTCGGTGAAGTCCCAGACGGAGACGCCGCCCTGGTACCAGGCCTGGACCATGGCCCGGGATGCGAAGGCGTCGATCAGCGGCCTCCGGCCGCGGGGAGGACCAGTGCGTCCAAGACCGTTCGGGACGTGCCGGTGAGCCAGGGCACACTCCTGCTCACTGACCAGGAACGGTAGACGGTGATGTCGTGGCAGCCGGTGGTGGCCGAGACACTCGCCTTGGTGTCGGTGGCCGGGATGCCGGGGTTACCGCCGTCCGGGAAGAGCACGGGGAAGTTGACGACCGCTGAGGCCTCGGGGTTGGCGCGGGGGACCTTGGCCACGGAGATTCCGTCGTGCGGCGGCCGGCAGTCACGCTTGGTCGGCACGAATGTGTGGGTGTGCGAGCCGCAGTCGGTCTCGACGGCGGCCACGTATCCGGGGTTGCCTTGTCGCTGATGTCGAAGACCTTGATGCCCTCCCAGGAGGACTTCTCGGTGGCGGGCTGGGTGGTGCTCGCACAGGAGTTGTCATTGCGGGAGGAGTCGGTGGACAGGATCAGCAGATTCCCGGAGACGGAGATGCCGTTGTGCGATCCGGGACAGAACACCCGGCCCACGATCTCCGGGGTTGCGGGTGGGCTGATGTCGTATACGACAAAGCCGTCGTGGTTTCCGGCGAAGGCGTACTGCCCCTGGAACGCCAGGCCGGAGTCGACGCTTGGAGGGCTTGCTTGGGAATGTTGACCAGGTGTTGGACATTTGCTGCGGCCCGGACAGCGGCACGAAGGCGGGCGGTGGCCCCGGGGTCATCGCTGCGGGCAAGCCGGGCGAGGACGCCTCGACACTCTCCGCCGCGGAAGCGGCGAAGGCCCACCCCGACGACACGCCCGATCAAGCCGATATCGGCTATGTGACCAGGATGGTCGAACACCATCAGCGGGCGCTGCTGATGAGCGGGCTCGCTGCGAAGCGTGCGGAGTCCAAGTGGCTGAAGGGACTCGCGGACCGGATCTCGGCTTCCCAGGGGCCGGAGATCACGACGATGAGTGCCTGGCTGAAGGCCAACGGCGGCATGGCGGAGCACAGCGCACACGAGCACGGCGCCATGCCGGGCACGGCTACGGACCAGCAGATCGCCGAGCGGGAGCGGCCCGGGGTGCGGCGTTCGAGCGGCTGTTCCTGAAACTGATGATCACACATCAGCAGGGAGCGGTCACGATGGCCACCGACGTGCTCTCGGCCGGGAACGACATCCAGGTGGGGGAATGGGCGACCGAAGTGACAGCCCAGCAGACCAGCGAGATCGCACGCATGCGCGGCCTTCGCCGACCTCCCGCGGACCGGGCTCCGGTGCCATGCTGGACGTACCCAGCGGGAAGGAGCCTGCCCGTGCTTCGCGTCGCAGTCGTCGGATCCGGTCCGAGCGGTGTCTACACGGCGGAGGCGCTGGTCCGCCAGGACACGGTGCCCGATGTGGCGGTGGATGTGCTCGACCGGCTGCCGTGCCCGTACGGCCTGGTGCGGTACGGCGTCGCACCCGACCACGAGAAGATCAAATCCCTCCAGGGCAATCTGCGCGGGGTCCTGGAGGGCCCCAGGGTGCGCTTTCTGGGCAATGTGACGGTGGGCGAAAGGCTGGGCCCGGCCGAGCTGCTCGGCCTCTACCACGCGGTGGTGTACTGCGTAGGGGCCGCGGCCGACCGCAGGCTGGGCGTGCCCGGCGAGGATCTGCCCGGCAGCTGCTCCGCCACCCGTTTCGTGTCCTGGTACAGCGCGCACCCCGACGAACCCCCGGACGGCTTCGCACTGCAGGCCCGCTCGGCAGTGGTGATCGGCGTCGGCAATGTGGCGGTGGACGTGGCCCGGATCCTGGCGCGCGGCGCGCAGGACCTGCGCCGCACCGATGTGCCCGACGCGGCGCTGCGTGCGCTGGCCGGCAGCCGGGTCACGGATGTGCACATCGTGGGGCGGCGCGGTCCGTCGCAGGCGAAGTTCACCACCAAGGAGCTCCGGGAGCTGGGCGGCCTGCCGGAAGTGGACGTGCTCGTACGGCCGCAGGAGCTGGAACTCGACCCGGCGTACACGGATCCGTCGGGACTGCCGGCGGTGGCACGGCGGAACGTGGAAGTGCTGCGGGAGTGGGCGGAGCGGGTGCCGCGCGAACGGGCGCGCCGGCTCCATCTGCGGTTCTTCCTGCGGCCGGCGGAGCTGCTCGGCGAGGGCCGGGTGGCGGGGGCGCGTTTCGAGCGGACGACGCCCGACGAGTGCGGCGGGGTTACCGGGACGGGGCGTTACGAGGAGATCGGCGCGCAGCTGGTGCTGCGGTCCGTCGGCTACCGCGGGGTACCGCTGGCCGGGCTGCCCTTCGACGAGGGGCGTGGGGTCGTGCCCAACGAGGAGGGCCGGGTGCTACGGGACGGGGCGCGGTCGCCGGGCGAGTATGTCGCCGGGTGGATCAAGCGCGGCCCGACCGGGGTGATCGGCACCAACCGGCCGTGCGCCAAGCAGACGGCGGCGGCGCTCGTCGCCGACGCGCCCATGCTGCTGCGGGCACGGAAGGTGCCGGGCGATCCGCTGGACGGGCTCCGCGCCCTGGGACAGGACCCGGTGGCGTGGCCCGGCTGGCTGGCGATCGAGGCGGCGGAAGCGGCACTGGGGCGCACCCTGGAGCGTACGACGGTCAAGATCCCTGACTGGCCGGGACTGCTGACCGCGGCGCACCCCGGGCGGTGACGCGTCCCGGACGGTGCCCCACAGGGACCGGCACAAATGGACCGGCGCACAGGCGCCGGCATGCGGGCGGCGACACACGAGTGAAACACCGGCGACATCAACAAACTGTTTAAGCGGTTTACGGTTTCGAGGATCCCTGACCCGCAGCATCCAGGAGTGCTCATGCCGCCCGCACCGGTCCATCCCGTCGACGAGGTCCTGCCTCCCTCACAACTTGGCGCGTTCGGCCTCCAGCATGTGCTCGCCATGTACGCGGGTGCGGTGGCCGTGCCTCTCATCGTCGGCGGATCGCTGAAAATGCCGCCCGCCGACCTGGCGTATCTCATCACCGCCGATCTGCTGCTGTGCGGGATAGCCACACTGCTCCAGTGCGTGGGCTGGTGGCGGTTCGGAGTGCGGCTGCCGATCATGCAGGGCTGTACGTTCGCGGCGGTGTCGCCGATGGTGCTGATCGGCCAGCACGGCGGACTGCCGGCGATCTACGGGTCCGTCATCGTGGCCGGAGTGGCGATGATCCTGCTGGCGCCGGTATTCGGGCGGCTGTTGCGGTTCTTCCCGCCGCTGGTGACGGGCACGGTGATCCTGGTGATCGGGCTGAGCCTGCTGCCGGTGGCCGGCAACTGGGCGGCGGGCGGCACCGGTTCGGCCGACTTCGGTGCGCCGAAAAATCTTGGGCTGGCAGCCGGGGTACTGGTGGCGATCCTCGCGATCCAGCGGTTCGCTCCGGAGTTCATCGGCCGGGTCGCGGTACTGGCCGGCATCGCGCTCGGGATGGTGGTGGCGGTACCGCTGGGATTCACCGACTTCGGCGGGGTCGGGGACGCGGACTGGGTGGGCATCAGCACGCCGTTCCACTTCGGGACGCCGGCCTTCCAGGGCGCTGCGATCGTCTCGATGCTGGTGGTGGCGCTGGTGACGATGACCGAGACCACCGGTGACTTCATCGCGGTCGGCGAGCTGACAGGCCGGCGGGTGGAGCCCGGACGACTCGCGGACGGCCTGCGCGCGGACGGGGTGTCCACGGTGCTCGGCGGTGTGTTCAACACCTTTCCGTACACCGCGTTCGCCCAGAATGTCGGTCTGGTGGGGCTGACCCAAGTGCGCAGCCGCTGGGTGGTGGCGACGGCGGGCGGCATCCTCGTGCTGCTCGGCCTGCTGCCGAAACTCGGTGCGGTGGTCGCGGCCATACCGGCACCGGTGCTGGGTGGCGCGGGGCTGGTGATGTTCGGGACGGTGGCGGCGAGCGGGCTGCGGACGCTGGCCACGGTCGACTTCAAGGACAACCACAATCTGACGGTGGTCGCGGTGTCGGTCGCGGTCGGACTCCTGCCGGTCGGCGTACCGGACGTCTACAAGCAGTTCCCCGACTGGTTCCAGACGGTGATGGACAGCGGGATCAGCGCCGGGTGCCTTACCGCGATCGCGCTCAACCTGCTCTTCAACCATCTGCCGGACAGGAGCGGGTCAGGGGCCCCTCTGCCGGATGGCGGCGGGCTCAGCTGACGGTCCACACGAAGCCGGCGGTGTCGGTGGCGCCGGTGCGGTCGGTCGCGGTGACGCTGACCGTGCTGGTGCCGGTGGAGGTGGCGGTTCCGGAGATCACACCCGAGGGGCTGATGGACAGCCCTGCGGGCAGGCCGGCCGCTGTGAAGGTGAGGGCGGACCCGGCGGTCGTGGTGTGTCCGGCGATCGGGAGTCGTACCGCCGTGCGGACCAGGCTGCTCATGCCGTGCGGGTTGGTCACGGTGACGGTGGTACCCGGACTCCCGGTGCCGGTGGTAACCGTCTTCGCGCTCAGCGTGCTGCTGACCGTCAAGGTCCCGGTCAGGGGCAGGTTGCGGGAGGAGTCGCCCATCATGATCTGGTAGCTGCCCGCGGTGGTCGTCCAGCCGCCGGCGCTGTCCGCCCAGTGCGCCAGGTCGTGCGCGGTGACGGTGAACTGCACGGACTGGCTCGCCCCCGGCTGCAGGTCGACCCGATGGAATCCCTTGAGCTGCTTGGCCGGCTCGCCGGTGGAGGCGGGGTCTGCGACGTAGAGCTGGGCGATCTCGGCGCCCGCGCGGCTCCCGGTGTTGGTGACGGTCGCGCTGACCGTTGCGTTGCCGCTCGCGTCGAGCGCGCCGACCTGGATGCCGGAGAAGGAGAAGGTCGTGTACGACAGGCCGAATCCGAAGGGGTACAGCGGAGTGATGTTGTTTGCGTCGTACCAGCGGTAGCCGACTTTCAGGCCCTCCGAGTACTGCACTGTGCTGCCGTCGCCGGGCCACTGCGCGGTGGTGTGGGCGGGGACGTCGGCCAGGCTGGCCGGGAAGGTGACGGGCAGCTTCCCCGAGGGGTTGACGTCGCCGAACAGCAGCGCGGCCACGGCGTTGCCCACCTCCTGCCCGGCGTACCAGTTCTCCAGCACACCCTGGACCTGGCCCAGCCACGGCATGGTGACCGCCGAGCCCGTGTTGAGGACCACGATGGTCTTCGGGTTGGCGGCCGCGACCTGCGAGATCAGCGAGTTCTGCTGCCCCGGCAGGTCGATGCTGGTCAGGTCGGTGCCCTCCTGCTCCCCGTAGCTGGCGAAGACGATCGCCACGTCGGAGCTACGGGCCAAGGTGACCGCCGACGCGATGTCGGAGGCGTCGTTGTACTGCACGCTCACCCCTGAGCCGGCCCGGTTCTGGATGCCGGTCAGCGGCGAGACAGTGCCGGAGCTGGTAGCGGTGGCGCTGCCGCCGCCCACGCTCTGTACCCCGGCGCCGCCGTCGGCACCCAGGACCGCGATGGAGTGCACCGAGGAGGTCGAGAGCGGCAGGACCCCGGTGTTCTTCAGCAGGACGCTGCCCTGTTCGGCGACCTGGCGGGCGGTCACCTGGTGGGCGGTCGTGGTGACGACGGCGCCGGTCGAGCCGGTTTTGGTCTTGTCGAAGAGGCCGAAGGCGAACATCTGGGTCAGCACCCGGCTGACCATGGTGTTCAGCGTGGCCTGGCTGACCTGGCCGTTCGCGAGTGCCTGGCTGAGGAAGTCCGCGTAGAAGTAGCCGCCGGGCATCTCCATCGTCATCCCGTTGTTCGCGGAGTCGACGGTGGAGTGGGCGGCGCCCCAGTCGCTGGTGACGAATCCGCCGAAGCCCGCCTGCTGGTAGAGGGCGGTGTTCAGCAGATAGGGGTTCTGGCAGGCGTAGGTGCCGTTGACCGTGCTGTAGCCGCACATCACCGAGGCGGCAGCGCCCTTGCTCACCGCGGCCTGGAAGCCGGGCAGGTAGATCTCCTGCAGGGTGCGGGTGTCCACGACGGCGTTGTCGGCGGGACCGTTGCGGTTGGTCTCCTGGTTGTACACGGCCGCGTGCTTGGCCTGCGCCATGACGCCCCGGCTCTGCAGGCCCTGGATGCCGGCGGTGGCCATCTGCGCGGTGAGGTAGGGGTCCTCGCTGTACGTCTCGAAGGCCCGGCCCCAGCGCGGATCGCGGACGATGTTGAGCGTCGGGCCGAGCGCGACATCGGCGCCCTTGCCCGCGAACTCGTTCCCGGCGACCGCGCCGTACTGCTGCTGCAATCCGGTGTCCCAGGTCGCGGCGGAGGCCACGGCCGCGGGCAGCTGGGTCACGCCGCCGAGGCCGTCACCCACACCACTGGGGCCGTCCTGGAAGCCCATCGAGGGGATGCACAGGGAGGGGATCGCGGAGAGGTTGCCGATGTAGGGCGAGGCGTTGCCGTTCCCGTGCAGCATCGAGATCTTCTGGGCCTGCGTCATCTGCGCCATGACCTGGGCGACGCGGTCGGCGACGGGCGCGCTGGAGCCCACCCACGGGCAGACCCCGTTCCCTCCGGAGGGCGGGGTCGTGGTGCCGCCCGGCGTGAGGATCGTGAACTCCCAGAGGGAGTAGCCGTACTGGGTGGCGCGCTGGGTGCCGTACATCCGCACATACCGTCCGGTGCCGGACAGGGTCAGGGTCTCGGTACCGCCCGCGCCGGTGGTGGTGGAGTAGACGGAGGTCCAGCTCGTCCCGTTCGCCGAGATCTGGATCTGGTACGCCTTGGCGTACGCGGTCTCCCAGCTCAGCTCGGCCCCGCAGATCGTCTGGCTGGAGCCCAGGTCGACCTGCAGCCACTGCGGGTCGCTGGCGGCGCTGGACCAGCGGGTACCCAGGTTTCCGTCGAACGCCGAGGCGGCCGGGGTGCCTGTGTTCTCGGTGGAGGACGCGGTGGCGGGCTGGTTCAGCGCGGCTGTCGTGGTGCCACAGGCGGCGGCCGCCGTGCCCCCGTAGACCTGGAACTCCCAGAGGGAGTAGCCGTACTGGGTGGCGCGCTGGGTGCCGTACATCCGCACATACCGTCCGGTGCCGGTCAGGGTCAGGGTCTCGGTACCGCCCGCGCCGGTGGTGGTGGAGTAGACGGAGGTCCACCTCGTCCCGTCCGCCGAGATCTGGATCTGGTACGCCTTGGCGTACGCGGTCTCCCAGTTCAGGACGACCTGGCTGACCGACTGGCTGGATCCCAGGTCGACTTGGATCCATTGCGGGTCGGCCGCGGCGCTGGACCAACGGGTGCCGGTGTCACCGTCCACGGCCCCCGAGGCCGGGGTGCCCGTGTTCTCGGTGGAGGACGCCGTCGCCGGCTTCCCCTGCGAGAGCAGGACCGGTCCGGCGGCCGTGGCCGGTTGGGGTGCGGCGACCAGGGCGAGGGCGGCGATCAGCAGGAACCCGAGAAAGGCAGCCAGCCGTGTCCTGATCAGACGGGCGCGGTGACGGCGCTTCGCCATGCTGTGCACCGACGTTCCGTGCCACGAATGCGACATGACTGGACTGCCTTTCTTCCTGAGGTGGTCGCGCTACTGGGAGACCCGCACGTAGTCGATCAGCATCTTCTGCGGGAAGACGGTCGTGGCGTCGGGAGCGCCGGGCCAGTCACCGCCCACCGCGTTGTTGAGGATGATGTAGAACGGGTGGTCGTACACCCAGGGGCCCTTGGTCTGCTCCAGGGTCGATCGCTCCACTGTGAAGAAGGCGTTGCCGTCCACGGAGAACGTCATGTGGCTGGAGTCCCAGTCCAGGGCGTAGACATGGAAGGCACTTGCGAAGTCGCTGCCCGCCACCGTGTACGGCAAGCCGTAGCCGTTGGCGCCGTTGTAGGCCGGAGCGTGGATCGTCGAGTAGACAGAGTCCGCGACCTTGCCGACGTGCTCCATGATGTCGATCTCACCGCAGTTGGGCCACGGCGTGCCGGTCTTGAAGTTGGAGCCGAGCAGCCAGAACGCGGGCCACAGCCCCTGGGTGCCGGTCACCTTGATCCGTGCCTCGACATGGCCGTAGGTGAAGTTGAAGTGGTCGGAGGTGTTGATCCTGCCGGAGGTGTACTGGCAGGTGGTGCTGCCGCTCAGCGGGTCCGTGGGGCAGCTGGAGCCGGCGGTGACCTCCTTGCGGGCCTCCAGGACCAGATTGCCGCTCCCGTCCTGGTAGGCGTTCTTGTTGTCGGTGTAGTACTCCAGCTCGTTGTTCACGCCGGCGCCGGCGTCGGCGGTCCACTTCGAAGCGTCCGGGGTGGTCCCGGAGGCCGCGTTGAACTCGTCGCTCCACACCAGCTTCTCGGGATTGCCCGGGTTCGGCGGCAGGGCCGGCGGGGCGGTGGGGTTGCCGCCGGTCCCGTAGACGTCGAACCCCCACAGGGAGTAGCCGTACGCGGTGCCGCGGGCCGTGCCGTACATCCGTATGTAGCGGCCGGTGCCGGTGACGGCCAGGGTCTCCTTGAAACCCTTGCCCGTGGTGGTGGAGTAGATACTCGTCCAGTTGGTACCGTCGTTCGAGACCTGGATCTGGTAGGCGGTGGCGTAGGCCGGATCCCACTGCAGGACGACCGTATCGATCTGGGCGGTGGCTCCCAGGTCGACGGCGATCCAGCCGGGGTCGACCCATCCGGTGGTGTCACTGGTCGCCCAGCGGGTGGCGGGGTCGGCGTCGAACGCCTTGGCCGGGGTGCAGCCGGCGCAGTTGGCACTGTCCTGGTAGGTGGACGCTGTGGCCGGTTTGCCGTACGAGAGCAGCACCGAGGACGGTGTGGTGGTGCCTCCTGTGGTGAAGATCTGGAACTCCCACAGGGAGTACCCGTACTGAGTCGCGCGCTGTGTGCCGTACACGCGGACGTAGCGGCCGGTGCCGGAGAGGGTGATCAGCTCGGTGGCCCCAGGGCCGGTGGTGGTGGAGTAAACGGTGGTCCAGTTGGTGCCATCCGGCGAGACCTGGATCTGATACGCGGTCGCATACGCGGTCTCCCAGCTGAGCTGCGCTCCGCAGATGGACTGCGAGGAGCCGAGGTCGACCTGGAGCCACTGCGGGTCGCTCGCGGCGGAGGACCAGCGGGTTCCGGCGTTGCCGTCGACCGCCGAGGAGGCGGGGGTGCCGGCGTTCTCGGCGGACGACGCGGTCGCGGGCTTGTTCAACGCCGCGTTCGTCGTGCCGCAGCCCGCGCCGGCGGTGCCGTAGACCTGGAACTCCCAGAGCGAATAGCCGTACCCGGTGGCACGCTGGGTGCTGTATACCCGGATGTAGCGGCCACTGCCGGTGACGTTCAGGGTTACCGTGCCGCCCGCGCCGGTGGTGGTGGAGTAGATGCTGGTCCAGTTGGCGCCGTCGGTGGAGGTCTGGATCTGGTAGGCGATTGCGTACGCCGCCTCCCAGTTCAGGACCACCTGGCTGATCGCGGCGGTCGCACCGAGGTCGATCTGGAGCCACTGCGGGTCACTGGCGGCGCTGGACCAACGGGTGCCGGTGTCGCCGTCCACGGCCGCCGAGGCCGGAGTGCCGGTGTTCTCGGTGGAGGATGCCGTCGCCACCTTGCCCTGGGAGAGCAGCGCCGCGGCGGCCTGGGCCGGAGCGCCGGTCACGACCAGCGCGAGACTCGCCAACAGAGCGGTGACGAGAATCAGGATGAGGGAACGCCGGCTGCGGCCCTGAGCGGGCCCCCGGCACTTCCCGGAGGGGGTGGGGGGACTGCCTGTCACGGCGTCTCCTCTCGGTAGTCGCCAGGGTGAGAGAGCGCTCTCTCAGTCATGTGATGATTACGGCGTTGTTGCCGACATGTCAATGAGTCATGCAGGATCCGTTCGGAGCTTTCATTAGTTGACGCCCAACTCCCTGGAATGGTGACCATTTGCCGGGTTTGTCGAAGTAAGGGGATTCCAGGGGTGCGGGATCCGTATGCAATGTCTTGACATGTCGAAAGTGGCGTCGTACACACCGGTATTCGTCGCTCTCTCATCAGTTGTCCCTGACACGCACGTCGGGTGACGGCACCGGCAGGTGGATAAGCCCGTGCCGGTGCCGTCGCGACGTATGGGCGGTCCCAAGGGCAGGTATAAAGGCCTGATGAGCTCAGATCCGCCACCACCCCGGCCGGCCACACTGGAGGATGTCGCGCTCGTCGCGGGCGTGTCCCGGGCCACCGTGTCCCGCGTGATCAACGGCGCGCAGACCGTGGACCCGGCCCTGCGACGCGCCGTCGAGCGGGCCATCGCCAACACCCGCTACGTACCGAACCGGGCGGCCCGTTCGCTGGTGACCCGGCGCACCGGCTCCATCGCGCTGGTGGTCTCCGAGGAGGAGCGGCGGACGGTCGCCGACCCCTTCATCGGGCGGATGTTCACCGATCCGTACTTCGGCCGGGTGGTCAGCGGCCTGTTGGAGGTCCTGCGCCCGGTGGGCGTGCAGATGCTGCTGATGCTCGCCGACGACGACGTCTCGCGCACCCAGCTCGTCAGCTATCTGCAGCAGGGCCACGTCGACGGTGTCATCCTGATCTCCTCGCACGCCGCCGACCCGCTGCCCGCCATGCTCACCAGCACCCGGCTGCCCGCGGTGCTCTCGGGCCGCCCTCCGCAGCCGACCCGGATCAGTTACGTCGACGCCGACCAGCAGGCCGGTGCCAGGCTCGCCGCCGACCACCTCGCCGGGCTGGGGCGACGGCACATCGGCACCGTGTCCGGGCCGATGGACATGCCCGCGGGCCAGGACCGGCTGGCCGGCTTCCGTGCCGCGATGGCCGCCCACGGCGACCACGAGGTGATCTCCGTCGAGGGCGACTTCACCCAGGCGGGCGGCGCCGCGGCCATGAAGCGGCTGCTCGGCGAACTCCCTGACCTCGACGGCGTGTTCATCGCCTCCGACCTGATGGCGCTTGGCGCGCTGCCCGTGCTCCACGGCCAGGGGCGGCGGCTGCCCGAGGATGTCGCCGTGGTCGGCTTCGACGACAGCAGCGCCGCCCTGGCGTGCTCTCCGCCGCTGACCACGGTCCGGCAGCCGGTGGAGGAGATGGCGGCGGAAATGGCACGGCTGCTGCTCCGGGCGATCAACGAGCCCGGCCGCCCTGCCCAGTCGGTGATCTTCCAGCCCACCCTGGTGGTGCGGCAGTCCGCCTGAGGGGGCGGCGGCCGCAGGATCCTCACCGGCGGGCAGGCGGACGCGACGCAGCTGGGGGAAGCCTCCGCCCTGCGACCTGCGCGTATGCGCGCCGTACAGGCCATTGTCAGTGGTGCGGTGCAAACTCTGTGATGCCGGACAGATTCCGCATACGGGAGGAGACGCATCATGGACAATATCTTGCTCGGGGTGGGCACCCAGAAGGGCCTGTTCCTCGGACGACGGCGCGGTGACGGAAGTTGGGGCTTCACCGGCCCGCACTTCCCGATGCAGGCGGTGTACTCCGTCGCCATCGACACCCGCCGCTCCGTACCCCGGCTGCTGGCGGGCGCGGACAGCTCGCACTGGGGCCCGTCGGTGTTCCGCTCCGACGACCTCGGCGCCAGCTGGCACGAGCCGGCCCGCCCAGCGGTGAAATTCCCCCAGGGGACGGACACCTCACTGGAGCGCGTCTGGCAGCTCCATCCGGCCGGGGCCGCCGCGCCCGATGTGGTGTACGCGGGCACCGAGCCGGGCGCGCTCTTCCGCTCCGACGACGGCGGGGAGACCTTCGAGTTCGTACGGAGCCTGTGGGAACATCCGCAGCGGGAGCACTGGGGCGCGGGCTTCGGCGGCCAGGCGGTGCACACCGTGGTGACCGATCCCCGGGACCCCGGTGCGGTGACGGTGGCTGTGTCCACGGGCGGGGTGTACCGCTCCCGGGACGGCGGGGCGAGCTGGGCGCCGTCCAATACCGGGGTGCGGGCGGACTTCCTCCCGGACCCGTATCCCGAGTTCGGGCAGTGCGTGCACAAGATCGCCCAGGACCCGACGGATCCCGACCGGCTGTATCTGCAGAACCACGGCGGGGTCTACCGCAGCGACGACGGGGGCGCGCTCTGGACGGATATCGGCAAAGGTCTGCCGGCCGACTTCGGTTTCGCGGTCACCACCCATCCACGGCTCGGCGGTGTCGCCTATGTGTTCCCGGTCAGCGACGGCGGGGACCGGTACCCGCCCGGCTACCGCTGCCAGGTGTACCGGACAGAGGACGCGGGCGGATCCTGGTCCGCGCTGTCCGCCGGGCTGCCCCACGAGGACCACTACGGCATCGTGCTGCGGGACGCGCTGCGGACGGACGACGCCGACCCCGCCGGGGTCTACTTCGGCAATCGCAATGGCGAGGTGTACGCGAGCGCGGACGAGGGTGACAGCTGGAAACTGGTGGCCTCGCACCTGCCTGCTGTGCTCTGCGTGCGGGCGGCGGTGGTCCAATGACCCGGCATTGACCCAGTAGAGTGACTCCCCGTGGCTGCACGACCGTTGAACGAGATTGTCGAGGCGGGCTGGGCGAAAGCGCTTGAGCCGGTCGCCGGACAGATCACCGCTATGGGCGAGTTCCTCCGCGCCGAGATCGCCGCAGGACGCACCTACCTCCCGGCCGGACCGAATGTGCTGCGTGCCTTCCAACAGCCGTTCGACGAGGTGCGGGTGCTGATCGTGGGACAGGACCCGTACCCGACGCCTGGTCATGCGGTGGGGCTCAGTTTCTCGGTGGGCCCCGAGGTGCGGCCACTGCCCGGCAGCCTGGAGAACATCTACCGGGAACTGGGTACCGACCTCGGGGTCCCCCGGCCGGCGAACGGCGACCTCACCCCGTGGACCCGGCAGGGCGTGCTGTTGCTCAACAGGGCGCTGACGACCGCGCCGCGCAAGCCCGCCGCACACCGGGGCAAGGGCTGGGAAGAGGTCACTGAGCAGGCGATCCGGGCACTCGTGGCGCGCGGCACACCGCTGGTGTCGATCCTGTGGGGACGCGACGCGCGCAATCTGCGGCCGGTGCTCGGGGAGCTGCCGGCGGTCGAATCCGCGCACCCTTCCCCGATGTCGGCCGACCGCGGGTTCTTCGGCTCGCGGCCGTTCAGCAGGGCCAATGACCTGTTGGCGCGGCAGGGTGCCGGTCCGGTTGACTGGCGTCTGCCCTGACCGTGTCGGTAGACGCTAGTCTGCCCGGGTGACGACGCATTCGAACACCCCGGCGGGCTGGTACACGGATCCGCACGGCACGCCGAACCTGCTCCGTTACTGGGACGGATCCCAGTGGACCGAGCACACGCACGCCGGCCAGCCGGGGCAGCCGCCTCCGCAGCAGGCACAGGCCCCGCGACAGCAGGGCGGGACCGCCGCAGCCGGCCCCGGTGCCGGCACCCTGTTCAGCGAGCCGGTCCTGGTGGTGAATCAGAAGGCCAAACTGATCGAGCTGAACAACGAGTACAGCGTCTTCGACCAGCACGGCGGCCAACTGGGCTCAGTGGTCCAGGTCGGCCAGAGCACGGCCCGGAAGGTGCTGCGGTTTGTCTCCAGCATCGACCAGTACCTGCCGGTGCGGCTCGAGGTGCGGGACGGCTACGGCCAGCCGCAGTTGTTGCTCACCCGTCCGGCGAAGTTCATCAAGTCAAAGGTGATCGTGCAGCGGCCCGACGGCCGGCCGCTCGGTGAAATCGTACAGCAGAACGCGATCGGCAAGATCAACTTCTCTCTCGAGGCCGACGGCCAGAAGATCGGCGCGATCAAGGCCGAGAACTGGCGTGCGTGGAACTTCGCGATCGTGGACCACACGGAGAGCGAGGTCGCCCGGATCACCAAGACCTGGGAGGGCCTGGCGAAGACGATGTTCACCACGGCGGACAACTATGTGCTGCAGATCCACCGGCAGCTGCCCGACCCGCTGCTCAGCATGGTCGTTGCCTCCGCGCTCACCGTGGACACGGCCCTCAAGCAGGATGCGCGCGGGCTCGGTTAGCCGGCACGGCGCCCCGGACCACCGGGCGGCCTCCGTCCTCAGTCACCGTTCACACTCAGCCCGTCCGGTGATTGGGGACGTAATAAAATCGGACACAACCGGACAGGTGGCCCCTCCAGAGGACCCTCCCGAACACCCACGGCCTCAAAGGCACTAGCATGCCTCGCCATGAGCACTGCCGAAGGCCCAGCATCCGGGCTACCTGTTCGAATGCCGCGACCCCGCCAGCCCGGGCGACACCGCCGGCCGGAGCTGTTGACCACCCCCGACGGCGCGCCGGCACTTGTCCTCGCCGTGCCCGGCACCCCCTCCTCCGCGACCAGAAGCCTCGCGGAGGAGGTCATCAGCATCGCCCGCTCGGAGGTGTCCGGCCTCGACCCGCGGATCGGATACGTCGACGGCGACGGCGAGGATTACCCCACGCTGGAGGCCGTGCTGACACAGGCCACCGCCGAGCGCGCCGGTGACTCCCCCGCCGCGATAGTCGTCCCGCTGCTCGCCGGGCCCGAGGCCTCGGTGATGCGGCGGATCCGCAAGGCGGTCATGGACAGCCGGTCCGCCGCCGAGGTGACCGACGTCCTCGGACCGCACCCGTTGCTCGCCGAGGCGCTGCACGTCCGCCTCTCCGAAGCGGGGCTCGCACGCGCCGACCGCGCCCGGCTGTTCACGGTCGCCACCGCTGCCGACGGCATCATCCTCGCCACCGTCGGCGGGGAGGAGGCCGTCCAGGCCGCCGGTGTCACCGGTCTGCTGCTCGCCGCGCGGCTCGCGATGCCGGTGCTCGCCGCCGCGCTGGATATCGACGGCTCGATAGCCCAGGCCGCTGACCAGCTGCGTTCCTCCGGCTCGCTCACGCTCGCCCTGGCCCCGTATCTCATCGGCCCGGAAATCGCTCCGGAGCTGCTCCACGACGCGTGCAAGGAGGCCGACTGCGCCGGAGCCGACGCGCTGGGCCCCTACTCGGCCGTCGGCAAGCTCGTCGTCGCCAAGTACACAGGCGCGCTCGGCATGGCCCAGCAGTCATCGCAGAGCGCCGCCGCGCACTGACCCCTCCGCAGCGGCACCTTCCGTCACGCGAGGGCTCGGGCGACGGTCGTCAGGGACCGTCGCCCGGGCCCGCTCCCATCGGCCTCAGCCGAAGACGACGCAGGAAGCCGCCGGTACGGGGATCGAGCCTGCCCGCTTCGGGGTGCCGGTGTCCGGATCGACGTCGAACCAGGTCACATCCCCGGAACGCTCGTTGGCCGCGTACAGGCGCCGCCCGGAGGGGTCGAGGGTGAGATGGCGGGGCCAGTCGCCACCGCAGCCGACGGTCTTGAGGAGTTCGAGCCCGTCCCCGGACTCGTCGGCCGACAGTATGGCGATGCTGTTGTGCCCGCGGTTCGCCACCCACACGAACCTGCCGTCGGGCGAGACCACCACCTCGGACGGATAGTTGGGGCCCTCGGCCCCCGCCGGCAGCACCGTCACCTCGGCCACCGGCCGCAGCCGGCCCGCCTCCGCGTCCCAGTGGCAGACCGTGACGACCGGCTTGAGCTCATTCACGACGTAGGCGCGGTCGCCTCGCGGATGGAACGTGAGATGGCGGGGCCCGGCCCCGGAACGCAGTCCCAGCTCGCGCTCGATCTCCAGCTCGCCGGTGGCCGTGTCCAGCTCGCAGATCCGCACCGAGTCGGTGCCGAGGTCTGCGCTGACCACCCACCGCCCCGACGGGTCCGGCAGCACCATATGGGCGTGCGGCCCGGACTGCCGTTCCTTGTCCGGGCCGTCACCCTCGTGCTGCAGTACGGACCGCAGCGTTCCCACACTGCCGTCCTCGTTGAGCGACAGCACGCTGACCGAGCCCGTGGCGTAGTTCGCGGTGAGCAGATGGCCCTTGTACAGGCACAGATGAGTCGGCGCTCCGCCACCCACGGGCACGGCCGCGCCGAGCGGTCCGGGCACCCCGGGGTCTCTCAGGGAGAATGCCGCGGCGGCGCCCTCCTCGCCCCTCTCGCTCACCGCGTAGAGCACCCTGCCGTCCCCGGAGAGGGCCAGGAAGGACGGGTCCGCCACCGCGTCCGTCGCGCCGAGGGCGGTGAGAGATCCTGTAGCCGGGTCGACGGCGGCCGTGGTGACTCCGCGACCGCCCGCCGATGTGAACGACCCGATGTAAGCATGCGCGGCCACTGCCGTACCTCTGCTTCTTCCGTCTGTTGTCCGTACGGCGGCTGAGAGTAGTACGTGGCATGGCCGGATCACGCGCGGGGGTTGCACCAGCGCGTCGCCCAGGATCAGTGCCCGCATCTGACCTTAATGAACGCACGCCGTTCGCGCAGCGCGAAGGCAGGCCGGGCTTCGACGAGGAGGGAGGCGGTCAGCTTCGCCACGAGGGGGCGCCCGGGGGACGCTCACAGATGCCCGGTGTGGTGCGGCTCGGCACAGGCACCGTCAGCGCCTGAGGCCTGCCTCGAGCAGGTCCTTGGCGGCCTGCGGGGCCTTGGCCGGGGACCCGGCGTCGAAAGGCGGCTGGGGGTCGTACTCGATGGCGAGCTGGATCGCCTCGGCGGTGGTCCGGTCGGTGAGCCGGGCGGCCAGCGCGAGCGCCATGTCGATACCGGCGGACACTCCGGCGGCCGTCACGACCTTGTCGTGGAAGACGACGCGTTCCGCCGTGTAGACGGCTCCGAGTGCTTCCAGTTCTGCCGCCGCGCTCCAGTGCGTCGCGGCGGGGAGGCCCTCCAGCAGCCCGGCAGCGGCGAGCACCAGGGAGCCGGTGCACACCGAAGCCGTCCAGGTGGTCGTGGCGTGTACCCCGCGGAGCCACGCGATCATGTCCGGGTCGGCCAGGAACTCGCGGGAGCCCCTGCCGCCCGGCACGACCAGCACATCACAGCGGTCGATGTCCGGGAAAGCCGCGTCGGCGGTGATGGCCAGCGCACGGCTGTCGGTCCGCACGGGCCCGGTCCTGACGGCCGCAAAGACCACCTCCGCCCCAGGCAGCAGCCTGAGCACTTCGTACGGACCCACCGCGTCCAGGGCGGTGAATTCATCGAAGATGGCGATGACTACTCGCATGGTCGTTACCTCTCACAGAGCGCTGTGCGCGGAAAAGCGGCGGCGGTACTCGCCCGGGGTGACCCGGACGGTCCGTCTGAAGGTGCGGTGCATGGTCTCGGGGGTGCCGAACCCACAGGCACGGGCGACGGACTGGAGGGTGGTGTCCGTGGTTTCGAGCAGCCGCCGGGCGGCCTCGACCCGGGCCGACTCGACGTAGGCGGCCGGAGTGCGGCCGGTCTCCGCCCGGAAGACCCGGGTGAAGTTGCGCTCGCTCATCCGGGCCCGGGCGGCCAGTACGGTCACGGCGAGATCGTCCGCGAGGTGGTCGGCAATCCACCCCTGCACCTCCCGCAGCGGCGTACGGGACGGTAGCTGGGCGGCGAGCTGGGCGCTGAACTGGGTCTGGCCGCCGGGGCGCTGGACGAACATGACAAGCTGTCGGGCGATCGTCCGTGACACCTCCGCCCCGTGGTCCTCCTCGACCATGGCCAGCGCCATATCGAGGCCGGCGGTGACCCCGGCGGAGGTCCAGATGCTGCCGTCGCGTACGAAGATCGGATCGGGATCGACCGTCACCTCTGGGTACCGGGCGGCCAGGTCGGCGCAGCGACCCCAGTGGGTGACGGCCCGACGCCCGTCCAGCAGACCGGCACTGGCCAGCAGGTAGGCACCGCTGCAGACGGATGCGGTGCGCCGGGCCCGGCGGCTGGTGCGGGCGAACCAGCCGACCAGCCAGGGGTCCTCACAGGCCCGCTGGACGCCCGGACCGCCGACGGCGATGAGTGTGTCGACCGGTCCCCGCAGTTCACCGGCGGCCCCGGTCGGGGTGATCGCGAGCCCGCCGGTGGACCGGACGGGAGCCGTCCGGCCGGCGACCGTCTCGATCGTGTACCCCGACTGGTCGGCGGTGTGCCGCCGGGCCTGCGCGAAAACCTCGTGCGGCCCGGTCAGGTCGAGGATCTGGAAGTCCGGGAACACGACGAAGACGATGCGTTTCGCTGTCGCTGTCACTCATTCATCGTCGGCGTGGGCGCCCGATGGCGGCAAGGACACGCATATGACGATTCCAGCCACGCCGTCAGGCCCCGCCCAGGAAGGACGGCCGTACCTTGCGCCGCGGGTTGTCGCGGTTCGTGTCCGCCAACCGTTCCTCAACACTGAGCAGGAGTGTGTCCTGGCTCGGTGCGCGTCCCGAACGGTGTTGGGTGCGCTGGTTGCCCGCGTTCGCGTACCTGGTGGCGGCACCCGTCGTGCGGGTGGTCCGGTCCGGGGTGGGCGGGTTTCCTCGCGCCCAGGGATATCCGGCCGGGCCTGGGCGCTCCGATGCCCCGCACCATCGCTCTGGTGGTGCGGGGGCGGTGGCGTCCGACGCCGGGCCGAATACCCTTGGGCGCGCCGTCCGTCATCGGCGAGCCCCTGAACCATGCCCGTGCGGATGCGGCCGACGAGGGCCTGGGTGGCGTCCCAGAGACGAGCCCCGGTGGCACTCCAGTGGGCGCTGCTGTTCCTGCCCGTGCTTGATGCAGCCGCTGGAGCTGGCGGGCCAGGGTCGGCCGTTGTTCTTGACCGTCAGCAGGTAGTGGGCGCCGCGCTGGTCCACCAGGTATTCGGGGATTTCGTTGGTCTTGGTGCGGATCTCGCGGGTTGCGATGGTGACGGCGTCGCTGTGGCGGACGGCAGACAGGACGAAGACCTGGCTGCCGTCGGGGCGTCTGGCGCCGCGCAGGCACTTGCCGTCCACCGCCACAGCAGTGCGACGCGGCTTTGGCGACGGGTCGGCAATGGCGGCACAGTGAGCAAGGCGCTGTTCGCGTTCGGGCACGACGTCCGGGGTTAGCCGGGTCGGCTCGGGGCGGGTCAGTGCGGCCAGGCGCCCGTAGCCCGCCGCGGTGAGCGCGACGGGGGCGACCTTCGCGTAGGCCTCGCGCAGGGTGCCTTCGTCGGGGACTCGGTAGCGGCCGGTGAGCGGGTTGAAGGGACAGCCGAGCCGCCGCAGCTCCTGGGGGCTGCAGCGGCGCGCCCATTCCGCCACCGCAGTATGGGAGTTGTGGCCTGCTGAGGCCAGCGCGCACACTCCGATCGCGAGCGGGGCGGCCAGCCGGTAGCGCACCCCGCGCGGATCTCGACGATCGGGCACCCGGGCGAGGCGGTCGAGCAGAACCCTCCGGCAGAGCGACTCCGGGGCCCTGTGCCGTGTCCTCTGCCGTTGATCCCTTCGGCGGATCTGCTCGTCGTTCAGGTCGTTCAGCGGTGGCTCGTCAGCACTCAGCACGGCCGCGACGCTCCCGACCCGCCCACGGCCACCGCGCCCGTTTCCCGGAGATCAGCCCAGATCAGGGGCTGCCGCGCGGCTTACGACGTCGTGCGCGGTAGCTGAGACCCCGGTCTGAGCATGCAAACGGCCGTGCGAGACGATCATGATTGTGACGTCAAGAGGGGCCCGCACGGCCTTGAGCCATCGTATCTGCACCGGGATC
>NZ_SUMC01000058.1 GCF_005047355.1 Actinacidiphila oryziradicis
CCCACTGGACCTGGATCACCTACGTCCCCCGGGTCTGGTGACCAGAACGACAAGAGCCGTGTAACGGGCGACTGTTAAGCACGGTTCTGTGAGGGCCGGGGGCTGCGATGCCCCCGGCTACTCGGCGATCAAGGCGACCCGCTATCGCGGGTCGCGCGCGGCCGGGCCCGGGCCGGCCGCTTTCGGCTTCGCCACCGCTTGCCGACCCCAGCCTTGCCGCGCAGGAAGCATGGCGGGGAAACTCGCGGCGCGGCAACGGCTTTGACGCAGGATCATCCGCAGCGCAGATGGTGGCCGTGACGCCTCCGGCAGGGCCGCTATTGCCTGCTCGCTTCCGTGGTCGGCGGGCGGCTCGCCCTGGCTGAGATGCCAGGCAGCGGCGCGGGTGGAAACGGGTCCGCGGTGGCTGGGGCGGGGGCCGACGGCATCTTGAGCCACCTGCCCGCACTGGGACCCGCGTCGAGCAAGACCAGGGGGCCACTCGATCACATTGCGGTCAGGCCATAAGGCTGACCGAGTTGCCGACCAGCGTAGGGCCCCCTGATCATGCCCGACCCCAGCACGGACAGGACACCGGCCCAAGATCCCGCCAACCCCCGCGCGACTGTGTGCTCGCCAGCGGGGGTGAACCCCTGCCGATCGGGCTGACCAGAGCCGCACGGCCGTCCTACACTGCTTGCGTGACCGCTGCATACGACTATGAGGACATGCACCACCTGGTGGACCGGCTCACCCCGACCCAGGTGCGACGCCTGCGTCTGCTCGTTACCCAGGACGAGGAACTGTCCCAGGTCGCTCAGATGCTCCACGAGGCCCAGTCGCCCGAGGCGGAGGCGGTCCCGGAGGGGCTGCTGGCCCTGATCGGCAGCATCGACGGCCCGGCGGACCTGGGCGAGCGACACGACGATTACATCCGCGAGCGGATGCGCGAGCGCTTCGGCGACTCGGCGTGATCGCCACAGTCCTGGACACCGGCCCCCTGGCAGCAGCACTGAACGGGGGCGATCGACGGCACGCTGAATGCGCCTCGCTGCTGATGTCGCTCACCGGTCGCCGCCTGCTGCCCAGCCCGGTCATGACCGAGGTCTGCTGGCTGCTGGAGCGCTGGCCCAAGGTCGAGGCAGCGTTCCTGGCCCAGGTCGCACGGGGAACCTTCGAGCTGGTCCACCTCTCACCCCAGCCGACCTGACGCGCATGGGTGAGCTGGTCCTCCAGTACGCGGACTTCCCACTCGGCGGCGTCGACGCCTCGGTCATCGCGGTGGCCGAACGCTTCCGCGTGGACCGGGTGGCCACCCTGGACCGGCGGCACTTCAGCGTCGTCAAGCCCTCCCACGTCCCCGCGCTCACGCTGCTGCCTTAGCTCGACCCCGATGGTCTATGCCACTGACGGCCGCGGAGATCGACAGCGCCCCGCCCGCTATCCAGTGGTCGTCGGCGCCCGTACGCACCTCGCGCCGGTCGAAGCGGGCCAGCGCCAGCCCGTACAGCGCTACCCCCAAGCCGAAGAACACCAGACCCGCCCAGCACAGCCACCGCGACCTCTCCGGTACGGCGAGGGTACCCGCGCGCCCACAGCCAGACGCCGGCGCAGGTCGTGCAGATCGCGGCCCCGTCGCCGGGACGGAGTCCGGGAAGGGCACGGTCCTGGCTGCATCCCGGGGTATGTCCGCGCACTGGCGGTCACACCGCCCTGGAGGCGACGGCCTGATGATCAGGACGACAAGAGCCGTGTCCCGCAGCCTGCGGGCTCATCCCCGACCGTCGCCAGGCCAGGGCCTCCCACCTGCGCAATCAGGGTGGAAAGTCCCACTCTGCGGGTCCAGCGCACCCGCACAGGCCCAGGGCAGGCTCAGCGGATCACGAGCGTATGCTCCTGCGCCGGGACCAGCTCGCCGATGAGCGGCGCGCCGGGAACCTCGCCTGCCACGAGCAGCCCGCCGGAGGTCTGCGCGTCGGCCAGCAGCAGCCGTGTCTCCTCGTCCGCAGTGCCGAAGTCGGTGTACGGAGCAACCCAGGCCAGGTTGCGGCGCGTGCCGCCGCTGACGTAGCCGCCCTGGGCCGCTGCCCGAGCGCCGTCAAGGTACGGAACGGCCGCAGCGTCGATTACGGCGGTGACCCCTGAGGCGCGGGCCAGCTTGTAGAGATGCCCGAGCAGGCCGAACCCGGTGACGTCCGTGGCGCACACGGCGCCAGCGCGCAGAGCGGCGGCAGCGGCGTCCCGGTTGAGTTCCGTCATGACCGCCACCGCTTGCTCGAACACCTCGCCCGTGGCCTTGTGCCGGTTGTTCAGCACGCCGAGGCCGAGCGGCTTGGTAAGCGACAGCGGCATTCCCGGCCGGCCGCGGTCGTTGCGCAGCAGCCGGTCCGGATCGGCGACCCCGGTGACCGCCATCCCGTATTTGGGCTCGGCGTCGTCGACGCTGTGGCCGCCTGCCACGTGGCAGCCTGCCTGGGAGGCGATGTCCAGGCCGCCGCGGAGCACCTCCCTGGCCAGGTCGAACGGCAACACCTCACGAGGCCATGCCAGCAGGTTCACCGCCACCACCGGCTGCCCGCCCATGGCGTACACGTCTGACAGCGCGTTGGCGGCGGCGATGCGGCCCCAGTCGTACGGATCGTCCACCACGGGTGTGAAGAAGTCGGCGGTTGCCACAACAGCGCCCCCAGTGCCGGGGTTCGCGCCGGGCAACCGGACGACCGCCGCGTCGTCGCCGCTGTCCAGGCCGACCAGCAATTCGGGGGCGCCGGCCACCGGCGTGCCGGTCAAGCCCGCTACCACATCCTCCAGTTCGCCGGGTGGGATCTTGCACGCGCAGCCGCCGCCGCGCGCGTACTGGGTCAGGCGGACGGGTTCCACTCGGGACCTCCTGGCGAGATTCATCCTGTTTCCTTCTCCGTTCTTCTCGTCCGTCCGGGGACGGTTTCCGCGACACGCCGATGGGCTTGGGCCGGCGGGCCGGGCTGCCGCGGTTCGATGAGGGTCCGCCCGGGTTTGCCGCTCGTCTGTCGGTACGCGCACGCCTGGCGTGGAGGCGTAGGGGTGCCTGGTGGCCCTCCCGGTCTTCAAAACCGAGGTGTCCGAGGATCTCGGACAGGCGGGTTCGATTCCCGTCCGCCTCCGCTGGGCTGCTGAGCCTGGCAGCGCCGCCGGGTGTCGTCCACCCGGACGGTCCAGCCCCGCTTGTCCAGGTACTCCAGCAGCGGTACCGCGACCCGCCGGGTGGTGTCCAGGGCCCGGCGGGCCTCGCTGACGGTGAAGGGCTGCTCCAGCCGGGCGAGGACCTCGGCCGCCCGCGCGTCGGCTTCCGGCAGCAGTACGACTCCGTCCGTGATCTTCAGCACGGCGCCGGCTGCCGCCGCGGCGGCGAGGAGTTTCGGTGTCAGGCCGAGTTCGGCCAGACGGTCGGCTTCCGGAGCCCGGAAAGGCGCACCGGCCAATTCGCGGCGCACGGCGTCGACCGCTGCCCGAACGTGCGGTGGGAGCTCGGGCCCGGCGGCGCTGCCGTAGAGCCTGCCGTCCCGCTGCCGCAGCAGGGTCTTCTCACCGGTGGCCATCAGCGCCTCGACGAGCCTGCGGTCGGGCAGGCCCAGGGCTCGCCGCGCGGCCTCGACTGGCATGCCGGGGTCCATGGGGTGCGCGGCCGCGTGGGTCTCGACGGCCGTCACCAGTCGGCGGCCCAGCTCCGCCCAGTGGTCCGGGTCGGCGAGCCAGTCCGCGGTCACGGGCTCCACAGGGTCCGGCACGCCCATGGCGAGCAGTTCCTCCCGATGGATCAGGCCGCGGCGGCGCAACTCGTCCCCGCCGTCCGGAGTGCCGGTCATGGCCGCCAGTTCGCGGGCACGGGCCGCGGCCGCGCCGCGCCGGGTCAGCCGCGGCGGACGGACGTCGAGGACGGTGACGCCGGCCGGGACCCGATGCCGTCCCGGGTCCCGCAGCATCGCGGTGTCGCCGATGCGCAGCGGCAGCGGCCGGGCCAGCGACAGGCGTGCGGTGTCCTGGCCCAGCGGCCGCACGGTGACCGGGACGGCGGCGGAGCCGGCATGCAGGGTCAGCTGCCGCGGCAGGTCGGACGACGGGTCGCCGCGCAGGCGGACGTCGATCACGTCGGCGGCGAGCCAGCGCCCCGGCGCCAGCAGTGCGTCGCCGCGCCTGAGGGACTTTGCGGCGGCTCCGTGAACGTTCACCGCGACGCGGGCGACGGCGCTCACCGCGTCCCTGTCCTCCTTGAGGGTCTGCAGGCCCCGCACCCTCAGTTGACTCGCGTCTCCGGCGAGGGTGAGACGGTCGCCGATGTGGAGGGCGCCGGCGCCGAGCGTTCCCGTCACCACGGTGCCGCGCCCCCGGACCGTGAAGGAACGGTCCACCCACAGCCGTACGTCGGCGTTCGTATCGGGGCCGGGCAGCGCATGGACCAGCCGGACCAGCGCTCCACGCAGCTCGTCGAGTCCTGCGCCGGTGACCGCGCTGACCGCCACGGCCTCGGCCCCGCCCAGTGAAGTGGCGGCGAGCCGGGTCAGCGCCTCGTCGCGTGCGGGTCCCGGATCCGCCAGGTCGGTGCGTGTGACAGCGAGCAAGCTGTGCCGCACGCCCAAGGCATCCAGGATCGCGAGGTGCTCCTCCGACTGGGGCTGCCAGCCCTGGTCCGCGGCGACCACCAGCAGCACGGCCGGCACGGGGCCGACGCCTGCCAGCATGTTCCCCACCAGCCGTTCGTGGCCGGGTACGTCCACGAAGGTCACCTGCTCCCCGCCGGGCGACAGCCGCGTCCACGCGAATCCGAGGTCCAGGGTGAGTCCGCGTCGGCGTTCTTCCGCCCAGCGGTCCGGCTCCATGCCGGTGAGGGCACGGACCAGCGTGGACTTTCCATGGTCGACGTGCCCGGCTGTGGCGACGACGTGCATCTCCGCTCACCTCCCCAGACCAGCGGTCGGGGCGACCGACCGGACGGCCGCCACAACCGCCTGGTCGAGTTCGCGAGGCACCGCACGCAGGTCGAGCAGGCATCGTCCGCCTTCGACGCGGCCCATCACGGCGGGCGTCGCACACCGCAACCGCGCGGCATACGGCGCGGGCAGCGACAAGGCCGCGCTGGGCAGCGTGACGCCCGGAGCGCCCCCACCGCCGACCGCTGCCTCGCTGTCCACTGCTCGTGCGTCAAGTCCCGTATCGCACAACTCGGCGGCGAGTCGCTCGGCTCGTTCCCGCAAGGCACGCACGTCGGCGTGCAGTGCCGCGTGCGTGGGTGTCGCGGGGCCGCGCACCGTGGCCTCCAGAGCGGCAAGCGTCAGCTTGTCCACCCGCAACGCGCGGGCCAGCGGATGACGGTTCAGCCGCCGCACGTACTCCGCCTGCCCGAGGACGATGCCGCATTGCGGTCCGCCGAGGAGCTTGTCGCCGCTGGCGGTCACGAGGGAGGCGCCGGCACGCAGCCAGCTGGTGGCGTCCGGCTCGCCGGGCAACATCGGGTCCGGTCGCAGGAGACCGGACCCGATGTCGGCGACGACCGGGACACCGAGTCCGGACAGCTCGGCGACGCTCGCCGAGCTGGTGAATCCGGTGACGCGGAAGTTGGACGGGTGGACCTTCAGCAGAAATCCGGTGTCCGGGCCGACCGCCTGCGCGTAGTCCCCGGCAACGGTCCTGTTGGTGGTACCCACCTCGCGCAGCCGAGCTCCGGTCGACACCAGCAGGTCCGGGAGGCGGAAGCCGTCGCCGATCTCCACCATCTCGCCCCTGCTGACGATGATCTCCTTCCCGGCCGCCAACGCCGTCGCGGCCAGGACCAGAGCCGCCGCACCGTTGTTCACCACGTGAGCCGCCTCCGCAGCCGGTACCCGCTCAAGCAGAGCCGCCAGCGCCGTCCGGCCACGTCGGGACCGCGCCCCGGTGGCCAGGTCCAGTTCGACGTCGGTGTGCCCGCAGGCAGCGAGCACCGCCTCCTGGGCGGCCCCGGACAGCGACGCCCGACCCAGGTTCGTATGCAGGAGTACCCCGGTCGCGTTGATGACCGGACGCAGACCGGCCGCGGTCTCCGGCAGGGCCGCCACCGCCGCGTCGGCAACGGACGCGCCGGGGATCTCACCGGCCCGCGCCCGCTCCTGAGCCCCCCCGACGACCGACTTCACCAGATCGGGCCCCAGCCGCTCGACAGCGGTCACAAGCCGGGGATCACCGAGCACCGCGTCAGTCCGGACAATGTGACGCCGCGGGTCCCCGCCGGACCCTGTGCCTCTCGCGGTGCTGCCCGCCTCCGGGCGCCCTCGCAACGTCGTCGGTCCGTCCTGGTGATCCATGGGTGGCCTCCCGAGGAGTGCGGGATGGGGAAGTGCGGCCGGTCCGTCCTGGCCTTGCGCAGCATCATCCGGTACGCGCTGCAGCAGCGCGTACCGGACAGCTGCGAGCCGTGTGCCGGTACCCGGATGGACTACCGGCGAACCCTTGATACCGCAAGCACAGTCATGGGGCCTGGGCTCGGCGTTGTAGCGGCTGTGGCGGGCGCGGGTCTGGCTGCGTCGTCGCCACGATGACCAGTGCAGATGGTGGATGGGAGTGAGGCGGCGGGGGTGGAAAACCAGGTGGATGAGGCGGCGGATCTCCGCGACGGACAGGGGTATCAGGCCGTCGTGTCGGGCTGCGGACCCCCCCTTGGGCAGTTCGTGTGCCCGGATAGCGGCGAGGGCGGCCGTGGACGGGGTGATGTGCCGGTGCAAGAGGAGTTCCCCGAACTTGCGGAAGGCTAGCTGACCAGTAGCGTTGAGTACAGGTACATGCCACTGCACGGAGGAGCAGGCGGATGGGCGTGAAACGGTGGATCGGAACATGGCCGATATACCGGCAGCTCACAGGGATCGACCGCCTGGGGCGGGGCAAGGCGGCCGAGTCCGCACGCTCGGCGGGCCTGGTGCCCCGGACGGACACCGCCGACCGGGTGGCGGACTCCATCTGCCCCTACTGTGCGGTGGGCTGCGCGCAGCGCGTCTACGTGAAAGACGAGCAGGTCATCCAGATCGAGGGCAACCCGGACAGCCCGATCTCGCGCGGCCGCCTGTGCCCGAAGGGCTCGGCCAGCAAGCAACTCGTCACCGGCCCGCAGCGTGAGCAGAAGGTGCTCTACCGGCCGCCCTACGGCACCGCGTGGCAGGAACTGGACCTGGAAACGGCCATGGACATGGTGGCCGACCGGGTGCTGGACGCGCGGCGGAAGGGCTGGCAGGACACCGACGGGGCCGGGAACACGCTGCGGCGCACCATGGGCTTCGCCAGCCTCGGCGGCGCCACACTGGACAACGAGGAAAACTACCTGATCAAGAAGCTGTTCACGTCCCTGGGCGCGCTGCAGATCGAGAACCAGGCGCGTATTTGACACTCCGCCACGGTTCCCGGTCTGGGAGCCTCGTTCGGGCGCGGCGGCGCCACCGACTTCCAGCAGGATCTGGCCAACTCCGACTGCATCGTCATCATGGGCTCGAACATGGCCGAAGCCCATCCGGTCGGGTTCCAGTGGGTGATGGAGGCCAAGGCGCGCGGCGCGCGGGTCATCCACATCGACCCGCGGTTCACCCGCACCAGTGCGCTGGCCGACCAGCACGTCACGCTGCGGGCCGGCACCGACATCGCCTTCCTCGGCGGTGTGATCAACTACATCCTGTCCAACAACCTGGATTTCCGGGAGTACGTGCAGGCGTACACCAACGCGCCGTTCCTGCTCGACGAGCAGTACCAGGACACCGAGGACCTGGACGGGCTGTTCAGCGGGTACGACCCGCGCACCGCTGCGTACGACGCGTCGAGCTGGTCGTACGAGAGCATCGAGGTGGAGCAGCGACCGGGCCGCCGCGCGAAGGAGGAGTCCGCGCCGTACCGGCACGGCGCCAGCGGCCCGGACGTCGAAGGGTACGCCGACGAGATCGCGGCCGATCCCACCCTGGAGCATCCCCGCTGCGTGTTCCAGGTGCTCAAGCGGCACTTCGCCCGCTACACCCCGGAGATGGTGGAGCAGATCTGCGGAGTACCCCAGAATCTGTTTCTGGACGTGTGCCACGCCTGGACGGCGAACTCCGGCCGGGAGCGCACCGCCGGGCTGGTGTACAGCGTCGGCTGGACCCAGCACTCCGTCGGCGCCCAGTACATCCGAGCCGGGTCGATCATCCAGCTTCTGCTGGGCAACATCGGCCGTCCCGGCGGCGGGATCTACGCACTGCGCGGGCACGCCAGCATCCAGGGCTCCACGGACATCCCGACCCTGTTCAACCTGCTGCCCGGCTACCTGCCGATGCCGGACACCACCCACGAGAGCCTGGCCGCCTATCTGCACGACATCTGCAGCCGCAACCGGAAGGGATTTTGGAATAATGCCGACGCCTATATGATCTCGCTGCTCAAGGAGTACTGGGGCGAGGCGGCGACAGCGGAGAACGACTACTGCTTCGACTACCTGCCGCGGATCAACGGCGACCACGGCACCTACCGCACCGCGATGGACATGATCGACGGGAAAGTCTTCGGCTACTTCCTGCTCGGCCAGAATCCCGCGGTCGGCTCGGCGCACGGCCGCCTGCAGCGCCTGGGCATGGCCAACCTCGACTGGCTGGTCGTCCGCGACCTCACCATGATCGAAAGTGCCACGTTCTGGAAGGACGGCCCTGAGATCGAGACTGGCGAGATCGTCACCGAGCGCTGCCGCACAGAGGTGTTCTTCTTCCCCGCCGCCTCGCATGTGGAGAAGTCCGGCACCTTCACGCAGACCCAGCGGATGCTGCAATGGCGGGACCAGGCCGTCGAGCCGGCCGGTGACCAGCGGTCGGAGCTGTGGTTCTTCCTCCACCTCGGCCGGCGGCTCAAGGAGAGGCTGGCCGGCTCGGCCGACGAGCGCGACCGCCCCATCCTCGATCTGGCCTGGGACTACCGGACCGAGGGTGACGAGCCGTCCGCCGCGGACGTGCTGCGCCACATCAATGGGATCGACCTGCGCACCGGGCGGGCGGTCAGCGGTTACCCCGACCTCAAAGCCGACGGCAGCACGTCCTGCGGCTGCTGGATCTACAGCGGGGTGTACGCCGACGAAATCAACCAGGCCCGGCGCCGGAAGTCCCGCTTCGAGCAGGGACCGTACGAGGCGGAGTGGGGCTGGACCTGGCCGCTGAACCGGCGCGTGCTCTACAACCGCGCCTCGGCCGACCCGCAGGGACGGCCCTGGAGCGAGCGGAAGGCCCTCATCTGGTGGGACGAGCAGCGCAGTGAGTGGACCGGGCTCGACACCCCGGACTTCGAGAAGAACAAGCCGCCCGCTTACCGGCCGCCCCACGGGGCAACAGGGCCGGAGGCGCTGCGCGGCGACGACCCGTTCATCATGATGTCCGATGGGAAGGGGTGGCTGTTCGCCCCGGCCGGGCTGGCGGACGGCCCGCTGCCCACCCATTACGAGCCGCACGAGTCGCCCATGCGCAACGTCCTCTACGGCCAGCAGGGCAACCCGGTGCGGAAGGTGTACGGGCGTCCGGACAACCCGTCCAACCCCGCTCCGCCCGAGGGGCACAGCGAGGTGTTCCCCTACGTGTTCACCGCGGCGCGGCTCACCGAGCACCACACCGCAGGCGGCATGAGCCGTCAACTTCCGTACCTGTCGGAGCTTCAGCCCGAGCTGTTCGTGGAGGTGTCACCGGAACTTGCGGCCGAACGCGGCCTGCGGCATCTGGACTGGGGACACGTGATCACCAGCCGGACCGCGGTGGAGGCCCGGGTGGTCGTCACCGACCGGATGGCGCCGCTCCGGGTCGACGGCCGGATCGTCCACCAGGTCTGGATGCCCTACCACTGGGGGCACACCGGGCTGACCACCGGGGACGTGGTCAACGACCTGATCGGCGTGGTGGTCGATCCGAACGTGTTCATTCAGGAGAGCAAGGTGCTGACCTGCGACGTCCGGCCCGGGCGCCGGCCGAGGGGTCCCGCCTTGCTGGATTACATCCAGGACTACCGCCGCCGGGCCGGGATCACACCGGAAACCGGCACCCGCATCGTGACGGCCGGCGAAGGCAACAAGCCGGCCCACACCGAACCGGGCCCACCGGAGGGACCACAATGACGCACGAGCACAGCTTCTACGGGCCGCTCGGCGATCCCGCCGCCGACGCCGGCCACCGCGACCACCCGCCCCGGGTGGGCTTCTTCACCGACACCTCCGTCTGCATCGGCTGCAAGGCGTGCGAGGTGGCCTGCAAGGAATGGAACAACGTGCCCGAGGACGGCCTCGACCTGCTGGGCATGTCGTTCGACAACACCGGCAGTCTCGGCGCGAACTCCTGGCGGCACGTCGCCTTCATCGAGCAGGAACGCCCGCTGGGCCGGCAGGACGCGGGCCTGTCCGGCCTTCCCACCGGCCCCTCCAGCACCGATGCCGCGGCCGCAGTGGTGGCCGACGCTCTTGCTGATTCCGAACGAGGCGGTGGTGATCTGGGCACCGCCCCGGTGCACCTCGGGTTCCCCTCCTTCGAGCCGCCCGGCGCCGGCACCGGCGCGGAGACCCGCACGGACTTCCGCTGGCTGATGTCCTCCGACGTGTGCAAGCACTGCACACACGCCGGATGCCTCGATGTCTGCCCCACCGGGGCCCTGTTCCGCACCGAGTTCGGCACCGTGGTGGTGCAGGAAGACATCTGCAACGGCTGCGGCTACTGCGTATCTGGCTGCCCCTACGGGGTGATCGACCGGCGGCCCGACGACGGGCGGGCCTGGAAATGCACCATGTGCTACGACCGGCTGCGCGGCGACCTGGAACCAGCCTGCGCGAAAGCCTGTCCGACGAACTCCATCCAGTTCGGCCCGCTGGACGAGCTACGGGAGCGGGCCGGCCAGCGGCTGGAGCAGCTGCACGAGGCGGGGGTGGGCGAGGCCCGGCTGTACGGCCACGACCCCGATGACGGGGTGGGCGGCGACGGCGCGTTCTTCCTGCTGCTGGACGAGCCGGAGGTGTACGGGCTGCCGCCGGACCCGGTCGTGCCCACACGTGACCTGCCCTCGATGTGGAAGCACGCGGGCGTGGCCGCCTCGGCCCTGCTTGCCGCCTCGGCCGCGGTTTTCCTGGGCGGAGGCCAGCGATGACCGAAGACGACGGAATCCTGCGGGAGCCGCCCAGCGACACGGGGGCGGCCGACATCCGGGCGCGCACGTTCGGCTCTGGCCGGGACGACGACGGGAGCCGCGAGCGGTCCGCCGTGCCGCGCGCGGAGTTCGGCTCCTACTACGGCCGGCCAGTGCTGAAGCCGCCGGTATGGGAGTGGAAGGTCCCGGCGTACCTGTTCACCGGCGGGCTGTCGGCCGGCGCGGCCCTGCTCGCGGCCGGCGCCGACCTGACCGGGCGCCCGGCCCTTCGCCGGGCGAGCCGCCTGGGCAGCTTCGGCGCCCTGGTGGCCAGCATGTACCTGCTGATCGCGGACCTGGGCCGGCCCGAGCGGTTCCACCACATGCTGCGGGTCGCCAAGCCAAGCTCGCCGATGTCCGTCGGCACCTGGATCCTCGTGGCCTACGGGCCCGGCAACGGCCTGGCGGCCACGGCCGAACTGCTGCCCGCCTCCCTGCGCGCCACCCTGCCCGGCCGGCTGCTGCGGATGGCCGCGCGCCCGGCCGGGTTGTCCGCGGCCGCCCTCGCCCCAGGGCTCGCCTCCTACACCGCGGTGCTGCTCTCCCAGACGGCCGCGCCGGCCTGGCATGAGGCCCACAAGGAACTGCCGTTCGTGTTCACCGGGTCCGCAGCAGCCAGCGGTGGCGGCCTGGGGATGCTGCTGGCGCCGGTCGCCGAGGCGGGCCCTGCTCGTCGACTCGGCGCGGCCGGGGCGGCGGCGGAACTCCTCGCGTCACGGCTGATCGACCGGCGCCCCGGCCTAGTGACCAAGGCGTACACCACCGGGCGAGCGCACCATCTGCGCCGGGCGTCGGAATACCTCACACTGGGCGGAGCGGTCGCCGCGGTGTCCGTCGCCCGGCGCAGCCGACTGGCCGCAGCCGCAGCCGGGCTCGCCCTGCTCGCCGGCAGCGCCCTGCAGCGCTTCGGCACGTTCGAAGCGGGGGTCGCGTCCACAAAGGATCCCGCCTACGTCGTGGTGCCGCAGCGTGAACGCCTGGAGGCCGCAGACAGCGAGCGACGCGGATCGTGACGTTGGGCCTCCCGTCGAGGGCGGCCTGCCAACTGGAAAGATCGCCGGCCACGGTTACCTGGTAGTCGCGGCCACCTTGGACGATGAGGATGGGCTGCCGCCGCGACGGCGCCTCCGGGCTGGTGCCCATCGCGCTGGCCCTGGTCGGCGACCTGGTGCCGTTCGCGCAGCGTGGGCGCGTGCTGGGCTGGCTGTTCGGCGGTATCGCGGTCCAGGCCGCCCTGCTCCTCGGCTTTTCCACCGCGCTGGTCCTCTTCGGCCTGACCGCGCTGGCGGCAGCCGCCCTCGACGTCCCGCTGTTCGCCACCGAGCGACCCCACTCCGCGCCAGCCCGCCGCCCGGGCTGACCCCCCTTGCGGCCCGGCAGCCTCACCCTCAGCGCGCTCGGTGACGCCGTCCGTCAGCGTCGGCTGGCTCATAACCCGGCCCGGCCCAGCGTGCTGCCTCGGCCACCGGCCGCCGAGCGCCGCATCTGGACCCCGGAACAAGCAGCCCGCTTCCTGCGCCACTGCCACCGGGCGGACCCGTTCATGGCCGACCTGTGCGAGGTCCTGATCGGCACCGGAATGCGCAAAGGCGAGGCCCTCGGCCTGCACTGGAAGGACGTCCACCTTCCCGAACAGGTGCTGTACGTCCGATACACGCTGTCAGCGATCGACAACAACCGCGTGGTGCTGACCTCACCGAAAACCCGCAGCAGCAAGAACTGGGTCGCCCTGTCACCCCGTGTCACCGCCGCACTCCAGCACCAGGCCCTTGCAGCAGGCCAGCCCCTGGACCCGGCCGGCCGTGCAGACGACGTTTCTGCCGCCCCGATGGTCGGCCGCTGCGGCCCCAGCGGGTGCTGGACCGCTTCCGCCACCTGTCCGAAGAGGCAGGCGTGCCGCGCATCACGGTGCACGAGCTGCGGCACCTCGCCGCCACCCTCACGATCACCGTCGGCGTCCCGCTGACCGTGGTCTCCAAGATGCTGCGGCACTCCACGCTGTCACGACCGCGAACATTTACGGGCACCTGACCCGCCAGGCCGCCCGGGAGGCCGTCGACACCATCGACACGGTGCTCACCGCGGCACATCGCGCCGACACCAGGTGGAGGGGCGGGATAACCCGCCCCTCCACTACCCGCATGATCTCAGGCGGATGTCGCGACAGTCTCTCCCGTGCTCGGCAGCGCCGCTCCGTCGTCGGTCGCGGAGATGTCGGCCAGGTCGCGGCCGCGGGTCTCCTTCGCGGCCAACAGGGCGATCACGGTGAGCACGGCGGCAAGAGTCACGTACACCGAGATCGGGGTGGTGTTCCCGTAAGAGGACAGCAGTGCCGTGGCGATCAGCGGGGCCGGCGCTCCCGCCGCCACGGAGGCGAACTGGGCGCCGATGGAGGCTCCCGAGTAGCGCATGCGGGTGGCGAACAACTCGGAGAAGAAGGCCGCCTGCGGTGCGTACATCGCGCTGTGGAAGACCAGACCGACCGTAACGGCGAGGACGAGCGAAGGGAAGGACCTGGTGTTCAACAGGGCGAAGAACGCCCACGCCCACGCGCCGACTCCTACAGCCCCCGCCAGGTAGACCGGCTTGCGGCCGACCCGGTCCGACAGCGCGCCGAACACCGGGATGAGGCAGAACTGGATGGCCGAGCCGATGAGCACCGCGTTGAGTGCCGTCTGCTCCCTGAGTTTCAGATGGCCGACACAGTAGGCGAGGACAAAGGTGGTGATCACGTAGTACGAGATGTTCTCGGCCATCCGGGCACCCATGGCGACCAGGACGTCGCGCCAGTGGTGGCGCAGTACCGCGAGCAGCGGCGGCTGCTCGGCCTTCTGCGCGGCCTTACGCTGCTCGGACTTGGCCAGGGCCTCCTTGAAGATCGGGGACTCGTCGACGGTGAGGCGGATCCACAGGCCGATGCCGACCAGGGCAGCGGAGAGCAGAAAGGGAATCCGCCAGCCCCACGCGACGAAAGCGGCATCGCTCTGGAAAGTCGTCATCAGGGAGAGAATGCCGACAGCGAGCAGGTTGCCGGCGGGGGCGCCGTTCTGCGGCCAAGAGGCCCAGAATCCGCGCCGCTTGGCGTCGCCGTGCTCGGAGACGAGGAGTACCGCCCCGCCCCACTCGCCGCCGAGCGCGAAGCCCTGGATGACGCGCAGGGTGGTCAGCAGGATCGGCGCGAGGATCCCGATGGAGTTGTAGCCGGGCACACAGCCGATCAACGCAGTGGCGCAGCCCATCATCAGCAGGCTGACCACCAGGAGCTTCTTACGGCCGATGCGGTCGCCGAAGTGGCCGAAGACCAGGGCGCCCAGCGGGCGCGCGGCGAAGCCAATGGCGTAGGTGAGGAAGGAGAGCAGGGTGCCCGTCAACGGGTCGGACTTCGGGAAGAAGACGTGGCCGAAGACCAGTGCGGCGGCGGAACCGTAGAGGAAGTAGTCGTACCACTCGATGGTGGTGCCGATGAGACTGGCCGCGACCACCTTGCGCAGGGCACTGGGTTCGGCGGAGCTGGGTGGGCCGGTCACGGCGGTGTGAGCGCTGGCCATTGTTGTCACCGTCTCGGGTTGCGGATGGGTACTGAGGGCTGCCCCGGCTCGGGGATGTCGGGGGACGAGGATGTCGCGGGACGGGCGAGCGGATCCGGTCAACGGGGCGGGGGAGTTCGCTTCGGGTGGGACAAACCGGCGGGCGGAGCTGTCCGGGCACCCGCCCGCCGGGGCTCTGAAGCCTGGGAGGCCGCCCGGTCCACCACAAGGACGGCAGCCCCGGCGGCTGCGAGAGCCGTCGCGCGGGGCCGCCCCATGCCGCTGGCGGCTCCGGTGAGCATGGCTGTCCGCTCGGCCAAGAACCGAGTACTGGCTGGTACGCGGTCGGCGGCGTCGTGCGGATCGGTGTCGTCGACCCAGCCCTTACCGGGTCTTTGGCTGCTCTCCATCAAGGACACGGTAGGAACGGCGTGACACGCGGCACACGTGATCGGACCATATATTTCCCTGCTTCACGATGGTGACCGCAGCTATATGGCAACCGCCCCGAGAAGCCGTATGTCGCAAGAGTCAGCGGGTCGGGTCGTGCGCCCGGTGATGGCGATCCCCCGCCAATCGGGTCACGGCCCGCTCCGCAGCCGACGTGGCCGGACCGGTGCTGCCGCGGCGCGAGCAGCCGACGGACCAATCGCCCGGCGGCGCCCTGCTGTTGCCACAGGGACGGCGTAGGTGCCATGGGGCAGGACGCCATGGTCGCCCGTACTGCGGTATCCGTCCCGCACATGTCCGACGGTAACCGCCGGGTCATAACGTCCGCTGACGCCCTTTCCGCACACCCAGGACTGGAACCCCAACTCCAGCCGGCCCTCGCCCACCTGGATGGAGGAGGAAGGGTACTTCGACGACCGCTGGATCGCCGGCTCGATGGCCCTGTGCCACTTCGGCTGCGGTGCCGTCTTCCGGCTTGTCGTCACCGGACCGGGGCGCGGCCAGGTGTGGTTGGACGACCGCGGATCGGACGGCGGGATCAGCCCCGCCGCCGACTTCCGCACCTGGTACCTGGACTGGCTCGCCGAGCGGGAGGCCGCTCCGCACGGGCGCCGGAAATTCTCACCGTAGCGAGACCCGCCCGCCTCTACGGTGGGCTGGTGACCGCCTCCTTGCTGCTGTGCGCCGACCCGCTGCGCCCCACCCGCTGTGACCCGCACTTCACCCCGCAGGCCGCCGCCGCCCGACTCGCCGGGACAGCGGTGGCGCTGATCGACCATGATGCCCTGCTCGCCGGCCGCGCCGACGAGGCCGTTCGCCGCGTGCCCCAGGACCTTGGGCCGGCGTGGTACCGGGGCTGGATGATCCCGGCGGCGGCCTACGCGGACCTGGACACGGCCCTGGCCGCGCGCGGCACCCGCCTGCTCACCGACCCGCCGATGTACCGGACCGCGCATGAACTACCCGGCTGGTACGGCACGTTCGCCGACGTCACCCCGCCCAGCGCCTGGGTCGCCTGCGCCCCGCACGGAGCGCCCGCCCCCGGGGTACTGGCCGCAGTCGCCGCGAACCTTCCCGCCGGGCCCGGGATCGTCAAGGACTTCGTCAAGTCCCGCAAGCACGACTGGGACCAGGCCTGCTACCTGCCCGACCTCGCCGACACCACCGCCGTGCACCGCGTCGTCTCCCGCTTCGTCGAACTCCAGCAGGACACACTGGCGGGCGGCATCGTGCTGCGCGCCTTCGAACCGCTCCAGCGGGCGGCAGGCGAAGCCAGGGTGTGGTGGCTCGACGGCGAACCGGTGCTGACCACCGCCCACCCCGACACTCCGGACCTACGGCCGCAGCCCGCCCTCGACGGCATCAGGCTTCCGGTGAGCGCACTGGGCTGCCGGTTCGTCACCACCGACCTCGCCCAGCGCACAGACGGCACCTGGCGGGTCATCGAGGTCGGCGACGGCCAGGTCAGCGACCTGCCCGCCGCAACCGACCCCACCACACTCATCACCCCGTTGCTCACGGTGTGAAGACCAACAGTCCGCACAAGCACTGGGCGGCTAGGAGAGGGAGGACTTGGACCTCGACGACGCACGTTGAGGTCGACACACGGTCGATGCGACAGACCCGGCGGGGGACCGCAGGCGGTATCGCCCCCTGGATGCGTGCCTGCCCGGTGGGTGTGCCGACACCGGGTAGAGGCGGGGGCTGCCGAGGACGGGGATGGCTTGCCGGAACAGTGCCGCGCGGTGGCCCCTGTGTGCGCGTGATCAGGCGCGCCGTCTCCGGCCGGGCTCATCGCGCGTATCGCATCGCGTGAGGTTGAGGCACGGATCGGGGAGCCGGATACGACCCCGGGTGTGTCCGTGGTGCGGGACGGTACGAGCGGTCTGCCTGCCGCTGGCGGCTGGCCGGTCGGCTCCAGGCCGGGCCTTCTAGGAGGGGACTGCGGCGATTGCTTTGGCGTGCTCGGTGGCTGCTTCGCCGGTCTGCGGTCCCAGTTGGCCGAGGAGGGTGTGGAGGACGTCGTGGACGGTGGGGTCGACCACGGTGTAGTACATGAACGTTCCCTGCCGGCGGGCCTTGACGATGCCGGACAGGCGCAGTTTGGACAGGTGCTGGCTGACGGCGGTCGGGTTCGCGCCGACGATCTCGGCGAGACAGGCCACGTTCGACTCGCCCTGCGCCAGCGCGTAGAGCAGCCGCATCCGGGTGGGGTCGCTGAGAATGCGCAGAACATCACATGCCTGCTCGATGACCTCGGCCTCCGGCACGTGGAAACCTTCAATATCTGCATGCATAGGAAGATTGTAACACTCGGATCACGGCGGATGGCAGGGGGAGTCATCATGCGGGCGCCGCACCGGACAGGTGCGGTGCGGCAGCTGGGGTGCCTGCGGTGGGGGGATCGGCTCGGTCTTCCCGGCTTGCGGAGGGTGCGGGTGAGGGTAGCGACGAGGGGTGCCGGTCACCGTAGCGTTCGCGGAGTTCTCCGTCGTGGAATTCCACGACGCGGTGGCACAGGACCTGCAGGTAGGGCGCACAGCAGGCCGATGCGTCCGGCGGCGGTCCCGGTCAGCGACCGAGCGAGGGTGCGCCGCCGCATACGGCGCGCGGCGGCAGGCTCGACGCGGTCGGTTACGGTGCTGCTCATATGATCCCCCCATCTGCGGTCCGCGCCGGCCGGTCCCGGCGCGCGGGACGGTCTGCGGTACATCTGGCCGTCGGGGCGGCGGGCCGGATGTTCCCCGGCGCGGGCCGACCGGCAGCGGCCGCTCCGGTGTCCGCGGGGCACCGAAGTCGGTCCGGCGTCGTCATGAGGTGCTCCGTACGCGGGGGTCGGCCCAGCCGCTGACGTGGGCGGTGCTGCCCCCGCCCCGGCATTGGGGCGAGGGCTGCGGCGGCTCACCGGGCGCCTCCGGCGGCGGGCTGCGGCATGCCGCGGCGCCAGGCGGTAACGCGTAGCAGCCGGAGCCCGTTGAGGCCGACGATGACCGTGGAGCCCTCGTGCCCGGCCACGCCCAGCGGCAGTGGCAGGTGACCGATCAGGTCCCACAGGATCAGGACCGTGATGAACACCGAAGCGATCACGAGGTTGGCGACCACGAAGCTGCGGGCCCGCCGGGACAGCGCCACCACGGCCGGGATCGTGGCCAGTTCGTCGCGCACCACGACCGCGTCGGCGGTCTCCAGCGCCAGGTCGGAACCGGCCAGGCCCATCGCCACGCCCATGTGGGCGGCGGCCAGCGCCGGGGCGTCGTTGACACCGTCGCCGACCACCAGGGTCTTGCGTCCGGCGGCTTCCAGTTCGCGGACCGCGGCGACCTTGTCCTGCGGCAGCAGCCCGGCCCGTACGTCCTGGATGCCGACCTCGGCGGCCAGGCGCTGCGCGGCGCGGGCGTTGTCCCCGGTGAGCAGCACCGGCGCGGCGCCGGTCAGCTCCCGGACCCGCGCCACCGTCTCGGCGGCGCCCGCCCGTAGCCGGTCGGCGATCCCCAAGACCGCGACCGGGGTGCCGTCGACGACCACGACCACCGCCGTACGCCCGGCTTCCTCCAACTCCGCCACGGCATGGGCCGCATCGCCCTCGGGGACGTGGTGGGCGGGGCTGCCGACCTGGACCACGTGCCCGTCGACCTTCGCGGTGACGCCCCGGCCCGGCGTGGAGGTGAACTCATCCACCCGGCCCGGCTCCACCCCCTGCTCCGTGGCCGCCGCCACGACGGCGCGCGCCAGCGGATGCTCCGAGCGGTGCTCAGCACCGGCCGCCAGCCGCAGCACCCGCTCCTCATCGAGCTCTGACTCCGGCAGAACCCGGACCTCGGCCACCCGCGGGGTGCCCTCGGTCAGAGTGCCGGTCTTGTCGAACGCCACCCGGTCGGTGGCGCCCACCTGCTCCATCACGACGGCCGACTTCACCAGCACACCGTGCCGCCCGGCATTGGCGATCGCCGACAACAGCGGCGGCATGGTGGCCAGCACCACCGCGCACGGCGACGCCACGATCATGAACGTCATCGCCCGCAGCAGCGCCGCCTGCAAATCCTCACCGAAACCGAGGGGGATAAAGAACACCAGCAGCGTGGCGACCACGACACCGACGGAGTACCGCTGCTCGACCTTTTCGATGAACAACTGGGTGGGCGCCTTCGTGGCGCTCGCCTGTTCCACCAGCGCCACGATCCGCGCCACCACCGAGTCCGCCGCCGGCCGGTCCACCCGTACCCGCAGCGCACCCGCACCGTTCAGGGTCCCGGCGAACACCTCGTCACCGGTCAGTTTCGGCACCGGCATCGGCTCGCCGGTGATCGTCGCCTGGTCCACATCGCTGGCACCGTCGACGACCTCGCCGTCGGCACCGATCCGCTCACCCGGCCGTACCAGGATCTCGTCGCCGACGACCAGCAGCGCGGTGTCCACGACCTCCTCGTCCCCGGAAGCACTCACCCGGACGGCCTGCTCGGGCGCGAGGTCCAGCAGGCCGCGCACCGAGTCCGCGGTCCGCTGCGTGGCGAACGCCTCCAACGCGCCCGAGGTGGCGAAGATGACGATCAGCAGGCCGCCGTCGAGCACCTGCCCGATCGCCGCCGCCCCGATCGCGGCCACCACCATCAACAGGTCGACGTCCAGGCTCTTCTCCCGCAGCGCCTCCCACCCCGCCCACGCCGGCTCCCAGCCGCCGGCCACGTAGCAGGCCAGATACAGCGTCCACCACAGCCAGGCCGGTGCCCCGCCGAACTCCGCCGCGATCCCGAGGCCGAACAGCACGGTCGACGCGCTCGCCCACCGCACCTCCGGCAGCGCCCACAGCCGGGTGCGGCGTGCGCGTACGACCGCCGCACGCGGGGCCGCGCCGTAGGCGGCGGCCGGAGGCGCGGTGGGCCGGGGTTCGGCCGTAGCCGTGGGGCCAGGGGTAGCCACCATTGTCATCACTCCAAGCGTCGTACGTATGAAAATCGGGACTCGCGGCCGGCCCGAGTACTCGACCTGGCGTCGACGACCTGGGCAGGGCGCAGGTCGGCTGCCGGCGCCGATGCCCGCAGCAACCCGGATGAGGAACCGGGCTAGGACTGTGTTATTGCGCGACGTCGGGTTCGTCCGCCGCCTGCGCGCGCTCCAGCGCCGGGCGGAGCGCCGGGCACACCAGGCTCTCCTCCTCGCCGCGTTCGTGACGGACCGCGATCGGCGGACGGGGCGGGCGCTTGGTGAACACCATGGGAGCCAGGCGTGCCGGAAGGTCATCCACCGCGCCGCGCCGAAGCCAGTCGCCCAGCACGGCCACGTCCAGTGGGGCGTTGAGCGGACCCAGCCAGATGACCTCCGCACCGGCAGGCTGCCGCCGGCGTACCGCCACGACGTCGGAGCGCTCGCACTCATCGAGGCAGTTCACGACCCGTACCACCCCGCACCGCGAACTCTCCACCGCGTGGGTGAGCACGGTGAGGGTGCCGTCGTGGTCGACGTCCGGATGTTTGACGCTGCTGCCGCAGCAGCAGCCACGGCAGACCGTCACCGTCACATGTCTGGTAGGCACCCCGTCACCATACATGCCTATCTTCGTTTATGCGAAGGTAGATGAACGGTGAGGTTCACGGTTGGCATCGTGGCTGCTGCTGGTGTTCTGGGCGGCCGCGACAGCGCCAGCGGTATGCCGCACCAGGTCGGCGCGAGCGGCGAGCCGGCGAGACCCAGGGGACGATCACCACGTGGGGATCATGCGCCCCGGCAGGCACGGAACCCTATCCGCGCCAATGTAACCGTGGCTGAATAAGCGTTCCGCTTACGGAGGTCGGCGACCCGATGCAGACCGGCGCACCCTCGGTGGTCGCCCTGGAACAGGTGACCGTGCCGCGCAGCGGCTCCGTGCTCTTGGACGCCGTTACCTGCCGGATCCCCGCGGGCGCGTACCGCTCTGGTCGGGCCGTCGGGGGAGGGCAAGCCCACCCGAGCGTCAGCCGTGGTGATCTTCGATGAGCCCACGGCGTCGCTGAACGTGGCCCGAGCGACGTACAACGTGCCCAGCGCCTCGATGATGGACAGGCCGATCGGCTGGCCGTCGACGAACTACTCACCCGACTCTGTGCCGCTCGAAAAGTCATGGCAGCAGTGGACCGGGTGTGGTTGGTCCACCGGGACTCACGTCCGCGTGATCATGTCCTTGCTGTACAAGACGGCCCGGAGGCTGCTGTCCTTTCCATGGGTGTTCGCGGAGGAGGTCTTCCGCTACGGGCGCGGGGACGACGCCGGCCAGGCCGAGGCCGTTGCCTACGGCCGGCCTGTCGGCGTGCCCGACTACCAACTCGACCGGCAGGATTGACCACCGGGTGCGGTAGCCGTCAGGCTCGGCTTCGGTCCGCGGCGGCCGGTCGGCCGGCTGGGGTGCGGACCAGCAGGAACGCCGAGCGCCGGCGCAGGGTGAAGCCGATTGACTCGTAGAGGCGGATGGCGCCGGTGTTGGCGGCGGAGGCGTGCATGAACGGGGTGTCACCGCGGTCTCGGATGCCCGCAGCGACGGCGCGGACCAGCCGGGTGGCGAGGCCCTGGCTCCGGTGGTCAGGGTCGGTGCAGACGGCGCTGATCTCGGTCCACCCGGGCGGGTGGAGGCGTTCGCCGGCCATGGCGATGAGCCGGCCGTCGCGCCGGATGCCGAGGTAGGTGCCGAGTTCGATGGTGCGGGGCAGGAAGGGGCCCGGTTTGGTGCGGGCGATCAGGTCCAGGATCTCGGGAACGTCGCCTGGGGTGAGGCGGACCGCTTCGGGGTCGGGTTCGGCGCGCAGGGCCGTGTCGACCAGTTGGACGCCCTGTCCTTTCTCGACGGTCTCCCAACCGTCGGGGAGTTCCGTCGCGCCGCTGACCGGGGTGAGGGTATCCGGTCCGACGAGGGTGACGAGGTCGTCCCAAGCGCGGGGATCGGCCGAATCGGCGAGGGCGGTGAACGGGGAGACGTCCGTGGGATAACGGGCGGCGAGGCCGACACGCTCGGCGAACCGGGAGTGCGGACCGGTGAGAGCGGCCCAGGCCGGGTTGTCGAGGATGTGCGGCGCGCCGGCGGTGCCCTGGGTCTGGGTCTGAGGCTGAGGCTCAGGGAGCGGCTGGTGCTGGGGCGGGTGGACGCTGGTGGACATGGTGGTGCGGATCTCCATCCGTGGGGTTCCGGGTTGGGGGTCAGCTTGCGCGTGGCGGCCCGAGTGCGAACCGACTGGGCGCCGAGGCGCCGCCGACGAGGTCGGCGGCGAGTGCCCCGATGACCGAGGCGAACTTGAAACCGTGTCCGGAGAAGCCGGCCAGTACGGTCAGGGGCCCCGCACGGTCGATGACGAAGTTGTGGTCGGGGGTGGTGGTGTACAGGCAAGTGGTCGCTGCCGGGGCCGTGTGGTCGACGCCGGGCAGCCAGCGGGAGGCGTACTGCTGGACCCGGCCGAGCGCACGGGGGTCGGCGGTCCGGTCCCGGTGGTCCGGATCGACGACAGGCCCGACACCGTGGAAGCCGACTTTGACGCCGTCGTCGCTGCCGAGTCCGTAGATTCCGCCGCTGTCGGCCGGGAGCCCGGCCCCGGGGTGGTGGATGAAACTCGGCCAGCCGAGGGCGTCCGGTGCCGGGAAGTGCACGGGCTGCTCCTGGGTGACCCGCATCGGCGGCAGGCCGGGTACGAGTCCGGACAGCCGGCTCGGTGCCCAGCCGCCGACCGCGACGACGACCGCGTCGGCGATGACCGCTTCCTCGCCCTCGGTCACGACCTCGGCGCGCTCGCCGCGCACCGACAGCCGGGTCACCTTGACGCCGTGCCGGATGCGGGCGCCGCCCTGCCGGGCGGCCTGCTGGAACGCCGCGACCGCGTGATCGGCGTGCAGCCTGCCGGCCTCGGGGTGGAACAGCGCGGTCGTGTCGGCCCTCAGCCCCGGCCAGCGCTCGGCGGCCTGCGGCGGGGTGAGGAGTTCCGACGGCCGGCCGGCCGCGCGCAGGGCGTCGTGGAGCGCCGAGGTCGCGGTGGCCGGACCGTGGTCCAGGGCGCCGGTCCGTTCCAGCACCCGTCGTCCGGTCTCCTCCTCAAGGCGATGCCACAGCGGCAGGGCCCGCACCGCCAGGGAGATGTAGAACGGATCGGGGTAGGCCAGCCGGAAGATCCGCGAGCTGCCGTGCGAGCTGCCCCGGTCGTGACCGGGCGGGAACTGCTCGAAGACGGTCACCTGTTCGCCGCGTGAGGCCAGGTGCCAGGCGGCGGAGGAACCCATGACCCCGCCTCCGACGACAACGATGTGACGTGACGGCACGGGGGCGGAGTCCTCTCAATGCGGCGGACGGGGATGTGACGGGTTATCAGGAGGTGATCAGGAGTTGGTGATGGGCAGGCCGGGCGGGTTGACCTGAGAGGTGCTGACGGCCTCGTTGGACAGGTTCCAGGCGGCCAGCCACTTCGCGTACTGACCGTTCTTGATCAGGTAGTTGATGGCGTCGGCGACCGGCTTGGCCAGCCCACTGCCCTTCTTCGAGGTGGCGGCGATGAGTCCCTGCAGGGATGCGCCCGCGCCGGAGAACTTGCCGGCGTTGCGGGTCGGGTTGGTCGTCTTGGCGTCCTGTGTGACGTGGTAAGCGATGCCGGGGTTGGGGCCGAAATACGCGTCGATCTTCCCGCTGGACAGCGCCAGGTAGACACCGTTGTTGTCCGGGTAGTACTTGACGGTCAGCTTCTTGCCCTCGGCCTTGAGCTTCGTCTGCCATTCGAGCAGGATCTTCTCCTGGTTGGTACCGGCGCTCACCGCGACCGTCTTGCCCGCCAGGTTCTCGTAGTCGCCGTTGAAGTTCCAGGTGCTGGACTTCGGGACCGCGAACGCCAGGTTGTCCTGCCGGTAGGAGGCGAACTCGTACTTCTTCTTGCGCTCCTCGGTGTCGGTGATGTTCGAGAAGCCGACGTCGGTCTTGCCACTGTCGATGCCGACGAAGAGGTTCTCCCAGGTCGAGTTTGTCACCACCGGCTTGAGCCCGAGGACGGCGGCGACCAGGCGGCCGAAGTCGGGTTCCGCACCGGTAAGGGTCTTCTGGTCGCTGCCGATGTAGGCCAGCGGCGGGAAGCCGGCGGGCAGGGCGCCGACGCCGATGACCAGCTCGCCGCTCTTGGCCACCGACGCCGGAAGCTCGGCGTTGATGGACGCCACCTCGGAGACCTTGAGGTCGGTCTGCTGGGCGGCACCGTTGGACAGAGCGCCGACGGTCACGGTCCCGGTCGCCGGCGCGTTGCCGGCGGAGGAGGTGGACGAGCCGCTGTTGCTTCCGCAGGCGGCGAGCCCGGCGGCGAGGGCGGTAACGGCGGTGCCGGTGATGAGGCTGCGGGTGAGTCTGCTGCGGAAACGGGTGCCGGGCATGGCTGTGTCCTTGTTCGGTGGTGTGGGTGGTGCGGGGGGCCAGGCGGGGACAACTCATACAACGGGGAGACTGGGTCAGAGGACCTTGCTGAGGAATTCGCGGGTCCGCTGGTGTTGGGGGCGGTCGAGTATGTCGGCGGGCGGACCTTCTTCGACGACCCGGCCGCCGTCCACGAACACGATCCGGTCGGCGACCTCGCGGGCGAAGCCGATCTCGTGGGTGACGATGATCAGAGTGGTGCCGCTGCGGGCCAGGTCCTTGATGACGGCCAGCACCTCGCCGACGAGTTCCGGGTCCAGGGCCGAGGTCGGTTCGTCGAAGAGGATCACCCCGGGCCGCAGGGCGAGGGCACGGGCAATGGCCACGCGTTGCTGCTGGCCGCCGGACAACTGCCGGGGATACGCCCCGGACTTGTCGGCCAGCCCCACCCGGCCGAGCAGGGTGCGGGCCAGTTCCAGGGCCTCGGGTTTGCGCAGCAGGCCGGTGGCGACCGGGGCGGCGGCGACGTTGTCCAGCACGGTCAGGTGCGGGAAGAGGTTGAAGTTCTGGAAGACGAAGCCGATCCGGCTGCGTTGGGCGAGGATCGCCCGCTCGCTCAGCTCCTTGAGACGTTCTCCGTGCCGGCGCACGCCGATCAGCTCGCCGTTGAGGCTGACGTAGCCGATCTCGGGCTTCTCCAGATGGTTGATCACCCGCAGGAGGGTCGACTTGCCCGAGCCGGACGGCCCGAGGATCACCGTGACCTCCCCCGGCTGCACCGTCAGGTCGACTCCGTCGAGCACCCGGTGCGCGCCGTACCACTTGTGGACGTCATGGACCTCGACTGCCGCCGGGCGTATCTCGGTGGTCATATCGCCGTCTCCCTCTGGATGCGGGCCCGCAGGTCCCACAGGGCTGCCCGGAGTTTCTGCAAGGGGGTTGGGGGGACGGTGCGCAGCGCGCCGCGTGAGTAGTACCGCTCCACGTAGAACTGGACGACGGAGACGACGCTGGTGAGGATCACGTACCAGATGGTGGCGACCAGCAGCAGCGGCACGATGTCGCCGGGGTAGGTGCTGCCCATGCTCTGCACTGAGCCGAACAGGTCGAGCAGCGACACGTAAAAGACCAGTGAGGTGCTCTTGACCAGGCCGATCAGCTGGTTGACGTAGGAGGGGATGACGGCCCGCAGGGACTGGGGGAAGACGATCCGGGCGAACTGGTAGCGCTTGGGCAGTCCGAGAGCGGCGGCGGCCTCGTGCTGGCCCTGGTCGACGGACAGGATGCCGGCCCGCACCACCTCGGCGGCGTAGGCGGCCTCGTTGAGGCTGAGACCGATGACGGCGATCACCATGTCGGTGGCCAGTCGGGTCTCGTCGAAGCGTACGAAGGCGGGTCCGAAGGGGATGCCGACGCTCAACGTGTGGTACAGCGCACTGAAGTTGTAGAGGAACAGCAGCACCACGATCAGCGGCACCGAGCGGAACAGCCAGATGTAGATCCAGCTCACCGCCCGCAGCACCGGGCTCCGGGACAGCCTCGCCAGCGCCAGCACGATGCCGCCGACCAGCCCGAGCACGGCACTGAAGGCGGTCACCTCAAGGGTGATTACCAGGCCGTCGACGATCACCGGCCGCACGAACCAGTACTGGAACCGGTCCCATTGGTAGAACGGGTTGGTGACCAGCCCGTGCGCGACCTGGGCCGCCAGCACCAGCACCACAGCGGTGGCGATCCACCGGCCCGGATGCCGCAGCGGAATCACCCGCTGCGCCGACAACGGGCGCGCCCCGGCGGCCGATGGCACCGCTGCCGGGGGCGGGGCCGCACCGGAGGTTACAACAGGGACAAGGGGCTCACTCATGGGGAACTCCAGCAAATTCGAACATTGCGGCCGGGAGGGCTACGGCACGACGGAGTGGGATGCCAGGGTGGGGGAGAACATGCCCCACGGGCGGGTCTGACGAGGAGGGACGCAGCCGGAGGCGTGCGTCAGGAGGCCGTCAGCCCTGACAGAGGGCGCTGCTGGGGGCCGTACACAGTGCGCTGTTGACGTGGAGCAGGTCGATGTGCCGGTTCAGGTACGCCGCAACGCGACCGTGGCGCCGCCATGCGGCCATCCCCGGACCTGCGTACATCGCCGCCACCATCACCATTCCGCCCCACGGGGCCTCGCGCTTACCGAACGTCCTTCGGTCTGGTCGTCACCTGGGGCACCCCACCGCGATGCGAGGGTTGCCGGTCAGCAAGCCAGGGCTTGTCGCTGACGCTCATGACCGTTCTGTATCGGAAGGTAGGGCCGTAATCGGAAAAATGTCAACGCCGTCTCAACACCCGGTCCCTGCCGAGATCTCGCCGTACCGCCTTCTTGACGGCCCACCGGAGCGCACTCACACTGTTTGGCGACGGTCACGATTGTCAGCGCTCACCCGCGCAGGAGTCCCTGCTCGGGTGGGTCATCGGCCCCGGCCCGCTGACAGGCAACCCTTCCACCGCGACGGGGTGCCCCGGGTGACGACCAGGTCCCAACGGTGCGGTGGGGCAAGTGCGGTCTCGTTGTCTCGCGAGGCCCGATGACGGGACCGGCGGAGATGCCCAGGACATCCGAGAAGAGCAAGAGCGCCTGTCGGACCTTCCGGCCGGCGCCGCTGCCGCGTCCGCGCTTGCTGACCAGGCGCCGCCACATCGATCTGCTGCGGCTCCGCAGCGGCTGCGCTCCGACCGCCTGAGCCGAACCGGTCCGCAATCGCGCTCCCGGGTCCGTGCGTTGTGCGTTGCCGCGCGCCGCCGAACCCTCCTCCCGTACGGCCACCGGCGCCGAAGAAGCCACTGGGGCTCCACCGCACCCATGGAGAGAGCCATGTCCGAGACCTTTACGCAGACGTCGTTCCCGTCGACGCTTCGCGATCCCCACCCCGGCCCGCCCCCGCATTTCCGCGCCCGGATCGGCGCCGATCCGGGCGGCGGTTACTATCCGGCGGCGCACCGCTACCACCTGTATCTCTCGCTGGGCTGTCCGCTCTCGCTGCGTGTCTCGATCACCCTCGGCCTGCTCGGACTCGAGGACTCGGTCAGCACCACATTCCTTCCGTCCCCGGCCGGCGCCTGCGACGCGCTCACAGCGCTGCGCACGGCCTACGAGACCACCTGGCACCATTACGACGGTCCGCTGACCGTGCCCGCGCTGTGCGACGTGTGGAGCGGACGGGTTGTGAGCAACCACACCCCCGACATCCTCGACGACCTCGCCCTCCACTTCACCGACCAGGACAACGCGGATCTGCCCCGCCTGCGGCCCGCCGCCCTGGCCGCCGACATCGACGCCGTCCGCGAACTCCTCGCCGAGGACCTCGCCCAGGACCCGGCGCTGGATCTCCTGGAGCGTCAACTGGCCTCGCAACCTTACGTGTTGGGCGAGATGCTGACTGCCGCGGACGTGGATCTGTGGGTGGCCCTCGTCCACCTGGACGCCGACGCCGTGCGGCGCGTCGCCGCCCGTGACCGCCTCTGGTCGTATGTACGGCGGCTGGGTGCCCATCCGGCTTTCCACGACATTCCGCGTACGGAGGGAAAGCGGGAACACAGCGGTCAGGATCTGTGTTCATCCGACAAGGATTGTGTCGTAGACCAAAGCCGGGTTACGGTGCTGGCAGGTCATGAGTGTCAGCGTCAAGCCCTGGCTTGCTGAACGGCAACCCTCCCGCGCGGCGGGGTGCTCCAGGTGACGACCGGGCGGAGCCGAAGACGGTTCCGCAAGCGCGAGCCCGAGACGGCGCGAGCCGATCGGGATGGAGGTGACGGCAGTGCGGGGAGCCCCTCAGCGGCCCATGATCACCACCGCCACGTACTCGCGGCGGCACATCGATCTCCAGCGCGTCGCCGCCGCCCTGTGTCCGGCCTACGAGTCCGTCGCCGCGCGACACCCGGCCGCTTAGGCCATTTCCCGCACCTGGCCCTCTTCTCTCCCTTTCGCCGACCCTCCACCCCGACTGAGCACGGGCGCGGACGTCTTTCGGCATGCTCATAGGAAGCAGTACGCCCATGCCCCGAGCATCACACGCAGCCCTCCACCTGGCCGTCGCCCTCGACGGCGCCGGCTGGCATCCCGCGGCCTGGCGGGAGCCCGACGCCCGGCCCGACGAACTGTTCACCCCGCGGTACTGGACCGGCCTGGTCACCGAGGCCGAGCGGGGTCTGCTGGACTTCGTGACCATCGATGACTCGCTGAGCCTCCAGACCTCCCGGTACGTCGAGCCGGACGAGCGCACCGACCAGGTACGGGGCCGGCTGGACGCGGTACTGATCGCCGCCCGGGTGGCGCCGCTGACCCGGAACATCGGGGTGATCCCGACCGCCGTGGTGACCCACACCGAGCCCTTCCACCTCTCGAAGGCGATCGCCACCCTCGATTACGTGAGCACCGGACGGGCCGGAATCCAGGTCAGGGTCTCCGGACGCGCAGACGAGGCCACGCACTTCGGCCGTCGTACGGTGCCGGGCCTGCGGATCGAGGACCTGGCCACGGTAGCGGCACAGTCATGGGTCAAGGAGCTGTTCGACGAAGCCGCCGACTACGTCGAGGTGCTGCGCCGGCTCTGGGACAGCTGGGAGGACGACGCGGAGATCCGCGATGTCGCCACCGGCCGCTTCATCGACCGCGACAAGCTGCACTACATCGACTTCGAGGGCGCGCACTTCAGCGTGAAGGGCCCCTCGATCACCCCGCGCCCGCCCCAGGGACAGCCGCTCGTTGCCGCGCTGGCGCACGCGACCGTCCCGTACGAACTGGTCGCCCGCTCGGCCGACCTCGGATTCGTCACCCCGGGCGGCGCCGATGACGCCCGGGCCATCCTGGCCGAGATCCGCGCGGCGCAGGCCTCCGCCGGCCGCGCCGACGAGACCGTGCACGTCTTCGGCGACCTGGTGGTCTTCCTCGACGACGACCCCGGTGCCGCCGCGGACCGCAAGGCCCGCCTGGACGAACGTGCCGGCGCCGAGTACAGCAGCGACGCCCGCGTCTTCACCGGGACGCCCGCGCAACTCGCGGACCTGCTCGAGGAATTGCGCAACGCCGGATTGACCGGCTTCCGGCTGCGGCCCGCCGCCCTTCCGTACGACCTGGAGCAGATCACCCGCCACCTCGTGCCCGAACTCCAGCGCCGTGGCGCCTTCCGTACCGCGTACGAGGCGAGCACCCTGCGCGGACTGCTCGGCCTGACCCGCCCCGCCAACCGCTACGCCGCCGCCTGAGCCGGAAGGACCGTACGAGTAATGAGCAAGTCCGCCAAACCACTGAAGCAGATCCACCTCGCCGCGCATTTCCCCGGCGTCAACAACACCACCGTATGGAGCGACCCCAAGGCGGGCAGCCACGTCGAGTTCAGCTCGTTCGTACACTTCGCGCAGACCGCCGAGCGCGCCAAGTTCGACTTCCTCTTCCTCGCCGAGGGACTGCGGCTGCGTGAACAGGGCGGTCAAATCTACGACTTGGACGTCGTCGGGCGGCCCGACACCTTCACCGTCCTGACCGCGCTCGCCGCCGTCACCGAACGCCTCGGCCTGACCGGTACGATCAACTCGACCTTCAACGAGCCCTACGAGGTGGCCCGCCAGTTCGCCAGCCTCGACCACCTGTCGGACGGCCGCGCCGCCTGGAACGTCGTCACCTCGTGGGACGCCTTCACCGGCGAGAACTTCCGCCGCGGCGGCTTCCTGCCGCAGAACGAGCGCTACTCGCGGGCGAAGGAGTTCCTGAGCACCACCACCGAGTTGTTCGACTCCTGGCAGGGCGACGAGATAGCCGCCGACAAGGAGTCCGGCACCTTCCTGCGGGACGCGCGGGCCGGCGCCTTCGTGCACAAGGGACAGCACTTCGACATCGCCGGACAGTTCAACGTCCCGCGCAGCCCACAGGGACGCCCGGTCATCTTCCAGGCCGGCGACTCCGAGGATGGACGCGAGTTCGCGGCGTCGAGCGCGGACGCGATCTTCAGCCGCCACAGCACCCTCAAGGAAGGTCAGGCGTTCTACAAGGACGTCAAGAGCCGCCTCGCCCGCCACGGCCGCACCCACGACCAGCTGCTGATCCTGCCCGCCGCGACCTTCGTCCTCGGCGACACGGACGCCGAGGCGCAGGAGCTGGCCCGCGAAGTGCGCCGGCAGCAGGTCAGCGGGGCCACCGCGATCAAGCACCTGGAATTCGTCTGGAACCGCGACCTGTCCGCGTACGACCCGGAGGGCCCGCTCCCCGACGTCGACCCGGACCTCGGCGAGCACACCATCGCCCGCGGTCGCGCCCAAGTGCGGATGTACCGAGACCCGCTGGCCACGGCCCGGGAGTGGCGGGAGCTCGCGGCCGCTCACAAGTGGTCGATCCGGGATCTGGTCATCGAGACCGGCACCCGCCAGTCCTTCGTCGGCTCCCCGGCCACGGTCGCCGAGACCATCAACTCCTTCGTGCAGGCCGACGCCAGCGACGGGTTCATCCTCGTCCCGCACATCACCCCCGGCGGTCTGGACGTCTTCGCCGACACCGTAGTCCCGCTGCTCCAGGAGCGCGGCGTGTTCCGCACGGAGTACGAGGGCACCACCCTGCGGGAACACCTCGGCCTCGCCCACCCCGACGCCGACGCGCCGGCCGAGCGGGTGGCGTCGTGAAGTTCCTGGCCATCACCTTGATCGTGCACGCCCCGGACCCTGTGACCGGCGTGCAGAAGTCCACCCAGGACCGCTTCCGGGAGGTGACCGACAACGCCCTGCTCGCCGAGGAACTGGGCTTCGACGGCTTCGGCGTCGGCGAGCGCCACGAGCGGCCGTTCATCTCGTCCTCGCCGACGGTAGTGCTCAGCCACCTCGCCGCCCTCACCCAGCGGATCCGGCTGTTCACCGCCGTGACGACGCTGAGCCTGCTCGACCCGGTGCGGGCGTACGAGGACTACGCGACCCTCGACCACCTCTCCCAGGGCCGGCTCGAACTGATCATCGGCAAGGGCAACGGCGCGGCCCAGCGCGAGCTGTTCCACGTCACCCCCGAGGACCAGTGGGACCGCAACGCCGAGTCGTACGAGCTGTTCCGCCGGATCTGGCGGCAGGACAAGGTGACGTACGCGTCGCGCTTCCGCCCGGAACTGAACGAGGCCGAGGTCTGGCCCCGGCCGCTCCAGCAGCCGATCCGGATCTGGCACGGCAGCGCGACCAGCCGGGAGTCCGTCGACCTCGCAGCCCGCTACGGCGACCCGCTCTTCTCGGCCAACGGCACCAATCCGATAGAGCCGTACGCCGAACTCATCCGCTACTACCGGGAGCGTTGGGAGCACTACGGCCACGACCCGGCCCTGGCCACCGTCGGCGCGGGCGCGGCCGGCTACTACGCGGCCCGCACATCGCAGGAGGCTGTGGCGGCCTACCGACCGGTCTTCGAGGGCCGCCTGGCTTACCAGAAGCAGCGCGGTCTGGAACCGGTCTTCCCCACCCTGGACGACTTCGTCGAGCGCAGCTCCGCCCTGATCGGCAGCCCGCAGCAGGTGATCGAGAAGGTACACCGCTACCACGAGCGGTTCGGCCACAGCGTGCTGAGTCTTCAGGCGGACGCCGACGGCCTCACCGACGCCCAGCACCGCGACAACCTGGAGCTGTTCCAGTCCGACATCGCACCCACGCTGCGCCGTGAGATCCCCGACCCGCCGTTCGCCTGGGGCCCGGTCGCGCCCGCTGCGACCCACTGACAAGGAGAACCATCATGGCCAACACTCCCTTGGCTGTTCTGGACCTCGTGCCGATCTCGTCCGGGTCCACCGCGAGCCAGGCGCTGCGCAACAGCATTGATCTGGCCCAGCAGGCCGAGCGCCTCGGTTACGCCCGCTACTGGTTCGCCGAGCACCACCTCAACCCCGGCGTCGCGGGCACCTCCCCGGCGGTCGTCCTCGCCCTGACCGCGGCGGCGACCTCCACCATCCGGCTCGGTTCCGGCGCGGTCCAGCTCGGGCACCGCACCGCTCTGGCCACTGTCGAGGAGTTCGGGCTGCTCGACGCCCTGCACCCCGGCCGCTTCGACCTCGGCCTGGGCCGGTCCGGCGGCCGGCCCGCGCCGCCCGCCCGGCAACCGGCGCTGGTCGGCGCCACAGCCGTCGTGGACGGCCGCACCCCGGGCGGGCTGAAGATCCCGGCTCGCTTCTCCTTCGAGCACCTGCTGCGCTCCCCGCGCTTCGCCCTGCACAAGAAGCTGCTAGCGCAGCCGGGCGCCGAATCCCAGCCCTACGACGAGCAGATAGCCGACATCCTCGCCCTGCTGGCCGGCACCTACGCAACCGCCGACGGGATCGAGGCGCACGTCGTACCCGGCGAAGAGGCCCAGGTGGAAGTCTGGATTCTGGGCAGCAGCGCCGGGATCAGCGCGGAGGTCGCCGGCGCCAACGGGCTGCGGTTCGCCGCGAACTACCACGTCAGCCCAGCCACCGTACTGGAGGCCGCCGAAGCCTACCGAGCGGCCTTCGTCCCCTCCGCCGAGCTGGCGCGACCGTACGTCACTGTCTCCGCCGACGTCGTGGTCGCCGAGGACGAGGTCACCGCCCGCGAGCTGGCCACTGGCTACGGCCTGTGGGTGCGCAGCATCCGCAGCGGCGAGGGCGCGATTGCCTTCCCCACTCCCGACGAAGCCCGCGCGCACGCCTGGACCGAGGAAGACCGCGCGCTGGTCGCGGACCGCGTCGACACCCAGTTCGTCGGTTCGCCACAGCAGGTCGCCGACCAGCTGGAGACGCTGCGCGACGCCACCGGCGCCGATGAGCTGACCATCACCACCATCACCCACGGCCACGCGGACCGGGTCCGCTCCTACGAACTGCTGGCCAGAGAATGGAGCCGGCGGTGACCGCGATCCGGACCCGGCAGGGAATCGAACCCGGTCAGCTGCGGCGGGTCTTCGGGGCGTTCCCGACCGGGGTCACGGCTATCGCCGCACTGGCCGACGGGACGCCGGTCGGCCTTGCCGCCAGCTCGTTCACCTCCGTGTCCCTGGATCCGCCGCTGGTCTCGGTCTGCGTGGCCCACAGCTCGACCACCTGGCCCCTGCTGCGCGACCGCCCCCGCATCGGTGTCAGCGTGCTCGGCGTCCACCAGGAAGCCGCCTGCCGGCAGCTCGCGGCACACGACGGCGACCGCTTCACGGGCCTGGACTGGCGCGCCACCCCCGACGGGGCGGTGCTGATCGAGGGCGCGAGCGCCTGGTTCGACTGCAGCGTCGAACAGCACATCCGGGCGGGCGACCACGACATCGTCCTGCTCCGGATCCACGAAGTGGACACCGACCACACGGTGGCACCGCTGGTCTTCCACGCCAGCCGGTTCCGCCGCTTGGAAACCGCCGCCACCGACAAGGAGCCGACATGACGATCCAGCACACCGACACAGGCACCGACCGGACGGACTTCGTCCGGCAGTGGGAGGAATGGCACGCCCAGCACGAACAGAACCTGGCGGATCCGCACGGCTTCCTCGCCGTCACCAGCCTGCGGTGGCTCGACGGTGAGCCGACCCGATTCCCCGACGCGCCCGGAGCGTGGTCCAGCACCGACGACGGTGTGACGGTCCAACTGGATGAGGGCGAGGAACTGACCGTCCAGGGCGCCGTGGTGCGCGGCCAGTACCACTTCGGGGTCATCGCGGAGCGGGCAAGCCTCCTGGCCACAGCGGGCGACGCCGCGATCGAGGTCGCCAAGCGCGGCGGCCACGACATCCTGCGCCCGCGCCACCCCGACAACAAGCTGCTGCTCGACTACACCCACACCCCCGCCTACGCCCCCGATCACCGCTGGGCACTGACCGGCCGCTACCTCCCGTTCGACGCTCCCCGCTCGGTGACCGTGGGAGCCGCGGTCGAGGGGCTCCAGCACGTCTACGACGCCCCCGGGCAGGTCGACTTCGCGCTGGACGGCCGCACATACCGGCTCACCGCCTTCAACGGCAAGCAGCCCGGCAGCCTGCTGGTCCTGTTCACCGACGCCACCTCCGGCGTCACGACCTACGCGGCCAACCGCAGCGTCTCCATCCCCCCGCCCGACGACCAGGGCACGGTGGTCATTGACTTCAACCGCGCCACCAACCTGCCCTGTGCCTTCACCGACCTGGCCACCTGCCCGCTGCCGCCGGCCGAGAACAAGCTGCCGGTCGCCATCGAGGCCGGCGAGAAGATCCCGTACGAACGCACCGGCGGCCGCTAGGCCTGTCTTCCGCACGTAGCTCGTGGGGGTGACAACGGCCACGATCGCGGATCGAATCGTGGCTGAGCCGACGCCGCTTCGGGGATCGGTCGTTGGGCAAGGTTGTGGGACTCTGTCGCCCGATCCGCGGTGAGGGCCGATTTGATCAGCCTCACCAGCACGTTCACCGTTGGCCGCCGGTCGGTTTCGGCAGGTCGGCCGAATCGGGCGACAGAGTCCCACAGCGCTGCCGCCGCAGGTCGCGGGTGACGCTGACCCGCTTGAGCCAGCGGTCCCGCCCGTCGTACTTGGCCTCGAAGGGGCGCCTGCCGTGCACGCCCCGGTAGTTGTCCAGGATCAGGATGTCGCCCGGTGCCAGGGCCACGTCCCGCAGGCTGCGCCCTCGATGAGGGCGTACGCCTCCTCCAGGGCCCGCGCGGCCTCCTCGTCGCCGGGCACCGGGGTCATGTACGCGGGGTCATGCGAAGGAAGACTCGGTGGTTGGGGCACTGGGGGCAGTGCGGGAGCGGGCGTTCGACCGCCGTCGCACCCTTTATCCCGCCGAAGCGAGAGCCGTTCATCCACACCGCCAGGACGGCCGTCCGGCGACTGCTTGTCGGCTGAGGTTGAGCAGCAAATCGATCAGCACGGCGGCGGCGCCGTCGGCCAGGTCGATGCCCAAGTGACGTCTTTACCCAGGCCGCAGGCGTCGGCGAGGAGCCGTGGCAGTTCCTCTTCGTCGTTGGGCACCCGTCTCGACAGCAGATGCCGGGGGTGTCGGGCGGCCGTTCAGCTTCAGCTACGGTCGACGGACTACTGAGAGCCACACCCGACACCCCCTGGGTTAGCCAACGCTACGAATGGCTGCCAGCGGGAAGCGACGGCAGGTCGAGGTGTTCGCGCAGGGTGGTGCCCCGGTACTCGGTGCGGTAGACGCCCCGTTCCTGGAGTTCCGGGACGAGCTTGTCGACGATGTCCGTGATGGAGGTCGGAAGCAGGTGCGGCACGATGTTGAAGCCGTCGACAGCGCGGGTGCGGACGTAGCGGGTCCACTCGTCGGCAATGGTCGAAGGGGTACCGACGAAGGGTGGGTGGCCCGGAGACACCTCAATCACCAACTCACGTATAGACAGGCCACGTTCGGCCGCGAGGTCGCGCCACTTCTGGATCAGGGTCAGCTTGCCGCTGCGGCGCTCGATCGAGATCGTGCCCCGGGAATGGTCGAGTTCGTCCTCACTGGGCTCGATGTCGGGCAGCGGGCCGTCCGGGTCGTAGCCGGACAGGTCGGTGCCCCAGTACTGCTCCAGGAAGGCGATCGCCCGAGGTCCGTTGACCTGCTCGCGGCACCCAACGGGCCTTCTCCTCCGCGTCGGCCGGGGTGTCGCCGAGGACGAGGCTCGCGCCCGGCAGGATCCGCAGTGAGTCCGGCGTCCGGCCGTGGCGGGCCAGCCGGTCGCGCAGGTCTGCGGCGTAGGCCACGGCCTTGCCGTACTCGGTGTTGGCGGAAAAGACCACGTCGGCATGGCGGGCGGCGAGTTCACGGCCGCCGTCGGAGTCGCCGGCCTGGAACAGCACTGGACGGCCCTGACGGCTGCCAGGCACGGTGGCGGTGGCGCGCAGTTGTACGAGGTTGCTGTCCCGCTCCACCGGGCTGATGGAACCGGGCCGCGCCCAGCTCGCGGCATGCCCGTCGGGAGCGACGGCGTCCGGAGCCCAGGAGGCCCACAGCGCCTTGGCCGCGGCGACGAACTGTCCGGCCCGATCGTAGCGGCGTTCGTGCTCCAGCCAGCCTCCGTGGCGGAAGTTGGCTCCGGTCCAGGCGTTGTCGGTGGTGACGATGTTCCATCCGGCCCGGCCCTCGGACAACAGGTCCAGGCTCGCCAGCCGGCGGGCCAGATCGGCCGGATAGTTGTAGGTGGTGTTCTGGGTGGCCACCAGGCCGATCCGCTCGGTAACGGCGGCGAGCGCGGACAGCTGGGTGATGGCGTCGGGGCGGCCGGCCACGTCGAGGTCGAAGACCCGGCCCCGGTTCTCCCGTACCCGCAGTCCCTCGCCGAGGAAGAACGCGTCGAACAGGCCGCGTTCAAGGACCTGCGCGATCTCGACAAACGTCTCGATCGCCGTGTGCGAGGGCGCGTCCGGGTCAGTCCAGATCAGCTGAGGCCCGACGCCCGTGAAGAAGACGCCGAGGTGAAGTTGGGGATTGGGTTCGGTCATGGCACTCACCTCAGGCGGTCGCGGTCGCGGCGGCGAATCGGTTAGCGGGACGGGGAAGGCCGAGCGTTTCGCGCAGGGTGCCGCCGGGCCGGGGTGCGCGCCGCAGCCCCGCGGCGGCCAGTTTCGGCAGCACCCGCTCGGCCAGGACCGGCAGATCGACGGCGAGCACGGCGGGGTGCAGCCTGACCCCGTCGACCGACTCGGCCTGGTGGACGTCCCGAATGGCGCCAGGCGGCGGGGTGTGCGCCGTCGCCGTCGACTTCCAGGGCGAGGTGCAGGCGGGGAAGCCCGGCGTCGCGGTCAGTCATGGGGAATGCCTCCGGTCGAAATGGGTTCAGGATCAGGCGAGTTGGAAGCGGACAGCGTGGGAGAGCGAGGGGGATCGGCGGCAGCGGCCCGGTCGCGGAGGAGCAGCCGAGGGGCGACGGCGTGTTGCCGCGACAGCCAGAGCGCCACGGTGACGGCGGCGACCACGGCTGCCGCGCCACCCGATGCCAGTCCCCAGCGCACCCCTGCGTGCTGGGAGATCCAGCCGATCAGGGGACCGCCGAGCGGAGCGCCTCCCATCGAGACCACCGTGTAGACGGCCATCACCCGGCCGCGCATGGCATCGCTGACCTCCGACTGAACGAAGGCACTGACCGCCGTGTTGAGCGTCATCAGCGTGAATCCGGCGGGCAGCAGCATCACCAGGAAGGTGAGGTACGACGGCATGAGCGCGGCCAGCGCCTCACTGACGCCGAACAACACCGCGCCGATTACCACTGTCCGCACGCGTGGCGAGGCACGGCGGGTGGCCGCGAGCGTTCCGGCGATCGTGCCGACGGACAGCGCGGTCGACATGAATCCGAGACCGCTGGAACCAACGTCGAAGATCCGTCCGGCGAACAGCGTGAGCGTCGTGGAGAAGTTCAGCGAGAAGGTGGCGACCAGACCGAAGATCGTGAACACTCCGACCAGTTCGGGCCGAGCGGCGACATAGCTCAGCCCGGCCGCGCCCGCTCCCGTCCAAGGATCCCGCTCCACGGGGGTCGGCTTCGCCCGGGGACGAATCGTCAGCAGGCCAGTGGTCACGACCGCGAAGGACACGGCGTTCACCGCGAACACCCAACCCGTGCCGATCACGGCGATCAGCACTCCGGCGATCGCGGGTCCGATCAGACGGGCGGCGTTCAGGGACAGGATGTTCAGCCCCGCCGCGTTCGGGATCAAGGATCCGCCGACCAGTTCCGTGACGAAGGAGAGCCGCGCGGGGTTCTCCACTGTGAACACACAGCCCAGGGCGAACGACAGCAGGTAGATCAACCACAGCGGCGCATGGCCGGACAGCACTAGGACCGTGAGAAGCAGCGCCTGCACCGCGTACAGCGACTGGGTCCACAGCAGCAGGGTGCGCCGGTCGCACCGGTCGGCGAGCACGCCTCCCCACAGACCGAACATCAGGACCGGGGCGAACTGCAGACCTGCAGCCCAGCCGACCGCGGTCCCGCTGTGAGTAAGGTTCAGCACGAACCAGTCCAGCGCCACACCCTGCATCGCGGTGCCGATGTTGGAGACCAGGCCGTACTCCAGTAGACCCGGTAGTCACGGACCCGCAATGCGGCGAACACCCCTGGTCGTGCGGTGCTCTCGGACACCGTGATCCTCTCAGTCAGGCGTGCGGGGGAGGCCGAACGCGGCAGTCGCCGAACACGGGAAAACGCGACAGACGTCAGACACAGGAAAGGGGATGCGCGAGGCACGTCGGTACACGCGAGGCGCGATCAGATCTCGGCGCCGAACGGCGCGCGAGCGGCAAGTGCGCTCAGCAGCCCGGAGACGTGCTCGGACACAGCGCGCTGCTCACCCGGAGCAGGTCGACGTGGCGCCGGGCGACCCGCAGCTCGAAGGACCCACCGTGATGCGGCATGCGGCCGTCGCGTCCGCCAGAGCGTCGCGCCTGCATGCCGGTCACCTCACAGTCGTCGGGTCGATCAGCAGCTCAGGGATCTGCTGCTGAAGCGTGTGATCGCCCTTCACGTTAACCGCTGGGCCACCGTTGAACAATGCCTCGCCGAACCGCCGGCACCACTCGGGCGGTCGGTCCGGGGATGACTTTCGCCACAGCATCGGCTTCTGACTCGACTGCCGATTTTTCATACGAGTGAAACGATGTGGCCTGACCTGCGCCGCAAGGGTTGTCCCGACGCTCGAAGCGGGCTACCGACGGGCCCGGAGCGACTACGCTCCCTCGCCGCGGCGAACCCGTCCGACTACCGTGGTCGCGTGACCGCCCCGGCCTTGTACCGCAGATTGCATGTGGATCTGGCGCGCACCAGCGCGTCCCTCTGTCGTCGAGCATGACACCGTTCGCACGCCGACGTGGTCTTCACGGTCGCGCAGACCCAGGACAAGGCCGTCGCGTTCCGCGACGACATCCGGCGGCGCGCGGCAGCCGTCGGCCGCCACCCCGACTCGGTGGAGATCTCGCTCGGGGTGGTGGTGCTGGTCGCGGCCACCGAGCAGGAGGCGCGCCGCCGTGAACGCGAGCTGTACGACACGCTGCCGATCGAGCAGTCGGCGCAGGGGCTGGCGGCAGCGCTGGGACTGGACCCCGCGCACATACGGCCCGACGACGTGATCCGGCTGGAGGATCTGCCGGACCGTCCGGCGGAGAACTCCTCGGAAGGATTCTGGGCACGCGCGCGCTGCTCGCCGAGGGAGGGATCACCGTGCGCGAGCTGGTCCACCGCTCCGCCGGCGGGTCCGGCCACCGGTTGCTCGTCGGCTCCGCGGAGCAGATAGCCGACGACCTTGAGCTCTGGTTCCGGGCCGGTGCGGCCGATGGATTCACCGTCATGCCGGCGGACACCTCCGTCGACCTGGAGAACTTCGCGCGGCTGGTGGTGCCGCTGCTCAAGCAGCGCAGCCTGCTCCACACCGAGTACCCGGGCCTGGCGCTGTGCGAGAACCTCGGGCTGGCCGGTCCCTCGGCCACCCCGGACCGACATGAGCAGAAGCGAATCGGAGCCGTGGCATGAGTCAGGAATTCCTCTGGTACATCCCCAACACGGTTGAGCACGGGCACCGCGGCGACGACACGAAGGACGGGTGGGGGAGCCTTGACTTCTCCACCGATCTCGCCCGCACCGCGGAGGACCACGGCTGGGGCGGTGCCCTCCTCGGCACGGGCTGGGGACGTCCGGACACCTTCACCGTTGCGACCGCGCTGGCCGCTCGCACCACCACCTTCCAACCCCTGGTGGCGGCCCGGCCCGGCTACTGGCAGCCGGCCCACTTCGCGAGCGCCGCCGCCACACTCGACCAGCTCAGCCAAGGGCGTCTGCTCGTCAACATCGTCAGCGGTCTGGACAATCTGGAAGCGTACGGTGACGTGGAGTTCGACCCCGCGCGCCGCTACGACCGCACGAAGGAGTTCCTGCGACTCGTACGGCGACTGTGGAGCGAGGAGAACGTCACCTTCCGAGGCGAGTTCTTCCGCGTCGAAGGCTCCACCGTGAGCCCGCGGCCCTACGGTGCCGAGCATGGCCGGCACCCGCGGCTGTACTTCGGCGGGGCCTCTGCCGCGGCGGAGCGCGTCGCGGCTACCGAGGCCGACGTCCAGCTCTTCTGGGGCGAGCCGCTGGACGGCGTCGCCGGGCGCATCGACCGGCTCAAGGCACTGGCTGAGTCCCTCGGCCGGGAGCATCCTCCGCTGGAGTTCGGGCTGCGGATCACCACGCTCGTCCGGGACACCACCGAGCAGGCATGGCGCGACGCCGAGGCGAAAGTGGCGAAGATGGCAGGCGCCGGGGATCCGCTCCTCAACAGCCACCGGCGGCGGGCCGTGGGCCAGCAGCGGCTCTTCGACCTCGCGCAGCGCGGTGAGGTGCTCGACTCCTGCCTTTACACCACTCCCGGTAAGGTCGGCGGCGGCGGCGCGGCCACGACCTGGCTCGTCGGCTCCGCCGACGATGTCGCCGCGGCCCTGCGGAAGTACGGTGAGTTGGGCATCACCCACTTCGTGCTCTCTGACACCCCCTACAAGGAGGAGATCGTGCGGATCGGGGACCAGCTCCTCGACCTGCTGCGGGAACCGGACCCGGTCTGAACGGCCGCCTTACGCTGGAGAGCACCGGTGACCGACCGGCGGGAGCGGGCACCCGCTGACCACTGGACGCCCGCGGCACCACCCTGCAGGTCACCCCCGCCCCCTTGCAGCCGGGCGAACCGCCAGGTCTTCGCCGGTACCTCTTCCGCCGAACTGTGCGGGTAGCGCCGCCGGGTGAGCCGGGCGGTGAGCTGACCCGCCTCGCTGACCGGCGAGGATCTGGTGTTCGTCCAGCGCGACAGTGGAAGCGACCAGGTGGGCTCCTGCACGATGAACTCGGCCGTCGTCAGGCCCCGCACGGGTTTGTTGTCGCGGACCGCCACCGGGAGATCGAGCAGGAGCCGGCCTTCGCCGGGCAGCAGGTCGCCCTGCCACGCACCGAAGATGATCGTGTACCCGCGCGGCATCAGGTAGCCGTTGCCCGCACCGGCGATCGTCCGCGGGCGGTTCGTGTGCGGGGCGTCGCAGAAGTACTGGATGGCCCGCTTGTTCCCCCGGTTGCCCCAGTCGAAGAACAACCGTCGACGCCCGCCGTCGACCGGCCGGTAGATCTCGACGTCCCCGCTGAACCGGACCGCCCCGTGTTGTCGCGGGGTGCGAGCGCGAGGTCGGCAATCGATCGATGGGCGGGCGCGGCCGGATCGACCGCGTAGTGAGCCGTGGCGGTGATCACCTCGTACGCCCCGGTCCCGGCGAACCGATGACCGTCGGCGAACGGCTCGTGGGCATGGATCTCCAGCCGCACGGGCTCTCCCGGAACCAGGGTCTTCAACTGTTTATACCCCTGGGCCACCACCCGGCCCCCGACCGACTGCACGAGCACGGCTGGAAATGGGCGCACTGCACGCACTGCGGACTGCCAGCACCTCCTACCTGGGCTTCTACTCCCCGGCGGCCATCAAGAAGTACGGCTCCAAGCTGGGCTCCGGCGGTCCGGCGGACGTCGGCACCGGCCCGTTCGTCTTCACCAGCTACACCAAGGGCCAGAGCGTGGTCCTCACCCGGAACCCCGCCTACAACTGGGCCCCCTCCACCGCGGCACACCAGGGCCCGGCCTACCTCGACAAGCTGACCATCCGCTTCCTCACCCAGGACTCGGTCCGCGCCGGTGCCCTGAGCAGCGGCCAAGTCCAGGTCGCCGACCCGGTCGCGCCCACCGATGTCAAGGCCGTCGAGGCCAACTCCCAGTTGACGACGCTCACTTCGCAGGCGCCGGGGGCAAACTACAGCCTGGTGCTGAACACCACCCAGACGCCGCTGAACGACATCAAGGTCCGCAAGGCCGTTCAGCGCGGCATCGACATCGCCACCGACGTCAAGAGCGTCTACTTCGGGGTCTACAAGCGCGCCTGGAGCCCGGTCTCCCCGACCACGCCCTACTACGACAGCTCCCTGGCGAACAGCTGGCCCTACGACCCCGACCTGTCCAACAAGCTTCTCGACCAGGCCGGTTGGACCACCCGCGACTCCGCGGGCTACCGCACCAAGAACGGCAAGCGGCTGTCCATCGAGTGGCCGCTGATGCCCCAGCAGTACATCCGCGAGCAGCGCGACACCCTCGGCCAGGCCATCCAGGCCGACCTGAAGAAGCTCGGCATCGAGGTCAAGCGCCCCCGCCTGGACATCGGCACCTACATCACCAAGGTCTACGGCGGCCAGGAGGCCATCGCCGACTACAGCTGGGGCCGCTTCGACCCGGACGTCCTGCGGCTGTACTTCAACAGCGCCAGCGACCCCCGCAAGGGCGGCCAGAACGCGACCTTCTACAAGGACGCCGACCTCGACAAGTGGACCGATGCCGGGAAGTCCACCCTGGACAAGACCACCCGCGAGGACGTGTACGGCAAGACCCAGCAGCGCGCCATCGACCTCGCCCTGATTGTGCCGCTCTACGTCCGCACCGCCGTGGTCGGCGCCTCCGTCAAGGTGCACGGCCTGAAGACCGACCCCAACACCTGGGTCAGCTTCTACGACACCTGGCTCGGGAAGTGACGTGATGACGGCACACGTCCTGCGCGGCGTCGCCAAGCGGCTGGCGGCGGCGGTCGCCGTCCTGCTCGGCGCCGCCACCGTCGCCTTCGCCGCGCTCCAGCTCATCCCCGGCGACCCGGTGACGGTGATGCTCGGGCCGGGGACGGCGGCGACCCCGGCCGTACGGGCGCAGATCACCGCCCAGTACGGACTCGACCAGCCGGTCGCCGTGCAGTACCTGCACTACCTGGGCCACCTGGCCCGTGGTGACTTCGGGGAGTCGTACCAGCTCCAGCGGCCGGTCACCGCGCTGATCGGCGACCAGCTCTGGCCGACCGTGCAACTCGCCCTGGCCGCGCTGTTCCTGGCTGTCGCTCTCGCCGTCACCGCGGCGGTGGCGACGGCGGGGCGCAACCCGGTCCTGCGGGCGGTCGCCACGTTCGCCGAACTGCTGACCGTCTCCACTCCCTCGTACTGGACCGGCATCCTGCTGCTGACCGCGTTCTCCTTACGCCGTTCGGGATACGTCGAGGCCGCGATCGGACTCGGCCTGCCCCGGCCGTTGCTGATCATCCGTCATGTGCTCCCCAACGCGCTCGGACCCATGCTGGTCCTCGCCACGGTCGGCTTCGGCTCCTCGCTCATCGCCGCCTCCGGACTCAGCTTTCTCGGTCTCGGACCGCAGCCCCCGTCCCCCGAGTGGGCACGACCTGTCCGTGGTGGCCCGGCTCGCCGACCGCGTCGCCGTGATGTACGGCGGCCGGATAGTCGAACAGGGCCTCACCGCCAACGTACTCGGAGATCCCCGCCACCCCTACACCCGGGCCCTGCTGGACGCCGTGCCCGCCGCCCACGCCAAGGGCACCCGGCTCTCCGCCGACACCGCGTCCCGCCCTGGCCCGGCTCCGGCTCCGGATGGCTGCCCCTACGCGACCCGCTGCGCCGCCGCCGACGATGGTTGCCGCAAGGCCCTGCCCGAGCGCGACAGCCAGGGCGCGCTGTGCTGGTACCCCGCACAGCCCGTCGCCGTTACCCTCCGCGTCCCGCAGCCCGCCCGCCATGACGGCGCACCGGGCGAGGTGCTGGTCGAGGCCGACGCCATCTCCAAGCGCTTCCGGGCCCCGGACGCCACGTCGTACTACGCCGTACGCGAGGTGTCCTTCCGGCTGCGCGCCGGGGAGACTCTGGGCGTGGTCGGTGAGTCGGGCTCCGGCAAGACCACCGTCGCCCGTATCGTCCTCGGCCTGACCGAGCCCGACGCCGGCGCCGTACGCTTCGACGGCGGCCCGTGGAGCGGCATCCCCGAGCGGTCCCGACGCGCGGCCCGGCACCGGATCCAGGCCGTGCAGCAGGACCCGCTGGGCTCCTTCGACCCGCGGTTCACCGTCGAGCGGGTGATCGGCGAGGCGGTCGCCCTCACCGGACCGCGCCGTGGCCGCGAACGCCGGGCCGCGGTCACCGAACTGCTCGACCGGGTCGGCCTGCCGGCCGCCCTGCTGGACCGCCGTCCGCTCGAACTCTCCGGCGGCCAGCGCCAGCGCGTCGCCATCGCCCGCGCCCTCGCCCCGTCACCCGACGTCATCGTCTGCGACGAACCGGTCTCGGCACTCGACGTGTCCGTCCAGGCGCAGATCCTCGACCTGCTGGACGACCTGAGACGCGATACCGGAGTGGCCCTGCTGTTCATCTCGCACGACCTCGGCGTCGTCCACCACGTGAGCGGCCGCATCGTGGTGATGAAGGACGGCCGGGTGGTGGAAACTGGCGACGTGGAAGAGGTCTTCGCACACCCGGCCCAGGAGTACACCCGCGAACTGCTCGCGGCCGTCCCCGGAGGAGCCCTGGCATGACCGACGACGCCTGGATCCGGAACTACCACCCCGCTCCCGACGCCGGGATCCGCCTGGTGTGCTTTCCGCACGCCGGAGGCGCGGCAGGCTACTGGTTCCCGCTGTCCGCCGCACTCACCCCCGGCATCGAGGTGCTGTCCGTCCAGTACCCCGGACGCCACGACCGGCTGAGGGAGCAGCCGTTCACCGACCTCCATCTCCTCGCCGACCACGTCGCCGACGCGCTGTCCCCCTGGACCGACCGCCCCTACGCCCTCCTCGGCCACAGTTACGGCGCGGTCGTCGCCTACGAGGTCGCCCGCCGACTCGGACAGGACGGAACCACCAGAGCTCCTCTGGCCCTGTTCGCCTCGGGCCGCCGTGCCCCGTCCACCCACCGCGACGAACGCCTCCACCTCGCCCCCGACCATCGTCTCGTCGCAGAACTGCGGGCCCTGAACGGCACCGCGAACCCCGCACTCGACGACGAGGAGATCCTCGCCATGGTCCTCCCGGCGCTTCGCGCCGACTACCAGGCTGTGGAGACCTACATCCACCACCCCGGCCCGCGGCTGGACATCCCCGTCACCGCTCTCGTCGGCGACACCGACCCCAAGGTCACCCTGGCCGAGGCCGGTCAGTGGAGCGATCACACCACCGCCGGATTCCTCCTGGAGGTGTTCGGTGGCGGCCACTTCTACCTGGCAGATCATCAGGAAGCCGTGATCCGCATCCTCCGAGACCGGCTGAACGCGCATGTCCGGTAGCCGTCTGCTCGCCGTCAGCGATCTCCATGTCTCCTACGAGGAGAACCGCGCGGTCGTCGAGGGGATCAGGCCCACCGACGACGGCGACTGGCTGCTGGTCGCCGGGGACATCGGCGAGCGGTCCGCCGACATCGAGTGGACGCTGCGCCTGCTCGCCGACCGCTTCGCCCAGGTTGTCTGGGTCCCCGGCAACCACGAACTGTGGACCCACGACAGCGACCCGCTCGGCCTGCGCGGCGAACCGCGCTACCGCCACCTGGTGGACCTGTGCCGCAGCCTCGGCGTCCTCACCCCCGAGGACCCGTACACGCCTACCTCCCGCGGACGGGGCTACGGCAGCACCTCCGAGCCGGCCCCCGAGGCGTTCGACCTGGTGGTCGGACTCGCCCGGCATGGCGGGCGGGGACGGCGCCCGGCCGATCTCGCGCTCCTGTTGTTCGCCGAGCGCCTGCCGGTGCCGGAGGCCACCGTACGGGCCGCGTTCCGCGCCGCCGTGGACCGCGTCGTCCTCAGCGTCGAGAAACCCGAAGAGGACAACGACCCAGCAGAGGACCCGGAGGAGCGGGCGGCCCGGATCGCCGACCGGGCGGTCGCCGCCGAGCTGACCATGACTCTGGTCCCGGCCCGGGCCCGGCGCATCGACGCACGGATCGCGCGCCACCTTCACGGTATGGGGCTGTCCTGGCCCCCGCCGGAACTGGCCGCCTGGACGACAACCCCGGCCCCACACCACTCACCGCTGACGACGCCACCACCTCCGCAGTGACCACCATGTTCCTCGGCGGCGCCGCCATCGACCCGCAGGGACTCGGGGACCTGTTCCGCGCCCTGCAGCCGGGCACGGCCGCGAACCCAATCGCCTCTCTGGCCGAGCACACCTTCCAGGACGCTCCCGACGCCCCACGATCTTCCGTCCCGACGGCGGGATGACCACCGTCCCCGACGGCCATGTCCGCGACACCCTCCGTCTCCTGGCCGACACCGCGTCCCTCGATGACTTCCACGCGGCCTGGCAGACCGCGCAGGAGACCCGGGACTGGGCCCTGGGCCTGTGCGAGCGCCTCGAAGCCGAACTCGATGCTGGGCAGCTCGGCGACGCCTTCAGCGAGTGGACATCCGGCCGCTGGATGCTGGCCGGGATTTACGTCATGGACGTGCTGCGCGACCGCCGCTGGTCACCCGCCGATCACGCGAACTCCACACTGCCCCTGCTGCTGATGAGGCAAGCACTGCGCGCTGCGGACGAGCAGATCCCCGGCTGTCAGTGGGATCTCCTCGACCAACCCGGCATGCTGCCCCCGCCCTTCAAACCGCTGCTCGGAATCACCACGGCCCCCAATCCAGCCGCGGCCGACGTGGCGGAAGGCCCGGGACGCGCGGGATGACGGGGCCGAGTCCCACGTACAAAGCCACCATGACAATACGACTCGGCCTGGTCAATCTGAACGAGGCTGGGGGCCGTCCGGCCGGCCAGGCCCTGCCCGCCGGGCCCTGCCGGCGGGGCTCCAAGGGAGCGGGAAAGTCAGCGGGAGGTGTTCAACTGGCGGCGTGGGATCCCGCCCCCGCGGCCTGCGCCTCGAGCATGGCCAGCACGGCGTCCGCCCGCATGCCCACGAAGCTGCCGACCGGGTCGTTGAAGCCGCTCCACGGCCAGGTCACCATGTTGCCGAGGGCACGGTACTGCTCGGTGGCCTCGGCGCCCCGGCCGTTCCTGGTGAGGCCGTAGGCGAGCCAGCCACGGGCCGCCATCAGGCGCGGGTGCGCGGGGTCGGCGGCGGCGAGGTCCGCGAGTGCGGTGTCCAGCGCAGCTGTCACCTCGGGACGCTGCCAGGCGGTCATCGGCTCGTCATCGCGGGTGAACTGCTCACGGAAGGCCTCCAGTTTGAGCATCGGGAGCAGGCTGCCGGCGGGGGCCGTGGCGATGGCGTTGTCGATGAACCCGTGCATCAACTCATGGCTACCGTGCCACTTCTGGCACCAGTACTGCAGCGCGCGGTCGTGTGCCCGCCAGTGCTGGGGCGCACGGGAGGCGATCTCCGACCACAGCGCGCGGAAGCGGTCGTTGGGCCAGTTCAGACCCATCGCGGCGGCGATGAGGACCACGTACGGGTTGGGATCGTGCGTCGGCGCGAGCTGGATCGCTTCGTAGGCCGCCTGCTCTGCCTCCCGCAACACTCGGTGGAAACCCTCGAACTGCTCACGGCTCACCTCGGGCGCCAGCTTCGAGCTGCGGATTTGCCAGGCGACACCGACGAGCCCGTCGGCGTGCAGCAGGGCAGCGTCCGCGTTGTCGGGCTGCTCCTGGCGCCATGCCTGCAGCCAGCGGTCGTCCTCCAGCACCAGGTCGTGGAACGGGCCGAGCCGCGTCCAGGCCAGGTCCCAGTCGGTGCCGCGCCGGCCGAGGTAGCCGGCGGCCGGGCGCCAGTCGCCGACCCGTGCGGCCTCGAGGGCGGCGGCCACCTCGGGGGTGATCTCATTCCCCTGGACGATCAGCCCGGTGCGAGGAACCAGACCGTAGTCGGCCGGGTTGATGGTACGGCCACCGGTCCGCGGCGGAGCGGGCGCCGGGCGGCGGGCCAGGCGGGCCTTGCGGTAGGCAGAGGCGGCGGTGACCAGGATCAGACCGGTGCCACCACCGATCGAGGTGAGGAGATCCATGATGGGGCTTTCTTGTCGGGGCGTCAGAGGAGTCGGGAAAGCGGGGTCGAGGCAAGCAGCGTGCGTAGGGCCGTGACGTCCTGCGGGTCCGCCATCACGGCGTCCAGCGCGGGTGGCAGCGCCTCGGCCAGGCCGTCCGCCAGCCGCAGGCGGACCGGCTCGGACCAGGACAGCTCCCAGCGCGCCGCGCCGGTCTCGGCGAGGGCCAGGATCACCAGGTCGCGCAGCGCCGAGCGGAACACCGGGCGGGTGAACTCCTGAGCGGCCCGTCCGGTGGCGGCCTGGGCTTGAGGGCTCTTGGGGAGGCGGTCGGCGAGCTCCCAGCGACGTCCAGCCGCCACCGCGTCCAGGACGGCGGCCAACGCGGCCCCCGGGCTCACTGCGCCGACGGCCTGTCGGAGTGCCTCCGCGCCCTTGGTGTGCCTGGCACAGCCTGCCCGATGGGCCAGCTCGGGCCAGTCCAGCCGGCTCATCGCCGCCGCCTCCGGCAGCAGGGTGACCGCCTCCAGAGCGGCGAGGGTCTGTTCGGAGCGGGCCAGTACACCCAGGGCAGGTCCGGAGGTGTCCGGGCCGCAGCCGTCCGGTGGGAGGGACTCGACGGCGGCGACCCGGGCCGCGATCGGTGGGTGCGAGTCGTAGGGGTCGTGCTCGTCCTCGGGCAGTTCCAGGCGCAGCTCGGTCAGCTCCTGCCGGCGCTTGGGATCGGTCAGCAGATTCGCCAGCCCGCCGTACACCTGTCCGGGCAGCGGGAGCAGCCCGTCCTCCCACCCGAGCATCGCGTAATGGTCCAGGTAGAAACTCAACGCGGCGTCCAGCGAGGGGAGTTTGCGCAGGGTGGCGGCGGTCACGTCGCGGCCGGCAATCCGGACCGCGGCAAGGTCGGCGGCGTACTCCTGACGGCGGTTCACCGACTCGGAGACGGTGACGTACAGCTTGGCGTAACCGGCGAAGATCATGGCCAGCACCCGGTCGAGGCCGCCGGTGGCCAGCCGCTTCCGTATCTTCCTGCCCTTGGCGCGGCGGGCGGCGGCCACGGCGTTCAGTTGCGCCTGCTGCTCGGCCTGCTTGCGGTCGGCGCGCCGGTGCAGATCGCCGACGGTGCGCAGCACCTCCCGGCGTCCGGCGTACACGTGCCCGCCCAACCGGGCGTCCTGGTTGCTGTAGTGGCCGAACTCATGGGCGAGGACAGAGCCGAGTTCCGCTTCGGTCAGGCCGATCAGCAGCGGCACGCCGATCGCCAGGGTGCGCCTGCCGGGGAGCAGGTCGAGCAGTCGGGACTGTTCGCTGACGGCAGCGTTGACCTCGGCGATCAGCCGGATCTCGGCGGGCGGGCGGGTCCCGGTGCGCTCGGCCAGCTGCCGGACCCTGGCCCACAGCTCCGGCTGCTCCTCGGGCGTGACGGGCAGTCCTACGGCCGGGGCGCCGTGCCTCGGGCGGCGTGAGAGGAAGACCACCCGGAGCACCGGGTAGACGAGCAGAGCGCTGGCCAAGTACACCTTGAACGCTCCGACGCTGAACGGATAGTTGGAGTGCTCGGCCAGGGCGACGTCCACCGCGACCGTGCCGACGACGATGCCCAGGGCCAGCAGGTAGAAGCCGGCCGGCAGGACGACAGCCAGCGCGGCTCGGACAGAGATGCTCAGGCCGCCGCGCTCGATGCGGTTCGGGGGCGCAGTGCCGCGCATGGTCGCTCTTCCTCGTTATGGGGACGATCACCTGGGGTGGAGGTGTGATGAGCCGCTGGCCGGCTTGCGCGGCGCCCGTGATCGTACTGGGTGGCGGCCTACCCGGACCCCCCGCCCCCGACGGCACCGAGGACACGGCGGCGGTGACGGCCGGGCCACCCTCGCATAGGCTGGCCGTGTCATCCGACGCACCGCGACGAGGATCAGCGCATGCGCAGCGGCACCAGGATCCGCCTGATCGAGCCCACCGACGTCGCCGCGATCGTCGCGCATCGGGTGCGGGACTTCGAGGCTTTCCGGCCGTGGGAACCGGCCCAGCCGGCCGACTTCTTCACCCCGGAGGGCCAGGCGGAGCGGATCGACAGGCTGCTGGCCGGATACCGGGCCGGCGCGGTCTGGCCGGGCGTGGTGCTTGCCGACGACCAGGTCATAGGGCAGGTCACCGTCGGAGGCATCCTGCTGCAGCCGCACCTGCGCCGCGGCTCCGTCGGATACTGGATCGCCAGCGTTGCCCAGAATCAAGGGCACGCCGGGCACGCCGTCGGGCTTGTACTCCGGGTGATGACGGACGAACTCGGGTTGCACCGCGCCGAGGCGTCCACCAATCTGGAGAATCTGCCGTCGCAGCGGGTGCTGCGCCGCAACGGGTTCAGCCCGTACGGCGTCGCGCACTCCTCGATCTTTCTCGACGGGAGCTGGCGGGACGGGCTGCTGTGGGAGCGGGTCCTCGGCGACTAACCTCGCCGTTTCGGTTGAGATGAGGCCGGAAGCGGGGAGGAAATACGAAAGTGCCTTCTGAGCTGGGACGATGAACCTTGTCGAGGGGTTCTGTCGGTCCAAGCGGAAGGCGCTATCTGCGTGCAGGGTATCGGTTCTCGTCCCAAGCTCCACGTCTCCACTGACGGTTCGGGGGTGGTCGGGCACGCGGGCGCACGTTTGCTGGCGGATCTTGCCGATGCCGCCGGTCTGACCACCGCCTACTCCACTGCGCTCAGGCCGCTGCGACCGCGTGGCACCGGGCACGATCCAGGTCGGACCGCCACCGATTTCGCGGTGATGCTCGCCGACGGCAGTGAGGCGATAGCGGATCTGGCCGTGCTGCGGGACCAGGGCGAGGTATTCGGACCGGTCGCCTCCACGCCCACCGCCTGGCGGTTGCTCGCCGACACCGACGGGGCAGTACTCGCTTCGGTGCGAGCGGCCCGCGCCTCAGCCCGGGAAGTCGCCTGGATGCAGGCCGCCGAGACCGGCCAGGACATACCGGCCGTCCAGGCCGGCGGACGAGAACTTCCCGGCCTGGTCCTGGACCTCGACGCCACGCTGAGAGTTGCTCTACGGGGCCAGAAAGCAAGTCCATGTTCATGGTCAACACCTCCCCCCATTTTCATGGCATGCCTGGGCGGGGCGGTGCAATGCGCCCGAACAGCGCTATGAAATCGTGACACGATCTTGTTGGTGGGATTGGTGAGGCACGGGGTGCCGGTCGGATGCGGCTGGGATGATCGCGGGCATGACACTGGACTGGTCCCGTCTGAATCACGCCTATGGATCCGCATCCGACCTAGGGCCTGTTCGGAGTCGTGATCTCGGTTTCCCCAACCGGTACCGACGATCGTGGTTGAGCTGGTAGAACACCGGTGTGGCGCGACGTGAACTGAACGACGACGACTGGGAGTTGATCTGCCCTCACCTGCCGATCGGGCAGTACGGCCCCTACCCGGAGCACCTGCGCGATCAGCTGGAGGGAATCATCTGGCGGTTCCGCACCGGCAGCCCGTGGCGGGACGTGCCGGAGGTGTTCGGCTCCTGGTCCACGGTCTACGACCGGTTCGCCCAGTGGCGCGACGCCGGGGTGTTCGCAGCCGTGATGGAAGCCGTGATCGCCGAGGCCGCTCGCCGTGGGCAGGCGGACTTGTCCCTGGTCAGCGTGGACTCCACCACCGCCCGCGCCCACCACGACGCGGCCGGCATGGTCGTGGACGAGGAGGTCCTTGTCGCCCTGGAGCGGGCCGCCGAGGCCGAAAAGGGGGCGCACGAAAGGTGCGAAAAGGGCAGGTCGCAGCCGAGGCGGTGACCCCGCCGGAGGACACCGAGGCCGAGCCCGATGCGGAGCGCGAGGAGCGCCGCCGGTTGCGGCGTCGGCGGCGGGCCCGGCTGAAGGCGGCGGCCCTGGGCCGTTCCCGTGGCGGTTTGACCTGCAAGGTTCATCTGTCGGCCGACCGGCGGTGCCGTCCTTTGTCGTTCGTGGTCACCGCCGGGCAGGTCGCCGACAGCCCGCAGTTCGCCGCCGTGCTGGCCGGGGTGTGGGTGCGCGGGCCGGTCGGGCGCCCGCGCACCCGGCCCGGCGCGGTGGCCGCGGACAAGGCGTACTCCTCCCGGGCCAACCGCGTCCATCTGCGGAAACGCAAGGTCAAGGCGGTGATCCCGGAGAAGGCGGACCAGGCGGCCAACCGGAGGAAGAAGGGGGCGCGGGGCGGGCGCCCGGTCTCGCACGACGCCGAGCTGTACAAACAGCGCAACACCGTGGAGCGGTGCATCAACAAGATCAAGGTGCGACACGAAGCCGCACACGTTAAGTGGGAAAGCCGCGAAGGAAGGAGACATGTGCTGACCCCGGATTAGTGTCCAAAATCCGTTCCCGCGCTCACATGCGTTGCCGGTAACGGCGGGGTGTGAAGCTGAGCGTTCAAGCCCAAGAGTTCTCCGGCCATCGGGGAGCAACAGGCGAGGGAAAGGCTGGACGGGTGAATTACGTGAACCCCC
>NZ_SUMC01000059.1 GCF_005047355.1 Actinacidiphila oryziradicis
GATTGACGCAGATCTCCCCGTCCCGGAACGGGACCGGCGCTGGGATCTTGTAGGTGTAGCTGACCCATTTGACGGCCGCCACGTCGTAGGGGCGCCCGGTCCCGGTGGTCAGCTGGGCGTCGGCGAGTGCGGCGACGACCTGCTCGTCGCTGTGGCCCGGACGCAAGGTGGCGATCAATTCCCGCGCCGCCGCCGGAGTCCGCCGGATATCGGCCGAGAGCCGCGGCCGGGTCAGGGCGAGGTTGTCGGTGGCGCCGGTGTGCCAGCGCACTCCCACCCGGGCGCGGGCCCGGTCGGGCTCGGGTAGCAGGGTCACATCCGAGATCAGCGTCCGCAGCAGGCGTTTGCGGTCGCGGTCCCTGGTGTCGGAGGCGTGCCACAAGCCGGGCAGGTCAGCGGCCAGCGCCTGCAGTGCGGAGCGGTCCGGCAGGGCCGGCTTGGCCTCGCGGGCGGTGTTCAAGGCGGCCTGGGCCTGGTCGAGTGCGGCGAGTCTGGCTTCCCAGCGGGCCTCCAGGGTGCGGGCTACCATGCGGTTCTCCGGCTCGACGGCGGCGTGCGCACGCTCGGCGCGGTCCGCGTCGAACCGGGCGCGCTCCACCGCCAGCTCGGCGGCACGGTGCGAGCGGGTGTGCCGGCCGGTGACCTCGTCGGCGGCGGCCAGGGCCAGCTCGATCTGCTCGGGGCTGAGGGTTTCCAGCAGTGCCGCGACCACGGCGTCGTCCACGATGTCGGCGAGGATCGAGCGGCAGGTCGGTGTGGCCTCGTGGTCGGCGCGTGAGAGCGAGCACTCGTAGGCGGCCTGGCCGCCCGCGTGGTAGCGGGTGGTCATCGGGCGCCCGCACGATCCGCAGAACATGATCCCCTGACACAGGGCCAGGCCCTCACGCGCCGGGCGGGCGCCGTCGTGGGTGCAGTTGGCCTTGAGCTTCGCCTCGGCCGCCACGTAGTCCGCCCAGGTCCAGTAGCCCTCGTGGTGGTCGTGCAGGACCACCGGCCACTGCTCGCGGGGAACCCGCGTCAGGCTCGTGCGCACGCTGCCGTCCGGCTGGACCCGGCGCCGGGTGATGTTGCGGCCGTAGACATACGTGCCCGCGTAACAGGGGTTGCTCAGCACCCCCAGTGCCCGGGCGTGGGTGAGCTTGCCCCACCGCAACTGACCTGCCCACGCTCCTCTGTAGGCGCGCAGCGGGAAGCGTCGGCCGACGAACGCCGCGACGACCTGGTAGGCCGAGCCGCCGGCCGCGAACGCGGCGAAGACGTCGCGGATCGCGGCCTGCACCTCCATATCCGGGTCGATCACGCACATCCCCTCGTCGTCGTAGACGTAGCCCACCGGCAGCGGGGACCGCAGGTCGCCGCGCTCGGCGGCGGCCCGCTTCGCGCCCTGCAACCGGCTCGACAGGATGTGCAGCTCGGCCTCTGACATGCTGCCTTTCAAGCCGAGCAGGAGCCTGTCGTTGAAGTTGGTCAGGTCGTAGACCCCGTCGTCGTCGATCAGCAGCACGTCCGTCAACCGCGCCAGTTCCAGCAGCCGGGCGAAGTCGGCCGAGGACCGGGCCAGCCGGGAGACCTCCAGGCCGAAGATCGCTCCCACCTCGCCCAGGCAGACCTTGGCCACCAGGTCGCGGAAGCCCTCGCGGACCTGCCCGAACTTGCCCGACAGTCCCAGGTCGGCGTCGATGACCAGCACGTCCTCGCGGTCCCAGCCCAGCCGGACCGCCTCGTCGCCCAGCGCGTACTGCCGCAACGTGGACTCCGTGTTGTCCCGCACCTCGATCAACGTGCTCTGCCGCAGATAGACCGCCGCTGTCCGGGCGCGGTGGGACGCGGTGATCTTCGAGGTCCCGTTCACGATCACGGCTGCCTCCCAACGCGGACTCGACCATGTTGGCCAGCACCATCACCATCTCCACGCGGCACTGCGGTGATGACGGCACGGCCCCTCGCTTCCGCCCGCGCCGGGGCTGGTGCGCGACACAACTGTCGTAACATCAGGATCCACCCCCACCCATGTCGGCACCACGGCTCACCAGGGCATTCACCAGCGCACGAAGAGCACTCAGCCCCTCGACCGCGAGCCGGTCCCCACCCGGCTCCCCGCCGCGATCCGTCCACTCCTGCGGCAACGTCACACTCCGGCCCACGCCGTACGCACAGACGAAGACCAGCGCACCGCTGCGGCGCTTGACGAACGGAATGTCCAGTCGCTGACCGGCCAGCGCGTGGAACGGGTGGGTCACCGTCAAAGAACCCAAAGACTGCCTGGACGACGCGGCACTATGCCGTGTCCGTCGGAATACCGAGAGGTCTCAGCTTTGCGGGATTTGATCCTTTCGGGATGTACACGCGCTTCACCGCACGGGGTTTCCAGGACGAGATGGATTGGTGCACGCGCACCGCCACATCTGCCCTGGCTTCGGAGGTCAGTGCGACCTCACCATCGACCCCTGCGGTCTTGCGCCCAGCATTTCGCTGCGTCACCTGCCGTACGCTAAGAAGCGTGTTGGACCGGGAACGTAGCATCAGCTTCTGTAGGTTCCTGACCTTGGGCCAGTCACCTTCCTGCGTCGCCTTGAATATTCGCTGCCGGAGCCGCTCTACCTCCCGCTCAACCGAGCGCCAGGCGATCCAGTTCCAATCGTCGGCGTCCAGCTTCATATGCGAGGGGCCTTCAGGTCCGTTCACCATAAGGTGTCTAACTTGCCCTTCGATTGGGGTAGTTCCTACAGTTCGTCTTCAAAGGCTCACCTGCCACACGTCAGCACGCTTTCGCGCCCCGGCACGGGCCGGGTATCCGGCCACTTTCGCGAGGCATCCGACAGAAGAGAGTCGGTCATGTCTGCCTCGCGTTTCGTGTTGCCTTTCGGCGGCCGGCGTTAGCTTCTTGGGCATCCTGTCCCGCCAGAGAATTAGGCCCCTCTTACGATCGGCTTACCGTTACGTTCGCGCACTGCGCCCGTATCGGACTCTAACGGGGTTTCCATGTTCCGCATGTGTGAGGTGCGGCTGGGGTTGGGTGTCCTCTATACCCCGAGGGCGGTGGTATCCACACGACCAAAATCAGTCTTTGGTCGCCACCTGTCGCCTTTCAACGACCGGCCCCTGTCACCTTGTGATACATACCGCCACAAAGCGTTGGAATTACGAGGCATCAGCAAGGATTCACTGGTATTCACCCCCTACCCAGCCTTCCCATCGCCTGTGGCCCCCGGGCGGAACAGAGACTCTTGGGCTTTCCCCCGAGCTTCACACCCGACTGAGCAGGACCCAGCCACGCATGTCGGGGTAGGGACAGGCCACGGATACGGCCCGGACTACGCCTTCGACCTCAGTCGAACCTCCTTCGACGTCTTCACTCAACACACGCGACCTCATGTCGCAACAGACAGTTCCAATACCCGACGTCACCATTACACGTCCGACTCCGCCTCCAGCGCGACGCCATCGACCTCCTCGGTAACGCCCTCCGCGACCCCGCCCAGCCCACCACCCGACCCGACGACGGCGACGAACCACCGCTTTGTGCAGCACCCGTCCGCTGACGTTGCCGTCAACTACTGCCGTCAGACACCCCAGAAGCCCCATCGGAAACCAATCCGGTGGGGCCTCTGGGTATCTACTTCCTAATCCTCAGACGCATCAACCATAGCTTTGAAGATTTCGTGAAGTTGCTCATCTGGATCGATGTCCGTGCGGGCATCACTAGATTCGATAGAGAGCCGAAGCTCCTGCTCGAATCCATCAGAAACTGGACGCACGTTATCCAAAAGGCAGAGCATCCCGAATACTGCATTGAATGCAGCCTTGCGCATGATGATCTGCAGATTATCTCGATCACCTTCGGGAAGGTCGAGGTACCACCGCTGCAGCCTGAGCGCCTCGTCGCCCGGAGCTCGTCCCGGAGGATTTCGCAAGATCGACTCAGAGTCCACTACTGCAGCGACGAACACGTCCCGATAGATCACACTAACAAGTTCATCAGCCGTGATGTGCTCCGTCATGTGACGTTACCTCGCTCCCGGATACATTTGATCGATACGTCTTGCTAGCTCATCGATTGACGACTGTGGCGTATTTGTAAGGTTCGCCAAGTTGTCGAGATCCTGCGCGATCAAATCCTGTGATGTTCCATTATAGACGCCCCGAAGGTTTGGTATCAGCGCATGCTCCGCGCGGGGAAGGGCGATAGCAGGAGCGTTCGGATAGTCATAGCCCGGAATTGCCTGTGCAGCGGGCTTGCCCTGAGGAACGTGGTGGAGGTCCAAACCATCCCCAGGCTTGGATGCTCGCCTCAACTCTGCATATGTTCCCACCTGATACGGACCGACACCACAAGCTGCCCCATTCGAATTATGGACCAAGATCGGTGTGGTGCCTGAGAGTACATAGTACGTGTGGAGTTGCTGGACGGCGGAGCTGGCTGGTCACCTATATCGACTGGAGGCGCAAACGCTGCTTCGTGGAACCAGCGGACGGAGGCGGCAAGGCGAAGTGGAGTTCTGCCGGGTTCGGCCCGGGCATGTCGTACGAGGTGTCGCGTGCGGTGCGCGAGGTACTCCTCGGTACCGACCCGTCCGTCAAGCTCACGCAGAGGGCCACGCGGTCACTGAGCGAGGCGCGGGAGCACTTCCTGGAGCGGGTCCATCCGGGCGGTACCCTCATCATCCGTGATCCCGACGGCCGTATGCGCTGGTGGACGTGGGCCGGGCACCGGGCCAACGCCACGCTGGCGGCCACACTCGATGAGGTGACGGTGCCGGGGCAGCGCGTTAACGATCACTGGCTCCGCCTACGCGAGGATGTGACGCCCGCCCTCTGGAAGCGCCTGACTGCCAGAGCGGCGGACCTGCTCTGTCTTCCTGGTGTCGACGAACGAGCCGTGCGCGGACTGAAGTTCTCGGAGGCCCTGCCGCTGAGGCTGGCTGAAGCGACCCTCTCGGCCCGTCTGGCCGCTCCAGATCAGGCGATCGCGGTGCTGGCCGAACCAGTACGTTTCGTCTCTACTTGACCTCGCCTAGGTCTGACCGTCCACTTGCATGTGCGTCGTGGCCGGGACATCCAAGGCGGGGTACTGATCCTCGCGGGCGCGTGTATGCCACGAACAGTAGGCAGCGCTCGGCGATCGTGTCCGCGCTTGGTGCTGCAGCCGGTCGATGGCGGGGGAAGTCCCGGATGACCTGCTCACCCGCGCCGACCGGCGTGTTCGACCGTTCCATGTTCTGGGTCCCCCGCCGGGGATTCGAACCTACACAACGCGAGCCCGTCGCTCTCCGGCGGCCGATAGAAGCCCAGGATGATCCGCCCCTCCGCCCGCACCCGGGCCGGCGCGCGATCCCAGCCGAAGCAATCGCTCTCCCCACGCGGCCGACAACGGGCCCGAATCCACCGTTCCGGGGGATCGGTGCACCGCGGCACCCCACGCCCCCAGCGCCCGCCCACGGGCCGTCACCACTGCGGCACCCCGGGCCGGCCAGCCGCACCGATATCTGGCGCACCGTCACTTCAATCCAGCACCGATCCAGCAGCGGTACAGAGAACCAGGGATGACGACAGGTGACGAAACGTCAGACGATCCAGCGCGGATCCAGCAACGGGCACCGCAACGGGGTCGGCCCGCAACCGGGCCGACCCCATCTGACCTGCACATTCGCTAAATCACCGCGCCAACGCTATGGCGGGCACTAAACGTTGAAGCGAAACTCGACCACGTCGCCGTCCTGCATCACGTAGTCCTTGCCCTCCATACGGGCCTTGCCCTTGGCGCGAGCCTCAGGGACGGAGCCCGTCTCGACGAGGTCGTCGAAGGAGACGATCTCGGCCTTGATGAAGCCCTTCTGGAAGTCGGTGTGGATTACACCGGCCGCCTCCGGGGCGGTCGCGCCCTTCTTGATGGTCCAGGCGCGGGCCTCCTTCGGACCTGCGGTGAGGTACGTCTGGAGGCCGAGGGTGTCGAAGCCGACGCGGCCGAGGGTGGCCATGCCGGGCTCGTCCTGGCCCATGGCCTGGAGGAGTTCGAGGGCCTCGTCGTCGTCGAGCTCGATCAGCTCGGACTCGATCTTGGCGTTGAGGAAGATTGCCTCGGCCGGGGCGACCAGGGCGCGCTGCTCGTCCTTGAACGCCTCGTCGGTCAGCTCGTCCTCGTCCACGTTGAAGACGTAGAGGAACGGCTTGACGGTCAGCAGGTGCAGCTCGTGCAGGAGCTTGCCCTGCTCGGTGCCGGCGGTGATGCCGGCGGAGAAGAGGGTGCGCCCCTCCTCAAGGATCTTCTGCGCGTCCAGGACGGCGGCGAGGACGGCGGCCTTCTCCTTCTGGAGGCGGGATTCCTTCGTCAGGCGCGGGAGGGCCTTCTCGACGGACTGCATGTCGGCGAGGATCAGCTCGGTGTTGATCGTCTCGATGTCGTCCTTGGGCGAGACCTTGCCGTCGACGTGGACGACGTTCTCGTCCTTGAAGGCGCGGATGACCTGGCAGATCGCGTCGGACTCGCGGATGTGCGCGAGGAACTTGTTGCCCAGCCCCTCGCCCTCCGAGGCACCGCGGACGATACCGGCGATGTCGACGAAGTCGACGGTGGCCGGGAGCTTGCGCTGGGAGTGGAAGATCTCGGCGAGCTTGTCGAGGCGGGGGTCGGGGACACCGACGACTCCGACATTGGGCTCGATCGTGGCGAACGGGTAGTTGGCCGCCAGCACGTCGTTCTTGGTCAGGGCGTTGAACAGGGTCGACTTGCCGACATTCGGCAGGCCAACGATTCCGATCGTGAGCGACACGTGACGACTTCCCGTAGCGAGAGGTGAGTGGAGCGGTCCGTCCAGGGGACCGATCCCCCAGTTTACGGGGCGCGGGGCCTCGCTCGCCCTGACTGTCGAACACGCGCCCACAGGTGACGAAAAGGTGTGTTACGGCCCTGTTCTCCCCACCTCCCCGTCCCGCCGCGCCTACGTTGGGTAGGTGGAGCGATACGGTACGCGTACGAAGCCCCGGAAGGGCGTGGGCCCCGCACGGACGACACTGCCGCAAGAGCCTGGGGCGGTGCACCCTGCCTACCCCCCGCCGCGGCCGGTGCTGACGGGGCTAGGCACCGGTGTGGTCACCACGCTGGTCACGGTGGCGGGCGGGACGGTGGACGCGATGCTCACCGGCGAGCCCGGGACGCTGTTCGGAGTGACCTTCGTGGCGGTGTGCCTCGGGGCGGGGCTCTGGGTACGGCCGTACGACCTGGCGGCGGCGCCGATCAGCGCGCCGATCGCGTTCACCGTGGCGCTGGCGCTGACCGGGAGCGGCGGCAATGGAGGCGTCGCCGGGCATGTGATGGGTACGGTGACGGGACTGGCGGTGCAGACCGGCTGGCTGTACGGCGGGACGCTGTGCGCGGCGGTAGTCGTGGCCGTACGGAAGCTGGCCGGACGGCGGCGCGGCGCTGACCGGACCGGATGAGATGAGGACCGGGCAGCGCAGCTTCGCCGTCCGGGACGGGTCAGACCTTCGTGGCGGCCATGGCGGCGCCGACGATGCCCGCGTTGTTCTGCAGGGCGGCCGGGAGTATCTCGGCCCTGACGCCCTTGATGAGCGGAAGGAACCTGTCGGCCTTGCGGCTCACCCCGCCGCCGATGAGGAAGAGCTCGGGTGAGAAGAGCATCTCCAGGTGGGCGAGGTACTTCTGGACCCGGTGGGCCCAGTGCTCCCAGCTCAGCTGCTCAGTGTCCTTGACATGGGTGGAGGCGCGCTTCTCCGCCTCATGACCGTTCATCTCCAGGTGGCCCAGCTCGGTGTTGGGCACCAGCCGCCCGTCGACGAAGAGCGCGCTGCCGATGCCGGTACCCAAGGTCAGGGTGATCACAGTGCCGCCACGGCCGCGCCCGGCGCCGAAGGCCATTTCGGCTATGCCGGCCGCGTCCGCGTCATTCAGCAGGGTCACCTTGGCGCCGGTGCGCTCCGACAGCAGTGCGGCCGCGTCCAGACCTATCCACGCCTTGTCCACGTTGGCGGCGGTACGGGTCGTACCGCCGGTGACCACCCCGGGGAAGGTCGCGCCGATCGGCCCGGACCAGCCGAAGTGATCCACGACCTGCTTCACGCCGTCGGCCACCGCGTCCGGTGTCGCCGGGTGCGGGGTGAGCACCTTGAACCGCTCCTCCGCGAGGTCGCCGCGTTCCAAGTCGACCGGGGCGCCCTTGATGCCCGATCCGCCGATGTCCACGCCGAAAACGTTCATAGAGACACGCTAAGCCACGGCACCGACACCTACCCCCGGATACCCCGCACCGGCTTGTCCTGCCTGGTCAATTCCCGGCGGCGGCTTCCGCCGCCTCGGCCCGCAGGTCGCGGCGGAGCTCCTTCGGCAGCGAGAACGCGATGTGCTCGTCGGCCGACTTCACGATCTCCACGTCGCCGTAGCCGCGCTCGGCGAGCCACTCCAGGACGCCCTCGACCAGGATCTCCGGGACGGACGCGCCCGAGGTCACGCCGACCGTCGCCACGCCCTCCAACCACGCCTCGTCCAGCTCGTCCGCGAAGTCCACCAGATACGAGGCCTTCGCGCCGGCCTGCAGAGCGACCTCCACCAGCCGGACGGAATTCGAGGAGTTCCGCGAGCCGACGACGATCACCAGGTCGGCGTCGGCGCCGATCTGCTTCACCGCGACCTGGCGATTCTGCGTCGCGTAGCAGATGTCGTCGCTCGGCGGGCTGACCAGCGCCGGGAAGCGCTCCTGGAGCTTGCCGACGGTCTCCATCGTCTCGTCGACGGACAGAGTCGTCTGCGACAGCCAGACGAGCCGGCTCTCGTCTCGCACCTTCAGATTGGCGACATCGTCCGGGCCGTCCACCAGGTGGATGCGTTCCGGTGCCTCGCCCATGGTGCCGACGACCTCTTCGTGACCCTCATGGCCGATGAGCAGGATGTCGTAGTCCTCGCCCGCGAAGCGCTGCGCCTCCTTGTGGACCTTCGTCACGAGGGGGCAGGTCGCGTCGATGGAGGCGAGCTTGCGCCCGGCGGCCTCATCGTGGACCTCGGGGGCCACCCCGTGTGCGGAGAAGACCACGATGGAGCCCTCCGGCACCTCCTCCGTCTCGTCGACGAAGATCGCGCCCTTCTTCTGCAGCGTCTGTACTACGTACTTGTTGTGGACGATCTCTTTGCGCACATAAATGGGAGCCCCGAACTGCTCCAGGGCTTTCTCGACAGCGATCACGGCACGGTCCACGCCGGCGCAGTAGCCACGGGGAGCGGCGAGCAGGACACGGCGGCCTGTGGTAGCAGTCATGGATCCATCGTACGGGGCGCCCCAACTGCCGAGCGCGGCACGAGTGGCGTCACTGTCGGTGGTGGCCGTTACTCTCGCCCGTATGGCTCTGAACACGTCGGCGGAGGCGCCGATCCCGGTCGGTGAGGTGTCGCGGCTGATCGGAGGGTGGATCGACAAGCTCGGCCCGGTGTGGGTGGAGGGGCAGATCACCCAGCTGTCGCGGCGCCCCGGCGCGGGGGTGGTCTTCCTGACGCTGCGCGACCCGTCGCAGGACATCTCGCTGTCCGTCACCTGCTATCGGTCCGTCTTCGACCAGGTCGCGGACGCGGTCGGCGAGGGCGCGCGGATCGTGGTGCACGCGAAGCCGGAGTGGTACGCGCCGCGCGGGCAGCTGTCGCTGCGGGCGGCGGAGATCCGCCCGGTCGGCATCGGGGAGCTGCTGGCCCGGCTGGAACGGCTGAAGCGGAGCCTGGCGGCCGAGGGCCTGTTCGCGGCTGACCGGAAGAAGCCACTGCCGTTCCTGCCGCAGCTGATCGGGCTGGTCTGCGGCCGCGCGTCGGCGGCGGAGCACGATGTGCTGGAGAACGCCCGGCTGCGCTGGCCCGCCGTGCGCTTCGAGGTGCGGAATGTGCCGGTGCAGGGCGTGCACGCGGTCCCGCAGGTGATCGACGCGGTGCGGCAGCTGGACACCCACCCCGAGGTGGACGTGATCATCGTGACGCGCGGCGGCGGCAGCGTGGAGGACCTGCTGCCCTTCTCCGACGAGCAGCTGGTGCGTGCGGTGGCGGAATGCCGCACTCCGGTGGTGTCGGCGATCGGACACGAGCCGGACTCCCCGCTGCTCGACCTGGTGGCGGATCTGCGGGCATCGACACCGACGGACGCCGCGAAGCGCGTGGTGCCGGACGTGGGCGAGGAGCTGGCCCGGGTCGGCCAGCTGCGGCAGCGCGCGCTCCGCATGGTGAGCGGTCTCCTCGAACGCGAGGAGTACGGGCTCGCCCAGGCCCTCAGCCGCCCATGGATGGCCCGGCCGCACCGCCTGGTGGAGGAGCGCGAGGAGCAGATCGCGGCGCTGGTCGACCGTTCGCGGCGGGTCCTGCGGCATCGGCTCGACCGGGCGGACGGCGAGCTGGAGCACACCCTGGCCCGGGTGGTGTCGCTCTCCCCCGCCGCCACGCTCCAGCGCGGCTACGCGGTGCTCCAGCACGAGGACGGCTCCGTGGTGCGCACCGCGGCCGAGGTCGCCGACGAGCAGAAGCTCCGGGCCCGGGTGGCTGACGGAGAGTTTGCCGTCACTGTCGTACCGCGCGCCTAGGCTTGCGGTATGGCAGACCAGGACACGTTGGGTTACGAGCAGGCACGCGATGAGCTGATCGACGTCGTACGCCGACTGGAAGCGGGCGGCGCGACTCTTGAGGAGTCCCTGGCCCTGTGGGAGCGGGGCGAGGAGCTCGCCAAGGTGTGCCGCCGCTGGCTCGAAGGCGCCAGAGCCCGGCTGGACGCGTCGCTGGCGCCTGAGGAGAGCGATGCGCCGAAGCAGGAAGAGGAGTAGGCCTGCGCGCGGGGAGCCCCCAGAGCCCCCAGTTCTCCAACGCCGGATGGACCGCTCTGATGGACCGGATTGATGGACCGCAAGTGGTCCGAGTCACTTTGGGCAACGGAATTGTTGAACGTTCATAGAACGTTGGAGAGGGTGATCCCGCTTGCGCCGGCCGGCGCGGCAGCCGCGACACCCGAAGGTATTCCATGACTCTCGTCCTCGACTCCGCCGCCCAGGACCTCCTCTTCCGCGAGGCACGCACCGCCAACACCTTCACCGACGAGCCGGTGACCGACGAGCAGTTCCAGGCCATCTACGACCTGATCAAGTACGCCCCCACCTCGATGAACCAGCAGCCGCTGCGCATCATCCTGGTCCGTTCGCCCGAGGCCCGCGAGCGCCTGGTCGGCCACCTGGCCGAGGGCAACCAGAAGAAGACCGCGACGGCCCCGCTGGTGGCGATTCTCGCCGCGGACAATGAGTTCCACGAGGAGCTGCCGAGCCAGTTCCCGCACTTCCCGCAGGCCAAGGACGTCGTCTTCGGCGACCGCGCGGTGCGGGAGGAGTCGGCCCGGATCAACGCCACGATCCAGGTCGGGTACTTCATCCTGGGCGTCCGCGCCGCCGGGCTGGCGGCAGGCCCGATGACCGGCTTCGACGCCGAGGGCATCACCAAGGAGTTCTTCCCCGACGGCGACCACTCCGTGCTGGTCGTCGTCAACATCGGCAAGCCGGGCAAGGACGCCTGGTTCCCGCGCAGCCCGCGCCTGGCCTACGACGAGGTCGTCACCACCGCCTGACCGCCCCCGCCCCCGGTCCTACTTGCCGCCGCGCTCCTCGAGCGCGGCGGCAAGCTGCGTGAGCCGGGCGGGCGAGGACGTGCCGGTGACGATCGTGGTGACCCCGCTCTCCTCGCGCACCAGCGCGTCGTACTTCGTACCGTAGTACTGGAGCCAGCGCTCACCGGCGATGACCCGGGTGCCGTTCCGCCGCGCGTCATAGCTCTTCTGCGCGATGAACGTCGCGGCGGGGGCATTGCTCTGCTCCACCGCGGCGTACTGGTTCTGCGGGTCGACGAAGCCCAAGTGCCACTGGACGTTCTTCGGGTCGGCGCTGTTGTACGTCACGGAGCTCGCGCGCCAGCCCTTGGCGAGGCCGACCGGCCCGGCGACCTTGAACGGCGCGTCCCGGCGTGCCTGGTCCAGCTCGACCGTGTAGCTGACCGTCCGCACCGGGTCATGATTCTCGTCGTGCGGGACGAATAGGTAGATAACCGCGACGACGACGCCGATCGCCGCCATCGAGAGCACCATGTCCCACACCGTCTGCCTGCCGCGCTTGTTTGCCACGACCCCATGGTCCCCCATACCCGGAACCCGGAAGGCAACCGGGTAGGGGACCGCTCATGTGACAGGCGCCCTGCTCATTCTTGCGCCGACCGGATAAGGTCGTACTACCGTTCCTCAACACTGAGCAGGAGGATTCCCGCCCAATGGCAGGTCCCGAACGGTTTTGGACGCGCTGGTCGTCCGCTTTCGCTCCCGGGCAGCGACGCATGTCCTGCATGCGGTCCGACCCCAGGAGGGCAGGGTCCCTCACGACCAGCGATGCCCGGCCGGATCTGGACGACGCCGGGGCCCCGGACCATCACTGCGGTGACACGGGGGCAGCGAAACAGCTTTCCGACCAGCCCGCAGGCACCCACAGCCCCGACACCGGGTAATCACCCGATCGGGTAACGCGTTCTCGTACCCACTCGCACAAGCAGTTCCCAACCCTCTTTCCGGCCGTCCTCGTACAGAAAGGTGCGCCGTGATGACCGAACAGCACTTGCCGCCCCAGCTCGAAGTGAGCCCCGAGGCCCCCGACCGCAACCTCGCTCTGGAACTCGTCCGGGTGACGGAAGCCGCCGCCATGGCCGCCGGCCGCTGGGTCGGCCGCGGTGACAAGAACGGCGCCGACGGCGCCGCCGTCAAAGCGATGCGCACCCTCGTCTCCACCGTCTCGATGAACGGCATCGTCGTCATCGGCGAAGGCGAGAAGGACAAAGCGCCCATGCTCTTCAACGGCGAGCGGATCGGCGACGGCACCGGCGCGGAGTGCGATGTCGCCGTGGACCCGGTCGACGGCACCACGCTCACCGCCAAGGGCATGCCGAACGCCGTGTCCGTGCTGGCGGTCGCCGACCGCGGCACGATGTACGACCCGTCGGCCGTCTTCTACATGGACAAGCTCGCCACCGGCCCCGAGGCGGCGGACGTCGTGGACATCACCGCCCCCGCGTCGGTCAATGTCCGCCGGGTCGCCAAGGCCAAGGGCATCGCGCCCGAGGATGTCACCGTCGTCCTGCTCGACCGGCCGCGCCACGACACCCTGGCCAAGGAGATCCGGGAGACCGGCGCCCGGATCAAGTTCATCTCCGACGGCGATGTCGCGGGCGCCATCATGGCCGTACGCGACGGCACCGGCGTCGATCTGCTGCTCGGCATCGGCGGCACACCGGAGGGCATCATCGCGGCCTGCGCCATCAAGTGTCTCGGTGGCACCATCCAAGGCCGGCTCTGGCCCAAGGACGCCGCCGAGAAGCAGCGCGCGCTCGACGCCGGTCACGACCTGGACCGCGTCCTGGAGACCGACGACCTGGTCAGCGGCGAGAATGTGTTTTTCGTCGCCACCGGCATCACCGACGGCGAACTGCTGCGCGGGGTGCGCTACCGCGCGGAGACCGCCACGACCTCGTCCCTCGTCATGCGGTCGAAGTCAGGCACCATCCGGCAGATCGACTCCACGCACCGGCTGTCCAAACTGCGTGCGTACAGCGCGATCGACTTCGACCGCGCCCGCTGACGGACGCGCGGCGGGGTGACGGGACCGGGTCACCCCGCCGCGGCGATCCTCGCCGTGCGCTGCAGCTCCGCGTCCCTGCGGCGCCGCCGGGCCAGCACGACGCGGCGCTCCGCCGCTGTCAGGCCGCCCCATACGCCGTACGGTTCCGGTTGGAGCAACGCGTGCTCCCGGCACTCGATCATCACCGGGCAGCGCGCACACACCCGCTTGGCGGCCTCCTCGCGGGACAGCCGCGCCGCGGTCGGCTCCTTCGAGGGAGCGAAGAACAGCCCCGCCTCATCGCTGCGGCAGGCCGCTTCCGAGTGCCATGGACCGGCCAAATCCCGAGGGTGTGAGCCACTGCTGGATACTGCCGGGGGCTCGATCGGTTGAAGCACTGGATACTCCTGACGACGGCTCGGCGTGGTGTCACCCTTGACCGTCGCGCAGCCCGCGTGCCCGCTTCCGCGCGGCCGTCGGCGGAGACGGCCGGGCGCGCGACGTGTCCCCCGTCCCTACCCGCTGTACGTGCATTCATGCGTACGGTGTTCATGACGCCTCCCTCCCGGAAAAGACGCGGGAGAGGCCAGGAGAGGCCAGGAGATGGGGGCTCTCACCCGCCTCCACGGCTGACGGCGGGGCCGGGGCGGCCTCCAACAGCATCGATACCGGCGCTGTTCGATCCCCTCGATCGCCTCAATCGCCCAGTTCGGCGGAGCCGCGCGGTTTCAGCCGCTTTCCGGCCTTCGGCTTCGCCTCGACCCCGCCCCAGAAGGCGAAGCCGGTGACACGCACCAGGGCGCCCGGGTCGGCGGACTCCTGGGCCCTGATGTCGGAGCCGCCCATGATGCCGACGACTCCGCCGCCGCGCAGCGTGACGTTCTCCGGGACCTTGATCTCGATGCCGCCCATGATGGCGGTGCAGTTGATGACCAGCTCCGGCGCGGTGAAGGTCGCGTTGGTGAGGTCGATGACGACCCCGCCCATGATCGCCACGGCGTTGATCCGGTGGCCGACCCGCCAGCGCCCCTTTCGCTCGGCGCCGCCGAGGATGCCGACCAGGTTCGGATTCTCCCCGGAGTGATCGGGCGCGTACGTATGCGCGGCAGAGGCCGGGGCGGTGGCGGAGGAACGGCCGGCCGGCAGATCCCGTACGAATGGCTCCAGCTCGCCGACGGTCTTGGCCGCGTAGACCCCGTCGAGCCGCTCGGAGTGCTCTTCCGTGGTCAGCCGCCCCTCGGCGAACGCGTCACGCAGGATGTCAGCGACCCGGTCGCGGTCCGCGTCGGACGCGCGGAGGGACGCCTCAGACGCGCGGAGGGACGTCTCGGACACGCGGAGATCGGGCTCGGCAGGGGTTCGCTTCTGAAGCGACGACTCGTCCACCCGCCCACCGTACACAAACGCGATAGATCGCGACTAGAGAGCGTCACGCTCAGGTGAGGGGCACCTCACACATTCGTTGCTCACGGCAGGTTCTACGCTGGATCCGCTTCATCGACGTAGCGGAGTGAGGAAAACCAACGATGCCCGAGTTCGCCTATACGGACCTGCTCCCTCTCGGCGAGGACACCACGCCGTACCGGCTGGTCACCGCCGAGGGCGTCAGCACTTTCCAGGCCGATGGCCGCACCTTCCTCAAGGTCGACCCGGAGGCGCTGCGCAAGCTGGCCGCCGAGGCGATGCACGACATCTCGCACTACCTCCGCCCCGCCCACCTCGCCCAGCTGCGCCGGATCCTCGACGACCCCGAGGCGTCCCCCAACGACCGCTTCGTGGCCCTGGACCTCCTCAAGAACGCGAACATCGCCGCCGCCGGCGTCCTCCCCATGTGCCAGGACACTGGCACCGCCATCGTCATGGGCAAGCGCGGCCAGAACGTCCTCACCTCGGGCGGCGACGAGGAAGCGCTCTCGCGCGGCGTGTACGACGCCTACACCAAGCTCAATCTGCGCTACTCCCAGATGGCCCCGCTGACCATGTGGGACGAGAAGAACACCGGATCCAACCTCCCCGCCCAGATCGAGCTGTACGCGACCGACGGCGGCGCCTACAAGTTCCTCTTCATGGCGAAGGGCGGCGGCTCGGCCAACAAGTCCTTCCTCTACCAGGAGACGAAGGCGGTCCTCAACGAAACCTCCATGATGAAGTTCCTGGAGGAGAAGATCCGCTCCCTGGGCACGGCCGCCTGCCCGCCGTACCACCTCGCCATCGTCGTCGGCGGCACGAGCGCGGAGTACGCCCTGAAGACGGCGAAGTATGCCTCCGCCCACTACCTGGACGGGCTCCCCGCCGAGGGCTCCCCGCTCGGCAACGGCTTCCGCGACAAGGACCTGGAGCGACACGTCTTCGAACTCACCCAGAAGATCGGCATCGGCGCCCAGTTCGGCGGCAAGTACTTCTGCCACGACGTACGGGTGGTCCGCCTCCCCCGGCACGGCGCGTCCTGCCCGGTGGCGATCGCGGTGTCCTGTTCCGCCGACCGCCAGGCGCTGGCGAAGATCACACCGGAGGGCGTCTTCCTGGAGCGGCTGGAGAGCGATCCGGCGAAGTACCTCCCCGAGACCACCGACGAGAACCTCTCCGACGACGACGTGGTCCGCGTCGACCTCAACCGCCCGATGGACGAGATCCGGGCCGACCTGACCAGGTACCCCGTCAAGACCCGGCTCGCCCTCACCGGCCCGCTCGTCGTCGCCCGCGACATCGCCCACGCCAAGATCAAGGAGCGCCTCGACGCCGGCGAGGCCATGCCGCAGTATCTCCGCGACCACGCCGTCTACTACGCCGGCCCGGCCAAGACCCCCGAGGGCTACGCCTCCGGCTCCTTCGGCCCCACCACCGCCGGCCGTATGGACGCCTACGTCGAACAGTTCCAAGCGGCCGGCGGCTCCCATGTGATGCTCGCCAAGGGCAACCGCTCCAAGCAGGTCACGGACGCCTGCAACGCGCACGGCGGCTTCTACCTCGGCTCCATCGGCGGCCCGGCGGCCCGCCTCGCCCAGGACTGCATCAAGAAGGTCGAGGTCATCGAGTACGAGGAGCTCGGCATGGAGGCCGTCTGGAAGATCGAGGTCGAGGACTTCCCGGCCTTCATCGTCGTCGACGACAAGGGCAACGACTTCTTCCAGGACCCCGCCCCGACGACCCCGACCTTCACCAGCATCCCGGTGCGCCCCGGCACATAGAGCTCCTTCGGCCCAGGATCCGGGCAGCTGTCCGCCGCTCGGCCTCGCGCTCGGGCCGACAACGGGGGCACTCGCAGGGCGGGTAGACAACGCCGTCGTCCCGGACTGGCAGCGGGTCTCCCGTACTGACGGTCAGCTTGGGCCCCCACGTTTTCCCGCTGTCCCGACTGACCCGAATCCACAGACGGCCATGCTTTTCCATGTCGGTGCTCCCTTGCAGCTCCGGCCGGCCCCGGGACGTTTGCTGCGTCGCCGGGGCACCCTTTGAATCCAACTGCACCATACCGCTCTATGCCGCTTCATGATGCTGTATGGAGCTACCCAGTGGTGCACATAGCTTTGGCCAGCTCTATGTTCGAATCATGGAAGAGTCGCCTATCGACCCGACAGCGGCTGAGTACGTCTACCGGCAGCTTGCTGACGCGCTGGCCGCCGATATCACCTCGGGAAGGCTTCACCCTGGCGCGCGCCTGCCGGGTGAGCGTGCATTGGCCGAGCAGTACGGCGTGGCCGTCGGCACGGCACGCAGAGCGGTGCAGGAACTGCGGGACCGGGGGCTCGCGGTGACACTCCCCGCCAAGGGGACGTACATCGCTGCCCCAGCAGCTAACAGCGGCGATGCGGCTCCTTAAGCCAGGAGAGCTGAGTCATGGCCAACGATCCCGGTGCAGAGATTGATCACGGCGCACCGCTTACGCCGTACCGGCAGCTCGCTGAGATCCTCCGGGCACGCGTCGCACGAGGTGATTGGGCACCAGGACGTGCGATGGGAAGCGAGACGCAGCTCGTACAGCAATACGGCATCGCCCGCACCACCATCCGGCGCGCCATCGCCGTGCTCGTACAGGAGGGGATCGTGTTCACGGTGCCCCAGCGGGGGACTTTCGTCACCGCCCCGGCGGACAACGGCGGCGCACCGGCCAGGACCCGACCCGCTGAGCCGGTCAATCAACGCGACGTCGGCGCGAACACGCAGGCGAGCAGTTCGGCCATTTGAGACGGTGGGCTCGCCCAAGTGCCGGACCGCGTCCCAGGCGAGCAGCTTGTCGACCGCATCTTCCAGTGCCCGGTCCCAGTGGGCAAGCGCTTCCCCCACGCTGATGTTCTCTTCCACGGCGTGCGCATGCGTACGCGCGCACGCGCCGAAATGAGCCGGGCCAACCTTGGGAACAGATCACCTTTTCCGGGCACTCTCATATGCATGAGCGACAATGGCGAATTCCGGATCGAGCACGACTCCATGGGCGAGGTGCGGGTGCCCGCGCACGCGAAGTGGCGGGCCCAGACGCAGCGCGCGGTGGAGAATTTCCCGATCTCCGGCCAGCGGCTGGAGCGGGCGCACATCGAGGCCCTGGCCCGGATCAAGGCGGCGGCGGCCAAGGTCAACGCGGAGCTCGGCATCCTGGACAAGGATGTCGCCGAGGCCATCCAGGAGGCGGCTGCCGAGGTCGCTGAGGGGAAGTGGGACGAGCAGTTCCCGGTCGACGTGTTCCAGACCGGGTCCGGCACCTCGTCGAACATGAATATGAATGAGGTCATCTCGACCCTCGCCTCCGAGCGGCTGGGCCGCGAGGTGCACCCGAACGATCATGTCAACGCCAGCCAGTCGTCCAACGATGTCTTCCCGTCCTCCATCCACATCGCCACGACGGCGGCCGTCACCGGCGATCTCATCCCGGCTCTCGGCCATCTGGCGGCGGCGCTGGAGGATAAGTCGGAGGAGTTCGCGAGCGTCGTGAAGGCCGGCCGTACGCATCTGATGGACGCCACGCCCGTCACGCTCGGACAGGAGTTCAGCGGCTATGCCGCGCAGGTCCGCTACGGCGTCGAGCGGCTGCGGGCCTCGATGCCGCGGCTGGCGGAGCTGCCGCTGGGCGGCACGGCGGTGGGCACCGGCATCAACACTCCGCCCGGCTTTTCGGCCGCGGTGATCGCCGAGGTCGCCCGGGTGACCGGCCTGCCGCTCACCGAGGCCCGTAACCACTTCGAGGCGCAGGGCGCACGCGACGGCATCGTCGAGACCTCCGGCCAGCTCCGCACCATCGTCGTCGGCCTCACCAAGATCTGCAACGACCTGCGCTGGATGGCCTCCGGCCCCCGCACCGGCCTCGCCGAGATCAACCTCCCCGACCTCCAGCCCGGCTCGTCCATCATGCCGGGCAAGGTCAACCCCGTCATCCCGGAGGCCGTGCTCATGGTCGCCGCGCAGGTCACCGGTAATGACGCCACCATCGCGGCGGCCGGTGCGGCCGGCAACTTCGAGCTCAATGTGATGCTTCCCGTCATCGCCAAGAACATCCTGGAGTCGGTGCGGCTGCTCACGAACGCCTCCCGCGTGCTGGCGGACCGTACGGTCGACGGCATCACGGCGAACGTGGAGCGTGCCCGGGAGTACGCCGAGTCCTCGCCGTCGATCGTCACGCCGCTCAACAAGTACATCGGCTACGAGGAGGCGGCCAAGGTCGTCAAGAAGTCGCTGGCCGAGCGGAAGACCATCCGCCAGGTCGTGCTGGAATCCGGCTATGTGGAACGCGGGCTGCTCACCGAGGAACAGCTCGACGCTGCGCTTGATGTCCTGAGCATGACACACCCATAGCCATCGGGACACCCGAAAGGGTGACGCCGCCGTAACACACGGTGCGTAAGATCCGTTCATGACAGCCGAAACACTTCTGCCCGGAACAGGACACGGCACCGGCGGCGGCCACTGGAAGCCGGGCGAGCAGATCCTGTGGCGATACCGGGCCAACGGGACGGACCGGGTGCACATCTGCCGCCCGGTGACAGTGGTGCGCGACGACGCGGAGCTGCTCGCGGCGTGGATGGCGCCGGGCACCAGATGCGTGAAGCCAGTACTTGCCGACGGGTCCTCGATCGACCGGGAACCACTGGAGACACGCTACGTAAAGCCGCGGACCACGAGCATCGAGCAGTGGTGGGGCGCCGGGGTGCTGAAGCTGGCGCGCCCCGGGCAGGCATGGTCGGTGTGGCTGTTCTGGCAACAGGACTGGCGGTTCAAGAACTGGTACGTGAACCTGGAGGAGCCGCTGCGCCGCTGGTCGGGCGGGATCGACTCGGAGGATCACTTCCTCGACATCTCCGTGGCCCCGGACCGCTCATGGCACTGGCTGGACGAGGACGAGTTCGCGCAGGCGCAGGCCGCCGGGCTGATGCCCGCCGCGACGGCCGACGCGGTACGGGGGGCCGGGGACCGGGCGGTCGAGGTCATCCGGGCGTGGGGGCGCCCCTTCCGGGACGGATGGGAGAACTGGAGGCCGGATCCGGCGTGGCCGGTACCGGCACTTCCGGTTGACTGGGACCGTCAGGCAATGTGACCTTGTGAGCCCGTTGGGGGGCCGTTCGGCTTCAAACACAGAATCGTGCTTCGCATCACTGCGCAAATACCAAGCCCGTATTAAGGTTTGACGCTACGTCACTGAAGGTCATAGGAGGCCCCGGACCGTGGGAGTCGGCGGCTACGAGGACATACAGCGGGACCGGACCGGCCAGGCCGAGGCGTTCGACGCCATGGGCGACCGGTACGACGAGGCGTTCCCGCACAAGGACGGGCAGCTCGCGGCCGGCAAATGGCTCGCGGACAGTCTGCCCGCCGGGTCGCGCGTGCTGGACCTCGGCTGCGGCACCGGCTTGCCCACAAGCCGTCAGCTGGCAGTCGCCGGACACCAGGTGACCGGCATCGACCTGTCGGCGGGTATGCTCGCCCTGGCCCGTACACATGTGCCCAAGGCCTCCTTCCACCGGGTCGACATCGCCGACCTGCGGGTCGGTGGCCCCTACGGACCACGAGGAAAGCACGACCTGGGCCGCTTCGACGGGGTAGCGGCCTTCTTCTCGCTGCTGATGCTGCCACGTACCGAGATCCCCTACGCTCTCGGCGCCGTGCACGACCTGCTCGTCCCGGGAGGACTGTTCGCCCTTTCGATGGTTGAAGCCGACATAGATGACTTCGCGATTCCGTTCCTTGGCAACACCGTCCGGGTATCGGGTTATCTACGAGACGAATTGCGACAGGTTGTGGCGGATGCGGGCTTCAAGGTGCTTGAGGAGGAGTCGTACGCCTACGCCCCGGCGAGCGCCGATGTGCCCCCGGAGGAGCAGCTCTTCCTGCACTGCAGACGAAGCGTCTGACACCGCGGCGGACGTCAGCGAGTACCCCGCCCTACGGATGGAACCACCAGCGTGAGCACGGAGCGCACCCCACAGCAGACCGCCGCACACACGGCAGCGGTCGGCCCGGCACGCCCTCCCGTGGAGGGCCCCGTCCCCGATCCCCGCAGCGGCTATCGACTGTCGGGCGGCCCGGCCGGGGCACCTGTGCCTGTGCCTGTGCCTGTGCCCGGCGAGGGCACCGCGGCGGTCCACACCACACCGACCACCCGCGCCGCCACAGTCACCCCGGGCAGTGACCCCGCACAGGCCCTGTCCGCCGGCCCGTCCGCCGGCGGACGCGGTGCGGGGCGGCCGCGCCGCGTCCGCCGGGATCCGGGGGCGGCGGGATCGCCGTCGTCCGGCACCGAGGCCCCGGTCCGGGAACCAGGATCCGCGCGGCGCCGCCGCAAGCCGGATTCATCAGGCACGGGGACCGCAGCGAAGCGAGGTGGCACCGCGCCACCACGCGGGACGGAGGCCGGGGTGCGGGACCGAGGAGCAGCTCAGGCCGCGGCGCAGCAGCCGCCCGCGGAGCCGGGGCGACGCAAACGCGCGCAGGACGCCGCGATGGTGAGCACGCCGCCCAAGGGCACCGCGGCAGCTCGGCGCGAACCGCGACCGGGCGAGGGCCCGGGGGAACACCCCGGCGACGGGGACACCGGTGGAGCGCAGCCGTTGAAGGCCGTCGGCCCGCAGACCGGCCGGGGCAAGGGCGGTCCGGAGACCGAGCGGCTGCGCTATGTGGGCGCCGCGACCCGGCGGATCGCCCGCGGCATAGACCTGGACGAGATCCTGCTCGGGCTGTGCCGGTCCGCCGTGCCGGCCTTCGCCGACGCGATCCTGGTCTATCTGCGGGACCCGCTGCCCGTGGGCGACGAGCGGCCCACCGGCCCGTTGATCCTGCGGCTGCGGCGTACCGACCGGGTGCCCGACGAGGCGCCGGAGCAGTCGGTCGCCGCCCTCGCGGCGGGCGAGACCGGCCGGGATATCCTGCTGCCGCTCCTGCCCTGCACGGAGGGGGACTTCGGCGGGGCCAACGAATCCATCGACGTACCCATGGACGGTGCGCTCGCCGAGGTGCTGCGCGGGGTCCGCCCGGTCTTCTCCGAGACCCCGCAGGCCGCCGCGGCGCTGCGCGAGCTTCTCGACAGCTGGCCGGACACATCGTCGCCGCCCGCCATGAGGACGTTAAACCTGCCGACCGGCCGCCGCGCGATCCTCGCCCCGCTCCGCGGCCGCCGCCGCGTGATCGGTGCCACCGTGCTGCTGCGCCGCCCGGAGCGGCCCGCGTTCGACCCGGAGGACCTGCTGGTCGCCGCCCAGTTGGCGACCCACACCGCGCTGGGCGTCGACAAGGCGGTGCTCTACGACCGCGAGGCTTACATCGCGGACTCGCTCCAGCGCGAGATGCTGCCCGACTCCCTCCCCCAGCCCACCGGCGTCCGGCTGGCCAGCCGCTATCTCCCCGCCGCCGAATCGGCCCGGGTCGGCGGCGACTGGTACGACGCCATCCCGCTGCCCGGCAGCCGGGTCGCTCTCGTCGTCGGCGACGTCATGGGCCACTCCATGACCTCCGCCGCGATCATGGGCCAGCTCCGCACCACCGTCCAGACCCTCGCCGGGCTCGACCTCGCCCCCCAGGAGGTCCTCTACCACCTGGACGAGCAGGCCCAGCGGCTCGGCAGCGACCGCATGGCCACCTGCATCTACGCGGTCTACGACCCGATAGCGCACCGCGTCACCATCGCCAACGCCGGCCATCCGCCGCCGGTGCTCCTGCACGCCAACGGCCTCGCCGAGGTGCTCCGCGTCCCGCCGGGCGCGCCCATCGGCGTCGGCGGCGTGCCCTTCGAAGCCGTGGAGCTCCCTGCCCCCGCCGGCGCCACTCTGCTCCTTTACACCGACGGCCTTGTCGAGTCCCGCACCCGGGACGTCTGGGGCGGCATCGACATGCTCCGCGAGCGCCTCACCGCCGCCGCCCAGGTGGTCTCCCCGCCACCACTCGAACCCTTGTGTGACGAGGTTCTCGACATCCTCGGCCCCGGCGACCGCGACGACGACATCGCGCTGCTGGCTGCCCGCTTCGACGGCATCGCCCCTCGCGATGTCGCCTACTGGTTCCTGGAGCCCCGCGCCCAGACCGTCGGCCGCGCCCGCCGCCTGGTGCGGCAGGCACTGCGCCGCTGGGACCTGGAGGCCCTGGAGGACTCGGTGGAGCTCCTGGTCAGCGAGGTCGTCACCAACGCCGTCCGGTACGCCGAACGGCCCATCACGCTGCGCCTGCTCCGCACCGACGTCCTGCGCTGCGAGGTCGGCGACGACGTCCCCACCCTGCCCCGCATGCGGCACGCCCAGCCCCAGGACGAGGGCGGCCGGGGCCTGTACCTCGTCAACCGCATGGCCCAGCGTTGGAGCGCCACCCGCCTGAGCAGCGGCAAGGTCGTGTGGTTCGAGATGGCCATCCCCGGAGGCAGCCGCGGCTGACGGGCGCCCCGCCTCAGCCCCGTCGCTCCGGGCAGCGCCGGCCGGTCGCCCGCCGGCCCTGGCAGGGCAGCCAGTTGAGGGGGCTCCCCAGCGCGTCGGGCGGCGGGTCCGTGCTGACGTGGATCTACGGGGCCTCATGCGTGATCCGGCCGTCCCGGTCCACGAGTAGCCCCGGAGGGTCATCCGGTGCTGGTTACGGCAGTCCAGCCCCCCGGACAACAGGCGTCACCGCCCAGAGGCCCCAGAGGCCCCAGGAACCCCAGCCGACCTAGGGGGACCCCTGGCGACCCCCGGAGCCCCGAGCGGTCCCCTCAACCCCGTCCCCGGAACCACGCATGACGGGGACGGCTTCGGGCAGGGGCCGAGGTGTACACGGTTCAGCGTTGGACTCAGTCCAAGCGGTTGCCCACGTGCCGACAGCGAGGTTGACTGCTTGAGTGGTCGCAGTGAACGACGACTGTCGGCCCAGAGCCCCCGACGGACTCTTCCAAGATCGACGGGAGGACAACTCGCATGAGTACCCCCACCCCCTACACCACGACCAACGCAGGCATCCCGGTCGAGAGTGACGCCCATTCGCTCACGGTCGGTTCGGACGGCCCCGTACTTCTCCAGGACCACTACCTGATCGAGAAGATGGCCCAGTTCAATCGCGAACGGGTCCCCGAGCGGGTGGTACACGCCAAGGGATCAGGCGCGTACGGGACGTTCGAGGTCATCAACGACCTCAGCCAGTACACCAAGGCGGACCTCTTCCAGCCCGGCAAGCGGACGGAAATGCTGGCCCGCTTCTCGACGGTCGCCGGTGAGATGGGCTCACCCGACACCTGGCGCGACCCGCGTGGTTTCGCACTGAAGTTCTATACCGAGCTGGGCAACTACGACCTGGTCGGCAACAACACGCCGGTCTTCTTCGTACGTGACGCGATCAAGTTCCAGGACTTCATCCGCAGCCAGAAGCGGCGCCCCGACAACGGCCTGCGCGACAACGACATGCAGTGGGACTTCTGGACCCTGTCTCCGGAGTCTGCGCACATGGTCACCTGGCTGATGGGCGACCGCGGCATCCCCAAGTCGTACCGGCACATGAACGGCTACGGCTCCCACACCTATATGTGGGTGAATGGCGGCGGCGAGAAGTTCTGGGTCAAGTACCACTTCAAGACCGACCAGGGTGTCGACTTCCTCACCCAGGCCGACGCCGACGCCCTGGCCGGCGAGGACGCCGACCTGCACCGCCGTGACCTGTACGGCTCGATCGCACGCGGCGAGTACCCGTCGTGGACCCTGAAGGTGCAGATCATGCCCTTCGACGACGCGGCGGACTACCGGTTCAACCCCTTCGACCTCACCAAGGTGTGGCCGCACGGCGACTACCCGCTGATCGAGCTCGGCAGGATGACGCTCAACAGGAACCCGGAGGACTACTTCGTCCACATCGAGCAGGCCGCCTTCGAGCCCAACAACATGGTGCCCGGCATCGGCCCCTCCCCCGACAAGATGCTGCTCGGCCGGCTCTTCTCGTACGCCGACACGCACCGCTACCGGATCGGCCCCAACTACGCGCAGCTGCCGCCGAACCGCCCGCACGTCCCGGTGCACTCCTACGCCAAGGACGGCCCGATGCGCTACGAGCCCGCCCGGGTCGCCAGGCCGTACGCGCCCAACTCCTACGGGGGCCCGGCCGCCGACATCGACCGCTTCGGCGAACCGGCCGGCTGGGAAACCGCGGGCAACATGGTGCGCGAGCCGTACAAGCTGCACCGCGAGGACGACGACTGGGGCCAGGCCGGCACCCAGGTGCGCGATGTCCTGGACGACGCTGCCCGCGCGCGGCTGGTCACCAATGTCTCGGGGCACCTCAAGAACGGGGTGAGCGCCCCCGTGCTGCAGCGTGCCCTGCAGTACTGGCGCAACATCGACAAGGAGATCGGCGACCGCATCGCCAACGCCGTCAACGGCGGCTGATCCGGCCGCTCCCGGCTCCTGCGCCGCCTCCGGCCCTTCCGTGAAGCGCAGCAGCCCCGGAACACGTGACTTCGGTCCCGTGCGCCGGGGCTGCCGTTCAGTCATCTATACACTTGATGTATACGCGTGATGCAGACTCTTCCCCATGCCAATCGGCCACACCCTGCTCGGGCTCCTGGAGTCCGGCCCACGCCATGGCTACGACCTCAAGCGGGCCTTCGACGAACGCTTCGGACACGACCGCCCCCTGCACTACGGGCAGGTGTACTCGACCATGGCGCGCCTTCTGAAGCACGGCCTCGTCGAAGTCGAGGGCATCGAGCCCGGCGAAGGCCCCGAGCGCAAGCGCTACGCCATCACCGAGGCCGGCGTCACCGACGTCGGGCAGTGGCTGGCGCAGCCCGAGAAGCCGGAACCGTACCTCCAGAGCACCCTGTACACCAAGGTCGTGCTCGCGCTGCTCACCCACCGCAGCGCCGCCGACCTGCTCGACACCCAGCGCTCCGAACACCTGCGCCTCATGCGCGACCTCACCCGCCGCAAGCGCGACGGCGACCTCACCGACCAGCTCATCTGCGACCACGCGCTCTTCCACCTGGAGGCGGACCTGCGCTGGCTGGAGCTGACCGCCGCCCGTCTGGACCAGTTGGCGGCAGAGGTAAGGAAATGACCGGGGCTTAGTTGAGATTTAACCTCGCGATTCGAACGGCACTGACCAGCACTTGTTGCCGCACGGGAAGCCCTCCGAAGCGATCAAACAACCGGACATAAGCTCGCATGTCGGGCCGCTCGGGTCGGTTGGGGGGCCGTGTTCGAGTGGCGAGGTTAGATGTCAAGCTTAGAGGCCGCGCGAATAGGTGGGGTGGAGGAAGGTGGGGGCACCTCCTGGGGGCACCTCCCGGCCGAAGGCTGGGGGAGGTAGCTGGGGGAGGGGCGAGGGGCAAGTCTGGCAAGGCGGAGGGCCGGCGCTGTCCGAAATCGCCGGACAGGCTGGGCCTTGGAGCCACTCCGGCGATTTCGGACAGTCCGCGGCCGTGAGGTTTCGGGGCCCGCACGAGCGGCCACCGCGTCAGCCGGCGCTCCCCCGCGGACCTTCCGGACCTCTCGGCCCTGCCGGCTTCTCCGGCCCCTGGACCCGTTCCCGCGACACGCCCGAGGCGTCGACGGGCGCGGTCTCTGTGTCCGCCACCCCGTGCGTCCCGGGTGTGTCGGGTGCCTTGGCCGGGCCGGAAGTATCGGGCGCGTCGCCCAGCTCCGCCATCTCGGCCTCATGCCCATAGGACCGCAGATAGCCGATCACCGTATTCGCCACCGCTGCCAGGGGTACGGCGACGACCGCCCCGCCGATGCCCGCGACCAGCGACCCGGCGGCCACCGACAGCACAACGGCGAGCGGATGCACCTTCACCGCCCGCCCGAGGATGAACGGCTGGAGGACATGCCCCTCGATCTGCTGCACCAGAAGCACCACGCCCAGCACCGCCAGCGCGGTGACCGGGCCCTGCGTCACCAGCGCCACGATCACCGCGACCACCCCGGAGGCGACCGCGCCGACCAACGGCACAAAGGCGGCCAGGAAGATGACGACGGCGAGCGGCACCGCCATCGGGACACCGAGGGCGAAGATGCCGGCGCCGATGAAGACCGCGTCGATGAGGGCCACTATCACCGTGCCGCGCACATATAGCGTCAGCGTCCGCCAGGCGCGCGGACCGGCGCCGCCGAGGGCGCCGCGGGCGGCCTGGGGGAAGAGCCGAAGGCACCAGTTCCAGATGTTGTTGCCGTCGTAGAGCAGGAAGAGGGTGCTGAACATCGCCAGCAGGATCCCGGTCAGCAGCTCGACGACCCAGGTGACGCCCTGCAGTCCGGCGTCGGTGAGTGCCTTGGAGTTGGAGCCGATCGCGTCCTGGAGGTTCTTGGCGATCTGGTTGATCTGGGCGTCGGTGACATGGAACGGGCTGTTGAGCAGCCACTTTTTCAGCTCGGCGACACCGTCCTGGAGGCTGCTGGAGAGATTGTCGATGTTCTCCATCACCTGCCAGACCACAAACCAGCCGACCAGGCCCATCACTATGAACCCGCCGACGAACGTGATGGCCGTCGCCAGCCCGCGCGGTACCCCGGCCCGCTTCAGCCGCGCCACGAAGGGTTGCAGCAGGGCCGTGATGAGCAGCGCCGCCACAAAGGCCAGCACCACCAGCTGGATGGTGCCGATCACCTTCATCAGCACCCACACGGTGCCGGCCAGGATGAGCAGCCGCCAGCCGATCTCGGCGGCGACTCGCATGCTGTACGGCACCACGGCACCCGCGTCCGCCGGGCGGGCGGTGGCCCGCGGCAACGCTTGCACGGCAGGCGGATCCGGCCTGACCTCACGCTCCTCGGCCGCCCGTGCGGCAGCGGCGGCGGCTCTCCGCCGCTCCTCCAGGCGCACCGCGATCGCCGCCAGCCCGGCAGCAAGCCCGGCGCCCAGCCGACGCTTCTCCGACATCGTCTCCCAGCCCCCCTGTCCAACACCTGTGAGGGGATCGACGTTACCCGGGGCCCCTCTTGGGGGTGCGCACAGCCCCCGGCCTGTACGGACCGGGGGCTGCGGGAAAAGCCGTGGCTGCTTAGGAATGTGCCGCTAGTACCAGCTGTTGGCCTGCCAGAACGACCAGGCGCCGCATGGGCTGTTGTACCGGCTGTCCATGTAGCTCAGGCCCCACTTGATCTGCGTGCCCGGGTTGGTCTGCCAGTCGGCGCCGGCGGAAGCCATCTTCGATCCGGGCAGGGCCTGCACGAGGCCGTAGGCGCCGGAGCCGGCGTTGACCGCCCTGTAGTCCCAGCCGCTCTCGTGGGACACGATGTTCGAGAAGCACTGGTACTGGGTGGAGTCGCCGATGATCGACTGCGCCATGGCCTGGATCTGGGCGACAGTGTACGAGCTCTGCTGCACAAGGCTCGTGCGAGCCGCAGACCGGGACGCTGCCAACTTGGCCGCCGCCGCCCGATCCGCCTTTAGCTTGGCGGCCGCGTCTTCCGCTGCTTTCTTCTTCGCAGCGGCGTCCTTGGCGGCCTGCTTGCGGGCTGCCTCCTCGACGGCCTTCCTCGCGGTGGCGTCTGCGGCGTCGGACTGTGCCTGCACCTGCTGCGTCAGCGAAGCCTGCTGCACTTCCTGTCCAGCGGGTATGTCCGCCAGGACGGTAGTCGCGTTGGCAGCTTCGACCGGCTGAGCAGATGCCTGCTCGCTACCCGAGGCCACGCCGACGACGGCGCCCACTGTGGTGACCGCAGTGGCCGAAGCCACCGCGAATCCCCGGACCGAGATCCGGCTCACACGGTTTCCTTCCAGCATCGCCCGCGTGGTGACCTCGCGGACGCAATCGTGCCCCTGGCGCTGGCTTCCTCTTGCTCCGGTCCGCGATCGTCTCGCGTTCACGGTCCGGCGGGTCACAAGAAGCACGGGCCCGATGGGGGCTTCCTGATGCAGGAAGTCCACGTGATGTCTCGGGCGGCATACGGCGTTCGCTGTTCAGTTCTGATGTTGTTCCGCACCGCTGGGGGTGCGGGTGTGCCGTATGCGGGGCCTGACAGAACCGACAGCCTGCCCCACCCGGACGCACTAACGCAATTCTTAGTTACGTGGCAAAGCTCACACCTCGAATGCTTAGCGGGTTTTCCGGGTACGGCCCCACAGCCGAGCGGCGCGCGACTACAGTACTGCGCCCCCAAACACGCCGGGCGGGCCTGACACGCAGGCCCGCCCGGCATTTGAGGACAAACTACGTGCGCCCGTCCTCCAGCATCTCCGTCACCAATGCGGCGATCGGCGACCGCTCCGACCGCGTCAGGGTGATGTGCGCGAACAGCGGATGCCCCTTCAGCTTCTCGACGACCGCCACCACGCCGTCGTACCGCCCGACCCTCAAATTGTCACGCTGGGCGACATCGTGAGTGAGCACCACCCGAGACCCTTGCCCAATACGGGACAATACGGTCAAAAGGACATTGCGTTCAAGAGACTGCGCCTCATCGACGATCACAAAGGCGTCATGCAGTGACCGTCCCCGGATATGCGTGAGCGGCAGCACCTCCAGCATGCCGCGCGCCACGACCTCCTCGATGACCTCCTTGGACGTCACCGCCGAGAGCGTGTCGAAGACCGCCTGCGCCCACGGGCTCATCTTCTCGGACTCACTGCCCGGCAGATAGCCGAGCTCCTGCCCGCCCACCGCGTACAGCGGCCGGAAGACCATCACCTTCCGGTGCTGCTGGCGCTCCAGCACGGCCTCCAGACCCGCACACAGCGCCAGCGCCGACTTGCCGGTGCCGGCCCGGCCGCCCATCGAGACAATCCCGATGTCCGGGTCGAGGAGCAGGTCCAGCGCGATCCGCTGCTCGGCGCTGCGGCCGTGGATGCCGAACGCCTCGCGGTCGCCCCGCACAAGCCGGATCCGGCCGTCCTCCGTCACCCGGCCGAGCGCTTTACCGCGCTCGGACTGCAGCACCAGACCGGTGTGCACCGGCAGATCGGACACTTCGGGCAGATCGATCGCCTCGTCCTGAAAAAGCGCGTCGACCTCCTGCCCGGAGACAACCAGTTCCTCCATTCCGGTCCAGCCGGAGGTGATCGCCAGCTCCGCCCGGTACTCCTCGGCCAGCAGGCCGACGGAGGAGGCCTTGACCCGTAGCGGCAGATCCTTGGAGACGACAGTGACGTCGTACCCCTCGGCCTGCAGATTCCGGGCCACGGCCAGGATCCGGGAATCGTTGTCCCCGAGCCGGAACCCGGCGGGGAGCACCCCTGGGTCCGAGTGGTTCAGCTCGACCCGGAGGGTGCCGCCGAGCTCGCCGATCGGGATGGGCGCGTCGAGGCGCCCGTACCTGATCCGGTACTCATCGAGCAGCCGCAACGCCTGACGGGCGAAGTAGCCGAGTTCGGGGTGGTGGCGCTTGGCCTCCAGCTCCGTCACCACGACCACCGGAAGCACGACTTCATGCTCCTCGAAGCGAGTGAGGGCGTTGGGGTCGGCCAGCAGCACGCTGGTGTCGAGTACGTAAGTGCGCCGGTCGTGCTCACGGCGGTTCTTGCTGGTCACCACGTGTGGACGAACCCCCTCGGGAGAGGTCGGGATGCGACGACGTCGCGCGCTACTAGTGGGCCGGGACCGGCCGTGAGGGCCGGTCCGCAGCCCTCCGTACCGACGCGGTCAATGCCATCACTGGCGGCGGTGCCACCAGTCGGAGACAGCATGTCCGTGTGCAAAGGGCCTCCCGGGCGGATGACCTGGTGCCTTCCGCTGCTGGCCGACGTCCATGGGCCGGACGTCGGTCTTCCGGGTCTATTCCCTCGAATGGGGTGGCTCATGCGGCTGCATATGACACGTGTTCGTAGACACAGCTACCTGGAATCAAGCCACTCTCGTGATAAGCCCTGCCGAACAGGCCCCTGGACGCGCCCCGCGCAGGCCCTAGGCCCCGTAGCGCCGGTGGCGGGCGGCGTAGTCGCGGAGCGCCCGCAGGTAGTCCACCTTGCGGAAGGCGGGCCAGAAGACTTCGCAGAAGTAGTACTCCGAATGGGCGCTCTGCCAGAGCATGAAACCCGACAGCCGCTGCTCCCCGCTGGTACGGATCACCAGGTCCGGGTCGGGCTGGCCCCTCGTGTACAGGTGTTCGGAAATGTGTTCGACGTCGAGGATCTCCGCGAGGTCCTCGATCGTGGTGCCACGCCCCGCCTGCTCATGGAGCAGCGAGCGGACGGCATCCGCGATCTCCTGCCGGCCGCCGTAGCCGATCGCGACATTGACCAGAATCCCGCTGATGCCCTCGGTGTCGCGCTCGGCCTCCTTGATGACCCGCTGCGTACGCTCCGGCAGCAGATCCCGCGCGCCGACATGATGCACACGCCAGCGGCCGGTCTCGGCAAGGCCGCGCACCGTGTCCTCGATGATGCCGAGCAGCGGGCCGAGCTCCTCCGCCGGGCGGTCGAGATTGTCCGTCGAGAGCAGCCACAGCGTCACAATCTCGACGCCGGTCTCCTCGGACCACCCCAGCACCTCGGCGATCTTGTCCGCCCCGGCCCGGTGGCCCTGCTCGGTGGTACCGCCGGCCGCCTTCGCCCATCGCCGGTTGCCGTCCAGGATCACGCCTATATGCTTCGGGCCCTGCGAGAGGTCGAGGCGGCGTTCCACCCGGCGGGCGTAGAGCCCGTATACCAGGTCGCGGAGATTCATCGCGTTCCAGCCCCTTGCGCCGATCGTCACCCGTCCGTCAGCGTACTGCGCACGGGCGTACGGACACGAACCGGGTGGTCAGCCACTACGTGATAGTGCTGTTCCATGGACATCCGTTCTCTTTACCGCGCCTCCAGTGAGCGCTACGACGCCATGGAGTACCGCCGCACCGGCCGCAGCGGCCTCAAACTCCCCGCCATCTCCCTGGGCCTGTGGCACAACTTCGGCGACGACCGCACCCTGGATTCGCAACGCTCGATCCTGCGCCGCGCCTTCGACCTCGGCATCACCCACTTCGACCTCGCCAACAACTACGGCCCGCCGTACGGCTCCGCCGAGTCCAACTTCGGCACCCTCTTCGCGCAGGATTTCAGCCCGTACCGGGATGAGCTGGTCATCTCCAGCAAGGCCGGCTACGACATGTGGCCCGGCCCCTACGGCGAATGGGGCAGCCGCAAATACCTGCTGGCCTCCCTGGACCAGTCCCTGAAGCGGATGGGCCTCGATTACGTCGACATCTTCTACTCCCACCGCTTCGACCCCGAGACCCCGCTCGAAGAGACCATGGGCGCCCTCGCCACCGCCGTGCGCCAGGGCAAGGCCCTCTATGTCGGCATCTCCTCCTACGGTCCGGCACAGACCCGCGAAGCCGCCCGGATCCTGCGGGACATGGGCGTCCCCGCCCTGATCCACCAGCCTTCCTACTCCATGATCAACCGCTGGGTCGAGAACGAAGGGCTCCTCGACGTCCTCGAAGGGGAAGGCATGGGCTGCATCGGCTTCGTGCCCCTCGCCCAAGGGCTGCTGACGGACAAATACCTCGGCGGCATCCCCGCCGGCTCCCGCGCCGCCCAGGGCAAATCACTCGACCCGCAGCTCATCAACGAGGAGACCGTAGCCCGGCTGCGCGCACTCAATGACATCGCCGCCCGGCGCGGCCAGTCCCTGGCCCAACTCGCCCTGGCCTGGGTCCTCCGGGACCCCCGCGTCACTTCGGCCCTCATCGGCGCCTCCAGCGTCGCCCAACTGGAGGCAAACGTCGCCGCCCTGCAAGCCCCCCCGCTCACGGCCGACGAACTCGCCGAGATCGACGAACACGCGATCGAGCCCGATGGCGTCAACCTCTGGGCCTGACACCTTCTTATGCGGTTCTGCGCTTCCGCTTCTTATGCGGTTCCGCACTTCCGCACTTCCGCCCGGTGACCGGCCTCGCACCCGACCGGGGTGCGGGGCGGTGCCGGTGCCGGGGGCCGGGGCGGGGGCGGCATGACGGACCGCTACGCCGTCCCCAGAAGCACCCCGGCCAGCGCCCCCAGGAGCATGAACGGCCCGAAGGGTATCGGCGTCCTACGGTCCACCCGGCGCATGGCCAGCAGCACGAGCCCCACGCCGGCACCGAGCCCGAGCCCGACGAGCGTGCCCGCGACGACCGCGCTCCAGCCGTACCAGCCCAGCGCCAGCCCCAGCGTCGGCGCCAGCTTCACGTCCCCGAAGCCCATTCCGCCCGGGTTGACCAGATGCAGCACAAAGTACAGAGCCCCCAGCACTCCCCCGCCGGCCAGAGCCCGCCCCCAGGAACCCTCGTGCCCCGGCAGCAGTGCCGCACCCCCGAGCAGCGCACCCGTGCCCACCGCGGCCGGCAGCGTCAGAACATCCGGCAGCCGCTGAACGGCCAGGTCGACACGCCCGAGCAGGACACAAAACGGCACCAGGAGCAGCCACACCGCCAACTCGGGCGTGTCGCCGACCGTGGAGGCCAGCCCCGCGCACACCACCGCGCACAGCACCGCCAGCGGCGCCCCGCCCTCCCCCCGGCCGGCCCAGCCCCGTACACCTGCCGGAAAGGGCCGGCCCGCCGCATCGGCCGCGCACCAGGGCTCGTCCGGCTCAACCGCGAGGCGGTAGGCGGCGCGCGGCAGCGCGAGCCCTGCGGCCATTCCCCACACGGCGGCGGCGACGATCAGATAGACATGCGGATGGAACGGATAGCCAAGCACCACCGGGCCGACCGTACACGGACCGGACGGAAGGAGCGGGCTCATGGGCAGTTACCGGGACGGCACGGCCACCCTCGTCATCACCGACGCCACCACCGTCCCCCTGGAAATCCCCCTGGAAATCGCCCTGGAGATCCCCCTGGAGATCGCCGCCTCCTACCGTGCCCGCACCCGCGGCCTCCTCGGCCGGGACGGCATCGACGGCGCCCTGCTCCTCACCCCCGCAGGCAGCGTCCACACCCTCCGGATGCGATTCGCCATCGATGTCGCGTACCTGGACCGGCGGCTGCGCGTCCTCGCCGTACGGACCATGCCACCCGGGCGCCTCGGCCGACCGCGGCTCCGCTCCCGCCACGTACTGGAGTCAGAGGCCGGCAAGATGAAAGCCTGGGGCCTGGCGCCCGGCACACAGCTCGACATCGTCAGCTGACGTCATGTCCGCTGCCGCCATCGACACCATGGACACCATCGACGATCCCCTGTGCCGCTGGGCGGCCCAGGACGGCACCCGCACCCGGATCTTGCAATGACGGGGGCCTTATGACCACTTTGAATCGGTTCAGGTGGTCATAAGGCCCCCGCTATTGGGCTTACGTGCCCGGGCTGAAAATCGGACCCTATGCCGGATCCGGCAAACCCGATCCCGATCGCCAGCACCATGAACACGCCCAGGAACACCAGCCTGGCCGCCGCACGCACATATGGCGGCCGGTCCCCTGCCCGCGCCACCGCCGCCTTCTCCGGCCGCTCCGGCACGTACGCCACCATCACGTGATCGCCCACGATCATCGACTGCGCGCAAAGCGTCACGGTTCCCGCCCGGTGGAACCTATGAACCCGCAGGGTAGCGGTGGTACGAGAGCGTCGGCACCGTGTAGCCCAACGGTTCCGGCAGCCGGATCGGCTCGCCGAACAACCCGCGGTCGGACTCCTCGTACTTGCCGCCCTCAAGGCGCAGCACCAGCCACTCGCCGATCCGGGGATCGATGATCACATACACCGGGATCCCCGCGTCCTGGTACTTGCCCCGCTTGTCCTCGTAGTCCCGGCGGACCGCAACCCATCCGCCCGATACGACCTCGAACACCGCGAGCACTATCGACGACGGCACGTCCCGCATCCCGTCGGACCAGTCCCGCGCCCGGATGACCACCGCATCCGGCCGAGGCTTGTCCTCCTCGCCGATGAGGACCCGCCGCCCGTTCCACGCCTCAAACGGCTCAGGGGTCTCGCGCACCAGCTTCCGGCCCGGAAGGTCATGCAGCATCATCGGACCGGCCTGCACGATGATCTCGCCGTCAAGTATCTCCACGCGCGCATCGTATGAGCGCACGCCCCCACCCGGGGCCGAACAAAGAAACGGGCCGGTTCGCAGGGGGGGAGAGCGAACCGGCCCGAGGGGGGGCTTCCAAGGTACCGCGTAGGAGCCCTAACCCAGAACCAGGGTCATGAGGGTGATGTGAAGGTTCTCTTAATAGAACCGTGATCCAGGTGTCCGTATTTGCAACATTTGCGCCGTGTGCTCTTATTTTGACAGCTGTAACGTTCCTGCACAGTGCGCGCACCGTCACTGCACGTGCCGACGATTTGCCCAGGACTTTAATCCCGGTCCTACCCGGATGGCCCACCCGCGCGGGCCGGTCAGGCGTCCTGCGGGTACCAGCGCAGTTCGACGGTGTTGCCGTCCGGGTCGAGGACGTAGAGGGACTGGGCGCTGCCGCGCGCCCCGAAGCGCGGCCCGGGGCCGTCCACGACGGTGAACACGTCCGAGTCCACGACCTCCTGCCAGTCCAATGGCTCAACGACGAGGCAGATGTGGTCCACGTTGGACTCCCCGGACTCCCCCCGGGCCCCCTCGACCAGGTCGATGATGGTCGTAGGGCTCACCCTCACCGACGGGAACGAGACCTTGCCCGCCCGCCACTCCTCGACCCGTACCGGCTCAAGCCCCAGCGGACCGCAGTAGAAGTCAAGGGCGCGCTCGACATCCGCAACGTTGAGCACCAGATGGTCAAAGGCGATGACGCGCATAGTGGTCCCCTCGGGTGGGTGTGCAGACAGATATGACGAGTAGCGCGGGCCCTATGGAGAGTTGGACCAGCCGCGAGTGGACAGAACAAGGCGGTAGCCATCCGGATCCTGGATGGTGATCCCCCACCTGTCCCAGTACGGATTGTGGGCGCGAACGCGTTGCCCACCGTGTCGCTCCAGCCTCGCGACAAGGTCCTCCGGTACCTGGTCATCGAGATAGAGAACCAGAAGATCCTCGGGCGTTGGCGTCGGGTGGACCGGGGCATCCGCGGCGTGGACCAATTCGAGATGCCAGTCGGCGTCAGGCCAACCGACCATGAGCAGGGAATGTTCCTCGGGAGTACCGTCCCAATCGTGCCGGTAGAGCACGACAAGGCCGAGACCGTCGGCCCAGAATCGCTCGGCAATCCGCAGATCCCGTGACGGGCGGGCGATGCGTGCGTGAGCCCTGCCGTAAGTTGTCACGACTTCCCCTTTGCGAGATGCCTTCACCGCCTGGTGGCTCAACGCCAAGAAGCTATCCGCTGGATGATCGGATCCGCGATCGGCCGATAGTCCTGGGCCTCAGGTCTCAGGTCCCGGTACGGGAGGTCGCGGGTGGCGCCTCCCGCCGACAGCCGCGTGCTCGGCGCGAGCGGTTTCGGCGACGCTCGCTCAGAGGCCGGCGAAGTGGTCGAACTCCCCCGCCTTGACGCCCTTGACGAAGGCATCCCATTTGGCGGGGGTCGTGACGGCGACGATCTCCGGGTTCGTGCTCTCGCGGAGGTGGACATTGCCCTCGGAGTCGAAGGCGATCTCGATGTAGTCGCGGTCCGCTTCGGCGTCGTCGTTCGAGAAGCTGGACTTGCGCCAGACAAGTTCGGACACGATGTACTCCTCCTGGCTGGAAACGCCCGCCGGGAACGGGCCCGAGAGCAGCCGCCCTCAGCTGGTCAAACGCGAGCTTATACGCTCCGACCTGCGAGCCGTCCGCATTTCGGATGGAAGCCGCGCAGGCGCTCCGACGCTCAGAGAGCGCAGCCGTCGAACTCGCCCGCCTTCACGCCCTTCACGAAGGCACCCCACTTGGCGGGCGTCGTAACGGCCACCACATCCGGGGCATCGCTCTCGCGGAAGTGGACGAGCCCCTCGGGGGCGGCAGCGACCTCGATGCAGTCGCGGTTCGCGTCGTCGCTGGAGAAGCTGGACTTGTGCCAGGCAAGTTGGGACACGATGTACTCCTCCTGGCCGGAAACGCTCGCCGGGAACGGGCCCGAGAGCAGCCGCTCTCAGCTGGTCAAACGCTCGTCGAACTCGCCCGCCTTCACACCCTTGACGAAGGCGCCCCACCTGGCGGGGGTCGTAACGGCCACCACGTCCGGGGTGTCGCTCTCGCGGAAGTGGATCTGGCCATCCCTGGCGACGGCCACCTCGACGCAGTCGCGGCTCGCGTCGTCGCCGGAGAAGCTGGACTTGCGCCAAGCGAGTTCGGACACGATGTACTCCTCCTGGCTGTAAACGCTCGCCGGGAACGGGCCTGAGAGCAGCCGCTCTCAGCTGGTCAAACGATCGTCGAACTCGCCCGCCTTCACGCCCTTCACGAAGGCACCCCACTTGGCGGGGGTCGTAACGGCCACCACACCCGGGGTGTCGCTCTCGCGGAAGTGGACGAGCCCCTCGGGGGCGGCAGCGACCTCAACGCAGTCGCGGTTCGCATCATCGCCGGAGAAGCTGGACTTGCGCCAAGCGAGTTCGGACACAGTGCACCCCTCGGGCTAGAGCCGCTCGGCACTGCTACGGATCAGTTCCAGCGAGGGAGTAGGCCCCAGAGCGGCTGCTCTCAGTTGATCGAACACCTGCCTATAGGCGCGCACTTGCGCGTCCTCCTCAATGTACAACGACGTGGCGATGGTGTCCGCACGCACGACATCCATCCCCGGCGGAGGGGTGTTCACGATGGTGAAGGATCCATTCACGCCGCGATGGGACTCCGTCGTGTACGGGAGCACCTGGATCGTGATGTGATCGCGCTGCGCCATGCGGGCAAGGTGGAGAAGCTGGTCCCGCATCACGGACGGCCCGCCAAACTTGGCCTGCAGAACCGGTTCGTAGATGACCGCCCACAGTTGGGGCGCATTATCGCGGTCCAGGGCCAACTGTCGGTGCATACGACCTGCGACATGGTGCTCCAGCTCCTCGTCAGCCACGTCGAGCCGACCGCGCCGGAAGAGGACGCGCATGTAGTCGGCGGTTTGCAGCAGGCCCGGCACTAGGGTGGTCTCCCAGCTGTGCAGGGCCACGGCCTTGGACTCCATCTCGGCAAGGTCGGTGAAGCCGTCGCTGAGCACATCGCCGTACCGGTTCCACCAGCCCTTCGTCCGGCCCTCGCGCGCCATGCCGAGCAAGGCCTCGGTCAGGGCCTCGTCCTGGACGCCGTAGGCCTTGAGCAGGACGCGGAGGTCGACGGGTCGGATGCCGTTGACCCCCGTTTCGATCCGGCTGATCTTGGCCTTCCCGCACTCCAGCACGGCGGCGGCAGCCTCAAAGGTCAGCCCTTCCGCCTCGCGCAGTTTGCGCAGCTCGGCGCCCAGACGCTTCTGGCGGACTGTAGGGCTCTTACGCGGCGGCATGCCCTCCCCTTTCGTAGCTGAGTGAACAGTCTTCCCAAAGCACCTAGTTGGGGTCTAGTCACCCAATCGGGTCAGTTCTAGGAGAACCAGTGCACCTTTGAACGCTGCCGCCGCTACTTTCGGTACCGATTCCGTCACGAGACGCGACGCCGCGTACGTGATGGCGACCACCGGCGACGGGAGACACCGTGAATGACGGCAACAATCAGGCGAACTGGTCCTACGACGTACGGATCGACGCGCAGCCGTGGATGGTCGCGCTGGTGCGGGACTCACTGGGCTCCGCACTACGGCGGCGCGGGCGGCCCGAGTTGGCCGATACGGCCGCGCTGCTGGTGAGCGAGGTGGCGACAAACGGGATCCTCCACAGCAGGACGCCGGTCACCGTCCGGGCTCAGTGGCAGGGCAGCAGACTGTGGGTCGTCGTCCACGACGAGAGCCCGGTGTTCCCGACGCAGGAGATGCCGGGGGCGGAGGAGGAACACGGGCGGGGACTCCTCCTGGTGGACGGCTTCGCGAAGTCATGGGGCGTGCGGCCGTGCACGGTGGGGTCGGGCAAGGTGGTGTGGTTCGAGTTGGGGTGAGGGGCAGCACGCCGCGAGGACCGACGTGTGGTCGGAGGCGTGAGGGCGCTGGTCCAGTAGGTGGGGCGCTGAACGAGCGCACCGAAGCCCGCTGTCATCCCGCTCTGGCAGACTCGGCCGCACGCACACAGGGCCCTCGAAACCGCCCTCTGAGCTTCATGGGAAAGGATCCGGACGTGACCGCGCAGCACATGGAGCACGACGGACCGCTGATCCCACAGCCAGCCATGACGCGGGAGGCCTTGCGGGAGGCGGTCAAGCGGATCGCTCTGCCCAGCTTGGCGGAGCTGGACCGGGAGTGCGAGAAGGCATTCGACCGGGCGGTACAGACGCAGTCGACCAACCCTCTGCGCTTCTTCCTGATCAAGTGGGCAACCTTCGTGGCGATGCAGCGCTGGCCCGCCCGAGCTGCAGCGCTGCATGAGGCCGAGCAGATCTCAGGCGATCCCCGCAGCACGCAAGAACAATTCCGAGCCGCGATGGACACGACCAATCGAATCCTCGCCGAGGCTCAGCAGGAGATCGGGCCGTGGCTGAGCGGGGCGGGGCGTGGAGCACGGGATCGGTAGGCTCCGGTGCATGAACGTTGAGGTTGAGATCGTGCGCGAGGCCGGCCAGGAGATCGTGGAGGCGTTCGGGCGGTTGCTGCCGCAGTTGTCGTCGTCCGCGAAGCCTTTGGACCGCGAAGCGGTTGACCGGATCGTGGCGTGTGATGCGAACACTGTCCTGGTCGCTCGCGCGGAAGCGGGGGGCGAGATCGTCGGGACCTTGACGCTGCTGCTGGTCCCTGTGCCCTCCGGGCTGCGTGCGCGCATCGAGGACGTGGTCGTCGACGAAGTGGCCCGTGGCCAGGGAATCGCGGCTGCGCTGACCCAGGAGGCCCTGCGGCTGGCGCGGGAGGCGGGCGCCGGCACCGTTGACCTCACGTCGCGACCAGCGCGCGAGGCGGCCAATCGGTTGTACGAACGCCTTGGCTTCGAGGCCCGGGAATCGACGGTCTACCGGTTCTCGATGAGCGCCCCGAAACGCCGGCCGGCGGCCATTGACCGTATGCGGCGGATGATCGCCGAGGGGACGGCCGATCCTTCGGCCGAGTAGGAGCGCGAGGAGCCGGGCGAGGCCGGGGCTGCCTTCAGGAAGCCGACGGCGGGGTGAAGGTGATCTCGACGCGGCGGTTCTGCTTGCGGCCGGGTTCGGTGGAGTTGTCGGCGATGGGGTAGTCCTCGCCGTAGCCACGGACCTGGAAGGAGTAGGCGGTGTTGGAGCCGCTGGCGGCGAGCTGCGTGGCGAGGATGTTGTAGACGGCGTCGGCGCGCTGTTTGGAGAGCACGGCGCCGTGGGCGCTGCTGCCGAGGTTGTCGGTGAATCCGAAGACGCGGATGGGGTCGGTGACCTTCTTCGTCGCGATGTCGGATGCGATGGCCTTGATGCGGGCGGCGGCGGTGGGGCTGAGCTTGGCGCTGTCCTTGCCGAAGGTGACGTCGGCCTGGAGGGCGTACGTGATGGTGGAATTGGACTCCTGGTGACGCTCCTCGCCGGAGCTGGCGGTGGCGGTCGAGGAGGAGGACGAGTCCGTTACGGAGACGATGTCCAGGACCTTGGGGGCGGCGAGTGTGGCCCCTGCGGGGAGCTTCAGGCCAGGGGCGTTCGGGTCGATCTTGGTGGGGGCGGAGGATGTGGGCAGGGCGGTGGGGTTGACGGTGTCCGCGCGGGCGGCGGCGACGGGGAACACCGGGAGCAGCGTGAGGGCGAGCGCCAGCGTGGCGGCGGCGGATCCCGGGCGACCGGTACGAGGCATCGGTCACCCCTCCGAGATCGTGATCTTGGCCGGGGGCATGGTGGGGAGCTGGAAGTCGACCTCGGTGGTGGACTTTGGCGGGGCGGGGAATTGGGCGAAGATGGGCCGCGTCTCGCCGGGGCTGATGAGGGTCAGCCCCATGGTGCAGAGGCACAGGCCCTCGGTGTCCCTGAGGACGTAGTAGCGCTTCTTGCCCGCCTCGTCGACGAGGGTTGCTCCAGCGAGCGACGAGCCGGACTTCTGGACTGCGACCTCCTGGCCCCTCCAGCCGAGGGCGTTGAAGACCGACTGGCCGTTGTTGGTCAGCGTGCCGCTGACCGTGACAAAGCCACCGGTATCACGCGTAGCCGAGTTGATGGTGACGGTGATGCCCTGGCCGCCCTTGATCTGTGCCAGTGTTGCAGTTGGTTCAGGCGTTGGGGGCGATGAGTCCTGGGTCGAACTGCCGGTGCTTTTGGTGCTGCTGGACTTCGTGGCGCTGGATTGGCTCTTCGTCCCCTTGTCGCTGTTCCCGCCGCACCCGGACACCATCAAGGCTGCGCTGGCGACGAGTGCGACAGCGACCGCAGGCCTGCGGCCCCTCGCCGTCTGCTGGATGCCCATGCGTCCCCGTTCCTTTACTCGCTGAGATGTACGGAGAAGAACTCCGCCAGGTTCAGTTTGAAGTTACTGGCCGTCGGATCGACGGACAGCTCCCCAGCGGTGCAAGTAAAGATGATGGCGTTGGGGCCTTTATGAACGTCCGTGCAGCGGGGGGCAATGACGGCAGTGGCCTTGGACGTGGCGTGTATATCCTCAGTGCCTTTGACCACGGACTTGCCGACAGTTCCGAGCGTACGGACTCCGACGGTGTAGCTGAGCGGGCTGTTCGTCCCCGGACAGCCGGTCACTTCAGCGCCATTGCCAGCGGCATAGGTACCGGCGGCGGCACACGCGCCAGTGCCGTCGATGCCGGTCCCATTGAGGAGTCCCTTCAACGTGCCGAGATCGCCTGCCTTCAGCGCGTCCAGGAATTTCCCCTCAATGCCGTCCCGGCCACCACGGGCAGCAGCCAGCGCCGCCGCGTCGGCGGCGGTTTGGGAGCTGTTCCGCAAGACGGATGCCTGGCCGACCGCGAAGAAGGCGAACGCGAGGAAGAACAGCGCCGCTACGGCAACGATGTAGATCCCCAGGGTCTGGCCTTCGTCCCTACAGGCGTAGCGGCTCAGATCTTGGCGATTTTCCCGATCGCGTCGAGGATCGCCTGCCCCACGGTGCCGCCGATGTTCGTGGTCGCCAGCGCCGCGATGATGATCGCGATCACCACCGCGATCCCCAGGTATTCGAAGGACGTCTGCCCACTGTCGCCACGGTCCCGCGCCCACAACTGCAGCACGGTGATCCGCTTCACAACCCATCTGCTCATGGCTCCGGCTCCCTGCCCTTGTCACCCGACGAACGCCGGCCGCGCGCCTTGCGCGTACCGCCTTCTCGCTGCCGCTACGGGGGCCGTCGGCCTGGACGGCGACCTTGACATTGACGTTGACGTCAGCCATGGCCCACCGCCTCTCGCCGGTCCGACCCGTAGCGATTCGTTCGGGGTTGCAGGTGCAAATTCGGTTGCGACTGCAAACGTACACCGCAACTGCTCGCTCCCGCAGCCCATTCCGAGCCAACTGACACACCCAATATGACGGCTTCCGTCACTACCCACCACCCGCCTCAGCCATTCCCGAAGAGGTCACCGAAGTTGACCCGCGAACCGAGGATGGTGCCCGTCATCAGCAGGATCATGGTCGCGGGCACCAGCAGCGTCGTAATCACGCCAGTCGCACGGGGCACGGTGCGGGCCACCCGCCGCCGGGCGTTCTGGGCTTCGGTGCGCCGCATGTCCTGCGCGATCTGGAGCAGTGTCTGGGCAATGGGCGCGCCCAGCTCCTCGCCCTGTTGGAGGGCGGTCACGAACTGGCTGACCTGGGCGCTGCGGTTCCGTTGGCGCAGCTGGTCGAAGGCGTCGCGGCGGCTGACGCCGACATCCATCTGGCGCAGGGCGACCCGGATTTCGTCCGACCACGGCCCGGAGTAGACCGCCGCCACCCGCTCCAGGGCCTGACGGAAGCCCAACCCCGCGCTGACGACGACCGCGAGGACGTCCAGAAAGTCCGGAAGTGTACGTTCAATCTCCTCGCGCCGCTTACGCACCGCCAGCCAGATGCCGAGATCCGTCCAGCCCCACGCGTATCCGATCATCAGCAGCGCCAGGAACCAGTGCCCGGACGAGAGCACCGCCAAAGCACCCGCCCCGCCCAGCATCCCGTACACGGCGCGCCGGGCGGCGTACCTGTCCACCGTCAGGCCGTGCGGGTGACCGGCATGGTCGATGCGGGCCCGGATCTTGTTCACCCTCGCGGGCCCGAGCATGCGGAGCACCACGGGCGCCCAGCGGATGCCCATGCGGTCGACGGCGTTGCCGACTCTGGTCGTTCGGGTGCGGCCGACCTCCAGGGCGAGCTGCAAGTCGCTGGGGAGCTTGACGTCGGCGCGGTAGATACCCACGCCGTAGACGATGCCGACGACGCCGGCCGCGACGAGAAGGGCCAGGGCGAGCCCGATCAGCGGATTCAGGGAATTCATTACGAGTGCCCGCCCCTCAGACGTCGATCCGCGACATACGGCGGATCAGGACGAAGCCGACGACGTACAGCCCAAGGGCGATCAACACGGCGATCCGACCGGTCCCGGACCCGGTCATGGCGCTCAGGGAGCCCGGCAGGATCTGGTTGAGCAGGAACAAGGACCCGATGCCGATCACCGGCACCGCATAAGCGGTGACCGTCACCTGGGACAGCTGGGTGCGGATTTCCCTTCGGGTCTCTTTGCGCTCCTCAAGAGTCACCGTCAGATTGCGCAACGACTCCACCACCGAACCGCCCGCGCGGCTGCTGAGCACGAGGGTCGTGACCAGGACGATCAGCTCGCGGCTCGGCAGCCGTGCCTGGAGCTCGTTCAGAGCGTCCTCTACGGAGTGGCCCATAGCCATCGCGTCGGCGACCTGCCTGAGCTCCTCGCCCGCCGGGGCCTCCAGCTCGTCCGCCGCCATGCCGACCGCCGTGCGGAGGGCGAGCCCGGCGTGGGTGGCGTTCGCGAGTACCCGTGCCAAGTCCGGGAGCTGGGCGATGAAGCGTTCGGTACGGATCCGTTGGCGCCACGCCAGGAAGGAGGAGACCGTCCATCCGGTCAGGATCGCGGCGACGGGCCCGAAGAAGGGTGCGAGGAGTGTGCCGGCGACCAGCCACGCACCGCCCACGGCCCCCACCGCAGCCGCCGTGAACTGGCCCGGGGTGAGGTTGGTCCCCGTGGCGGCGAGGCGCCCGGCGAGGCGCTTGCCCCACTGGGTCCGGCGTACGCGGCGGTCGAGCCCGGCGAAGGGGACGGTGCTGCGCTCCATGCCCGGGATGTCGGCGAGGCGGTCGACCAGGGCCGCCCGGTCGGCGCGGCCGCCGGCCCAGGCGTGCAGGCCCCAGACGCCGAGGGCGAGGGCCAGCGCGGAGGCCCCCAGTGCGGCAAGAGCCAGACTCATTTCGCCTCCCTGCTGGCCAGCTCCAGCTCCGTGTCGCCGACGCCGAAGGCGGCCGGGACGTGTTCACCGGCCAAGTACATCCGCTCGGCCAGTTCCCGGGGTACGGGGAAGTGCTCGTACCAGCCGCGTACGATCCGGTCGGCGCCCAGGGGCTCGGCGCGGAAGCGGCTGGCGGTGGTGAGCCGGAAGGTGTCGCGGCCCCGGGAGGAGAGGATGGCGATCTCGGATACGCGCCGGGCGCCGTCGACGTCACGCCTCAGCTGGATGATGACGTCCACGGCGCTGTTGATCTGATCCCGCAACGCCTCGAAGGGGATCTTCACTTCGCTCATCGAGGCGAGGGTCTGGAGCCGCAGCACCGCGTCCTCGGCGGAGTTGGCGTGGACGGTGGCGAGGGAGCCGTCGTGGCCGGTGGACATGGCCTGGAGCATGTCGAGGGTCTCACCGCCACGGACCTCGCCGACGATGATGCGATCGGGGCGCATGCGCAGCGAGTTGCGTACGAGGTCGCGGATGGTGATGCGGCCGTGGCCCTCGACGTTCGGGGGGCGGGTTTCGAGCCGGATGACGTGTTCCTGCTGGAGCTGGAGTTCGGCGGCGTCCTCGACGGTGATGATGCGCTCGCCGTCCGGGATGAGCCCCGACAGGGAGTTGAGCAGGGTCGTCTTGCCGGCGCCGGTGCCGCCCGCGACGATGACGTTGAACTTGGCGCGCACGAGGGCCGCGAGAAGCACCAGCATGTGCTCGTCCAGCGTGCCGAGGGCGATGAGCTCATTCAACGTATATGCCCGCGGGAAGCGACGGATGGTAAGGATCGGGCCGGTGAGGGACAGCGGCGGGATGATGACGTTGACGCGCTCGCCGGAGGGCAGGCGGGCGTCGACCATCGGATTGGACTCGTCGACGCGGCGGTTGACGGTCGAGACGATGCGTTCGATGGTCTGGAGGAGCTGGTCGGCGGAGGAGAAGCGGGCGGCGACGGGCTCGACACGGCCGGCCCGTTCGACGTAGATCTTGTCCGGGCCGTTGACCATGATTTCGGTGACGGTCGGGTCTTCGAGGAGCGGCTCCAGGATGCCGAGGCCGAGGGCCTCGTCCACGACGCGGCGGATGATGCCGGTGCGCTCCTTGGTGGAGAGCACCGGACCTTCGCGGCTGATGATGTGGCCGAGGACACGCTCCAGGCGGAGCCGACGTTCGGCGGCGGCGAGGGCCGACATCTCGGCGAGGTCGATCTCCTGGAGCAGCTTGGTGCGGTAGACGGCGACGAGGTTGCCCTCTTGGGTCTGCGGAGCGGATTCCTCGGGAGCGAGGCGGTCGCGGAGGCTCATGGGGTGGTCGTGTCCTCCTTGGGCATCGTCGCGGATCGGCTTACGGAGCCGGGGTTGAAGAGCGGGATGACTGCGGGAATCTGAATGGTCGCCGTCATTTGGACGGAGTGGGGCGCCGCTCCCGCACTGGGATCGGAAATCGTCACCTGCAGCCAGCTGCTGACGGCGGCGTCACCGGCCGCCTTGCCGGTAACCCCCGCCTTGTACTTCGCTTCGGCACGGGCCGCCGCACGGGCGGCCGTCCCGGCCTCGGAGGCCGCGTAGGCGGCGAGGCCCAGCTGGATGCCGGCCAGGGCGATGAGGAGCAGGATCGGCAGTACGCCAAGGAATTCCAGCGATGCGCTGCCCCGGTCCCGGTCTTGGTCCCGGCGCCTGCGGGCCCGCCGTCTCACGGGGCCGTCTCCTCGTCCACCGCCGAGGCATGCCCCGTGACCGTGAGCCCGAAGTTGATGCCGGGGAAGAGGACGGGGACCTTGAGGCCGACGTTCGCCGTCGCCATGCCACCGGCCGACCCGGCGTCGAAGGAGGTCATGTCCCAGGCGCCCGGCAGGTCCTGCTGGGCGGCGGCCCGCGCGTCTTTGCGGACCGCCTGAGCCCGAGCCGCCTCGTCCGCCGCATTCCCCGCCAGGGTGAAGGTGTAACCGGCAAGCACCGCCTGCCAGATGAGGATCAGCGTAACGAGAATGATCGGGGTCATCCCCAGCGTCTCCAGGGTCACCTGCCCCCGGTCACCCTGGCCGCCCCGCTCGCCCCTTTCACCCCGCTCCGCCCGCTCACCGCGCTTGCCGCGCCGCCCCGCCGCCGGTCTGGGCTCGGCCGGGGCGACCAGACCCACCTCGGCCGCCAGCGCCCATATGCCCTGCTTCACCGTCGACCGGTTGTCGAGGTCCTGGAGCCGCCCCGCGTCAACGACGGCCTGGAGCTCCTTGTACGCGGCCGGGATGACGGAAGTGGCGACCTTGGTCCCCGTAATGCGGGCGATCAGCGAGGGTTGGATCTCCGTACCCCGGGTGTAGCGGTTGACGGCGACGGTGATGTCCTGCGGCTTGCGTATCTGGAGCCGGTCCCACATCCGCACCATGCGTTTGGCGGCGCGTACGGCGACGACGTCCGGCGTCGTCACGAGCACCGCCGCCTCCGCCGTCTCCACGGCGACGGCGTTGGCGCTGTTCATCTGGGTGCCGCAGTCGACGACCACGACCTCGTATCTCTGCCGCAGGGCGTGCAGCACCTGCCGGGTGGCGCGGTCGGTGACCTCCTCGCCGCGCTCGCCCTCGCCGGGGGCGAGCAGGAGTGCGGGGCCGGATTCGTGGACGTACATGACGTCCTGGAGCACCCGCGTCGATACGTCGCCGATGTCGGCGAGGTCGGCCATGGAGCGGCGGAACTGGACGTCGAGGTAGGAGGCGATGTCGCCGCCCTGGAGGTCGAGGTCGACCAGGGCTGTGGACCGTCCGGCGCTGTGGGCGGCCAGGGCCAGCTGGACGGCCGTGACGGTGGTCCCTACGCCGCCCTTGGATCCGGCCACGGCGAGCATCGTGCCGCCGGGGATGACGGGGAGGGCGCGCTGGGGGTTGAGGTGGGCGCGGACGCCGGCCGCCCAGCTGGCGGCGGCCTCGACGCGGGCGCCCAGGTCGGCGTAAGTGAGCGGGAGTCCGACGACGCCACGGGCGCCCGAATCCATGGCGGCGGCGAGGACAGCGGGGCTGGGGTCGGCGGTCAGCAGCACCACGCCCACCGCCGGGAAGCGGAGCGCGATGTCGCGGACCAATTCCATGGCGGGCATGGGCGTGATGAGGTCGTGGATGACGACGGCCTCGGGGAGTTCGTCGAGGCCCGCCTCGGCGGCGCGGGCGAGGGCGTCCAGGAGCGTGGTGGAGTCGGGGACGGCGGGGGCCGGTTCGACGCCGGGCAGTTGGTGGAGCAGCCCGGCCAGTGCGCGGGCGGTATCGGGGTCGGCGACGCCGGACAGGATCCGTACGATCACGGTCGGCCTCCCTGGAGCACGGTGGGGGTGGTCATCGACGTGGTCATCCGTGGCTCCCCGTGTCACCCGCGAGGGTGTACGTGCGGTCGCTCGTCGGCGGGCTGCTCGTGTCGCCCGGTGCGACCAGGGCCAGTCGTACGTGCTTGGCGAAGGACTCGGCGAAGGCGACCCTTTGGGCGTCCTGCGCTCCCAGGGCGAAGGTGATGGGGACGCCCTGGGTGGAGGACCGCAGGCTGTTGTCGCTGGTGTCGAAGGCCTTGATCTGGCCGACGTCGATGACCGGCGCACCCGTGACGATGATCCTGGAGACGTCCGGGTCGGTGTCTTTCTTCCCGGCGAAGGTGGCGAAGATGTTGACCTTCGCGCCCGGGGTGATCTTGCCGGCGACGCCGGTCTCCGCGTCGATCATGATGGCGATCTCCATCTGGCCGGCCTGGAGGGCGGGCCTGGCCTCCACCATGTCCGTCTGGAGCAGCGAGCCGCTCTTGAGTGGTGTCGCGGCGATCTTCCCGTTCAGCTCCACGAGGTCCCGTACCGCCGTCGTCGGCAGCCAGCGCTTGGGGATTTGAACCTTCGTGAGCTGTTGCGAGGTGATGGTCTTGTACGCGGGTATGTCCTGGGTGAGGCGGTACGCGGTGATCTTCGGTCCCACCTCGGACCGGGCGTCGCCGATGACCGACAGCACGCCGGCGAAGGCGGCCACCGCGCACAGCGCGGAGACCACGAGGAGGACGACGCCACGACGCTGACGTGAGTTCATCGGCTTGGTGCCCTATCGCTTTCGCTTCGCTTGCTGCTTATTCGAGCGCTCGCCGGCTGGCGTGCGCGACTTCCCTGGGCCCGTTCGGCCCCTTGGGTCCCTTGAGTCCGTTCGGTCCTCCCGGACCTTTGGGTTCCATCGGGGGCCGGATCCGATTGTCGACCTTCGCCGAGCAGAAAAGACAGCGGTCGCCGATGACTTCAAGGCCGCACCAGGAGCAGCGGTCGCGCCGCACGGAGGTCACCAGCTGGTACAGCACCCCGACATCCCCGATGTACGCCGCGAACTCCACCAACCGCCCGGTCCCCCACCACTTTCCCGCCTCCGGCGCCAACGGCACCTCGCGCACATGCTGGACCCGCCACGCGCGCGCCAGCGGTCCTGTCACCCACCCCGGATCGATGCCATGGCCCGGCGCGACCGCCAGCTGCGTCACGAACGCCGGTCCGGGCGGGGTTTTCGCCTCGTCGGCCTCCGCGAGATAGGGCTCGGGGTGCGCGAGGGCCACGAAGTACCGCCCCGGCACCAGGGACTTCAGGTGCGCGCCCACCGGCACCTCGATGCGGTCCAGCTTCGCGATCGAGCCCAGCAGCGCGCCCGAGTAGAGGTAGTACGAGAGCAGCCGGGCCGCCCCTGCCAGTACTCCCGGCCCCAGGTCGGTGGCCGACAGCTGGCGCAGCTGCTCACCGAGCAGGGCCGTCGCCAGCGGCGGCAGGTCTACCGGCACGAGCGCGAGGCGGTCGGACTCCAGCGCTGCTCGCAGGGTGTGCATCCGGCGCCTTACCGGATCGGTCGGTTCGGGCGGTACAAGCACCACAAGATGCCCGTGCGCCTCCAATCCCGCGACTATGCGGAGCAGATGCTGCTCCAGCGGGAGCGCCAGATCGTCCGCCGTGACCGTTACAACGCTCGACACGTCGTGACCTCCCCGGTATTCCCGGCCTCCCCGCGCATATGCCCCTGCGGGGCAGAGCTTATCCCTGCGGGTAGCGGAATGGGTGCGGATCGTTGCCCCGCCGTGGAGTCGGGGAGCCAGGTGGTCTTGACCGTTGGATTGGTCTGGACCAAACTGCGATTGCGCCTCGCAGTACGGCCCACTCCACGGCCAACTCCTCGCCCCCAGGAGGCAGTAATGGACCAGGCACATTCGAGACTTGCCCTGAGAACGGCCGCGGTGACCGGCGCCGCCGCCCTCGCCGCCGCCGGGCTCATGGCCATCGGCGGGGCCGGCAGCGCTTCCGCGGCGGCCGCCAACCTCGTCACCAACTCCGGCTTCGAGAGCGCCCTTTCCGGCTGGACCTGCACCGCCGGCAGCGGTACCGCGGTCAGCAGCCCGGTGCACGGTGGCTCCTCGGCCCTGAAGGGCACCCCGTCCAGCTCCGACAACGCCCAGTGTTCGCAGACCATCAGCGTGCAGCCGAACTCCAGTTACACGCTGAGCGCCTGGGTCCAGGGCAGTTACGTCTACCTCGGCGCGAGCGGCACCGGCACCACCGACCCCTCCACCTGGACGCCGTCCGCCACCTCGTACACCCAGCTCAGCACCAGCTTCACCACCGGCGCGAGCACCACGTCCGTCACCGTCTACGTGCACGGCTGGTACGCGCAGCCGGCCTACTACGCGGACGACGTGACCCTGAGCGGAGCCGCGGGCACCGCCACACCCACCCCGACCCCGACGCCCACCCCCACCCCCACGCCGACTCCGACTCCGACCCCCACGCCCACACCGACGCCCACCGGCCCCGGCGCATCCATACCGACCCACGCCCTCACCGGCTACTGGCAGGACTTCAACAACGGCGCGACCGTCCAGACCATCGCCCAGGTCCAGAGCCAATACAGCATCATCGCCGTGGCCTTCGCCGACGCCACCACCACGCCCGGCGCGGTGAGTTTCACCCTCGACCCGAGCCTGGGCTACTCCGTCTCGCAGTTCAAAGCGGACATCGCGGCGAAGAAGGCAGCCGGCAAGAAGGTCGTCATCTCGATCGGTGGCGCGAACGGCACGGTCAGCATCAGCGACTCGGCCTCCGCCACCAACTTCGCCAACAGCGTGTACTCGCTGATGCAGACCTACGGGTTCGACGGTGTCGACATCGACCTGGAGAACGGGCTCAACGCGACCTATATGACGCAGGCGCTGCGCTCCCTGTCCGCGAAGGCGGGCTCGAGCCTGATCATCACGATGGCCCCGCAGACCATCGACATGCAGTCGACCTCGAACTCCTACTTCCAGACGGCGCTCAACATCAAGGACATCCTGACCGTCGTCAACATGCAGTACTACAACAGCGGTTCGATGCTCGGGTGCGACGGCAAGGTCTACTCACAGGGCTCGGTGGACTTCCTCACCGCGCTCGCCTGCATCCAGTTGCAGGGCGGCCTCGCCCCGTCGCAGGTCGGGCTGGGCCTTCCCGCCTCGACGAGCGCCGCGGGAAGCGGCTATGTGTCGCCGTCGGTCGTGAACAACGCGATGGACTGCCTCACCAGGGGCACCAACTGCGGCTCGTTCAAGCCGTCCACGACGTGGCCGTCCCTTCGCGGCGCCATGACCTGGTCCACCAACTGGGACGCGTCGAACGGCAACAGCTTCTCCAACACCGTCGGAGGGCACCTCAGCACGCTGCCGTAGCAAGGTAGTAGCCGGCAGCCGGGTCACCGCGCCCCCACCCCCACGGGGGGCGCGGTGTTCCGACGTCCCGGCAATCCAGGGTCTTCAACTGTTGGGGGTTTCGCTTAGGGGGCCTTGTGGATGCTGCGTAGCGGAGTGTGTGTGGATCTGTGGGTAATTCTGCCCTGTTTCCAGCGATGGTGTGATGTTCGTGCTGGTTTGGGGTGGTGGGTGCGCTTGGGGCCGTAGGCTCCTCGCGTGGAACTTCTTCGGTTGGCGGTGGCTGCGCGGTGGGTGGGTGTGCACCCTGGCACGCTGCGGTTGTGGGCGAACGAGGGCAGGGTTCCGGTGGTGTGGGTGGGGCGTGAACGGCGCTTCTCCAGGGAGGCGTTGGATGTCCTGACCGGCTGCCCGGATGTGGCCGGGCGTCGTGAGGCGCTGTATGTGCGGGTTTCGGGCACCAGCGGGCAGGAGTCGTCGCTGGCCGCGCAGGAGGCCGAGCT
>NZ_SUMC01000006.1 GCF_005047355.1 Actinacidiphila oryziradicis
GCGACTGAGGGCCAGTAAATCTGTATGCCTGAATGCCTTCAGGACTTGCTTGAGCCGTATGCGCGGAAACGTGCCCGTACGGTTCTGAGGGGGGTGCGGCGCAGTAATGCGCCGCACCTACCCGACTCCTTGGCGGCGCCGTCGAACCAGCGGCCGAAGACGTCATCGGCCTCTGCCGGTTGGAAGTCGAAGACCAGGTCGCGCAGACGCAGCACGCCGTGCGGGCGCAGGATCCGGGCGATGCGGTCGAGTGCGATCGCCTTGAACAGGTCGGGCAGTTGGTGGAGCGCGTTCCGGGTGTGGACCACGTCCGCCGGCTGCCCGGTGTGCTCGTAGCTGAGGAACCCGGCCCGTACGAACTCGATGTTCGCCAGCCCCGATTGCGCGGCCCTGTCACGGAGAAAGGACTGCATCGCCGGGGAGACATCCACCGCCACGACTCGCCGGAACCGCTGTGCGGCGGCCAGCGTGAACTGCCCTGTCCCGGCGGCGAGATCCACGACGGTCGCTGACTCGTCCAGGCCGAGTTCTTCGAGCACGGCGAAATCCTCGGCTGGATCTGGGGCACCCTGCTTCCTGTCGTACCCGGCGACGAAGTCGGGATCGAGATGCTCGGGGCCCGCGTAAGCCAGTTCGTTGATCACCCATGACTTGGTCATCGCCCGAGTCTCGCACCGACGCGGCGGAGGACGCTCCCGTTTTTTCTGCGGCCCTTTTCCGCCGTCGGGCCTTGCCGCTGGGCGGGCGGGCGGGCGGCGGCGGTCCAGGGCCGGGGCGGGGGAGCTGACCTCGAGGGCAGGTTCCATCCGGGTCCGTCTGGTGCCCCGTACCATGCGCGCTGGCCCGCCGGGGTCACGGTGGACTCCTCCGGCCGAGATGAATTGCCACGAGCCGGCCGGGTTGCACTCAAAGAACACCCACCGACCGTCGGGGCGGACAGCGAAGGCGCCGCCATGGGGCGGCGGCACCAGTCGCGGTGGGACGTCATAGCGCGGCCCCTTCCGCCGGCACGGCCCGCCAGGGCCGGGTGATGATCTCCCGGTAGGTGTGGTGGCGGGTGCGCCCGGCATGCTTGAGAGCCCATAACTGTGCGGGCTCGATCTCCTTGAACGGCAGAGACTTCTCTCCGCACGCCGTGCACTGCATGGCGTGGGTGATCGGCTCGGCGTCCGGCTCCCTGTTGGGGGAGATCGTCCACGGCACGAACCGCAGCAGTGCTCGGGTCACTGGCCATTCACCCGCAGCCGCGTAGCCGTGTCCCGTAGCGACATGCGTGAGCTCAGTTCTTCCCGCGCGGTCAGGGGCCGGATGTCCTTGGGCTTGGCGTCCCATTCGGTGCCGCCCTTGACGGGGCGCAGTTGGACGTAGGTGCCGACGGCCGCCATGACGACGGCGTCGCACTCCCGTCTGGCGTCCCGCACCCATGTCCCGACCGGCGGCACGCCCTCGGACCACACGGTCCCCTCGAAGGCGCTCACCCGGTCGCCGCCACGCCGGGGGCGGCCAGGGCGCGGTGCAAGTGCATGGGGTCGGTGAGGTGCCCGGTGCCGTCGGGCGGGGTGATCCAGTAGGTCCCGGGTGACACGACACGGTCCGGGACGGGGAGGAGCAGGGAGCGGACATGCCAGCCGCTGCCGGAGGCGGTGATGCCGGGCACGGGGAGCCACCAGGCGGCGGTGCCGGGCGGTACGAACACCCACAAGGTCTCGGCACCTGGGAGGTGCGCGACGGGGCCAGTGATACCGAGGTCGGCGGCAGCCCGGGCGGAGTCCGCTCCGAAGCCGGGGAGTTCGACGGCGTCCCAGTTGCGGCCGGGGAGGATCAGGCTCTGCCCGCAGGCCGCCCACTGCTGACGGATGCTGCCCGGGTCGGGCTGAGCCTGAGCCAGCCAATCGGCGGCGGCGTTACTGGTCGATGTGGTGGTCATAGCGCGGGCTTCCGTTGGGTGGCATGGGACGCGTTCGCCAGCTCTGTAGGCAGCAGTCACGAGACGCTCCTGCCCTGGTGCTGAACGCAGGCGACAACCGGCCATACGCGCTCCCCGCCGGAGACCGGCGTCTTGACTGCGCCGGCCGGGAACATCTCACCCAAAGCAGCGCCACACCAGAAGCATGCCTCGCCGTGGAGCCGGACGATGCTGATCTCCGGGTCTCGGGGTGGGGCCTCGATCGTGGGCGCTGCGTCAGCCATCGCCGTTCCCATCTGTCTGGTTGGTGCGGACAACCAGATGGTGGCCCCGCGCAACGGCTACAAGTGACCCACCGTGGGTCACCTGGGTCACTCGCCGGTGTGGACTATCCGGCGTGGCACCACTCGGCGAAGTTCGTCAGGTCCTCACGGTCGGCACGCTTCAGTCGGCGGATCGTGGCGATGTCGTCCCGAACCCACCGGTGCCCGCGGGTGTGCTGTGGGGCAATCCGGCGCGCGACCTTCAAGGACTCGTAGGCGTCATCGGCGCGGCCTGACCAGACCTGCGCGCGGGCCAGTTCGATGTAGAAGCCGGAGCGACGCTCGGCGGGGAGGTTGTCGTCCGGCTTCCACCCCCGGGCGATGTCCAGGGCGCGCCCCAGGTGGTCGTTGCCGAGACTGACCGTCACCGACACTTCGTGGATACGCACTGATGACGGGCCGAAGGCGGTTCCGCGGTAGATGCCTTCCGGTACGCGGTCGCCGAACCGGCGTGCGGCGGCGAGGTGGAGGGTCGCGGCGTCCGCGTTGGAGGCGCGGCCTGCGATGACGGCGGCCCGCATGTGCAGGAACCCGCGGGCCCCGGTGGGGGAGGGTGCCCCGGCATCCCGTTCACCGGGCATGACGGCGTTCCGGGAGCACGGAATTCTGCCGTCAGCAGGCGCCGCCGGTTAACGCTGGGTAAACTCCCAGTTCGCGTATGCGGCGGCAACGGAGCCGGTGAGTGCAGTTCACAACCATCGGAGGATGTCAGATGCGTTCGTTCCAGGCCGGCCATGAACATTCCGAGGCGCGGAGCGGCGAATGACCGCGCTGCTGGAGACCGTCGAGCTCCGTGCCGGACCGCCGGCCCTGTTCCGGACGCCGGGCGCGCCGCCCGAGCGGACGCTGCTGGACATCCTGGACGCGACGGCGCTCTGTCACCCGGACGCACCCGCCGTCGACGACGGCACCGTGCGGCTGAGCTACCAGGCGCTGACGGCCGAGGTCGACGCGCTGCGGCAGCGGCTCGCCGCCGCCGGGGTCGGCGTCGGCGACCGGGTCGGCGTACGGGTGCCGTCCGGGACCGCCGACCTCTATGTGGCGGTCCTCGCGGTACTGGCGGCGGGCGCGGCCTACGTACCCGTCGACGCAGAGGACCCGGACGAGCGGGCCGAGCTGGTCTTCTCCGAGGCCCAGGTGAGCGCGGTGCTCGGCGCCGGGCGCGAGCTGACCATGTGCGGCACACCGCGGGGTACCCCCGGACGGCCCGGGCCTGGTGACGACGCGTGGATCATCTTCACCTCCGGATCGACGGGCAAGCCCAAGGGCGTGGCCGTCACCCACCGCTCGGCGGCGGCATTCGTGGACGCCGAGGCCCGGCTCTTCCTCACCGGGGAGCCGATCGGCCCCGGCGACCGGGTGCTGGCCGGGCTCTCGGTCGCCTTCGACGCCTCCTGCGAGGAGATGTGGCTGGCCTGGCGGTACGGGGCCTGCCTCGTTCCGGCGCCGCGCTCGCTGGTCCGTACGGACCTGGGCCCCTGGCTGGTCGAGCGGAAGATCACCGTCGTGTCGACGGTGCCGACGCTGGCCGCGCTCTGGCCCGCCGAGGCGCTGGAGGACGTACGCCTGCTGATCTTCGGCGGCGAGGCCTGCCCGCCGGAGCTCGCCGAGCGGATGGCCGTCGACGGCCGCGAGGTGTGGAACACCTACGGCCCCACCGAGGCCACCGTCGTCGCCTGCGCCGCCCGGCTGACCGGCGACGGCCCGGTGCGGATCGGGCTGCCCCTGCACGGCTGGGACCTGGCCGTCGTCGACACCCGGGGCGAAACGGTGCCCTTCGGCGAGGTCGGCGAGCTGGTCATCGGCGGGGTCGGCCTCGCCCGCTACCTCGACGCCGGCAAGGACGCCGAGAAGTACGCGCCGCTGCCGTCCCTGGGCTGGGCCCGCGCCTACCGCAGCGGCGACCTGGTCCGGGCCGAGGCGGAGGGCCTGCTCTTCGTCGGACGCGCCGACGAGCAGATCAAGCTGGGAGGCCGCCGGATCGAACTCGGCGAGGTCGACGCCGCACTGCGGGCACTGCCGCAGGTCGCAGGCGCGGCAGCGGCGGTACGCACCACCAGGGGCGGCAACCAGATCCTCGTCGGGTACATAGTGCCGGGCGAAGGAACCTCCGACCATGACGGAACCTTCGACCGGAACGCCGCGCTGGAGCGGCTCCGCGAAGAGCTGCCAGCCGCGCTGGTGCCATTGCTCGCCGTGGTCGACACGCTGCCCACCCGCACCTCCGGCAAGGTCGACCGGGCCGCGCTGCCCTGGCCGCTGCCCACCCACGAGGCCCCCGCTTCCGGACTGACCCCCACCGAGGCCTGGCTCGCCGAGCGGTGGGGCGAGATCCTCGGCACCCCGGCCGCCTCCCCGGACGCCGACTTCTTCGCCAGCGGCGGCGGCAGCCTCGCCGCCGCACACCTCCTCACCCTGATCCGCGGGCGCTTCGCCGGCGGCTCGGTCAGCGACGTCTACCGGCACAAGACGCTGGGCGCGCTCGCCCGCCGCCTCGACGAGCTCAGCGGCGGCACGGCCGAGGCGCGCACGGTCCGGCCGGTCCCGCGCCGCACCGGCGCCGCGCAGATCCTGCTGATGCTGCCGCTGCTCACCGTGGCCGGGCTGCGCTGGGGAGTGGCGGCCGCAGCGCTCAGCAATGTGCTGGGCGGCTTCGGAGCCACGTTCCCATGGGCGCCGGCCGTGTCCTGGTGGTGGGTACTGGCCGGCTGGCTGTTCGTCGCCAGCCCGGCCGGACGGATCGCCATCGCGGCCGGCGGCGCACGACTGCTGCTGCGGGGCGTCAGGCCGGGAACGTATCCGCGCGGCGGCGGCGTCCACCTGCGACTGTGGACGGTGGAGCAGCTGGCCGCGCTCAGCGGCGCGACCAGCCTCGCCGGCGTCTGGCTCACCTACTACGCCCGGGCGCTCGGCGTGCGCATCGGCGACGGGGTGGACCTGCACTCACTGCCGCCGGTGACCGGCATGCTCAGGCTCGGCAAGGGCAGCGCGGTCGAGCCGGAAGTAGACCTCTCCGGGCACTGGCTCGACGGCGACCGGCTGCACATCGGCACCATCCGGATCGGGGCCGGTGCCACGGTCGGCTCCCGCAGCACCCTCTTCCCCGGCGCCCGGATCGGCAAGCGCGCCGAGATCGCCCCCGGCTCCGGCGTCACCGGCGCGGTCCCGGCGGGCCAGCGCTGGTCCGGGGTCCCCGCTGTGCGGGCCGGCAAAGCGGCGCACCGCTGGCCGGACGCCCGGCCGGCGGTGACGAAGCGGTGGACGGCGGCCTACGGCCTCGCCTCGCTGCTGCTGAGCATGCTGCCCGTGGTGGCGATGCTGCCGGGGCTGTTCGTCCTGGCACTGGCAGTGCGGGGCGAGGCCGGACCCCTGACCGCCGCATTGACGGCGGTGCCGTTCGCGACACTGGCGGCGATGCTGACGTACGCCGTGCTGGTGCTGTGCGGCGTACGGCTCCTCAGCATCGGCCTGCGCGAGGGCTACCACCCGGTGCACGGGCGGATCGCCTGGCAGGCCTGGGCGACCGAGCGGCTGATGGACATGGCGCGGGTGCACCTCTTCCCGCTGTACGCGAGCCTCTTCACGCCCGTCTGGCTGCGGGCGCTGGGCATGAAGGTCGGCCGCCGGGTGGAGGCGTCGACGGTGCTGGCGCTGCCGAAGATGACCACCGTCGGCGACGGGGCGTTCCTCGCCGACGACACCATGATCGCGTCGTACGAGCTGGGCGGCGGCTGGCTGCGGATCGCCGCCGCACGGGTCGGCAAGCGGGCCTTCCTCGGCAACTCCGGGATGACGGCCGCGGGCCGTTCGGTGCCGAAGAACGGCCTGGTCGGGGTGCTCTCGGCCACTCCCAAGGGCGCCAAGGCGGGCAGTTCCTACCTAGGCATGCCGCCGATGAAACTGCCCCGGGCCGTGGCGGTGGGCGACCAGAGCCGCACCTTCGATCCGCCGAAGCGCCTGATGTGGGTGCGGGCGGCCGTCGAGCTGTGCCGGATCGTGCCCGTGATGTGCGGCGCGGCCCTCGCGGTGCTGGCGCTGGCCGCTTTCGTGGTGCTCGCCGGACGGCTGGGCACCGGCGTGGCCGTATTGTGCGGCGGGTCGCTGCTGCTCGCGGGCGGGGTGCCGGCGTGCGGACTCACGATTGTCGCCAAGTGGCTGCTCGTCGGCCGCTTCCGGGCCGTCGAGCATCCGCTGTGGTCATCGTTCGTGTGGCGCAACGAGCTCGCGGACACCTTTGTCGAGGTGCTCGCGGTGCCCTGGCTGGCCGGGGCCACCGCGGGCACCCCGCTGATGAGCCTGTGGCTGCGCGGCCTGGGCGCACGGATCGGGCGCGGCGTGTGGTGCGAGACGTACTGGCTGCCGGAGGCCGACCTCGTGACGGTCGGGGACGGGGCGAGCGTCAACCGCGGCTGCGTCGTCCAGACCCACCTCTTCCACGACCGCATCCTGCGGATGGACACGGTGACCCTTGGGGAGGGATCTACGCTGGGTCCGCACGGAATCGTGCTGCCCGGCGCGACGATCGGGGACCGGACCACAGTGGGCCCCGCGTCGCTGGTGATGCGCGGCGAGAGTGTGCCCGCCGGCACCCGCTGGCTCGGCAACCCCATCACGGCGTGGCGGACGGAGGACATAACAGGGTGAGCAGTGCGAAGCGCGGCCGGGCGGCGGCGTCCACGGCGGGCGTAGCCGCCCCGGGCGCGGTCACGTCCGCCGACTCCTACCTGCCCGCGCACGGCAACGGCGGTTACCGGACGGTCCAGTACGACCTCGAGCTTGACTACCGCCCGCACAGCGGACGGCTCACCGGACGGGCGAAGCTCTTCGCCGTCGCCGAGCAGCCGCTCTCCGGCTTCAGCCTCGACCTCGGCCCATTCAAGATCAACCGCGTCCTGGTGGACGGCGTCCGTGCCGCTCGCTACACCCACCGCGACGGCAAGCTGCACATCCGTCCGGCCCGGCCGCCGGCCGCCGGCGCGGAATTCACCGTCGAGGTGCACTACGTCGGCCCGCCGCACCCGGTCCGCACCCGCGACTGGGGCGACCTCGGCTGGGAGGAGCTGACGGACGGCTCGTTCGTGGCCGGCCAGCCGATCGGCGCGCCCTCCTGGTTCCCCTGCAACGACCACCCCTCCGACAAGGCCGCCTACCGCATCTCGGTGACCGCGCCCTCTGCCTACACGGTGGTCGCCAACGGCACCCTGGAGTCGCGCACCTTCGGTGCCGGCGCCACGACCTGGGTGTACGAACAGCGCGCGCCGATGCCCAGCTATCTCGCCACCGTCCAGATCGGCTCGTACGAGCTCACCGAGGCGGGCAGCAGCGGCCCGGTGCCCCAGCCGGCGGCCGTCCCGCAACGGCTGCTCGCCCGATTCCGCCACGACTTCGCCCGCCAGCCGCAGATGCTCACCGTCTTCCAGGACTTCTTCGGCCCCTACCCCTTCGACGAGTACGGAGTGGTCGTCGTGGACGAGGACCTGGAGGTGCCCGTCGAGGCGCACGGCCTCTCGGTCTTCGGCGCCAACCATGTCGACGGGCGCCGCGGCTCCGAGCGGCTGGTCGCCCACGAACTGGCCCACCAGTGGTTCGGCAACAGTCTGACCGTCGCCGACTGGCGGCACATCTGGCTCAACGAGGGCTTCGCCAAATACGCCGAATGGCTCTGGTCCGAGGCCTCCGGCGGGCTCTCGGCCGCCTCCCTCGCCGCCAAGTCACGGTCCCGGCTCGCCCTGCTCCGCCAGGACCTCCGCGTCGCCGACCCGGGGGTCCGGCGCATCTTCGACGACCGGGTCTACGAGCGAGGCGCGCTCACCCTGCACGCGCTGCGTACGGTCATCGGGCACGCCGCCTTCATCGCCGTACTGCGGGAGTGGACGGCGACACACCAGCACCGCACGGTGACCACCGAGGACTTCACGGCGCTCGCACAGCGCCACAGCCCGCGACCGCTCGACGGGCTCTTCACGGCGTGGCTGTACGAGACGAAGCTGCCGAGGCTGCCCTAGGCGCCCTGTCTGACAAGTAGCGCCGGCCGCCCGGAGGGGCGGGCCCCGCGGCGGCTGGTGCGTGCGATCGCTAGGCGGAGGACCGGCCTCTTCATGGGGCGGTCCAGGGCCTGTCCGGCACGGGCGGTCAGACGACCGGGCACATGCCGCCGTCGAGGTTGATGCCGGTACCGGTGAGGTAGGCGCCGCGCGCGGAGAGGAGGAAAGCGACGAGGTCGGCGAACTCCTCCGCCCGCCCCACGCGGCCGAGCGGGACACCGGAGGACAGGGAAGCGTACAGCTCATCAAGGGCGATGCCCTGCTGCTCGGCCTTGCGGACCCACTGGCCGCTCTCGATGAGACCGATGAGCACGGCGTTGACGCGGATGTTGTCGGGGCCCAGCTCATTGGAGAGCGCCTTGGTGAGCGCCAGCCCGGCCGCCCGCGACACGGAGGTGGGGGTGGAACCACCGGACGGGGCCTTCGCCGATACGGCAAGGGTGTTGACGACGCTACCGCCGCCCGCGGCACGCAGGTGGGGCAGCACGAGCCGGGTCGCGCGCACTGCGGCGTGGAGCTTCAGCTGGAGGTCCTCCTCCCAGACCTCGTCGCTCTGCGCCTCGAAGGGTCCGGCCGCACTGCGGCCCGCGTTGTTGACGAGCGCGTCGATCCGGCCCCACCGCTCGACGGCGGCGCCGATGAACCGCTCCAGGTCGGCGGTCCTGGTGACATCAGCGGCGACCCCGATGACATCGGCGCCCGACGCGGCCAGTTCCTTCGCCACCGCCTCGACCCGCTCCGCGCGGCGCCCGCACAGCGCCACCCGCGCGCCTTCGGCGCCCAGCCGCCGGACCAGCGCTGCTCCGAGCCCGTCGGAGCCGCCGGTGACGAGCACCACCTTGTCCTTGAGTTCCAGGTCCATGCCGCCCACTTCCTCCGCGGATCGATGATCTTCGGCCTCACCGAACTCTATGCCTGTACATAATGGAGCCGCTGCCCGCGTCCAGTAAGGAGCCCCCGGCATGGCCGACGTCATCGTGAGCAATGTGCCCGGCTCGTTCCCCTGGGGTGTGCTGCACGAACGGCATCCGGCCCTGATCGCACGAGTGCGTGATGCCACTCCCTACGGTCCCGGGCGGCGGGGAGCGCTGGACGCTCTGCTCGGGGAGATTGACGGGGCGATAGGGCCGCTGGCGCCGGGGGCCGCCGACCGGGGAGTGTGGGAGGCCTGGGGCAGCGAGAAGTACGTCGGCCGGCCGTGGGACGAGGTGCCGTTCCTGTGGGCGGAGAGCTACTTCTACCGCAGGCTGCTCGACGCGGTCGGGTACTTCGGGCCGGGCCCGTGGCGCGGCATCGATCCTTTCGCGCCCTTCAAGGCGGCCGAGCTGGACGGGCTGGCCCCGCCGGTGGCCGGTCTCGAGGAGCAGGCGCTGCTGCACGCCTCACTGTGGGGCAACCGGGCGGACCTGGGCTTCCGGATCTCCGCCGGGGAGGCGGGGCTCGGCGAGCGGGTGACGGGCCTGGTCGCGGACGACAGCGCCGGCCTGTGGGCGGTCCTGGACCGGGGCGCGCCGGGGAGGCTGTGCGTGGTGGCGGACAACGCCGGACCGGAACTGCTGCCGGACCTGCTGCTCGCCGACCAACTGCTGGCCGCGCACCGGGTGTCGGAGGTGCTGCTCCATGTGAAGCCGTATCCGTACTACGTGTCCGACGCCACGCCCGCCGATGTCATCGCTTGTCTGAGGCGGGCGGGAGAGGCGGGCAAGCGGCTGTGGCAGGCGATGGCCGACGGCCGCTTCATCGTCCGGGCCCACCCCTTCTCCTGTGCGCCGCTGCCGTACCAGGACATGCCCGACGACCTGCGCGCGGACTTCGGCTCGGCCACGCTCACGATCATGAAGGGTGATCTCAACTACCGTCGTCTGGTCTGCGACCGCCACTGGGCCGCCACCACGCCCTACGCGACCGTCACCGGCTACTTCCCGGGGCCGGTCGCCGCGCTGCGCACCCTCAAGTCCGAGGTGGTCGTCGGCCTCGACGAGGCGACCGTGGCCGCCCTGGACGCGGGCGGACAGTCCTGGCGCACCGCGGGCACCCACGCCCTGATCCAGGTCTGACCCCGGCCATCCTTTACCGCCCGCTTATCACCGCTCACAGGCGGTGTACAACCGCAGCACACGGTCCGTACAGGGCCGCCCGGCACCGTGGGCGGCATGACAACTCTGACGCTCCCGCCGCGTAGCGACACCGGGGCACCTTCGCGGCCCACGACGGACCGGGACCCGCGCTGGGTGCGTCCGGCGGTGCTCGGCCTGCTGCTCGGCACTCTGGCCCTCTACCTCTGGGATCTCAGCGCCTCGGGCTGGGCCAACTCCTTCTACTCAGCCGCAGTGCAGGCGGGCAGCGAGAGCTGGAAGGCGTTCTTCTTCGGCTCCTCCGACTCCTCGAACTTCATCACCGTGGACAAGCCGCCGGCCTCGCTCTGGCCGATGGGCCTCTCGGTGCGCGTCTTCGGCCTGAACTCCTGGGCGATGCTGATCCCGGAGGCGCTGATGGGCGTCGCCGCGGTGGGCGTCCTGTACAAGGCGGTACGGCGCCGCTTCGGCCCGGGGGCCGGGCTGATCGCGGGGGCGGCACTGGCGCTCACCCCGGTGGCGGCGCTGATGTTCCGCTACAACAACCCCGAGGCGCTCTTGACACTGCTCATGGTGTGCTCGCTGTATTGCGTGCAGCGCGCCCTGGAGCAGGCCCGCACCAAGTGGCTGCTGCTGGCCGGTGCTTGCATCGGCTTCGGCTTCCTGACCAAGACCTTCCAGGCGTTCCTGATCCTTCCGGCGCTCACACTGGTCTACGGTCTGTGCGCGCCGACCACGGTGCGCCGCAGGCTGTGGCAGCTCGCCGCCGCGCTGGGCACGATCATCGTCTCCGGCGGCTGGTGGGTCGCGATCGTCGAGCTGTGGCCGGCGTCGTCCCGCCCTTACATCGGCGGCTCGCAGGACAACAGCTTCCTGTCGCTGACCTTCGGCTACAACGGCTTCGGGCGGCTCACCGGCAATGAGACCGGCAGCCTGGGCGCCACCGGCAACTCCAGCCCGACCGGGATCTTCCGGATGTTCACCACCGAGATGGGCGGCGAGATTTCCTGGCTGCTGCCCGCCGCGGTGGTTCTGCTGGCCGCCGGAGTCTGGCTGACCCGCAAGGGCGAGCGTTCGGCGCTGCTTGTGTGGGGCGGTTCGCTGTTCTGCACGCTGGCTGTGTTCGACTTCATGAGCGGGATCTTCCACGCGTACTACACCATCGCGATCGCCCCCTATATCGCGGCGGTCGTCGGCATGGGCGCCGGTGCCCTCTGGCAGCGCAGGGGCAGCATCGCCGCCTCCTCGGTGCTGGGCGGCGCGGTCGCGGTGACCGCGATCTGGTCGTACGTCCTGCTGGGCCGGGTCTCGGGGTACTACCCGTGGCTGCGCTGGGCCGTGCTGGTCGCAGGGCTGGTCGCCGCCGCGGGGATCGCGGGGGCAGGGCGTCTGGACCGGCGGCTCCGGCTGGCGGCGGTCGCGCTGGCGGTGACCGCCTCACTCGCCGGGCCGTTCGCGTACACGCTCTCCACCGTGACCACCGCACACGGCGGCGCACTGCCGACAGCAGGCCCGAGTACCAGGGGCGGCATGGGCGGCATGGGCGGCGGAGGCGGCCGGGGCGGGGCCGGGGGCCCGGGCGGCGCACCCTCGCAGGGCAATGCGCCGGGCAGGACGCAGGGCCAGTCCCAGCAGTCCCAGCAGACCCGCCCGCAGGGCGGCGGCACGGCGACGACGGGGCAGCCCCCGTCCGGTGGCATGAGTGACAACAGCGCAGGCGTCGGACGCGGCGGCAACACCGCGGCCCTGCTCAACGGAGTCACCGTCAGCTCCGCGATGACCAAGCTGCTCCAGGCGGACGCCGGGAACTACACCTGGGCCGCCGCGACCGTGGGTTCGACCACCGCCGCCAGCTACCAGCTCGCGGCCGACGAGCCGGTCATGGCCATCGGCGGCTTCAACGGCACGGACCCGGCCCCGACCCTCGCACAGTTCGAGAAGTACGTGACGGAAGGCAGGATCCACTACTTCATCTCCTCGGGTTCGAAAAGCGGCAGCGGTACCGCGGCCCAGATCACCACGTGGGTCGCCGCGCACTACACCGAGAAGACGGTGGGCAGCACGACCGTCTACGACCTCACCGTGAGCTGACGAACGGCGGCTGTCAGTGGCCGGTGCAAGACTGAGGATGACCGCGAGAGATGTGTCAAAGGAGACCGTCATGCTCACCACTCAGTACGCCCCCGGCGCTCCCGACTGGCTTGATCTGGGAAGCCGTGACATCGATGTGTCCGTGGCCTTCTACTCGGGGCTGTTCGGCTGGGACTTCCAGTCGGCCGGTCCCGAGGCGGGGGGCTACGGCATGTTCCAACTCGATGGGAAGACTGTCGCCGCCGTCGGCCCGCTGACGCAGGAGGGCACGCGCCCGGCCTGGACGATCTACTTCCACACGCCCGACGCTGATACCACCGTCAAACTCGTCGAACGGGCAGGCGGCACCGTGCGCATGGAGCCGTTCGACGTCTTCACCGCCGGCCGGATGGCCGGTTTCACCGACCCGGCCGGCGCGGAGTTCGCGGTGTGGCAGCCCGGTGACAACAAGGGCCTGGAGAAGGTCGGCGAACCGGGCTCGCTGTGCTGGACCGAGCTCCACACCACGGACGTCACCAGGGCCCGCGGCTTCTACAAGTCGGTCTTCGACTGGGACGCCGAGGATGCGTCCTTCCCCGGCGGCACCTACATCGTGTTGTCGACGTCCGGCGGCGGGCAGGAAGGCTCCTTCGGCGGCATGGTCCAGCTCAATGACGAGCACATCGCCGCCGGTGCGACCGTGCACTGGCACCCGTACTTCGCCGTGACCGACGTCGACGCGGTCGTTGAGAAGACGCGGCAGCTCGGCGGCTCCGTCATCTTCCCCGCCGACGATCTGGAAGGCGTCGGCCGCCTCGCCCAGCTCGCGGACTCACAGGGAGCGGTATTCGCGGTTCTCCACCCTGCCGTGCCCTGACGGCCGCGCTCAGCCGCCGGGGGCTCCCCGGGCCCGTCCGGCGATCGGGGCCGAAGGGCCGGTCCGGTGTTGGGGACACCTCCCGTACAGACCGTAGGCTGCGGATATGCACGGGATGACCTTGGTTCAGGTGGAGGCGCTGGCCCGCCTCGCCCACGCCGCACAGGTCGACGAGGCGGGCCGGCCCTACACCGAGCATCTGGGCGCGGTCGTCATGGGAGTGGCCGATCGCGGCGGATCCTACGAGCAGATCGCCGCCGCATGGCTGCATGAAGCCGTCGAGGACGGTGTGCTCTCCGAGCAGTGGCTCGCGGGCGCCGCCCTGCCCCAGTCCGTCAAGGACATGATCCGGGCCCTGATCGAGCGCCCGGGGGAGCCGCTGGAGGAGTACGCCGCCCGCATACTGGCCACCCCCGGTGCGCTGCTGGTCAAGGAGTCCGACCTCGCCCACCAGTCGGACCCCCGCCGCCTGGCCCTCCTGTCCCCGGCCGCCCGGGACCGGCTGACAGCCAAGTACGCCCACATCCGAGGACTCCTCGAACTGCCCACACCGGGCTGAGCATCGCTCAACGCCGAACAGAACGCCGCAGTCGCCCGCGCCGACCGATGGGGCATCTTCGTCGGCGAATGGGCCCCACCCTCTTCGTGCTCGGGCTGGCGCTCTCCCGGTTCGAGCAGCAGGACGGGACGCTGCAAGAAGGTGTGCGGCACCCGCACGAGGCGAAAGCGGCAGCGGCGTCGTAACACCGAGGGAAGACCCCGCCCGGACGGAGCCCAACGGGGGGCTGACCACTGATCCGGGATCAACTGGCACGCAGTCACTGGCGGGCCGAGGAAGGTCTATTCCGGGGGAGTCGGCGTGTCGTGGTTCTGGAACATCGCCTGGATGTCGATCTCCAGCTGGATCGTCGGACCGACGATGGCTATGCCGCGGGCCAGCATGTTCCGCCAGTTCAGCGTGTAGTCCTCGCGGTGCAGCTCGGTCTTGGCCAGCGCCGCGCACCGCAGCTCCTCCTCGTAACCGCCGTTGGCGATCCCGAGATAGGTGGTGTCCAGCGCGACGGAACGGCTGACGCCGTGCATGGTCAGGTGGCCCTGGACGGCCCACTTGGAGCCGTTGCGATGCACAAAGCGGTCGCTGGCGAAGCGGACGAAGGGGTAGTTGTCGACATCGAGGAAGTCTGCGGAACGCAGGTGGTTGTCACGCGTCTTGTTGCCGGTGGTGATGCTGGCTGCGTCGATGGTGACCTCGACATGCGAGTCCTCCATACGCTCGGCGATGAAGATACCGCCGTTGAACTTCTCGAACCGGCCGTGCACATTGGCCATCCCGACATGCTTGGCGATGAACCGGATCGCGGTGTGCGGCGGGTCGAAGAGCCAGGTCCCGGGTGCGGGCAGCTGCTGCTGCGGGGACGGGGCCAACTGCACCCGGCCAATGGGGGACTGGAGCCCCTCCGCTATCTCGACGGTGCCGCGATAGGGCTGGAGGCTGTCAGCGGTGATCAGTACGGTGTACTGGCCGGGCGGAAGGGTTGCCAGGAAGGTGCCGTACGGGTCGCTGGTGCACTTCACCAAGGTGCGGGCGCTGCCCATTTCGGTCACCGTGATCTCGGCGCCGCCCATTGGGTGGCCGATGGGGTCCACGACCTGGCAGCTCACAAGGCCCGCACCGGGGACGATAGGTGGCACCATCGCTCCGTCGATGCCGCTGCTCTTCGACCGACTGCGCCGCAGTAGCGCGAAACCCATTGCCGCTCACCTTTGTCCAGTTGCGAAAGAGGAATATTTGATTCAGTAGCCTAGATGGTTGTGTCGTACAGCCGCCAGTCGCGGTCAATCCGTGGGCAGCCGGGCCCGCATGGTTCTGTCGTCCGGCCAGACCGGGCCGCCGCGCCACGACCCCGGCTACCCTCGGATCCGTGACAGTCATCGAGACCGAACGCCTCCGGCTGCGCCCGCTCACGCTGGACGACGCGGACGCGCTCTACGAACTCCACCAGGACGAACGGGTGAACCGCTTCGTCGGTTCCCCCACCCGCGCCGAGACCCTGGAGCGGCTCGACGCGATCGAGGAGCAGTGGAAGACCCGGGGCCACGGCCTGTGCGCCGTGGAGCTGAAGTCGACCGGAGAATTCATCGGCCGTTCAGGTCTGAAGTACTGGGAGCAGTTCGGTGAGGTCGAGACCGGCTGGACCTTCCGCGCGGAGAGCTGGGGGCACGGCTACGCCACCGAGGCCGGCCGCGCAGCCGTCGCCTGGGGTTTCGCGAATCTGGACCTCGGTTACATCACGGCCATGATCCGGCCCGGGAACACCCCGTCGGTGCAAGTCGCCGAACGCCTCGGCTTCGCGCCGCGCCGCGAGGACGTGCTCTTCGGCAACCCCATCACCATTTACGCGATCAACCGCTCGGCGTAGCCGCTCCGTACGCCGTGGCCTGGATGCCGTACAGATCCGCGTACCGCCCGCCGGAGGCCAACAGCGCGCTGTGGCTGCCCGACTCGACAATCCGTCCCTTGTCCAGGACGAGGATCAAGTCGGCGTCCGGCACGGCCGAAAAGCGGTGCGAGACGATCACGGCGACCGCGCCGGTGCGGGCCGCGAGGTGTCGGGCGCGGGCCATGCAGCGCTGGAAGATGGTCTGCTCGCTGGGCGCGTCCTGGCCGCCGGACGGGCGGACAGGCTAAACGCCTCACAGAGCGCAGGTAAGACCAGGACGAAAGTCCCGGCACAGCGCGTTGAAGCAGGAAGCCGCCCAGACGGTCACAAGACCGTGGCAGGAGTCCCCGGCCCTTAGACTGGGGAGTACGTCAACTGTGAAGCCTCCGACACGGGCGCCGGGGCCGATCCGCGGAACGACTGCTGCCCTTCCTGCTCAGCCCCCGATCCAAGGAATTGCTCATGGCCAAGACTCCCGAGGCCGGCACCACAGCCCCCGACTTCACACTGCCCGGTCTGGTCCTCGGCTCCGACGGCGAAGTCACACGAGGCAGTTACACGCTCTCCGAGCAGCGAGGCAATCCGCTGGTCCTGGTCTTCTACCCCGGTGACGACACCGCCGTGTGCACCAAGCAGCTCTGCTCATACACCTCTGACCTGGACCGTTTCAAGGATCTCGGCGCCACAGTCTGGGGCATCAGCCCGCAGGACCTCGACAGCCACGAGGCCTTCGCCCGCAAGTACGACCTCGGATTCCCGCTGCTCGCCGACACCGACCGTGCGGTGGCGAAGGCGTACGGCATCGCCATCATGGGCCTCGGACTGCGGCGTTCGGTCTTCATTCTCGACGCCGACGGATCCGTGAGCTGGAAGCATGTCGCCCTGGCAGGGCTGACGTTCCAGAACACCGACACCCTCACTCAGCAGCTCTCGTCAATCGCCGGAAGGGCCTGAGGCGGCAAGCCACTGAAGCCGGCCGAGGTATATCAGCCGTAGCTGACTGCGGGCCCGGTGTGCGATCCGGTCCTCGGTGCCGGGGTCGTCCGCCGCGGCCTCCATGAAGGCCGTGGCCGTCGTGACCATGAGGTCGACATATGTCTCGGCGAGCATCCTCATGTCCTCAGGGCTCCAGCCCTCCGATACGGGCTGGGCGCCGAGGGCGGCGGCCACCTCCTGGGCGAACAGCCCGAATTCGGCGGCTATCGAGTCACGTACCACCCGCACACCACCGTGCCGTTCCCGTGCGATGAAGCGGAAGTGCGCACGGTGCTCGCTCACATGGCGGGCGATCAGCTGGATTGTGCGGTCGATCATCCGCTCGGCGCCGTCCTGCTCGGCCAGGACGGCCTTGATCATCGAGTGCAGGCTCCCCAGGGACTCCTCGACCAGCGCGACACCGAGATCCCCCATGTCGCGGAAGTGCCGGTAGAAGCCGGCCGGGGCCACGCCCACCGCCCGGGTGACCTCGCGCAGGCCCAGGCTGCTCAGACTCTGGTCTTCGAGCAGGGCCAGACCGGCGTTCAGAAGGGCTTGGCGGGTCTGTTGCTTCTGGGCCTGGCGTGCTCCGAGGGTGTGACTCATGTCATCCAGTAAACAGCCGTTCGCTGAAACGCGCGAACGTTAGGATGACGGAGTCAGTGAACGACTGTTCCTACAGTTGTTCACTCAACTCGTCCCGCAGGCCCGTCCCGAAAGGCCTCACATGAGCCTCCTGGTCCTTCTCGTAGGCCTGGCCACCCTCCTCGGTGCCGCCTCGTACTCCGGATCCCCGTTCTTCCTCGTCGCCGTCGTTGTCGTCTGCGGCTGGCTGATCGCCTTCTCCGTCCGCGAGCGCGTCTCCCGTACCCGGAATCGCTGACCCCACCACCGCACAGGAGAGCCCGAACCATGACCATCCACGCATCCACCAGTGACCGCGCGCAGTCGACGGCCCGCCCGGACGGCGCCGACGGCATGGCTGTCGCCTCCTTCATCCTCGGCCTCCTCGGCCTGCTTGTCTTCAATGTCGTCCTCGGGCCGTTCGCCCTGGGCCTGGGCTTCGTTTCGCTCATCCGGGACACCGACCGCCCCGCCCGCGCGGTCCTGGGTATCGTCCTGGGCGTGGCCGACCTGCTGGTCCTTGTCGCACTGATGACCCTCAACAAGGGCGTCCTCTGGCCGTTCGGCATGTAGTCATATGTAACCGCCGAGAGGGCTCCACCCAGCCGGGTGGAGCCCTCTCGGCGTTCGGCCGCCGCGGTAACGACTGCGTTTCGCGGGTTAATTTCCGTTGTCGGGGGGTTGGCGCCCACTCGGCGCTTAGCTATCGTTCACGCACTTCACTCAATCGTTCCGCTGAACGAATAGCGAGAAGGGCGGCCGGACATGTCCGACACCTCCCACCGGAGACACCCCGGCGGGATCCCACGGCGGTCGCTCCTGGCCGCCACGGCAGCCGGCGGCGGCGCACTCGGCGCCTCCTGGCTGCTCACCGGCTGCTCGGGTACGAACGGCGGCACCGCCGCCAACGCGATCCCGACAGTGGCGCTCGCCGGAAAGCCCAGCAGCGGCGGCACCCTGAAGATCGCCCGCCCGCCGGCCTCGGACGCCGAGAACCTCGACTCGGCGAGCTCACTGTCCGCGTACGAATACCTGGGCGCGCTCTACAACCGGCTGGTGCGGGTCGGCTCCGACGGAAACCTCGCCGCCGACCTCGCCGAGTCCTGGGAACCCGACGCGAAGGCCATCACCTGGACCTTCCACCTCCGGCGCGGCGTCACTTTCCACGACGGACGGGCCTTCACCTCCGCCGACGCCGCCTACACCCTGCGCCACATCCTCGATGCCAAGACCGCGTCCCCACAGGCCGCCGTGCTCGCCCCGCTCGTGGACCCCAAGACTCTCCGCACCCCCGACGCGCACACCCTCGTCGTCCCGCTGAAGACCCCCAACGCCGAATTCCCGAGCCTGCTCACGCACTACAACTGCTACGTCATCCCCAATGGCAGCGGCACCTCCATCGGCCGCACCGGAATCGGCACCGGCCCCTTCAAGCTGGTCTCCTTCACCCCGGCGGGCGCCGGCCGCGTCACCGCGTACGCCGACCACTGGCAGGGCCGGCCGGTGCTCGACGCCATCGATTTCTACTCGGTCGCCGACACCCAGGCCCGCTCCAACGCACTGCTCGCCGGCCAGGTCCATCTGATCTCCCAGACCAACCTGGACTTCGCCACCGCCCGCGTTGTCGCAGCCTCCGACCGGGCCACCATCGCCCGCGTGAAGAACGCCCAGTGGTACGTGCTGCCGATGCTCACCACCGACAAGCCGTTCAACGACGTACGGGTCCGGCAGGCCATGAAGCTCGCCTACGACCCCGAGTACGTCCTCAAGGTCGCCCTCCAGGACGCCGGTTCCGCGGGCTGGGACAACCCCGTCCCGCCCAACGACCCGTACTACGTCGCCCAGCACCCCACCCACGACCCCGACAAGGCCCGCAGCCTGCTCAAACAGGCCGGCCACGAGGGTCTGGCGGTCGACCTCTACACCTCCTCGTACGACCCGATCCTCACCCCAATGGCGCTGGCCTACCAGGACTCCGCCAAGCGGGCCGGCATCAACATCCGCGTCAAGACCGCATCCGCGGACTCCTACTACACCCAGATCTGGATGAAGAAGCCGCTCATGACCAGCTACTGGTACACCGGCCGGCCCGTCGACCAGCTGCTCAACCAGATCTTCCGCAGCGGCAGTTCCTACAACGAGACCGCCTGGTCGGACAAGAGCTTCGACGCGCTCATCGACCGCGCCCGCCGGGAGACCGACGACACCCGCCGCCGTGACCTCTACGCCGAGGCACAGCAGAAGATCATGACCGACGGCGGCGAGATCACCCCGATGTTCGCCGACCGGCTCGTCGGCATCTCCCGGAAGGTTCGCGGCTACGCGGAGCGCGGATTCGAGTTCGACTACCTCGGCATCGGCCTGAAGGGGGCCTGAGATGCTGACCTTCATCGCACGCCGCGTCCTGTCCGCCATCGGCACCCTGGTCCTCTCCTCAGTCCTGGTCTTCCTCGCCGTCCAGGCCCTGCCCGGCGACGTCGCCACCCAGATCCTCGGCAAGGACGCCACCCCGGACGCCGTCGCGGCCCTGCGCAAGACCCTCCACCTCGACCAGCCCGCCTGGGAGCGCTATCTGCACTGGGTCGGCGGCGCCCTGCACGGCGACTTCGGCACCTCGCTCGTCTCCAGCCAGCCCGTCGGCAGTGAAGTCGGCACGTACCTGCGCAACTCCCTGCTGATCGCCATTGTCACCGTGCTCTTCGCCGTCACTGGATCTCTGGTGCTCGGCATCGTCGCCGGGCTGTACCGGGACCGCTGGCCGGACACCCTCATCTCCACCGTCAGCCTGGTCGGCATGAGCATCCCCGAGTTCGTGGTGGCGACCCTGCTCGTCCTCGTCTTCTCGGTCACCGTGCCCGTTCTGCCCGCGGTGGTGCTCTACGGTCCCGATGCCACCGTCAGCCAGCTCCTGCCCGCCATCTGGCTGCCCGCCATCGCGCTCGCCGTCGTCATGGCCGCATACATCATCCGGATGGCCCGTACCTCGGTCATCGACGTCATGGCCAGCGAATACGTCACCACGGCCCGGCTCAAGGGCGTCAGCGGCTGGCGGGTCGTCACCCGGCACGCGCTGCCCAGCGCACTGCTGCCCACCCTGCATGTCATAGCGCTCAATGTCGCCTGGCTGGTCGGCGGGGTCGCCGTCGTCGAGAACGTCTTCAACTACCCGGGAATCGGCAAGCTGATGCTCTCCTCCGTCCAGAACCGCGATCTGCCCGTACTCCAGGCCATCGCCCTGATCAGCGCTGTTGTCTACGTCGTCTGCAACCTCGCCGCCGACCTGGGGTCCATGGCCCTCAACCCGAAGCTCCGCACCCGAGGAGGGAGGAGGACCCGATGAGCACTCTCGACACCCCCGCCGAGGCCGTGCCGGCGCCCGCCCCGGCCACACCGGGCCGCACAGGCCTCGCGGCCCGCACCTGGCGCACCGTACGCTCCTCGCGGGCCGCCTCCATCGGGCTCGCGATCGTCGCCATCCACATAGTCGTCGCCCTGCTCGCGCCACTGCTCACGTCCTACTCGCCGACCGCCAACGACGCCTCGCACGCGCTTGTCGGCCCGAGCTGGTCGCACTGGGCCGGCACCGACATGTACGGCCGCGACGTCCTCACCCGCGTGCTGTACGGCGGCCGGTACGCACTCGGCGTCTCGATCACCGCGACCGTGCTCGCCCTCGCCGTCGGCACCGTGCTCGGCTGTGTCGCCGCGCTGCGCGGCGGCTGGCTGGACGAGGTGCTGGGCCGGGTGCTGGACGCGGTACTCGCCGTACCGTCGATCCTCGCCCTGCTGGTGATCGTCGGTGTCCTCGGCGCGGGATTCAGCGTCATCGTCCTCGCCGCCACCGTCGTCTTCGCACCCCAGGTGGTCCGGGTCGTACGCGGCGCGGCCCTGGCCGTCGTCCCCAACGACTACGTCACCGCCGCCCGCGCCCGGGGGGAGCGCACCTGGACCATCCTCTGGCGCGAGGTGCTGCCGAACATCACCGACGTGGTGTGCGTCGAGTTCGCGATGCGCGCCTCCTGGGTCGTCCTCCTCATCAGCTCGCTGTCCTTCCTCGGCTTCGGCGCCAACCCGCCGACCCCCGACTGGGGGCTGATGGTCTCGGAGAACCGCACCGCGATCACCGTCGTCCCCATGGCCAGCCTCGCCCCCATCATCGCCCTCGCCACCCTCGTGGTCGGGCTCAACCTCGCAGCCGACGGCCTTTCCAAGGCCTGGGGCGTGGACCGGATCCGGGAGGGCTCCTGATGACCGAGCCGATCGTCTCCATCGACGCCCTGGGCGTCGCCTACCGCTCCGGCGGACACGACATCCCCGTCGTCCAGGACGTCAGCCTCAAGGTGCTCCCGGGACAGACCCTCGCCCTCGTCGGCGAGTCCGGCAGCGGCAAATCCACCATCGCCGCGACGCTCCTGGGCCATCTCCGGCACGGATCGCGGCTCACCGCCGGGACCGTACACGTCGCCGGGCAGGACGTCTTCACGCTCCCGCCCCGCGAACTACGGCGGCTGCGCGGCGGCACCGTCGCCATGGTCGCCCAGAACGCCGGGCACACCCTCACCCCGTCCATGCGGATCGGCCGCCAGATCGCCGAGGCGATACGCGACGGTGCGGCCGTGACCGACCTCCTGGAACAGGTCCGCCTGCCGAACCCCGCCGAACTCGCCCGCCGCTACCCGCACGAGCTCTCCGGCGGCCAGCAGCAACGCGTCGCCATCGCCATGGCCATCGCCGCCCGCCCCCAGGTCCTGGTCCTGGACGAGCCCACCACCGGACTCGACGTCGTCACCCAGCGCAGCGTCCTCGACCTGATCAGCGCCTTGCGCGACGAACTCGGCCTGGCCGCCGTCCTGGTCAGCCACGACCTCGGCGTCGTCGCGCGGATGGCCGACGAGATCATGGTGCTGCGAGCCGGGCGCGTCATCGAAAGCGCCCCCACCCGGCAGCTCTTCGCCGCTCCCGCCGAGAGCTACACCCGCCGGCTGCTGGCCAGCATCCCCCGGCTCGCGGACTCCGGTCTGGCCGTCATCGGCGAGGACGGTACCCGTGAGGTACGGCCCAAAGCCACCGTGCCCGCCGACGCCGCCGGTACGCTCACCGTGCGCGACGTCACCATCGACTACGGCGCCAGCCGCGCCGTCGACGGGGTCTCCTTCCAGGTCCGGCGCGGCGAAGTCCTTGCCCTCGTCGGCGAGTCCGGCAGCGGCAAATCCACGCTGGCCTGGTCCCTGGCCGGGCTGCGCGTCCCCTCCGGCGGCACGATGACCCACGAGGACGGCGACGGCACCGGCGACCTCACCCGCCCCTCCCACAAGCGGCCGCCCGGCCTGCGGCGCAAGGTCCAGCTCGTCTTCCAGAACGCCGACACCTCCCTCAACCCCCGCCGCTCAGTCGGCGACGCCGTCCGCCGCCCCCTGCGCCTCTTCGGCGCCATCCCGCGCGATGGCGCGGCCGCCCGCGCCCGACAGCTCATCGCCGACGTACACCTCGACCCCGACCTCGCCGACCGCCTCCCCGCCCAGCTCTCCGGCGGCCAGCGCCAGCGCATCGGCATCGCCCGCGCACTGGCCGGCGAACCCGACGTCCTCATCGCCGACGAGATCACCACCGCCCTCGACGTCTCCGTCCAGGCCGAGGTGCTCCGCCTCCTCGACGACCTCCGCCGGGAGCGCCGGCTCGCCTGCCTCTTCATCAGCCACGACCTCGCCGTAGTCCGCGGCATCGCCGACCGTGTCATGGTCCTGCGACACGGCGTCGTCGTCGAAGAGGGCCCCACCGACTCCGTCTTCGCCGCCCCCGGCCACCCCTACACCCGCCGCCTCCTGGCCGCCGTCCTCGAACCCGACCCCGACGCGGTGCCCGCTGCCGCGGTGGACGACGGCTGGCAGGACATGGAGCCCGGCGCGACGGCCTGGACCGACCTTGGCGACGGCCACCGCGTACGCGCTTGGCGCGCGGCATGACCGGCTGTACCGGACGCCCCCGGCGCGGCCCGGCCCCGCCCGGCCCGCAGTGGGCACCGATCCTCCCCCAGCCTTCGGCCGGGAGGTGCCCCCACAAACGCCGGACGGGCTGGGTTTGTCCGGCCGGACCGGCGCGGCAGGTTGCCCGTCTGCCGGGGTGCCGGTTCCGCTTCCTCTGCCGGGGTTGCCGCTCCGTCCTCAAGCGCCGGACGGGCTGGGTGGTCGTGCGTGCCGGCACGCGATGTGGTGGTGGGGGTCGGGGCCGCTGTGGGGTGATCTCCTCGGGGCTCGCGCGTGCGGGTCCGCAACATGCTTGCCCGGGGTGTATGCGCTCGTCCCCTGCGGGGACACCCCGGCGCGTCCCCGCCCAGCCGCATGGGCGCGTGACGGTCTCGCCGGGGCGGAGGCCGTGGAACCAACACCCCGCACCCCGGGGGTTCTGTCCCCAAGGAACACGCACCGCAACGCGCTGTGGCGGCCGGAGGGGGCGGTGCAGGGGTGTCCCCGCAGACTGTGTCGCCCAAGCGCCGGTGGCGATGGCGCATAGAACGCCGGGTCCTGGCACACAGTCGTGGGGGCACCTCCCCGGCCGAAGGTTGGGGGAGAGTCACCCCGGAGGCGCCACCGACCCAACCACCGAACAAAGCGCACCCCGCCCCCCGGCGCAGGGCACCAAAACCCAGCCCGTCCGGCGTTTGAGGACGGATCGGCAACCCCGACAGAGGGAGACCGTTGAAGTACCGCAAGCAATTCGACCGCCAGGTCCGCGCCGAGGACGTCTGGATTCCGACCCGGGACGGGACGAAACTGCACGCCCGCATCTGGCGCCCCACCGACGCGGAAGCGCACCCCGTGCCGGCCCTGCTGGAGTACCTCCCGTACCGCAAGAGCGACTGGACCGCGCCCCGTGACGCCCAGCGTCACCCCTGGTACGCCGGACACGGCTACGCGTCCGTCCGCGTCGACCTGCGCGGCAGCGGCGACTCCGAGGGCGTCATGCTCGACGAGTACACCGAGACCGAGTTGGCCGACGGAGTGGACGTCATCAACTGGCTCGCGGCACAGCCGTGGTGCACCGGCCGCGTCGGTATGTTCGGCATTTCCTGGGGCGGCTTCAACGCTCTCCAGATCGCCGCCCTGCGCCCGGAGCCGCTGAAGGCGATCGTTACGGTGTGCTCCACCGACGACCGCTATGACAACGACGTCCACTACACCGGCGGCGCCGTCCTCGGCATCGACATGCTGGCCTGGGCCGGCACCATGCTGGCGTTCACCGCGCGGCCGCCGGACCCCGCCACCGTCGGAGACACAAAGTGGCTGCCGATGTGGCGCGAGCGCCTGGACGCTCTGGAGCCGTATCTGCACACCTGGTTGGCGCACCAGCAGCGGGACGCGTACTGGCGGCACGGCAGCGTCTGCGAGGACTACGCCGCCATCGACGCGGCCGTCCTCGCGGTCGGCGGCTGGGCCGACCCGTACCGGGACACGGTCCTGCGACTGGTCGAGCACCTGCCGGGCCCCGTACGCGGCCTGATCGGCCCCTGGTCGCACCAGTACCCCGACCGGGGCCTGCCGCCGGGCCCGGCGATCGGCTTCCTGCAGGAGACGCTGCGCTGGTGGGACCAGTGGCTCAAGGACGACGACACCAAGGTGGACGACACCAACGTGATGGACGAGCCGCTGCTCCGCGCCTGGATCAACGACCCCGTCCCGCCTGCCACTTTCTACGACACCATGCCCGGCCGCTGGGTCGGCGACGACATGTGGCCGTCCCCGTCGGTCACATGGGACGAACGTCCCCTGGGTGGCGCGGACCCGGTGATCGTCAGGTCGCCGCACCACACCGGCATCGACGCCGGCCGCTTCTTCCCGTTCGGCAACCGTACCGACCTGCCGCCGGACCAGCGGGAGGAGGACGGTCGTTCGGTCTGCTTCGACTCGGTGCCGCTGACCGACCGGGTGGAGATCCTGGGCCGCCCCCGCGTCCGGCTGCGCCTGGACAGTGCCACGCCCCGGGCCAACGTCATTGCCCGGGTCTGCGATGTCGCGCCGGACGGCTCGTCCACGCTCGTCACCCGTGGCGTGCTCAACCTCCTGAGCCGCCACGGCCGCGACCGGGCCGTCGAGTGGCAGCCGGGCACCTTCGAGGACGTCGAGTTCGAGCTCAACGCGACCGGCTACGCCTTCCCGCCCGGCCACCGCATCCGCGTCGCCGTCTCCGACGCGTACTGGCCGTGGGTGTGGCCGCACGGCACACGCGGCGCGCTCACCCTCCACCCGGCGGACAGCGCCGTGCTGCTCCCCGTGCGGGACCCGGGAGCCGACGCCGGGCGCGAGCCCATCCGTTTCGACGAGCCCGAGCAGGCTGAACCGCTGGCGGTGACCGTCGAGCCGCCGGCCCGCGGCCGCGCCGAACGCAGTGTCACGCACGACGTGGCGACGGGAGAGTGGACCCTGGAGGTCGACCCCAACTACGGCGGCTCGCGTACTTATCCCGATGGGCTGAGTTACGAGGAGAGCGCGCTGGAGCGGTATCAAATCCGCGCCGACGACCCGCTGTCCGCGACGGCAGGCTCCCAGTGGACCATCCGGCTACGGCGCGGTGACTGGGACGCGGAGATCATCACCAGTACCGAGCTGCGCGCCACCGCCGCAGAGTTCATCATGGACAGTCGCATAGAAGCACGGTCGAACGGAGAAACAGTGGCCAAGCGCGCATGGCACCGCACTACGCCGAGGACGTCCGCATGACGTCGGCGCCCGAGCGCAAAGCCCCGCGCCGCGCCGTCGCCGCCTCCGACCGCACCCGGCAGCCCACCGAGGTGCGCCGCCGCCTCATCGTGGAGGCGGCGGTGCCGCTCATCGCCGAGCGCGGTTCGGCCTCTGTCGGTGTGCGGGACGTCGCTGCCGCGGCCGGGGTGTCGGTCGGCACGGTCACGTACCACTTCAGCAGCGTCCAGGAGATCCTTTCCGAGGCCATGGTGTTGCACATCGAGCGCTACTACGACGCGCTGAGCGAGGCCGCCGAGCACGCGCCGACCGGCGCCGAAGGCCTGCGGCTGCTCATCGACGCCCTCTTCACGGACGACACCGACCGTCACTGGCGCATGTGGTTCGACTACTGGAACGCAGGCGAACGCGACCAGGCGTTCGCCCGTGGCCAGGCGGAACGTTACGAGGCCTGGCACAGCGAAATCCGTGTCCTGGTCGAACGCGGCTGCGCCGAGGGCGACTTTACCTGCTCCGACCCCCAGGGCTTCGCCGGGTGCTTCTCCGCCTTGGTCGACGGCCTCGCCCTCCAGCGCCTCCGCCAGGCCCCGTCGCTCACCACCGAGGCTGCCCGCCGCCACCTCTACCGCCTGGTCGAGGCGGAGCTGACCGCCCCTCAGTAGCGGGTCTGTGGCGCGGAGGTAGGTCGCCTTGCGTAGAGCCATCGGTTTCTCCCATGAACCACCAGCGGTGAGCACCGAAAGCGCATAATGCGCAACACGTGGGTTACGGAATGGTCACTACCGCTTCACTTCTTCCCCACTGGTCGCTACTGTGTGCGACTATCACGTCACTCCTGGGGGAACCATGCGCACCCGCGTTACCGTCACCGCGCTTTTCGCTGCGGCCCTGCTCACTGCGTGCGGCTCCATCGGCAACAACGCCGGCACAGTAGTTTCGAATGCCAGCGCAACGGCGCAGGATGCCGGAGCCGCGCTGACAGCCGAACAGATCGCCAGCCAACTGGCGATACACATCCTGCGGCTCGACGTCACGATCACGTACGATAAGGACAGCGACCCGGAGGGCCTGCTCGGTCAGCCCCACGGCTACACCAGCAAGGTCGCCTTCTCCGACGGTCGTATCCCCAAGTCCGACACAGCGATCTTCTCGAAGGGGGACGTCGAGGTCGGCGGCCTCATCGAAGTCTTCGCCGACGCCGCCGATCTGAGGGCCCGTCTCCAGCAGCTCAAGGATGACGGCACCAAGGGCGGGACCGCGCTGTTCGAGTACGACTATGTCAAGGGCGCAATTCTCGTCCGCGTCTCCCACTACCTCACCCCGGCGCAGGCCGCCGAGTACCAGACCGCCGTCAAGCAGCTCAGCTGACCCTGTCGATCGCCGTCGCGGGGGCGGCGATGCGGGTCATGGGCAAATGCAGCAGGCCCGGCGCTGCTGCGCCGGGCCTGCTGGGAAGTAGCGGGGACAGGATTTGAACCTGCGACCTCTGGGTTATGAGCCCAGCGAGCTACCGAGCTGCTCCACCCCGCGTCGGTGAACACCACCTTACGGAGTGCGGGCGGCAACACCAAATCAGCTTCTCGGGCAAACCGTCACCGTCACCCCAGGGCGTCGAAAAATCCCGAAATCATGGCCTGTCCCGGGGATGCTGAAGGCCACCGTTACGGACCGTCGCCGAGGAACTCCGCTGCGGGACCGACCCATCGGGATCGACGGCCCCCGTACCGACTGTCGGCGCGTGACACATCCCCCGGACGGTGATCGCACACGCACGACCTCCCGGGTCTGCGGACTCGTTCCGGGGTCCGTGATGCCGGCGATTTGGTTCTGCCGACTCCGCCCCGTAAGGTTGGGTTCAACGACGCGGGGTGGAGCAGCTCGGTAGCTCGCTGGGCTCATAACCCAGAGGTCGCAGGTTCAAATCCTGTCCCCGCTACTCGCCCAGCAGGCCCGGCGCATCAGCGCCGGGCCTGCTGCGTTGTGCGAGCCGGGCAAGCGTACGGTGCTCCTCAGCGCCGGCCGCCGTGGAGCGGCCGGTACGGCGGAATGTCGCGCCCCGGCTGCCAGTGCGGCCCCTGGTGGATGTGGTGCACGATTATCGCCAGATCCACGGCCGCCACCGTCGCCAACACCCCGCAGGCGATCGCCCAGCCGCTGCGCCCCACCTCCGCGAAGGCCACGGTGCCGCCGACCGCCCAGACCAGCCCCCACAGGGTCAGGGCGAAGCGCAGCCGCAAGGGGCTGCGAGCCTGTATCGGTTCGTTTCCGGTGCGCATAGTGACATATCTCCTCTTTTGGATCCGTACCCGTTTCCCGGTCTGCGAAGCAGAAAGGCCGCTTGGGGCCTGAGGACGGCGCGATAAGATCGCGTGGGCATGATGCGGGCGACAGAACGGCACAAAGGCATGGCGCTGGATGACCGGTCGTCCCCGCCGGACATGGCGACGGGGCGGCAGCTGCGGCGATGCGCCGCAATATTCTTGCCGGGCGATCCGCCGCGCACCGGGCGTGTCGCGTTCTGGGATCCGGAGGGCGGCCCACTGCCCGCCGGGGCGGGGGAACTGGACGAGCTGACCGTGGTGGTGCCGGACGGCGCGTCGGTCCGGCAGCGGACGGTCCCGGCGGTATGGCTCCCGGTGGGCGCGGCGCTGCCCGTGCTGTCAAGGGCGGGGCAGGGCGGCGCGCACCCGGCCGCGGTGTTCTGGGGCGCGGCAGTGCAGGTGGCGCTCCAGCTCGTGGCCCGGGGGAGGCTGCTGCCGGGGGTGTCTGCCGGCGGCTTCGACGCGTGGCGGGTCGGCCCGCTGGATCCCGCCGACACCGTACGCGTCAAAGAGCTGGCGGCCGCGATGCCGCCGCACGCGCACGCGGCACCGCTGCCCGGCCTTACGACCGGGACCGAGCTTCCGGACCCGGAGCCGTTGCTGCGGGCCTTCCTGGACGCAGTGGCGGACGGCCTGCCGCGCAGCGCCGCCGCCCGCGCGGCGGTGCGGAGCCCGGCGTTCGCGGCGCGGGAGCCGCAGCAGGTGCCCGAGCAGCGCGGCTGGGCCGCCGATGTGGCGGCGGGACTGGACGCGGGGGTGCGGGTGTCCTTGCGGCTCGAGCTGCCCGCCGGGATCGAGGACGACGACCCGTTCCGGGCGGTCGTGCAGCTCCACAGCCTCGCCGACCCGACAGCGATTGTGGACGCCGCCGACCTGTGGGCCGGGGAGGACAGGGCGGGGGCGTTCGGACCGCGCACCAGGATCGACGTACTGCTCGGCCTCCGGCGCGGCGCCCGCGTATGGCCGCCGCTGGCCCGGCTGCTGGAGTCGGCCGTGCCGGACGGACTGACACTGCTCGACGACGAGGTGCAGGACCTGCTCGGCGCCGGCCGGACCCTGGCGCGGCTCGCGGCAGCCGGAATCGCGCTGCACTGGCCGAAGGAGCTGGCGCGCGAGCTGACGGCCGCCGCTGTGATCACCCCCACGGAGCGCCCCGTCTCCGACGCCCCGTCCTTCTTCTCCTCGGCCGAAGTGCTCCGCTTCGACTGGCAGCTGGCCCTCGGTGACCGTGCGCTGACCAAGGAGGAGATGGACCGCCTGGCCACGGCCCACCGCCCCGTCGTCCGGCTCCGCGACCAGTGGGTGGTGGTCGACCCGGAACTGGTGCGTAAGGCCCGCCGCCGGGAGATGGCGCCCCTTACACCCATCGATGCCCTCGGCGTGGCCCTCACCGGCACCGCCGAGGTCGACGGCGAGACGGTCGAGGTCGCCGCGACCGGCTGGCTGGCGGAGCTGCGTGAGCGGATCGCCGATCCGGACGGGGGACACGCCCGGGCGGAGCAGCCGGCCGCGCTGAGGGCGACGCTCCGCGACTACCAGCTGCGTGGTCTGCGCTGGCTCGACCGGATGACCTCGCTCGGCCTCGGCGGCTGCCTCGCGGACGACATGGGCCTCGGCAAGACCATCACCCTGATCTCGCTCCATCTGCACCGCCAGCGGCAGCCGGCGACCGCCGCGCCGACCCTCGTCGTCTGCCCGGCGTCCCTCCTCGGCAACTGGGAGCGCGAGATCGAGCGCTTCGCGCCCGGCACCCCCGTACGCCGTTTCCACGGCCAGGGCCGTTCCCTCGACGCCCTGGAGCGGGACGCCTTCGTCCTCACCACGTACGGCACCATGCGCCTGGACGCGGCAACGCTCACCGCGGCCGAACCGGGCTGGGGCCTGCTCGTCGCGGACGAGGCGCAGCACGTCAAGAACCCGTACGCGCAGACCGCCCGCGCCCTGCGCACCATCCCCTCCGCCGCCAGAGTCGCCCTCACCGGCACCCCGGTGGAGAACAACCTCTCCGAGCTGTGGGCCATCCTGGACTGGACGACCCCCGGGCTCCTCGGCACCCTCAAGGTCTTCCGCACCCGCTATGCCAAGGCCGTCGAGGCAGCCGAGGCCGACGAGAGGGAAGCGGCGGCCGAACGCCTCGCCCGCCTCGTACGCCCCTTCCTCCTCCGCCGCCGCAAATCCGACCCCGGTATCGCCCCCGAGCTGCCGCCCAAGACCGAGACCGACCAGCCCGTTCCCCTCACCAGGGAACAAGCCGGGCTCTACGAGGCGGTGGTGCGCGAGACCATGGCGCAGATCGAGCAGGCGGAGGGCATCGCCCGGCGCGGCCTGGTGATGAAGCTGCTGACCGCGTTGAAGCAGATCTGCAACCATCCCGCCCAGTACATCAAGGAGGCCGGTACGGCCCGCCTCACCGGCCGCTCCGGCAAGCTGGAGCTGCTGGACGAGCTGGTCGACACGGTCGTCGCCGAGGACGGCGCGATGCTGGTCTTCACCCAGTACGTCGAGATGGCGAAACTGATCGACCGCCACCTCACCGCCCGCGGCATCGGCACCCAGCTTCTGCACGGCGGCACCCCGGTCCGGCGCCGCGAGGAGATGGTCCGCCGCTTCCAGGACGGCGAGGCCCCCGTCTTCCTGCTGTCGCTCAAGGCGGCCGGTACGGGCCTGAACCTCACCCGCGCCGGACATGTCGTGCACTACGACCGCTGGTGGAACCCGGCGGTGGAGGACCAGGCCACCGACCGTGCCTACCGGATCGGCCAGACCCAGCCGGTGCAGGTCCACCGCCTGATCGCCGAGGGCACGGTCGAGGACCGTATCGCCACCATGCTGAAGTCCAAGAAGGACCTGGCGGACGCGGTACTCGGCTCCGGCGAGGCGGCACTCACCGAGCTGACCGACGCCGAACTGGCGGACCTCGTCTCTCTGCGGCGTCCGCGATGAGCCTCACCTTCCCGCCCTTCGAGCCGCGCCCCGGCAGCCGGGGGCCGTTCGCCGAGTCGTGGTGGGGGCGGGCCTGGGTCCAGGCGCTGGAACAGACCTCCATGGACGCCGGCCGGCTCGCCCGGGGCCGTACCTACGCGCGCGGCGGGTATGTCGACATGATGACGGTGGTGCCGGGCCGGGTCTCCGCCCCCGTCCACGGCAGCCGGCCGCGCCCGTACCGCACCACGATGACGGTCCGGCGGTTCACCGACGAGGAATGGGACCGGCTGCTGGACGCTGCCGCCGCCAACGCCGGTCACATCGCGGCCCTGCTGGACCGCGACCTGCCGACCGGGCTGGCCGAGGATGCCGCCGCCGTCGGCGTCCGGCTGCTGCCGGGAACGGACGACCTGGACCCGTCCTGCAGCTGCCCGGACTGGGGACACCCCTGCAAGCACGCCGCCGCGCTCTGCTACCAGACGGCCCGCCTGCTGGACCAGGACCCCTTCGTGCTGCTTCTGCTGCGCGGCCGGGACGAACGCGAACTCCTCGACGACCTCCAGGCCCGCAACGCCCGCCATGCCGCCCGTGAGGCCCCCGCCCCCGCGTCCGGACCCGCGAGAGGCGTCCCGGCCCACGACGCCTATGCCCGGGAACCACGCCCCCTCCCGGCTCCGCCGCCGCCCGTCGACCGTCCCGGCACCCCGCCCGTGCTGCCTCCGGCCCGGGGCATCGAGGCCGACGACGTCGAGCTGCTGGCCGCCGACGCCGTGCTGCGGGCGTACGAAGCGCTGACGGCCGGCACGACGGAGCCGGCCCCGGAACTCGACCTCTGGCAGGACACCGTGCGCCTGGCAGCCGCCCACCCCGCCCCGGACCTCTTCGCCCGCCTCTGCACCGCCTGCGGACGCAGGCCCCGCGACCTGGCGCGCGCTGTCCGCGCCTGGGGCCATGGCGGCCTGGCGGCGCTCTCCGTGCTCGAAGCCCCCTGGACTGTCCCGCCCGCCGACCTGGCGCGGGCCCGCGCCGCTCTCGCCACCGCCTGGGAGGGTGAGGAGCCCCCGCCGTTCAAGCAGTGGCGCAACCGGTGGACCTTCCCCGCCCTCGGCCTTCAGCTCCGCTACGGCCGCGATGCGCGGTGGTACCCGTACGAGCAGGACGGCGGCGAGTGGTCGCCCTGCGGGCCGCCCGAGCGTGACCCTGCCGGGGTGCTGGCGGCGGGGTTTCTCCCCTGAGTTGTGGGCAGGCGTTCCGCAGGGCCGAGCGGAGCGAGATGGGGGCACCTCCTGGGGGCACCTCCCGGCCGAAGGCTGGGGGCGGCGCGCCCGCGCCCCGCCGCCTACCAGGCCGCGGGCGCGTAGTCCTTCAGGAAGCAGCCGAAGAGGTCCTCGCCCAGCTCGCCGCGCACAATCGGGTCGTACACCCGCGCCGCCCCGTCAACCAGGTCCAGCGGGGCGTGGAACCCCTCCTCGGCGAGCCGCATCTTGTCGGGGTGCGGGCGCTCGTCGGTGATCCAGCCGGTGTCGACGGCGGTCATGAGGATGCCGTCGGTCTCCAGCATCTCCTGGGCGCTGGTGCGGGTCAGCATGTTCAGCGCGGCCTTGGCCATGTTGGTGTGCGGATGGCCGGGGCCCTTGTAGCCACGGCTGAACTGGCCTTCCATGGCCGATACGTTGACGATGTACTTACGGCGGGCCGCAGCCGCCGCCATCGCCGGGCGCAACCGGCTGATCAGGATGAACGGCGCTGTCATGTTGCACAGCTGCACTTCGAGCAGCTCGACCGGATCGACCTGGTCGACCTTCTGGATCCAGCTGTTGACCGGGTCCAGGTCCGGGACCAGCCCGCCCGCGTCGATCGCCGTCCCCGCCTCGATCCGGGCCGGGGTGGCGGAGCCGCTGGTCAGCGCCAGGGCGGTGACGGCCTCCGGGGTGAGCGCGTCGTGCCGTCCCGACGCGGGGGCCGGGAGCACCGCCGGGACGCCGCTGCCGAAGTGGCCGAGTACGAGGGAGGCGGGCAGTTCCCCGGCGGGCAGCGGGGCGGACTCGGCGGCGACCAGCTCGCTGTAGGCCTGGGGGCTGCGGCGTACGGTCTGCGCGGCGTTGTTGATCAGGACGTCCAGCGGTCCCTCTGCGCTCACCGAGTCCGCCAGGGCGATCACCTGCGCCGGATCGCGCAGATCCATCCCGATGATCTTCAGCCGGTGCAGCCATTCCACGCTGTCCGGCATCGCGGTGAACCGGCGGACCGCGTCATTGGGGAAGCGGGTGGTGATCGTCGTATGCGCCCCGTCCCGCAGCAGCCGAAGCGCGATGTACATGCCGATCTTCGCCCGCCCGCCGGTGAGCAGCGCACGCCTCCCGGTGAGATCGGTCCGCGCGTCGCGGCGGCCCCGGTTCTCCTTGGCGCACGGCGGGCACAGCTGGTGGTAGAACGCGTCCACCTCCACATACCGCGTCTTGCACGTGTAGCACGACCGCGGCCGCTCCAGGATCCCGGCGATCTCCGTCGCCACGGTCGCCGCGAGCTGGACGCCCATGGTCTCGTCGTCGATCCGGTCCGGTGCCCCGGTCGCGGTGGCCGCGGTCACCGCCCGGTCGTTGGCGGTCTTGGCGGCCCGGCGCTCCTGGCGGCGGCGGTGCTTGACCTCCCGGTAGATTCCGGCGGTGGCGCGGCGCACCGCGATCGCGTCCGGGTGGTCCAGCGGCAGATCGTCGAGCTCGGCGATCACGCTCAGGCAGACCTCCAGCCGCGCCGGGTCGATGCCTGAGGTGATAGCCGTGCTGTTTTCGCTCGCTGTCGCGGTCACTGTGCTGCCGATTCCTGGTGGTCTGTGCGCCTATGCTGCCGGGGGTTCCCGGCGGATTTTACGTTTACCGGGGTGCGACGGCCAAACCCGGCGGCGCCGCCCCGGACCGGCCGGATGATCGGCAGGCGCAACAGAACACCGCACTGCCGGCCGATCCGGGTGACCATGGACTCATGCTGCTGGCTGATATCGCCCGGACCTCCCGCGAGGTCGCGGCCACCCCTGCCCGTTCGGAGAAGATCGCCGCGCTCGCTCTGCTCTTCCGTCGGACGGAGCCCCACGAAGCACCCGTGGTGATCACCTACCTGGCGGGGCGCCTGCCACAGCGCCGTACCGGTGTCGGTTGGAGCACCCTGCGCGAGCACCGTGAGCCGGCGGCCGAGCCCGGGCTCACGGTCCTCGAGGTTCACGAGACCCTGGACCGTATCGCGGCTGTATCCGGCAAGGGCGCGGCCACCGAGCGGACCCGGCTGGTGGACGGGCTGATGACCGCGGCCACGGAGGAGGAGCAGCGTTTCCTCTTCGGGCTCATCGCCGGGGAGCTGCGGCAGGGGGCGCTGGACGCGCTCGCCATCGAGGGGCTGGCAGCCGCGACCGGCGCCGCCCCCGAGGATGTGCGGCGGGCCGTCATGCTGGGCGGTTCGCTCGGGGCCGTCGCGGAGGCGCTGCTCAGCTACGGGCCTGAGGCGCTGACCGGCTTCCGGCTGGAGGTGGGAAGGCCGGTGCTGCCCATGCTCGCGCAGAGCGCCAAGGATGTGGACGAGGCCCTGGACCAGCTCGGGCCCGGCGCTGTCGCGGTCGAGGAGAAGCTCGACGGGATCCGGGTGCAGGTGCACCGGGACGGCGACGACGTACGGATCTACACCCGCACCCTCGACGACATCACCGACCGGCTGCCGGAAGTCCTCGCGGCCGCCCGCGAGCTCTCCGTCGAGAGCGCGGTCCTGGACGGCGAGGTCATCGCCCTCGACACAGAGGGGCGCCCCCGCTCCTTCCAGGAGATCTCCTCCCGGGTCGGCTCCAGGCTCGACATCGCGGGCGCGCAGCAGACACTGCCGCTCTTCCCGGTCTTCTTCGACCTGCTCGCCGTCGACGGCCGGGACCTGCTCGCCCTCTCCACGCGCGAGCGTCACGCCGAGCTCGCCCGGGTCACGCCCGAGCCCCGGCGGGTACGCCGACTCGTCGCCGACGACCCCAACGACCCGGAGACCCGCCGGGCGGTGCGGGAGTTCGCCGCCGACGTGCTGGCCCGGGGCCACGAAGGCGTCGTGGTCAAGAGCCTGGACGCTCCCTACGGCGCCGGCCGGCGCGGCGCCTCCTGGATCAAGGTCAAGCCGGTTCACACCCTCGACCTTGTCGTACTCGCCGCCGAATGGGGCCACGGCCGCCGCACCGGCAAGCTTTCCAACCTCCACCTCGGCGCCCGGCGCCCCGACGGTACGTTCGCCATGCTCGGCAAGACCTTCAAGGGCCTCACGGACTCGCTGCTGGCCTGGCAGACCGAGCGGCTGCGGGAGCTCGCGGTCAGCGATGACGGCTGGCTGGTGCGTGTCCGGCCCGAGCTGGTGGTCGAGGTCGCCTTCGACGGCCTCCAGCGTTCCTCCCGCTACCCGGCGGGGGTGACCCTGCGGTTCGCGCGGGTGCTCCGCTACCGCGAGGACAAGACGGCGGGGGAGGCCGACACGGTCGAGACGGTGCTGGCGATGCGGTAGCCCGGTGTCGCCTGCGGTGCTGTCCCCTCCCCGCCCCTTCCCGAAACTGGGGGCTCCGCCCCCAGACCCCCTGTCCCAGGTTGTGGGCAGGCGTGCCGCAGGGCGATGGGGGCACCTCCTGGGGGCACCTCCCGGCCGAAGGCTGGGGGAGGTAGCTGGGGGAGGGCCAGGGGAAAGAGTCCGCCACAGGCGACCCCGGGGCTCACCCCGTGAAGAGGCTCGCGTCGACCTGGTCGGCGACCTTGACATCGGTCGGCAGGGAACCGATGCCGTGCATGAGGTCGGCGACCGCCTGCACCTTGGTCACGACGGCGGACGAGACCGGCAACGCCGTGGTGGCGCCCTGCGACACCACGGTGTCGGCCACTGCGGGGGCGACTCCGGTTGCCTTGGTGAACGCGGTCACGTACGCGTCCTTGTTGGCCACGCTCCACCGCACCGCGCGGTCCAGGCGCTTCAGGACGTCCGCGATGGCGGCCTTCTTCGAGGGATCGGCGATCGACGAACTCGCGGCGGAGACAAAGCCGAGCCCGCTGGTGCGGCCGTTCTGGCCGTCGACGATCTGACGTCCGCCGCCCGCCAGGGCGGTGGCCTGGTAGACGCCGAAGGTCGCCCAGTTCTGGATCTTCTGCGAGCTGAACGCGGCCTGCGCCGCCGTGGGCAGCACGTACTGCACCTTCACATCGGAGTACTTCAGCCCGGCCTGCTGCAGGGCGTTCGCCAGCAGATACTCCGCGATGCTGCCGCGCGCCGAGGAGACAACCACGTTCTTGCCCTTGAGGTCGGCGACGGTCTTCACGGACGACCCCTTCTGGGTCAGGATGCCGGTGGACGCGCCGCTGGACTTCAGCGCCTCCACGAGTTTGATCTTCAGCCCGCCGGAGATCGCGGCCAGCGAGGGCAGGTCGGCCGCGTACCCGGTGTCCACATCGCCGCTCTGCATGGCCTGAAACAGCGGGGCGGCTCCCTCGAACTCGGCGAACTTCACCTTGTACGGCGTGCCCTTGAGGACCCCGGCGGCGCTGAACAGCGTCTTCAGGCTGTTGGCCTGGTCACCCAGGGTCAGGGTTATCCCGGAGAGGTCGGTGGCGGCGGCCTTGCCCGCGGTGGTGGTCTTCGCGGTGCCGTCGGAGCTGCCGCAGGCCGTCAGCAGCGCAGTGGCGGTGAGCACAGAGGCGGCGGACAGCAGGGCACGGCTGGGCTTCATGGGGCAGTCCTTGAGGGTGAGGGCACGCATGGGTGACGGCTCGTCAGGCACAGAGAACGCGGCGGGGGAACGGAAGGCGGCGCGCCGGATGTGAAGCGGGGAAGAGGCTCAGAGGCAGCGACAGCGCATGGCGCCGGCCAGGCCGAAGTCGACCACGCGTCGCTGCGTCAGTCGTCGGCCCATGGCGGGCGGCACCCAGGCCTCGACGACGACGGTTCGCAACATGGGCCCAGCGTGACCGACCCGGTCTTGTACGTCCAACGACGATTCGCGATCGGAATCGATCACGATCAGTGATCGATGGCTGTCGGGCGGCCCCTCAGGCAGCTGCCCGCGGCGCCGCCGGCTCGGCGAGCAGCGTCCGGACGGCGTCGATCGCGGTGGCCACCATGACGGGGTCGGCTCCCCGCCGGGCGTGGGCGCTCATCCGGATCGCCGGTACGGGGGGCAGGTCGCCGCGCTCGGTCAGGCCGTCGGGGCGCTGGCCGCCGACCGTGGCCAGCAGCGCGGCGCCCAGCCCGGCGCGGGCGGCGTCCAGGACGCCGGCGAGATAGCCGGCGTCGCATACGACGGTGGCGGCGATGCCGCGTTCGGCCAGGACGCTCAGGGCGCGGCGGCGGATCGCGCACGGGTCCTCGATGGCCACCAGCGGAAGCGGCGTGGGCGCCCCCGGCGGGGCCCAGCCCGGCGCGGCGTACCAGTTCAGGGGGAGCCCGCCGACAGGTGTCCCCTCGGTGCCGGCGGCTTCGGTGACGTAGACCGCCAGATCCACCGTGCCCCGGTCCACCGCCTCCACCAGCCGCGCCGAGCGGTCGATCCGGAACCGTACCCGGCACTGCGGGCGCACTTCGCGTACGGCGGCGGTGAGCCGGGGCAGGATCTGGTCGGCGGCGTGTTCGGTCGAGCCGATGACGACAGTGTCGCCGTCATCGCCGAGCAGGGTGCGGACCGCCTCGTCATGTACGGCGATGACGCGCCGGGCCTGCTCCAGCAGCAGCGCCCCGTCGGAGGTGAACCGGGTCCGGCGGCCCTCGCGCTCGACCACCGGGCGGCCCAGGGTCTTCTCCAGCCGCCGCACATGCTGGCTGACCGCGGACTGGCTCAGCGCCAGCGCCTCGGCGGCACGGTGGAAACCGCCGCAGTCCGCGACCGCGATGAGGCTGCGCAGCGCCACAATGTCCAGTACGTGTGCCATGGCCGAACGTTAACACCGATCAATCAGAAATCGTGATCGGTTTTGAGTGCGAATCGTTGTTGGACGTGTGAGGTGCGCGTCAGTCATCCTGGGGCCATGTTGCGAACAGTGCACGGGACGGCGGTCGCGCCGAATCCCATCGACGCCCAGCGGCGTGACGCCGCGGGCGCGCTGCTCACGCAACGCCGCGTGGTCGACTTCGGCCTCGTCAACAGCGCCTGTTGTCGCTGACCCCGCTGCCGCCGGGCACACCGCGCCGACGCCCCTGCGACCTCCGGGGCCTCTGACACGAGCCCGGCCGGGCATGCCGCCATCGGGCCGTGCCCCGCTCTCCCTTCCCCACCCCCGACGCCGACCGCTGCGTGCCACCCGTGCCCGCGGCCCGGCAGTCGCTTCCTGCTTCCCGAGAAGAGGATCCATGACCTCCTCCGACCCTGCCGTCCACGCCTGGGACGAACCCGAAGGACTGGCCCCACGGGGGACGGTGATCGTGCTGCCCGGGCGCGGCGAGCACGGCGGTGTCTACGAGCGGCTCGGCCGCCGGCTCGCTTTCGACGCCTACCGGGTACGGGTCCTCGGCGACGCCGTCCGCGACCCCGCGGTACCCGAACTCGCCGCCAAACTGCTCCTCGACGAGGCGCTGGCCGGCCCGAAGGTCCTGGTCGGATCCGACACCGGCGCCCTCTACGCCGCTGCCCTCGCCTCCCAGGGCGCGCCCGGCCTCGACGCGGTGATCCTGGCCGGACTGCCCACGGCGACGGCCTCCGCGCCCGTCGTCGCTGCCGCGGACTGGGCGGCCGAGCTCGATCTGCGCACCGCCTGCCCGACCCACCGCGGCCGCCTCGACGCCGACCCCGGCGTCCACCGCGGCGACCTCACCGCACCGCTGCCGGACGCGCTGCCCGCCGCCGCCCTCGACCGCGTCACCGTTCCCGTGCTGGCCCTGCACGGCAGCGACGACGCCGTCAGCCCGCTGAACGCGGCCCGCCGCACGTACAACGGCTTCCCCGACGTCCAGCTGGTGAGCATCGCGGGGGGACGGCACGACGTACTCAACGACGTCACACACCGCACGGTCGCCGCCACCGTCGTCCTCTTCCTGGAACGGCTGCGGCTGTCGCCCGCGCTCCCCGCCATCGCTACCCCGGAGACCACCGAATGACCACCCGGATCACCACCACCGCCCTCGAACTGGACAGCCTGCTGCGCTCCGCCGCCCCGCCCGTGGTCCTCGACGTACGGTGGGCCCTCGGTGACCCGCACGGCCGCGACCACTACCGCGCCGGACACATCCCGGCCGCCGTGTACGCCGACCTCGACACCGAGCTCGCCGCCCCGCCCACGCCGGAAGGCGGCCGCCATCCGCTGCCCGGCGTCGCATCGCTGCAGGCGGCGGCCCGCCGCTGGGGCATCAGCGCCGGACGGCCGGTCGTGGTCTACGACAACAACGGCAACACCGCCGCCGCCCGTGCCTGGTGGCTGCTGCGCTGGGCCGGCGTCGAGGACGTAACGCTGCTCGACGGCGCGCTCGCCGCCTGGCGAACGGCGGGGCTGCCGCTGGAGACCGGCGAGAGCGTGCCCGCCGGCCCCGGGGACGTCACCCTCACCGGCGGCCGGCTGCCCACCCTCGACGCCGACGAGGCGGCCGAACTGGCCCGCAAGGGCACCCTGCTCGACGCCCGCGCCGCCGAGCGCTACCGGGGTGAGACCGAGCCCGTCGACCCCCGCGCCGGCCACATCCCCGGCGCCCTCTCCGCCCCGACCGGCGACAACCTCGCCCCCGACGGCACCTTCCTGCCGCCCGCCGAACTCCGCGCCCGCTTCGCCGCCCTGGGCGCCGACGGCTCCGCCCCGGTCGGCGTCTACTGCGGCTCCGGTGTGACCGCCGCCCACCAGGTCGCCGCCCTCGCCATCGCCGGCACCGACGCCGCCCTCTTCCCCGGCTCCTGGTCCGCCTGGTCCGCCGACGCCGCCCGCCCCGCCGCCACCGGCCACCAGCCGGGCTGACCGACGGCCCGCCGCACCCCGACCGAGAGGACCCCCGATGTCAGTCCAGGAGCACGTCACCCCCGGCGCCGCACCGCCGGGCAACGCCGGCGAGCCCGCCGCCGGGCCGGAGCCGGGTGCCGGGCCGCAGGAGGCCGTCGCGGGGACGGCGGGGACGCGGGCCGGTGCCGCGGGTGCCGGCGCGGCCACGAGCGGTGCGGCGCCCACCGCCGCCCCCCGGCTCACCATCCGCCCCGCGCGGCAGGCCCGCCGCGGCTTCCGCGTGCCCAGGTCGGTGCGGCGCGCCAGCGGCCCCGTCGGGGTGCTGCTCGTCTGGTACCTCGCCGGCGTGAGCGGGCTACTGCCCACGAGCGTCCTGGCCTCGCCCGTCGACGTCCTGCGCCAGGCATGGGACCTCACCGCCAACGGACAGCTCCCGAGCGCCATCGTCGCCTCCGGGAAGCGGGCCGCGACCGGCTTCGCGATCGGCGCCGTGATCGCCCTCGTCCTCGCCCTCACCGCAGGGCTGTTCCGGCTGGGCGAGGATGTCGTCGACTCCTCCATGGGCATGTTCCGGGCGATCCCCTGGGTCGGCCTGATCCCGCTGTTCATCGTCTGGTTCGGCATCGACGAGACCCCGAAGATCGCCCTGGTGGCGCTGGGAGTCACGTACCCCCTGTACTTCAACATCTACGGCGGCATCCGCTCCGCCGACTCCCAGCTCATCGAGGCCGCCCGGATGCTGGGGCTCGGCCGGATCGGGCTGATCCGCTACGTGATCCTGCCTTCCGCGCTCCCCGGTGCGCTCATCGGACTGCGCTACGCCCTCTCCACCGCCTGGCTGGCCCTGGTCTTCGCGGAGCAGGTCAACGCCAGCAACGGCATCGGCTACCTGATGAGCAACGCCCAGCAGTACTTCCGCACCGATGTGATCGTGCTCTGCCTCGCGGTCTACGCGATCCTCGGGCTGCTCTGCGACTTCGTGGTCCGGCTGCTCTCCAAACGCCTGCTGACCTGGCGGGCCTCCTTCGACGGCGACGGGGCGTGACGACGCACATGAGTGAGCAGACCCTCAGCAAGACCACCCTGACCGAGACCAAGAACGCCAGTGTGGAGATCCACGGCCTGAGCAGGGCCTTCGACGGCCGGACCGTCATCGACGCGCTCGACCTCACCATCGAGCAGGGCGAGTTCGTGGCGCTGCTCGGCCAGAGCGGCTGCGGCAAGAGCACCCTGCTGCGGATCCTCGCCGGGCTCGACGACGAGATCAGCGGCCAGGTCACCGTGCCGAGCCGCCGCTCGGCGGCGTTCCAGTCACCCCGCCTCATGCCCTGGCTGAAGGTGTGGCGCAATGTCGTACTCGGCCTGCCCGGCAAGCCCGACCGGGCGCTGGCCACCCGCTACCTCGCCGAGGTCGGTATCGATCAGCGGGCCGGGGTGTGGCCCAAGACCCTCTCCGGCGGCGAGGCGCAGCGTGTCTCCCTCGCCAGGGCGCTGGTCCGCGAGCCCGAGCTGCTTCTCCTGGACGAGCCGTTCGGCGCCCTGGACGCGCTGACCCGGGTCAAGGCCCAGCGGCTGGTGGGGGAGCTGTGGCAGCGGCACGGCTGCTCGATCCTGCTGGTCACGCACGACGTCGAGGAGTCCCTGCTGCTCGCCGACCGGGTGCTGGTCATGGACGCGGGCGGCATCGCCCACGAAGTGACCGTCGACCTGCCCCGGCCCCGCGACATCGGCTCGCCCGAATTCGTCGCCATGCGCACCCAGTTGCTCGCCTGGCTCGGCGTGCACGACGCCGCAACCAACGCCGCACCCAACGTCGACGGCAACGCCGCCGCTTAGGAGAACCCCGCCATGCCTGTTGAGTTCATCAGCGCCATCCACCCCAACCGCGCCGCCGACGGCACCTCGACCTTCGGGGTGGGCATCGAACCCGATTTCGCCCGCCGCTTCGCCCGCGCCCTGGACGACGGAGGCTTCGACTACACGCTCGTCGCCTACCACTCCTCGTCCGCCGACGCGCTCCAGCTCGCCCAGTTCGTGGCCGCCAACACCGAACGTCTCAAGCCGATGCTCGCCCACCGCCCCGGCGTGATCTTCCCGACCCACGCCGCCCGCGCCTTCGCGACCCTCGACCGGATCAGCAACGGCCGGCTGTCCGTGCACATCATCTCCGGCGGCAGCGACCAGGAGCAGCGCCGCGAGGGCGACTACCTGAACAAGAGCGAGCGCTACGAGCGGTCGGACGAGTACATCCAGATCCTCCGCAAGGTCTGGTCCGCCGACGGGCCCGTCTCCCACGAGGGCAAGCACTACCGTTTCGAGGACTTCGCCTCCGACGTGGCACCCGTCCACGGGACCATCCCGATCTCGGTCGGCGGCTCCTCCGCCGACGCCTACCGGGTCGGCGGGCAGCAGGGCGACATCTTCGGCCTGTGGGGCGAGCCGCTGAAGGAGACCGCCGAGCAGATCGCCTCCGTCAACGCCCACGCGGACGCCGCCGGGCGCCCCCGGCCCCGTATCTGGGTGTCGTTCCGGCCCATCGTGGCCCCCACCGACGAACTGGCCTGGGAGAAGGCTCACCGCATCCTCGGAGAGATAACGCAGAAGAGCGCGCAGCGCGCCCAGAACAACCACGGTCACCACTACCCCGCTCCCGGCCAGGGCCGCCCCGCCAACGTCGGCTCCCAGCGGCTGCTGGAGGTCGCCGCCCGCGGTGACCTGCACGACCGTGCCCTGTGGACGCCGCTGGCCACCGCCACCAATGCGGCCGGCAGCACCACCGCGCTCGTCGGCTCCCCGGAGACGGTGGCCGCCGCCCTGCTCGACTACGTCGACATCGGCTGCGAGCTGCTGTCCATCCGTGGCTTCGACCCGCTCAACGACGCCATCGACTACGCCCGCTACGTGCTGCCCCTGGTCCGCCAGGAGCTCGCCGCACGCGAGGCGAAGACCGCCGCCTGACCCGCCTTCGCACCGCCCGCACACCTACCCTCGGGAGACCTGCCATGTTCCGCGTCCGCAGACCGGCCCTGTCGGCGGCCACCGCCGCCACCCTGCTTCTCGCGCTCACTGCCTGCGGCGGTTCGGCCGGCGCCAAATCCTCGGCCTCCTCCGGAAGCTCGGACCTGTCCTCGGTCACCCTCGCCGTCGGGGACACCGGCTGGGCCCGCGCCCAGGCCGTACTGAAGCTGGCGGGCCTGGACAAGACGCCGTACAAGGTGAAGTGGAGCGTCTTCCAGGGCGGTGACCTGCAACTGCAGGCCGTACGGGCCGGCGCCCTCGACGTGGCCTCCTCCAGCGAGATCCCGCCGGTCTTCGCCGCCGCCGACGGCAACGCCAACTTCAAGGTGGTGGCCGTGCAGAAGGGCACCACCCTGCAGCAGGAGGTCGTCGCACCCAAGGGCTCGAAGATCACCAGCATGGCCCAGCTCAAGGGCAAGAAGGTCGGCTACGTCAAGAACACCACCGCCGAGTACTTCCTCTACGAGCTGCTGAAGCAGGCGGGTCTCAAGTGGTCCGACATCAAGGCCGTCCCGCTCCTCCCGGACGCCGGGCTCGCCGCCCTGAACGGCGGTTCCATCGACGCCCTCGCCTCCTACGGCAACTCGATCATCGCCGCACACGGGCAGGGCGCCACCACCATCGGCTCCGGCGCGGACATCCTCTCCGGCAACTTCAACTGGGAGGCCTCGGACAAGACCATCGCGAGCGCCGCCAAGCGCGCCGCCCTCGCCGACCTCCTCGCCCGGGTCAACAAGGGCTACGCGTACATCCGCAACGGCCACGAGACGGACTACGCCAAGGTGACCGCAACCACCACCCACCAGTCGGTGAGCGAGGCGCTCAGCCAGTACAAGGCGGGCGAGCAGCAGCGGCCGACCACGATCGGCCTCACCACCAAGGCCGCCATCGTCTCCGAGCAGCAGGTCGCCGACGCCTTCGATGCGCTCGGCGCGCTCCCCAAGCACCTGGACGTCTCCACTTTCTGGACCGACGTTCTCAACTCCGACCTCCGCAAGGCCCTCGCCTCATGACGACAACTCCCGTAGCGGTGAAGTTCCCCGTTCCCGACCTCAGGCGCCTCCCCGAGGTCACCAGCCAACTCGCCGCCACCGCCGAGACCTACGACCGCACCGCCGCCTTCCCCGCCGCCGGCATCCAGGCGGCCTACGACGCCGGGCTGCTCACCGCCACCGTCGGCAGCCAGTACGGCGGCCCCGGCCTGGGCATCAGCGACACCGCCCGAATCTTCGCCGCCCTCGGCGAAGGCGACCCGTCCACCGCCCTGATCGTCGCCATGACGCTCAACGTCCACAACATGCAGGGCCGCCGGCCGCACTGGCCCGACCGCCTCTACTCGGAGGTGCTGGCCCGCTCCGCCGTGGGTCCCGCGCTGCTCAACCACGCCCGCGTAGAGCCCGACCTGGGGTCCCCGGCCCGGGGCGGCCTCCCCGCCACCACCGCCCGCCGCACCGCGGACGGCTGGGCCATCAGCGGCGCCAAGCGCTTCGTCACCGGTTCGGAGGGCCTGGCCTGGTACCTGGTGTGGGCCACCACCGATGAGCCCGAACCCCGTGTCGGCACCTTCGCCGTCCCCGGCGACGCCCCCGGCATCGAGATCACCCGCCGCTGGGACCACCTCGGCCTGCGGGCCAGCGGCAGCCACGACATCGCGTTCCACGACGTCGAGATCCCCGCCGACAGCATCATCAACGTCGCGGCCCAAGGCCCCGCCGCCGAACAGGACAACCGCGCCGGCGCCCTGCTCCACCTCCCCCTCGCCGCCCTCTACCTCGGTGTCGCCCGGGCCGCCCAGCAGTATTTCCACCGCTTCGCCCACGAACGGGTGCCCGCCAACCTCGGCCACCCCGTCGCCCGCACCGAACGCTTCCGCCAGGCCGCCGGCGAGATCCAGCTCCTGCTCGACAGCGCCGACCAGCTCATTCACGGCGGCGCCCAGCGCGCCGACCTCGGCGACCCCACCTACGCCCCCGAGCAGGCCCTCGCCGCCAAGATCCTCGCGACCCGGCACGCCACCACCGCCGTCCAGACCGCCCTCCGCCTCCTCGGCAACCCCGGCCTCACCCGCGACAACCCCCTGGAGCGCCACTTCCGCGACATCCAGTGCGCCCCCGTCCACGCGCCCCAGGAGGACACCGCCCTGCTCGTCATCGGCACCTCCGCGCTCCGCGCGTGGGCGCAAGCCCAGGAGCCCGCGTGAGCATCACCCACCAGCCCACCGGACAAGCCACCGCCGCCGCCCGGCTCCTCGGCCTTCTCGCCCGCGACCTCGCCCCCGACCGCCTCACCACCGACCCGGCCGCCACCGCCCCGTACGCCACCGACCGCTCCGGCGCCCGCCCCGACGGCCAGCCCCTCGCCGTCGTCCACGCCGAACACCCCGACGACGTGAGGACCACCCTCCGGCACGCCCACGCCCTCCGTGTGCCGGTCGTCCCACGCGGCGCCGGCACCGGCCTCTCCGGCGCGGCCACCGCCCCCGAGGGCACCCTCGTCCTCGACCTCGCCCGGATGAACCGCATCGTCGAGCTCTCCCCGGACGACCAACTCGCCGTCGTGGAGCCCGGCGTCATCACCGCCGACCTCGACCGCGCCGCCGCCGCGCACGGCCTGCGCTACGCCCCCGACCCGGCCAGCGCCGCCATCTCCACCATCGGCGGCAACATCGCCACCAACGCGGGCGGTCTGCGCTGCGCCAAGTACGGTGTCACCCGCGACAGCGTCCTCGGCCTCGACGCCGTCCTCGCCGACGGCACCGTCATCCGCACCGGCCGGCGGACCGTCAAGGGCGTCACCGGCTACGACCTCACGGCCCTGCTCACCGGATCGGAGGGCACCCTCGCCGTCATCACCGCCGCGACCGTCCGGCTCCGCCCGATCCCCGTCGCGACCGCCACGCTGGCTGCCTACTTCTCCAGCTTCGCCGCCGCTGCCGCCGCCGCGACCGCCATCACCGCCGCCCGTATCGAGCCCGCCATGGCCGAACTCCTGGACGGGCCCGTCCTCGCCGCCATCGACGGGGCCCAGGATTCGAACCTGCGTGCCCGGGGCGCCGCGCTCCTCCTCGTCCAGTGCGACGGCGCGGGCGCGGCGGAAGAGGCCGCGCACGTCGCCCGGGTCCTGGAAGGCCGCGCCGCCTCCCTCGACATCACCGGCGACCCGGTCGAGGCCGAGGCTCTCCTCGCCGCCCGGCGCCTCGCTCTCCCCTCCCTCGAACGCCTCGGCCGCCCGCTCATCGAGGACATCGCCGTACCCCGCTCACAACTCGCTGAAGCGGTCCGCTCCATCGAAGCCATCTCCGCCGCCCACGGCGTCCCCGTCTTCACCCTCGCCCACGCAGCCGACGGCAACCTCCACCCCATCCTCGTCATCGACCCAGCCCTCCCCGACATCCCGGAAGCCGCCTGGGCCGCCGCCTCCGACATCTTCGCCACCGCTCTCCGCCTCGGTGGCACCCTCACCGGCGAGCACGGCGTCGGCACCCTCAAACGCCAGTGGCTCGCCGACGAACTGGGCCCCGACACCCTGGCGCTCCACCACCGCGTCAAGTCCGCCCTCGACCCGCACAACATCCTCAACCCCGGCAAGGCCATCTGAGCGGGCCGGTCAGGGCCGGTAGACCATTCCGGGCTCGGTCTTGGCCGGCGCCAGCAGCTGGGACACGGTGACGATGGTGTAGCCGCGCTTCTTCAGCCCGGCGATGATCGCCGACACCGCGGGCACGGTCCCGGAGGGGAACCTGAATATGTACCGGGCCTGTTCAGCCGGCCAGCGCCGCGGTGGGAACCCCCCGGTCCGCCAGCAACGTACGCAGCCCGCCGGCCGGATCTCCGCCGTAGGCCACGCCCGTGGCCTCGGAGTCGCTGATGCGCACAGTGGGGTGCCAGCCGTGCTCGGGAGGAAGCAGGTCGGCCAGGGCGTCACGAAACGCACGCTGGCGATGACGCCCGCCACCGCCGGGGAACAAGGGCGGGCAGGCCGCCGCGAATTTTCCACCGGGCTCACGTCCGGCCAGCGCCTGACAGCGGCCCGCCCATGCCTTGCGGTTGTAGCCCAGGGGCGTGGTTTCCGGGTAGTGGGCCAGGCTGATCGCTCTGGCGGTGGTGAAGTGCTGCCGTTCGTCGACTTCCAGCACCTGGTGACTGCCGTCGGCGTACGCCAGGACCACGTCCAGGCGCCGGCGTTCGCGCGGTGGGGAGAGTTCGGGCAGCTCAAGGTCGGTCAGGGCCGCGTAGATTCGGCTGATCGCCGACCACGCCCCTGCGCACTCGGCCTTGCCCGGGCGCAGCAGCCACTGCGGGCAACTCTCCGTCGCTACCTCGGCATCAACCACTTTCTGCAGGAGACGAGTGATCAACTCCTGCGGTCGTACTCCTGCCATGTCCGCCTCCAGCGATCAAGTTGTCCGTCGGGGCCAAACCCCAAGTAGAACAGGTCTTGTCCGCGGAGACGCTCCGGCCCGGCCGTACAACGCGTGGCGTATGCAACATCGGTGAACGGCCGGACTCCGCCTCAGCCGGCCGTCCCCGCCGACCGTCCGGCCAGGGATGTGACAGGGGGCGTCGAATGTTCCATGGGTGACGCGGCGTGGCGTGCGCGTTCATCGCTGACGGCCGCGCTCGGCCATGAGTTGGCGGCCGTAGCGGAGGCGGGGGCTGATCCGCCTGTGTTCTGGACCGGCTGCCGGACCTGGTCGGAGGGCGGGCTGATGGTGAGAGGCCTGGGGGACGGTGCGATGGTCGCCTCGCTCCAGGATTTCGCCTGGGGCTCCGCGGGCGGGGCCACGGCGGCGGGCGCGGGCACGGGAGGTGCGGTGGGGGTGGACCAGCTGCGCAGGGCGTGGACCGCGGCCTCGTCGAGGCTGACGGGACGGTGCCGCTGAGCCGCCAGGCGGCCGGCCTCCCGGCCCAGGGCGCCGAGGTCTTCCCAGCTCAGTCGGAGCACCAGTTGGACTCCTGCCGCGCCGTCGGGCAGGGCCTGCAGGGTGAAGCTGTTCTGATCGCTCATCGGGTGATCCTCACGGTAGCGGGCTGCGGCAGTGCTGGAACACGGCACGGGGCCGGGCGGGCTGCCAGGGTGCGCACAGTGGTACGGGGCCCGGAACGGATTCGTTCACCCGTATCGTCGTCTTTTCCCCCTACGAGTACGGGTCCGTAACCGGACCTGCTCCTCAGTCGTGCCGACGCCGTAAATGCTGGGTGTACAGACGCAGAGCGGATCACCGGCCCCGAAACCACCAGAAACGAGTGACGGCGTGCACACCTCTGCCCAGGCGCAGCCCCCGTAGTCCGGGCTCGGGTTCTCCATACGGCTGGTCCCCGAAGACCTCGCCGAATCCGGGCCCCGTCCCGCTCGATCATGTCGTTCCCGCGGTCGTCTCCCCGGAGGGCAGGTCGTCGCTGTATCCGCAGACCCAGGCGATGGCGTCGTGGACGCCGCGGATGTAGTCGCGCGGGACCGTCCGCAGACTCTGGTCCGCCAACTGCACCAGGGCGGCGTCCACCTCCGAGGTGAGCAGCACAGGTCGGGCGCGCCATGGGAGTCCGCGCCGGTGACCGGCGCGGCGGTGGCGCGCCCGAGCGCCCACACGTATCCGGTCAGGGCGCCGCGGGAGAACTGGGTCTGACTCTGCGCTGCCCCCGCCGAGGCTTCCAGTGCGCCGTACGCCTGCTCGACGTCGGCTCGCGGCCGCCCGCCGACCAAGTCGATTTCCTTCTGAGATGCTGTGGAATCCGTCATGTTGGGACGCCTAGCCGCGTTGCGGAAGAAAATACCTCTACGAGCCCGCAATTCCACCGGCTTCAGGGCCCGGCGCGGCATCTGCGCCGCCGGTCCAGTTCACGGTGCCCTTCCTTCCTGGCGGGCCGGGTGACGGCGCCGGTGTCACCGGGCCGAGAGTGTCGGGCAGCCCGCGTCGTGGCGTCAAGAGGCAAGGTCATTTGTGCGACGGGTCGTACAACGGCCTGTCCAGGAAACGCAGCGCGTTGCCCGACAGCAGCTTCGTCCGCTGGCTGCCGGTCAGGTGATCGGCGGCGCGGATCACCTGACCGGCCGGGCGTTCGCCGAGAGGGTACGGGTAGTCGCTGCCCAGGACCACCTGGTCCTCGCCGCACACGTCCACGAGCAGGCGCAGCGCGGCCGGGTCGAAGACCACCGAGTCGACGAAGAACCGGTTCATGTAGTGACTGGGCGGGTGTTCGGAGCGGCCGCGTACGATGTCGCCGCGCCGGTGCCAGGCGTTGTCGGCACGGCCGAGCCAGAACGGGAAGCTGCCTCCGCCGTGCGCGAAACACAGTCGCAGCGATTCGGGTACCCGGTCCAGGACGCCGCCGAGGATGAGGGCGAGCACCGACAGATGCGTCTCCGCGGGCATACCGGTCAGCCAGCGGGCCATCCAGCGGTCGAGCCGGGGCGAGGCCGGCATGTCCCAGGGATGGACGAAGACCGGTGCGCCGACCTGGGCGCAGTGCTGGAGGAAGGTGACGACGCCGGCGTCATCCAGATCGCGGTCGCCGACGTGGTTGCCGATCTCCACCCCGGCGTGGCCGGCCGCGAGGCAGCGGTCCAGCTCGGCGCAGGCGGCGTCCGGGTCCTGCAACGGCACCTGGCAGAAGGAGATGAGCCGGTCGCCTCCGTCCGCCACGCATTCCAGGGTCAGGTCATTGAAGATGCGGGCCATCTTGACCGCTTGGCCGGCGGGGCGCTCGTAGGAGAAGAAGACCGGGGTGGGGGAGACGACCTGGAGATCGACCCCGTCCTTGGCCATGTCGTCGAGCCGGGTCCGCGCGTCCCAGCACTCGGCCCCGACCGGACGGAACTCGCTCTCGCCGATCATGATCATGGCTTCGCGTTCGGAGTCGACCCGCAGCCAAGGCCAGTCCGAGCCGCCGCACGCGGCCGACAGATCGGGCCACCCCTTGGGGACGACGTGCGTGTGCACATCGATGACCGGGGTGGCCGGGGTGGCCGGGGCGGCCGGGGTGCCCATCAGCCCTTGCCCGGGTGGAGCGCGCCACAGGCGCCGCAGTCGCGGGCCGCCTCGTCGTTGTAGAACGCCTCGAAGACCGGCGGCAGGTCGCTGACGATGTCGCGTACCTGCAACTCCGCCTCGTGCAGCAGGTGCCCGCATTCCTGGCAGTACCACTGGAACTTCTCCAGGGTGCCCTCCTCCCGGACCCGCTCGAGGACGACCCCGATGGAACCGGGCTCGGGCCGCTGCGGTGAGTGCGGTGTGTTGCCCGGCAGGACCCACATCTCGCCCTCGCGGATGTGGACGGTGCCCGGCCCCTCCTCCGTCACCACATTGATGTGCATGTTGCCCTTGACCTGGTAGAAGAACTCCTCGTACGGGTCGACGTGGAAGTCCGTGCGCTGGTTCGGGCCGCCCACGACCATGACGATGAAGTCCGAGCCCGTGGGGAACATCTGCTTGTTGTTGACGGGTGGCTTGAGCAGGTGCTCGTTGGCGGCGAGCCAGCCGGGGAAACTGATCGGTTCTGCGGTCATCGTGTCGCTCCTTCCGATACGGGCAGTACGGCTACGGCCTGGATCTCGATCAGCAGGTGGGGGTGCGGAAGCTGGTGGACGGCCACGGTCGTGCGGGCGGGGCCCGACTCGTCGAAGTACTCGCCGTAGACCTCGTTGTAGCCGCCGAAGTCGTTCATGGTGGTGAGGTAGGCCGTGAGCGACACGACATCGGCGAGGCCGGCGCCGACCTCGTGCAGGATGTCGCGGATGTTCTCGATGACCGCCCGGGTCTGTACGCGGATGTCGAGGGCTGTGGTGCCCATGGCGTCGGCCTCGGCGCCCGCGATCGTGTTGTCGGGGCGGCGGCTGCTCGTGCCCGAGACGAAGGCGAAGCCGCCAGCGACCCTGACATGCGGGAAGCGGCCCCGCGTCGCCGCTTTGCCGGCGACGGTCCTCGCGCCCGTCTTCCTCGCGCCCGTCATGACATCTCCACGCAGACGTTGGTGAGTTCGGTGTAGAACGCGAGCGAGTGGACACCGCCCTCGCGGCCCACCCCCGATGCCTTCATCCCGCCGAACGGGGTGCGCAGGTCCCGCAGGAACCAGGTGTTGACCCAGACCAGACCCGCGTCCAGCGCCGCCCCCGCCCGGTGTGCCCGGCCCACATCCCGGGTCCACACGGTCGCCGCCAGGCCGTACGGGCTGTCGTTGGCACGAGCGAACGCCTCGTCCTCGTCGTCGAACGGGGCGATGTGGCAGACCGGGCCGAAGATCTCCTCCCGGTTGGTGCGGGCCTGCGGGCCGAGCCCGGTGAGTACCGTCGGCCGGATGTACGCGCCTTGGTCGCGGGCATCGCCGAAGACGGGCACACCGCCGCCGGCCAGGACGGTCGCGCCCTCGGCACGGGCCAGGTCGTAGTACCCGAGCACCTTCTCCCGGTGGCCGCGGGAGATCAGCGGCATGGTGCCGGTGGTCTCCTCGGCGGGCCAGCCGAACGGCAGCTCCCCGGCCCGCTTGGCGAGCCGCCGGGCGAACTCCTCGAAGAGCGGCCGCTGCACGTAGAGCCGCTCGGTGCACAGGCACACCTGGCCGCCGTTGGTGAAGGAGGAACGGACCGAGCCTTCCACCGCCGCATCGAGGTCGGCGTCGGCGAAGACCAGCCCCGCGTTCTTGCCGCCCAGCTCGAAGGAGACCGCCTTCACCCCGTCGGCGGCGGCCTTGGCGATGGCGCTGCCGGTGGCCGACTCACCGGTGAAGGTGATCGCGTCCACGCCGGGATGCCGGGTCAGGAACTCTCCGGCGGAGCCGGGGCCGAAGCCGTGCACGAGGTTGAACACCCCGTCGGGCACTCCTGCCTCCGCCATCACCTCGGCGAGCAGCGTCGCCGAGGACGGCGTCTCCTCCGACGGTTTGACGACAACGGTGTTGCCGCAGGCGAGAGCCGGGGCGACCTTCCAGGTGAGCAGCAGCAGCGGCAGGTTCCAGGGCACGATGACCGCGACCACGCCGACCGGTTTGCGAACCGCGTAGTTCAGCGCCCGGCCGCCGCCGGCGGTGGCCGTGGTGAAGGATTCCGTCGGCGCGCTGGTCACCATGTCGGCGAACGCCCGGAAGTTCGCGGCCCCGCGCGGCACGTCCAGCGTGCGGGCCTGGCCGACCGGCTTACCGGTGTCTCCCACCTCGGCGGCGACCATGTCGTCGAAGCGGCGTTCCAGGGCGTCGGCCACGCGGCGCAGCACGACCGCCCGCTCCTGCTCGCTCATCCGGCCCCAGGGGCCGCGCAGTGCGGTGCGGGCCGCCGATACGGCGGCGTCGACGGTGGCGGCGCCGGCCTCCGCGACTTCGGCGATGACCTCGCCGGTGACGGGGCTGGTCTTGGCGAACGTCTGCGTTCCGCCGGTGAAGGCGCCGCCGATGTAGTTGCGCAGTGCTCCGGGCCCTTCGGGGGCCGGCTGCCCGGCGAGCAGGTTCGGGTGCCACAGTGTGCTGCCGCTCATGCGTTTTCCTTTCCCCTGACTCTCCCCCAGCTACCTCCCCCGGCCTTCGGCCGGGAGGTGCCCCCAGGAGGTGCCCCCAGGAGGTGCCCCCATCTTCCCGAAACTGGGGGCTCCGCCCCCGGACCCGCCCCCGACGCCCTGCGGGCGTGGGGGGACCCCCAGGTCCTCGAACGCCGGACGGGCCGGGATGTCACCTGGTTGTGGGCAGGCGTTCCGCAAGGCGACGGGGGCACCTCCCATGCCCTTGAGGCCATGGGGGAGGGTGGGCACAACCCGGCCACCGGCCCGCACCCGCCCCACCGCGACCGCGGCCAACGCCGCCGCCACGCCCGCCAGGGCGAGCCGCTGCCGCCGTACCCGCCGCGCGACCCGCGCGTACGGCATCGTCGAGAAGGACACCAGCTCGTAGCGCGAGAGCCAAACCCCGGGCAACGCCCGTTCCAGCGCGTGCTCGGCCCGCCTGCCGAGCTGGAACCACGGCGAGGCGACCCGGTCCCGCATCTCCACGAAGTTGGCCAGCGCCATCCGCGCGATCGCCTCGGTGTTCTCCCGGCGCCGCTGCTCGAACAGGGGCAGCGCGAGCCGCCAGCTGTCGCCGGTCTCCGCCAGACACCGGTCGAGTTCGGCGACATCCTCGAACGCGCAGTTCGCACCCTGCCCGTAGAACGGCACGATCGCGTGCGCGGCGTCCCCTAGCAGCGCGACGGTGCCGTTCACCTGCCAGGGCCCGCAGCGCACGGTGCCGAGCCGGCCGACCGGGTTGCTCAGGTAGTCCTCGACCAGGGCGGGGGCGAGCGGTGGCAGGTCGGGATAGTGCTCGCGGAAGTGCCGTTCGACGGCGGCCGGGCTGGTGAGCGAGGCAAAGCCCGCCGGGCCGCCGGCCGGCCAGAACAGGGTGCAGGTGAAGGACCTGTCGGGGTTGGGCAGCGCGATCATCATCGATGTCCCGCGCGGCCAGATGTGCAGGGCGCCGGGGTCGAGGGCGAAATCCCCGTGCGCGGCCGGGATGGCCAGTTCCTTGTAGCCGTAGTCGAGGAAGTCCAGGTTCTCCTCCAGGACGCCTGCCGCGAGCAACTGGCCGCGTACGACGGACCCCGCGCCGTCCGCCCCGATGATCACCGGCGCGGTGACGCGTACCGTGCCCTCGGGTGTCTCGTGGCGCATCTCGCCGGTGTCCGGGTCGAGCCCGGTCAGCCGGTGGTTGAAGAAGATCTTCACGCCGGGGGCGGACTCGGCGGCGTCGAGCAGCGCGTCGTTGAGCGCGGCCCGGCTGATCGAGTTGATCGCCCGGTCGCCGTCCCTGCTGTACGGCTGGAAGTCCAGGGGGCCGGCCACGGGGTGGATCATGCGGCCGCGCATCGGCAGGGCGTCCGCCATGGCGCGTTCCTCCAGGTCGATCCGGCGCAGCGCGTCCAGGCCGCGTTCGGACAGCGCGAGGTTGATGGACCGGCCGCGCTCGGCGGCACCGGTGCGCGGGTCGGGCCTGCGCTCGTAGAGCGCGACCCGGTGGCCGCGGCGGGCGAGGAAGCAGGCCAGGAGGCAGCCGGCCAGACCGGCACCGACCACGGCGACCTCTTGTTCGTTCTCCGTCGTAGGGTCGGTCATGCGTCCTCCGCCACTTCCCGGGCCAGCGCGTCGGCGGCGCGCCAGCAGTCGTGGTACGTCGAGTACAGCGGTACGGGGGCGAGCCGGATGACGTCCGGCTCGCGGACGTCGGCGATGACGCCGTGCCGGTGGCGCAGCCGCCGCGCGATCTCACTCGCCCCCGCGACGCGCAGGGAGAGCTGGCAGCCGCGCTGCCGCGGATCGCGCGGGGTGATCGCGGTGACCGGCCGGGTGGTGGGGGTGATCCGGCCGAGCAGGGTCTCCAGATGGCCGGTGAGCCGGAGGCTGCGCTCGCGCAGCGTGTCCATCCCGGCCTTGTCGAACAGGTCGAGGGAAGTGCGTACCGGGGCCATCGAGAAGATCGGCGGGTTGGATATCTGCCATGCGTCGGCTGTGGCCGGGGGCCGGGAGACCGGGTCCATCAGGAAGCGGGTGGCGGGCTCGGTGCTCCACCAGCCCTCGAAGCGCGGGATACCCCGATCGCCGAGATGCCGTTCGTGGACGTACGCCCCGGCGAGGGCGCCGGGCCCGGAGTTGAGGTACTTGTACGAGCACCAGGCTGCGAAATCCACGCCCCAGTCGTGCAGCCGCAGCGGTACGTTCCCCACGGCGTGGGCGAGGTCCCAGCCGACGACCGCCCCCGCCGCCCGGCCCGCGGCCGTGATCGCGGGGATGTCCATGAACTGTCCCGTGAGGTAGTTGACACCGCCGAGCATGACGAGGGCGACGGTGTGCCCCTGGTCCGCCAGGAAGCCGGTGACGTCCTCGGCCCGGAGGACGTCCTCGCCGGGACGTGGCCGCAGCCGCACCACGGCCTGGTCCGGGTCGAGGCCGTGGAAGCGGGCCTGGCTGCGCACGGCGTAGCTGTCGGACGGGAAGGCACTGTCCTCGACGACGATCCGGACCCGCGCCCCGCGCGGCCGGTAGAACGACACCATCAGCAGGTGCAGATTGACCGTCAGGGAGTTCATGACGACGGTCTCGGCGGGCAGGGCGCCGACCAGGCGGGCGGCGGGTCCGGTGAGGAGTTCGTGGTAGGGCAGCCAGGGGCGGCGCCCCTCCAGGTGGCCTTCGACACCCAGGCGCGCCCAGTCGTCCAGGTCGTCGAGCAGTTCGCCACGGGTGGCCCTGGGCTGCAGGCCCAGGGAGTTGCCCGCGAAGTAGGCGGCCTCGGGATACCGGCCGCCGTCGGCGGGCGGGATGTGGAAGAGGTCACGGCTGCCCGGGTCGGCTCTGTCCAGCCGCCGCGCCTGCGCCTCTTCCGCGCCCGCTCCTTCGGTTGTCAGCGTGGTGGTCATCGCTTTCGGGCTCCCCTACATGAAGGTGCGGGCCGACCAGAGTTCGGGGAAGACCACCCGGGCCATACTGCGCTGGAGCCAGCCGAGGCCCTCGGAGCCGCCCGAGCCGGCCTTGGCTCCCATGGCCCGCTGCACGGACTTCAGGTGCTGGTAGCGCCAGTCACCGAACTGCTCGGCCACCTCGGTCAGCGCCTCGCCGAGGAGCCGCAGATGGTTGTCCGGTCCCGCGTCGCGGTAGATCTCCACCCAGGCGGCCTCGACCACGGGATGGGACCGGTGCTCTTCGGTGAAGTCCCGGTGGAGCAGATCGGCGGGGATGTCGTGGCCCTGCCGGGCCAGCAGGGCGATGACGTCGTCCCAGAGGCTGGGGGAGCGCAGTGCCCCGGCCAGCTCGGCGTGCACGTCGGGCTGCCGTCTGAACGGCCGGATGAGCGAGGCCGTCTTCAGGCCCAGCAGGAATTCCAGCTGCCGGTACATCGCGGACTGGAAGCCCGAGGCGTCGCCGAGCAGGTCGCGGAAGCGGTTGAAGTCGGCGGGCGTCATCCAGCGCAGCCCGTGCCATCCCGCGTTGAGCGCCTCGATGTGCAGCGCGGCCCTGCGCAGCGGAAGGAGTGTGCCCCAGACGTCGTCCTCGCGCAGCAGCCGCTGTACTTCGCGCAGCTCGTAGCGGGTGAGCCCGAAGTACAGCTCCATCACCTGGCTGATCATCAGGAAGGACATCTCGCCGGTGTCGTCGCTCAGCGTCTGCTGGAGGCTGTGCAGTGTGCTGGCGTGCACGTACCTGTCGTAAGGAACCCCCTCGGCGAACTCCAGGGTCGGCGTGCCCCCGCTTCCCTCGCTGTGCTCGGAGCGTTCTCGTTCGGACGACGGTCGCGCTGTCGGCCGGAGATCTGAGGCGTCCACCGGCTTCCCCTCTCCGTGGCCTTGCGGCTCTCTTCGGTCCTCCGTGTCGGCTGTGCATGCCGAGTCACTTCATGATTCCGTGGGAAGCCGGTGAGCGGAATGCCGGTCCGACGGTCCTGGAGTCCAATTGCCGTTGATCCCGGCGGTGTATGGCAGGATCGCCTTTCACTCGGAAGGTTTACATGGACGACATGGACTGGGAGCTGCTGGCGGAGCTCCAGGCGAATGCGCGGCTCTCCTTCAGCGAGCTGTCCCGCAGGGTGCATCTGTCGCCGCCCGCGGTGGCGGAGCGGGTGCGCCGTCTCGAGGAGTCGGGTGTGATCAGCGGCTACCACGCCCGGGTGGACCTGACGCGGGCGGGCTGGGTGGTCGTGGCGTTCATCCGGATGTCCTGCTACGGGGCGCGGTGTGTGCTGCGCGACCCGGCGGTGGCGCAGTGGCCGGAGGTGCGGGAGATTCACCGTGTCACCGGGGACGCGTGTTGTCTCCTGAAGGTCGCGGCCGGCTCCATGGCGGGTTTCGAGGCGGTAATCGACCGGCTCGCACCCTTCGGCCAGCCGTCCAGCACCATGGTCCTGTCCACACACCTGGGCTGGCGCCCGGTCACCGCGACCGACGCGCCGGCCGGCTCGTGAACCTCTGCTCGCGCTGTACGTCAGCCCGCTGACGCGAGCCTTCATGCGCCGGACACGGTCGGTTTGACATGTCGTGGGCCACGTCCTCCACGCGTGAGCCGTCCACGGGGCGGACCATGCGGTCGTGGTCACCAATGGCGCGTTCACCCGGGACGCCGGTGCCTGAGGAGACCGTCGTGGTGCACCGGGTGGACCGGGCCTGGCTCCGCGGCCTTGTTGGTCGCCGTCGTCCGGGTATCGGCTCTGTCCCGGCGCGACGGGGCAGGTGTACGACACTCCGGGAGCGAGCGGATCTGAAGTAGTTCAGATATCCTGGAGGCATGGCTGTCCAGACCTTCTCCTACAGTGTGTTCCTGCGGGGTCCCACGCAGGTCCTGCCCTCGCTCGACGACGCCGACGTGATACTTGAGCGTCGGGACGAGGAAAACCTCGTACTGATGCGGGCCGAGCGTTTCGAAGCGACGGCTGCCGGTCTCGGGATCGCCGCGCGCTCGCTCTCTGTCCTGGCTCGTCGGCACCCGGACTTGGCCGAGGAACTTCTCGCCGAAGAGCTGCCCTGGCTGCACTGGCTCCCCGAGACGGAGCGCACACAGTGTGTACGAGAGCTTCTGGCAGACCTGGTCGCGGGCGCGGACACGGGGCTCCTGCTCCCGTTCGCCCGCAACCTCGCATCCTGGCGGGCGACCGCCGAGGTCTGGACCGATCCCGAGCTGGCCCGTGACCTGCAGGGGCCGTTCCCCGGTGATGGCCCGGACCTTGCCCGACCACAAGAGGATGCCGGATGAGCGGCCGCGGGCAGGAGATCTCCCGGCCGCGTCCCTGGACCGTGCGCGCAGCCGACCGACAGGCCTTCAACGGCTGGCAACTGTTGCTGAATCAGGTACCGGAGAACCTGGACCGTGCTTGGGTCGCCATCACTGGCGAACCGCGCCACGTGGATCAGCGTCAACATCCCCTTAAGGGAGCTCTCGGGGTCGTAAAAGTGAGTGGTGCCGCACTTGAGCAGTGGCAGTATGAGATCACCGGAGGTGGCCGCGTCTGGGTACGCGATCGACGACGCGCGCCGTACTTTATGGATCACCCGCGCCGGTGCCGGGCATCCGAAGCAGACGGATACTCGCCGCCGGAGGTGAATCCGGCGAGGCACGGGGTCGACGGCGCAGGCCGGGGCGCCGCGCACCTCCTGTGTCGGTGAGGCCTGACACCATCGTCCCGAGACTCCAGCGACACCCAGCCACACCCTTCGCTCCGACGAACAGAACGATCATGGCAACCGCAGAGGGCCCGCGAAGCCAGTTCGCGGATTTCCCAACGGAGTCGTGAAACGCCCGGGGTTCCTCGCCAGATCACGCTGAAGCTCCTGGCCCCAGGACAGGAACCGCACACAGTCAGCGGGCGTGCGGGATGAGGGCGCGCTTGTCGGGCTTGCCGCCGGGGGCCGTGGGGACGGAGTGGATGACGGTGATCGTGGCCGGGACGGCGGCGGCGCCCAGGACGGCGGCCACGCGGGCGCGGAGGGCGTCGGGGTCGGGGATGTGGCCGAGTGTGCGGGGGACGACGAAGGCGTGGGCGGCCTCGCCGGTATGGTCGTCGGGGGCGCCGACCACATAGGCCTGGTCGACGTCGGGGTGGGCGGCGAGGGCCCGTTCGATGGGCCCGGCGTAGTGGACGATGGCGTTGACGATGATGACGTCCCGGGCGCGTCCGGTGAGGTGGAGGTAGCCGTCGCGGTCGAGGTGGCCGAGGTCTTGGGTGCGGACCCAGCCGTCGCGCAGGACATCGCGGGTCTGGTCCTCGTCCTGCCAGTAGCCCGCCATGGCGTAGTCGGTACGGGCCCAGATCTCGCCGGTCCGCCCGACGGGCAGTGGCCGGTTATCGTCGTCCCGGATCTCGATCCGTACGCCGTCGCAGGGGCGGCCGACGGAGTCGAGTGCCTTGTCGTCGGGGGCGAGCCGGGTGAGGACGCCGGTCTCGGTCTGGCCGTACGCCTGGTACACCACTGGGCCGAGGCGGTCGCGGGCCTCGGCGAGCCGGTGCGGTGCCAGCGGCGATCCGGCGACGGTGAGGGCGCGCAGGGTGCTGACGTCGATGTCGGTGCTGCGCAGTACGTCGAGCACCTGGTAGAGGCGGGGGACGGTCATGAGGCAGGCGGTGATGCCGTACCGCTCGAAGACTTGCGGGAACTCCAGGGGGAGGTCGGGGATGACAGCGGTACCGCCCCCGATCAGGCACAGCCCGAGGTTCTCGAAGATCACGGCGCTGGTCAGCGTCCCGAACAGCAGATAGCGCCGGTAGCCGGCCGCCAGCCGGCTGGTCTCCTCGGTCCAGCGGGCCGGCTGCCAGGACCAGTGGGCGGTCAGCGAACGGTAGGTCTGCGCACAGCCCTTGGGCGCTGCGGTGCTGCCGCTGGTCAGGTTGACTAGGGCGATGTCGTCCGGGCGGCCCCGTACGGTGAGTCCGGCGGGCTCCGGGTGCGGGTCCAGCAGATCGGTACGGAGACGGAGCACCGGGGTGCCGCCCGCGGCGGCCAGCAGGTCGGGCAGGGCGGTGGACTCATCGGCCAGTACGGCGTCCACGCCGAGGGACAGCACATGGGCCAGCTGGCCCAGGGGCAGCCCGGGACGCAGGCCGGTCACCCGGCACCCCAGGACATGGGCCGCGATCTGCGCCGCGAAGCCCTCCGGGGTAACTGCGGTGGTCACCGCGACGGACGACCCGCGGCCCAGGCCCGCCGCCCGCAGGCCCGCGGCGCACCGGCCGATCAGGGCCAGCACCTCACCGCGCGAGATCTCATGTGACCGGAATTCGAACGCGGGGGTGTCCTGATTGTCACGGAGCGAGTCGAGCAGTCGTTGCGGGAAAGGCGACTCGGCCGATATTTCCATTTCGTCTCCACTCTCGGTGAGCTCTCGGCGGGCCACCGGGGTCGCGTTCGAGCCACGCGGGAAATCCGGCGGGGTGCGTGTTTTATCGGCATCACGGTATCGCCCGATTCGGCGCCAGGCGCTCAGGGGCGATTGTGACGCACCTCACGTGATGACGGGGTGTCATACCGGTTGAAGAATCAAGTAGCGTTCAATTCTCCACTCGCAAGAGGGCAGGAGATTAAAAGTGCCGAGCGACGTACCAGACGTGTCGGGTATATCGGACGTTTCAATCGAATATCTTATCGTGGGGGCCGGCCCCGCTGGACTCCAGGCCGGATATTTCCTCGGCAGATCCGGCCGCAGCTATCTCGTCGTAGAATCGGGAAACGCGCCCGGAACCTTCTTCGCCACATTCCCCAGACATCGCAAACTGATATCGATCAACAAGGTCCACACCGGCTGGGACGATCCCGAACTCAAGCTGCGCACGGACTGGAACTCGCTGTTGTCCGAGGAGGGAGCCCCCCTCTTCACCGGCTACACCCCGCGTTACTTCCCGGGCGCCGACGACCTGGTCCGCTACCTCGCGGACTTCGCGGCCACCCACCGGCTGAACGTCCGGTACGACACCCGGATCACCGAAGTCACCCGCCCCGGTGACGACTTCGTCGCTCGTGACCAGCACGGGAACGTCTTCCGCGCCAAGCGGCTGATCATGGCGACCGGTGTGTCCAAGCCGTATGTGCCCGACATCGAGGGCGTCGGGACGGCGGAGCCCTACGGCTCGGTCTCGGTGGACCCGGCCGACTTCACCAACCAGCGGGTGCTGATCATCGGCCGCGGAAATTCCGCGTTCGAGACCGCGGACAATCTCATCGAGACGGCAGCGGTCATCCATGTCGCGGGTCCCGGGTCGATGCCCATGGCCTGGCAGACGCATTTCGTCGGCCACCTCCGCGCCGTCAACAACAACTTCCTCGACACATACCAGCTCAAATCCCAGAACGCACTGCTCGACGGTCACATCAAGCGGATCCGCCGACAGGAGGACTCCTCCTACCTGGTCGCGGTGAGCTTCTCCCGGGTGAACGACGTGGTCAAGGAAATACGATACGACCGGGTCATCCTGGCCACCGGATTCCGTTTCGACACCGAAATCTTCGCCGAGGAATGCCGCCCGGAACTGACGATCAACGACAGGTTCCCGGCGCAGACCGACGCCTGGGAGTCCACGAACGTCCCCGACCTGTATTTCGCCGGCACCATCACCCAGGTGCGCGACTTCAAGAAATCGACCAGCGGATTCATTCACGGATTCCGGTACGGAGTGCGGGCACTGCACCGCATTCTCGAACAGCGCTACCACGACCGCCCCTGGCCGGCCCGGGAGCTGCCCGCCACCGCCGAGGCCCTCACCGACGCCGTAATCGAACGCGTCAACCGCAGCTCGGCGCTCTGGCAGCAGTTCGGCTTCCTCGGCGACGCCATCGTCGTCGGCGAGGACGGCAGCGTCCGGTACCACGAGGAAGTCCCGGTCGAGCACCTGCACCGGGCGGTCGCGGAGGGCGCCTTCGGCAAGGCCGACAGCTACTTCACCGTCACGCTGGAGTACGGCGCCGACCACGACCAGGTGGACCCCTTCGACATCTCCGTGAACCGCCTCGCGCAGAACGACACCAGCGGTCTCGACACCCGCTATCTGCACCCGGTCGTACGCCGGTTCCGCAGCGGCGAAGCGGCGGGCGGACCGGTGGCCGAACACCACCTCACCGAGAACCTCGAAAACGAATGGAACAGGGAGGACGTCCACCGCTCCCCCCTGCTGCGGTTCCTGAGCGATCACCTCAACCCGGCCCCGGCGAGCCGGCCATGACCTCCGCCCTGTCCGCACTGCACGCCAGGGCCCGTGAACTCCTCGACCCTGTCCACTACGACTTCTTCGCAGGCGGCGCGGGCGACGAGATGGCACTGGGCGAGAACAGGGGGGCCTTCCGCCGGCTGGCGCTGCTGCCGAGGGTTTTGCGCGGTAACGAACCACGCGACACCGCCGTCACCCTGCTCGGCGACCGGGCCGCCACGCCGGTGATCGTCTCGCCCACCGCCTTCCACCGTCTCGCCCACCCCGACGGCGAACTCGCCACCGCCCGCGCCACCGCGGCGGCCGGCACAATCCTGATCGCCAGCATGGCATCGACAACGGCCGTCGGGGAGATCACCGCCGCCGCCCGGGAGATACACCCCGACGCGGCGGTCTGGTTCCAGCTCTACCTCCAGCCCGACCACGCCGTCACCACCGAACTGGTCCGCCGGGCCGAGAAGGCCGGCTGCACCGCCCTGGTGGTCACCGTGGACTCCCCGGTCTTCGGCCGCCGGGAACGCGACGAGCGCAACGACTTCCACGACCTGCCACCGGGACTCGCCGCCGAGAACATGCGCGACCTGCCCGGCGCACCGCCCGGCGGCACCCTCGACATCGCCATGTCACCCGCTCTGACCTGGCCCGACCTATGGCGGCTGCGCGACGCCACCGCCCTGCCCATCATCCTCAAGGGCGTCCTGCACCCCGAGGACGCCCGGATCGCCGTCGCCGAGGGAGTGGACGCCCTGATGGTGTCCAACCACGGCGGGCGCCAACTCGACGCCGCGCCCGCCACCATCGAGGCGCTGCCCCGCATCGCCGAGGCCGTCGCCGGTCGCGTACCCGTACTGCTGGACGGCGGCGTACGCCGGGGCTCCGACGCCGCGATCGCGCTGGCGCTCGGAGCCACCGCCGTCGGCGTCGGCCGACCGGTGCTCTGGGGCCTGGCGGCGGACGGCGAGGCAGGCGTAAGGCAAGTACTACAAGTGCTCGGCGCGGAGTTCGACCACGCACTGGCCCTGTGCGGCGCCCGCAGACCGGCCGACCTGACCCAGGACCTGGTAACGCCGAGGGGGGCCGTATGACCTCGTTGTGGGCAGGCGTTCCGCAGGGCGATGGGGGCACCTCCCATGCCCTCAAGGCTATGGGGGAGGGTGGGCACAACCCACCCACCGGCCCGCGCTGGACAACGAAAGCCCGGCTCGCCGCCGCCTGCCTGGCGCTGTCCACCCCGTACTGGCTCCCCCGTACCGTCGTCGCCCTGCGACAAAAAGCCTTCGCCGCGATCAACGGCGACGCAGGCGTACCCGTAGCCACCGACCACTTCGAGGAAACGTACGCCCACCCCGCCGCCACCGGCCGCAGCCGCGGCGCCGCCCTGTCCGACCTGTTCTGGTACTGGCTCGCCCCCGGCCCGGAGGTCCACCAGGAGCACCTGGAGCCGGGCCCGCGCTACGCCGAGGTGGCCCGCACCACCACGGCCGTCCTCGCCGGCACCAGCCAGGACCTGACGGCCGCCGCCGCCCGGTGCACCGGCTCGGTGCTCGACGAACTGGTCACCGGACGCGCCACCCTGGTCCGGTTGCGCGACCTGATGATGCCGGTCTGGGCGGAGTTCTTCTACGAACTCGTCTTCCAGGAGAAGTGCCCACCGCACGCCCGCCGGCTCATCACCGACAACGCCGACGACGTCGTGAGCGCGCTCAAGGGCACCCGCCTGCGGCACATGGGCAGACGCGACCGCCTGACCCGCTACCTCCTGCGCCGGATCACCGCCGGCCACGTACCGCACGAACTGCCGGGCGTCCTTTCCCCGCAGGAGCAGGCCTACTACCTCCAGGGCACCTTCTTCAACACCGCCGTGGTGCAGATGTCCGAGGCCATGGCGCACCTGCTGCTGGTGCTGGCCGAACACCGCGACGTACAGCGCCGGTTGGCAACCGCAGGCCCGGGGGACGACCGCTACCTGGACAACGTCCTGAACGAAACGCTGCGCCTGTACCCGCTGTTCGGCGTCGCGCACCGGATCGCCACCGACGACATCGCGCTCGGCGACGGCACGCGGTACCCGCGCGGATCCGTACTGCTCTTCAGCTACCCCGACTACCACGCCACCGGGTATAGCCACCCGAAGTCCTTCGACCCCGGACGATGGGACCGCCTCCACGCCAAGGACGCCCACCACATCCCGTTCGGCATCGCCGCCAACCGCCCCTGCCCCGCCTGGCGGCTGGCACCGCTGGTCATGCGCGCCGCCACCCGCGAGGTGCTGCGCCGCTTCACCCTGGAGTCGGCGGTCGCGCACACCCGGTCCCTCCCCAGCCGCGGCCCCTGCCTGCTCGTACGCCGTGCACAGTCGCTGCCCCGGCACGAAGTGGCCACCGTCCGGGCGTTCCTGCGGATCCGCGACCGCTGGGAGGACGTCTGGCGGGCCCCCGTCCAGCTGGGCTTCGGCACCTGGATGGTGCTGGACGCCCGCCGCCGGCGCATGGCCTCGGCCTACTTCGCCACCCACGACACCGAGGGCCGACCGCTGCCCGCCACCCCGCGCTGCCCGTACACCGGTTGACTACCTGGCCCCGAGCTGGTCCCCGAGTCGAAAGGCACATCCCCCCATGACCGCTACCGAACTCGGCCCCGTCTTCTTCCTCGCCGTCGCCGTCATCCTGCTTGTCTGCCGGCTCACCGGCTCGGCATTACGGGCCATCGGACAGCTGCCCGTGGTGGGCGAGATGGTCGCCGGGGTGGTGCTCGGCCCCTCCGTCCTCGGCGCGCTCTCGCCGTCGCTGGAGCATGCCGTCTTTCCGCAGGAGCTGCGGCCGGTGCTGTACGTCGTCGGGCAGATCGGCCTGGTGGTGTTCATGTTCCAGGCCGGATACGAGTTCCGTACCGACCGGATCCGGCAGGTCGCCGGACCGGCCGCCGCGATCTCCGGCGCCGGGATCCTGGCACCGCTCGCTCTGGGCGCCGGGCTCACCTGGGCCGCGCACGGCTCGATCGACATCTCCCCGGCGGGCACCTCGACGACGGTGTCCGCACTGTTCGTCGGGGTGACCCTGTCGGTGACCGCCTTCCCGATGATGGCCCGCATCATCACCGAACGCGGCCTGACCGGCAGCCGCTTCGGGTCCATCTCGCTCGCCTCCGGCGCCCTCGACGACGCCACCGCCTGGGTGCTGCTGGCCGGGGTGCTCAGCCTGGCCGGGGGCAGTGGCGGGCCGTTCGCACGCGCGCTGGGCGGCGCGGCGGCGATGGCGGTCGCCCTGATCCTGCTGCCCCGGGCGCGCGAGCGGGTCCAGGCCCTGGCCGAGCGGGTCTCCGCCGACCATCTGCTGCTGCTCACGGCGGGCATGCTGTTCCTGGCGTCCTGGTACACCGACCGCATCGGCCTCTACTCGGTCTTCGGTGCCTTCGCCCTGGGCGTATGCCTCCCGCGCTCGGCGCCGGTGGACCAGGCGGTCGAACGGTTCACCCCGTTCAGCCGGATCGTCCTCCTGCCGCTGTTCTTCACCTACTCCGGCCTCAACACCGATTTCGGCCTGCTGTCGGACCCCGCACTGCTGCTCTTCGCGGCCGCCTGTGTGGTCGCGGCCGTCATCGGCAAGCTCGGCGCCTGCTGGGCGGCCGCCCGGTTCATCGGCGAAACGCCCGAAGCCGCCCTCCGGGTGGGTACGTTGATGAACGCGCGCGGCTTGATGCAGCTCATCGCGATCAACATCGGCCTCGCGGCGGGCATCGTATCGACGCCCATGTTCACCGTACTGGTCCTCGTCGCCCTGGTGACCACCCTGATGACCACGCCCCTGCTGACGCTCTGGGACCGCCTCGACGCCAGGCGCTCCGCCGCGCCGCCCGCCACGGCGGCGCTGTCCCCCGCCTCGGCCACAGGCAGCGACTGACGCATCCGCCGGTGGCCGACCGGCATCAGTGGCCGCCGACCGGTCGCGCACAGCCGCCCTCCAGCCGCGCTCCCCTGCCGCTTTCAGCCAGTTGGAGGGTGACTGTGCGCTCGCCGCCGTATGTGGTGTGCGACCGGATCGAGGTGGGTGTCCGCAGTCCCGGGTTCTCCCGGAAGAGGCGGCGGAGTTCCGTGAACGGGCCACCGCGGACTGTCGCCGCGGCAACGGTGTCCAGCAACTCCGTCTCACTGCCGCTCAGCTCCTCGTACGGTGTCTCCACCAACCCCCAGCCGTCCCAAGGCAACGCCTCGACCCTGTTCAGCGCCGCCAGATCCCGCACGACATTGCCCTGGACGGCCCACATCCCCGTGAAGTTGATGACGCCCACCCCAAAGCTCTCACGATCGGCCCGTCCGGTCCGGCACGCCTGCCAGGCGTCGCCCGCCACGAGGAATCGGTCCCGGGGGACATCCGTCGGGTCAAAGGAGATCTTGTACGCCTCCATTGTCTCAGGGGCCAGCATCTGGGCATCGATGAGTTTCCACCCGGGGCCCGGCTGCCAGTACTCGGTCACCCAGTGGTCCTCATGAAAGCCCGGCACGAAGTACGTGGCAAAGCCGCACCGGATCCGGGCCGGCACGCCCGAGTTCCGTAACAGGGCGCACAGCAGCAACGCGAAGTCCCGGCAGGTCCCCGCGAATTGTTCCTGAGGGTGGCGCACGGCCGTGAGCGGCGCGTCGTTCATGGCACGGACGGCGTCGAGGATGTCGCAGACGTAGCGCGTCTCGGCTTCATTCCTCCGGTCCTCGGGGAGCCGATAGCCGAAGAGCTCTGTTTCCTCCCGGTGGATGAGGAGGCTCCGTACGATGGAGGCGAGTTCGCGTGGTTCGGTCGGAAGGCCCGCGAAGAATGAGCCGTCGCCCGGGGCGCTGAAAACGCTCTGGGCGCTGTGGAAGTCGAGCTCTTCCGCCCGGGGCGTCTGCTGACCGCTGACCATGGGTTCCCCTTTGTCCGCCGGCCTGCCAAATGCCGGAACAGGCCTCAGCCTGCCTGAATTTCCGGGGAATTGTCGATCGTCTCCCGACAGAAAACCGTCAGCCGACGCCCATGCCTGGGCGAAAACGGACCCTCTGCTTCCGTTGAGGCCGCTCTCGCCGGTCCAGTCGGCGAAAGCGGCCTCAGTCGGCCGCCCCGGTCCGCGGGGCTAGCGGGACAGGCGGAGAGTCAGGATCTGGAAGGGGCGGAGGGTGAGCCGCACCCCGTCATCTGCCACCACGTGCTCGCCCGCCTCCGGCAGGCGCCGCTCAAGGAGGTCGGTCTCCTCGACGGCCGCCAGCGGGAAGCCCGCCGTCAGCACCGCTTCGGCGCGGCCGCCGTGGGACTCGTAGAGGCGGACCACGACGTCGCCGGAGCGGTCGTCCGCCAGCTTGACCGCCTCGATGACGACCGCCGGGTGGTCGGCGGTCACCAGCGGGGCGACCTCCGCCGAGCCGGCTACCGACCGCTCGGGCAGATTGAGGCGGTAGCCCTCCCGTACGGCGTCGGCGATGTCCGCACCGACGACCAGCGAGTAGCGCAGCCGGTGGCTGCCCTGGTCGGCCTCGGGGTCGGGGAAGCGCGGGGCGCGCAGCAGCGAGAGGCGGACCGTGGTGGTGGTGCCGCCGTCCTCGCGGACGTCGCGCGTCACATCGTGGCCGTACGTGGAGTCGTTGACCAGCGCCGCTCCCCAGCCGCGCTCACCGATATGCAGGAAGCGATGGGCGCAGACCTCGAACTTGGCCGCGTCCCAGCTGGTGTTGGTGTGAGTGGGCCGGTTGACGTGGCCGTACGGCACCTCGGCGGAGGTGTACTCGGCCCGTACATCGAGCGGGAAGGCCGCCTTGAGCAGCTTCTCCCGCTCGTGCCAGTCGACCTTGGTGTCGATGTCGATACGGGCGACGCCCGCCGGCAGCGTGAGCAGCTGCTCGATCCGCGACGCGCCGAAGGTACGGACGACGCGTACGCCACCTTCGGCGAGCGCCACCTCGTCGGGTTCCGTGAGGTCCCGGACCGTGTTGCGGTAGAAGGCCTCGATGTCCCAGGCGTCCCACTCGTTGGGGAAGTCCTGGTGCAGCTGGAGGAGGTTGGCGGTACTGCCGGGGGCCAGCGCCTCGCGGCCGGCCGACAGGTCGTACGCCGAGGTGATCAGGCCCCGGGCATCGACGGTGACCCGCAGCAGACCGTTGTCCAGGACGAAGCTGTCGCCGGCGACCACGGCCCCTGCCGGGGCGGGGGTCTCGCGCGCGGGCGCGGCGCCGAACGCGGGGACGCCGTCGCGGGCGTGCGGGGCCGCGTTGAAGACCACCGTGCTGCCGGATGCCGGCCCAGCCAGCGCGGTGAGCGCGGTGCCGACGAGGCCGTTCAGCTCGCGCGCCACCTCCGCGTACGTCTCCTCCGCCTCCCGGTGCACCCAGCCGATCGAGGAGCCCGGCAGGATGTCGTGGAACTGGTGCAGCAGCACCGTCTTCCACAGCCGGTCCAGCTCCTCGTACGGATACGGCGCGCCGTGCCGCACCGCTGCCGTGGCAGCCCACAGCTCGGCCTCACGCAGCAGGTGCTCGCTGCGCCGGTTGCCCTGCTTGGTGGCGAGCTGGCTGGTCAGCGTGCCGCGGTGGAACTCCAGATACAGCTCGCCGACCCAGACCGGGGCGTCGGCGTACTCGGAGCGCGCCTGCTCGAAGAAGGCCGCGGGCGGCTCGACGACGACCTTCGCCGAGCCCTCCAGGTCCGCCAGACGGGCGGCCCGGGCGATCATCTCGCGGGTGGGGCCGCCACCGCCGTCGCCGTAACCGAACGGGATCAACGAGCGGTTGGCGGCGGCCTTGTCCTGGAAGTTCCGTACGCTGCGGGCGACGTCGGCGCCGGACATGTCGCTGTTGTAGGTGTCGACGGGCGGGAAGTGGCTGAAGATCCGGGTGCCGTCGATGCCCTCCCACCAGAAGGTGTGGTGCGGGAACTTGTTGGTGGTGTTCCAGGACATCTTCTGCGTCAGGAACCACTTCACCCCGGCCAGCTTCATCAGCTGCGGCAGCGCCGCGTTGTACCCGAAGGTGTCCGGCAGCCACATCTCCTCTGTCTCGACGCCGAACTCCTCAAGATAGAAGCGCTTGCCGTGGACGAACTGCCGGGCCAGCGACTCGCCGCCGGTGATGTTGGTGTCCGGCTCCACCCACAGGCTGCCGGTCGGCAGGAACTGGCCGGTCTTCGCCTTCTCCTGGGCCCGGGCGTAGACCTCGGGGCGGTGCTCCTTGAGCCAGGCGAGCTGTTGCGCCTGGGACATCACGAATTGAAACTCAGGGTGCTCATCCATGAGCTGGGTGACGTTGGAGACCGTACGGGCCACCTTGCGCACGGTCTCGCGCAGCGGCCACAGCCAGGCGGTGTCGATGTGGGCGTGGCCGACCGCGGAGATCCGGTGCGCGCTGGCGTGCGCGGGCGCGGCCAGTACGCCGGTGAGCGCGGCGCGGGCGGCCGCGGCGGTGCCGCCGACGTCCTGCAGGTCGATCGCGTCCAGCGCGTGCTCGATGGCGGAGAGGATCTGCCAGCGGCGCGGGGAAACGGGGATCCTGAATTCGATCCAAGCCGTGTCAGGTCATGCCAGGCCGGACACGGCGCAGGTGCCGCTCATGACCGGCCGGACACGGCCTGGGAACGGGAAGGCCCCTTTTTAAGGCCGTCCTTGCCGACGCGGGCTGCCCACGTCGGGCAGATGGATCCAGTCGTCCCGGGCTGCGGAGCGCTCACCGCCGAGCCCAGCCCCCACCGCTCATCAGTTGGCGAGGAAGCGCAGCTCGGTGTGGCGCGTGGTACGGGCGACGACACGCCCGGCCTTGATGACAGCGGTACGCACCGGCCGGTCCAGCAGTGCGTCGGCGACGCGCAAGGTGTCCAGCACGACCAGGTCCGCCTGGGCGCCGGGCCGCAGTCCGTAGCGCTCCGCGACGCCGACCACCCGGGCGGCCTCGGTCGTGGCCATCGCCAGGACCCGGGCGAGGTCTTCGGGGCTGGACAGATGGCCGGTCTGGGCGAGGAAGAGCCCGATGTCGAGCAGGTCGGCGTTGCCGTACGGGGTGAAGGCGTTGCGTACGTTGTTGGACGAGAAGGCGGTGGTCACTCCCGCGTCCCACAGTTCGCGCACCGGAGCGATGCCGCGCCGGGTGTTCACCTCGTCGCGCCGCCCGCCCAGGTGCATGTCGGTGGCCGGCAGCGGGACGACGGCGACGCCCGCTGCGGCGAGCTTCGCCAGCACGGCGCGCCGCTCGGCCGGCGGTCGGCCGGCCAGCGAGGTCATATGGCCCAGGGCGACCCGGCCGCCCATCCCGTAGTGCGCGGTGGTCTCGGCGATGTACTCGGCCATCGCGAAGCGCGGGTCGGCGGCGTCGTCGCCGAAGTCGGCGTGCAGGTCGGCGGGGACGCCGAACTCCGCGGCCAGTTCGAAGACCAGGTCCACGTGGCGCCGGCAGTCGTCCAGGTCCGCCTCGTTGTAGGAGCAGCCGCCGATGACGTCGGCGCCGCGCCGCAGCCCCTCGCGCAGCAGGTCGAGCGTTCCCGGCGCCTTGATGATGCCTTCCTGGGGGAAGGCGACGACCTGGAGTTCGACGACCTCCCGGTACTCCTCCTTGAGTTCCAGCATGACGTCCAGCGCCAACAGCCCGATGATCGGGTCGACGTCCGGGTGCGCCCGGATGACGGTCGTCCCGTTGACGACCGCGGACTCCAGCACGGCGCGGGCCCGTTCGCGTACCGCCTTCGGGGTGAAGGAGCGTTTCAGCTCCCCTGTGACGGCGATCGCTCCGGCGAGGGAGCCTTCCAGGTTGGGTTTCTCCCGGTCGAGCAGGGCCTTGTCCAAGTGGAGATGAGATTCGATCAGACCGGGGATGACCACGCGCCCGCCGCAGTCGAGCACTTCGGCGCCCGCAGTCACCTCGGCGGGGGCAGGGGCAGGGGCGATGGAGGCGATCAGTCCGCCGCGCACCACGATGTCGACGAGTCCGCTGTCATCGGCGGTGCGCGCGTTCAGGAGTACCAGGTGCTGCATACAGCTCTTTCCATGGTCGGCGGCCCGCCGGAAAGGGCGGGCCGCCGAAGACGTCTTCAGGGCTGTATGTACAAGCCATGTGTTGCGTGAGAAGGCGCTCAACGCAACGGCAGTGTTAACGGGAGCTGCATTACTTCAGGCGCGATATGGAGCGCGACCACGGCGCTCGCCTCTACCGGCCGGATCACTTGTCGTCGGGGTTGAGCGCGCGGAAGGTGAATCCGGCGACGGCGGCGGCGACGAGCTCGGCCAACAGGTAGACCCACAGCGTCTGCCAGGCGAACACGCGCATCACAGCGCCACCGAAGGCAACAGCCGGGTTGAACGCCCCACCGGAGATCCCGCCGACCGCGAAGGCGCCCGTCATGACGGTGAAACCGATCGCCAGACCGTAGAAGGAGTTGTTGGGGTGGTCCTTGCTGGTGGCGACGTTGAGCACGACGTAGCACAGGGCGAAGGTGAACAGCATCTCGACCACGACGGCGGCCATCAGAGCGTGACCGGCGGGGGCCACGGTCTTGACCGCCGCCGCCGGGGTGACAACGCCCCGGACGACCCCCGCGGCGAGCGCGCCGGCAGCGAGCTGTGTGATCCAGTACCCGACCGCATCCCGTGTGCCGATCCGGCCCCGCACCAGCGCCGCCATGGTCACGGCGGGGTTGTAGTGGCCGCCGGAGACGTGCCCACCGGCGTAGACCATGACCATGAGGGATGAGCCGATGGCCAGCGGGGCAAGCGGACTGCCGCTGTATACGCTGGCGCCGACGGTGAAGACGAGGAAGAACGTACCGATCAGCTCGACGGCGTACTTCTTACCTGCCCGGGGGGCAGTGACGACCTTCGGGGTTTCCTGGGGGGTGACGAACTGCCTGGCGTCTTGGGCGGTGACGGACATCTCAATTCCTTCCGTTTCCATGGCTATTCGCAGCCTGCTTGCCCGGTTTATCCGGGTTGGCGGCGTACACCCCAGGTAGTCGTCCGTCATGGGCCCCCAGTTCCCGGCCAGTTGTTGTGACGTGCGTCACGGCACGGTGTGCGGGGCTGTTCGGGACCCAGCCCCTCGTGTGATCCGACGTCATGTGTGTGGACCTCGTGTGTGTGGACCTCGTGTGTGTGGACGAGGCCAATCAGGGCGGCAGCGCCGGGATGCGCTCGTTGTCGTGGACGGCGATCGACGACATCGACGACAACGAGGAGCCCCGCGCGAGCGCGGGGCTCCTGGTTGTCGTGATGCCGCCGCGGCGGCATCACGGATTCAGGCGACGCGGAGGCCGGGGCCGCCGTCCTCGGTGCTGACCGCGCCGGAGTCCGCAGGCGTGGCCGCCGTGTGCACCGGCGCCGAGCGGTGGGCGGCCGCCCGGGCCACCCCGCGTGCCGGAGACCGTACGAACGCGGCCAGGCCCGCCGGCAGACGGCGCTGCCGGAACGTGCGCAACAGGGCCTGCCAGCGTAGCGGCGGCCGAGCCGGGTCATCGGTGTCCCCGTCGAAGGCCCTGGTCAGCATCGCCAGGAGCACGGCCCCCACGACGGTGATCAGGTGCGGCGCTTCGGCGCGCAGGGTGGTGTAGCCGCTCGCGGTGCCGACGAAGGCGAGCACCGTCAGGAACCCGACGGCCACCCCCACCACGGGCAGCATCGCCCGGGCCCGGGCCGGACGCACCGCCGCGGCCAGCAGTGCTACCGCGAGCGTGAGGTTGAAGGTTCCGAGTTCCCGTGATGCCTGCATCGGAAGCCCGGCGCCTCCCCAGCCGGCCAACGCGGGGACGATGATCGCACTGTGTGCGAGCGCCACCGCCGCCAGGCCGGACCGGATCAGCCGCACAGAGCGGCTGCCTCTTCCGGGAGACCGGTCCGCCAGGACGGCCGTCAGGATGCGCTCGGTGCTGTCGGGCACCGACGGCGCTGCGGTGAGCCGGGCACGACGGGTCACCAGGTGGGCGGCTTCCCGCCACTGCCGGCACTCGCGGCAGGTGGCCAGATGGGTGTGCAAGTGCTCCCGGGTGCACGGGGCCGCCTCGCCGTCGAGGAGGGCGGACAGCGCCTCCCGGGCGGTGCCGCAGTCCATTCCGGCGGAACCATTCCGGTCCCCGGTGCTGGGTCCCTTCGTCGCCATATCTTTCACCACTTCTTTGGCGTCCGGCCCCGGGAGGCAGAATTGGACGGATGTTCGGGATAGGTCAGGCGTACCACATCACCGGACGTGGCGCGTCCGGCAGAGGCCCGCGCCGGCCTGGGCGGAGCCGCAGGATCCGCACCCAGCGCCTCAATGAGCTCGGCTCGTGCCCGCGCGACACGGGACCGGATCGTCCCGACGGGGCAGCCACACACCTGCGCCGCCTCCTCGTAGGACAGGCCGAGCAACTGCGTGAGGACGAACGAGCTGCGCCGATCGGTGTCGAGGTGGGAAAGCAGTGCCTCGGCCTCGACCTGTTCGGCGACGTCGTGTGCCACGGCCTGTTCGCGGTGCAGGTCCACCAGCTGAGCGTCGCGACGTCGCTGCCGTATGCGTGAACGCAACTCGTCCATGCAGGCGCGCCGGGCGATGGACAGCAGCCAGGTCCGTGCGGAGGACTCCCGTCTGAAGGATTTCAGCGCACGGAAGACCCGCAGGTAGGTCTCCTGTGCCAGGTCGTCGGCGGACTGGGGGTCCACCAGGTGCGCGCAGAGCGCCCACACCTCCTGCTGGCTGGCTTGGATGAACTCCCTCATCGCCTGCGGGTCGCCGCGCCGGGCGGCCACGGCGAACCTGGTCAGATCCTCCACGGGACCGGCTGCATCAGGCGAGGGCGGAGGTAGCGGTGGGTCATGGGGTTGCTCCTGGACTTCCGGTAGTCACACAGGGTGCGGGACGGGGCAGACCCGCCCATTTCCGTGATTCGTTAGTCGTACGAGCCGGGCCATACGTTCCCGCGCTCTCTGTGGCCTCAGTCACACCCGGCCGGGGGCGCAGGTCGCCGGGTCAGGGGACGAGGATCGCCCGGCCGCGGACGTTCCCCTGGTCGAGGTCTTCCAGCGCCTCGGCGAATTCGCCGAGCGGATACGTCGTGGTGTGCAGGGCGACCTTGCCCTGCGCGGCCAGGACCATGAGCTCGGCGAGGTCGTTGTAGGAGCCGACCAGGTTGCCGACGAAATTGATCTCGGCGGTGACCATGTCGATCGTGGGCACCTGCAGCGTGCCGCCGTAGCCGACCACGTAGTAGTTGCCCGCCCGGCGCAGCATCGAGACACCGTCCTGGACCGCGCCGCCCTCGCCGACGAAGTCGATGACCGCCTCGGCACCGTGGCCGCCGGTGAGGTCGAGCACCGCGTGCACCTGCGTACCGTCCGCACGGACGATGTGCTCTGCGCCCAGCTCCTCGGCCAGGGCGAGCGCGTCCGGGGACCGGTCGACGACGATGATCTCGGCGGAGCTCAGCGCGCGCAGCACCTGGACGCCGATGTGGCCGAGGCCGCCGGCACCGATGACGACGACCTTCTCGCCCGGCCGCAGTAGCTTGGCCGCTTTGCGGACGGCGTGGTAGGCGGTCAGTCCCGCGTCGGCCAGCGCTGCCACGCCGGCAGGCTGCAGCGACGCGTCGAGCTTGACCACCGCGCGCACATTGGTCTTGAGCAGCTCGGCGTATCCGCCGTCGGTGTCGATCCCGGGGAACGTCGATTGGACGCAGTGCACGTCGTCGCCGTCCCGGCAGGCTCGGCACAGGCCGCAGGTGGCCAGCGGATGCAGGATGACGGGGTCGCCGACCGCGACGCCGGTGACCGCGGATCCCACCTGGTGCACCCAGCCGGCGTTCTCGTGCCCGAGGGTGTAGGGCAGTTCGACCCCGGACTTCTCCTGCCACTGCCCTTCGATGATGTGCAGGTCGGTGCGGCACACCCCGGCTCCGCCGATCCGGACGACCACGTCCAGCGGGGAGGTGGCTTCCGGGTCGGGCACCTCGACCAGTTCCGGCGTGGTGTTGTACTTGCTGAGTCGAACTGCCTTCATGGTCCGTCCTTCTCGGGGATTCGTGTTCCGTAGCGGGTCTCCAGCAGACCCCGGCAGTAGTGCGCGTTGCCGTCCACGCTCACGCGGACGGCCTGGGCGAAGCGCAGGCGGGCGGGCAGATCCTCTGCGGGCACCGGCTCGCCGTGGTCGTCCACGAACAGATGGGCGCCGGGGTCCGTCGGCAGGCCGAGGCCGGAACGGCGGCGCAGCAGGCTCTCCCGCTCAGGCGAGTCGGGGAGGTCGGACAGCTGCGCCTGCGCCAGGGCCTCGATCTGCCAGCCGTCCACGAGGAGACGGCGGCAGGCCCGTTCCAGGCAGGCGAGATGCGCCTTGCGCCGGAAGATCAGCCGCAGCTCGGCGAGCTCCCCGCCGGCGTGCCGCGGAAACGCCCCCGCGAAGCCCGCCTGCGACGACACCCCGGCGTTGATCTCCTCGGCGGCGAAATGGTCCTCCAGCCTGACCTCGACCGCGGACACCCCCGGAGCCGCGCGGACCGCGTCGTGCGCGTCGGCCACCATCAGGTAGGCGAAATTCGGCGCGCAGAAGTACGTCGGCAGCCGGAGCCGGACCAGGACGGTGCATTCCGGCGAGCCCTCCCCGCGCACACTCGCCTCGGCCACGAAGCCCAGATCGGTGATCGGCTGGTCCAGCTCCGGGTCGCACACCGTGCCCAGTGCGTCCCACACGCGCGCTTCCAGCGGGGTCCGTGTAGCGGTCGTCATGCCGGCACCGCGCTGTTCGCCACCGACGGCACCGGCCCCTGCGCCGGGACCGGTGCCGGCACCTCGAGGCCGTAGAGCTTCGCGGCGTTCAGGCCGAGGATCTTGCGCTTGATGTCCGGGGTCAGCACGCCGTACTCGGATTGCATGTCCTGCGGGATCTGGAAGTCGACGAACTGCTCCACCAGCCACTTCGGGTGCCAGATGGCATAGTCGCTGCCGAACAGGATCCGGTTCTCGTCCAGCCAGTACAGCAGCTCGCCGATGATCTGGGCGAAGTAGCGCGGCCTGGTGTGCATGAGCGGGATCGCCACGGCGAGCCCGCCGTAGACGTTGGGCTCCTGCGTGGCGATCCAGCAGAAGTCCTCCAGCCGGGGAAGCCCGAGGTGCTCGACGATGAAGTTCAGCTGGGGGAACTCGGTCGCCACCTCGTCCACATCGGCCACGTCGAAGGCGTCCCGGTTGAGCGGGTAGACCGTCGGACCCTTGTGGATGTGGATGTTCCTTATCCCCAGCTGCTCGCACTTGGCCAGATACCGGTAGGACCAGTCGTCGGTGAGCTTCCAGCCCTTGGAGTCGCCCTTCCATTCGGCGGTGTAGAGCTTGGCGCCCTGGATGTTCCCGGCCTCGGCCAGATCCTCCAGCCTGTCCAGTCCGGCCTGACCGTCGCGCGGGTCCCATGCCTCGTTGAGTACGAGCTTGTCCGGGTGCTGCTCGCGCAGCGCGACCGCCGCGTCCCTGCGGTGGAATCCGCGGGTGTAGAAGTCGCCCAGGTACGCGGGCTGGAAGATCGCCCGGTCCACGTAGCCGATCTCGAAGAGGTCATGGAGCAGGTCGGCCTCCGAGTACTTCGAGAACTTGTCCAGCGGCCACACCCACTCCTGGGGGCTGAGATTGCGGTGGTAGTCGTAGAAGCACTCGATAAAGCCCTTGCCGTACCGGTTGGCCTGGTTTTCCGGGCTGCCGTCCCAGAGAGCCACATGGCTGTCGACGATGTAGTAGCTCTCGCCGTCCTTGGTGTACATGCCTATCTCGATTCCTGATGAGCACAGGCGCGGGAATTTCCGGTCCGGGGAATGCTGCGTGGCGGCCGGCCCCGTGCTCGCAATCCCCGGACCGTCCGTGCGCGCCGGATCTACCCGTCGCGGTCGCCGGGGCTCCCGCGATGACGTCCTGGTATTCCTCGTATCCCTGATATGACGAATCACAAGGCATGCGGCAGACTGCTGCCGTCTCAATATGAGACGACTCGCAGACTCACCCTGCGCGCAGCATCATGGAAACGTGCCATCACGAGCCAGCCACGCCAGGAAGACGTAGCACCGTTGACAGACTCCGACGTTCCGCACGTGCGCTCGGTACGGCCAAATGCGCTCGCGGCCGCGCGGGAGCGATTCCTCACGGCCGGCACCGTCGACTCGGACACGGTGCGCGAGACGATCGCGGCCTCGTGGCGGAGGTCGAGGACCTGGAACGTCCGGACCAATCACGTCGAGCTCGCCTACGACAAGAACCCGAACCTCGAGTCGCCGCTGGTGAACGGCGCCGCACCGGTCCTCCAGCGGCTGCGTGAGCAGATGAGCGACGACGCGGTGAGCATCATCCTCACCGACGCGGCCGGCGTGGTCCTGGACCGGCGCACCGGCGACCGCCGGTTCGAGCGCCGCCTCGACCAGGTGCAGCTCGCCCCCGGCTTCAGCTACGCGGAGCGATTCGTGGGAACCAACGGCATCGGCACGGCTCTGGAGGGAGGCCGGGCTACCGGTGTGTTCGGACACGAACACTACGCGGAGGACCTCGAAGACCTCGGCTGCGCCGCAGTGCCGGTGCACCACCCCGTCTCCGGCCACCTGCTCGGTGTGCTCAACCTGACCTGCTGGAGCCGCGACGCCGGCCCCCTGCTGCTCGCGCTGGCCAAGACCACGGCCGGGCACATCGAGCGCGAACTGACGACGCTGAGCGGGCTGCGCGAGTTCGCGCTGTTCCAGGAGTACGTACGGGCCTGCCGGCACAGCAACGGCATCGTGTTCGCGCTCAACAACGACATCGTCATGATGAACGACCACGCCCGCCAGGCCCTCGCGCCCCAGGACCAGTCCGCCTTGCTCGGCGCCGCGGCCGAGGCGATGTCCGGCAGCAAGCGCACCGCCCTGGACGTGGACCTGCCCAGCGGTGCGAAAGCCCGGATCTTCTGCGCCCCGGTGCACACCGACTCCGGTCCGGCCGGCGGCGTGGTCCGGGCACGGATCGTCGAATCGCCCCAAGGGCTGCTGCCCGACAGGCCGGCCTCCCACCCCCTGCTGCCCGGCATCGCCGGCTCGGGCGCACTGTGGCAGCGTGCGTGCGACGAGGTCCACGCGCACTACCAGGCCGGCGAGTGGATCACCGTACGGGGTGAGGACGGCACCGGGAAGGTGGCGCTGCTGCACGCCGTGCACCGCCGCCACGACCCCGCCGGCCACTTCCACGTCCTGGACGCGGCCGAACCGGCCGAACCGGCCGAACCGGCCGAAGCGGCCGAAGCGGCCGAACCGGCCGACTCCGGCTCCGGCTCCGCCGGGTTTCTCGACCGCGTCCGCCAGGAGCTGGCCGAGGACAACGACGGCACTCTGGTGCTCAGGCACATCGACCGGCTGCCTCCGGCGAGCGCCCAGGCCCTGGCCGTCCTGCTGCACCAGCAACGCAAGACGGCCGGCCGGACCGGGCGGCGCCGGTGGGTCGTGGCGACCCACCGCCCCCTCGACCACGACGACAACCTCGCCGGTCTGCTGCGAAACTTCCCCGGATCGGTGGAGGTCCCACCGCTGCGCCACCACATCGAGGACGTCCGCGAACTCGTCCCGCACCTCCTGGTGAAGCTGGCCTCGGCGGGAACGCTGACCTGCTCTCCCGCCGCGATGCGGCTGCTGACGCGCGCAACATGGCCCGGCAACATCGCGCAGCTGCGCGAGGTCCTGCGCAAGGTGGTGCGGCGCCGCAGAAGCGGCGTGATCGAGCCCGGCGACCTCCCCCCGGAATGCCGCTCGGTCGCCCGCCGGGTGCTCAACCCGCTGGAGTCCATGGAACGCGACGCGATCGTCGGGAGCCTGCTCGACGCCCAGGGCAACAAGAACGAAGCCGCGCGAGCGCTCGGCGTCTCCCGCGCCACGATCTACCGGAAGATCCGCGAGTACGGCATCGAGCTACCCCAGTAAAGGCAGTCAGAGGCCGCGCCGCCGGTCAGCGGGCGGGCAGGGCGACGGTGAACTCCACGTCCACCGCATCGCGCAGCTTGAGCGCCCCGAAGAGGCCCGAGTACGGCTTGATGCCCCACTGGGATTGGACCACGCTCGTCGCGCCGGCGACGGTGGCGTCGTCCTGCCGCCGGACCCGCAGGCGCAGCGGGTGCATCTGTCCGGCCAGCGTCAGCTCGCCCTCCACGGTCGCGCTGTCGCCCTGGACACCGGCGGCCGTGGATGTAAAGGTCGCCTGCGGGTGGCGGTCGACCTGGAGCGCCTCGCGCATGGTCTGCTGGATCTGGTGTTTGTCGCCGGCGTTGAGCGGCCTGATCCCGCCGGTGCCTTCCACGACCGTGAGCCCGCGCAGATTCACGCGCACCGACACGCTCGGCTGCTCGCAGGCGTCCGCAGGCACGGTGACGCGCCCTTCCCACTCGGTCGCCTCGATCACCAGGTCGTGTCCTGCCTTGGAGGCCACCCCCTGGCGGTAGGTCCGCACCACCAGCCGGCCGGTATCCGACCCGACCCTGTACTCACCTGCTCCTACGCCCATGGCTGCAGCTTATGACTCCCTCCGAAGGCTCGCAGGGAAGGAACCGCTCAGGGCGTGCTCTCCGGCCGGTCGGCCGCGGAACGGGCCCGCTTTCTGCGGCACAACAGCGGCAATGTGCAATGTGCACCACACGGAGCTCGGCAAGTGGTGGACGCCGTGCCCGCCCTGGCCGGCATCGCGGCCAGGGGCGGCCGCCGCGAGCAGCTGCAACGAAACCATGCAATGAGTCTGTGAACTGAGTCAAGCTAGCATATTTGCGGACAAGTGAGATCGCTGCGTGGATCTCGCATGGGTGTTGTGAGCTCGGTCAACATTTCTCGGTGGAGTCGGTATATTCACAGACAGGCCACCCCGAGCGACGGAGAGCCCCGTGTCCCAGAGAGTCACCGTGAGCGCTGCCGAGATCTCTCGGCTTGCCGGTGTCGGCCGGGCCGCGGTCAGCAACTGGCGGCGCCGACACGACGACTTCCCCGCCCCAGCGGGCGGCAGCGATGCCAGCCCGCTCTTCGACCTGGCCGAGGTAGAGGACTGGCTGCGCAAGCAGGGCAAACTCGGCGAGACTTCGCAGCGCGACTGGCTGTGGCCGCACTTCGAAGCCGTCGGCGAGCGCGACCGGATGGGACGCGCGATCGCCGCCGTGGGCGCCACCTGCCTGTCGCGCTCACGCAAGACCGGGACTCCGGCCCCAGACCTCCCCGACGTACCGGCCGATCCCGCCGACGCCGCTCTGGTCGCCCGCGCTGTACAGATCGCCGAGGCCGCAGGGGCCTACGAGACATACGAGTTCCTACGCAGCCGCTGGCTGGACACACACGTACGGCAGATCAGCGCCACTCCTCCGCCACTCGCCGACCTCATGGTCGCGCTCGCCCTCCCCGCCCCGGGGCGCGGGGCTGCCGAACACCTCACCGTGCTCGACCCAGCCTGCGGTATCGGCAGCCTGCTGTCCGCGGCGCTGCGCCGGCAACCCGCAGCCGCCACCCCCTCCACCCTCCTCGGCCAGGAGATCGATCCCACCCTCGCCGTACTCGCCGCCGTACGCCTCGCCTTCGAGTCCCGCGACGCCGCACCCCGCATCCATACCGGTGACACCCTGTTGCACGACGCCTACCCGGACACCCGGGCCGACGCGGTGATCTGCAACCCACCCTTCAACGAACGCAACTGGGGCCACGACGACCTCGCGTGGGACGACTCCCGCTGGCAGTACGGCACTCCGCCGCGCACTGAATCCGAGCTCGCCTGGATCCTGCACGCCGTCGCACGGCTGCGCCCCGGCGGCACCGCCGTCCTGCTCATGCCCCCCGCCGTCGCGTCCCGCCGAGCCGGCCGCCGCATCCGCAGCAACCTGCTCAAAAACGGCGCGCTGCGCGCGGTCGTCGCCCTGCCGCCGGGCGCGGCCCCACCGCACGGCGTGGCGCTGCACCTGTGGATCCTGCGCGCTCCGGAGGCAGGCACACCGGCCGACGCGCTGCTCCTCGTCGATGCCGCCTCCGCCTCCGCCCAGAACCCCGCCGACACCAAGTCCGGCATCGACTGGCCGGCCGTGCACCAGGCCGCGCTCCAATCCTGGCGCGACTTCGAGCGCCAAGGCGCAGCCGTCGAGGACCGCCCCGGCCTGTGCCGAGCCGTACGGATCATGGACCTGCTCGACGACGAGGTCGACCTCACCCCCGCCCGCTACATCCCCCAAGGCACCAGTGCCGCGCTCGGTACTGACCTCGCCGAACGCTGGGACGACCTCGCAACCGCCCTCCGGCAGATCGACGAACTCTCACCACTGCTCCGCGACCTCGGCGCGGCACCGCACCGTGAACCTGCTGCCGAACGCCCCACGGTGGCCATCGGCGACCTGCTGCGCAGCGGCCACCTCACCCTCCACTCGGGCTCGAGCAGCCACCAAACCGTCACCCGCGACGGCGAGGCCCCGCCCGACGCGGCCGTAGTCCTGACCTCCACCGACATGTTCAGCGGCGGTCACCCCTCGGGCTGGATCCCCACAGCGGAACTCGATCTCACCTGGACCCTCACCCGCCCCGGGGATGTCATCGTCGCCACCGCACCGCACAGCGCGACCGCGCAGGTCGCCGGCGACACCCCCGCCGTCATCGGACCCCAGGTGCACCTGCTGCGCCCGGACCCGGAAGCCCTTGACCCGTGGTTCCTGGCCGGCTGCCTGCGCAGCTCCGCCAACGCCCGCCAGGCCGGTACGCACGCCTCCACCACCTCCCGCATCGACATCCGCCGCGTACAGGTCCCACGCCTGCCCCTCACCGAGCAGCAACGCTACGCCGAGACCTTCCGCCGCCTCGACGCATTCGAACACTCCCTCACCCGGGCCGCAGACACCGGCGAGCAACTGCTGCGGTCACTCTTCGACGTACTCGCCTCCGGCGCCGTCACACCGGAGTAGCGCTGCTCCGGACCACCGGAGGCCCACCGCGGCACCCCCGCTGCCTTCGTCGTCATCACCACCCTCGGTGCCGAAGGTGCCGCGAGGGCGGCGAAACCCGTCGCCCTGCTGCCCGGCATCGGCGGCCTGCTCGCCGCCCGCCGGCTGGCGGCCCTCGTGACGCCCGGAAGGGTAAGTACCCCAAGCTGGCGTGTCCTGAGCGGTCCCCGGACGGCGCTGCTCCAGGTAGTGGGTGTGGGTGTGCTGGCGGCGCGCTTCCGCGTCGTGGAGCGCGGCGACGAGCTGTGCGGCCTCATCGGTCAGCAGCGCCGCCTGTCGGTCCAGATGCCGCTCGGGTGCCTCGGCGCCCGGCGTGAGCCGGTTCCACCACCGGGTACGCAGATACGTGCCGACGGTTTCGGGCACGTCCTGCCGGACGATTCGCGACAGGGCGTAAAGGGCCTCCGGGTCGGCGGCCAGGACTTCGTCGCCCTGGGCGGGGTCGAGCAGCGCGGTCAGCAGTTCCATCAGGCCGCCGAGCCGGGCGTCCGCGCCCGCCTCCGCGAGGTAGCTCCGCAGCGCGGTCAGGTCGGCGCGCAGTGCCGAGAGCTGCTCCTCGGGGGCCGGGAAGTCCGGGGCCGCGGGCCGCTCGGGCGGTGCGATGAGCGCGCCCGCACCGTAGAGGCCGCCGACGACCACCGGCCAGTACGAGCCGGCCAGTCCGGCGAAGTGCAGCGCCAGGCCGCCGATCGCCAGTGCGCTGCCGGTCAGGTTCTTGCGCGACTCGAGGAACCCCGTGAAGCCGCGCCGATTGGGCCTACTGGTAGCCACGGATCTCCTCGAAGGCGCCGTCCAGCGACCCGGTGACCGCGTCGAAGAGCCGTCCGCCGGTCAGGTCGGCGATGCGCTGCAACTCGGTGCGGTCGGAGTCGCCGAGCAGAGTCTGCCGGGTGATGGCCCGCTGGGTTCGCGTACAGCCGAGCCGAGGTGAGCGGTGTTAAGCATCAACCAACCTCTCACTCGTCGTCCGGGAGGGTGAGACGGAGGGTCTCCGCGCGGGCGAGCGCCACATCGGCCTCGCTGCTGCCCAGGTCCCGCAGCAGTCGGCCGAGGTCGGTCAGGGAGGAGACCAGGGCCGGTCGGTAGGTCCCGGGATCGAAGGCGGCCAGCTTCTCGTAGGTCTCGACCGCCTGGCGCTGGTGGTCGAGGGCCTCCGCGTGCCGGTCGGCGGCGCGCAGGTAGCGGGACAGCCTGGCCCGGAAGACCGCCAGCCCGTCCAGGTAGCCGTCGGGCTCCTCCTGAGCGAGCGACTCGAGCAGCTCCACCGCCTGGCGTTGGGCCGCGGCGGCCTCCTCGTACTGCCCGTTGCGGGACAGGATGGTGGCGTGGGAGTCCAGCAGGCTGATGTTGGGCAGCGGTTCGGCGTCCGGCTGCTGGAACCGGTGGATCTCCCACAGGCCCGAGGCCCGGTCCAGGAGCTGCTGCGCCACGTCGAGGAGTTCGACGCCGATCAGCTCTTGGACGACGCCGTCCAGCGTGCGGACGGTGCGCACGAGGTCGTGCTGGATGTCGATGAGCCGCTCCACTGTCTCCTCAACATCGTGTTCGAGGCAGGACTGGACGAAGAGCCGCTGACGCAGGTTCCCGGTGAGAGAGTCCTTGTCGCCCAGCGGCTCCCGTATGTCCGCCGCGCGCTCCAGCATGGGCAGCGCCCGCGCGTGGTCGTCCTGCTCCGAGTGGCATGCGGCGAGTTTCTCCAGTGACATGGCCAGGTTGGCGAGGTACGGGTCGGGCTGGGCAAGGGCGAGCTCTTCGTAGATCTCGGTCGCCGCGACGAGGGACGCGAGGCATTCGTCGGTCCGGCCGAGAGCGGCATCCCGGCTGCTGAGCTGGAACAGGGCGAGCGCCAGGTTCTCCCGTGCCCCGGCTTGCCTGTTGAGGTCCACGGCCAACGCGGTGGCGGACCGTGCTTCCTCCGCCTCGCCGAGCCGGCTCAGGTATATGCCGAGCGAGAGCCAGGAACTGGCCAGCCGTCGGCGGAAGCGGTCGGGGTCCCGCTGGGTCAGTTCACCGTACAGGGCCACCGATCGCCGCATGTGCTCCAGCGAACGCTCCAGGCGCCCCTCCTTCTCCAGGTGGCGGCTCAGGTTGTGCAGCGCCCGCGCGAGGCCGGGACCGAACTCGTCGTCGCCGGGTGTGTGGAGACGTTCGAGAAGGCTGACCGCGCGTTCGACGGAAGTGATCGCGTGGGCGACCTGGCCGGCGCCCTCGCGGGCGGCACCGAGCAGGCCCAGCGCGTTGGCGAGTGCGGCAGCCCAGTCGCTGTCCTCGTCGTACATGCGCTGGTACACCTCGACGGCCTCGGTGCCCGACCGCACGGCGTCGTCGATCTGGTCGGCGACGTTGTGCGTGACTGTCAGGTTGTACAACGCGTTCGCGAGCCCAGGAAGGTCTCCGGACGCACGGAAGACCTCGATCGCCTCGCCAGTGGCCGCCGTTGACTCCTCGGCGCGCCCCAGATTGTGCAGCCGGGTGCCGAGCTCCTTGAGAGCGAAGCCGAGGTCGGGGCTCGCGCACTCTCGGTAGAGGCCGACGGCCGTCCGCGTCTCCTCCAGCGCGGGCTCGTGCCGGCCGAGCTCCGCCAGCTGCTCCCCGAGGTAGTGGTGGGAGCGGGCGAGATCGGGGGTCCACTCCTGGCTCGTCTCGCGCAGCCGGCGGTAGTGCTTGACCGACTCCCGGAGCGCGTACACAGCCTTCGCGTGCTGGCCCGTCCCGGCCAGGCGGCGGCTGAGGTTGACCAGGCCGAGGGCGAGCTCCTTCTGGTAGGCGGCGGGGTCCTGCCGGGCGAGGTCGCGGTGGAGAAGCGTGGCCCTCTCCGCACTCTCCACCGCAGCCTCGGCGCGGCCGAACCTGGCCTGAACCTCAGAGAGTTCCGTGAGCAGCGCGGCGTACCGCGGAGCCACCGAGGGGTCCTCGTCGGACAGCTCGGCGAACAGTTCCCCGGCCTCGACCAGGTTCTCGTGGGCCTGCTCCCACTGCCCGAGGTCCGCGTGCCGCAGGCCCACAGTCTGCAGGGCCGCCGCGAGGGCCATCCGATCCCGGTCGGAGAGGCTTCTGACCTGTACCAGGGCATCGAGGGCGGCCTCGAGGGCCCCGGGCAGGTCACCCGCGTGCGCCTTGATGCCGCTCAGCGCATCGAGGACGCGGGCGAGATTGCGGCCGCCGCCGAGAGCCCCGAACTGCTCGGCAGACTCCTGCGCCAGGCGGACCCCCTCCTCCGGGTCGCCGTCCTCGGCCACCCGCTCGGCAAGGCGTAGCAAGCAGCGGGCGAAGGGCTCCTGCGCCCAGAACAGGCCCGACTCCGCGAGCGGCGCCAGTCCCTGGACTGTCTGCCTGCAGACCTCGGTCGCCAGGGCCGCGTCGCCGGTCCGGACCAGCAGGTCGCTGCACGGCTCGGCCTCCAAGGCGACGTCAAGCCACTTGCTGACGTCCTTCCCGGCCAGTTCGCACAGCACACGGAAGGCCTGGCGGCGTACGGCGACGGCCTCCTCCAGCCGGCCCAGCACCGTGAGTGGCACCGCGAGGTCGCTCAAGGCCCGTGCGTGCCGCAGCTCGTCGCGCGTCTCGCAGAGGTCGAGGACGATGCGGCGCGCGAGCAACTCGTCGTCGTGCCGGTCCTGCCAGGCGAGCCGGTCGGCGAGTTCCCTCAGCGATCGGTGCAGCTCGCTCTGGACGATGTCCGGATCATCGACCACCAGCTGTTCCGTACCGTGCACTTCCTCGCCCAGTCGTGCGCACAGGTCGTCCAGCGATGCCGACACAGCCGTGCGGAACCGCTCGGGCTGGGCAGCGACGTGGACCTGGTACTGCTTGACGAGGCGGCCTATCCCCATGGTCATGGCGTCATCTCTTCTCGGACGGGCGGGCCGTGTCTGGCGGTGTACTGCTGGAGGGTGGGCCCGGGGATGTAATCGGTGCCCAGCCAGGGGCCGAGGGGCGCTCCTCCAAGAGGGCCCCCTTGCCTGCCTGGCAGGGAAATCCGCGCTTACCCGCACTGGGCTGTGGGGGCCCGGTATTCCCTGGAAGGCACCTTGCGCGGGTTGCGAGGTTGCCAGGCGTTGATCGCCCAGGGGCGCGATCGGCTTCGTGACCAAGTTGGATATTGACACAGTTCACAGCCGCAAGTCCAGCATGAAGATCACCACATTGCTGACGCCCGGACAGGGTGCTGACTCGGTGCCAGGTCACGAGTCTTTGTTGTTGAGGTCTCCAAGTCGGTGGGTGGCGAGCTTGCGACGCCCCGAGGGATGCCGCAGGTCCGGGCGTGCATAGGGGCGCTGGGGGTTACCCGGGATCTGGCACGGCGTGGGTCCGTCGGGGTTGAGGGAGATCGGAGTACGGCTGTCCTCGCGGCAGATCCACAGGAATCGGTAATTTGGCTGCCATTGACCGGCGGGATCGTCGCGGATCAGTCGGAGCGCCCGCTCGGGGTCGTGGGTCCACCCGCGCACGCGCGTGGACGTTCCCCTACTGTCGTGGACCGAGAAGCTGATCCAGCCGTCGTCCTGGACGATGTCGGGATCGAGGACGAGGTCCTCGAACACCGGTCCTGGGTCCTTCGACGAGCGAAAGACCGGCAGCCAGAACGTGTGGTGCCCTGATCCGAGACGTGTGCAGTCGTGCGTTCGCACATGAGTGTTCATGAAGGGCCTCTCGGAGTCTTGGGGACCCCGGTGGCACTCGGCCCGGTGATCCGCGGTTCCCTGCACACTTCGTGCGGGGCTGGTCGTCACCCGGGGCACCCGCAGCGGGCGGGATGCCGTCCAGCAAGCCGGGGCTTGACGCTGGAGCTCGTGACCTGGCGCGAAGCTAGCACCCCCGTTCGGGCGTCGGCAACGTGCTGATTTTCATGCTGGACTTCTGGCTGTGAACTGTGTCAATATCCGACTTGGTCACGAAGCCGATCGCGCCCCTGGACGATCATCGGCTGGCAACCTCGCATCCCGCGCAAGGTGCCCTCCAGGGAAGACCGGGCCCTCACAGCCCAGTGGGGGTAAGCGCGGATCTCCCTGCCAAGCAGGTAAGGGGGTCCCCTTCGTAGGAGACCTCATGCACGACGACGTCACGCTGGGCGAACCCGAGCAGTGGGCGAATTATCAGCAGGCAGTGGTGGACATCCAACTCGCAGACCGCACCCTGCGGGTGACGCCCGACCCACGGGGCACAACCACGGGCTCCTTCCCGGAACCGTCCGGCAGGACCATTCACGTGGTCACGGGATTCAACCCCGGTGGCCGTACGGTTCTCGCCGAGGACAACGACCGTGCCCAAGCCGTGCTGCTGGACGAGATCGGCAGCCGCGCTCTGGCCTGGTGGCCCGCAGCAGGAGGCGACACTCATGGCGTGCACATCGAGAAGAGTGTCGCGGTGGTCGGCCTCAGTGATGCTGCGGCGAGTGAACTGGGCCGGCGTTTCGGTCAAGACGCCGTCTTCGCGTGGACTCCCGACTCCTGGCGTCTGCTGTCATGCACCGGCGACGACTCGGTCGTGTCCGGATGGAGGACGACCACCTGGGGTCCTCATCGTCTCCCTGGGGGTTGCTCTGCCCGACGACCGCGACCTGCTCCGTCAGCCGGCGGGCAGGGCGACGGTGAACTCCACGTCACCGCATTGCGCAGGTTCAGCGCGGTCAGAGGGGGGAGACCTCAATGGTGTAGGTGCTGTTGTGGGGGTCGGTGGACAGGGCGTGGTGGAGGAATCGAGGGGCGTGGAAGTCAGGGCTGCTGGTAAGGAGGGCTGCGGCGGCCTCCGCGATGGGTTCGCGGTCCTGGGGGTTCATGGGCAGGGTGCGGATGGCCTCGGCGAGGTCGATCCAGGCGGCCGCAGCAGGCCCGGGGAGTCCGCGACATCAACACCACCATGGGATACAAGGCGGTCTATCCCGAGGAGGTCATCAACGGCCACCGAGCGTTCATCGCCCGGCGCCGCACCACCCGCCCCAGCGACGAATACCGAACCCCGGTCGACGAGGAATGGGAAGAGTTCCTCGGTCACTTCGAACGCCGCCGGGTCGCCTCGGGCGACTGCGGCCGAGCCTACGGGACCGGTTGCGTCCATGAGCACAGTTGCCTCAGATGCAGTCTCCTGCGGCCTGACCCCGCCCAACGCGACCGGATCGTGCAGATCCGCGACAACCTGCTCGACCGAATCGCGGAAGCCGAACGCGAGGGCTGGCGCGGCGAGGTCGAGGGTCTCGAGGTCAGCCTCGCCGGAGCGGAGCAAAAGCTCGCCCAGGTCGACGAGCGGTCCACTGTCGATCTCGGCCTGCCGACCTTCCGCGAAGCCGCCGGCCGCACGGTCACCGCGGGCGAGCAGCCAAGGGCTTGAACCGGGTCATAGTGAAGATCAGAGAACGCGCCCAGCCATCACCCAGTACGTCGCTCATAGCGCGAACGTGCGAGGTGATAGGCATTGCGGAGCAGCTCGCAGGTTGCCGTATCGGTCCGCGGGCCCGGATTCACCACCGCGAGCCAGCCGACAGAGCCGTAGACGGGGTGTGCCATCACGGCATCGGTGACGCCGGGGTCGTCGTCGATGGCTGGTTCGCGCGGCGCGTGGCCGGTCCGGTTGACGAAGGCTTCCTTCCCAGCGGCGATATTGACGCGGAACGTATCCGGGCGGTCCAGGCGCGATCTCTCGTCGCCCGGGTAGTTCTTCGTGACGATCGTCGCGAACGGTTGAGTCGCTCTGGGTGCGACACCGTCAGGAGAGTAGTAGAAGAACGTATCCCCCCAGCTGATCTCTGGTGAGCCGTCGTCGGGTCCCGGCCTGATGGCCAGGACTCCATCGAGGTCCTGCATGAAGTCGATGATCTCGTCGATGGTCATGTGCTCAAGCGTTTCATTAAGGTGCTTGTGGAGACTTCGAGCCGAAAGACAAAGGGGGAACGGGTGTCAGCTCTCAAGTCGTCGGCCATGCGCACAGTCGATGTCGCGCGACGTGCCGGATACTCGGTTCAGCAGGTGCGTAATCTCGAGCGCGACGGTGTGCTGCCGCCGGCGACGCGCACAACTGCGGGCTACCGGATTTACGGAGAGATTCACTTGCATTCCGCGCTGGCCTACCGAGCCCTCGCAGTCGGCACGGGTCCGGTTGAGGCCAAGCGGATCGTCCGTGTCGCACATCAGTGCCCGACCTCGGAGGTACTTGCACTTCTCGACGCGGCACACGCCCGACTCGACCGGGAGCGTACGGACCTCAAGCTTGCCAAGGAGGCGGCAGAGGCGATCTCTGCCGAGCCCATCGAAGACGTACGCCCATCGGACTCGATGAGCGTCTCCGAACTCGCCGCCGCGCTCGGAGTGCGCCCATCGACATTGCGGCACTGGGACGCCGAGGGGCTCGTTGTTCCCGACCGGGTCCCCCCACGAGGAACGCGACGATACTCACCGGCCCAAGCTCGGGATGCCCGGATCGTCCACCAGCTACGCAGCGCCGGGTACCGCATCGACCCACTCCGGGCCCTGATGCCGGGCCTGCGGCACGGGCACCGATCGGAAGACATCCGAGCCGCGCTGGCGGCCCGAGACACGAGCATCACGGCTCGCTCCCATGCCCTCCTCGACGCTACCGCCGCGCTCACTGCCGTCCTCGCTGCCGCAACTCAGACGTGATGTCCCATCAACAACGTACGTCCCGCAACAGCTAGTTCAGAGAACATATCAACACCCTGCTGCAACAGGTCCTCGCCGAACCGGCCTGGGCATCGAGGCTCAGCGCGGAGGACCGGCGCGGCCTGACCGCCATGTTCTGGTCGAACATCAACCCGTACGGCACCTTCCATCTCGACATGGACAAACGGCTGGACCTACTCCCCATGGTCGTGCCGGGTCCCCGCCGGGCCGCGGACGACGCGGCGCGGACCACGCGATCGGCACCGTGACTTCGATGTTCAAGTATCGCTCGGGTGTGCGAACTTTGTCTGGAGCAGATCAGTGAAGATGCCGATGGGGTCGTCCCAGCCACTGTTGACCCAGTCGCCGCTGGCGTTGACGGTGACCATGTGTACGCCGTCGCGGGCGCCGTAGGTGTAGGACCACGAACCGAAGAGCGCACCCCCCATGCCCCAGACCGTTTCCCCGCAGGGCAGCGTCACTGAGGAGACGCCGAGACCGTAGGCGGCGTTGGAAATCCAGCCGTGGGTCGGCAGCGTGGTGAACATGTCGCGTTGCTGATCCGGTGGCAGTATGCGGCCGCCCAGCAGGGCGCCGAAGAACTGGTTGAGATCCTCGGCGGTGGAGATCATGCCGCCGGCCGCCCAGAACATGGATGAGTCGAACTCGGTCGCGTCGTGGACCGGGGCGCCGGGGTCGGTTTGGAACAGCTTCGTATAGTGCCGGGAGTGTGGCCCGCGGATCGTCGGGTCACTGCCGTGCGGCAGGTACGTCCCGGTCAGGTCGAGCGGGCGGGTGATCCGCTCGGTGATGTCGTCGGCAAGCGCCCGACCGGTGGCCCGTTCGATGATCATGCCTGCGAGGATGTAGTTGGTGTTGGAGTATGCCCAGCCCGAACCCGGTGTGAAGGTGACCGGATGGGACATGGCAATCTGCACCAGCAACTGGGGGGTGTGGGTCTCGTAACGGTTCAGTGCTTCCTTGTCATCGGTGTAGTTGAAGATCCCGCTGGTGTGGTTGAGCAGCATCCTGATGGCCACCCTGTCGCCGTCGTGGTTGTGGCCGCGGACCACTGCGGGCAGCCACTGTTCCACTGTGTCGTCCAGGCTCAGCCGGCCTTCGGCCGCCAGTTGCAGCATCACGGTGGCCACGAACGTCTTGCTGATGCTGCCGATGCGGAACTGGTCCTGCGGTGAGCGCTTGCGGCCGGTTGCGGTGTCGGCCACCCCTGCCGTGCCGAACCACCGCTGGTCGCCGTCGCGGATCTCGGCAAGGATGCCGGGAAGGCCGCCCTGAGTCACGGCCTGGTTGAGTACGTGCTGGATCGCCGCGTGACCGTCAACCGCTGAGGTCGGCGCGGGTGTCGACACGGCGCCCACAGCGTTGGCCGCTGAGGCGGTCGGCTGGCCGCTGTCTGTGTGAGCGGCACGTTGGTGCATGTGGATCTCTCCTTGTCGGGTGGGGTGAGCCGTACATGGCCGCGCTGCCAGCTCTTCACGCCGAGATTCATCGGCCTGTCGAAGCTCTCGTCAGGCGCTCGGGGCCCAGCGCAGCGCCGATTCATCGTGCATAAAGGACTCGCCTCACATCGCAGAGCGGGGGAGCGGCCACGGCCGGCGTTCGGGAGATAGACGGTGTCAGAGGTCTCCGGTGGTCACTCATCCTCGTTGCTGAGTGTCTGCCGTACGCGGTCCACCAATTCGGCCTGGTCGACGCCGGCCAGGGCGAGAGCGCGGGGCACGGTGCCGACCTGAGCCTGCAGGATCCCGAGCAGCAGATGCGCCGGCCGCAGTTCCTTCTTGCGGACAACGGAGGAGAAGCTCCGCTCCAGCGCGAGCCTGGCGGACGCGCCCATCCTGGGTTGCTCGGAAGCACGGCTCGGCCGGGGAAGGTCAAAGGCGGCCGGAGACACTCCGATTGTGCGCAGGCTGTGCTCGAACTCCCGGTCCAGTGCGTCGCGGACAGCTCTGTGATCGAGCCCGGCCGAGGTCAGGACCTGATGCGCGATGGCCTCCCGCTCGGCGGCGATCGACAACAGGAGATGGTGTGCCTCGACCGTCGCTGACCCATCGTCGCGGGCTTCGTGCGTCGCCCGCACGATGACCGCGTGCAGGTACTTGTCAAACGCGGTCATCGCCGCGCCTCCTCAGCTTGACTCCGGCGGTGATGAGCCGCTTGGCATGCTTCTTGTGGACGGCTTGGCGCGTGACACCGAGCGCCTCGGCGGCCTGCGGCCAGCTCCAGCCCGCTCGCATGGCCTGCTCGACTGCGGCGTCCTCCAGTTGATCAGCAAGGCGTCGCAGCGCCACGACAGCCGCCAGGGCGTCAGCGGGCTCTGGGGGAACGGGATTCTCAGCGGCGGGCATACAAGCAACCATAGTTGACTAATGGAGATAGTCAACACAGGTTGCTAATCGCTGCGGCAGGGTTGTGATGATGCCGAGCACTCATGGTCACGAGGCGGAGTGTCGGCCGACTGCAGTGCCGGCACAGCAGCCCTCGGTTCGCTTGCTTCGTGCGCAGAGAGGCCCGTCAGCCGGACAACTGCTTCCGTTGCCCTGCTGGTGACCCTCCCCTCCGTGTCGGCGAAGCGCTCCAGAGGTCCGCGAGCCACATTCACACGCGGCAGCACAACCTTTTCCTGTGCCTGTGAGTGAGCTTTCCTGGCGTGCATAGGCTTGCCGACCTGCAGGTTCAGACGGCCGAGCTCCTCAGCCAGCCGCAGGCGGTCGACCTCGCTCACCCGAGCGAGGTCGGTTGCCTCCCGGAAGTCGCGCCGCGGTACGGCCCACTTTCACGTGGCGATGGCGAGGCGTCAGGGCCTTGGGTGGCCAGTGCAGGTGAGCTGCACGCCGCGGTAGGCGATCACCTTAGAGATAGTGTGTTGACGATGTCAACGACTAATTGCTCTGGTGAATCGTCAGCTTCTCGTGTACGATCTCTGTCGCCGCTTCTTTCGCTCCGTCGGGACGGGGCTGCGGCACCTGGGGTGGGGGCCGTGTGTCCGAAAGCGGGCTGCGGACGGAGTGCTGAGGAGGGGTAGTGGGCCTGGAGTTGATCGGCGATCGGTTCCGTCTCATGGGGGCCATCGGCGCTGGAAACATGGGGGAAGTCAGCAAGGCAGAGGACCTTATGGCGCTTGCTGGAACTTCTGAGCGCATCGTCGCCGTGAAGACGATCCTCCGCCGCCGCTCTGGTGCACCGGTGGACACCCGGGCCGACACCAAGGCCGTCGAGCGCTTCGCCCGCGAGGTGCGCATCATGCGGCGCCTGGATCACCGTCACCTCACCCGTCTCATCGACGGCGGCGTGGACGAGTCCAACGGCGGGCTGCCCTACCTCGCGATGGAGTACCTCGACGGTGAGACCCTTCGCGATCTCATCGCGGAGGAGCAGCAGTTGCCCCTCTCCTGGGCCGCCGCCATTGGTGCCCAGATCGCCGACGGCCTGTCGGCCGCGCACGCCGCCGACATCGTGCACCGCGATCTGAAGCCCGCCAATGTGATGCTGACCCGCGGCGGCACCGTCAAGATCCTCGACTTCGGCATGGGCCGCATCGTCGATGACCCGGAGGAGGCGGGCCTCACCAGCACCGGTGTCGCCGTCGGGACCGCCCGCTACATGGCGCCGGAGCAGTTCGAGGCCAAGCCGGTCACACAGGCCGCGGACCTGTACGCGCTGGGGTGCGTGCTGTACGAGATGCTGACCAGCGTTCCGCCGTTCGTCAGCGAGGTGCGCCAGGAACTCGGGCACAAGCACCTCTATGAGGCTCCGACCCCGGTCCGCCTCATACGGCCCGACATTCCGACCGAGTTGGCCCGCCTCATTGACCGCCTCCTGGCCAAGAACCCGGCGGAACGCCCCGCCGACGCGATCGCTGTCCGCGATGCCCTTCTCCCGCTGGCCGGCCTCGATGGTGACGCCCCGCGACTCCCGGTCTGGGACGCGTTCGACCCCGTGCGTGCCTTGCGCACCTCCCGGCCCGCCCCCGTTGCGGCCTCCGAGCCGTCCGCCGCCGAGCTGGTCCGCCCCGGTTCCACCACCACCGGCATGGACGTGTTCGGCGTCCACAGCAAGCTCATCGAGGACTACCGCTCCTTCACCGAGGGCGGAACCGTCGTCCGTGATGACCGCGTCGCAGCGTTCGTCGAGGAGGACCTGAACGCCAAGTCGCAGTGGCCCGACCCCTGGCTGTCGCTGAACCCGTTCTTCGCCGGGGGCGGCACCGTCCTGGAACTCGCCGGCCAGGGTGTGCTGCACGAGGAGTGCGCGCGCATCTTCCAGGCCAACAAGACCGAGGGCGGCACGGTCTGCGACGGCCGTCCGCTCACCCTGCACCAGCACCAGCGCGAGGCTGTGGAGGCCGCCCGGTCGGGTGACTCGTATGTGCTGACCACCGGCACCGGCTCCGGCAAGTCCCTCGCTTACATCGTGCCGATCGTCGACAAGGTCCTGAGGGACCGCGAGGCCGAAGACCCCAAGGCTGCCAAGCCCGTCAAGCGCGTCCGCGCGATCATCGTCTACCCGATGAACGCCCTCGCCAACAGCCAGCTCAAGGAGTTGGAGAAGTACCTGCGCGACGGTTACGGGGCGGGCCGCGAGCCCGTCTCCTTCGCCCGCTACACCGGCCAGGAGGACGCCGCCCGCCGTAAGGAGATCCGCGACAACCCGCCGGACATCCTCCTCACCAACTACGTGATGCTGGAGCTGATGCTGACGCGGCCCGACGACCGCAGGAGCCTCATCACGATGGCCAGGGGCCTGGAGTTCCTGGTCTTCGACGAGCTGCACACCTACCGCGGCCGCCAGGGCGCCGATGTCGCCCTGCTCATTCGCCGCGTCCGCGAGGCCTGCCAGGCGGACAAGCTCCAGTGCGTGGGCACCTCGGCGACCATGTCCACCGAGGGCACGTTCGAGGACCAGAAGAAGGTCGTCGCGGGCGTCGCCTCCACCCTCTTCGGTACGAAGGTCCGTCCCGACCACGTCATCGGCGAGACCCTGGTCCGCGCCACCGACGACGCCCCGCAGACCGTCTCGGCCGAGCGTCTGAGGGCGCCGGCCGCCCCGCGCGCGTACGCCGATCTGGTCCGCGATCCCCTTACCCGCTGGATCGAGACCCGCTTCGGCCTGGCCACCGACGAGGCCACCGGTCGTCTCGTCCGCCAGCGGCCCGCCAAGATCGAAGAAGCCGCCGAGGAACTGGCCGAGCGCAGCGGCGTGCCCGCCGAGCAGTGCACCGCCGCGATCCGCGCCACCCTGGAGGCCGGCTCGCAGGCCCGCCACCCGGTCACCGAGCGGCCCCTGTTCGCCTTCCGGCTGCACCAGTTCCTCTCCAAGGGCGACACCGTCTACGTCACCCTGGAGGACAAGCTCTCCCGCCACCTCACCCGCGCCTACCAGCTCGAACAGCCCGGGTCCGGCGGCAAGTTGCTGATGCCGCTCGCCTTCTGTCGCGAGTGCGGCCAGGAGTACCTGACGGTATGGCGCACGGAGAAGGACGGCGAGATGCGCTACGAGGCGCGCCGCGACACCTCCGCCACCGGCGGCCGCCAGGGCGACGGCTACCTCTACGTCGAGCACGACCGCCCCTGGCCGCTGAACCCCGGAGTCGCCATCGCCGACCGCCGGCTCCCCGAGTCCTGGCTGGAGATCGACGACAAGGGCCAGGAGGTCGTCAAGAAGTCCTACCGCGACCGGGTGCCGCGCGCCATCACCGTCGACCCGTTCGGCACCGAGGGCCAGGGCGAGCTGCAGGCCGCGTTCATCCCGTCGCCGTTCCTGTTCTGCCTGCACTGCGGTGTCGCCTACGAGCAGACCCGCGGCAAGGACTTCGCCAAGCTCGCCACCCTCGACCGGGAGGGCCGGTCCTCGGCGACCTCGCTGATCTCCGCCTCTGTGGTCCGCTCACTGAAGTCGGTGCCTGAGGAGGCCCTCGCCAAGGAGGCACGCAAGCTCCTCACCTTTGTCGACAACCGTCAGGACGCCTCCCTCCAGGCCGGCCACTTCAACGACTTCGTCCAGATCACCCAGCTGCGCGGCGCCCTCTACCGGGCGGCCGTCGACGCGGGCGAGGACGGTGTCCACCACGAGGAACTGGCCTCCGCGGTCGCGAACGCCCTCGCGCTGGACCCCGCCGACTACACCGGCGAGGCGGACCTGCCGCCGTCCCTGGCCCGGAACGCCGCCAAGACGCTGCGCGACGTCATCGCCTTCCGGCTCTACCTCGACCTGGAGCGCGGCTGGCGCATCACCATGCCCAACCTGGAGCAGACCGGCCTGCTGGAGATCGACTACGAGGACCTGCAGTGGGTCGCCGAGCACAAGGAGCGCTGGGACCGCACCCACCGGACGCTGCGCGAAGCGGACCCGGCCCTGCGCGCCGAGATCGTCAAGACGCTCCTCAACGAGATGCGCCGGTCCCTCGCCGTCGACGTCCAGTACTTCCGCGACGACTTCGACTCCCTGCAACGGGCCAGCGAGGAACGCCTCATGGACCCGTGGGTGCTGACGAAGACCGACAGCCCTAAGGTCGGCACCGCCTATCCCCAGCCCTCCCGCCCCGGCATGGACCGCTCCGGGCTGTTCCTGTCCGCGCGCGGAAAGTTCGGCAAGTACCTGCGCCGCACGGACGACGCGTTCGACAAGCTCGACAACGACGACCTCCAGCTCGTCATCGAGGAGCTGCTCAAGGTCCTGGCGAAGGCCGGCCTGGTCAAGGAGGTCTCCGAGGCCCCGCAGCGCTCCGGCCGCTTCCGCCACGCCTCCGGGCCCACCGCGACCGGCTACCGGGTCGCCGCCCAGTCCCTCATCTGGCGCGCGGGCAAGGGCGAGCGCGGTGCCCACGACCCGCTCACCCGCACCTACGCCAGCGGTGACGGCCCCCGCGTCAACACCTTCTTCCGCGACCTCTACACCAACGCCGCCGGAGCGCTGGCCGGCCTGTTCGCCCGCGAGCACACCGCCCAGGTGGACCCCGGCGAGCGGGAGAAGCGCGAGGAGGCATTCCGCAAGGCCGAGTTGAAGCTGCTGTACTGCTCGCCGACGCTGGAGCTGGGCGTCGACATCGCCTCGCTCAACGCCGTGATGATGCGCAACGTCCCGCCGACGCCCGCCAACTACGCCCAGCGTTCCGGCCGCGCGGGCCGCAGCGGCCAGCCCGCCCTCGTCACCACGTACTGCGCGACCGGCAACAGCCACGACCAGTACTACTTCCGCAACTCCGAGCGCATGGTCGCGGGCGCCGTCACTCCGCCGCGCCTCGACCTCGCCAACGAGGACCTGGTCCTCTCCCACGTCCAGGGCATCTGGATCGCCGAGGCCGGACTGACGCTCGGACGGGCCCTCCCCGAGGTCCTCGACATCTCCTACCCGGCGACCGGCGACCGCCCCGACCCCGCCCTGGAACTGCTCCCCGACATCTACGCCGCCTCGTGGGACGCCGATGCCCGGACGCGGACGATCGCGGCTGTGTTCCGGGTGCTCGGCCCGCTGCTGCCCGAGTTCGCCAAGACCACCTGGTGGGACGAGCGGTGGATAGAGGACCGGGTGCACACCGCCCCGGAGCGGTTCAACGAGGCCTTCGAACGCTGGCGCCAGCTGTACCGTGACGCCCTCGACGACCAGTACGTCCAGAACAAGCGCGTCCTGGACCACAGCCTCACCGAGGGCGACCGCCAGCGCGCGGTGGGCCGCCGGTGGGAGGCCGAGACCCAGCTCAGGCTGCTCAAGAACGAGAGCGCGGACAGCAAATCCGTCCTCTCCGACTTCAACCCGTACCGCTACCTCGCCAGCGAGGGCTTCCTGCCCGGCTACTCCTTCCCGCGGCTGCCGCTCGCCGCGTACATCCCGACGACCGGTCGCCGCAAGGGCAATGGCGACTACCTGCAGCGCCCCCGCTTCCTCGCCATCCGCGAGTTCGGCCCCGGCGCGCTCATCTACCACGAGGGCGCCCGCTACCAGGTCACCCGCATCCAGCTGCCGCCGGACGCCTCCGGTGACGTCACCACCAGCGAGGCCCGCCGCTGCGAGCACTGCGGCTACCACCACGCCCCGCGCGACCGGGCCGACCGCTGCGAGATGTGCGACGAGCCGCTGGGCGCGGGCACCCACAACCTGCTCCAGCTGCACACCGTCTACACCCAGCGCCGCGAGCGGATCTCCTCCGACGAGGAGGAGCGGCGCAGGGCCGGCTTCAAGCTGGAGACCTCCTACCGCTTCCAGGACCACGGCACCCGCAAGGGCCGCCTGGACGCTGCCGTCTCCGACGGCTCCGGGCCGCTCGCGGAGCTGGCGTACGGCGACTCGGCGACCGTCCGCATCACCAACGTGGGCCGGCTGCGCGCCAAGAGGGACGACCCGGCCGGCTACTGGCTCGACCCCGGCGACGGCCGCTGGATGAACGACCGCGACGCCTCCGACGCCTCCGGCGACTCCAGCGAGCTGCCCGTGGTCGACGCCGACGGCAACGAGAAGCGCCGCAAGAAGCGTGTCATCCCGTACGTGGAGGACCGCCGCAACATCCTCGTCCTCAAGCTCGACGAGCCGCTGCCCGAGCCGGTCGCGCTCTCCTTGATGTACGCCCTGGAGCGCGGCATCGAGGCCGCCTTCGAACTGGAGGACTCCGAGCTCAGCAGCGAACTCCTCCCGCCGAACGACGGCCCCCGCGACCGCCTGTTGTTCACCGAGGCCGCCGAGGGTGGCGCGGGTGTGCTGCGCCGCCTCCAGTCCGAGCCGGACGCGCTCGCCAAGGCCGCCCGTCAGGCCCTGGCGATCTGCCACTTCGACGAGGACGGCGAGGACCTGGGTGGCGCCCACAAGGACCGGCCGTGCGGACGCGGCTGCTACGAGTGCCTGCTGACCTACGGCAACCAGCTCAACCACACCGCCATCGACCGGCACACGATCAGTGGCCTGCTGCTGCGGCTCGCGTCCGCGACGACGCGGCGGGCAGCGCGCGGCGAGTCCCGCTCGGAGCAGTTCCGGCGGCTGGTCGCCGCTCAGGCCGAGTCGGCCGCCCCGTCCGGGCCCACCGCGCAGGCCACCGGGACCACGCAACTCACCGAAAGCGGCCAGGCCCACCGGACCGGCCGGGCGGCGACGCCCCTGGAGCGAAACTTCCTCGCCTGGCTCAAGGAACACGGCCTGCGGCTCCCCGACCAGACGCAGATCCTGCTCACCGAGGCGAACGCCATGCCCGACTTCGTCTACCGGATGCCCGGCGTGAACCTCGCGGTCTTCGTCGACCATCCCGACACGGAGGCGACCACCCTGCGCGACGAGGAAGCCGAGGACCGCCTGTACGACGCCAGCTGGGACGTCGTCCGGTTCCCTCACAACGGCGACTGGGACGCCATCGCCGCCCGCCACGCCGGCTACTTCGGCACCGCCCACCCCACCAGCTGACCGACGGAACCGACGAACAACCCGACGAGGACCCCGATGACACTCACCTACTCCGCCGGTTCCCTGGTGTCCGCCCGCGACCGTGAATGGGTCGTGCTGCCCGACAGCACCCCCGACATGCTCGTGCTGCGTCCCCTCGGCGGCTCCGACGACGACATCGCCGCCGTCTTCCCCGCCTTCGAGGACGTCAAGGGCGCCGAGTTCGCCGCCCCCTCACCCACCGACCTCGGCGACCAGCGCGCCGCAGGCCTGCTCCGCTCGGCCCTGCGCATCGGCTTCCGCTCCGGCGCGGGCCCCTTCCGCTCCCTCGCCGGAATCGCCGTCGAGCCGCGCGCGTACCAGCTCGTCCCCCTCCTCATGGCCCTGCGCCAGAAGACCGTCCGCATGCTGATCTCCGACGACGTCGGCATCGGCAAGACCATCGAGGCGGGCCTGATCGCGAGCGAACTCCTCGCCCAGGGCGAGACGAAGGGCCTCGCCGTGCTCTGCTCGCCCGCGCTGGCCGAACAGTGGCAGGGGGAACTGCGTACCAAGTTCGGCATCGACGCGGAGCTCGTCCTCGCCTCCACCGTCTCCCGCCTTGAGCGCCGCCTGGACCTCGGCCAGTCGCTCTTCGACAAGCACCCCAACGTCGTCGTCTCCACGGACTTCATCAAGTCCCCCCGCCACCGCGACGACTTCGTACGACACTGCCCAGGCCTGGTCATCGTCGACGAGGCCCACACCTGCGTGGCCGTCGAGGACGCCACCGTGTCCTCGAAAACCTCGCAGAACCAGCTCCGCTACGAGCTGCTGCGCCGCGTCGCCGAAGATCCCGAGCGGCATCTGCTGCTGGTGACCGCGACCCCGCACAGCGGCAAGGAGTCGGCCTTCCGCAACCTGCTCGGCCTGGTCAGGCCCGAGCTGGCCAAGGTTGACCTGGACAGCGAGGCGGGCCGCGTACTCCTCGCCCAGCACTTCGTGCAGCGCAAGCGGGCCGACATCCGCCAGTACCTCACCAAGAAGGACGGCCTGGCCGACGACAGCCTCGCCGAGAAGACCGCGTTCCCCTCGGACCGCTTCTTCAAGGACGAGACATACAAGCTGTCCCCGGCCTACCGCGCGCTGCTGGACGACGCCATCGGCTACGCCAGCGAGCGCGTCGAGGCCGCCGGTTCGCAGGGCAAGCGTGAGGCCCGTATCGCCTGGTGGTCCGCGATCGCCCTGCTGCGCTCGCTGGTCTCCTCGCCCCGCGCCGCCGCGCAGACGCTGACCACCCGCTCGGCCGCGGCAGTGGCCGCGAACGCGGCGGAGGCCGACAAGCTCGGTGCGCCGCTCAACAGCGACTCCGCCGACAGTGACGTGCTGGAAGGCATGGACGTCGCCCCCGGCGCGGAGACGGACGGCGCTGGCTCCCGCCTGGCCGCACTCGCCCAGCGCGCCACAGCACTTGAGGGCCCGGGGGAGGACCTCAAGCTCAAGGACCTCACCAGGCACCTGAAGGCGCTGCTCGCCGACGGCTACAGCCCGATCGTCTTCTGCCGCTACATCCCGACCGCGGAGTACGTGGCCGATCAGCTGCAGGGCAAGCTCGGTGCCAGGACGAAGATCGCTGCCGTCACGGGCACGCTCTCCCCGCAGCAGCGCATCGAGCGCATCGAGCAGCTCGCCGAGGAGGCCGGTGACCACAAGGCTGCCCGACGGGTGCTGATCGCCACCGACTGCCTCTCCGAGGGCGTCAACCTCCAGCACCTCTTCGACGCCGTCGTCCACTACGACCTCGCCTGGAACCCGACCCGCCACGACCAGCGCGAGGGCCGCGTCGACCGCTACGGCCAGAAGAGGGACGAGGTCCGCGTCATCACGCTGTACGGCGCAGACAACGGCATAGACGGCAAGGTCCTCGAAGTCCTCATCAAGAAGCACCGCCAGATCCGCAAGGACCTCGGCATCTCCGTCTCCGTGCCCGACGAGATGTCCACCGGCGTGACGGACGCCATCGTCGAGTGGCTGCTGATGCGGGGCAAGGGGGGGACAGAGCCGGACGGCCTCTTCGCGGTCGACGAGGTCCTGGACACCAGGGCCGCCGAGCTGGAGAGCGACTGGAACTCCGCCGCCGAGCGCGAGAAGGCCTCCCGCTCCCGGTTCGCCCAGCGCTCCATCCACCCGCAGGAGGTCGCCCGCGAGGTCGCGGCCATCCGCGACACCCTGGGTAGCGCGGGCGAGGTCCGCACCTTCGTACGAGACTCCCTGAACGCCCTCGGCGCGGTCCTGCGGGACGGCGGTGGCCTTGACGGGGACTTCACCGCCGAGGTGAGCGGCACCCCGGCCGGCCTGCGCGACGCCCTCGCCCCGGTCGTCGGCAGCGACGCCGTCGAGACCGGCAAACCGGTCCCGTTCCGCACCGACCCCGCGGTGGCGCGCGGCGAGGCAGCCCTCGTCCGCACCGACCCGGTCGTCGGCGCACTTGCCACCCATATCCTCAACGCGGCCCTCGACGCCCAGGCCCAAGGCAACCGCCCGGCCCGCCGCTGCGGCGTCATCACAACCGACGCCGTCCAGTCCCGGACCACCCTCCTTCTGGTCCGCTACCGCTTCCACCTCACGCTGCCCTCCCGCACCGGCGAAAAGCAGCTCGTCGCCGAGGACGTCCGACTCCTGGCCTTCCAGGGCTCCCCGAAGAACGCCGTCTGGCTGCCCCAGGAGCAGGCGGCCGCTCTGCTCGCGGCCCAGGCCTCCGGCAACACCGACCCGCACTTCGGCGAACGCACCATGACCCGCATACTCGGCCAACTCGCTGACATAAGCGGCCACCTGGAAGCACACGGCGACCAGCTCGCCGCCGAACTCGACGACTCCCACCGCCGCGTCCGCAAGTCCGTAGACGAGATCGTCCGAGGCCTGCGCGTGCGTGCGCAGAGGCCCGCCGACATCCTCGGCGCCTATGTCTACCTGCCCGCCACCACCGGAGAGACCGCCGTCTGATGTCCGCCACCGCACGCAATCAGGTCTTCTCCGCCGTCCACACCATCGGCGGCCTCATACCCGCCGACATGCTCGTCCGAATATCGGAGAGCAAGGAGGGCAAGGACGTCCCGGGCTCCAAGCCCGCCGACTACGGCGTCATCGGCTCCCGCTCGGTGCGGGACGACGCCGAACGCCGCTGGGACTACCTCAAGGCGGTCTGGCGCGAACTGCGCGTCCGCCTCCCCGAGGACAAAGAGACAGGGGCGCCCGCCGCCGACCCCACCGGCCTCGCCGTCGCCCAGTGGCTGGAGCCGCTCTTCGCCGAACTGGGCTTCGGCCGTCTCACCTCCGTGGGCCCGGCCGGCATCCCCGCCGACGGCGACGCCGGCAAGACGTTCCCGGTCAGCCACCGCTGGCAGCACACGCTCATCCACATGACCGCGTGGAACGCCGACCTGGACAAGCGCCCCGGCGGCGCGGGCACCGTCCCGCCCCAGTCGATGGTCCAGGAGTGCCTCAACCGCACCGAGGCCCACGTGTGGGGCGCCCTCACCAACGGCCGCCAGCTCCGGCTGCTGCGCGACTCCAGCGCCCTCGCCACCGCCTCGTACGTCGAGTTCGACCTTGAGGCCATATTCGACGGCGAGCTGTTCAGCGAGTTCGTGCTGCTCTACCGGCTGCTGCATGTCTCGCGCTTCGAGGTCGCGGAGGGCGCGACGCAGTCGGCGTGCTGGCTGGAGAAGTGGCGCACGGAGGCCATCGCCTCGGGGACACGGGCCCTGGACCACCACCGCGACGGCGTCCAGCAGGCCATCACCACCCTCGGCACCGGGTTCCTCAAGCACCGGGCCAACGCGGCCCTGCGCAAAGACCTGGACGTCCACGCCTTCCATACCGCTCTGCTGCGCCTCGCCTACCGCCTGATCTTCCTCTTCGTCGCCGAGGACCGGGACGCTCTCCACCCGTTCACGGCGACGGAGGACGCCCGTCGACGTTACGCGGCCTACTTCTCCTCCGACCGGCTGCGCCGCCAGGCAGGCCGCCGTCGCGGCACCGGGCATGCCGACCTGTACCAGGCCCTGCGGATCGTCCTTGACGCCCTCGGCGACGAGAGCGGACGCCCGGAACTGGGTCTGCCGGGCCTCGGTGGTCTTTTCGATGACACCGACACGGACGCTCCGCTGCGCGGTCTATCCCTCTCCAACGCGTATCTGCTGGAGGCCGTGCGCCATCTCTCCCGCATCCGCGATGAGAACTCGGCCCGCTGGCGCCCGGTCGACTACCGCAACATGGGTTCCGAAGAACTCGGCTCCATCTACGAGTCGTTGCTGGAGCTGGTCCCCAAGCACAGCGCCACCGAAAGCACCTTCGAGCTGGTCAACCGCCTCGGCAACGACCGTAAGAAGACCGGCTCGTACTACACGCCCAGCTCGCTCATCGAGACCCTGCTCGACTCCACCCTCGACCCGGTCATCGACGACGCCCAGAAACGCGGAGAGCAGAAGGCGTCGGCGGCCGGCCAACCCGACAGCACCGAGGGGATCGTCGGTGAGCTGCTGTCCCTGACCGTCTGCGACCCGGCATGCGGGTCCGGGCACTTCCTCGTGGCCGCCGCCCGCCGGATCGCCAAACGGGTCGCGGCCGTACGGGAGAGCAACCCGGAGCCCACCTCCGGCGCAGTCCGGCACGCCCTGCACGAGGTTATCGCGCGCTGCGTTTACGGTGTCGACCTCAACCCGATGGCCGTCGAGCTGGCCAAGGTCTCCCTGTGGCTGGAGGCCCTGGAGCCGGGCAAGCCGCTCGGCTTCCTCGACGCGCACATCAAACTCGGCAACGGCCTGATCGGGGCGACGCCGGTGCTGCTGCGCGACGGCATCCCGAACAAGGCGTTCAAGGCAGTCGAGGGCGACGACCCAAAGTACGCCGCCTTCCTGGAGAAACAGAACAACGAGGAGCGCAAGGGCCAGGGCGGCCTTTTCGACCTGGTGGCGGAGACGAAGGTGGCGAACATCGCCTTCGCGTCGGGCCTGCGCCGCATCACAGCGGCCCCCTCAGACACTCTCGGCGACGTCCGCCTCCAGGCCTCCGCCTACCGCGACTGGGAGACCTCCGCCGCCTACCTCCACGCTCTGCACGTGGCCGACGCTTGGTGCGCGGCGTTCATGTGGCACAAGTCGAAGGACGCCCCGCCAGCCATCACCCACGAGCTGTTCCACGCCCTCCAGGACCCGGACGCCGCAGCCGCCACGAAGGCGGTCCACGAGGAGATCGTGCGGCTGAGCGAAGAGGAGTACCACTTCTTCCACTGGCACCTGCGGTTCCCCGAGGTTTTCACCGTGCCCGAGGACAGCTCCGACTCAGGCGTGGATCCGGCTACCGGCTGGGCGGGCGGCTTCTCCTGCGTTGTCGGCAACCCGCCGTGGGACAAGGTCGACTTCGAGGACAAGAAGTACTTCAGCGTCGTCGAACCGTCGATTGCCGAGATCTCCGGGACGGCGCGGCGCACCCGCATCGTCGAGTGGGCCGAGGAGAACCCGGAGGCGGGCAAGCGCTACCGGGCTGAGCGCCGCAAGGTGAAGTCCACGTTCCTTTTCGCGGGCAGTTCTGGCGCATACCCGCTGTGTGGGAAGGGCCTCACGGTCAAGGGCGTCAATTCGCTCCAGACTGACCAGCTCTTCGCCGAGCGGTTCGCTTCTGTCGTGGCACCCCAGGGCCGCTTTGGGTGCATCATTCCGACCGCCATCGCGACCGGAGCGGGTGCTCAGCACCTCTTCAGCGACTTCACCCGGCGCGGCGTCATCTCCTCTCTGTACGACTTTGAGAACCGCAAGCCGCTCTTCGTCGGGGTGCACTCCAGCTACAAGTTCTGTCTGCTCTCTCTGACCGGCCGGAATCTGCGTGAACACGCCGCGAGGTTCGCGTTTTTCCTTGAGGACACCATCAACCTCGACGACGTCGACCGAGTCTTCGCGCTCAGTCCCGGCGAGATCGCGCTCATCAACCCCAACACCGGCACCCTCCCCATCTTCCGCACCCGCCGCGACGCCGACCTCACCGCCGCGATCTACCGCCGCATCCCGGTCCTGTGGAACGAGACCGAGAAGCAGGGCAACCCCTGGGGCATCAGCTTCAAAAACCTCTTCAACATGACCGACGACTCTGATCTCTTCCGTAAGCGGGAGGTGCTGGAGGCCGAGGGTTGGGAGCTCCACGGGAACGTGTTCATGAGGGGCGGGGAGCGGATGCTGCCGCTGTATGAGGGCAAGATGGCCCACCACTTCGACCATCGCTGGAACTCGTACCACGGCACGGGCAACGAGGACCGCCGCCGTCTGAGCCTCGCGGAGAAGCAGGACCCCTCAGCGGCGGCCGACCCTCGCTACTGGATCGCCAATGAGGGGGCTATCCCGACGGTCAGGACGAAAAGGGCGGCCGAGATCCCAGGCGTCACGATGCGCCTGGAGGACGTGCACTGGGACCGGGACTGGCTCTGCGGCTGGCGGGACGTGTGTCGCACAACCGATGAGCGCACGGCCATCCCCGCCTTCCTCCCGCGCGCCGCAGTCGGGCACACATACCCCTTGATGCTGCCGCGCGTCTCCCCCGTCCTCACCGCGGCCCTCATCGCCGCCCAGAGTTCATTGGTGTTCGACTTCGTGAGTCGTCAGAAGGTCAGCGACGCTCATATGAAGCTTTTCATCTGGAAGCAGCTCCCTGTCCCGACCCCGGCGATGCTGGAGCCCCACACCCCCTTCCTCATCCCCCGCGTCCTCGAACTTGTCTACACCGCACACGACATGACCCCCCTCGCCAGCGACCTCGGCGACACCGGAACTGCCTTCCAGTGGGACGAGGCCCGCCGTGCCCAGACCCGTGCTGAGCTCGATGCCTACTTCCTCCACCTCTACGGGATCTCACGCGAGGATGCCGACTACATACTGGAGACCTTCCAGTCCGACTCGGGCGGCGGGCTCAAAAACAACGAGATCGCCAAATACGGCCACTACCGCACCAAGGCCCTGGTCCTCACCGAGTACGACCGCATGGCCGCCGCCGGAGTCTCCGTCGACACCCCGCTCGTCGATGGCGAGAACTTCACCAGTTTCCTCACCCTGCCGCCCGGCCAAGGCCCTCGCCACCCCGCCCCTCACTGACCGCCCCACCGGGGAAGGTCCCTGCTCGGCTTCGCGAGTACGGGCCCTGCTGAGCGGGGTAGTCCGAGGGCTCAGGACCCGGCCGCGTACCGCACGAACCGTGCCCAGCCGTCCCGCCCGACGGCGAGGTGGGGACGCCGCACGTTCTTGGAGTCGCGCACGTGGACGGCGGCTGGAGAGTGGGCCACCTCTACGCACTCGCCCCCTTCGCCTCCGCTGTAACTGCTCTTGATCCAGACGAGGCCAGTCGACTCGGCTGACGCGGGTGTCTTGATGCTCATCGCTCTCCTACCAGCTTCTCGATCAAGGCCAAGGACTCCCGGGGACTGAGAGCCTGGCCTCGAATGCTTCCGTAGCGCGCGGCCAGCATACGGACCTCCACTGGGTCGGTGACCAGATGGCCAACGCCTTGCACCTCCAAGTAGCCGACCTGGGGCTTGCTCTTCGGAGTGAGGAGGATGAACGGGCCATCTACGCCAGCGTATTCATGGCAATCCAGAGGAAGCACCTGGACTGTCGTGCTCCGCAGTCGTCCGACCTCCAGAAGGTGCTTCAACTGCCCCCGCTGGACACTTCGGCCCCCGATTTCACGGCGGAGAACCGACTCGTCGATCACCGCGGTCACCATGGGAGTGGGCCAGCGAGTCAGTATGTCCTGTCGTCCGAGCCTTGCGGCGACGCGCTGCTCGACGGTCTCCTCCGGTAACAAGGGTTGCCGTACAGAGAAGGTGACGCGTGCATACTCCTCGGTCTGGAGGAGGCCGGGAATGGTGAGGGTGCCAAAGAAGCTGATCTCTTCCGCCTCGCGCTCCAGCCGCGCGTAGTCGCGGAACCACGCCGGATGCCGGACCCGCGCCCGGGCCTTCGCACGGGCGACCTCCTCCGTGGCCGCCCGCAACACCCCACCCGCGCCCAAGAGGTCATCGGCCGCGTCCAGGAACTCCGGTTGCGGGGTTCGCCGTCCCCGCTCCAGCGAGGACACCAGGTCTTCCCCGTACCCCAGCCGGTCGCCCAACTCCCGCTGGGTCAGCCCGGCCCGCTCCCGGAGGACGCGCACCTGCCGCCCCAGCGCCCGGAAGAGTTCCGGTCCGCCGTCCTCCTCGTCCGGTGCCGGCTCGGGCCGCTCACCAGCCCCGGAGGAGGACAACGACCCCGTACCGCCTGCCAATACACCCACCGCCCCGTTCAGCTCGCTCACCCACGGCCCGCCGCGTCCTCGGCGTCCCGTCCATCACAGCATAAGGTCATGCGCGCACACAGAGTGATGCCCCTTGTGGAGCGGTCAGGCGGCGGCGGAGGAGGCCGTGGCGCAGTCTCGGCACAGCCCCGGGTGTTCGGATCGGTAGCCGCGGTCGCAGGCGTCGCAGTTCTGCATGGGGGCGACGTTGGGGTGCTGGGCCTGAGGGGAGCGTAGCGGTGTCGCGTTCACCGGTTTGAGGTGTTCCAGCCGGTACGCGATCATTCCGGCAGGCCTTCGTAGGATCGGCCCGGGGAGGTTGGCGCTGACCGTCTCCACGATCTGGTGGGGGCCGATCCCGCGCTGCAGCCAGTCGTCCACGGCGGGCGCGAGCCGGTCGATATCCCGCTCGGAGAGCAGCAGTCGCGGATCCCGGAGCCGGAGCGCGGCGAGCACGGCGACGGCCTCGGGTGCGGGCGGTAGGCCGGTTGCGGGTGGTGCCGCTGCCGGTGCTGGCCTTGGGGCGGGCCGGGGCGCGGGCTCCGATGAGGGCGCGGGTGTGGGCTGCGGCTTCAGCTCCGGCTCGGGCTTCGGCTGCGGCTCGGGCTGCGGTCGGGGCTCCGGCTCCGGTGGGGGCGAGGCGTCGGGTCGGGGTGCGCTCTGCGGGGTGGGCCGGGCGCGGTCGGTTGCCTGTGCGGCGGGGGAGGGGTCGTCGTAGACGTACGTACGGGTACGGACCTGCCCGTTGGCCACGCGCACCGGCACCCGTTCCAGGAAGCCCTCCGCCTCCAGTTCGTTCAGGGCCCGGGCCAGCCGGGTCTCGCCTTCGCTGAAGTGCGTCCGCAGCGCCTCGATGCTGACGGGTACGCCGTCCGGCACGGACATCAGGTACGCCCCGACGCCGACGGTCACGGCGCTTCCGGGACGCTGCGCGAGGCGGTTGGACAGGATGGTGAAGTTCGCCGTGAGACGGCGTCGTACGTGGACGACACCGGCCGTCACAGGCTCGGCGGATGCGCGCGAGGGCGCGTTAGACTGCGGCTCAGCCATTGGGAAGGTCAACTCTTCCTGGGTGGTCAGGCCTCGGTCGGGATTGGCGTCCCTGCCGGGGCCGTTCGTCTGTGTGAGGTTGTTTGCCGCGACGATACCCCCACCTTCCACCCGCGCGCGCCCAAGTCCCCCATATGGGTGACTCTTTGGGGAGAGGCCAGGTGGGGTGAGGTTTTAGTCCTTACTTCACAGTCCTTGGTAGGTGTCGCCCGGAGCGCCGGTCCCTGGTCATCCACCACCCGTCCCGACTTACCGGCGCCTGGGGCGCGCGGTACCGGTTACGTCATACGCGGGTCAGCCAGGATGCAGGCCGCGCATCGGGCTTAGCAGCAGTGCTGGGTTGCCACACTTCCGGGTGACGGACCACGGGCAACACCTCTCGGCCCGGCGCCGGTCCCGGCCTCTTCGGCTGTTCGGACGGGCCGCTGGTCATGGCTGGGCCAGGTGTCCCTCAGCCACTCCGGGTACCGGGCGTAGAAGTCGGCCATCTTGGACCAGGACGGGTCGCCGGAGCGAGCGGGACCGCGGCCACGCCGGGGGCGTTCTGGCGCGGCCTGCGGCTGGTCTCGATGGACGGCTCCTTGTTCGACGTGCCCGGCAGCAAGGCGAACGACGCCGCCTACACCCGTGCCGCCAACGGCGGCCGGCCCGGTCCTTTCCCCCAGGTGCGGTTCCCCACGTCCACCCGGCCCGCGCCACCTCGGTCGACGACCTCGCTCACGAAACGCGACGGTTCTTGCGGCGCAGACAGAGCCAATCCCACATCCTCTGCGGCTACTTCGCCGCCGGCCGCGTCCGTTACACGATCCAGTAGGAAACCCATCAGTTTCAGTTCAATAAGTCTTGGCCATTGACCCCGGCCCTGTCTGCGGTTCTGCATAGAGAACAAGATTTCTAGTATATGTTTGGCGGGTACGGTCGTATGGGCCTGTGCAGGTGACTAGTGCAAGGCGGGGAACTCCCGAATCGGTGAACAAGTCATGGGGAAGTTTCTGTTTTTCGTAGGTGCGGCGGGCCCTGATCACATAGGAATGGTCGCGGCCATTCGAGTCCTCGATGTCCACTACTGATCCCAGCGGGATCCGGCTCAACTGGGCGAAGACTCCCAACCCGCTGGTCCAGGAATCCACATGCCCGGTGAGCAGGACTGTTCCGGTTGGTGCTCCTGGACGCGCGCCAAGCACCCACCACCCTACGTGGGAAGCTGGTTCCGGAACCCGCAGCGTACCGTTGCCGTCCGCGTCCATCGGGTCCACGGGCGCCCGTAGGTAGCCGCGGACCGAAATGGCTACCGGGATGGAAAATCCGTCCGCGTGGGACCGCTTCGATGTCGGATAGCGTGCAGGCAGCGTGCCAGCGTCCGTGACAACTCCGGGATGTCGGGTCAGCATCATGGAAATTCCAGTGCTGGCCGTTGCAAGTCCCGTAGTCATAACGAGGATGACTATGGCGAGCCGCGGCCGCCACCGGAGTCTGCCTCTGCTCACCTGGAGTATGCCCGGCGCCGTCTCAGGAGTACGATTCCCGCAGCGGTTCCCGCTGAGGCAAGTACGGCTCCTCCGGCTGAGAGAGCCATCCCGGTGGCCGGAACCGAACCGCCGCTCGCGGCCTCGGCCGCCTTCCCGGACTCACCTGCGGGGATTTTGTTCGTCCCTACCTGGCCATGGCACTTCCCCCCGTAGACCATCCGCAAGTGCTTGTAGATTACCGGCCGGGCGATCTGCGCATACTGCTTGGCTTGGGTGTTGATCCCCTGCTTGATCTCCTTGTCGATCAGGCTCAATGCCTGCTTGTGGCCGGCGAACATCATGTTCAGCCACGCCTTGTCGTACGCCGCGGTGTGTGCCTTGGCCAGGGAGGCCATCGCCTTCTGCGCCGTCGCCTCAACCTTGTCTGCCTTGGCCAGCGGGATACGCGCAGCATACGCGACGGGCCTGACCTCCGCTTCGAGCTGTCTGTGATCGTGGACGAGCACCGCACCGACCTGCTTGATGCATTCGGTGGTAGCACTGCTCTGAGCGTACTCGCCCGCGACTATTTCCGTCAGATTCACCATGTTCATGGTTTGGGCGAACGTGGTGTCGCCTTTACTGACGTCGGTTTCAGCGGCAACTGCGGGGCCGGCAGCTCCTCCTGCGACTGCCAGAACAGTCATCGCGACGGAAGCGAAGCGTGTAGGGCGTCCCATTCCTTTTTCCTTTCAGTGACGTTGTCTCGCGTCTCTGCCTCGCTGGCAGACCCCGGGTTTTCCGTTCGGCAGGTCCGCTAAGCGGCATGAACTCGCCTAGACTCAGACACCCGAAGAGACGGGTTCTGGGAACCGTTGCCGCTGGCTGCGACACAACGAGAAAGCCGTTGGAACGAGCTCCAAATGAGCCCTGACCCATTCTTATTCCAAGCCCCAGGATGCCGCACATTGATACCCCCAAGCGGGTTACTCCGGTTGACCTCGACGAGTCTTCGGCAGAGCACATTGCTCGTCCAGATCCTCTCCAGTCGTACGCCTTGGCCCAACGTCGCTCGGCTAGTCCGAGATTGTCTATGATCTCGATCTTGTGCCGAAGGATCACATAGCTGGTGAGACGTACCCGGAGCGGATCCGGATGGGGCTGCTGTCGCGGACCTTTCCCCCGGAGTTGGTCGACTTCGTGGTCGACGAGGCGGGGGCGCGGGAGGAGCGGACCCGGTCGCTGCCGTCCCGGCTGACGGTGTACTTCATTTTGACGATGTGGCTGTTCACCGGGTACGGATACGGGCTGGTGCTGCGGGAGTTGGTGGAGCACTTGCCAATGCGCAGCCTCAACCCGAACCCGCGGTTGCGGCGCCCGGCTTGCCAGCCGGGCGCCGCAACCGCTCAGGTCAGGCCGACGCGGTGACTGCTCCGCCGAGGTGCCGGTCGAAGAACCGGACCGCGCTGTCGACCTCGAACCGGGGCAGCTCCTTGTGCTTGCCCGAGTTCACGTGCAACGACTTCTCCTTCGAGGCGAAGGCGTCGAACAGCGCGAGACCCTCCTCGCGCGAGATGTGCTCGTCGTCCCACTGCATGTCGAACTCGATCGGGATGGTGATCTGCTTCGCCTTGTCGGCCAGGACATCGGGCCAGTGCTGACCGAAGACCGCGGCGGTGATCCTGGGTTCGATCGCCACAAGCGGCACGCCGATCGCCGTGCCCATGTTGATGCCCCAGAAGCCAACTAGCCCGTCGGTGCCGATCTCCGGGAGTTCCTGGAGGGCGTCCAGGGTCGCCTGATACTCGGGCACGGCGAGCTCCGCCAGGTGGTCGTTGTAGCGCACGACGATCGGGCCTTCCGGTTCGCCCGCCGCCCTCGCCCGGAACAGCTCGGCGATTTCCGCCTCGTCGTGCGCCGTGCGCGGCCGGTCGCCGTGACCGGGCGCGTCGATGACGGCGACGTGGAAGCCGCAGCCGGTCACGACGCGCTGGGCGCGGCCGGACATCGCCGGGTGCTTCTTGTGGTTGCCGCCGCCGTGGGCCATCAGGATCAGGGGCGCGCGATCGGCCGTATTGGAGGCCGGCGACCACAGGACGCCGGGGACGTCGCCCACGGTGAAGTCGCGTTCGAGCATGCCGTTCGATGACGACTCGGCGGTGTACTGCAGAGAGTGCATAGGTGGTGCCTTTCGGGAGTGCCTTGTTATCGAGGCGCTCCCGGCGACACCTGCGTCAATCGCCTGACCGTGACGAGAGGGAGAGCACCCACATGGATACAGCGTTCATGGGTCTCACCTCCTCGGACGGTGTCGCGGTCGACTGAAAGCTACCAGCCCGACCGCGATCCCGCCCACCCCTTTTTTCCGCCACGTGATCACAACTCCAGTCAGGCCCTAACGGTCCAGCTCTTGAACCTAAGGAGCCGAAATAATCTAGGGCGTGTATCCACCCGACTCCGCTGGACGCTGGAAGAGGTCGCGACCGAACTCCTCGACGATCTTCTCCCCAGCCGCCGGGACCGACGCTGCGAACGCGTCAAGAAGCCACCGAAGAACAAGTTCGCGATCAAGAGGCGAGACCAGCCGCGCACTCCCAGTAACGTCCACTACACGTTCAGAGTCACCAAACACCGGCCCCTACCTGCGGAAACGCCTCAAGTCACCGGCATTGGCAGATCAGAGGCCGGATCCTATATTTGAGCCCGCCAGGCACGCGACCGCGTGACCGGTCGGCCACCGTGCCCGGGCGGGCGGGCCTGCGCGCCCGCCCGGGCCTCACAGCATGCGGCCGATCCTGTCCGCGTGTTCCTTGAGCACGGGCAGGAACCGCTCGCGCATGTCCTCCAGACCGATGCGGGCGGTGAACGCACTGACGCTGAGCGCGGCCCGGGTGGCACCCCGTGAGTCCTTCACCGGTGTGGCCATCGACCGCATGCCAAGTTCCAGCTCTTCGTCCGTGAACGCAACCTCCTGCGTGCGTGCCTCCACGATGCGCCGGCTGATCTCCTCGATATCGACGAGCGACTTCTCCGTACGGGCCTCGGGCCGGCAGCCCGCCAGGTACGCGTCCAGCTCCTCGTCGGGCAGCGCCGCCAGCAGTACCCGACCCGTGGCCGAGCTGCACGCGGGCAGCCGGATGCCGACACGCACCCCCGCCGACACGATTCGCTCGGTCTCCGCCCGAGCCACGAACACCGCCGCGCCATCCTCGAACACCGCCAACGATACGGACTCCCCAAGCTGTTGACGGGCCGACAGCAGAATGGGCTGGGCGAGTCGCGGCAGCGGATCGGTCCGTGCGTACGAGCCGCCAAGCCGCACCATCCGGGGGGTCGGCCGGAAGTGCTTACCGTCGTGCGCCAGAAAGCCGAGTTCGGTCAGCGTGAGCAGGCAGCGTCGCGCCGTGGCCCGGCTCAGACCCGTGGCACGGGCCGCCTCCGAGACCGTGAGCTGCGAATACGACTGCCCGAACGTCTCGATCACAGCCAGCCCCTTGGCCAGCCCCGCCATGCCCTCCGGAGCACGCGGGCGCAGATTGCGCGACTCGGGAGTCTTGACATCGCTCTGCAGACTGAGCTTTTCTGTTCGTATATTGGCCATGTGTTCGTTATACGAACACCGTGAGGGTTTGTCAAGCCCCCGCGAAGAGAAGGAGGAGCGTTGCCGAACACCGTGTCCCAAACGGACGACCGGGACCGCCCGGAGTGGCCCGCGGAACTCACCCGCGTGCCGTACTGGGTCTTCCAGCGCCAGGACATCTACCGCGCCGAGCAGGAAAAGCTGTTCCGTGGACCCTATTGGAGCTACCTCTGCCTGGAGGCCGAGGTCCCCGCCCCCGGTGACTACCGCACCAGCTTCCTCGGCGACACCCCCGTCATCGTCTCCCGCGACCAGGACGGCGAGCTCTACGCTTTCGAGAACCGGTGCGCCCACCGGGGCGCGCTCCTCGCGCTCGACGACGGGGGCAACGCCAAGGACTTCACCTGCGTCTACCACGCCTGGAGCTACAACCTTCAGGGCGATCTCACCGGGGTCGCCTTCAAGGACGGCATCAACGGCCGCGGCGGCATGTCGAAGCACTTCTGCCTGGAGGACCACGGGCCGCGCAAGCTGCGGCTCGCCGTCGTGAGCGGCCTGGTATTCGGCAGCTTCGACGAGGACGTGCCGGACATCGAAGACTACCTCGGCGACGAGATCCTCAGCCGGATCGAGCGGGTCCTCGGCGGGCGCACCCCGGTCGTCCTCGGCCGCTTCACGCAGCTGCTTCCGAACAACTGGAAGCTCTACATGGAGAACGTCAAGGACTCCTACCACGCGAGCATCCTGCATCTGTTCTTCACCACGTTCGGGATCAACCGGCTCGGCCAGCGCGGCGGCATCATCGTCAGCGAGAGCGGCGCCCACCACGTGAGCTACTCGGCCATCGACCCCGAGATAGAGCACGACGCAGCCTACTCCCAGCAGAACATCCGCTCCGACAGCGAGTACACGCTGGCCGACCCCTCGCTCCTGAACGGGTTCAGCGAGGTCGGCGACGACATCACCCTGCAGATCCTCTCGGTCTTCCCCGGCTTCGTCCTCCAGCAGATCCAGAACTCGGTGGCTGTCCGTCAGATCCTGCCCCGCGGAGTGACGTCCACCCGGCTGAACTGGACGTACCTCGGCTTCGAGGAGGACACCCCAGAGCAGCGCACGGTGCGGCTCAAGCAAGGCAACCTGGTCGGACCCGCCGGCTACATCTCGATGGAGGACGGCTGCGTCGGCGGCTTCGTCCAGCGCGGCATCGCGGGCGCGAGCGACCAGCAGGCCGTGCTGGAGATGGGCGGCGCCTCCGCCGAGTCCAGCGACAGCCGCGTGACCGAGGCCTCGGTCCGGGGCTTCTGGAAGGCGTACCGCGAAGGCATGAACCTGCGACAGGAGAAGAACCAGTGACCGTGACCACGGACGTCTTCGGGCTCCTCAGCCGCGCCCAGGCCGAATACGCCCGGTGCATCGACGAAGGCCCACTGGAGGACTGGCCCGCGTTCTTCGAGGAGGACTGCCACTACCGGATCACCACCGCCGACAACCACCGCCAGGGATTGGAGGCGGGAGTGGTCTGGGCCGATAACCGGCGTATGCTCGCCGACCGGATCTCCGCCCTGCGTGAGGCCAACATCTACGAGGCGCACACCTACCGGCACATCCTCGGCCAGCCCGCGATCCTGGAGGAGTTCGGCGACGGTGCCCGCAGCGAGACCGGCTTCATCGTCGTACGGGTGATGCGCGACGGCACGACCGGCATCTTCGCCACCGGCCGTTACATCGACCGGTACCGCTTCGACAACGGGCGGGCGAGCCTGGCCGAGCGGATCGTGGTCTGCGACAGCTCTGCCATCGACACCCTGCTGGCGCTGCCGCTATGACGGCCGCGCACACGCCCCCCGCTCCGGCCGCACCAGAGGACCCCCGGGTCCTGCTGGCCATCGGCGACCCCAACGGGGTAGGCCCAGAACTGGCAGTAAAGGCGGTGGAGGCCCTGCGAGGCACGCCCGCTCTGAACCCCGTGCTGGTCGGCGACCCCATGGTTGTCCGGCACTACGCGGGCCGGGACGGCCTGCGGGTGCGCGAGACCGACGGCACCGACGGGCCCGCGCCCGGCGTGCTGGACCTACTGCCTGTACCGTCCCTGCCCTACGAGGCGTTCCGACCCGGTGAGGTGCACCCCGCGGCGGGCGCCGCGACAGTCGACTATCTCCGCGCGGCGGTCCGCGCGCTGAGCGAGGGCCGAGGCCGGGGCATCGTCGGCTGCCCGCATTCGGAGACGGCCATCAACCGCGCGGGCATCTCCTTCCGCGGCTACCCCGCGCTGCTGGCCGAGCTCAGCGGCACGGACCCAGACCGGGTGTTCCTGATGCTGGTGGACGGGGGCCTGCGGATCGTCCACGCGACCCTGCACGAGCGGCTCGGAGACGCCCTCTCCCGACTGTCGCCGGATCTGGTGGAATCCGCCGGCCTCGCTGCCGCCGGCTTCCTCGCCTCGCTCGGAGTCACCTCCCCCCGCATCGGGGTCTTCGGGATCAACCCGCACGCCGGTGAGGACGGACTGTTCGGGGACGACGACCAGCGGATCACCGGGCCAGCCGTGACACGTCTGCGCGAGGCGGGCATCGACGCCCGGGGCCCGGCCGGCGCCGATCTGCTGCTCGGTAACCCCGACGGCCGCGGGCAGTACGACGCCTTCGTGGCGATGTACCACGACCAGGGCCACATCCCGATGAAACTGCTCGCCGGCCGGAACGCCTCGGCGCTGTCCGTCGGAGCGGACCTGGCCTTCTCCAGCGTCGGCCACGGCACGGCGTTCGACATCGCCGGCCGTGGGGTCGCCGACCCGGCGGCGACCCCACGGCGTCGCCGACCCGGCGGCGGTGATCCGGGCCGTACGCCTGATCGGCTCGGCAACCGGCCGCTCCCCGCGACGGGGCGATCTTGCGGGGGCACCCTCATGACGTACCAGGTCAACGTCGACGACACCGGCATCACCTTCCCCTGCGAACCGGGCGAGACGGTGCTGGACGCCGCAGAACGGGCCGGATACGCGCTCCCGTACTCCTGTCGCAAGGGCGTCTGCTCGACCTGCGAGGCAGGCCTGTCCTCCGGCCGCGCAGAGGTGCGCGGCCGGGCCCCGGCCGAGGGTCCGGCCGAAGGGGTGCTGCTGTGCCAGACGCGCCCCTGCTCCGATCTCGGCATCGCGCCCCAGCGCATCGCCAAGCGCGGGCAGCCCGCCCGGAAGAAGGTGACGGCCAAGGTCCATCGCATCACCCGGCCGGTCGCGGACGTAGTGGCACTGCAGTTGCGGCTGCCCACCGGGCAGCGCGCCCAATTCACCGCCGGTCAGTACCTCAAGCTGTTCCTGCCGGACGGCGACAGCCGCAACTACTCCATGGCCAATCCGCCGCATCAGAACGACAGCGTGCAGCTGCACATCCGCGTCGTCCCCGGAGGCCGGTTCTCCGACGGCGTGCTGTCCGGGCTGGACAAGGGCGACTCACTGACGGTGGAACTGCCCTACGGCCAGTTCTCGCTCGACACCGACTCCGACCGGCCCGCCGTGCTGGTGGCCACCGGTACCGGCTTCGCCCCGGTCAAGTCGATCGTCGAGGACCAGATCAAGCGTCGTGCCGACCGGCCCATGCATCTGTACTGGGGCGGCCGCCGCGAGGAAGACCTCTACCTGAGCGACCTCGCCGCGGGCTGGGCGGCGCGCGCCTCCTGGTTCACCTTCACTCCAGTGCTGTCGCAGCCCGGCCCGTCCTGGAGGGGCCGCACCGGGTGGGTCCACCACGCCGTGCTGGAGGATCACCCCGATCTCAGCGGCCACGAGGTCTACGCCTGCGGCAGCCCACTGATGACAGGCGCGGCGCAGGACGACTTCATCACGCTGGGCGGACTCGGTCCCGACAGCTTCCACAGCGACGCATTCGTGCCCTCCGGCGATTCCGTACCAGCGGCCTGAGCGCTGCCCCTGCCGAACGACGCCGCGAGCCGCACTTCCAGCGGCGCCGTTGGTACCCCCTGTCCGTGCATCCGTGACCGTCCCGCCAGAGCGGACGGCCCCCACCGAATCGAGGCAACCATGTCTCAGCCACCCTTGCGGCTGCATCTACCGGAGTTCATCGATCAGCGACGCGTGACCGCCTATCAGTACGGGATCGTCGCGCTCTGCGGTTTCGTCATGTTCATCGACGGCTTCGACACCCAGGCGATCAGCTACATGGCCCCGCACATCGCCAAGGAGTGGGGCCTGTCCCAGACGGTGCTCGGCCAGATCTTCTCGGCCGGCCTGGTGGGTCTCATGGTCGGCTATCTCGCCCTGTCACCGCTGTCGGACAGGTTCGGGCACAAGCGCGTCATCATCGCCGCCACCGCTGTCTTCGGTGCCGCCACCCTGGCTGCGGTCTGGGCCGGAAACCTCACGGAGCTCGTCACCCTGCGCTTCGTCACCGGCATGGGACTGGGCGCCGCGGCGCCCAGCGCCGTGGCCCTGACCGGCGAGTTCAGCCCCAGACGGCTGCGCGCCACCTTCGTGCTCGTCATTTACTGCGGCTTCTCCGTAGGATTCATCGCCGCCGGCCTGGCCGCCGGGTGGCTAATCCCCGGCCACGGCTGGCGCTCGATGTTCTGGGCCGGTGCCGCCGCGCCCGTACTGCTGATCCCCTTCCTGGTCCGCGGCCTGCCCGAATCCCCTGTCTTCATGATCCAGCGGAACATGGATCCGCACCGCATCTACGCAATCTTCCGCCGGATGGACCCCGCACTGCCCGCGGCGCTGACCGACCAGATCCCGCCGGTCTTCGGCGTCGCGGAGAACGAGAGCGGCATGCGCACCGCCCTCAGCAGCCTTTTCACGCGGAAGTTGCTCCCGGGCACCGTACTACTCTGGCTGGTCTTCATGATCAACCTGGCGGAGTTCTACGCCCTCCAGAGCTGGCTTCCATCCATCATGACGAACCTCGGCTACCCCATGAGCGTCGTCGTGACCGCGACTACCCTGACCACGGTGGGCGGCATCGCCGCCGCGTTCGTCACCGGCCCCTCCATGGACCGGCTGGGCGCCTACGCGACGCTGGGCGTGCTGTACTTGGTGGGCTTCGTCTTCGTGGCCCTGACCGGCGCCGCCTTCCACGCCCCGCTGTGGGTCCTGCTGACGGCCGACTTCCTGGCCGGCTGCTGCATCAGCGGAGGCCAGAAGAGCCTGATTGCCCTCGCCGCGGTCTTCTACCCGGCACCGATACGGTCCACCGGCGTCGGGTGGGCCCTGGGAGTCGGGCGCGTGGGCGGAATCATCGGGCCGATCGTGGTCGGCGCCGCGCTCGCCATGAAGTGGTCGCCCAGCGTGGTGTTCTACGCGATGTCCGTGCCGATGCTCGCGGCGGCCCTGACGGTCCTTCTGCTAGGGCTCCGCTACGGCAGGCGGGCGGACCGGTCGTCCCAGCCGGACGGCACAGCGGACCAGGCAACTCCGCCACTCGCCCAGGACAGCAGCCCTGCAGTCGGACCGACCTCCGCGGTCTGACACCTCGTCGTCCGGTGCGCGCGGCGTGGGTGGACGACCACCCGCGCCTGCGCTCCGGCGACGCGGGGCCCGGCGCCAGCCCCCGGCCTCCCGGGCCGTTTGAACGGGCCGCTGGTCATGGCTGGGCCAGGTGTTCCCTCAGCCACTCCGGGTACCGGGCGTAGAAGTCGGCCATCTTGGACCAGGCCGGGTCGCCGAGGACGGCGGCGCAGTGCGCACTGACTCAGGGCGTGCCATCCGCCGCAAAGGGTGCCGGCGGGCACGGGAACGTGATGTGTAATTTGCGAGGCGTTCGGGGCACAAGGGTCAGGTCGGTGCGGGATGATCCCGGCATGAGTGGGGGACGCCGGGAGCGCCGGTTCATCCGATGGTTTGTCGCATTGAGTGTGGTGGCGGTCGCGGCGGCGGCCTGGTGGGTGGGGGCGCAACTGCGGGCAGGGGTGTCGGCCGTCGATGCGGTGACGCTGCTCGGCCTGCCGATCGCACTGGTCAGCGTGGCTATCGCGGTGCCCGGACTGAGGCAGGACCTGACGGCGTCGATGCAGACTGAGGACGACACGGGTGCCGCCCGGGCCGCGGCCGCCAATCTGGCCCGGGACATTGCGCAGGCCGAGGGTGGACAACTGCAGCGTATGGTCGGCGGGGTCCATGAGCGCATCAACCTCCGCTACACCCTCGAAGTGGCCAACGACTTGGCGGCAGCCGCAGCGCCCGCCAGCGAGGGGCGTCTGGTGGATGAAGTTGTGACGGCCGCCGTGCCGGGTATCGCGTCGTTCTACCGCGGCACTCGGCCCGCCCGCCTGGTTGTGACCGGCTCCCCCGGCGGCGGCAAATCGGTCCTGGCCCTATTTCTGCTCATCGAGCTGAGCAGTCATCGGTCTGAGACCGATCCCGTGCCGGTGCGCCTGTCAATGGCCGGGTGGGATCTTCAAGCGGCGCCGAGCTTGCGGGACTTCCTCGTCCAGCATCTCGTCCATAACCTGGACCAGCCTCCGAAACGAGCCGAACTGCTGGTCCGGCACGGTCTGATCCTCCCCGTTCTGGATGGTCTGGACGAAATGGATCCCACCCTCACCCAGGACGGTCACCTTGTGCTCGACATCGACGGCAACCCGGTACCCGACCCCGACGCTCCCCGCGCCCGGGCGGCGCTGGATCTGCTGAACGCCTACCAGGACGGCCAAGATCTTCTGGCACCCGGGCCACTGGTCCTGACCTGCCGTGGCGCCCACTACGACGCTCTGCCCGACGTCGACCGTTTGCGCACCGCGGCCCGCATCCGCATCGCACATGTCACGCCGGGGGACGCAGTCACGTACCTCGAACGCCGCGGCATCGGCATCGCCCGCTGGCAGCCCCTGCTCCAGCACCTGCGCGACCGCCCGACCAGTCTTCTGGCACACACCTTGTCGACCCCGTGGCGCCTCTCTCTTGCTGCCACGGTCTACCGCCACGAGGGCGACCCCACCGATCTCCTCAGCCACCCCAGCCCGGTTGAGCTCGACGATCACCTCCTCGCCCGCCTCATCCCATCCGTAACCGCACTCACCCCCAACCCCCGCGACTACACTCCCGACCAGGTCCACGCTTGGCTTCACCACCTCACCCACACCACCTCCCCGGGCGCCACTGACAGTTCCGGAGGGACAGACCTGGCCCTTCACCGGCTGTGGCCACTGGCGGGAAGACGTGCCGTGCGCGCAACCGACGCCATCCTCACCACCCTGACTGTTCTCTTGCTCTCTGCCCCCCTGACGTTCGTCATCGCTCCCCAGCCCTTCACCGCAGAGATTTTCGTGTTCGTCTTCGCCTTAACCGCTGGTGCATGGGCGGGGCGCAGGAATGTACGGATGCCCCGGCGGCTGCGCTGGCGCAGCCTGCGTACACCGGCTGGCATGCGCGCGGCAATCAGGGTGTTTCGTGAGGAACAGGGCAAATGGTTTGACCGCCTCGTTGATATGCCCTATCGGTTTTTCGCCGTGACCTTCGCATGGTTCGCGGCCGCGTACGCGATGACAGCAGTCCTGGTGAGCGGCCTGGGGATAATCGAACTGCCGGTCTGGCTCCCTAAACCCTTGCGCCCCGACGCGTTTCTCATTCCGAATGATCCGAACAGCTCGCGCACTGGGCATGTATTCACTTCCCTCTTCTTTGGATTCTTTTACGGAGCAATCATCGAGGTATTGGTCATTCTGCTGCCCGCCATCTTGATTGCCGTACCGATCTCGGTGCTTGGCGGGCTGGCTGCAGCTCTCACTGACGCGCCCGCTGCAGCCGACAGGCCTACAAAGATCATCTGATCCGATCTCACCGCGGGCGCCGTCATTGGGCTGGGGGCGTGCGTGTTGGGGCCTGGCGGTCTCATAACCTTGGGGCCTACGCTCGCCCTTACCGTCGGGACCGACGCCGGGCGGCGCTATCTGGCGTTCCTGCTCTGCAGTCGAGCGAAGAAGCAACTTCCACTGGCTCTGGGCACGTTCCTCGACTGGGCGTACACCGCACGCCTGCTGCGTCTTTCCGGCACCGGCTACCAGTTCCGCCACCGAGAACTCCAGCAATGGCTCGTAAGGCACCCTGCCCCACCAGCGCCGTGAATCGGCGCGCGCAGCAACTCGCTGACGGCGTCCGAGGCGGTCAGGCGCACCGGGTCGGAGCCGGCGGCCCGCCCCTCCGACCCGTCGACAATCCCTAAGTCGATCGATATCACCGCGGGTTCCCCCACCCGTAAAGCAAACTGACGTCATGTCAACGCCGATCACGTAGTACGGATGTGTGTACGGTCAAGGGGTCACGCGCTGCCCCATCGGCTGCCGGTCACGGCCGACGACCGGTACGACCACATTCCGGTACCGGTACCCGGACCCTCGTACCAGCCGACATGCTGGTACTCGTATGTGCCACCCGGCCACGCTGAGTGACATGCAAGCCGACGCCGAAGCCGCCGCTCCCCAGGCGCAACCCGCCCCGCCCGCAAGCACGTTCGCGCAGCTCCTCAGCCCCACCCGGCGCGGTGCGCGCCTGGCCCGGCTGCTCGCTGAGCAGCAACTCGCCGACTGGGGTTGGCCCCGGGGCGGCGAGGCGACTCAGGACGCGGTGCTGATCGTTGCTGAACTCGCGGCCAACGCGATCCAGCATGGACGCATCCGGGGCCGAGATTTCCGTCTGGTGCTCATCCTCGGCTCCGACGGCCACCTGCGTATCGAGGTGACCGACGCGCGTGCCGACCGGTTGCCCCAGCTTGCTCACGCGGGCCCTGCCGGGGAAGCCGGCCGGGGCCTGCTGATTGTCACGGCCCTCGCGGGCCGCTGGGGTGTCGATCACTGCCCGGCCCCGCCCGCGCGCAAGACGGTCTGGGCGGAGTTGGCGCCGCCCGCCGCCGTGGTGATCGGCGGTGCCTCGACGTGATGGATCGATCGCATGGTATCGCTGATACCTTCGGTATCATGAGCGAACCCAAAGCAATGAGCCTGCGCTTCCCCGACCCCGAGCAGCGCTCTGCCATCGCCGCTGCTGCCAAGGAGGCCGGGGTCAGCATGCAGGAGTACATCCTGTCGGCTGCCTACGAGCGCGCGACCGCCGTCGAGGCGACGTTCCTGGCTCACTTCGAGGCATCGGTGGCCCGCAGTCACGAGGCCTTCGCCGCCGAGCCCAGCAGCATCGATCCGGCCCCCGAGCAGCGCGCCGCCGAGAAGCAGGCCCGTCGCGACCTGGAGCGTCATGAGCAGGGCGGCGCCGCGTGAGCCAGCCCGAACCACCGCACCAGCCGCACCGGATCGACGTACCTTTTCTGCTGCACGCGGCCGAGCGGCTCCCCGGAGACCCGCGAGTCGATGATTACGGACCGCTCTATGCCGCCGTCGCCCGCGTCTACGCCCGCGCCATGGACCGCGACATCTACGGCTCCCACCACCTCAAGGGCGCCGCACTGCTCCAGACCCTGGTGAAAATCCCCTGTCTCGAACGCTCCAACGAGGCCTACGCCTGGCACTGCACCGAGGCATTTCTCGCTCTTGGCGGACACCGTTTGGACTATGCTCCGAAAGCGGCGGTCGCCCTCGTCCGGGACGCTGCCACCGGCACCGTTGGCGTCGCTCAGATGGCCCGTCAACTCCGCGCCTGGACGATCAGCTGAACGCGGCAGGGCTGACTGTTTTGGTGTAGATCCATGCTCAACGAATGTGGGCGGTGGCCGCATTGCGGTCGCCGATGCCCCCGCCATGTCTGTCCGTGACGGCTTCGCCTCGCGGCCGATGCCTGGACAACCAGGCCCTCCGGCGGCCAAGCGATCGTCCTCCATGAGCTTGGAGGCATTGCCGCCTGCTGGCACGACGTGCCGACCATTTTACGCCCTTGACGGCCTGGCCCACCGCCCCGACCCTGAGAACACGGTCGCCAACAAGTCGTCCTCTGGGGGAGTCATGGCACTGAGGTTCATCGGGATCGACCCGAATACCAATGGCGGAAACTGCCCGTCGGTCTGGATTGACGAGGCATCAGGGGACCTGGTGTTTCAGGGTTGGGAAGTCACTGATCACGCTACCCTGGCTGAGGTCGGGGCTCGGAGCCCGATCGCAGAGCACGAGAGGATCGTGCGGCTGCCGGCACGGATGCGGGCGATCATCCTGGAGGCGTGTGGTGACGGAGCGGCCGACCTTCGATGAGCTCTTCGACGGGTGCCGGCGCTCGGCTGTGCATCTGGAGATGCGGGATATGTACACCCCAGATGACCCCGCATACATCGATTGGAAAGCCGGCGTACCCTTCGATCCCGTCGAGCGGTTCCGTGACTGGTACGACCTGATCGTCGCGACGGTCGGCCGTGGGGTAGAGGTTCGTCGCGCCCGTATCGTCTCGGAGCCCGTGACCGACTTCATCCGCCACGAGTTCGAGGTGACGCCCCTTCTCAACATCCCCGCAGGGGAGCGGGTCCGTTGGCTTCCCCGGCGCCTGGCGTCGGATCTCGCTCTGCCTGGGAATGATTTCTGGGTATTCGACGACCGCCTCGTACGCTTCGGCCATTTCGCCGGCGACGGTGACTACCTGGGCCAAGAGATCGTGGAGGAATCCGCTGTCGTGAAGCTCTGTTCGTCTGCTTTCGAAGCGGTGTGGGAGCGCGCGGTGGATCACCAGGACTACCGGCCGCAGTGACCAACGAGGATGACCAGGCGGCGGAGCAGCGGTCAGGCATCTCGAACGAATTCTCCGGCGGCGAAGCGCAAGCGGTCGTGCAGGCCGGAACCGTACACGGCGGGATCCACCTGACGACCACGGCACGGCCACCTTTTCCGTCGCCCCACCAGCTTCCGATGCGGCCCACCGGCTTCGTGAACCGGCGTTCCAGCATCAGAAGACTCGATGAGCTTCTCCAGGCGTCGCAAGCGGATGGTGGTGAGGAGAATGGTGTGGCGCTCTCCGCCGTGGCCGGTGCGCCGGGCGTTGGCAAGACAGCGCTCGTTGTGCACTGGGCGCACGGCGTGCGCGAGCGGTTTCCGGACGGCGATCTCTATATGGACATGCAGGGTTATGGCCCGCATCAGGCCGTCACTCCGCTGAGCGCACTGGATGCGTTTCTCCGCGCCCTCGACACACCCGCCGACAGAATCCCCGAAACGCTTGAGGAGCGGTCCGCGCTCTTCCGGTCCCTTCTCGCAGGCAAAAGGGTTCTGGTTCTCCTGGACAACGCTTCGTCGTCACCGCAGGTGCGTCCGTTGATACCGGCTACCCCGGACTCCTTTACGTTGGTCACAAGCCGAAGTGCACTCCCAGGCCTGGTGGCGAGAGAGGGAGCGATGCGGATGACACTCGATGTCCTGACGCCCGGAGAGTCGGTCGCGCTCCTCTCCCGGTTCGTGGGCCGATCCAGGATCGACGCGGAGCCAGCCATGGCACTTCGCGTTGCCGAACTGTGTGGGTATCTCCCGCTCGCACTGCGAGTCGTCGGTGAGCGGGCGTCGAACAGACACCATCTCTCGCTGGAGGGACTGGTCGGAGAACTGGTCGACGAACGGGTCAGACTTGACGCTCTCGCCTCGCTGGAGGATGAGCTGAGTGACACCCGAGCCGTCTTCTCCTGGTCCTACCGGGCCCTTGTCCCCGACCTCCAGCAAGCCTTCCGGCGGCTTGGCCTGCAGACCGGAAGCGATATCGGCGTCGATGCGGCGGCTGCCCTCATCGGTTGCGACGTAACAACGGCGAAGAGACAGCTACGAGCCCTGGTGGACGTCCACCTGCTCCAGGAAGTCTTCGCCGATCGCTACCGGATGCACGACCTGCTGCGCTCGTACGCGACCGAGCAGGCGGCAGCCGAGGACTCACAAGGTGAACGCACTCAGACCGTCCGCCGCCTGCTCACCTGGTACCTGCTCGTCGCGGACCTCGGCAGGTGCGCCATCCTGCCCCACTCTGCGGCGGTCCCGCTTGTGCCCGCTCGCAGGGTGGAGATCAGAAGCGCATTCGCCGACAGCACCGAGGCGATGCGGTGGTTCGCGACGGAACGCGTCAATCTTCTCGCGGCCCTCCGGCAGGCCACGGAGTCCGGGCACCTGGACATCGCCTGGAAGCTCGCCATCACAACCAGCGGATTCTTCGAACTGCGGTCGTACTGGCTGGACTGGGAGGACAGCGTGCGGGCCGGCCTCGCCGCGGCTCAAGCCTTGGGTGACGAGTTCGGCGAAGCCGTCAGCAACCTCATCCTGGCTGATGTCTCCTGGCGGAATGGCCAGTTGGAGGAGGCCGCTGACCAGTACCGGCAGGCGTCCCGGATCGCGCACGACATCCCGGTCGGCTGGATAGAAGGGTTCGCCTCGCGAGGGCTGGGTCTTCTTCGGGAGGAGCAAGGAGATGCCACGGGCGCACAGGGCTGCTTCCAGGCGGCGCTACGCGTCTTCCGGGCAAGTGAACACCGGCGCGGCGAAGGCATGTCGCTGCTCAGCATGGGCAAGTGCGCGCGTGCGAGCGGCGATCTGACACAGGCAATCGCTCACGGGGAAGCCGCTGTTGAAATCTTCGCGGATATCGATGACCCCTGGACGCTTGCTTGGGGAGCGCTCCCCCTGGCTGCGGCGCTTGCTGACGCGGGTCGCCATGATGACGCCTTGAACCATCTCCGACCGGCCCTGGAGGTATTCAGGGGCTTCGACGACCGGCGCAGCGAAGCTATGGCACTGCTGTCACTCGGCGACGTATGCCGGGACTCCGGCCGCCTCACCGAGGCACATGCCTACTGGAGCCTGGCGGCCGACCTCTACGAAGCCCTCGGTGACCCCAGGCACGAGGAGATTCGTGGACGTTGCGGGGGCGGCGGACCTACGTCAGAGGGAAGGGCCGCCGACAGCTGACCGTGGCTCTGCCGTCATCAGGTGGGCGTGAGCGGCAGTCCGCAGGCGGGTGGTGGCGGTCGAGTACGGCGTGCTCACGGCACAGTCTGTCGCCAAGCCAGACCTTCTCCACCTTCACCGGCTGCCCGGCAAGCAGCCTCTTTCGGAAGCACTCGATCGGGCCGTTCCTGGCTGCGGCTACGACGGCGGCGCCCGCGCCACCACTCAAAGACCAAGGCGAGGCAATGCGACCTTCGCACTCCACGCCGGACCCGGGAGCCGCGTACGCCGCCGAAGGCCGCTCTTTTCAGCCATTGACGTACACATATTCGATGTTGTGATGATTCTGAAATCCGTTGACGTTGCTAACGTATGTGCGACATGCTCAAGTCGGCAACGGCAGACCACAGCTGCCGCGCCGCCCTCAACAGTCGCGCCCAACGCAAGGGACCACCAACATGACTGACGAGACTTTTTCCTCTCCCGTCTCCCTGCGTGACCTGCTCCTTAGCCGCCTGAGCGGCGCGGGCCTGGCCCCGGAGGCGCAGGGTTTGCTGCGCGAGCTGCTGCCTGAGGAGCAGGCCAGGGGCGCCGAGCGGGCCGGGCCCGTCTACCTGCGGTCCATCTCGGCCGCCGGATGGCGCGAGCCGGCAGGTGATCGTCTTCACCCACGACACCCGCCTCCAGCAGGCCATCAGTCACCTGAGCATCCCCGCGACCATCCTGGAAGTCTCCCGCCAGACCGACTCCGTCGTACACGTGGCCCAGGTCAGCGACCCGGTCGACCGGGCGCTCGACGAGGCGCGGGCGGTCGCGCTGGACGGGAACCTGCCGCAGGAGGTCGCCGACCGCGTGCTGCCCGCGATGTGCCGCGTCGCCCTGGAGGCGGCCTTTCTGGAGCCTGCCCGGCGCCGACTGCGCGCCACCGGGCTGAGCTACCTCTCCGTCGAGCAGAAGATCGGCAAGGCGCGTCCGCTCACCGAACTCGCTGCGCTCGCGCTCTCCGACACACCGATGGAACGCGCCCAGGTCCTGGAAGCCGTTGCGCGGGACCACGGGCCGTGGGCACGGACCTTGATCCAGCAGTGCAACGCCGGAACCCACCAGGCCCTGCCCACGGTCGCCGACCGACGGGACCTGGTAAAGAGCACCGAGCGGCTTGCTAAGGCGGTGCAGGGCCGGTGACCCTTTCCGCCAGCGGCCTCGTCGCTGCCGCCGACCAGCTGCTTGTGCCCCCGCCGGGCGTTACCCACACCCTCACCCCCGGTCTTCGCGCCCGTGCCGCCGCAGCCCTGCTACGGCTGGCCCTGGACGAGACCATGGACGAGTTCTGGCGCAGCATCACCCCGAACATGACCCGCAACGGCCGAACCAGGATGCTCTGCCTGGAGTCGTACGTCAGACCCTCCGTGGCCCGCCAGTGGTACGCGGTCTGGTCCGCCCTCAGCGCCGCCTGCCACCACCACAGCTACGAACTGCCGCCCACCCCTGCCGAGGTCCGGGCCTGGCACCAGGACGTCACCGAACTACTGCGCGTACTGCCCTCCGCCCGGCTCTGACCTACCGCGGCTCGCTCCGCCACCGTCCGAAAGGAAACCACACACCGTGGACAACCGCCGCTACCGCATGGTGGTCACCAGCGGGCTTGACTACGTCAGGACAGGTGCGCAGGTCGACGACCAGCTGCGCCGCTGGCTGCGGGAGCCGCCGAAGGCCTACGACATCGACGCCTTCGCCGAAGGACGCAATGAGATAGCCCGCGGCGTGACCCTCGACCACGACTCCACGACCGGGACGACCGGTGTCTACGGACGCTGGCGGCTGCGGGAGACGGCCCCCAACGGGACCTGGCAGACCACAGTGCTGATACGGCAGGTCGGAGGCGGGCCGACCTGGGTCCAGCTGGACGTCGAGCACCTTCCGGACGACCCTGACACCGCACCCGTACCGGCCAAGACACCTCGGCTCGCGAAAAGCCTGCTCGGCGTCCTGGAGGCACGCGACGGCCGAGCCGATGTGACGCCCGACCCTCAGGTCGTCGAAGCGGATGACGTCGACGCCGTCATCGACGAGCTGTGCGACGAGGACCGGCGCCTGCCCATCGTCATTGCGAGCAGCCCGTACGGTGTCGACTTCGACAGCTGGCTGGAGCAGACGGTGGACCCTCTGGTCCGCCCTCTGGCCGGCCTGGCCATCCTCTACGTTCTCGCGCCCGGGGCCGAGGCCCGCTTCAACCAGGAACTGGGTTACCACCGCGTCTTCGGCGGCGGCATCCGTACCTATCTGCCCGGAGTGGACCCGGCCTGGGCGGCGGACGGCCAGCGGCACCGCGTGATGTCCCGCCGGCTCATCACCGAGAACCCTGGCCGTGCCAGCCGCATCCTGGCCCAGTTGCCGCAAGGCCTGGCGACCCGCATGCCGTTGCCCGCAGAACTCGACTCGGTCCCGGTAATGCGGACCCGGACCAGGGACGCCGTGGGCACCTCCGAGCTGGAGCGGCTGCGCGACGAGAACCACGCCCTCTTCGAGATCCTGGAAGAGGCCGGGCGGGAACAGCGCGTCCGAGCCGACGAGATCCGCGACCTGAAGCACGAACTGCAGCAAGCAGGGGACAACGAGTCGCTGCTTACCGTCGATTACGACGAGCAGTATCAGCAGCTCCACAAGGCCAAGGCACAGGTGCTGGCCCTCCAGAAGCGGCTGTTGGTCATGGGAGCAGGCGAAGCCGCGTTCTCCCCTATCGACAGTTCTCCCACCGACCCAGAATCCTTCGCGGAGATCCTCGGCAGGATCGGCGAGATGCCGCGCTTGCATTTCACCGGCTCCAGCAAGGTCGCCCTGGAGCTCGACGACCAGGCTTACGGCTCCTCGTGGGTGCGCATGACCTGGGACGCCGTGCTGGCGCTGCAGGACTTCGCCGATGCAGCAGCCGAAGGCAAGGTCAACTGCGATTTCAAGCAGTGGTGCACGGACGCTCCGGGCGGTGTGCACACGATTTCACCGCGGAAGATCGTCCGGGATGAGTCGAAGACGGTGAAGTCCAAGTCCAACTGGCGCAGGGAGCGCACCTTTCCTATACCCGAGTATGTGGACTCCAGCGGCAAGGTGTTCATGGGTGCCCACCTACGGATTGGCGGAGGCAACACGGTCGCACCGCGTCTCCACTACTTCGACGGATCCTGCGCCGAGCACGGGATATTCGTCGGCTACATAGGTCCCCACCTCACCAACACGCTCACCTGACGGAACGGGTTGTGCGGTCATGTTGACCGGGAAGAGGCCAGTCCAAGCCATGGCTCTCGATACGCTCCGGCCTCAAGGCGGCAGAGGAGCGCTCTGCAGGAGACAGAAGTATGTGCAGCCATCTCCGGCGGGGTCCGATGAGCCGTTCCTCGGGCCTCAGGCGGCCCGCGCTCACACGAGGATCTCTGGCAGCCAGCCGATATGGCGGAGCGTGGGTATGACCCGGAAGAGGGTGAAAGCGATGACGGGGGTCTCGTTGTCCTCCCTAGGAAAGTAGACGGCGTGTTGGAGGGGCTTCACGTCCTGCGGGTGTTCCAGGTTTGTCGAAGGGAGGTCGGGGTGGTCGAAGGCCGGTGCCAGGGTCACGCCCGGGCGGGCGGTCAGGTCGCGCAAGTCCTGCAGGCCGCAGCTGATTGCGAGCTTCTCCGTGGTGAGGGACTTCTTGAAGAAAGGGCGGTCATGGGGGCCCGGCCAGGCCAGCCATGCCATGATCCGCAGTCGGCCCGGGCGCCCGGCGCCGGGCTCGATGCCGGCACGTCGCCGGTTGTGCAGGTTGGAGAGGGCAGCCGGCATCTCGGGCACGACCGCGGGCTGATAAAGCACGAGGTCCCGCTCGCCGTTATTCCACCGGGTGTCGTGAATTGTCAGCAGAGGGCGACCAGGGAGAGAAAGGCGCCAATCGTCAGCCACGCCAGTCGACGATTCTCCGGAGCATGTGGTTCCGGATTTCTCGGATCGGGTGCCGCCCTGCCGCAAAGTGAGATCGTCCACGAGTCTCCTGGTGTGCCGTGCCTTCGGGCCGGTGGGTGATACGGCACATGGCGTGCCGGGTGTTGTACAGAACGTATCCGCTGTGTCAGTCGCATGGGTAGGGTCGGGAAGAACCACCGGTGAGGCGGGCACGCGAGATGTGCCCCGGTCGAGGAGTGTGCGTGAGCGAGGAGAGCGGGCAGCATTCCGAGCCGACGGAGTTCCCGGAGTTCCAGCTGCGGCTGCCCGGCGGGGACGGGATCGACAGGGCGCGGGGAGTCCTGCTGGACGCGGTGGGGACCAACGGCAGCCGCAAGTTCCTCATCCATGCCGGATCCCCGGCCCGCGACCATGTGATGCCCTCGTTTCCCAAGCACTTCGTCGGCACCTACCGGCGGCGCGAGGTGCTGAAGGCCGAAGGTGTACTGCGCCCTTCCGAGCGGTGGCCCGGATGGCTCGAACTGGCCGAGGACGTGGAGTGCGGATCGCCGTCCTTCGCCGCGGAAGTGCTGGTCGGTGCTCCTCGGAACGGCTGGGTGGAGTGGAAGACGGAGGCCGGGGCGCCCCTGTCGGACTTCATGGAAGGCGTTTGGTCGGGCCCCAATCGCGCCTGGCTGGTGCGAGGCTCCAACGTGTCCGGCAGCGACCTCGTCCAGCGGCTCTGGCTGCCCGAGGGGCGGGTCTCGCTCTCCGCGGCGCGGCTGCGCCAGGGCGTCGGGCAGGGGGCGAGCAAGGAGGGGCTGCGCACCTTCGTCGAGCAGGACTACGGGTCCACGGCGACGTACAACCAGAAGCTGGAGCTGGTCGAGGAACTGCACGCCTTCCTCTCCCGGATGAAGCCCGGCGACACCGTGTGCACGATCTCCGGCGGACAGTTCTACGTCGGCGAGGTCACCGGGTCCGCGGAGCAGACCGCGTCCGAAGGCGGTCGGTCCAACCTGCGGCGGCCGGTCGAGTGGCAGAGCACCGGGTACGCGTACGACGAGCTGCCCGAGGAGCTCCAGCAGAAGCTGTCCGTCCAGCATGACGTCGTCGACCTGGCCGCCGTACAGCCCCTCATCGACGGGCTCGGGCTCACCGACGAGGAACTGGTGGACGGGGCGGAGGCCATAGAGCGCGACCCGAGCGGCGAGATCCCGGCCATCACCGCCCGCCGCGAGCTGGAGCTTCCCGAGCCGCAGCAGGACTTGGCGGACGAGCTATTGGTGCACGACGTGGAGTGGCTGCGAGAGGTCCGCGATCTGCTGTGGGACGAGCGGCAGCTGGTGCTGTACGGCCCGCCGGGAACGGGCAAGACATATCTGGCGCTCAAACTCGCCGAGTTCCTGGGCGGTGGGCCCGAGCAGGTCAAGCTGGTGCAGTTCCATCCGTCGTACGCCTACGAGGATTTCTTCGAGGGTTTCCGCCCGCAGGAGGACCCCGAGACCCGCGAAGTCGCCTTCCGGCTCACCGCCGGGCCGCTGCGCGAACTCGCCGACCTGGCGTCCCGCGAGGGCAACCGGCACATCCCGCATTTCCTGATCATCGACGAGATCAACCGGGCCAACCTCGCCAAGGTCTTCGGAGAGCTGTACTTCCTGCTGGAGTACCGCAACAAGTCGGTGCGGCTCACCTACTCCGGCGACGACTTCGCGCTGCCGCCGAACCTCTTCGTCATCGGGACGATGAACACCGCCGACCGGTCCATCGCGCTCGTGGACGCGGCGATGCGCAGGCGGTTCGCGTTCGTCGAGCTGTCGCCACGCACCGAACCGACCAGCGGACTGCTGCGACGCTGGCTCGCTCGTCAGGATATGGACAGTGAGCCCGCCAACCTCCTTGACGAACTCAACTCCCGTATCGACGATGCCGATTTGCGCATCGGACCCTCGTATCTGATGAAGAAAGGCGTCTACCGGGAGGGCGGTCTGGAGCGGACCTGGCGTACCAAGATCCTGCCGCTGCTGGAGGAACACCACTACGGGGAGGACGTCGACATCGAGAAGCGGTACGGGCTGCACGCGCTGCGGACGGCCATCGGCAAGGGTGGAAGCGAGGGCGAGCTCGCCTCGTGACCGTCGTCGAACTCGCCGAACACGGCCCGGCTGTCACCCGGCCACTCCCGGCCGAGGTCGGCCGGGCACTCGCCGCCTCCCGTATCGTCGATGCCGCCCCCGACCCGTATCAGCCGGGCAGCTGGCGATTGCGGGCCGGCAGCAAGGTCGGTGCGGTCGTGCTGCAGGTCCCGCAAGGCGAACCCGTCACGCTGCGCATCACGCCCAAGGTGCCCATCGCCCGGCTGTTCTTCCTTCTCGGATACGCGCTGAACCCCAAAGTGCACCGCGACGGCGCCGTGGATGTCGCCGAGCACACCGAGGTGCTCCCGGCCGTCGCTCACGCCTACGAGCGAGCCCTCGAACGCGCGCTGCGGCAAGGAGTGCTCCAGGGCTACCGGCACACCGAGGAAGCCGCCCTGGTCGTCCGCGGCCGGATCCGGGAGGCCGACCAGATCCGCCGCCACCACGGACGCGCCTTCCCCGTCGAGGTGGCCTACGACGAGTACGGCACCGACATCGCTGAAAACCGGCTGCTGCGTGCCGCGACCGAACGGATCTGCCGCCTGCCCCGGGTGCCCGGCGACGTACGCCGCAGGCTCCGGCACCACCGCGCGCGGCTCGCCGACGCTGAGCCGCTGGTGAGCGGGCACGAGCTGCCGCGGTGGCGGCCCAGCCGCCTCAATGCCCGCTACCAGCCCGCGCTGCGACTGGCCGAAACGGTGCTGCGCGGATCGTCGGTGGAGCATCTGCCGGGGGGTGTCGCCGTCGACGCGTTCCTCTTCGACATGAACAAGGTCTTCGAGGGCTTCGTGTGCGTAGCGCTCCGAGAGGCGTTGGCTCCGTACGGCGGGCGGAGCACCCTCCAAGCCCGTGGGGTCCACCTCGACGAGGACGACGCCGTTCGGATGCGCCCCGACCTCGTGTGGTACAAGGACGGAGGCCGACCAAGCGCCGTCGCCGACGCAAAGTACAAGGCGGAGAAACCCGAGGGTTTCCCGGAAGCCGATCTCTACCAGATGCTCGCCTACTGCACGGCACTCGGACTGCCCGAGGGCCACCTTGTCTACGCGAAGGGCAATGCTCCGCACGCCTCACACCGGGTCCGGAGCGCTGAGATCGTCATCCACCAGCACGCTCTGGACCTCGACCAAGCACCGGACGAACTCCTCGTGTCGGTGTGTGCCCTGGCCCACCGGATGGCCAGCGACCTGCGCGTATGAGCACCGCCGGACCATCCGCCCGAGGGTAACGAGCTCCGCCGTGCCGCAGCTCGCGTTCGTGGCGTGCGCCCGCGCCGGGTTCCTGCCCGTGCACGGGTGAGCGGGAGAGTCAGGCACCCTCGGGGGGCGGGTTCAGGGCACCGTTCGTGAGGCCTTCGCGGGCGAGGGCGGTGGCCTGTCCGCTGAGCCTGGCGAGCTGCCGAGTGCGTTCCTCGAACTCCTGGAGCGCGCGGAACGCCGCGCCGTAGCGGCGTTGCTCCTGGATGCCCATCTGAGGGATGCGGGAACCACGCGCGTCGACGCGGAAGGCGCCGCTGGTGCTGGTGGAGCGGCGCTTGTTGGCGGGGCTGAGGAGGAATCCGTGAAGGTAATCGGTGTCGAGGTGGTCGCTGGCTGAGGCAGGATCGCCGTCGGTGTACTCGACGAGCCCGGCACGGGCGAGATCGGCGACGCTGACGGACGCGTTGTCGAGGGTGCCGGGGCCGCCGCCGGGGGCGAGTTGGGGCAGCAGGGCCTCCAGGGCGTGGAGTTGGTCCTGCAGCTGGCTGCGGAGGGTCGCGTACTCGGTCAGGTAGTCGCGGTGGGTCCCACGGACGTGGGTGCCGGGGGTCAGGTCGACGGTGTCGTCCAGGAGGTCGATGAGAGGGACGTCGACAGCCTGGTCGGGTTCGGGGTCGAGGGGGCCGTCCGGGGAGTTCGTGGTGAGATCCACCATCTGGACGGCTTGTACACCGTCCGGGTTGGGGCGTCGGAGGAACCAGAGGTGCACGGGGAGGGAGTGGGCTGTGGCCGTGCCGGGCGGGAGGGCGACGACCTGGACGAGGATGCCACGGCGGACGAGTTCCGCGCGGATACGACGGCCGGCCTTGCGGTAGGCGACGGACGCGGGCATCACCAGGATGGTCCTGCCCCCGGGAGCCGTGTGGGCGTAGGCGTGCTGGAGCCAGGCGAGTTCGCCCTCGGCGCGTGAAGGGGTGCCCAGTTCCCAGCGCTGGTCGAGGAGAAGGTCTTCACGGCCCCAGTCGGGCGAGGCGACCGGCGGGTCGCAGATGACGAGGTCCGCTTTGAGGTCGGGCCACTGGTCGTCGCGCAGTGAGTCGCCGGCCCGGACGTCGGTGGGGGTGCGGCCACTGAGGGTGGCGCGGAGCTGGGCGAAGTCGGCCATCGCCGGGCCGACTTCCTGGCCGTGACGGGTGGGGCCGGATGCCGGGCCGAGGCAGAGGAGGAGGGTGCCGATCCCGCAGGCCGGGTCCAGGATGCTCGCGGTCTTCGGGACGGGCCCCGCGAAGTGCTGCACAGCCTGGACGATCCGGGGGGAGGTGACCTGATCGGAGCCAGCCCGGCGAGTCGAGTCCAGGAAGCGCTCGCCGAGAGCGGCGATCAGCTCGGTATTCGATGTGTTCCCGGCGATCTCCATCGTCTGCTGGGTGATCTCGGGCGCGAGACCTGGTGGTGGGGTGCCGTCCGCGAGGAGTCGGGCGACCGCGGCGAGCCCTTGGATCAAGTCGTCCCCGTACGCGCCGCGCAGTGACTGCCAGAGCCTGACCTCGTCGGACACATCGTGTCCCTTGCGCTGCTTCGCGAGCCAGGCACGCACCTCGGTGAGGTGGAAGAGAGGACTGTTCGTCCCGCCGCCGGCCGGTGCGGGAAAGTCGTCGTAGCGGCGCCGCCAGTTGGCGACGGCGGCCCGGGTCACTCCTGCCAGCCGGGCGATCTCGGCACCGGTGATCAGCGGATCAGAGGCGGAGCGAGTGTCGTCCTTCATGCAGTCACCGTACACGGCGAAGGGATCGCTCTCAGAGATTAATTCGTGTTGGCGACGTACACATGCTGTGTATGTTATGGGGCGACCAGGCTGGCGGGGCGATAGGGAGCCTGCGGGAGCACGCGGGGTCATACCTACAGATGCCGGTGTTCCGATAAACGGGCATTCGACCCTTGATCGTCAAGCCTCCCAGTAGAGTGAATCGACACCCTGGCGCAGCCCCCGAAGGAGCAGTTCCTTGCCGCAGCTTGCCTTCGCCAACACCTTCTGGGACGAGTACGAAGTCCTGGAGAAGTCAGTCAAGGCCGGGGTCCGGAAGGCGATGAGCAAGTTCCAGAAGCTCACTGTCGCCGAACTGCACGCCGACAAGGGGCTGCATCTCGAGTCGGTAGACATAGCGCGCGACGCCCGGATGCGGACGATTCGGATCAACGACTTCTGGCGGGGCGTAGTCCTGGCGCCGGACGACGGCAGCGACACGTTCCTGCTGGTCAATGTCGTGTCCCACGACAAGGCGTACGAGTGGGCGTCGAAGCGGATCTATACCGTCAATACGGCCACCCGGGGGCTGGAGGTCCGCAATGTGGTGGCGATCGAGCAGCTGACGCCGGTCCTGGAGCAGGCCGCGGCGCAGGCACCGTCGAGGCTGTTCGAGGAGTATTCGGACTTCACACTGCGCGAGCTCGGGATCGACGAGGGCACGCTGCGGGCGATACGGACCATCATCGACAAGCCACAGCTGGAGGCATTCGGGACGCTGCTCCCGGAAGACCAGTTCGAGGTGCTGCAGTATCTGGCCGAGGGCTTCAAGCCCGACGCTGTCTACCGCGACGTCGTCGCCGTGCGGCGGCCGGCTGACGCCGGACCGGAGCCGACCGAGGACCTGGCCACTGCCATCGCCAACACCAGCAGCCGTATCACCTTCGTGTCAGGACCCGCAGAGCTCGAGGAGGTGCTCAGCAAGCCCTTCGCCGCCTGGCGGGTCTTCCTGCACCCGACGCAGCGCCGGGTGGCGTACCGGGTTTCGTACGGCGGACCGGTGCAGGTCACCGGCGGGCCGGGCACCGGCAAGACCGTGGTGGCGCTGCACCGCGTCAAACACCTGCTGGGACGCTCACCCGATGGCGGCCGCATCCTGCTGACGACCTTCACCAACGCCATGGCCGCGGCCCTGCGGCAGAATCTCGCTCTGCTGCTGGAGGATCCCGCGCTGCTGGACCGGGTCGAGGTCACCACCGTCAACTCGCTCGCCCACTATGTCGTGCAGGAGCGCAAGGGCCGGGCGCCTGCGCTGATCAATGACGCGGACGAGCGGGTGCGGTGGGGGCGGCTCGTCAGGAAGTTCGACCTGGCCTGGACCGAGCAGTTCCTCGCGCAGGAGTACCGGCATGTCATCCTCGCGCAGGACATCGGCTCGTCGGAGGAGTACCTGAAGGCGGTGCGCCGTGGGCGGGGGAGCGCGCTGGGTCCGTTGCAGCGGGCGAAGGTGTGGCGAGCGTTGGAGGAGTTCACCCGGCAGCTGGAATCCGAGGGCAAGCGCACACATCTGCAGCTGTGTTCCGAGGCGGCCCGGCTGCGCCGTAATGCCGGTCCGGACTTCCCGCGTTATGACCACGTGGTCGTCGACGAAGCGCAGGATCTTCATCCGGCCCAGTGGCGGTTGTTGCGGGCCGTCGTACCGGAACGGCCTGACGACCTGTTCATCACTGGCGACCCGCATCAGCGCATCTACGACTCGAAGGTGGCACTCGGCTCACTCGGCATCTCGGTGGCCGGCCGGTCCAGTCGGCTGCGGGTGAACTACCGCAACACCGAGGAGATTCTGGTGTGGGCCACCGGCATCGTCAGGAACGAGCTGGTGGAGGACCTCGGCGGCGACGGTATGGAGACTCTGGCCGGCTACCAGTCCGTGCTGCACGGGGCCCGACCGCGGACCGCGGCGTTCGGCTCGGAGGAGGCGGAGCTGACGGCGCTTGTCGATCAGGTCAGGCAATGGACCGATGCAGGGGTGCGGACCTCGGAGATCGCGGTCTGCACCCGCTTCAACAATCTGATCGACAAGGCCGTGCACCGGCTGGTCGCCGTCGGGATCCCGGTGGCGCTGGTGAAGGACAACCCGGCAGCGGACGAGGAGGGTGTGCGGATCGCCACGACGCACAGTATGAAGGGGCTGGAATTCCGATGCGTGGCGGTCGTCGGCGTGACCGCGGGCGCCTTCCCTTTCTCCCGTGCGGTGACGGACGAGACGGTCGACCGGCTGCAGCACGAGACCGACCTGCTCGCCGAACGCTGCCTGCTGTTCGTCGCCTGCACGCGTGCGCGCGAGGCACTCTATGTCTCGTGGAGCGGCGCCCCCAGTTCTTTCCTGGCCGCGTAGTCCTGCCAAGGCCTCTACGCGGGCACGGTCGGCATGTGCGCATACGCGGCATCTTCACCCATGGATACGCCTGAGAGTGTCCGCGCGCATGCGGAAAGTTGCGTAGGTCCAGTTATCATAAGTCGAGTTATGTAGCTGTCGCAGACATGGGGAGTGCCGGTGCCGAGTTTGCCGAGGCCCGCCGAGATGTTCGACCGGGGGTCCGCGCTCGCCGCATTCGCCGGTGATGAGCGCGGCGGCGCCGCACTCGGGGTGATCTCCGGGTGCCGTCGGCAAGGCAAGACGTTCCTGCTCCGCCCGCCAGCCCTGCGACCGTCGCCGAGGGCTACCCCGTACGCCGCAGCTCACCCATGAGGCGCCGCGGCGAAGTCCCGGAAGTACAGCTCGGTGTTGTCCACCCGCAGCCCCACCCCGCCCGGCGTCAGCAGCCGGCCGGGAGTGCGGTCCTCGGCGGTGAGGACCGTCCGCCCGTCGATGTCGAGGCGGAGGTGGACCGTCCCTGAGCGGCTGTTCACCGCGCTTGCCGCCAACTGGTGCCAGGATCCGTAGGGAAGCGCGTGCCGGGCCTCGGCCAGCGTGGCGTAGTCCCCGCCGTTCGCGGCCGATGCGTCCTTGGCCGGGATCTTGCGCTTGACCACTATCAGTCCGTCGCGCCGGCGGAAGCTCAGCGCGTACAGCTCCTGGGGACTGTGGTACCGCAGCCAGAGGTGGCCGCCGTCCCAGTCCTGAGCCGGGGTCTGTGCTGTGGTGATCGGCGGTGCCAGGCGCACCGCCGTGCGCACTATCACCGATCCGAAGTCCCGCCTGCGGGTGACCAGGCGGAAGACGGCGGAGTCGGTGAACCGAGATGAGTCCGGCCCCGTCTCCCCGACCTCCGGCAGCCCCGTCCAGCCGTCACCGCTGTGGGCGAAGAGGGAGCCGCTGGTGACCACCCACTCCGCAGAGGTGCGTGCCCTGCGGTCGTGGGGATTGCGGTACGCGTATTCGTTGGTGACCAGGCCGTCCTGGGGGAAGCGGGCCGTGAAGGGATTTCCGGCCTCGTGCGGGCCGACGAGCTCCGCGGCCCCGTATGCGGCGGCGGTGGCCGCTGCGGTTCCCAGTGTCAGCCCACCGATCAACGTCCGCCGGGACGGTCGGGGCAGCTCGGCCCCGCTCATCCCGGCGTCACCGCGGTCGCCATCGGGGCCACGGTGACCTGGAGCAGGGCAGGCCAGGAGCGCCGGGTGAGATCGCGGTACGCGGAGTAGGCCACACCTCCTGGCTCTCCCTTGGCCAGCAGGGTCGTGCGGATCGCCCCGTCCACGTTGATCGCGGTCGAGCTTGCGGTCACCGTGATGATGACCCGGTGCTCGGCGGCCGCCGCCAGCGGTCGCGTTGCTACCAGCCGCTGGCTGTTCGCGTCGCCCGAGTACACGTCCATCCGGTCGCGGGAGACCTGGACGCTGATCGCCAGCGGGCTGCCCACCCGGACCCACAGCGCGCCGCTCACACCCGTGGACGAGAGCCTGGCGATGGTGCCGCTGACCGTGTAGTCGGTCCACCCACCTGTCTGCTCGGGCCGGTAGGCCCCGTAGGCGGACAGGGTGCGCCCCTGCGGCTCGAGCTGGGCTCCGCCGATCCGGAACGGCGCCTGCACGCCGGGGGCGCTCTCCCAACGGGCGTTCGGGTCCAGCAGCACTGATCCGGCCACGGTCTGCCGGCTGCCGGTGGCCGTACTGGCGTCCTGGGGAAGTGCGGAGACGCGGAGTGCGGTGAAGGCCGTCCAGGAGACACCCGGCCTGTTGATGCCGACCCGGATGCCGATGCCTCCGGCGAGGTCACCGGCAGTCTCCTTGGAGGTCCAGCTGAGTACCGCGGTGCCGTCCACGCGGGCCGTGGTGGTGGCGCCGCTCACGGTGACCCGCACCGTGTGCGACGTCGTAGGCGCCAGCTTGCGGACCGCCACCCGGCGACCGCTGTGGGTCAGCACAAGATTGCCCTGGCTGACGCTGACCGTCACGGGGTCCAGGCTGCCGTTGCGTACCACGATCGAGGCCTGGTTGGTCCCGTTGCCGAACCCCTTGATGGTGGCGTCCACCTGGTAGCCGGTCCAGTCGACGCTGCTTACGGCGCGGTAGTCGGCGGCGGCGTAGCGCTCGTTGCCGGGGAAGGGCCCCTGGCCGGTAAAGACTCCGATACCGCTGCGGCCGGTACCGTCGGTGCGCGTCCACAGTGCCGGCTGAGCCAGGGGCTTGGAGGCGGCGGGCGCGACCTGGGTCCACCGGGCGATCCCGGAGAGCAGTTGCTCCGGGGTGGTCGAGCTGTGCAGCTCCAGTCGCTGCACTTGGTGCGCGGCCGCGGCACGGCGGCTGGCGGTGAGCGGCCGTGTCGAGACGTTGGTCATGGTGGTCACGAAATATTTGGACAGCAGCTCCTGCAGAGTCGTCCCTCCACTGGGCACGTTGACCCGCTCGGTGGCCTCGGAGAAGGGGTACGCGAAGACCTGGGGCTTCGGCAGGCCGTGGCTGGTGATGTCCTTGAAGGACTGCTTGATGTCGGCGTTCACCCGGGCCTCGTACTCCTGCCGGGTCTCCAGCCGCTGCTGGTCCTTCAGCCACAGGCGGTTGGCGAGGGCCGATGCGGTGTGCCCGGCGGCGTCCACCTGCTGGCGATGGTGGAGGTCGTGAGTGTGGTCCTGGAAGTCCCATCGGCCGGAGCCGGCCATCCGCTTGATCTCGTTCCAGGTGAGGTAGTACGGGCGGTTCTGGTCCACCCGGCCGGTGATCAGGAAGACGGCGCCGTGCATGTGGTGCCGGGCCAGGATCCGGTCGCCGTAGACCCACAGCCCGTTGGTGCCGTCGTCGAAGGTGATGTAGACCGACCGCGGCGGGGCCGGTCCGCCCTTGAGGTAGTCGACGAACTCGTCGGTGGTCAGGCTCCGGTAGCCGGCGCTCTCGAGCGCGGCCAGCTGGGCGTCGAAGGCGGCCGGGGTGACCACGTACTGGCTGGAGCTGTGGGGGTTGAGGTCGTGGTAGGCCAGCACGATCGGGGCCGATGCGGCGGGCAGCCCCTTGACCGTGCGAGCCCACGCCGTGGTGTCGGCGGGCTTGAGACGGACCACCGGCGGACTGGCCTGCGGGCTCATGTACTTCTGGTAGAGGTAGTACTCCGCGGCCGCGTAGAAGGGCAGCGCCAGGACTGCTGTGGCGAGCAGGGTCAGCCCGATGCGGGCCGGCCAGTGTGCGGGTCCGCGGCGGGGACGGTGCGCGCGGTCGCGCGCACCGGCGGGCGGCAGGGAGGAGAGGTGGGGCGAGGTCACGGCAGGATGCTTCCTCGAGTCAGAACGATTGCGTATATGCCGCAGACCACGGCGATGGAGAGCAGGGCGGCGAGCAGCCGGCCGACGGCGTGCAGGGACTTCATCAGGTGAGGCTCCTCGACCAGACTCCGCGCCGGATGGTGGCGAGGGAGTACGGCAGCAACCAGGCCAGCAGCACTGAGGACAGCAGGCTCATCAGGGGTCGATAGCGCCAGTGGGTGTCCCCAGGGTTGTCGACCTTGAAGGCCAGGCCCCAGACGCAGCCCTTGAGGATCACTCCGCACAGGTAGAGCAGCGTCAGAAAACCCGCGCCGTGCGCGGGCGCCCACACGAGGTGGCGGAACGCCATCAAGGGCGCGGCGACCACCCACAGAACGTGGCCGTAGAACAGGGCGGCCGGCCCGAGGCCCCGGCGCCACATGAAGGAACCGGTGAAGAAGAGGTTGCGGATGAAGCTTTTCTTCCAGCGGATCTGCTGCTTCATGAAGGGCCGGAAACGAGCCGGGACGTTGGTCCACACCTTGGCGGACTGCACGTAGCCGATCCGCCATGCGCGCTCGGGATAGTCCTGTGCGGTGACGAACGGCGAGTCCGCGTACTTGCGCTTCAGCGCCTTACCGCGCCAACGCTGGCCCAGAACGTATCCGGTGAGCTGGCGGTCGGTCGCGAAGAGAAAGGGCGCGCCCATGAAGCGGTCGCCCGCCCAGGCCGGCAGGTAGTTGTAGATGGCATCGCGGCGGAACACTGCCAGCGGCCCGGACACGCAGCTGACCGAGCCGAAGGTGGACTCCGCCGCCTTCGCCACCCGGAACTGTCCCTCGTACCAGACGTCTTGCATTTTGGTGAACAGGGTGTGGTTCGCGTTGAGCGCCCGGGCATGGCCGCTCACCGCCCCCAGTTCCGGGTGATCGACCATGGCCCGTATGCAGCGGGCCAGGGCGTCCGGGGCCAGGATGCAGTCCGAGTCGGTGAAGGCGATGACGTCGCCGTCGGCCACCTCGCAGGCGTGGACCAGAGCATGTTTCTTGCCGACGTTCTTCTCCAGGTAGATCACGGTGATACCGAGCTCGGCCTCCAGACGGCGCAGCACATCCCGGGTGCCGTCCTCGGAGAGGTCGTCCACGACGATGATCTGCAGGTCCTGGTGGTCGCTTCCGGCCATGGAGCGGACGCAGTCCTCGATGCAGTCAACCTCGTCCTTGACCGCGAGCAGGAAGCTCACCCGTGGGTTGGAAGGCAGAGCCGGGAAGGTGCCCAGCCCCCGCGGCCGCTTGCGGAGCATGCGCTCCGAGGGGTCGTCGTAGCGGCTGTAGGCGATGAACAGCATGGCGATGGTGCCGACCAGGACGACGAAGCCGTAGCCGAGGACCAGCGGGCTCTGCGCGAGCCGGGGCGCCTCGTGGGCCAGTATCAGCAGCAGCGGGAGCAGGCAGAGAAGGGTCAGTACCCGCCGCGCGGCATGGCGGATCGCCGGGTCCAGCCGATCCAGCCGGCGGCGCACCGGTCCGGGGGCACGCCGGGCGGCGGAGCGCAGCCGGGGCCCTGGGGCCGTAGCCGGGCGGGGACGCGGCACAACCGGCCGGGAGGCGCGGCGGGTGCCGCGCCTGCCTCCCCCGGACGCCGGGACAGGCGAGGCGGGCAGAGCGGATGATGCGGCGCGGGCGGGGGCGTGCGCAGGGATGTGGCCGGAGACGGGGACGGGGTCATGAAAGGGCGTCCAGGGCGATGCGTGCGCCGGCTCCTCGGGCCGGTGCCCGGGCGCGTCCTGCCGGCCCGAAGCGGGCGTCCCCGTCGTGGTGTCCTGCTGCGCTTCCCATCCGGCGAACCTGCCCTCCCCGTCCCCTTCGTGACGGACCGACCGGCCGTCGTACCAGTTGTCGCTCACACGACCGCCTTGGCCGGGACCGAGTTGAGCCGGTAGGTGGCATCGAGTACGGCGGTCCGGTCGGCCAGCCAACTCAGGTCCACGCCGGGATGCATGGTGTGAACCAGGATCAGGTCCCAGCTCTCGGCTTCCGGGACGGCCACGCTCGACAGGAGTTCGGCACCCAACCGCAGGGACGGCACCAGCGGGTCGGTGAAGTGCACCTTGGCACCCTCCTCGGCCAACTCCTCGAGGATCTCGAGCGCGGGCGACTCACGCACGTCGGCGACGCCCGGTTTGTAGGCCACCCCCACCACCAGCACTCGAGCACCGGAGGTGCTCCGGCCGCGGTCGGCCAGCAGTTCGCGGGCCCGCCGGACGACCTTCCGGGGGCGGCTCGCGATGGCGGTCATGGCCGTGTCGATGAGCGGGGAGGAGATGCGGAGTGCTCGAAGCTGCCAGAGCAGGTAATGCGGGTCGCAGGGTATGCAGTGGCCACCGACTCCCGGGCCGGGGTAGAAGGGCATAAAGCCGTACGGCTTCGTCGCGGCGGCTTCGATGATCGGCAGGGGATCCAGGCCGAGGCCGTTGCAGTCCTCAGCGAACTCGTTCGCCAGCGCGATGTTGACGGCGCGGAAGGTGTTCTCCCACAGCTTGGTCATCTCGGCGTCCTCCGGAGAAGGGAGGATGTGAGCGGAAGGCGCGGTGCGCTCGAGTACGGCGGCCGCCAGCAGACTGGCGAACTCGCCGGTGCCGCCAACCACGCGGGGGGTGCGGTCCTGGGCGTGCTGGGCGTTGCCCGGGTCGATGCGCTCGGGCGAGAAGGCTACGAAGACATCGGTGCCGACCCTCAGACCGCGGGCATTCAGCGGTTCCACCAGGAGGTCGCGAGTGGTGCCCACGTACGTCGTGGAGGTGAGCACCAGCAACTGGCCGGGGACCGCGTGCGCCACCACGGCCGCGCAGGCGGAGGACAGGGCTTCCAGCTCCGGCACCAGATGGCGGTCGACGGGGGTCGGCACGCAGATCAGAACGGTGCGAGCGCCGGCGATGGCGGCGGGGTCCGCAGCAAGGGTGAAACGCTCGCCGGCGGTGGCGAGTCGCTCGTGGTCGCTGGGCAGCAAGTCGACCGCACCGAGACGGATGGCGTCGAGCCGCGCCTCGCTGACGTCGATTCCGATGACCTCATTGCCCGCGGCGAGCAGCGCGAGAGCCGTGGGAAGGCCCACGTAACCGAGGCCGACGACGGCGACCGCAGCGCTGGCGTGGTCTGCGGGCGAGAGGATCTTGGGACTTGTAGAACTCCGGTCGGAGGTTCTCAGGGGGTGGGGGAGTTGCACGAGACGCTCCACGAAAGAGAGTTGCGGGTTGAAACAGCGGCGCCGGCCGACAGGGAATCCAGGTTTCGGCTGCGGCCTGCGCAGCCCTCGGTACGCCCCACCGGTCCGGCGAGTGCGTGCACATGTGCGGTTCCCTCAGAGGACAGGTGTCCCAGAGATCGGGCCCCACCGAGCCGAGGTTGTCTGGCGGTGGGGTTCCAGCTCGCTAAGAATGTCTGTGAACTCAGTTGACGGTCAAGTCATCAACGCATCGCATCCACGATGTCGGATTGCCTGATTTATTAACATTTTGCGTAGGCAATTGAGGCTTTTAGTCGTTATGTGTTCGAGTCCAATGTGCGTGTTTCGTGATGAAAGCGTGATCCGCTCCGCTGAGCTCGCGGGCGACGTGTGCACCGGCAGGGTTCTCGGTGGTGGAGGGGCTGATGTGGCGCCAGGTCGGCGACCGTACGCAGGCCGAACTCCCGCAGCCGTGCGGCGCCCCTTGCGCTGAGCGTGTTCAGCGGCCCCGGCCTGCAGAGCAACCCGGGCCGTCGTCGGGCCGCCCTTCGGCTGCGCGCAGGCGCCTGGGATGCCAATGGCGTCCCAGGCGTCGGGCCCCGGAGTGTCGAGAAGCCGATCAGCGCCGGATATCGCGTCGCGGCTTCCCGTCAACCATCAGCTTGTTCCGCGGCCGCCGCCCGCGCTATCCGTGCCAGAGACAGGTGACGCTGCCCGCCGACCCGCCGTACGAGGTGCTCGGGGTGATGACCACCGGTTCGGTCATCGAGGTGTCGGAGGTGACGGTGAAGACGGCGGCCCGGCCGTTCGCACCGGTGACCGCGGCGGGTGCTTTCGCGACCGGCTTGCCGTTGACGAGTACGGCTTGGCCGACCTGGCTTTTGGAAGCGATCCACGCCGCTTTGAGGCGCACCGGAATCCCGGCGCGGTGGATGTCGTTGCCGACCGAGTCGCGGAGCTGGACCGTGATGCGCACGTGCTTGCCCGGGGCAAGGTTGGCGTTGCTCAGCTCGGTGAGGAGGACGGCCTTGACGGCGACCGGGTGAAGGCCGTGCGCGATCGGGGCGCTGCTCATGGTCTGGGGGGCGGTGGTGAAGGCGCGCAGCTTGAACGCGGTTGACGCCGGGGGGATCTGGATGCCGGTCTCGGGAGCGGTTCGAGGCTGCCGTTCAGCCATGTGGAGGGCGATCGAAGGATAAAGGGCAGGTTGGGCAGCAGCCAGGAGACCGCGGCGATGCCCGTGTACCTGGCGGTGAGCGAGGTGGCGCTGAGGGTCCGGCTCCGGCCGCGCCGGACCAGCCACAGGCCGAGTACCAGGAACGGCGCGACGAACCAGGCGAGCTGGTGGGTGGCGACGGCCAGACCGAGGCAGTAGGCGCGGACGACCCCGCGCAGGCCGAGTTTGTCGCCGGCCCCGACGGTCGGCCAGTCGGCGACCGCGACGACCAGGAAGGCGAGCGCGACGAGGACCGGATACTCGCTAAGGGCGTAGCGGGGCAGGATGCTCAGCCCGAAGCAGGCCACGGCTGCCAGCGGACGCAGCTGCGCGGGCAGCAGCCTGAACATCAGCACCGAGGTGGCGATGAGGCCGAGGACGGCGGCGAGGAGCGCGCCCGCGGGTGCGCCGGTGAGTGCGGTGATGCCGGCGGCGAGCAGTGCGCCCAGGGGCGGATAACCGTAGTTCGAGACGATTCTGCCGTCGAAGAGGACGGTGGGGCTGATGATGCTGTTGCCCGGAGCGAGCGCGGAGTGCGCGAGCGGCCAGTTGTCACCGTAGAGGCGCCCGGTGCGCAGGATCTCGTCGGCGCCGGACTGCATCACCATGCCGACGTCGTTCGCCGTGGCCAGATGGCCGGGGACCATCGTCGTGCGGACCGAGCATATGAAGAGGGCGATGCCCACGACGAGCACGGCGGCGTCCACCACGGTCAGCGCACGCCGGGTGCGTACGGCAACGGCAGCCGCGGCGAGGACCATGATCGCGCCGTAGCTGCCGACGACGACGGCGCCGTACAGGGGGTAGTCCGTGATGGTGCTGTTCCACAGCAGACGCATGCCGGCCAGCAGGCTGACGCCGGCGAGGACGCTCAGGGCACGGTGGGCGGCAGCAGGCTGCGCTGACGGGGACCGGTCGCGGACGCTCAACATCCATGTCCAGGGCGCGAGGTACCCCCGGAGCGGGAGGGATTGGCGAGCCGACGGTGGGCTGTCACTGACAGGGCGCTCGGATCCTCCCCCCGCGGGCCCGGGAAGAGTGTCCAAATGCCCTCTGCGCTGCCCGCCCGTGTCGGGACGCTCCGGGCGTGGCGGTACGGCGGGCAGCATACTTGCCTCCGGCGGAACGGCTGGCCATAGGCACGCGAGTCTGCCAGTGTCCGACCCGGCGTCTTCAGGGCAGGCTCTGGTCAATGGCCTTCCGTTTCTGGTGGTGAGGACCATACGGAAGGCGGGCCCGGCCGCGAGCATGTGCTGGAAGGTGTCGTCGGCCTGGTCCGGGGGCGCGTCTCGATCACCGGCCGTACGCCGGTGAGCACGCTGAGGGCCATGGTCTGCTCGGCCGGAGGCGGTGCCGGAGGGTTATGTGAGCCCACTTCGGCGTTGTGCGGGCAAGCCGCGGCCAGGACGGTGCTCATACGTCGGATGTCCGTTGCGCCGGGATTGTATCATCCGGTCGTGCTTATGTGGATACGCTCGGAGTGAAGTCCCGGGCCCGTCCATACCGGGCCCCGGCTTTTGACACAATGGTCAGCCGTACCGGAACCGAGTTGAACAGCAGCCGGGGGAGAGCAGTGACCGACGGCCCGTCCATGGCAGCGGACCTGGGAGAGGAGCCGAACGCCGGCGCGTTCGGCATCGACGCCTTCACCCTGGACGACCGGCTGCGGCTGTTCCACTTCGCAGCCGCCGAGAAACGCCACGACTACCTGTGGCTGCTGCGCGCCTTCGACCGCGGCCGCGCCAACTACCAGGTGCTGCTGCACGCCTCCGACGCCCGCGACCTGCTCGCCCAACTCGCCGCCGAGCACCCCGCCGCCCACGCGGTCGGCGAGGTGCAGCCGCTGCTGGACGCGCTCGCCGACTGGAAGCTGCTGGACCGTAGCTACGACGGCACCCGCGCCGCCAACCTCGCCGAGTACCGCAACCGGCACTACGTCTACCAGTTCACCCAGGCCGGCTACCGCGCCTTCCGTGCCGTCGAGGAGGTGCTCGGCGCGACCCTGGAGGACGCCCAGCTGTCCCGCCTGGTCTTCCCCGACATCCTCGCCGACCTGCGCGCCCTGGCCCGAGCCAACGTTGACGGCGACGCCGAGGAGGTCTACCGCAAGCTGTCCCGCCTCGACGGTGTCCTCACCGACATGGCCCAGCGCTCGGCCCGCTTCTACCTGATGCTCGGTGACCTCGCCCGCACCAACGACGCCCGCCCCGAGGTGTTCCTCGCACACAAGGACGCGCTGCTCTCGCACATGCGCGAGTTCACCGCGGAACTCGCCCGCTACGCCCCGCTGCTGGCCGCCGCGGTGCAGGAGGTCGCCGACACCGGCGTGGACCGCCTCATCGACCACGCGGCCGAGGCCGACGAACGGCTCTTCCGCCGCCCGGCGGAGCGGCTGGAGGACTGGCGGCAGCGCTGGTCCGGCCTGGTGCACTGGTTCGCCGAGGGCGAGCACAGCGAGAGCGAGCGTCTGCAGTCCGCCACCGTCACCGCCATCTCGGGCGTCCTGGCGCTGCTGCGCCGGGTCACCGAGTCACGCAAGGGCGGAGTCAGCCGGGAGAGCCAACTGCGGCACCTCGCCCAGTGGTTCACCTCCTGCCCCAGCGACGCCGACGCCCACGCGCTGTTCCGCGTCGCCTTCGACCTGGGCTCGCCCCGGCACATCGCCGTCCCCTACGAGGACCCGGAGCTGATCCCCAACCGGCTCTCATGGTGGGAGGCCGAACCGGTGGTGCTCGCCCGCACCCTGGTCCAGTCCGGACGCGCCCCCGCCCTGCACGGCCCCGGCCGGATCGAACGCAACGACGCGCAGCGTCAGCAGTTGCGCGCCCAGCAGCTCAAGGAGCAGGCGCAGGCCCGCAGCGCGGCCGGCTCACTGGCTGGAGACGGCGTGTACGGGAGAGTCCTCGACGAGCCCGAGACCCAGGCCCTGCTCGGCCTGCTCGACCTCGCCCTGTCCGCCCGTGTCCCGGTCAGCCGGGGTGTCGCTGCCGCCGGAGCCCACGGCGTACGCCTGACCCTGCGACCCGCCGCCGGGTCCACGACCGTGCACACCGTACGGGGCCGGCTCCACCTGGACGGCCTGCGTCTGGAGGTCACCGCATGAGGGTCGCCGAGGCCGTCGGCCCGCTGGAACTCGCCGACTACCAGAAGGCCGTCCGGCTGGTCCTGCGCCACCCCCTGGTCACCAAGGTGTGGCCCGACGCGGGGGCTCTGCCGCTGGTCCGGCGCTGGGCCGAGCAATTGCGCGCGGACCTGCCCGAGGCGCTCGGCTACCGGCTGATCACCACCGCCGACACCGCCCGCCTGCTACGGGTCCAGGACGAACTGGACGCCACCCAGCCCGCGTTGACCCGGGGCGAGCGGCCCTTTGACCGCCGCCGCTATGCCTACCTGGTGCTCACCCTGGCCGCGCTCGGCCGCTCCGGCGCCCAGATCGCGCTGGGCGAGCTCGCGGACGCGGTCGCCGCCGACGCCGCCCGCGTCGACGGGCTCGGTATGGACACCGAGCGCAAGCCCGACCGGGACGCCTTCGTGGACGCTGTCGCCTGGCTGGAGGCGCGCGGCGCGCTGCGCACCGCCGACGGCTCCGCAGCCGCCTGGGTCAACGACCCCGATCGCGCCGAAGCGCTCTACGACATCGACCGCGAGGTCACCGGCGCGCTCTACCGGCCCCGCAGGGTGCTGCAGCACCTCGGCTCCGTGACCGACCTGCTCGACCAGGACACCCCCGCCGGTTTCGCCCAGGGACGCGAGACCCAGCGCCGCACCGCCGCCCGCCGGGCCCGCCGCCTCGTCCTGGAGCAGCCCGCCGTCTACTACGACGACGTGGACGAGGCGCTGCGCGGGCAGCTGCGCTCACCCGCCCTCGCCGAAGACCTGGAACGCCTCACCGGCCTCGCCCTGGAACGCCGCGCCGAAGGCGTCGCCCTCATCGACACCTCCGGGCGGCTTTCCGACCTCCGTTTCCCGGCCGGAGGCACTGTCGCCCAGGCCGCGCTGCTGCTTGCCGCCAGGATCGCCGAGCAGGGCGCCAAGCCGCGCACCGAGCGGTTGCCCGCGGCCACCGCCGTCGAACGGCGGGCCGCGGCCGCCGCCCGGATCGACAGCGCCCTGCCCGAGCGCGGGCTGTTCGCCGAGATCGCCGAGCCCGCGCCGGCTCCCGTACCGGAGACGGAAGGTACGGAAAGCGCGGAAGGCGATGAGGCGTCGGGACCGGCCGACGAAGCGGCGTATCCGTTCGTCACCGACGCCTGGCTCCGTGGCGCGATGAAACGCCTCGTCGCCACGTACGGCCAAGGCATGTCCGCGGAGCTGCGCGACGACCCCGACCGGCTCACCGCCCGCGCGATCGCTCTGCTCGGCTCGCTGCGGCTGGTCGCCCCCGTCGACGGCGGGGTGCTCGCACTGCCGCTGCTCGGCCGTTACCGGGGCGTCACCGCGCAGGTCAAAACCCGGCCCAAGGCGGCAGCCGCAGCCCCGGCCGCCCAGCCGACACTGTCCGACACCGCGCCCGGCAGCGAGCCCGGCACCGCGACCCGATCCGAGGACCTGACCCCGTGACCCGCTACGTCCCCACCCGCGCCGGCATCGTCAACCTGTGGGACTACCGCGACGAGGAGTTCTCCTTCGCGGGCGGCTGGCTGATTCTGCGCGGCCCCAACGGCTCCGGCAAGACCAAGGCCCTGGAAGTCCTCTTCCCCTTCGTCCTCGACGGCCGGATCGACCCCAAGCGGCTCAACCCCTTCGCCGCCGAGGACCGCACCATGAAGTCCAACCTGCTCTTCCGGGGGCAGGACAGCGCACTCGGCTACGTCTGGCTGGAACTGCGGCACCGCGACACCGGGCACGCCGTCACCGTCGGCATCGGACTGCACGCCCAGCGCCACCGCGACCAGCCCGCCCGCTGGCACTTCGTCACCGACGGCCGGGTCGGCGAGGACTTCTCCCTGCTCACCGACGACGACCGGCCGATGACGAAGAAGCAGCTCACCGCCGAGATCGGCGAGGAGTGCCTGCACACGTCCGCCGCCGACTACCGCACCGCGATCGACCAGCGCCTGTTCGGCCTCGGCCGGGAACGCTACGAGCAACTGCTCACCCTGATCCTGACGCTGCGCCGGCCGCAGCTCGCCAAGAACCTCGACCCGGCGAAGCTCTCCGACACCCTCACCGGAGGCCTGCGCCCCGTCGACGACGATCTGGTCGCCGAGGCCGCCCGGTCCTTCGACGACATGGAGGCCGTACAGCGCACCCTGGAAGGCCTGGCCGCCGCCGACGAGGCCACCGGCGCCTTCCTCGCCAGCTACACCACCTACCTGCGGGTGCACGCCCGCTGGGCCTCCGACGCGCTCACCCGCCGACGTACCGGCACCGAAGCCCGCCGCACCGCCGTCACCGAGGCAGCCGCTGGGCTCGCCGCCGCCGAAGAGCGCCAGGCCGTCGCCGCGACCCGGCTGGAGACCGCCGACAACGCCCTCGCCGCGCTGCGGGCCCGCCTCGACCAGCTCAAGTCCAGTGCCGCCTACCAGGCCCTGGAACAGCTCGCCGACCTGGAACGGCTGGTGCGCACCTGTGAGCAGAACGCCCGGTCCGCCGCCGAGGAGCACGCCCGCCGCGCCGCCGCCACCAGCCGCGCCCGCGCCGACCTGGAGCGCGCCGAGGCACTGCTCTCCGAGCTCGCCGCCACCGTATCCCGTACCGCGGCCGAGCTCACCGACCACGCCACCGCGGCAGGCGTCCGCTGGCAGGCCGCCGACGCCGAACCCGGCGGCCTCGCCGACCGCGCGGGCGCGCGAGCCGCCGAGCGCACCGAGGCCGTCCGCGCGGTCCGGGCCGCCCAGGCCGCGCACCGCAGCGCCGAACAGGCCCGCGACCTCGCCCGACTCGCCCTCGACCGGGCCCTGGCCGCCGTGGAGGAGGCCGAGCAGGCCGAGCGCGCCGCCGCCGAAAGCGTCGAAGCCGCCCGCGACCGCGCCGCCGCCGAACTCGGCACCTGGACCGCGCGCCACCACGCCCTGCTGCCCGAAGGCGCCGCCGAGGAGCTCGCGGAAGCCCTGGCCGCCGTGGGAGAGCCGGACGCCCCCGCCCTCGCCGCCGTCTTCACCTCCGCCACCACCGAGCGCGCTGACGAACTGCGCGACCGCCAGGCCGAGCTGCGCGCCGAACGCACCCGCACGGCCGCCGAGCGCGAACAGACCGCCGCCGAACGCGCCCGGATCGCCGCCGAGCACGACGACGCCCCTCCCGCGCATCCAGCCCGCACCGCCCCCCGCGACGGCCGTACCGGCGCGCCGCTCTGGCAACTCGTACGCTTCGCCGACCAGCTGACGGACGATCAGGCCGCCGGCCTGGAAGCCGCCCTGGAGGCCGCCGGGCTCCTCGACTCCTGGATCACCCCCGAGGAGCAGCCCCTCGCGCCCGGCGACAGCGACGCCTACCTGCGCCCCGGCCCTCCCGCGCCCGGCGCCAGCCTCGCCGATGTGCTCCTCCCCGAAGAGGACACCGCCGTCCCCGCCCAGCGCATCGCGGCGATCCTGCGTTCCGTCGCCACCGTGGGCGACCCCGCCGCCCACCCCGCCGCGCTGCAATTCCCCCTCGTGGCCCCCGACGGCCGCTACTCCCAGGGCGTCCAGAGCGGAGCGCACCGCAAACCGCGCGCCGAGTACATCGGCGCGACGGCCCGCGCCCGCCGCCGCGCCGCCCGCCTCGCCGACTGCGACACCCGCCTCGCCGCCCTCGACGCCCGTCTCAGCGAGCAGGAGGCCGAGGCGGCGCGCTGCGCGGACGCGCTCGCCGAACTCGACACCGCCCGCGCCGCGCTGCCACGCACCGGCCCGATCACCGCCGCGCTCGGCGAACTGGCCCGCGCCGACGCCCGGCTGCGCGCCATCCGCGAGGCCGCCGACCAGACCCAGGCCGGCTACGACGAGTCCGTCGCCGCAACCGGGGTCCTTGAGCGCGCGCTGCGCCGCACCGCTGCCGAGCACCGCCTCGACCCGGCCGCCGCCGACGCAGTCGAAGCCGCCGTGCACCGCTTCGCCGCCGCCGCCGGCACCCTCGCCGGGCAGCGCCGCGAGGAGGACCGCCAGCGCGAGGCCGCTGCCGCGGCCGACATCCGCCTCGGCGACTGCGCCGAGGACGAGGAGACCGCCGCCGCCGCCGAGCGCGCCGCCCGCCGCCGGCACACCGAGGAGGCCGCCAAGCTCGACGCCCTGCAGAGCGCTGTCGGCGCGGACGCCCAGCAGGTCCTCGCCCAGGTCCAGGAGGCCGAGGCGGGTCTCGCAGACGCTGCCGCCGAGTCGGAGGCGGCCCGCGCCGCCGAGCGCACCGCCCTCACCGAGGCCGCCGCTGCCGGAGCGCGGCTCACTGCCGCCCGCGAGGCCCACGCCGTCGCCGCCGCCGAGGAACGCGAAACCGCCCGCGGACTCGCCCCCTACGCACAACGGGAACTGCTGGACGTCCTCAAGTGCCCGCCGGGTCTCGTCTGGCCCGGACAGGAAGCCGACTGGGCCGCCGAGGAACTGCCCGCCGCCGTCACCGCGGTCCACGAGGCGATCCTGGCCGCGACCCGGGAACTCACCCCCACCGAGACCTCACTCAAGCAGTCCACCACCCGCCTCACCAAGGCCCTCGACGACCTCCAGGCGCAGCTCGGTTCCGCCGGACAGGACTACCGTCCCGAGTGGGACGGCGCGGACGGCGTCATCGTCGTACGCATCGCCGACGAGCAGGGCCCGCTGCCGGTCGGCGCGTTCGCCGCCCGGATCGCCGCCGCCCGCCGCGACCAGCAGCAGCTGCTCACCGACTCCGAGCAGCGCATCCTGGAGGACGCCCTGCTCACCCGGCTCGCCCAGCAGATCCACGACCGTACCGTGGACGCCCGCGACCTCATCCACCGGATGAACGCCGAGATGCGCTCCCGGAAGATGTCGTCCGGGACCACCGTCGGCGTCAGCTGGCTCCTTGCCGACAACCTCGACGAGGAGCAGCGAGCCGTCTGCGCCCTGCTCGACGCCGACGCGACCCGGCTCGGCCCCGACTCCCTCGCCCGGATGCGCGCCCACTTCGCCACCCAGATCAAGAACGCCCGGGCCCGCTGGCGCGACCGTCCCTACCGGGAACTGCTCGCGGAGGTGCTGGACTACCGCAGCTGGCGGCAGTTCGTCTTCCAGTTGGTGCGCCCCGGCGGAGCCGAGGAGCGGCTGACCCGTGCCCGGCACAGCCGCCTGTCCGGCGGGGAGCAGTCGGTGTCGCTGCACCTGCCGCTGTTCGCCGCCGCCCACGCCATGCTGAACTCCGCTCACCCGCACGCACCCCGGCTGCTCGCCCTGGACGAGGCCTTCGCCGGGGTGGACGACACCGGGCGCGGCGAACTGATGAGCCTGGCCGCCCAGTTCGACCTGGACCTCTTCATGACCGGCTACGACCTGTGGGCGGCCCAAGCCGCCGTGCCTGCCGCCGCACACTACGACCTGGCGCATTCCCCGATCGAGCACACCGTCAGCGCACTGCTGCTGGTCTGGGACGGCTCCCGGCTGCTCGCCGACGACGCGGGCGAACTGACCGTAGCCCTCGGCTCGCCGGGCACCCGCCGCCGCCCGGTCGCGGCATGACCGCGGCATGACCGGGCGACAGGCAGACCCCGGCTCTGCCCTCGAGGAACTGCGTGGCGAGGGCTGGCAGCGGTTGCTCGCCGCCGCCCGGCGCCGGCTGGAGCGCACCGGCGGGCTGCTGGAGGGCGCAGTCGGCCTCACCGGCCCCAGCGAGGCCGAGCGCCGGGTCGTGATCGGCGTCACCGGCCAGTACCGGCCCGAGAGCGTCAAACGCCTGACCGTGGACCTGGCCGCCCTGGACGCCGCCCTGCGCGAGATGCACGGCCGGTCATTGGCCACGGTACTGGCCTGGCTGCACGGACCGCTGCGCGACCGGCCCGGCGAACGGCAGGCAGAAGCGGAGCAGCGCGACCGACTTCGCGCCGCCTTGGACGCCGGCCGCCACGCCGGCGAATCCTGGTACGCCACCTGGACGGAGGCGATCACCGGGGACGGGACGCTCACCCGGCTGCTGCGCCGGGGCGACGCACGGCTCGTGCCCTGGGCCGTCGCCGTCCTGGACCGGCTTCCGGTGCCCGAGCACCGGCCGCCGCTCCCGCTGCCCGTGCTCGCCGAGTGGACCACCGGCGACACCAAGGCTTTGGTCGCGGGCGCTCCCCTGGCCTCGCTGGTGCTGCGTGCCCTGGCCCTGCGCGCGGAGTCGGACCTGCCCCGCGACCGGGTCGGTCAGCGGCTGCTGTGGGAGCGTTTCGGCGCCGTCGCGGACGACCTGGCCAGTCAGGTCCTGGTGCTGAATCTGCGTGCCTCCCGCGACCACGTGGTCGCTCACTGGCTCGACGACGCGGCCGACTTCGGTATCCCCTTCCGGCTGACGCTGCATCAACTCACCGCGTATCCGCCCGCCCTCGCCGCGCGCGAGGTCTTCGTCTGCGAGAACCCCGCGGTGCTGCGCGCCGCCGCTGCGGAACTGGGCCCGGACAGCGCTCCGCTGGTGTGTACGGAAGGTGTGCCCTCGGCGGCCTGCCGGCGCCTCCTCGACGCCGCCGTGCACGCCGGGGCGCGGCTGCGGGTGCGGGCCGACTTCGACTGGACCGGTCTGCGGATCGTCGGTGCGGCCCTCGCCGCCGGAGGAGCGAGCCCCTGGCGGATGGCCGTCGCCGACTACCGCACCGCCCTCACGGCGGGCGACTCCACCCCGCTCGTCGGAGCCGCGGCCCCCAGCCCCTGGGAACCGGAACTCGCCGGGCTGATGGCCGGAGAGGGACGCGCCGTCATGGAGGAGCGCCTGCTCCCCGCGCTCCTCGCGGACCTCGCCGTCGCCACGCCTCCTTGGCATAGTTCCTGAGCAGGCGAAGGCAGCCCCGCGCCAACTGCTGTGATTTTTCACAGGGATCCGAACGCAGACGACCCGGAGGCCACCGCCACAACCGGTTGATCGGGCCCTGGCCCGGCCCGGCCCGGCCCGGAGGAGGGGCGTGCGGGCCGGGGACCCCGTTGCCTCCCGGTCGCGCGCGGCCGGGAGGCCGGATGACCCGGTTATTCCGGTTGGCTCCGCGGGCGGCCGGTGGCCACGGTGACATCGGCGGCATCCTGGAAGAGCGTGCTGACGAACGAATAGTCTTGGTCCGCGCCTGGACCCTGCATGCAGAAGCCGTACAGCTCGTGCGCCAGATTCGCCAGCGGCATCGGCACACCGGACTGGCGTGCCAGGTCGCGGGCCAGGCCGGCGTCCTTGTACATCAGACGCAGGGCGAACCCCGGCTCGTAGACGTCGCGCAGCAGGTTGCGCGGGACCCAGGTGTCCAGCACGGTGCTGCCGCCCGACGAGGCGAGCACGATTTCCCGCAGCTGCGCCGGGTCCAGCCCGGCCTTCGCGCCCAAGGTGAGTGCCTCGGAGTTGGCAACCATGATCGTCGCGGTCAGGATGTTGTTGCACAGCTTGGCGACCTGGCTGGTGCCCAGCGGACCGGTGCGGAAGATGTTCCGGCCGAGGGCGTCGAGCAGGCCGGACACGTGGTCGATGTCGCTGTCGGTGCCGCCGACCATGATGGTGAGGGTGCCGTCGGCCGCGCGGACCGGGCCACCGCTGATCGGGGCGTCCACCATCCGGATGCCCGCCGCTGCGAGCCGGTCAGCGAGCGCGGTGACGCCGTCCGGCGACACCGTGCTCATATTGAGCAGGGTGAGACCCTCATGGCTGCCCTGCACCAGCCCGCTCGGGCCTTCGGCGAGTTCCAGCAGCTGCGGCAGGTCCGGCACGAGGGCGATGACGACGTCGGCGTCGCGGGCCGCGGCCGCCACACTGTCGACGATCTTCGCGCCCTTGTCCGCCAGCGCCTCGGCGGCCTCGCGCCGCCGGTGCGGAACCACGGCGACGTCAAAGCCGGCATCGAGCAGGACTCGGGCCATCGGTGCGCCCATGGCGCCGAGTCCGACGACGGCGACGGAACGGGGAAGTGCAGTGGACGCAGGCATGGCATTCGGTCCTTTTCCGGGGGACGGGTGGGATGGATCATTCGGTGGGCAGCGCAGCGGTGCGGCCGGCCAGTAGGTCCGACAGCCGGGGGGCGGTGATCGGAAGGTCTTCCATGACCAGGCCGAACGGCGCGATCGCGTCGTTGACCGCCGCGGTCACCGCGGCGATAGAGCCCATCACCCCGCCCTCGCTCATGCCTTTCATCCCACCCGGAGTACGCGAGCTGGGTGTGCCGCAGTGCAGCACCTCGATCCGCGGCGCCTCCTGTGCCGAGGGCAGCACATAGTCGCGGAATGTCGGTGTGAGGTTGTTGCCCTCGGCGTCGTAGGACACGCCCTCGTAGAGCACGCCGCCTGTGCCGAGCATGACCGCGCCGTGGATCTGTCCCTCGACCACCTTCGGGTTGATCATGGTGCCGGCGTCCTCCGCGACCAGATAGCGCTCGATGCGCACCTGGCCGGTGACGGGGTCGACGACGACCTCACACAGGTGGGCGGCGTTGGAATAGGTCATCGGCGGCGGGTCATAGGCCAGGTGCGCGACCAGCCCCGGCTCCATTCCCGGGGGCAGCGACAGCGGGTCGAGGTAGGCGGTACGGGCGATGTCGACGAGGGCGACGCCCGTGCCGACGACGCCGCCGTCCTTGGCCCGCACGATCTCGCCGTCGCGGACGTCCAGCCCGGACTCGTCCGCGGCGCCGCTTCCGAGGGCGCCGGAGATACCCAGCTGCTCCCGCGCGATGGCCAGCACCTTGTCCTTCAGGCGCTGCGCCGCGAGCAGTGCGGCACCACCACCGGCCGTGCCGCTGCGGGCGCCCCGGGTTCCCATCCCGTACGGAGCGACCTCGGTGTCGCCCAGCCGTACGGCCACGTCCTCGGGCCGCACGCCCAGCCCTGCCGCGACCGCCTGCGCGATGGTCGTCTCGTGTCCCTGGCCGGCCGGGGCGATGCCCACCGAGGCCACCACGGCACCGCTCGGGTCGATCCGGACCCAGGCCGACTCGTGCCCCGAGCCGGGAATGCCGGCCGCGCGGTAGAACGCCGACCCGTAGGTCGTCGGCTCCACGAGGCAGGCGATTCCCAGGCCGCGGTAGATCCCGGCCTTGCGATCGGCGCGCTGCCGCCGGCGGAACTCGGCGTAGCCGTAGGCATCCAGCGCGGTCCGGTAGGTCCGGTACGGAGTGATCTCCTCGTAGGTCTCGCCAACCGCGGTGACATAGGGCAACTCGGATTCGCGGAGCATGTTGCGCTCGCGTACCTCGACCGGATCCAGGCCCAGATCCCGGGCGATCGCGTCGATGGTGCCCTCGGTGACCCAGGTGCAGATCGCCATGGGCGCCCGCATCGGAGAAGCCGGGATCTTGTTGGACAGCACCACGGTCATGTCGTACTCGTAGTCGGCCAACCGGTAGGCGTTCGGCATCATCATCGCGACGACCCGCAGCATGTAGTTCGCGGGGAAGAGCGCGTAGGCACCGAAATCGCTGGTCAGATGGGCCCGCATGGCGAGGATCCGGCCGTCGGCGGTGACCGCGGTCTCCACTTCGGCGGAGTCCTCACGGGCCGACAGGGCAGCGGTCAGGTTCTCAACGCGGTCCTCCCGCCAACGCACCGGGCGGTCCAGGTGGCGGGCGAGGGCGGCCACCGCCAGTTCCTCCCGGTGCACAATGAGCTTCTGCCCGAAGGAACCTCCAACATCCTGCACGATCACCCGGACCTGATGCTCGGCCAGCCGGAGGCGCGCGGCCAGCTGCGTGCGATATGGGTGCGGCACCTGCGTGCCGGTGTACATGGTCAGCTCGGCGCGGCCCGCGTCCCAGACCGCCGCGCAGCCCCGTGTCTCCATCGGAGCGTGGGTCATCCGCTGGTGGGAGAACCGGGTCCGGACCACCCGGTGCGCCCCGGCGAAGGCGGTCGCCGCATCCCCCGCGGAGAAGTGCTCGCGGAACACGACGTTGGAGTCCACCGTCTCGTCGACCAGGGGCGCGAGACCCTCCAGGCTCGCCGCCAGGTCGAGCGCGGGTTGGAGCAGTTCGTACTCGACCCTGACCAGTGCGGCCGCGTCCTCCGCCGTGTACCGGCTGTCGGCCACCACGACCGCGACCGGGTCGCCGACGAAGCGCACCTTGGCCGTCGGCAGTGATTCGGTCTCCAACGGGACCAGGCCGTCGATCGGCGGGGCGATCCGCAGCGGAACGGTCCAGGCGGCCAGATCCGCGCCGGTGAACACTCCGACGACGCCCTGGATTCCACGAGCGGCCGAGGCGTCGATGGTGACGATGGACGCGTGGGCGTGCGGGCTGCGCACGAAATGGGTGTGCAGCGCGCCGGGCAGCGCGATGTCATCGACGAAGGTCGCGGTGCCGCTGAGCAGCCGATGGTCCTCGCGCCGGGTGATCGCCGCCCCCAGCGGCCCGCTGGTCGCCGGTTCGGTTCCGACCGGTCCGGTGGCCGCCGGTCCGGTGGGCGCCGTGTTGGTTTCGCCGGGACCGGTCGCCGTCGGTTCGGTTTCGTCCGGCCGCGCGGATGCCGACCGCACGGATGCCGAACGCGCGGATGCCGACCGCGCGGCGCGCACCGCGGCCGCGATGACGTTCTGATAGCCCGTGCACCGGCACAGGTTCCCGGACACCGCGTGGCGCAGTTCCGCCTCGGTCGCATCCGGGTGATCGGCCAGATGGGCGGTCAGGGTGACCAGGATCCCAGGTGTGCAGAACCCGCACTGCAGGCCGTGTTCGGCGCGGAAGGCTTCCTGCAACGGGTTCAGCCCGTCCGCTCCGGCCAGCCCTTCAACGGTGGTGACGTCCTGCCCGTCGGCCTGAACGGCGAGCATCAGACACGAGCGGACCGGCCGGCCCTCGATCAGCACCGTGCACGCCCCGCACACACCGTGCTCGCAGCCGACATGCGTGCCGGTCAGGCCGCAGCCGTCACGCAGCGCATCGGACAGCAGAGTGCGCGGTTCGACTTCGAGTCCGTACTTTCGGCCATTGACGTTGATCCCCACGCCGGTCACGACATCGCCTCCCGGGCGCGCTGGAGGGCGTCCGCCAGCACCCCATGGGTCAGGTGACGGATCAGCCGACGGCGATAGGCCGCACTCGCGTACAGGTCGGTCACAGGGTCGGCGCGCCCTACGAGGAGGTCGGCGACCACGCCGAACCACTCCTGGTCAGGTCTCCGGCCGATCAGTTCACCGGCGGCGTCGCCCAGGGCGTAGGGCACGGGGGCGGCCCCGGTCACAGCGGCCCGCAGCGCCGACACCGTGCCGTCGACCGCCAGCCTCAGCGTGGCCGCGACGGTCACCAGCGGAAAGGCGTAGGCGCCCGGCCGGCTCACCTCCCGGAAACCCCATCCGTCCCGGCCAGTCATGCGGGGCAGCTCGATGGCGACGATCACCTCCTGCTCCCCGATCGCCCTCGGGTGCAGCAGTTCCCCGACGCCGACCGTGCGGGAGCTGTCCGGCGAGCGCAGTTGCGCCGAAGCGCCCAGCAGTACGCCGATGCCGGGCAGCTCGGCGGCCGGGTCGGCATTGGCGATGCTGCCACCAAGGGTGCCGCGGGTGCGCACCGCCGCGTGTCCGACGCGGGCCGCCGCGCACGACAGCACCGGGACCGCAGCACGCACTTCCGGACTGTCGGCCAGAGTCTGGTGGCGGGTGAGCGCACCCAGCACGACAGTGTCCGGCCGGACGTCGAGGCGTTGCAACCCGCCGATCCCGTTGATGTCGACGAGCCGCCGCGGGCTGCGCTTCCGCTCGTTCAGTTCAGGCAGCAGGCTCTGTCCACCGGCGAGGAGCACATCACCATCGACCAGCGTGCCGAGCAGCTCGGCCAGGTGGCGCGGGCGCGTGTAGTCGAATGGTGCCGGTTTCATGCCGAGGCGCGGAAGGCGGTGCCCAGCTCGGTGATGCCGGCCATGCCCTCGCCGCCTTCGGCGACAGCGATGACCTCGAACTCCACGATGATGTCGGGGCCGTGGCCGACGATCTCGGTGACCTTCGAGGGTGTCGTGGCCAGCGATGCCACGAACTCGCTTCGTGCCTGCTCCGTGGCCCACAGGTAGTTGCCGGCGAAGAATCCCCCGGGCTGCATGGTCCAGATTTTCTCGATCAGCCCGGGCCGACCGGTGAACCTCGGCTGCGACTCCTTGCCTACGTACTCCCGCAGCCGATCACTGACGTCCGACCCGGTGCCGGCCAGGGACCAGCGAGTCGTGAGTCCGAACATTTCCGACCTCCGTGCCCCGCGCACCGTGCCGATACTCAGGGCAGTGTGCGGTTCGTGCCTCATGGCGGTTGAGTTTTGTGTCGCGTCACTCGGACGCATTTTCTATGAGCATAGATCCCGCTTGAGTGGACCGGGCCGGGGGCCCGCCCCGTGCGGGAGCGCGTCGGCCAAGGCATGGAAGCCCATGCCGCCCCCCTCGGAGGCATCACCGGTCACTGGCCGTCTCTGGCGGCCAACGTGGTGTCGATGAAGGCCTGGGTCGCGGCGGTGACGGGGCCACCCCGGTATATGAGCCACTGCGGAAGTGTTTCCGCGGGCGAGAACCGGTAGACCTCCGCACCGGCCCGCCTGGCGAGATCAGCCCAGCCGTCCGGCATCAGGCCGGCCCCGATTCCCTTGAGCACCATGGGCAGGACCACGCTCCGGTCACCGACCTCCGCCGCGATGGTCATATCGCCGACGGTGGCGGCGAGCCGGTCGAACAGGGCGCGGACCGCCGTCGCCGGCTTGGTCACCACGAACCGCATGCCGCGCAGCGCCTCGGGAGTCACCGTGGGCCCGGTGTCCGCCATCGTGTTCGGTGGCACTACGAGCAGGAACTCTTCGTCTCGCAGGTGATGTGCGACCAGCCCCTGGCCGGTGGGGCGCTCGGCGCTGCCGGAGACCCCGACCTCGCAGCGGCCCTGGAGCACCATGGCGATCACTTCGGCCGCCGACAGGGCGGACGAGGTGCTGACCGTGACACCCGGATGACGCTCGCGGAGTTCGGCGACAACGCTCGTCACGGGCTCCAGCGCCGAGGATGACGTCGCCGCGACATCCACCCTGCCCACCGTTCCATGGCCGATCGACCGCGCCGCGGCACGCAGGGCGTCGAGATCGCGGAGCACGAGCCTCGCCCTGTCGGCCAGCATCTCCCCGGCGTTGCTGAGCACGACGTTGCGGCCGACCCGGTGGAAGAGCGTGACCCCGAGGTCGCGTTCGAGTTTCTGGATCGCACGCGACAGCGACGGCTGGGCGACGCGCAGCGACCGTGCGGCGTGGGTGAAACCGCCCTGCTCCACGACAGCCACGAAGTACTCGAGCTGGCGGCGTTCCATGGAGTCCTCACGAACTGATCGATAGCGATAGGGATTGATAGCGATTGGCTATCTGAATGGTGTCATAGATGTCTTGGACGCAAAGTAGCGGCGGGTGTTTACTTCCTAAAAGATCGTTCTAGAACTGGTGGGACCTGCGTGAGGTGAGTCGAGGAACGCGCCCGGGGAAGCTGTCGCGCGTTCTTGGACAGCACTGAGAACGTGAACGGAAAGGACCAAGTTGTTCACCACCCGACCGACCCTGCAAGGCATCCACGGCATGGTGTCCTCCACCCACTGGCTCGCCTCCTCGACGGCCATGGCGGTACTGGAGGACGACGGCAACGCCTTCGACGCGGCGGTCGCCGCCGCTTTCGTGCTGCACGTCGTCGAACCGCACCTGAACGGACCCGGGGGCGAAGTGCCGATGATCCTGGCCCCGGCCGGCCATCGCCCCCAGGTCCTTTGCGGACAGGGCCCGGCGCCCGCCGGAGCGAGCATCGAGCACTACACCTCACTCGGCCTGGACCTTGTCCCCGGCACCGGTCCGCTGGCAGCCGCCGTGCCCGGTGCGTTCGACGCCTGGATGCTGCTGCTGCGCGATCACGGAACCAAGCGGCTTTCCGACGTGCTGAAGTACGCCATCGGTTACGCCGAGCACGGGCACCCCGCCGTCGAGCGCATCGGGGCAGCCGTCGAAACGGTGCGGGAGCTCTTCGAAACCGAGTGGACAACGTCGGCCGAGCTCTATCTCCGCGACGGCAAATCGCCCGCCCCCGGCGCCCTGCTGCAGAATCCGGCGCTGGCCGGCACCTGGCGGCGGGTCATCGCGGAAGCCGAAGCGGCGGGCTCCGGCCGCGAGACCCAGATCGACGCGGCCCGCAGGGTGTGGCGCGAGGGATTCATCGCCGAGGCTGTCGCCGAGTTCGCGGCACGCCCCACCATGGACACATCCGGCGAGCGGCATGCCGGTACCCTCACCGGCGCGGACCTCGCCGCGTTCTCCGCGACCTACGAGGAGCCCGCCACCTACGACTGGAACGGCTGGACGGTGGCCAAACCGGGTCTGTGGAGCCAGGGTCCGGTGTTCCTCCAGCAGCTCGCCCTGCTGCGCGGCACCGAGCTGGACTACGGCACGCCGGACTACGTGCACACCCTCATCGAGGGCATGAAACTCACGATGGCCGACCGTGAGGCCTGGTACGGCGACAGCGCGGACGTGGCGCTGGAGACGCTGCTCTCCGCCGAGTACAACGACACCCGGCGCGCCCTCATCGGAGAGCGGGCTTCATTTGAATTGCGGCCGGGCAGCCCCGGCGGCCGGGTCCCCCGACTGAGCAAGCGTGCCCGCCACGTCGCCGACAACGGCGCGGTGGACCTGCCGCCGGCCGCCGGCGCCGGTGAACCGACGGTGGCGAAGGTCCACTGGGGGCATCCGGCCGGAGAGCCGGCCGCCGACGCCGGTGAACTGACGGTGGAGAAGGACGGTTCCACCCGGGGGGACACCTGTCACCTGGACGTGGTCGACCGCTGGGGCAACATGATCGCGGCCACCCCGAGCGGCGGCTGGCTGCAATCCAACCCCACTGTGCCCGGCCTCGGCTTCCCGCTGGGCACCCGATTGCAGATGGCCTGGCTCGAGCCCGGACTGCCCAATTCCCTGGCCCCCGGGCGGCGCCCGCGCACCACGCTCACACCGTCCATGGCGCTCCGCGAAGGAGAGCCGGTCATGGCATTCGGAACTCCGGGTGGTGATCAGCAGGACCAGTGGAGCGTACATTTCTTCCTCGCCGTCGCATTGCGGGAGAAAGTACGCGGCGGGCTCGACCTGCAAGGTGCGATCGACGCACCCAACTGGCACAACGACAGTTTTCCGAGTTCTTTCTATCCACGCGTCATGAAGCCGGGAAGCGTCACCGTGGAATCGCGAATCGGCGATTTCGCCATTGCCGAACTCCGACGCCGCGGGCACGAGGTCACGGTCGGCGAACCATGGTCGGAGGGCCGGCTCTGCGCGGTCGCCCGCGACCCTGAAACCGGCATCCTGTCGGCAGGCGCGAACCCGCGCGGCATGCAGGGCTACGCCGTTGGGCGATAGCCGACGGGTGGGGTGAATGGCGAATAGCGGCCCGGGTCCGGGCCGCTATTCGCCGTTCTCTATTCGCTATTCGTGCCACCTTTTCATAAATGCAAGTCGTAACAGTACTTAACCTCTCCGCAATCGACTACGGGCACACAGGAACTACCTTGAGCTTCACATAAAACGAAGCGCTGGGAGTTTGTTTCATGTTCCTCCGGTGTTCTAAGTTTGCGCGAGGTGCCCCGATTCGGTTTGCGGCGATCGGCCTGGCCGCGGCAGTACTCACCTCTTGCGTCCCCATACAGCACGTCGGCGTCGTCGGCGATCACACCGACGTCTACGGCGCCCCCGTAGGAAACCGACAGGTCCGTGCGGGCGGTGATCTCGTGGTGGGCCTGTCCGCCGAACCGGACCAGCTCGACCCGACCACGTCCAGCTCGTCGTTGACGCGCAACGTGATGAGCGCGATCTGCGAGAAGCTGTACGACCTCGACGCGAGCGGCCGGATCGTCCCGCAACTCGCGACCCAGCTGCCCACGATCTCGCGCGACGGGCTGACCGTGACGATTCCGGTCCGCACCGGCGTCGTGTTCGCCGACGGCACCCCGTTCAACGCGAACGCCGTGCGCACCAGCCTTCAGCGCGATTTCACGATGAAGACTTCGCAGCGCACCACCGAAATGGGCCCGATCAAGAGCATCGAGGCAACCGACGCGACCCATGTGGTGCTCCACTACAAGCGCCCGTTCGCGCCGATCACCGCAGCACTCGCCGACCGGGCCGGGATGGTCATGTCGCCGGCCGCGCTGGCCGCGAAGGGCGACAATTTCGGCAACTCACCGGTGTGCGTCGGTCCGTTCAAGTTCGTCAACCGCGTCCCGCAGACCTCCATCACGGTCAAGCGCGACCCGCTGTACTACGACGCCGCCCACGTCCACCTCGACACGATCACCTACCGGATCATGACGGACGCGAACATCCGGGCCGCGAACCTGCGCTCCGGCGACATCCAGGTGGCCGACACCATCTCCCCGCAGGACGTCGACGCGCTGGCCAAGGATCCGAATCTGAAGGTGCTCCAGTCCGGTTTTCTCGGATACCGGGGAATCACGTTCAACACCGGCAATGTGGACGGCGCCGGAACGCCCCCGAAGACCATCAACACCCCGATCGCGGACTCCAGAGTCCGGGCGGCCTTCGGCTACAGCGTCGACCGCAAGACCTTGGTCAACACCGTGTTCAACAACTGGTTCGAACCTGCGTGCTCCCCCATCGCTCCCACGACCCCGTATGCCTCGGCGGCCAGCAATGCCTGCCCGGCGTTCAATCCGAAGCGCTCACTTCAGTTGCTCAAGGAAGCGGGCGTCCATGTGCCGCTCAAGGTGACTCTCACGGTGGCCAACTCCCAGGACGAGCTCCGGTATGCGCAGGCGCTACAGGCCAGCGTCGCCGAGGGCGGTTTCGATCTGCGCATCGTCCCGGTCGAATACGCCACCTCGCTCGATGTGCGCAAGCGCGGTGGCTTTGAGCTGATGCAAATCGGCTGGTCCGGGCGAATCGACCCGGACGCGAACACTTCGAGTTTCCTTGCCACGTCCGCGAGCTCCAACTACGGCGGATTTTCCTCGGCGCAACTGGACGACCTGCTTTCCCGGGCCGCGCAGATCACCGACACCGCACAACGGGCCACGCTGTACGGGCAGGCCGTACAGCTGATTCAGCGGGAGAACCCCATCGTGTACCTCTACCGGATGCGCAACATCACCGTGTATTCCACCCGGGTCGCCGGCGTCGAGGTGTACTCCGACGGCCTGGTCCGGCTCGGCAAGGCCGCGTTCGTCTCACAACAGAAGGGCTGAACCTTGCTGCGCTACCTGTTGCACCGCCTGTGGCAGTCCGCCGTCACACTCCTACTCGGGTCGATCGTCGTGTTCGTCGGTGTGCGTGCGCTGCCGGGTGACCCGGCGGTGGCGATGGCCGGGGATGGAGCCGACCCCGCGACGATCGCGGCGGTACGGGCCCAACTCGGCCTGAACGATTCACTTCCGGTGCAGTACTTCCGGTTCGCCGGCCACGCGCTGACCGGTGACTTCGGCAATTCGGTCCGGACCGGTACGCCGGTCGACCAGATGATCGGCGCGACGCTGCCGGTGACGATCCAGCTCGCGGTCTTCGCGATGGTCATCGCCGTACTGGCCGGGATGTCGGCGGGCGTGCTCGCGGCGGTCTTCCGGGGCCGGTGGCCCGAGTGGCTGGCGAACGGCTTCTCCCTGCTCGCGCTGTCCGTGCCGACCTTCTGGCTCGGCATCCTCGCGATCCTCTACCTCTCCGTGCAGCTGGGCTGGTTTCCGGCATCGGGTTACGTCTCCCCCTTCCAGGATCCGCTGCGCGGGATCTACTACCTGATCCTGCCGGCGGTGATCCTCGGGATGACCCATGCCGCGGTCGTCCAGCGGCAGACCCGGGCAGCGATGGTCGGGACCCTCACCGCCGATTTCGTGCGCACCGCGCGGGCGAAGGGGCTGGGCCGCGGCGCCGTGATCTTCCGGTACGGCTTGCGCAACAGCCTGATCGTGGTGACCACGGTCATCGGCCTGCAACTCGGTGGCCTGATCGCCGGCGCGGTGGTCACCGAGCGCATCTTCACCCTGCCCGGCATCGGCAAGCTCACCCTCGACTCGCTGCTCAGCCGGGACTACCCGGTCATCCAGGCCGTCGTCCTGGTCGTCACGGCGTCCTACATCGTGATCAATCTGCTGGTCGATCTCCTTTACACGGTCATCGACCCACGCATTCGAGTGTCCGGGAGGGCGCAGTGACCGCAATCGCCGAAACTCTCGCCGAAGCCTCCGCCGGCGCTCTCGGGCGGGTACGCGGGCGGGTGCTGCGCAAGCTGTCGCACAACCCGATGGGCCTGGTCGGCGGCGCGCTGCTGCTGATCGTGATCGTCGCCGGGGTGTTCGCGCCCTGGCTCGCGCCCTACCCGCCGGCCGAGGTGCACTTCTCGACGCCGTTCCAGCAGCCGGACACCGTCGGTTTCGCGCTGGGTACCGATGACCTCGGCAGGGATGTGCTGTCCCGGGTGCTGTACGGCACGCGTGCTTCGTTCGAGGTCGGCGTGCTGTCGGTGCTGCTCGCCATCGTCGTCGGAGTGCCGCTCGGACTGCTCGCGGGCTACTGGCGCCGACTGGACGCTCTGGTGTCCAGGCTCGCCGATCTCATGCTCGCGTTCCCCTTTCTCATCCTCGCGGTCGGCCTCGCGGCGATCAACGGCGGCGGGCTCGGCAACGCGGCGATCGCGCTGGGCACAGCCAACGTTCCCACCATGATCCGTGTGGTCCGCGCCGAGACCCTGCGGTTGAAGGACACCGATTTTGTGCTCGCCGCGCACACCATGGACGCGGGAGCATTTCGGATCCTCGGGCAGCACATCCTGCCCAACGCCTTGTCCGCGATCATCGTGCAGGCCACGGTGATCATGCCGGCAGCCGTGCTCGGCGAAGCCATCCTGTCCTTCCTCGGGCTGGGCATCCAGCCCCCGGACCCGAGCCTGGGCATCATGCTCTCCGACGCCCAGCAGTATCTGTTCCGCACTCCGTGGCCGGCGGTCTTCCCCGGCATCGCGATCGCGCTGATCTGCCTCGGGTTCAACCTGTTCGGCGACGCCCTGCGGGACGCGCTCGATCCGAAGACCGGAAAGTGAGGGCTGAGTGATGACGAAATCCGATGCCGAGCCGCTGCTGGAAGTGAGCGATCTCGAGGTGTCCTTCGCGGGCGGCGCGGTCCCCGCCGTGCGGGGTGCCGGTTTCCGGCTGATGCCTGGACAGCGGGTCGCGGTGGTCGGCGAGTCCGGCTCCGGCAAGTCGACCACGGCACACGCCGTGATGGGTCTGCTGCCCGCTTCGGGCCGGATCATCGGTGGCCGGATCCGCTTGCGGGGCGAGGACATCACGCATGCCGGCGAGAAGCGGCTGCGGCGGCTGCGCGGGCGCGAGATCGGGCTCGTACCGCAGGACCCGATGTCCAATCTCAATCCGGTCGCGCGGGTGGGGCGGCAGGTCGCGGAAACCCTGGTGGTGCACGGCATGGCCGGCCGGCGTGAAGCACCCGCACGCGCGGTCGAGATGCTGGCGCAGGCCGGACTCCCGGAGCCGGCCCGCCGGGCGCGTCAGTACCCGCACGAGCTGTCCGGCGGCATGCGCCAGCGCGTGCTGATCGCGATCGCCCTGGCCTGCCGGCCGGATCTGCTGATCGCGGACGAGCCGACCTCCGCGCTCGATGTGACCGTGCAACGGCAGATCCTCGACCACCTGGAGAACCTGACCCACGAGCTGGGCACCGCGCTGCTGCTGGTCACGCACGATCTGGGCCTGGCGGTCGACCGGGCCGACCAGGTGGTGGTGATGTCCAAGGGCAAGGTGGTGGAAGCGGGCCCCGCACGGCAGATCCTCACCGATCCGGAACACGAGTACACCAGAAGACTGGTGGCTGCCGCGCCCTCTCTCGCGACTCCACGCCGGCGGGCGGTCGTGCCCGGCGAGCCCAGCGTGCCCGGCGAGCACAGCGAAGAGACGGTGCTGGAGGTCGACCGGGTATCGAAGGAGTACCGCATCCCCGGGCGGGGCGGCGTGCTGCGTGCCGTCGATGAGGTGTCCTTCACCGTGGGACGCGGACGTACGACGGCGATCGTCGGCGAATCGGGTTCGGGCAAGACCACGACGGCCAGGATGGTGCTCGGGCTTGTCCCGGCGACCAGCGGCGCCATCCGGCTCGACGGCTCGGAAATGGTCGGACTCCGCGGTGCGCGGCTGCGTGCGGCACGCCGGGCCATGCAGCCGGTCTTCCAGGACCCGTACGCGTCGCTCGATCCGACGTTCACGGTCGAGCGGCTGATCACCGAGCCGCTGCGGATCTTCGGCGTCGGCGACCGCGCCCAACGCCGGGCCAGGGTGCTGGAACTGCTGGAGCAGGTCGCGCTGCCGGCCGCCGTAACTCAGCGGTACCCGAACGAGCTGTCCGGCGGCCAGCGCCAGCGAGTGGCGATCGCCCGCGCGCTCGCGCTCGGTCCCCGGCTGGTCGTCTGCGACGAGGCGGTCTCAGCGCTGGACGTACTGGTGCAGGACCAGATTCTGAAGCTGCTCGACACCCTTCAGCACGAACTCGGGCTCAGTTATCTGTTCATCTCGCACGATCTCTCCGTCGTCAGGTCCATCGCCCATGACGTCGTGGTCATGCGCGGCGGCCGGGTGGTCGAGCAGGGTCCGGTCGACCAGGTGCTCAACTCGCCGGCGGATGCCTACACACAACAGCTTCTTGAGGCGATCCCCGGTGCGGGGATGTTCAACTGACCTCACTTCCTGGTGTACGCGGTCAGGGGGCGGTGCCTGTCGCGTCAGCGCGGGCGACCGGCGGCTCCCACCCGCAACGAACAACGCACCCTCGGCAATGACTTCCTGACGTGAGGTCACTTCCGTGTGGGTCGGGTCAGCGCATATTCACCCACTCCCTGAACCGAGCCTGTTTGCCGCCATGGAAACGTGACCGACATCGGATTGATACGCACGGGACAATCACCGCCGTTTTCATGACCAAGCCCACCGGTTTATCCCTCGTCAAAGGAGCACACAATCAACGACCAATCGCTCCCGCGCACACCGTTCACCCGGCGCCACGCCGTAGCCATCGCGACTGCCGCGATGACCGTCGCCGGTACGACATCGGTGACCACGTCCAGAGCCGACGCGGCCGACCGCCCCGGCGGGAAGCCGTTCCCCGTAGATCTTGAGACGGTGACCGTCGCGCAGCTGACCGCTCTCCTCGACGCCGGCAAGGTCACCAGCACCACGCTCACCGAGGCCTACATCGAGCGCATCAAGGCTCTGAACTCCCAGGGGCCCTCGCTCAACGCGGTACGTGCGCTCAACCCCGACGCCATGAAGGAAGCAGCCGCCGCCGACAAGGTACGGCGTGGCAAGGGCCCGCACAGCCCCCTGCTCGGTATACCGGTGATCGTCAAGGACAACATCGACGTCGCGGGCCTGCCGACCACCGCCGGGTCGGTGGCGCTCACCGACTCCCGTCCCGCGAAGGACGCACCTGTCGTCGCGCGGCTCCGCGAGGCCGGAGCGGTCATCATCGGCAAGGCCAATCTCACCGAGTTCGCCAATTACCTGACCACCGGCATGCCCGGCGGCTACAGCTCGCTCGGCGGGCAGGTGCTCAACGCCTACGACGCGAGCCAGACCCCGAGCGGATCCAGCGCCGGTTCCGGCGTCGCGGCGTCGATCGGCCTCGCCGCAGTCGCCATCGGGACCGAGACCTCCGGATCCATCCTCAGCCCCGCGTACTCCAACTCCGTCGTCGGCATCAAGCCGACGGTGGGGCTGGCCAGCCGCACGGGCATCGTTCCGATCGCCGCCAGCCAGGACACGGCGGGGCCCCTCACGCGCACGGTCGCCGACGCCGCGGCCACGCTCACCGCCATCGATGGCACCGACCCGGAGGACCCTGCCACCGCCTCCAACCCGCTGGTCGGGCACGACTTCACCAAGGACCTGTCGGCCACCGCCCTGCAAGGGGCCCGCATCGGCGTCGTCGCCGGCCAGGTCCCGGCCACGGGAACCGACAACCGCACCCTGTGGGACGCGGCCATCGCCGCGCTCAAGGCGCGGGGCGCGACGCTCGTCGACGTCACCCTCGACACCACGGGGCACCCCTCGACCGTCCTGACCTACGAGTTCCAGCGCGACCTGGACACCTACCTGGCCAGGCTGCCGGCGAACGCCCCCATGAAGAGCCTCGCCGACATCATCGCCCACAACAACGCGCACGCGGCGCAGGCGCTGAAGTTCGGGCAGGTCCACGCGCTGGAGTCGCAGGCCATGGACCACAGCCCGGACAGCGCCGACACCGCCACCTACGAGGCGGACCGCGCCCAGGACCTGGCCGACAGCAAGGACCGCATCGACACAGTCATGAAGGACAACAGCCTGACGGCGCTGCTCTTCGCCAACAGCGGCAGCGCGGCCATCGGCGCGAAGGCGGGCTATCCCACGATCAGCGTCCCCGCCGGCTACCAGGCCGCCAACCGACGGCCGTTCAGCATCTCGTTCCTCGGCCAGGCGTGGAGCGAGCCCACCCTCATCGGCTACGCCTACGACTACGAGCAGGCCACCAAGCTGCGCCGGCCGCCAACGGTGATCAACCCGGCACCGTACCGTTGCACCGCTCTCACCAGCTCCGCCGACTCCGCCGACTCCGCGAATTCCAGCGGCTCCTGCGCACCCTGATCCTTCCGCCTCTGCGGGGCCGCTCCCACGACGTAGGGCGGCCCCTGCACTCCGGGCTGGAATACCGGCAGGAACAGTGTCGAACCTCGCCGTGCGGGGCCCCTCCCATCCGACCCGCGGGCTGCGGGCCGGAGCGCGAGCGGATAACGGCCGGGCGGCTCCCCCCTCGGCTCCCCGCCCCGGAGCCGGCCCACCCCGGGTGCCCCTTGCCATCGCCCGGGCCGGACCGCATGATCGCACCGTGGAAGAGCCCATACGTCGTAAGCGCGCGTTGATCACCGGAGCGTCCCGAGGCATCGGTGCCGCCATCGCCCAAGCCCTCGCCGCACGCGGCGACGCGGTAGCCGTGCACTACCGGACCGACCCCGAAGCCGCCGCGAAACTGGTGGCCGCCCTGCCCGGTGAGGGCCATGTGGCGCTGCGCGCCGACCTCACCCGTCCGGAGGAGATCCCCGGTCTGGTCGAGGGTGCGGTCACCGCGCTCGGCGGGGTGGACATCCTGGTGAACAACGCGGCCGTGTTCACCCCGCACCCCATCGCGGCGACCTCCTACGAGAACTGGCGGAGCGACTGGCGCCAGACCTTCGAGGCGAATCTGTTCGCCGCCGCGGACCTCACCTGGCAAGTCACCCGGCATCTGCTGGACCGGGACGAGGGCCCGGCGGGCGCCCGGGTCCTGATGGTGGGCTCCCGGGGCGCCTTCCGGGGCGAGCCGGTCTCGCCCGCCTACGGCGCCAGCAAGGCGGCACTGCACTCCCTCGCCCAGTCCCTGGCGGTGGCCCTCGCCCCGTACGGCATCGCGGTGACGGCGGTCGCGCCGGGCTTCACCGGCACCGAGATGGCGGCGCGGCTGCTGGACGACGACGAGCGGGGACCGGCCATCCGCGCCCAGAGCCCGTTCGACCGGGTAGCCGAGCCACACGAGATCGCCGCCGCGGTGGCCTGGCTGACCTCGGCCGAGGCCGAGTGGGCGAGCGGCGCGGTACTGGATCTCAACGGGGCCTCGTACCTGCGCTGACAGCGGGCTCTCGGTGAGCGGCGGACGGGACCGGTGCCCGTCCGCCGTCGCGCGACCGGCTCGCGACCGGGGTTTCGCGCCCGACGGCCGGTTCCCGGTGCTGCCCACGCTGGGCTTCGCGCTGGGCGCCGCACTGGTGATCCTTCCTCAGCGGGTGTCGGCGGGCCGGGACCGCGAGGGGGCCATGGAGGCGGCCCCGTAACGCGGAACACGTCGTCGTGTCAGCCATCGGCCCGGATCGCCCCGGAGTGGCCGTGCAGCGACGCGCGGTCGGCGGCGGCGGTGCCCTGCGCCCAGCCCTCGCCGTCGCTGGCGCGCGCCCAGCGGCTGGTTGTCAGCTCGGGGAACATCTCCTCGGTGGCATCGTTCACCGCTTCCTCCCGGGCGGCCAGCACCGGCAGGAGGCGGGGCTCGGGCTTCGAGGCGGCCCCGGTGGCCTCGTCCAGCGGCGAGGTGCCGGCCACCGCGTCGTTGGTGGCCTGCTCGGTCGCGACCGTCAGCCGTTCCCTGATCCGGGTGGCGTAGGCGAGCAGAAAGGACTGGCGGAAGGAACGGGTACGGGAACTGCCGTCGGCGCGCTGCCGGCTGCCGGCCCGGCTCAGCGCGGCATTCGCCTGCACCAGCAGCGAGGTGTAGAGCAGCTCCACCGCGTCCAGGTCGGCGTCGAAGCCGATGACCGTACTGAAGCCCAGATGACGGGACCACACGGCGCGGCAGCGATTGGCGGTCGCGACGGCGTCCAACAGCATGACCTTGCTCTGCTCGTACGGATTGTCGACGCCGATACGACAGGCCCCCGGGGCGTCCTCCCGCCCGGTGTCGGCGGTGATCAGAGCCTCCGAGATGCTGTGCTGGGCCATCAGTTGCTGCGCCTTCGCGGTGAGCGCCTCCGCCTCTTCGGTGAATTCCGTAGACTCGGCCTTGGCAAGCAGCGCCCGGATCCGGCCGAGCATCCGCGGCTCGTCCCCGGAACCGGCCTTCTGGCCGCGACGCCACCGGTTGCCGCCGCCCGCTCCCGGCGGTGGCCCGACCGGGTTGATCCGCGGCAGCCATCCCAGCAGCCGCAGCACCTCGAGCGCACAGGTCGCGGTGGCGAGGCGGTCAAGCTTCTCCCGGGTCGCGTACCCGGGCAGGAAGGTGTCGTCAGCCTCCCACCACACCGTCGCACCGACCTCACGCAACTGGGCCGACCAGCGCGGATCGAGGGAAGCGGGAGCGTACTTCCGGGACTCGGCGGCGATCAGGTCCACGGCCAGGCGGGTGTGCCTGGCGCTCAGTTCGCGCCGCACGATCCGTACCAGGTCGGCGGGCTGCCAGCCGTACGCCCACAGCTGGTCGATCATGCTGTCGGTCAGTACGAGCAGCGCGCGGCCCACCTCGGGCCACCGGCCGGCCGGCTCCGACAGGACTGCGGCGGCCTTGCCGACGGCCACCGCGACGCCGTCCTCCGGAGCTTCCACCACCCGCCGCAGCGCCGTCTCCACCACCTGGACGAGTGACCGCTCACGCGGCGGGGGCACATAACCGTACGGGCCCTCGAACGAGCCGGGGTCCGCGTTCCCGAATGTGCTGCCCGGGCCCGTGGAGCGGGCCCGCTGCCGGGCCTCGCGCTCCTTCTTCCTGCCGCGACGCCGCTCCTGGTTCCTCTTGCCCACCTGGTGCTTCTCCCCACGCTTTCCGTGACATCCGCTTGGACATCCGCCTCGTCCGCGCCCAGCGGTCCGCGCCCCGTGCAGCGAGCACAGGCCACGGGCCCGAGGCGCCCGGACCAGGATGGCACCACAATGCAGTGATCATCACCCCGTTGATCCGTACCATCGGAATACGGTTGGATGGTCCGGATTGGCAGCGGTGGTGACTGAGAAGTGCATCGAGCGGGCCGTGAGACGGCGGGCGCGTACGCGGGAGCCGGAGGCTTCGTCGTCGACGACACCGGCACCGGATTCGACGTCTGGGTGGGCGTCCAGAACCCGCCGCCGAGGAGCTGGCCATGGGCGGGCGCCGGCGCCGTGCGATGCGGCGTCCGCCGCATCGGAGGTCTTTCTCACTGCGGATGCGGGCACGCCCGCGTCTTTGGGCGGCCAGGACGCCGGGTGCCGGGCGTTGACGTTGCGCCGGCGCGGACAGCGGTGGGGTTCCCGGGTCGCCATGCCCTGGACGAGCATCTGTTCGTCGACGAGGGGGTGCCGTCGACGCGGCCATGACCGTCACCAGCAACACCCCGGACGTCACCGACTGGTTCCGCCGATACTCCGGCTCCTGGTGGAACGCCTTCGAGGTCCCCGCAGCCGGCCTGGAGTTTTCCTCCAACTCGGCGGGCATCGCGCACCGTCGGGACACTTACGATGAGGTTGCTGCTGCCTCCTCTGCCGTGATCCTGGGCCGGTTCGGCTCAGCCGTCAGGGAGCGGGGCTTCGCGGCGGCCGGGTCGGTGGGACGGCGCAGATGCCAGTCCGTCACCGCCTGGTAGGCAGCGGCGACTTCCAAGAGCCGGTCCTCCTCGTACGGGCCGCCGCCGAGGATCGCGCCGACGGGCACATGGGAGCTGTCGAAGCCGATCGGGAAGGCGATCTCCGGCAGGCCGAGGATGTCGAAAGGCACGGGGCCGGTCTGGAGCAGCACGTCGCAACTGCTCAGGACGCCGTCGAGCACCTCGCGCAGGAGGTGGTTCTTGGCCCGCTGCCCGGTGATCCACTCGTCACCGGAGAGCATCAGCCCCTGCAGCCAGGTGAGCAGCGAGACACCGAAGGACGTGAGATCCGCGCGCAGCCAGTGCCGGAACGGCTCGGTGCGTTCGCTGAGCCGAATGGCGTTGAAGGCCCCGGTGAGCAGTGCCCAGTCGTCGGGATAGGTGACGTCGACGAGCGTGGCGCCCGAGACGCCGGCGAGTTTGTCGAGGAAGGTCTTGCGTACGGACAGCACATCACCGGACGCGCTGCCGAGGTAGTCGGCGGGGACGCCGATCCGCGTAGCCCTGCGCAGCCGGACCTTTCCGCCGCTTGAGACGACGGGGGTGGCGGAGCGTATGAGATCGGGCACGGCGGGCAGCCCGAGGGTGCGCGGGTCGTTCGGGTCGGGCCCGGCGAGAACCGCCAGCATGAGGGCCGCGTCCATTGCGTCGCGGGCGAGCGGACCGCTGTGGTCGCGGGTGAAGGACAGTGGAATGACACCGTGGATGGAGGTGCGGCCCATGGTGGGCTTCAGCCCGGTCAGGTTCTGCTGGTTGGACGGAGCGGTGATGCTGCCGCCGGTCTGGGTGCCGATCGAGGATGTCGCCATGCGGGCGGCGACAGCGCACGCCGGGCCGGTGGAGGACCCTCCTGGGTCTGTGGACGGGTCGTTGGGCGTCCAGGCGTTGACCGTGGTGATCGTGCCGTTGGGAGTGGTCGCGCGGGTGGTGGCGAGCGGGCCCATCTGGCCCTTGCCGAGCACGATGCCGCCCGCTGCCTTGAGCCGGGCGACCGCGGTCGCATCCTCGTCGGGCACGAAGTCCGCGAAGATGAAGGAGTTGGCGCGGGTCGCGATGCCGTTCGTGAAGTAGTTGTCCTTGATACACAACGGGATACCGGACAGTGGCCCGCGCTTGCCCTCCCCCCGGTCGGCCTTACCCGCCGCGGCCAGGGCCTGGTCACCGACCACCACGGCGAACGCCTGGTAAGTCGCGTCGTACTTGTTGATCCGGTCCAGGTGCGCCTGCACGAGGTCGACGGCCTTGAGCCGGCCCCGACGCATGAGGACGGCGGCCTCGGCGAGGGTTGCCTCGGCCGGATCCTTGCGTGCCGCCTCGCGTACGTCCACGTCCGGGACGGTGACGGTCGGCTTACGGGTCGCGGCGGAGGCGGGAAAGGCCTGCGCGGCCAGGGTGACCCCTGCGGCGACGGCGGTGGAACGGGCCAGGAAGGCCCGGCGGTTGACCTCGCGGCTCATCGTCCGCCCGCCTTTCCGGTCCAGGCTTCGGTGACCGACGGGTACTCCAGCGGCGGCGAGGCCTGCTGCGCGTACGCGGCCGCCCAGGCGCCGCTCGCGGACGGCGTCCAGTCGGCGATGGCGGGCGGGGTGCTTTTGACGAATGCGAGCAGCGATGCCAGGGCCTGTGACCGGGTCGGCGCGCCCGTCGTCGGATCGCTGCTCTCGGGGAGTTGGTTGAGGTCGACTCCGGCCAGCGCGAGTCTGGCGCGTATGTAGGCGTCCAGTTGCTCGTCGGTCGGCTGCTGCGGCTCGCTCACGGATCCTCCAGTGATCACTTTCGCGTGCCGCGAATCAACCAGTCTTATGTGTCAAGCGTATTGATCAAGTGATGCGGCGGCGTTACATGCGCGGTCTTGCTGCCTGTGTCCTCCGTCTTCACCGTCCCGGTGCTCGGCAACGACCCCGAGGAGCCCTGCCACAAGGACGCCTTCGCCGACTCCAGCTGCGCCCAGGCATGGCAATGGGTCCTGGACAAGGTCGTCGACGTCCACGGCAACGCCATGGTCGTCAACTGGCAGCAGGAGACCAACTACTACGCCCCCAACAAGAAGTTCAAGAGTCCTGGCGATGCCCCTCGGGGGGCGATTCACTTTCAGGTTCTTGAAACTCTGATGGAGTCGGAGTCTGTGCTACGTAATGCTTTTCCCTTTCTTGGCGATGCTGTGAGAGAAAGGACGGTGCGCATGCTGCATGAATTTGGTGTCGACCGGCCGGGGCAGGAGTGATGCGTCCGGGTGGCTGTGGTACGGGTCGATGGCTTCGGCGATGTTGGTCCGTCCGGCCAGTCGGGGTAAAGCCGGAGCTGCTTACTCCAGCCGTAGGCCAGGCGGTGGGCTTGGTGTCGCGGGTTTCGCCGCCGACCAGCAGGGGTACGGTCTGACCCGCCAGGACTATTGACATCGCACGCGGGGCGGGGAAGTCAGGCAAGTGTTTCCTCGCCGGCACCCAAGTCCTGACGCAGGCCGCCCCTCGACAGCTCCCGACTGGTAATCGAAGGACGGACGCTTGGGAATCAGGAGCTTCAGGCCCGATTCTCACAGTGCGGTGGCGCGTCGCAATGGGGCAGGTGCAGCACCCCGACTAATCAGAGTCCATACGGCGACTTTAAGGTACACTACTACCGAAATTCAGTGACCGGCGAAGTGATGTACGACTACGATTATAAAGTGGTAATGAAGGCAAGGGGTAGTTCGAAATGAAGGTACGCTTCAAGGGTTCGGCAGGCATGGATCAGGGAGTCCGAGAAGGGTCCGATGCGTTGAGTCCGGGTGCTGAATACACGGTCCTGGAGGTCTCCTGTCAGGCTGATGGACCCAATCGTTTCAGGATCGAATACTCGGACAGTGAGTTGCCGCCGCTGTTTGATTCACGATTGTTCGAGATCCTGGATTCTGAATTCCATGCTTCTTGGGAGCTGTCCCTTGAATGGGACGGATCTCTTACGATAGGTCCGGCTGCGTGGAGCGTGTCAGGTTTTTGGGAGGATTTCATGGATGGAGATGGCAGGGCAGTCGAGATCTATCGATCCGAGCGTGCAAGGATGATGGGCGAATAGTCGCTCCGATCTACAGAGCGCACCCCGGCCCGCTCGCCGGGCTCCAGCCCCGTCAGCAGCCCGATCAGGTCCATGTCGGTGCAGCGCAGCAGCAGCGGCGGCCGGACCGTAGCGGTCGCCCCCTCCCACGCGATGAAGCCGCAACGGCCGCGCCGGGTGCGTTGCGGCGCCGGTGGCCGCTGCTACCACCAGTCCAGGAAGGTCACCACCGCGGCTGGGACGGTTCCGTGAGCAACTTCGCCAGACGGTCTGCGAAGTCGGTGAGCCAGTCCAGTCGGGATCCGCTGCGGGCCATACGGAACCCGTGGCGGCGGCCCCAGAACGCAGTCTGGACGGCATGGAGCTGAGCCCAGCGCTGGGCGCGTTCGCGATCGAGTTCCGCGGCCTCGACGAAGACGTCCAGAGTGCGGTGGACAGCCTTGTGCAGGTCGTCCGCTTCGAGAAGCGTCAGCGCGTGCGACTTGAGGAGTGTGCCGCCGTCGTAAGCGGGGTCTCCTGCGTATCCCTTGGGGTCGACGGCCAGCCATGGCTCACGGTCGGCGCGCAGGATGTTTCTGGCGTGGAGGTCGCCGTGGATGAGGGTGTCCGGCTGGACACGGGCCAGCTCGCGGACGGTCGCCACTGCGGCATCCACCACGTAGGGCGCCAGCGTGTGCGTCAGCTCCCCGGCATCCTTGCGCAGCTGCTCCTCCCAGGCGTCGGCCTGCTCCCGCAGCCGGGGCAGGCCGGGCGGCGCGGGGATGGCCAGCCGGCGATTGATCCGCCCGGCCACCGTCACCACCTCATCGCCGTCTTCGACCTCCGCCAAGGTCGAGCTCTGGGCCCGCTCCAGCAGCATCGCGAAACGCTCGTCGTCGCGTTCGTGCAGCAGGACGGCTCCGCGGCCGCCCCACGCCGCGAACGCGTCCGGCTCATAGACGTTGCCGGGGTGCGGAAACGACACCTTCAGCACGGAAGCCCCCTCAACCCCGTGCTGCACCGGGACAATGACCCCGACGCCCCCGTGCATGACCTCCCCGTCCGGCGCGCACCCCCAGCGCTCCAGCAGCTCCTCTACGATCCTGGGCAGTTCGGCGAGCCACGCCGCTCCGCCCTCTCCTTCGCGCTCGATGGTGCTCCGCGCGAATGCCTCTGGTACCCCGATCATCCGGGCACCTTACGCGCCGGCCCGGCGCCGCCACCAGGCCATCGCCCAAGCCAGTCACTACCGGCGGCGAGCTGTCAATCGGGCATGAAGATCACGGTCTAAAGCTGGAGTACCAGCTAGCACCTCGACCGCTCAGATCAGGCAGGCGCGCAGCGAGAGCTGTCCCGGCAAGGCGCCGCCGAAGGGGCCTGGTCGAGGTTGTGCAGATACACTATGAAGTGCCCCTTTCGTCCGGATCTTGGCGGAACCAAGCCTTGGCCTGACATGCACTCTTTCGTATCTGCTCATCCGGAGTCACTCTCCGGTCAGAGGCAATCCCGTACACGGGCGGATGGGGGAGACCAACTGTGGCGACACCTTTGTACGTGCCGGCGCTCCCGTCGAGGCACGCGGCCCTCACCGCGCTCAAACGGGTCGATTCAGCACACAAGTCGAGGATCCAACCGCTGGCGAGGGGCCTCTACTACGCGGCCCATGCGGATCGAAGGCGAGAGCCGCGTGGATTCGCAAAGAGCCTTGAGCTGCGCCTCAAGAACACGTCGATGGCTCCTCTCACCGGATCGGGATCATGTCTCATCGAAGGTCAGTCGAAGGTTGAGCAGTCAACAAGCTTATGTCATAGGGTAGTTTCCTCGCCGTCCGTATGAAGGAGTTAGAGATGCCGGTCTCACTCGGTCTCGGTCTTCCGCAGATGAAGCAGTACGACATCGGCCGCGATGTAGCCACCGTGGCACGGGCGGCGGAAGAGGCCGGGTACGAGAGCCTGTGGGTCTTCGAGCGTATTCTCTTCCCTGAACCCGCCACCCAGGGCCTGTACGGCATCCCTGGGCTGCCATGGCCCGAGTGGTACCGCAGCGTCGCCGACCCGCTGGTCACGCTCACGCTGGCCGCCGCGGCCACCGACCGGGCCCGGCTCGGCACCAGCGTCTTGGTCGCGCCGCTGCACGTACCGTTCCAGCTGGCCCGTTCGCTCGCCTCGCTCGACGTCGCCAGCGGCGGCCGGGTGATCGCGGGCCTCGGCACGGGCTGGTCCCTGGACGAGTACGCAGCCGCCTCCGTCGCCCCCTTCGAGAAGCGCGGGGCGGTCCTGGACGAGCTGCTGGACGTGTGCGCAGCCGTCTGGGGCCCGGACCCTGTCTCGTACGAGGGCGAGCTGACCACCATCGCCCCGTCCAACGTCGGCCCCAAGCCGGTTCGCCCCATCCCGGTCTATCTGCCCGCGAACAGCCCGCGCGCCACCCGTCGTCTGGTGGACCGGGCGGACGGCTGGATGCCCGTGGCCATGGGCCCCGCGCAGCTGGCCGAGCAGTGGAGGCAGATACAGGACCTGGCCGCTCAGCGCGGCCGGGAGCGCCCGATCGAGGTCTGTGCCCGCGTCAACGCGGAGTACAGCGCCAAGCCGTTCCAGGGTGAGGGCCGACAGCCCTTCCAAGGCAGCGTGGCGCAGATCGTCGAGGACCTGGTGGCGCACGCCGGGACGGGCGTATCAGAGTTCATGCTGGAGCTCCAGGGCACGACCCGTGATGCCGCGGAGCTGGTCGACGTGGCGGCCGAGGTGTACGAGGCGGCGCGAGCGGCGGGCGTCTGACAGTACGACGATGGTGCCGGGGCCCGCAGTCCAGCGACGGCGGGCCCCGGCAGGTCCGTGCGCCGGCTGAGCCGCCGGTCGATTCCCCAGAAGTTCGGTGTCTCGGCTCTGCGCATCGGGTACCGGCCAGTAGCGTCGGTCTTCGACGTACGGACCATGTCCGCCGAAGAGCAGACATACTTTCGGGACCGAGGACGATGGGACGACTGGTGGCAGCGCTGCCGACTGCCGGACATACCGGAAGAGCCGCCTTCGGAAGCAAGCGCCGTGCCGGTACGTGGGTATCTGGAGGTGACACTGTGAGCACCAACTGGCGACGACGCTGACGGTGGCGCCCGCCAAGAGCAGCGGACGGTGCAACAGCGCGGGGACGCACCAACACCGGCACCCCCGCCGCCCTCCACACCTTCACCCGCGACACCGCCGTCCGGCTCCACTTCCACCCGACGGCACCCAAGACCTCGCCCCTGAGGCCAGCCCACCGGCCCCCAAGCCGCCCTGGGCCGCCTCCTGTCCCTCACCGCCCCGGCCGGCTTCCACGGCACCTGGCGCAGGCTCAAGATCTGCCCCTCCGAGCACTGCCAGTGGGCCTTCTACGACCACTCAAAGAACAGATCGGGCACCTGGTGCCAGATGGCGGAGTGCGGCAACCGGGCCAAGGCCCGCGCTTACCGAAACCGCCGGACGGAACCTTCCGACGCCGCCGCGCAGTAGGCCATACCGGGCGCAGCCGGATGAGCAGCTGGCAAGCGCCTCCGGCGGTTGTTCCCATCGACCCACTGGCCGGAATCGACGGCAGTCCTATCGCTCGGCAAGCAGCGCGTAGAGCAGGGGCACGCGGGGGTGATCGTCAGGAAGGCGCCACCAGCCCTCGGGGGTGGGCATCATTCGATCCCATCGTGGCCAGGGCAGTTCGTCGATCTCGCGAAGCCTCGCGAGTCGAAGACCTGCGTCTGTCAGCGCGTTCAGTACCTCGTCCAGGCCGTGCGTCCACTCGTAGCTGTCAGTGGCCCCCTCGACCGGCGGACCATCGGTGTATGTACGGGAGGAGTTCCTGTGGATGGCACCACGCCCGCCCAAGTAGTCATGTCGCAGCAGCAACTCCGGGCCTTCGCCCGCGCCGGGCTTGGGCCCGAGGGCATTGAGCAGGGGATGGAACTCCACGACATAAAGCCGCCCGCCCGGGCGCAACAACTGTCTGATCACCTGCGCCCACCGATCCAGGTCGGGTAGATAGCACAGTGCCCCTTTGCCTGTATAGACGATATCGAACTGCCTGCCGCCGAGAAGGCTGGGCGCGTCATAGACGTTGCCCTCGACAAACTCGACAGTCCGGCGCGCGCGGGCCGCGATGTCGCGGGCCGCAGCAATCGAGGCGGCGGAGATGTCCAGGCCGACCGCTCGGGCCCCGCGCTCGGCGAAGGCGATGGTCTCGGTGCCCAAATGGCATTGGAGGTGTACTACGTCGCGATCTTGTAGAGGTCCCAGGTCAGACCACTCGAAGCTGCCGAACCACCGCTGCGCATCGAGCTCGCTGTCCAGCCCGTAGAACTTGCTCTGCAGATGAACAGGCGTTCGTGCGTCCCAGTTTGCCTGATTGGCCGCCATCATGCGCAGGACGGCGGGTTCAAATGAGGGTGACGTTTGATTCACCACACCATTCAATCGTGCCTGACCCCCACGGGTCTGACGGACGGCGAAGCAATGGCTTGGCCCGGGTGAGGCGGCGCCGCTCGTTCACGCCAACCCCGATCACCGCCGTACTGGACGAACTCCTGCGCCCCGCTGCCGACACCTGACGTCGCTACGGCAAATGACGCAGACTGCCCTCGTCAGGCAGATGGATCCAGCCCTTCCTGGCTGCGATCCCGGCATCCTCGCCGGCTGGGCGGCCAAGCCCGTTCTTGTCCTGGGAGGCCTTACAGAAGCCCTAGAAGCCTCATCATCCCAGTTCAGAAGGCACTTTCGTGTTCCCGCTCAATATCCGGACGCCGCCCCAAATGAACACGCGGGTTAGTGGCTGTGGGTCCACCACTGGAGCAGGGCGAGCGCGGCCGGCCCGGCGGCACCGGCCAGACTGTAGGCCGCGCGTCGCAGGATCAGCGCCGGTAGACGCCGGACGCCGGCCGTCGTGCCGGCGGCGTTGTCGTCAATGGACCTGTTGGGGCCGGTGGCCGGGGTGGTCATCACGTCTCCAGAGCGTCAGGGGAACGCCGTCGGAACCGGCGGCGGTTCGAGACTCGCTTCCCGGACCCCGACTTGTCTGCGCCCGGCGGGTGGGGAGGGGAGTCGGGCGGCTAAGCTGCTGGTCAATATCTACGTGCCCGCCGCACCCGCCGCCGCCGTGGCGGGAGACCGGGGAGTTGGCTGCGGGGAGTCCGGGGACGACGTATGGGGACCCAGGTACGGGAGCTGCACGCGCGACTGCGCGGGTTACGCGAACGGGCCGAGGTTGCGCGCAAGGTCGTGAACAAGCCGTGCAGCCAGGTTGTGCTGGAACGCGATGTGCGCTCCTGCTCCCTGCGGGGGGCGGAGGGATTCACCGGAAAGCGCGCCAGCGACTGGGCGCCAAAGGATGTGGAACGCTTCAAGGTACCCGGCGAGGACAGTGACGATGCGGTGGTGGCGCTGGTCACCGTGTGGTCGCGCTGGTCGGGCGAGGGCGTCGATGAGCGCGCGTGGCGCCGACAGCTGAGGCTGGCCCGGGGCGAACGCGAGCGGGAACGCGCAGCCGACGGCCGACGGTTCGCTGAAGGTCCGCGGGGGGAGACGGCTCACGGGGCGTCACACGCGGCCGAGGGGGCAGCCCGGCTGACACCCGACAGCCGGGTCGACGGGTGGGAGTCCAAGGGCGGGGCCTCGGCACTGACGGCGTCCGAAGCCGACACCCCGGCTTGGCGGTTACGGGCGGCACGTTCGGTCTACTGGCGACAGGTTCGGCGCATCGCGCCGGGCCTGCTCCTCCAGCGGGAGCAGGAGCTGGACGAACTCGCCGATTTCTGCACCGCGCCGGACTCGGCTTCGTACAACTGGTGGCGTGCCCCGAAGTGGTCGGGCAAAACCGCCCTGATGTCGTGGTTCGCCCTGCATCCCCCGCCCTCGGTGCACATCGTCCCCTTCTTCGTGACCGCCCGATACGCCTCGCAGAACGACCGCGACGCCTTCACCGAGATGGTCATCGGACAACTGGCGGGCCTGCTGGGCGAGGACCTCGTATCGCAGTATCTGACCGATGCCGCGCGCGAACCGTATCTGCTCGACCTGCTCCACCGCGCGGCCGAGATGTGCGGCGAGTCCGGCGCACGTCTCGTGCTGCTGGTGGACGGCCTCGACGAGGACCGCGGCGTGACCGCCGGTCCGGACGCGCATAGCATCGCCGCCCTGCTTCCTGATCCCCTTTCGTGCCACTTGCGGGTCATCGTCGCCAGTCGGCCCAACCCGCCGGTACCGGCGGATGTCCCCAAGGACCACCCCCTGCGGGATCGGTCCATTCTCCGCGACCTGGCCACCTCCCCGCACGCAACCGCCATCCAGGACGACCTGGAGCGGGAACTGCGGCGCCTGCTGCACGGCACCCGCCTGGAGCGGGACCTCCTCGGTCTGATCACCGCGGCGGGCGGTGGCCTGAGCGCTGCGGACCTGGCCGATCTCACGGGCGCAGACCCCTGGACGGTGAAGAGCCACCTGCGTACGGCGGCGGGGCGGACCTTCGAGCCCCGCGGCAGCCGGTGGCGTCCCGAGGCCGGGAACGAGGTCTACATCCTCGGGCACGAGGAGTTGCAGTCCACCGCGGTGGAGGCGTACGGCTCGGCACTGGCGGACTACCGGGACCGTGTGCACCGCTGGGCCGAGCGCCACCGTCACCAGGAATGGCCCGCGCAGACACCGGAGTACCTGTTCAACGGCTACTTCGGGATGCTGCGAGCCGACGACGACCTTGACCGTATGATCCCGCTCGCCCACGACGCCGCGCGACACGAGAGGATGCTCGACCTTACTGGAAGCGACACCGCGTCCCTTACCGAGGTCACCAATGTCCAGAACATGATCCTCGCGCAGCCGCGCCCCGGCGAATTCATGCTCACCATGGCCCGCCTGGCAGCCCACCGGGACCTCTTGCAACACCGCAACAACCGCATACCGAGCGCCCTGCCGCCCTTGTGGGCAGCCCTGGGATACGTCGCCCGGGCCGAGGCCCTTGCCCGTACGATCGAGAAGCCGGGGGACCAGGCCGAAGCACTGGTCTCCGTCGCGCGCATCGCCGCCGATGGCGACCCGGACAGCGCGGAGACGCTGGCCCGGGCCATCGACATCCCGCTGCAGCGCCATGAGGCCATGGCAGCAGTGGTGCGGACCGTGGCGTCCACGGATCCGGACCGGGCGCGTGTCATCGCGGAGCGATTCGACGGGCGTTTGCGGGCGGAAGCCAACGCAGCCGAGGCACGCGCGGCAGCCGCAAGCGGTGCCCTGACGGATGCCAAACGCCTGGTCGGCGGCATTGATGACCCGCTCGCTCGCGCTCGCGCCTTGCTGGCGGTGGCATGGGCGGCGGCTGCTGAGCATCCGGCAGAAGCCGAGGTAATCGCCCTCGGCATCGCGTATCCGGCCGTCAGGGTGGAGGCGGTATGCCGCGTGGCAGAGGCCCTGGCCGGAAAGGGGAACAGCTACCAGGCGGCACGACTGGCCACCACGGCGTGCCGCGAGCTGGAGCTACTTGAGGGTGTGCACCAGACGCCGCGGGTTCGCACCCGGTGCGAAAAGGCGGCGGGCGCGGCAGCGGGGGCGGTGGCGGCTTCGGGCGATGTCGACGGGGCGCTGGCCTTCGCCGCCGAACTGGACTCGCCGTCCGCCAGTAGACAGGCGCGAGCCGCGGTGGCGGCCAGCGTGGCCGTGCGGGGCGACACCGAACGGTCTCTGGAGATCGCGAAAGAAGTCGGATACCAGGCCTTCGCGGCGATGGCCGAGGCGACCGCTGCGATCGACCCCGGCCGTGCCGAGGAATTTGCCTCCCGTATCGGTTATCGCGGTGACAGGTACACCACCTTGACGGCTGTGGCCAAGACGGCGGCCGCCCATGGCGACCCTGACCGCGCTGTTTCGGTCGTCGGGCGCATCGAGGACGCGAACCCGCGGGTCAGCGCGCTCATCGCAGTGGCCCACGAAGTCGCTTTGGCGGGCGACAGGAAACGAGCCGAGGAGTTGGCCCGGGTCGCCGAAGCGGGAGCCCGCACGGCAACCCGGCACCAGGCCAACGTGCTGCGTGCCATCGCTCTGGCGCTCGCGGCGGACGGCGACGCCGGCGCGGCGGAACGAGTGGCGCAGAGCATCGGCCCTCCCCTCGAACGTGCTGCGGCCTTCGTCGCGGTGGCCTCCGCGCTCGCCGCCGGCGGCGACACCGAGCGTGCGCTGGACGTGGTCGGCTCGATCCCCTCAGCAGAACACCGAGGCGAGGCGCTGGCCTGCGTGGCCGGTGCGGTGGCGGCGTACGACCCCGAACTGGCCGAGCGGCTCGCCAGGCCCATCGCCGAGCCCTGGCGTCAGTCCGAAGCCCTGCTCAAGGTGGTCCGGCGCATCGCGGCCGCCGACCCGGACCGCGCGCAGCGGTTGGCACTCGACCTGCCGTACCCTGACCTGCAGGCGCAGGCCCTCGCCGCCATCGCCCAGCGGGTCGCGGCCGCGGATCCGGGTCGCGCCGAGGAATTGTCCGCAGCTGTCGGGAGAATCGCCGCGGGGATTCATGACCACTCGCGCCGCAGGCAAGCACTCGTGGAAGCGGTACGGGCGGTGACGGCGACCCGCGACCTCGACCGGGCCGAGGCGCTCGCCTTGACCATCCCGCACTTACGGCAGCGCTGGCAGGCGCTGATACCCGTGGTGGGGCTGGCCGGGCTCACCGGTCAGCCCGGCCGGGCGCTGGCCCTGATCCGCCAGATCGACAACTCCGAGCTCCAGTCGTCGGCTTACGTCGTGCTGACCCGGGCGGCGGCGAGAGGTGACATCGCCCGCGGACTGTCTGTCGCGCAGGACATCCCGGACCCGCGTACCCGGGCGACGGCGTTCGTCGCGGTTGCGACCGAGGCTGACGCCGCTCGGGCCTCGGCCCTCCTGGTGTCGGTGCTGGCCACCACCGAGTGGACAGTGGCTTTGGGCGCTCTGGCCCGGCTCCAGCCCGGCGCGTTGTCCGTTCTGGCCGACGAGTGGCTGCGGCCTGTCCCGATCGGAGCCCAGCCGGAGTACACCGCGAGCCTGTCGGTGAACGCCCCTGCCTGAGCGGCGGCCCGCCGACCCCGGGGACGGCGCCCGACCAAGAAGATTCGTTTGGATCAGCGGGCGGACCAGAGGATGCCTGCGATGTGGAGCCCCGCCAGGTAGATGGTTGCGGTCTTCTTCCTCCGAGTGGCAGGTGACCAGCGTGGCGTCGAGGTCCAGGACCATGCCGGGCAGACGCGGGCGGCGGGTGAGGTCGGCCAGCAGACCGGACCCTGCATGGATGACGGCACTTTCGCTTTTCCGATCAAGATCCGGACGCCGCCGCAAACGAAACACGCAGGCTAGAGAGGCCAAAACAGCGTGCCCGCTCGGTAGGTCGTGCTCTACCGCCTACCGGCCCGTGCGTTGGTCGTGAGGAGCACTCGTGCTGGCCGGCCCGTGCGGAGGCACCGGGCCGGCTGATGCCGTCAAGGCTGAGCCGCAGAGTGGCCGTAGTCGGGGTCGTATTGCCTCATCATGCCGACGAATCCGTCCAGGAGCGCCAGCTGATCGGCTGTGAGCGGCTTCGGATCGAAGTGCATGACGTCATTACGCACCAGCCGCACCCGATCGAGCTGCTCGACGAAGAGTTCTCGGTCAACGCCCGGCCAGCCCAGCTTCGGCCAGAGATCCTCACGCCTGAGGAGCCTGACGTAGCCGCCGAACATCATGTGGTCCACCGCCTGTTTCCTGCCGGTCGCCACGCGCACGTCGTTCTCGTCGAAGGCACGCCCCAAGCAGCGTCGAAGACGCCGTTCGATCTCCCCCAGCGTGAAGAACGGCTTCGCGACGACCGCGAATTGGTCGGCGAGGTCAGCCGCGGTGACGATTCCGTTCACCGTGCCGTCCAGTCCGCGGACGAGTACGAACTCGTGCCTGCGGATCAGCGGCAGCGTTGGCAGCAGATGAGTCGTGGCCTCGACGAGTTGGTACTCGTTGGTGGTCGCGTTGGCAAGGCATGGCTCCCGTCCGGTCGAGTGCATGTGGGCAATGGAAGACCATGTGACGACGCCGTGGACCGTCGCGGCACCATCGAGCACCGGCAGCTGGGAGTAACCCCGCCCCGTCATGATCGTCGTCGCACGCGTGAGTGAGTCCCGGGGTGTGACCGACACCACGCCCTCGCGGGCGCAGGGCAGGTCGCCGACGCGCATGGCAATCCGGGGGAGGAGGCCGACAGCGTCCTCTTCGGCCGCAGGCTCCTCGTCACCGACAGCCGCCATCGGCTCTTCCGGCTCGGGCTCGGCATTTGGCTCACCCGTTGGCACGACGCGGACTTCGTCATCGATCGAACCGGCGGCGAATGGTGGCACGGTTGTGAGGTCGACGCGCGCCAGATCAAGCTGGATCCGCGGCACCGTTTCGTGGTTCCGCGTACGGCAGCCCCAGACGGCCAAGAGGTCGCGGATCCGGAGGGTGGCGCCCTTCAGCCCGATGAGGACGTCGTCATTCGGTGCGATCACGAGCCGCTCCGCTCACGAACCGGCGGCTTCCCCGTAGCTTCCTCCACCAGCTGCAGGAGGCTGTCTACCCGGGCCCGGTGGAACGCCTCAAAGTCGTCCGCGCGCAACGCCTTGGGATCGATCAGATGAGTGCCGACCAGGTCGTCGAACCACGCGCCCGGTGTGCCGGCCTCCTGCTCGAAAGCCTGCAGGTAGTCGGACGGCGCGTTCCTGCCCACTGTGATGCCGGCCCGATAGGACATGGGCGTCTTGTTAACGATGCTGGAAGCCCTGGTGTCGGCCTGGAGGCCATTGCGCTCGAACCACGCCTTGGGGAACACCTGCCGGATGTCGACGTACTGACCGACCAGTGTCTCGGCGGTGATCGGGCTCTCGGTGAAGAACCAGTCGATCGCGCCCTGCTTGATCAGCAGTGCGTAAATTCCCTTGTAGGCAGCGCTGTTGCGGGTGGCCAGCGTACGCAGCCGCTGCTCCTGGAAGGTCGCCTCGGCAATGGTGTCGGGCTCCGGGCCGCCCTGCTTGATCCAGGCCGTCACCTGCTCGACGTCGCGGACGAGCCGGCTGTCCGTGGAACCGCCGTAGAGCTCGCCGAGAACGCCGCACCAGTACCAGCGGGCCAGTTTCGCGCTTGCCTCGGGATCATCGACGGCGTCTCCCAGAATGACGCGGATGGCCGCCAGCGGCACAAGCTGAGTCCGGTACGGCAGGTCGACCTCTCGGAAGACCGATTGGGCGGCGAGGAATTGACCGACCCAGTCGAAGGCGTCCATTACCTTCGGGGCGGTCGCCACATATTCCGCGAGCGGAAGATCGAGCAGGTCCCGGCGCTTGCAGCCGATCGCCGGGGCAGTGGCCGACTCCGGATGGACGGTGAGGAACTCTTGCTTACGAGCGTAGGTCGTGACCAGCGCGATCGCCTGGAGGAAGTCCAGGCTGGTCAGCCCGGTCTCGCGGCCGTTGTCGACGATGCCGAACACCGGGTGCACGGTGGCAAGCAGGGCCTTGGTGGTGCGCCAGTCCTCGGCGAGGTTGAAGTCCTTTCCGTGGTCCGTCGCGTAGCCCGAGTTGCCCGCGTAGGTCGCGGTGAGCAGCTCGAAGACGTTCAGCACTACGCCGCCCGTGTTCACCCGCTCGAAAACAGAGCACACCGCGTCCTTCCGCGTCTCCTTGGGGAGGCGGATGAGCGGGATCTGGAAACTCTTGATTTTGTCAATCACCTTGTGCTGAAACGCGGCCCACATGTCCCAGTGGTCATCGCCCTTGCTTACGAACGCACGGTGCCATTTGCCCGTGCGCTCCGGGTCGAAAACCAGGTTCAGAGGGAAGAGTCTCTCCTCGCACTCCTTCTCAAGAGTCGTGAGATCGAGAGTCGCCCCGCGGCCGAACGCGCCCCGCACGGTGCGCTCTTCGGGGATGGACAGAATCGCATCATCCCGGTCGGCGTTCTCGTCCACGGCCATAGCGATGTCGATGTAGTACCACCGCTTGAGTCGCTTGTTGGCGGCATTGGCGGTTTCCACCGGAAGATCTGATTTGAGCGCCTGGTACAGAGAGGTCAGCCGCTGCTGCCCATCCAGCAGAAGCTGCTGCGGTGCTTCGCTCGGACTGACCGGGGTACCGGCGAGGGGCCGCGCCTTGAACTGGGCCTCGCCACCCGTCTCCAACGTCATCGCCACGCCGAGCGGGTAGTCCAGGGTCACGGTCGCGAGCAGCGCCCTGATCCGGTCGTCATCCCACTTCCACTCCCTCTGGAAGTCTGGGAGTTGGATTCTCCCAGCCGCCACGTCATCCAGCATCTTGCCCAAGCTTGGGCCGTCCAGCGCCACGCAAACCCCCGGCTGCAGTGTTCCTGATCGTAAGTCAGGCAAGCATCCCACTGGGTTGTGTCCCGGGGAGGTCATTTTCGCCAGGCGGACAGCGAGGCGTGGTAGTCCAGGGCAGTGATGGGGTGACGCGAGGTGGGCACAGGACGGCCCGTGCAGTCGCGGTTGCCGTCAGCGGCCAACAGCACCGGGACTTGGTGCCCGTCTCGAGGCCGGTCGCCGGGAGATGCGGTGATAGCGGAGCGCGTCGTGACCGAGAGCATGGCGTGCACACCTCAAGGCCGACCTCTTCATTAGTCATATGATCGACGGGTGGGAATCTCTGATGTCACTCGTGACGGCGTGTTACAGGCACTGGCGGAGTACGACGATGTCGGCGGCGAGGTCTTCCTCGCGCGCTACGGCTTCAAGCCCGCTCGGACTTACCGACTCGTTCATGACGGCCGCCGGTACGACTCCAAGGCCATCGTCGGTGTGGCTCACCGCCATGTGAACGGTCACGCTCTGACCTCCGGCGACTTTTCCGGAGGCGCTGCGACGGTCGTTCCCGTGCTGGAGAAGCTCGGCTTCGTTGTCGAGGGTCCCTCCTCCGCGGAACTTGGGATCGCCGGCTCAACTTTCACGGCCCGTCTACTGGTCTCCCCGGCGTTCGGCAGTGCCGAGTCGCGCCGGCACTGACAGGACACCTTGGATCAGACGGTGCCGTTCGCGGAGTCCGAGTACGCCGAAAAGTTGACAGGCAAGCAGTTGCGGCGCCTCACCGAACTCCACCCCGACGGGAAGTCCCGCTTCTGGGGAGCCACGTCAGGGCACGACGGCAAGATGGCCGAAGTCACCACCGGGGATGTCGTGTTGTTCACCGGGAAGAACCACGTACGTGCCATCGGCGAAGTCGGAGCAATCTTCCGGAACAGCTCGTTCGCCGACGTGATGTGGCCGCCGAAGCCGGGTGGCGAGAGCTGGCACACGGTCTACAGCCTGCGCCAGTTCGTACCGGCGGAGATTCCGTACGCGACGTTGAGCGCGCTCCTCGGGTACAAGCTCAACCACCAGTATCCCGGCCAGTTGGTACTGTCCGGTGAGCGGGCCCAGGCCGGGATCAATGGTCTGCTCATCACGACCAGGACCGCCCTTGAGGAGGCCGGTGCCGAGACGCCGCCCGGCGCGGTGCGCGAGATGCCGGTGGAGCGGCAGCACAGCCGCACCACGACGGTCGAGCGAGCCGCCCAGCAGATGCTCTTCAACCGGGATGAGTCGGCACTGGTCATCGAATTCTGTGGCACTCTCACCGACACCGAGGCGAATCGTTTCTCCAGCCCGGCGGGCGCATCTGCGACATCTATCTGAACGGCCCGAGGGACGTGAGCTCATCGAGGCGAAGTCCCGCGTCGAGCGCGGCCACGTACGCGAAGCGCTCGCCCAACTGCTCGACTACGCCCGGTACGTCCCCGACCGGGTCGACCGCCTCGCCGCGCTCTTCCCCCGAGCCCTTGGCGCGGAGGGAACACAACCTGCTGCACCACTACGGCATCAACATCATCCAACGGACCGCCCCGGGCGTCTTCGATCGCCTCCTGGCTCCTGATGACGCCCGCGAGCGCATGCGCGGCATGTGGGAGTGGCGCGAGTCGTAACCAAGCCGCAGCGGTGTTGCTCCGGGTGAAGGGGTCTCCGGCGCGGTCCCGACAGGAGCTCCACAGCGCCCCAGCGGTCAGTGCCACCCCGCTCTCTCCGTGACCGCCGTTGGGCGGAGCCGAGTAGGGCGGAGGCGACGGGGAGACCGAAGCGGTATTGAGCGCGGTGCCGGTGGCCGCGAGGCACTCCCGGCTCAGTCCGTGCGCAACAGCGCGGCCCGAATCACGGGGTCGCGCAACAACGCGAGAGTCTCAGACTCGTCCGCGAAGACGTCCTCGGCTCCTGGGGTGACCGCCTGGTGGAACATGGCGTGGACGACGTCGGCGGTCGGCTGCTCCCAGATGGTGTCCGCCCAGTCCGCCGCTTCGTCCAGGTCGCCCTTCACGAAGGCCTCGTGCCAACGGTTGAGTAAGGGCGGGGTGGCCAGGTAGGCGCGACGGCGTCCCCGGATGAGGATGGGCCGGTTGAGACCGAAGACCTTGATCGTCGCCTCGCCCCTGTCCGAGAGTTTGACATAGGCGCCGGCAGCGAGCGAGAGGTGCAGATGCGCGGCGGGATCCTCGCTGCTCGGGTCGATGAGCAGGGGCGTTCCGTCGCATGAGATTGGAAAGAGGTCGCGCTTCAAGTGGCTGTTGCACAGGGAGCACGCCAGCAGGTGGTTGTGCCAGTCGAAGGTCCGCAACGGATTGATGCGGACGGGCTCGAAGTGGTCGATGTCCGTGCCCTGGTTGTCTCCGCAGTACATGCAGCGTTCCAGCCCTGGTGCCATCTCCGCCAGGGTGCGTTTGAGCACCGGGTGTACGTGCCTCCTGACGGTGGTGTGCTTCCATAACTCCTTTGCTCGCTGCCCGGGGATGGTGGCCTGCCCGATGTCGCCGGTGTAGCCGGCCATTGATGTCAGCGCAGCCTGCGGGAGCGGAGCCCGGGTGATTCGGATCATGAGTCGTGCCCGGGGCGGCGGGAGCGGAGGCGGGCCGTGATCTCGTCGACGCGGGTTGCTGGGGAACTGGTCAACTTGCGCTTCAAATGGCGGTACTGAGCCTTCTCCTCGTCGTTGGCCTGGCCGCGCACGACGTCCAGTTCCAGGGCGAGGAGTTCATCCCGCTTCTGCTCGGCCTGTTCCGAGTAGGGGGTGTCGAGCCCGAACAGGTCGGAGAGTACGGCGTCGTCCCCGCTGCCGAAGATCACCCGGTCGTAGAGGTGCTGCGGCACGATCTCCACAGGGCTTTCCTCGTCGGGGCCCGGGAGCCGGATCAGGCCGCCGGGGTTGGCTGCCTGGCAGATGTAGGGGCTGTGGGTGGTGACGATGAACTGGATGTTCGGGAAGTGGGCTTTGAGCCAGCCGCCGATTCGCTTCTGCCAGGAGACGTGCAGATGGGCGTCGATCTCGTCGATGATGACGATTCCGGAACTGGGAACGTTTGGGATGCTGTCCGTCGTGTCCAGGATGAGTTCGCCATAGGCGTCGTGGATCTGCTTGAGGATGTCCACGACAAGGGCCGCCACCGTACGGTAGCCGTCGCTCATCTCACGCAGGGGGAACCGGTGGTTCTGGTGGACGACCCACAGCCCTTCGGAGTCGACGTTGTCGATGCGGTAGTCGTCGGGGAGCAGATCGTCGCCCAGAATGGCCAGGGCGGCGGTCTTGAGGTCCCGGGCGCCGTCACGGTCCTCGAACGCGCGCAGGTGCTGCTCGATGAGCCAGCTCACGCCTTCCGCCAGCGACGCGTCCTCATGGAAGAGACTCGTCAGCCGGGCGACTGCGCCCGAGCTGGACATTAGTCGCTGGATGTCGCTGGAGCCTCCGGCGAGCCTGCGGAACGGTCCGTATCCCGCGCAGAACCACCCAACCGGGTTGTCAGCCCACGGGCCACGTTGGGCGACTGGGCGTTCCTTCTGGTAGCCGATGGCGCTCAGCGAGGGCTGGCCGGCCCGGCTGGCACCTGGCTTGCCAGAGAGCGACGAGTTGTCCGCCGCAGTCCACCGCAGCCCTGCCCAGATCGGCCGAACCGGACGCCTCCCCACGGTGAATTGATCCTGCTGAGGGTCGTGGATCAGGCACACCTCGGCCTTCGCCAACGTCTCGTCCCGGGCGACCCACGTGTCGAACCCCGGGACGAGGCTCCGGGCGACAGCAGGTCCGCTGATCGCCAGGGCGACCGCGCGCAGCAGGGTGGTCTTACCGGAGCCGTTGCGGCCTGCCAGCACCGTCCAACCGGCGTACGAGCCGTCGGGCCTGGTCAGGTCCAGGTCGACCTTGCGGGCACCGTGGAAGGACCTGATGTTCCGAAGCCGTAGGTTCTTGAGGTACATGTCTCGTCCGCCTGGATCCCGATCTGAGGTGAGAGCCGGACAACGGATGGCTCTGCGGTGACTCTAGTCCGGCACTGCGTTGGGTCGCCGCAGGTCAGTGGCTTCCTTTCAAGAATGGGCTGTGTGTCCCCGACCACGTGATGGCGAGCTGCTCACGGGCCCGGGTGGCGGCGACGAACACAAGGGAGCGCTCACGCTGCAGGTCGCGGCTGTGCTGGAGGCGTTCCTCGGAGACTGGGGTAGCAGCACCGGGCTGCGGGACGTGATCCGCGCCGCCGCCGATTATCGCGACCGCTCGGTATTCCAGGCCCTTGATCCGGTGCATCGTCATCACATGTCCCCCGGAGCCGATCACTGCGCACCTTGCCATTGGAGTCGAGCAGCAGCACGGATACATCCGCGTCCCCGTCTCCGGCAGCGCTGCTCCAACTCAGGCTCACGATCGCGTAGTCGGCGTCCTCGCTCAGCGTTGCCAGACTGACATTGGCGCCCCTGGCCATCTCCTGCATGAGGTCCCCCCCGGTGAATGGCTGCACGGAGGTGCCCGGACAACCGGTTGTGCTTGAACTTCGTTGGAACGCATCCCCAAGTGTATGAGTTGAACCCTAGCGTCCGAAACGGCACTTGTGGGCGGCGATCCACCTTGCACCGGTGTCATCCACGTGGGCGAATCGATACGGCAAGATCGCCCGAGTCGGTAATTCGAAAGGTGCCGCACCAATGGTTCGGGTACTCGTCTCGGCGCAGTATTCCACTCGCGTTGCAGCATGCTCAGGCGACGTCCAGTAGGTCACGGATGTGCGTCCCGGTGAGCCCGCTATGAGGGTGCGATTTGACGCCGACGAGATAGACGACCCGCCATGCTTACCCATCGTAGGGGCGATGAAAACATGAGGACACTCCTTCTGCGTATTGTCGAGCACTGCGGTGCAACTCTGTGATTGCCCTCGACGTGCTGCGGGCAGGTCTGTAACGTCAATGATTCGTACGGCGCTGAAGAGATCGGCGCTCTGTAGCGGGTGCGCTTCCGGTGGGGGCGCTGCTGTGCTGGGCCGTTGCCGGGAGGACCTGCTGGGCCGGACGGGGGCGCGGCATGGAGGCCAGCGGTTGGATCGAGCGCATCGTCGCGCGGTTCGGGGTGGACTGCAAAAAGATCCTGGGCGTGGGGGAGAACGAAGCTGGAATCCGCAGTGCGGTGGAGAGGCTGCTCGATGACGCGGCCCGGGAGTTCGGATTGCGGCTGAACCTGCATCCCGAGGCGCGAATGCCTGACTTGGGAATCCGGCCCGACTTCGCCGCCAGCATTGGCGAAGACAAGCAACGCATCTTCGGCTACTTGGAATTGAAGAGTCCCACAAAGAAGGACATCAGCCCCGGTGGTCTGCGCGGCGACGACCGCAAGCAATGGGAAGGAATGGCCCAGCTGACCAATGTTATCTATACCAATGGACAATCCTGGTTCCTGTACCGGGTTGGCCAGCAGATCGGCTGTGCGGTCTATCTGGAGGGGGACCTGTACCGGGCAGGCGACCGGTTGCGCGCTCCGGGTGCGGTGGGGGTTGCTTTCGAGAAACTGTTGCGGGAATTTCTGATCTGGCAGCCCAAGCCGCTCCGAAACGTGCGACAGTTGGTCAGTTCCGTGGCCCCGCTGTGCCGGCTGCTCCGGGCCCAGGTCTACGACCGGCTCAAAGAGGAGGAGCGGAGCGGGAACGGGGGAAGCGGCGGGAGGCGCGGGCGGCGTCCGTTCTCTGAACTGGCCGAGGAATGGGAGCATGTTCTGTTCCCCCGTACCGACGAGCGGGATCATCAGACGGCATTTGCTGATCGGTATGCGCAAACAATCACGTTTGCCCTTCTGCTTGCGCGCGTCGAAGAAATCTCCCTCACCGGCCGCACCCTGCATGAGGTAGGTGATCTGCTCCGCGCGGACCACACCGTCATGGGACGGGCTCTTCAGCTCCTTACCGACGACGTTGGGCAGCATTTTAGGAATAGTCTCGATGTGCTGGTGAGGGTAATAGACGCGGTGGACTGGGCAGCCATCATCAAACGCGAGCCAGAGGCGCACGTTTACCTCTACCAGCACTTCCTGCAGGAGTACGACCCGGAATTGCGCAAGGCGTCCGGCACCTATTACACTCCTGCATCCCTCGTGCACGAGATGGTACGACTTGTCGATGAGGTGCTGCGGCTCAAATTGAACTGTGAGGAGGGATTCGCTGATTCCCAGGTCTCTATTATCGACCCGGCAATGGGCACGGGAACCTTCCTGAGCGCGATCATCGACCGTGTTGTCAAGCGCAGGTCTGCAGGAGGCAATGACGGTTTCCGCGCTGAGGCCGTTGAGGAACTCGCCCAGCGCCTGATGGGATTCGAGAAACAGATGGCCGCCTATGCGGTGGCCCAGATGCGCATCGCCCAGACCCTCCGGGGCCACGACTCGGACATCCGACTCAAGGATCTGCGGCTGCATCTCAACGACACTCTCGCCGACCCCTGGAAGCGCAACACGCTGTTCGGGGGCGCTGCCTCGGAGGTGCTGCGTCAGGAGACAGAGCTGGCGAATGAGATCAAGCGCGAGCAGCGGGTGACCGTCGTCATCGGGAACCCGCCCTATCGCGAGCGCGCCCAGGGGGAAGGTGGCTGGATCGAGCAGGGGAGGGAGGGGCACGGCCAGCCGCTGCTTGACGACTTCCGGCTTCGTGGCGCGAACGGTACGCATGAGAACAAACTGAAGAATCTGTATGTGTACTTCTGGCGCTGGGCCACGTACAAGGTCTTCGAGCAGCATCACCCCGAGCACCAGCAAGGCGTGGTGTGCTTCGTCACTACTGCCGGATTTCTGCGCGGGCCTGGTTTCCGGGGTATGCGTGAGTACCTGCGCAGCACGTGTACCGAAGGGTGGATCATCGATCTGACGCCAGAGGAGAAGTTGCCCCCAGTATTGACCCGGTTCTTCCCCGGCGTCCAGCGGAAGCTCGCTGTGGCGCTGTTCGTGCGGAAGCGCAATGAAGACCCGGGAAAGTCGTCCCCCGTGCACTACGTCGCTCTTACCGGAAGCCGGGAAGACAAGCTCCGGCAGTTACAGGAGCTGCGTATTGATGGGCCGGGCTGGCGCACGGCACGGCCGGCCCCGCAATCACCCTTCACCCCGGCTTCCGAGACCGGCTGGGATGACTTTCCGGCGCTTGGGGAACTGATGCCCTGGCAGGAGCCCGGGGTCAAGACGAACCGCACATGGGTGTATGGCCCGGACCGCGACAAGTTGAGAGAGCGTTGGGATCGTCTTGTGCTTGAGCCCGATCCTGAGGTGAAGCGAGGCCTGTTCAAAGAGACCCGGGATCTGAAGCTGGGAAGCGTGGTCAAGAAATCACTTCCCAGACAACGTCCGCGTCCGACAACGCTTATGGAGGAGCGGGGAAGGTACCCGGAGCCAGTCCCTGTCATCCACCGGAGTTTCGACCGGCAGTGGCTTTTGCCCGACAGCCGCGTTATCGATTACCCTCGCCTTAGTTTGTGGGAGGCGGAACGGGGCAGTCAGATTTTTGTCATCGAGCAGCACAGTCAGCCCATTAGGTCAGGACCGGCGGTCATCTTCTCCTCGCTCATCCCTGATATGCATTGCTTCAACAACAACGGGGGCAGGGTCCTCCCTTTGCAGCATGCGGATGGTTCCCCCAACACGGCCCCGGGCCTGCTTGAGCACCTTGCCAACTCATACGGCGTGATGGCTGTCCCGGCAGAGGACCTCCTCTCATACCTAGCCGGGATCACTGCTCACCCGGCCTTCACCCAGCGGTTTACTGAGGATCTCAACTCGCTGGGAGTCAGAGTCCCGCTTACAGCAGATCGTGAACTGTGGAGCGAAGCCGTTCGTCTGGGGCGGCGAGCCATCTGGGCATCGACCTTCGGCGAGCGCTGCGCCAGTGAGGAGGAGGGCCGCTCCCGCGGAATCGCTGGAGTGAAGAACAGCGCCGTGCCGTCTATCACGTATCCCACGGGCATCGACCCCGCCGTACTGCCGGACTTCCTGGGATACGACTCGGAACGCCAAGCGTTGCTGGTGGGCACTGGTGTCTTTCTGGGAGTCAGCGAACGCATGAGGTACTATGACGTGGGTGGCAGGAAGGTCCTCGACGGCTGGCTCGCCGTTCGTGGCAGCAGGCCCACCGGACGTATCGGCAGCCCGCTGGACCGCACACGCAGCAAGCGTTGGAAGCCGGAGTGGAGCACGGAACTTGCCGAGGTCCTCAGTGTGCTGCGGCACCTGACGGAGCTTGAGCCTGCGCAGGCGTCCTTGCTGGAGCGTGTGTTGGAGGGGCCGCTGATCGACGTCGCGGAACTGACCCGCCGGGGCGTCCTCGAACCGCCGGGATACACAAAGGGGGCACGGCTGGCCGTGCCCGACGAAGACGTTCTCCCCGGCCTGGAGGGTCTTCACGGACAGCCGATACCGCCTGTCACGCCGCTGAATCCGGCGCCGCTCGATTCAGCGGTCTCGCCGCCCGCAAGTAGGCGACGTCTCCCCGTCGCCCCGCCTCGGCACGAACCCGGTAAGCCCCGGCGCGAGGGCTGACACAGTCAGATCGTTCCGTCGGCCTGGCGCGGCCCAGGATGTGAACGATCACGAAATTCGTGATCGTCGACACCTGATCAAGCCAACATAGCGAGTTCGTGTTCAGTAGAGGGGCGAGCAAGACGCGGTAGGGCGGACAGCCCAGGGCTTGTTCGCACGGGGCACCAGGCGTTTCGGTTTTCTCTAGGGCTTCCTGGCCCAGGGCAGCCGGACCAGGGGGCTGTCGTCTGAGTGCATTAAGGCCTTGAAGTGATCGACGAGGTTAGCGACGGCGGTGGGGTCGCGGATGACAGCGCCGATCTCCAGGTTGTCGTTGTATGCGTTGTCGGTGAGATTTGCGCTGCCGAGCAGGACGGTTCCCCGGTCGGCGGCGATGACCTTGGCGTGCATGCTGCCGCGCTGGCCGCCAGGGCCGCGCCGCTCGTCATTGGCCCATTGCCACAGGTGTACATCTGCGTGGAAGCGCAGTTCGTGGAACGCGTTGCGCCCGTCGATCTCTCCATACAACTTGCCGCCGGCGCAGCGCGCGGTCTCCAGAACCAGATCCACACTCACACCGCGGTCTGCGGCAGCTCTGATCTCGTTGACGATCTCTTGGATACCGAATGCGGCGTAACTGGTGACCAGGAGCGTGCTGGTGGCGCTTCGGATGACCTCGATCGCGACGGATGCGGTGAGCCTGACCGGGACGGTGTCACTTATGGGGCCGGAGACGGCGATGTCGACATGGTGGGAGGCGAGGTCTTGCTCGTACCGGTTGCTGACAGCTTCCAGGGCCAGGGCCAGCGCCGTGCCGGGCAACTGCGGATCTGTTGCCGTCCAGGAAGACAGCAGCAGGGCAGCGCGCGGCCCGAGGTCTGCGCCCGGGTGCGCGGCGATGAGACGGGACTCGGTGAGTTCGTCGGGGGCGTCAGTGGTGCGCAGGACGCGGATCCAGGCCGTGAGGTGAGTCCCCGGGAGGCTAGCGACGAGTCCAGAGAGCACTTCGGACAGGAGACACAGCCCGGCTGGCATTGTTGCCGGTCATGTCGTAAAGAATCCGCCCGGTCGGCCGCTGAATGTCTCAACGAGCAGTTCGCGGTCCAGGAAGTGGTTGCCCCGTTCGCAGGACGTTTCCGCAGCGAACAGGCAGGCGTGACAGGCGGCACCGTGCAGGCGGCCGTGGGCGACCGCGTCGAGCGTGCCGATCTGTGCGCCGGTCGGCTCGGTCGCGATCGCGGAGGTGAACTGCTTCGCCGTCAGTCCGGCAAGCTTGACGGTCTCAGCCTGAAGGTTGCTTGACCGACGCCGCGTTGCCGCTCGAAATACGCGTCTCCGGAGCCCTTGCCCTCGTCTACGGCATACCTGCACCGCCCGCGCCCCCGACCTCATCACTGCATCGGAACTGGTGTTGACAACGGTGGCCATAGGATCCTTGGGTGGCCTACGTCATTGTGCTCGATGCTGTTGCACTCGATGAGATGGACGACGAGTTGAGTCTGGAACTGTCGTTCACCAAGACGGTCCCCGATGCGCTCCGGCCGCCGACTCCGTCGCCGGAGATCACCTTGATGTTCGCCCGCCTTGGGGGTACCCGAGGTGAGTACGTACTGCGGTGGCTCGGCGTCGTCAGGGACGCATGGGGCGACAAGGTGGCGACGCGGGACAGGCGCATCAAGATCGAGCCTTTGCGTCAGTGTCCTGGACCCATCAGCGGCACCAAGCTGCTCGGCGTCCTTGGCGATCAGGTCTCCACCGCCTTGTCGGGCGCGCTGCGTGTGGAGGCCACGATTCTTCTGCCGGAACACGAGAAGGCCGTACTCTCAGCGCTCCGCGGACTGCACCCCGCACTGCCGAAACTGCTCGACTGGCTGTCGGCCGTCGCCGAGCCGGACTTGCTGGACAGCTCGCGCCCGGAGGACCGATCGTGGCAAGAGCAGCAGGACGCGGCTCGCGCCGCGCTCAGCATCGGACACATTCCCCCGTCTCGGCTCGCCGCGTGGCGACGGCCCGCCCGTCCTGACGCCCCTTACCTCTCCGGGATCATCCGGGATCCAAGCGAGCAGAGTCTCATTGAGTACGACACCCAGAATTCCGTACCAGGGGCACGTGTCTTCTCCGCTTGGAGCGAGGAACGGCTTCAGGCCCTCGGTAGCGAGTTCCGCTGCGACATCCACGTCTTCGAGCATCAGGGCCGCCGTGTCGAGGTGGCCAACGTCAACGCTACAACCGTCGAGAGGCGGCTCGGCACGGACCTGATCTACTATCACGAGGCGACCCAGAGCTGTGTCCTCGTGCAGTACAAGCGCCTCTCGCCGTATGCCGGCGAGAGATGGATCTACATCGACGATCAGTTGCGCGACCAGCTTGATCGTCTTGAGGCTGTCAGCGAACTGAGCCGGGAACCCAAAGCACCCCACGAATGGCGGCTCGGCAGGGACCCCTGCTTTCTTAAACTCGCCTACTGGCCCAGAGACGACAAGGTCGCCCCCGGGCCCGCTCCCGGCATGTATCTGCCACTGTCCTATATCCGGCTCCTGCTCGACGACGACTGCACACTCGGGCCTATGGATGGGCGGCGGCTTGGCTACGGATATGTCGATAGGTACCTGGTAAATACCCAGTTCGTCGAACTCATTCAGCACGGCCTGGCAGGAACAGTGGGCACGTCCCTCGACCAGTTGCTTACTCTGGGCGAGGAACGAGCCCAAGAGGGTTATGCGGTCGCCATCGCTGTAGAGCACGCCACCGCTCCCGTACGCGAGTCGGTTAGGGAGCGCGAAAAGATCAACCGCCAGCGCGGTAAGGCGAAGAAAGCCGCAGGCCGACGTCGCTCCAAGCCTCAGCCACCTGTTGCACCTGGCGCTTCATCTGATGCGGAACAAGGCGTGCTTTTTGTAGTTGACGATGAAACGGAGGCGCCACGTTCGAGCCGAAGGCGGTCGTGAGGGTGGCGAGTACGGAGACAACCTGTCCGCCTTGTCGAGTGCTCATTCCTCGTGGATCGCGAGGCTCACGATGGCCGTGGCTCACCATCGCCAACGATGCTGCGGTCGCCCCGCCGCCAGGTATCGCCTGGCGGCGGGGTCGGCGTCCGGTCAGCGACTCGCCGCGTGCGAGACGAACGCTGTCCAGGCGGTGGGCGAGAGGGCGAGCTGCGGGCCCTGCTTGTCCTTGGAGTCCCGGACGTGGACAACACCAGGGCAGATGGCGGCCTCAACACATGCACCGCCTTCACCACTGCTGTAGCTGCTCTTGAACCAAGTGAGTTCTGATGAGCCGTGTGCGGGTTTCTCGATGTTCATCGCTCTCCCAGCATCTTCTCAATCAGGGTCAGGGACTCCCGAGGGGTGAGAGCCTGGGCCCGGATACTGCTGTACCGTGCGGCCAGGATACGGACCTCTTCCGGGCCAGTGACCAGGCGACTGATGTTCTGTACCTCCAGGTACGCCACCTGTTGCCGCCCCTTGGGCGTGAGAAGGATGAAGGGTCCGCCCAGACTCGGGTGCTCCTCACGATCCATCGGCATTACCTGAAGTTCCGTGCTCCGGAGCTTGCCGAAGCGGAGAAGCTGCTCCAGCTGCCCCTGATGTGCGTCCCAGCCGCCGATGGGCCGACGGAGGACGGATTCCTCAATGGTGAAGGTCGCCAGTGGAGCGGGCCAGCGGGTCAGGATCTCCTGACGAGCCAGCCGCGCCGACACCCGCTGTTCGATGGTCTCCTCGTCCAACAGCGGCTGACGGCTGGCGAACACAGTCCGTGCATGCCCTTCGGTCTGCAGCAGCCCAGGTAAAGCCAGCGTGCTGTAATCGTGAAGCTCAACCGCCTCCGCTTCCAACCGCGCGTAGTCCCGGAACCATGCCGGGTGCTTTACCCGCGCCCGAGCCTTGGCCCGCACTACGTCGTCTTTCGCGGCCTTCAACAGCCCGCCCGCACCCAAAAGTTCATCCGCCGTGTCTAGGAACTCCGGCAGAGGCGTGCGCCGCCCGCGCTCCACCGACCCGATCTGGTCCTCGCCGTACCCGAGTCGGTCGCCCAACTCCTTTTGTGTCAGGCCCGCCCGCTCCCGCAGTAGCTTCACCTGCTTCCCGATGGCCCGGAAGAGATCCGTCGCGCCATCGGCGTCCTCGGGCGGCTCCGGACGTCGTTCCCCGTCCCGGCCCCGGCCCTGGTCCTCCCGGCCGCCGCCTCCGCCCGCACCCATCACCATGCGTCCACCGCTTCATACGTCCGCCCGTGTACCCGGTTACGTCCGCCGGGCCGGACTGTCAACCATCCGCACCCGTACGCCTACGCTCCGTACCGGGTCATTCTCTGGTCAGGCTACGCCCGGGACGGCCACACTCGGTGACATGAAGTCCGAAATCGCCCTTCCAGTGACCACGTTCAGCCAGCAGTTCAGCTCGACTCGCCGTGGCGCGCACCTCGCCCGCGTCGCCACCACCCACCAACTCACGGCCTGGGGCTGGCCGCGCGACAGCGAGACGTCCCACACCGCCGCGCTCCTCATCGCCGAGCTGGCCGCGAACGCCGCCCGGCACGGGCGCCTACCCGGCCGGGGCTTCAGGCTCCGCCTCACTATCGTCCCGAGCCCGGCGGTCCTCCGGATCGAGGTCTCGGACTCGCGCGGCGAGAAGCCCCCCGTGCCGGCGGAAGCTGGGGAGCCTGCCCCGGACGCCGAGTCCGGCAGGGGCTTGCTCCTCGTCGAGGCGCTCGCCTCCCGTTGGGGCACCGAGCCTCGTCACCCCTCCGGCAAGACCGTCTGGGTCGAACTCGATCTCGCCTCGGTCTCATCTGCCTGATGCCTGGGGGCGTGTGCGTCTGGATCGCGCCACGAAGCACCTGCTACGTCTCGGAGTCAGCCGGAGTGACCGGCTCTGAATGCCCGGAGCGGGCCGTCGATCTCGGTGAAGTAGGTGTGGCAGGCGGGGGGAAGGTAGTTGCGCCAGTCCTCTCCCGAGGCGACGCGGCGTCGGATCTCGGTTGTCGTCAGTACGTCGGCGCCCAGGTCGCTGAAGATGTGAACGCGTTCGCCTCGCGCGAGCCAGAGGTCGGCCTTCACTCGCTCGAAGTCGTCCTTCGCCGTGAGGCAGATGATCCGGTTCGGCGGGTAGAAGTCGGCGGCGAGGTTCCAGCCGATGTCGTGGCGCGGTGCCACCGACACCGTCACCTGGTCCTGGAGGCCGTACTCCGCGAGGCCGAGCCGCATGAGGGTGGCCCGTTCCCAGGGGGTGAAGGGGTTGCGGTGCGGCTGGTAGGCCTCGTGGGAGTGCCGGCCGTACTCGCCCTCGGACTGCCAGCCGAAGTGGGCAGTCAGCATGGCTGCGTGGGGGAGGTGCAGGCGCTCGATGCTGTGCCGGAGGATGTGGAAGTGGCCGATGTGCGGCGGCTGGAAGCGGCCCGTCCAGACGGCGTAGGTGTCCTTGCTGATCGGTTCCATCAGAGACGTCCCGTGATCGGGGACTCGGAGTCGAGCAGGGCCCGGGTGGTGGACTCGACCAGGTGGCGGGCGCTTCCATTGGTCGAGAAGTTGTGATCGGCCTCCGGGACGGTGCGTAAGCGTTCTGGGGGGACGCCCGGGAAGCTCATCCCCTGGGTATAGGGGTCCGCCCCGGCGAGCCAGAGAGCGGCTGCGCTGCGGTTGTGACGGTCCCATGCGGTACCGGCTTCCTCTACCAGGTCCATCCGCAGCTCCAGGCCGTGCCGGTGTGTGCGTCCCGTAGCCAGGAGCTCGTCCAGCTGGGCCGGTGAGAAGAAAGCCCGGGAGAGGTCATCCAGCCGGCACAGCGGTGCCAGGCACCAGACGGCGTCGGTGCTTCGGGACGCGTTGTGGGATGCCTGCAGGGCAGTCGCTCCGCCCATGGAATGGCCGACGATGACCAGGGACTCGACCTGTTCGACCAGCCAGGCGCTGACCGTCTCGACCGACTCCACCTCAGTGTCGAAGGTTCTGAAGACGGAGCTGGAGTCGCCCGATCCGAGTGGATCGAGGCAGACGGTCTCGTATCCTTCCCAGGCCCACGCGCGGGCCAGTCGGCTGTAGAGGCCGTACGGTCCGTGACGGGAGCTGCCGAAGTATCCGGGGACGATGATGATTCCGCGGCTGCGGGGAGCCCAGCTCGGCCTGCTGTGGGTGATGGCGACGGACCCGCTCCGGGAGGGCAGCCGTGTCACCTGCACGTCGGGCCAGGTATGCGCCGCGAACGCCGGTGTGGGCGTCCAGCGGTCGGCGTTGCCGCGCCAGGATCGGAAGCTCCCGTTGGGCACGCCCAGGTACCGGTAGCGCGGGTCGCTGGGCAGTATGCCGTTGAGGAGGTGCGAGATCATGAGGACGGTCGAGTTGCTGCCGACGATAAGCCGGCCCGGACAGCGGCTGCGGCCTTCGTCTGCCCACCACTTCAGAAGCCGCGCCTCGGCAATGGACGCGGTCTCTGCTTCAAGGATGCGGAGTTCCGATGCGCTGATGACCCTGTTGCGGAAGAGGTCCAAGGACGCGAAGGCCTGGGGGAGAGCGGTCCGCAGCTCCGCGTTGGACCTTCCGGCGGCTTCTCCCAGGTTGATCGGCGTCAGTGACAGCTCTCCCTCGTACGGGATCCCGAGCAGCTCCGAGAGGAGTTCCGCCGAGGTGATCGCCTGGGGTGTCGGTGTCGCCACGATGCCGGTCGGCGTGCTGAGCGTGCCGGACGTCAGCCGCTGGGCCAGCCGTGTCGCCTGCTCGTGCCCTCGGGGAGTGATCGTGTCCAGATCGGAGTTGCCGTGGACGTCGAGCAGGTTCTTGTCCGTCTCGACGTGGCGGGCAAGGATGATTTGGCTGTCTGCCGACCCGGTGCCCGAAGTGCCGATGGATGCCGCCACCGTCAGGAGATCGCGAGCGGGCCGGCGTTGGTGAGGAGCCTCTCGGCCATGATGAGCGCGGTCAGGTAGTACTGCTGGATCCTCGGGAGGAAGGAGTCGGTGGTCACCTCCATCTCGAACTCCTCCCATGATTCACCGCCGGACTTTTCGTAGGTGTGGCCCAGCAGCGTCAACGAGTCCGTGGCCCCGGTGAGCAGGTGCATCCCACTCTCGATCGGCAGCCACACGAGGGCGGACACCTCTTCCGGCTCCGCCGCGTACTCGGACAGCGGGATGTCGCACTGGTATGAGGCACACCGACTGGTACTCGCGGTTGCGCTGCCCATTCTTCTGGTCGGCCACTTCCACACGCTCACCGAGGTGATGCAGGCGCGATCGGTCCACCTCGATGCCTAGCTCCTCAGTCACCTCCCGCAGTCCCGCCTCTACGGGCTCCCCGGCCTCCAGGTGCCCGGCGGCGCTCACGTCGAGCAGGCCGGGGAAGTTCTTCATGGTGTCCGAGCGCTTCTGCAGAAGGATCTGCCCGCCCCGCTCGGCGGAGACCACCCAGCAGTGGACGGTCCGATGCCATTTCCCCTGCAGGTGGGCCTCGATACGGTCCATCGCTCCGAGATGGTGCAGATTGGCGTCGTAGATGTCGATTCGCTCGGCCAAGGAACTACCTTCCGGTGATGAATACTGTCCCGTCGGGACTTGACCAGACCGGTGGCCGCTACGGTCCGGTCGCGGAGTGGCGCGAGTCGTCGAGCAGCCTCCACCTCATGCAGGGCCTCCAGGATGCGGACCTCCAGGACCAGGGATTTGGCGTATCGCCCCTGATCACCTGCGCTACGAAAACCCTCCGTGGCCTCCCGAACGAGGGACCGAGCTTGCCTGAGAAGCCGTGTGCCCTCGGTGTCCGATTGCCGAATCGTGCCTGATGAGTTGACGCCCAACATTGCAGCGATGGCCAGCGCCTCGGCGTGTGCCAGAAGCGTGAGATCAACCTGGACCTCCTGCGGGGTCAGGCTCTGGACGCCTTCCAGCGCGCGGTGTGCCTGATCGAACTCGGAACTCACCAACGCGTCGCTTTGGTCGGTCTTGATGACCCCCAGGTGCCGATAGGCCTTGGCGATCAAGATGCCCTTTCCGGGTTCGTAGGGGTCGGGCGGGAGATCTTTCAGCCGGGCGATCGCGCGCTGGATGTTGGCGATCGCGTCCTCGTTCCCGAGGAGGTAGTTCGCCCAGCCCAGCCCAGATCATCGATCAGGACGGAGGCCTCGGTCAGCCTGTCGTCGGTGAACTGAGCTGACTCCAGTGCCCAGGTGCCCAGGACGACGCGCTCGTGGTGGAAGCCCCAGATGTGCAGGGTCAGGGAGGAGTTCACTCGTAGTCGTAGAAGTGCTGGGTCCCGTCGTTCCTCGTGCAGCACCTTGCCCATCGCGATGATGCCATCCGCGTATTGGCGGTAGGGGTCCCTGGCGGCTGATGCGGGCTGGCCGCGCAAGAGCAGGTAGCCGATCAGCAGTGTGGCGCCGAGCAGCATCACCATGGCGGCCGGTGCGGACGGGAAGATCCAGCGGAGCGCGGTGGTGTGGCTGCCCTCGTCCATCCATACCTGAGTGGTCTGGAACATGAAGGTGGCGAGTGCCAACGCTGTACCGACCGTGAACGTGGTGACCGTCTGGGTATCCCTGAAACGGGCGGTCGCTGTGCGCCGAACACGTCCAACTAAGCCAGCCATCCACGCTCCAGCATCTTTGGAATGCAGGAAACGCATTCTATGGGCTGGGAGGGAGCTCTCACCACAGTGCGTGCAGGTCCCGGCAGAGACGCTTTTCCAGGCCATCAGCGGTGGTTGCCTACGAGCTGGTGCACCGGCTCTGCCGCCAGCCAGCGGTCGATGTCGGTCACTGGGTCGGTGCCCGATCCGACGAGGGGTACTTGCTCGAAGTGCCCGTACACGTATGACCTGTCTCATTGGTGGACTGAGGAGCGCTTTCCGCCATGTCAACGACGCTCAGGCAGTCCTGGTCATCGGATTCGTCGGATACGACGACGGGGACCACCACCCGGCGCGGGCTGGCGTGCTGGCTGTGCGGGTGCGGGTGCGGGTCCTCGGCCCGACTAGGCCCCAGGAGTGACGAGCTTGATTCGATGGTCGATCCCCTGCCAGCGCTTGCAGCCGGTGAGGACCGCCACCGCGTCGGCGGCCCGGCCGGTGGCGATGACCAGGGCGTCCGGGAGTCGGATGGCGGGGATCTGTCCGCGCAGGTTGGCGGCTTCCCGGGCGATGGCTCGGTCGATGGGGCAGATCTCGTCGATCAGTATGTCGATGGCGTTCTCCACCCGCTGGGCTACTGCTGTTCCCTGCCGTATGGCACCGACGAGGGATTCGGCGAGTACCGAACTCGGAATCACCAAGGTGTGCCCGGAGGACCGCTGGTCCATTACGGCTGCGCGCGCGGCAGAGTGCAGAGCGTCATCGGGGTCGAGTACGCCGAGGAGCACGCTTGTGTCGACCACTACTGCTGCCATGCGTCACGCTCCCCTTCGAGATCCGCAGCCGCGGACAAGCCGGGGAACGCGCCGATGACCTCGTCGAGCGGATCAGTTTGCCGAATCAGCAGGAGGCGGCCTTCACCGTCGACCTCTACGCGGAACTCGTCTCCGGGCTCGACACGGGCGGCGCGCAGTGCCGCGACGGGAAGCGTCACTTGATTCTTGCTGGACAGCTTGGTGGTGCAACGCCTTTTCCTTACTTTTTTCTCCATAAGGTAAAGGATAAGCCCTCCTGAGGGCGGGCGCAGTGAGGTGAGTGTCTTTCCGCTTGCCCGCGCAAGACCGCACCGGCTCCTGGTCGGCCAGGGGCCGGTGGGTGTGGGCGGGCGGTGGGAGGCCGGGGGGCGGTGGTTCGGGCGACAAGTACCAAGGACTGTGAAGCAAGGACTAAAACCTCACCCCACTTGGCCTCTCCCCAAAGAGTCACCCATATGGGGGACTTGGGCGTGCGCGGGTGGATGGTGGGGGTATGGTCGCGGCAAACAACCTCACACAGACGACGGCCCCGGCTGGGACTGCAATCCCGACCGAGGCCTGACCAACCAGGAAGAGTGAAGCTTCCCAATGGCTGAGCCGCAGTCTATCGCGCCCTTGCGCGCGTCCGCCGAGCCTGTGACGGCTGGTGTCGTGCACGTACGACGCCGTCTCACGGCGAATTTCACGATCTTGTCCAACAGCCTCGCGCAGCGTCCCGGCAGTGCCGTGACCGTCGGTGTCGGGGCGTACCTGATGTCGGTGCGGGACGGGGTGCCTGTCAGCATCGAGGCGCTGCGTGCGCATTTCACCGAGGGGGAGACCCGGCTGGCCCGGGCCCTCAACGAGCTGGAGGCGGAAGGCTTCCTAGAGCGGGTCACCGTGCGGGTGGCGAAACGGGCAGGTCCGTACGCGTACGTACGTCTACGACGTCCCCGCCCCCGCGCAGGCAGCCGACCGGGCCGCCCGGCCCATCCCGCGCAGTGCGCCGCCGCCCGATGCCTCGGCCCGACCGGCGCCCGCGCCGCAGCCGCAGCCCCTGCCGCCTGCGGAGCAGGCGCCCGAGCCCGAGCAGCAGCGCGAGCAGCAGCCCGAGCAGCAGCCCGCGCCGTGCGCTGCCCCGCGTCCGGCACCGTCAGCGGCACCGGAGGCGCGTGGCTTGCCGCCCGCGCCGGAGGCCGTCGCTGTGCTGGCCGCGCTGCGGCTGAGGGATCCGCGGTTGCTGCTCTCGGAGCGCGATGTCTGCCGGCTCGCGCCCGCCGTGGGGGAGTGGCTGCGGCGCGGGGTCGGTCCGGACCGGATCGTGGACGCGGTCTGCGCCGACCTTCCGGGGCCGCTCCTGCGAAGGCCGGCCGGGCTGATCGCGTACCGGCTGGGGCACCTCAAACCGGTGGAAGCGGCGCCATTGCCCAGCCCACAGGACCAGCGCCGGCACATCGTCCCGATGCAGAACTGCGAAGGGTGCGACCGGGGATACCGGGCCGAGCATCCGGGACTGTGCCGGGACTGCGCCACCGTCTCCGCAGCCGCCTGATCGGGAACGAGGGGCCGACGTCCAGATCGTCGAACGTGTCTGACGGGCCCTGCACGCCCGGCCCGGGGAACGGCTCGCCGTAGAAGGTGCCAGCCGGATCTCGCGTTCGCCGCCGGGCCGGGGATGGTGCTGGTCGGCGGCACAGCCGTTGATCACCGACGTCGGCCTGATCCGCCGGGTACGGCACTAGCCAGTTTGACGTCGCTGAGCGCCGGGGCCAGCCTGTCCCGGCGGAAACTCAGGTGGCCGCAGCGCGCCGTCTGGGTAGAGTTGGGCAGTGCCCGAGCTACAGCGGCTGCATGCTGGCCATGCCCCGGCGGTCCTGGCCTTCGAGCTGGCGAACCGCGCCTACTTCGCTGCCTCGGTCTCCGACCGCGGCGACGAGTTCTACGACCAGTTCACCGACCGGCACAGCGCCTTGCTGGCTGAGCAGGAGGCCGGGATCTGCGCCTTCTACGTGCTCGTCGCCAAGGATGGCTCGGTCCTGGGCCGGTTCAACCTGTACCGCTTCGAGGACGGCACTGCGGAACTCGGCTACCGGGTCGCGCAGCATGTCGCCGGCCGCGGCGTGGCGACCGCGACCGTGCGGGAGTTGTGCCGGCTGGCGGCGGAGCGGCACGGGCTGCGCACACTCAGGGCGGCCACCGCCCGCGAGAATGCCGCGTCCCAGAAAGTGCTGACCAAGGCCGGGTTCGTCCTGGTTGGCCCGGCCGATCCGGCCGACCTCGGCGGTAAGCCAGGCACCTGGTATCAGCGCGACCTAGTACTCCAGCCGTAGATCGTGATTTTGCTGGTAGGGGGTCGCTACCGGCCTGGCGGAAGCTCTCCGCCGGAACCGGGGCGAAGGGCCACCGCTTCTACGACTGGGCCGTCATCGACCTCGCCTACCCCGGCCCCGGCAGCCGCCGGCTGCTGATCCGCCGCAACCGCAGCAACGGCGGACTCGCCTACTCAGTGCCGTAGCGGAGTCCGTTGACGAGCAGGGTGATCATGCGCTGGGTGTAGCCGTGGTCGTCTGGTGCGACGATGTCGCTCATGGCGCGCAGCAGGTCGTACGGGGCGACGTCGGAGCGGATGTCGCCGGATGCGGCGGCAGCGTCCAGCAGCTCCGTCACGACGGGGACGAAGCGCTGTTTGAAGTATGCGGGCAGGCTTTCGTAGGCGGGGTCGCCGGAGTGCAGTGCGGTTTTGAGGCCGCGTTTGGCTGCGACGAACTGTGCGAAGCGCTGCAACCACCGGGTGAGGGCCTCGGCCGGCTCGTGCTGGGCCGAGAGGGCGGGGGCGGCCTCGACGCAGGCGTCGACTTCGTGGCGGAAGACGGCGGTGATGAGGTCCGAGCGTTGCGGGAAGTGGCGGTAGAGGGTGCCCGCCCCCACTCCGGCCCTGGCGGTGATCCGTCGTACGGGGGCGTCCACGCCGTCTGACGCGAAGACCTCGGCGGCCGCGGTCAGCAGGGCGTCCAGGCTGCGCTGAACGTCGGGTCGTACGCGGCGGGCGGCCGGTTCTTCGGTGGGGCGATCAGGCATGGAGTGGGTTCCCTTTGCGTTTCGGAACAGTGTTCCGTATTCTCGTGAGGAACAGTGTTCCGCTTTTAGTTTAGCGGGGCCCGCGACCAGCAGTCCATGCAGGAGGAGAACCATGAAGTACCGCACCCTGGGCCGCACCGGCATCAAGGTCAGCCCCTACTGCCTGGGCGCCATGATGTTCGGCGCCATAGGCAACCCCGACCACGACGACTCCGTCCGGATCATCCACAAGGCGCTCGACGCGGGCATCAACTTCATCGACACCGCGGACGCCTACTCGCGCGGCGAGTCCGAGGAGATCGTCGGCAAGGCCCTCAAGGGCCGCAGGGACAACGTCGTGCTCGCCACCAAGGCGCACCTCCCGATGGGGGACGACCCCAACCAGCAGGGCAACTCGCGGCGCTGGCTGATGCGCGCACTGGACGACTCGCTGCGCCGGCTGCAGACCGATCACGTCGACCTGTTCCAGATCCACCGGCCTGCGCCGGACACCGACGTGGAAGAGACCCTCTCAGCCCTCACCGACCTGATGCGCGCGGGCAAGATCCGGGCCATCGGCACCTCCTCCTTCCCCGCCTCGGACATCGTCGAGGCGCAGTGGGTCGCCGAACGGCGCGGCCTGCAGCGCTTCCGGACCGAGCAGCCGTCGTACTCGATCCTCAACCGGGGTATCGAACGTGAGGTGCTGCCGGTCTGTCAGCGCTACGGGATGGGCACGCTGGTCTGGAGTCCGCTGGGCGGGGGGCTGCTCACCGGCCGCTACCGCAAGGGTCAGCAGGCCACCACTCATCGGGGCGGCTTCGGCTTCAAGCACCTGAGCGACGAACGCCGGCTCGACGCCGTCGAACAGCTCATCCCCCTCGCCGAAAAGGCGGAGATGTCGCTGACGCACCTGGCCATGGCCTTCGCGATCTCCCACCCCGGCGTCACCTCCGCGATCATCGGACCGCGCACCATGGACCACCTCGACGACCTCCTCGCAGGCGCCGAGACCACCCTGACCGACGAGATCCTCGACCAGATCGACGCCATCGTGCCCCCCGGCACCGACATCGGGACGCTCGACATGGCCTACAACCCACCCGCCATCCAGCAGACCGCGCTGCGCCGCCGCCTGCCCGACGAGCGCTCCGCCGCCTGACCCGTCCCCGGGAACGGCCCGCAGGCGTGGAAGTGAATTCCTCCGCTGATGTTCCGGGCCTGTACGACGTCACGTGAAGATCCCGACAGCTCGGAACGAGTGCTGCCGGGACGCTCGTCCTGTCCATCGGGCGCTGTGATCGGCCTACTCCGTTCCCGCGTCCAGCTTCGGCGGAGCAAGGGGGGCAACCTCACGGTCGAAGTAGGAGATCACATCCTCCCCCACCGTGTAGTGCGCCTTGATGTAGTTCTCCCAATCGCTCGACCAGATCACGGTCGGTGTAACGGATTGCGCCGTTCGGGACTCCTGCCTCGGTATAGATAACCTGGTAGAGGCTGATGCCGCCGAGAACGACCACTTCCGGGAGCAGGCCGGACTCGTAGCGGCCGCACACGCAGCCGCTACACGGTGTATGCGTGTCGGTACCCGGAAGGCGGCGATAGGACCCATGATGCTCAGGCAGGCCTGGTCATCGTTTTCGTCGGACACGACGATGCGGAACGCGCTCCAGGACCCGATCGGGCTCCAGGCCGCCTGGCACGGCGCCAATTGTCACCCGTTCGGGGCACTCGCGCGGGATTGTCAGTACCGCTCATACGCTCACCGTCATGCCCGAGCGCTGGGAGATTGAGCTTGAACCAGAGGTGCGGGAGTGGCTGGAAGTGCTGCCACCTGAGCGGTACCGTGCCGTCGAACGCCATGCGGATCGTCTGGCGGAGAGTCCCACGACGCTGGGCGAGCCGTACTCGCGGCACCTGGACGGGCCCGTGCGGGAGCTGTGTTTCATCCTCGGCACCGACGCGGTCCGCATCAGCTACTGGTTGGCGCCGGCCCGCCGTATTGTGTTGCTGACGGTCTTCCGTAAGACGCGTATGTGGGAAGAGGCACAGGTGCAGCGCGCACTCTGGCGGCAGAAGGAGTGCGAATCGGAGCATCCCCCGGCCGGGAGCACGTATCACCGTACTTTCGAGGAGCAGCCGTGAGCAGGGGTTACCACACCGCGTGGAACATCCCGGACGAGCATCGGGGGGATCCGGCGTACGTTGAGGCGGGCGCCGCGATCGCTCTTGGCCAGGCTGTATTCGACCGGCGTAGCGAGCTCGGCCTGTCCCAGGAGGAGCTCGCCCGGCGGGCGGGGCTGACCGCATCGGAGGTCGAGCTGATCGAGGGTGGTGCCACCGTGCCGACGCTGCGCTTGCTGCGAGCGCTGGCCCAGGGCCTGGACGCCAAACTGGATCTGTCGATCGAGGACGACGAGACCCACGTCTCCTTCATCGCGTCCGCCGCGTGAACGGGATCCGGCGGCGATAGGAGTGTCCTTCCAGGTTGCAGCCATGCGTCCCGGATCTTCCGCATCGACCTGGCCTGTACCGCTGAGGTGCGGATGGCGTAGGCAGCAGTAGGTGGTGCGGACGGGGGCAGGCGCGCATGAGTCCGCCGAGGATGAGTACGTGGTCGAACCGCTGGAAGTGGAGCGGGCCGTTGCCGCGTATCCCAGGGCGTGCGTTGCAGCGAGGACGAGCTTGAGCTTGTCCTGCTGCGGGGGACGGGCTGGACGGCGTAAGGCGCGCCTCGTCCTCCGGAACCTGGGCCGCTTGCGGCGGCAGGCAGGTGACGCGCACGCCGCCGTCGAGGGAAGTACCGTGGGTAAGGTGCTGGTCAAGGTGTCGGCAGACTGAACACCACGGGGGCTGCGCCGCAGCGACACCCTGGTGGGCATTCTCGGCTGGGAACGCTGCGGGTGGGGGCCGAACCACAACCGCACGGACCGGGCCGACCCGGCCAGGAAGAAGGGCAACGAGCATGCCCACGCTCACCGAGAAGATCACCCACGCGGTGACCCATCCCCTGGCCCGGGACGACCAGTTCGACATCCACGCCGAGCTGGGCGAGGTGCTGGCCGGAGTCGGGCTGAGCTCTGAGGACAGCGGCGGGGCCGTCACCTTCCTCGGCGCCGACCCGGTCGTTCCCTCCACCCTGCGGCTGGGCGCCGTCCCGGCGATCGGCATGGCCGCCAAGTCCGTGGCGATCGCCGCCCTGTGGCGCCACCGCGGCGGCGCCGGCCAGGACATCACCATGGACCTGCGCAAGGCCCCGCACCGCCTGTGTCCCTTCTACGACCGCCGCTGGGAGAAGCTCAACGGCTACAGCCCGGGCACCCCCAACGATCCCGACAGCCCTTTGTCGCTCTCCTTCTACCAGGCCGGAGACGGCCGCTGGGTGATGCCGCTGAACATCTATCCCAAGCTCAAGCGTGAGACGCTGAAGCTGTTGCGCTGCTGGGACGAGGCCTCCGCCGTGGCCGACGCCGTCGCCAAATGGAGCGCCGCCGACCTGGAGCAGGCCGGGGCACAGACGGGCGTGGTGATGCCGATGCTGCGCACCGCGCAGGAGTTCCTGACCGAAGCCCAGTACCGCGACGTGCTGACCGACCACCCGCTGATCGAGGTCGAGAGGATCGGTGACAGCGATCCCGAACCCCTGTCCGCCGGGGCCACCCAGCCGCTGACGGGCATCCGCGCCCTGGGCATGGGCCACGTCATCGCCGGCGCGGGCATCGGCCGCGACCTCGCCCTGCACGGCGCCGACGCGCTCAACCTGTGGCGCCCCACCGAGTGGGAGAACGACGTGACCTACTACACGGCCAACGTCGGGGTCCGCTCGGCCACCATCGACCCGTACGCCCCGGAGGGCCGCGCCGTCATCCGCGAACTCCTGCGCGGCGCGGATGTCTTCTACGCCAACCGCCGCGGCGGGTTCCTGGAACGCGTCGGCCTCACCGCTCAGGAAGCCGCGCAGATCCGGCCCGGCATCATCCACGTGAACGTCTCCCTGCATGGCGAGACCGGCCCGTGGGCCGGTCGGGTCGGCTTCGACCAGACGGCGGGCTGCGTCACCGGCACCATGCTGCTGGAAGGCGGCGGCACCACCCCGCAGTTGCCGCCCATCAAGGTCGTCAACGACTACGTACTGTCCTGGCTTGCCACGACAGGCGTCATCAGGGCCCTGCTGCGGCGCGCCACCGACGGCGGCAGCTACCGGGTGCATGTCTCCCTCACCCGCGTCGCACTGTGGATCCTCAGCCTGGGTGTCTTCGACCTCGACTACGCTCGCGCCACCGCCGGACAGGGCACGGAGCACGCCTACCTCGACCCCGACCTGTTCACCGCCCAGACGCCCTGCGGGCGCTATCAGGGCGTCACCGACCAGGTGGTGATGACCGAGACGCCCGGCGCCTACCGAACCGTCCTGGTACCGCGCGGCTCGAACCGCCCGGTGTGGCTGCCGCGCCCCTGATCGCTCGCATCCGCGCCCATGGTGACGGCCCATCGCTTGGCAGTTCCCGCGACGCCGCCAAGGGCGCAAGCCTGGCCGCAGACGACTGAAGGGTGTCTTTCTCGCCGAGTGGCGGCTGAGCAGGGGCTTTGCACACGGCTGCGCCCCGGTCAGGCTCGAAGTGACCCGCGGTTGCTGCTCTCGGAGCGGGATGTCGCACGGCTGGCGCCCGCCGTGGGGGAGTGGCTGCGGCCGGGAGTCGGTCCGGAGCGGATCGTGGAGGCGGTCTGCGCCGATCTCCCCGGGCCGATCCTGCGACGGCCGGCTGCCGCTGCTCCTGCCGATGATGACCAACGACTACTACGAGAAGATGGACCTGCCCGGCTACCCGAACGAGAGGTACTGATGGGCCTCTACAGCCGCCTGGTCGTGCCCAGGCCTTTGCCGTGCCCGCGGTGCGGCTCCCAGACCGACCTGGTGATCCAGTTCCACTTCGGCAGCAAGCGCATGCAGAACTTCTCCACCGGCTCCGCCATCGACTGGTCGGGCAGGACCGAGGGATCGCCCCGGTCGGGCCGCTTCGGTGTCGTCGGATACCCGGAGCCCTGCCCCTCCTGCGGCCGTGACGACGACACGCTGTGCGTCGTGGAGTTCGACGGGGATGAGATCGTCGGCTACCGGGCGGCGACGGAGGAGGGGATGCGGGAGTTCGAATGGTGAGACGGGGGGACGACCGGCTCCCCCCGGCACTGACCGCCGCACCCTTCGGCCCCGCCCGGCGGCCCCCGGGCGGGGCCGTCGCACGCCGGGGGCCTTCTCCTCACCACGAGTGCCAGAGAGCACCGTGGCGGTGCCGCCAAGGTGGGATGTCGGCATCCTCGAAGTCGGCGAGGAGCACGGCTCGGCGTATGCGGAGCCTCGCCGTCTGGCGGGCCCTGCGCTCGGCGACGTCGGCGGCGTGACGCATCCAGGGGCTGGGGCGGAACGCGCTTGCGTAGTCGTATATCTCGAGGTGGTGGCGGATCTCCTCGGGGATCGGTCGTCGGCGCCGGCGGGCGGCCTCGGTCAGGTGCGCGGCGCTGTACCGCAGCGCCCGCAGTGAGACCTGGCGGTACGGTCGGCCGCGAGGGCGTTCGTACCAGGGGCCGCCGGTGCCCGAGTGCCGGGCGGGGATGTGGCTGATGGTGCGGGACATGGAGGACTCCGTAGCCCGCCAGGAGGGTCCTGGCGTGGCTACCGGAATCCGTGGGCGCCGCGTGCTCGGAGGGGCATGACGTGAAGGTACCCGTCGGCAGCACCTGGCGCCGCTGAATATCACCCGTTTCACGGGCCGCAGGACTGGTTTGTCGTTCCGTCGTGCTGTTTTCTTGACCTCAAGCCTGGTTGAGGTTCTACGGTCCGTACATGAGCATGGAGAGCACGGCCTGGACCCAGCTGTACAGCGTCATGAACGCCACGCAGGACCGCCGCCCCCTGGCCCGCGACACGCTGCGCCGTGTCGGAGCGTTCGCGCGGCCGCACCGCCGCCGCATCACCCAGTTCGTGCTGCTTAGGGTGGCGACCGCGCTGCTCGCCGTCCCGGCTGTCGGGCGGTGAGCGGCAGCGTATGACCATTGCCCGGCTGCTCCTGGCCGGGCAGTCGTGTCGTCATTCTCGATGAGGCCACCGCCCATCTGGACAACACCTCCGAGGCCGAGGTCCAGGAGGCCCTCACCGAGGCCTTGGAGGGCCGGACCGCCGTGGTCATCGCCCACCGCCTCTCCACGGTGCGCGCCGCCGACCTGATCCTCGTCGTCGAGGACGGACGGATCGAGGAACGCGGTACGCACGCCGAACTTCTCGCGACGGACGGCAGATACACGGAGCTGTACCGCACCCAGTTCCGGGCGGAGGACGGCGTCGAGCCGGTCGAGGTCGCCTGAGCGGCGAAAGGGCGAAAAGCAGGTGCGCCGGGGTGGCTGCGGGGGTGAGACTCATCGAGTCGGGTCGGTCATGCGCCACCCGCGCGCACGCCATCCCCGATCAGCCAAGGAGCCCGCACTTGCAGGGTGTTGTCACGGTTTCGCCGTCCCAGGTGCCCGAGCTGCTGCTCGGCCTGGCCACTGTCCGCCCGGTCTTCCTGTGGGGTGCGCCGGGCATCGGGAAGTCCTCCCTGGTAAGGGAGTTCGCCGCCGGGCTGGGTCTGGACTGCGTAAGCCTGATCGGCACCCAGTTGGCCCCCGAGGACCTCATCGGGGTGCCGCAGATTGTTGACGGCCGCTCCCGGTTCTGCCCGCCGGAGACGATCGCCCGCGACGAGCCGTACTGCCTCTTCCTGGACGAGCTGAACGCCGCCACCCCCGATGTGCAGAAGGCTTTCTACTCTCTGATCCTCGACCGTCGGATCGGCTCGTACGAGCTGCCGTCCGGCAGCATCGTGATCGGCGCGGGCAACCGGGCCACGGACAACGCCCTCGCCCGGCCGATGGCCTCCGCGCTGGTCAACCGGCTCGCGCACGTCCATCTGCGGGCCTCCGCCGCGGACTGGCTGGTCTGGGCGGCGGGTGCCGGTATCCATCCGTGGATCACCGACCACCTCACCGACCGGCCGGACCACCTGTGGTCCGCTCCGCCCAAGACCGAGGAGCCGTTCTCCACCCCGCGTGCCTGGCACATGCTCTCCGACGCGCTGCACTCCTTCGGACTCGCCCTGGACGAGGAGACGCTCAAGGTGCTGGCGTACGGGACGCTCACCCCCACGCACGCCGCGGCCTTCTGCGGCTACGTCAAGATCGTCCGCCACGCCTACGGCCTGGACGCCATCCTCAAGGGCGACGCGTCCTGGCCGCGCCGCATCGAGGACCGCGACCTGCTGTACTACCTCGCCGACTCCTTCCGCGGCCGCCTGATCAAGGAGCTGCCGACGAACAAGGAGCACGCTTCCCCCGCCGTACGGCAGACCGCCTACCGGGCCAAGTCGTTGCTGGTGCAACTGGCCGAGATCTCGGTCGAGGTCGCCCAGACCGTGATCGCCGACGGCGACGACGACAACCCGGTGCTGCCCTCCTGGTTCCTCATCGAGGCCGCTCGGGACATGCCGCGACTGGTCGAGGCGCGCCGGTGAGCGGTGTCCGCGGTGGCAAAGCCCGGGCGCAGCAAGGAGTCGTACCCGATCCGGCGGCCGAGGCGTTCGCCGCCGGAGTGGATCTGCTGCGCCGCAACACCGCACTCGCCGCACTGTCCGTGGTCAATGGCTCCCTGTGCCGCGACAAGGACTGCGAGGCGCACCCCCGCGATGGTGGCTGGGCCGTGGTCAGCTCCAACGGCATCGTGCACGTCGACCCGCTGCGCCGCGCGGAGCCGGAGGAGTGGGCGTGGGTGCTGGCGCACTGCCTGCTGCACCTCGGCTTCGGACACGTACCGGCTGCCAAGGGCGTGCGGGAGCAGCCCGACCGCTTCGATCTGGCCGCGCGCTGCACGGTGGTCAACCGCTTCCTGGACACCTTCCCCGTCGGCCGTGCGCCCGTAGCGCTGCCGGAGCGGTATCCGGGCGGTGACGAGGAGCAGTTGGCCGCGCGCTGGCGCCGCGACGGCATACCGGCCGAGTACGCCGCCTGCGGCGCCGCAGGACCGTACGCCGACCAACTGCTCCGCCCCTGGCACGAGCTCTGGACCGCACCCGAGGACTGGACCGTCGCCTTTGCGAGCTCCCTCACCCGGACGATGTCGGCGGCCATGGATGTCGCGGGCGGCCGCCGCGAGGAGCTCACCGGGGCGCGGCGGCCGCAGCGGCCCTGGGAGCGTGCGCTGAGCTGGTTCGTCTCCTCGTACCCGCTGCTGGGCGGTATCGCTGCCGGGATGACCCTGGTCGCCGACGCCGAACTGGCGCGCGCCCAGCAGATCTCGGTGGCCGCGGTCAATGCGGAGGCGGGGGAGATCTACCTCAATCCGCTGTGTCGGCACACCGACGAGGAGTGGAGGTTCATCCTCGCCCACGAGATGCTGCACGCCGCGCTGCGGCACGGCGAGCGCCGCGGCGGGCGCGATCCCTACCTGTTCAACGTCGCGGCCGACTATGTGATCAACGGCTGGCTGGTGGAAATGGGCGTCGGGCAGATGCCCGAGGGACTGCTGCACGATCCGGCGCTGGCGGGACTGTCCAGCGAGGAGGTGTACGACCGCATCGCCCGTGACCAGAGGCGGCTGCGCCGCCTGTCCACGCTGCGCGGCAAGGGGCTCGGTGACGTGCTCGGAGAGCCGCTGCCGCGACCCGGGAAGGCCGCCCCCACGTGGGTGGATCTGGACGAGTTCTACCGGCGCGGGCTGCTGCAGGGCTTCGAGCTGCACCGGCGCGAGCGCGGGCTGTTGCCGGCCGGACTGGTCGAGGAGATCCGAGCGCTGTCCCACCCGCCGCTCCCATGGGACGCCAGGCTGGCGCGCTGGTTCGACGAGTATGTGCCGCGTCCGGAGGCGGTGCGCAGCTTCTCCCGCCCGGCGCGGCGGCAGGCGTCCACGCCGGACATCCCCCGGGCGGGCCGCTACTTCCCGCCGGAGGAGGTGGCCCGCTGCACCTTCGGTGTGGTGCTGGACACCTCCGGATCCATGAGCCGGACGCTGCTGGGCAAGGCGCTCGGCGCGATCGCGTCGTACGCCGCCGCCCGGGATGTCACCGCGGCCCGGGTGGTGTTCTGCGACGCGGCCCCATTCGACGCGGGCTACCTGCCGGTGACCGAGATCGCCCACCGGGTAAGGGTCCGGGGGCGCGGCGGGACTGTGCTGCAGCCCGGCATCGACCTCCTCCAACGGGCCGAGGACTTCCCGTCGGCGGCACCGATCCTGGTGATCACGGACGGCGAGTGCGACGTCCTGCGGGTACGCCGCGAGCACGCTTTCCTGGTTCCGCAGGGCGCCTCGCTGCCGTTCACGGCCCGGGGCCCGGTCTTCCGGATGCGCTGAGGCGCCGCGGTGCCGAGGCGCCGACGAGAGAAGCCCTCGCCGCTGTCGCGGACTACCGCCCACGGCGATGGCCCCGGACCCTGTGGTGCCGATACGCGTGCGCCTTGAGGAACGGAGCATCGCTTCGTTCACTTCCAGTGACAGCACTTGTTGGGGCGTTTCCGCAGCAGTTGGCGACCAACGGGCTCGCGAACGTTCACGGGCGATGACGGCGCTGGGGCGTCATGTCTGCTCCCAGGAAAGACTGATGCCTATCACCTCTGCCGCCACCGTCACCCGACTCCCGCAGGTGCGGCGGGGCGGGTGCGGTCGTGGTCGGAGAGGGCGCGGCGGGTTCGTTCGACGACCTCGGCTCGGCGGCCCCGGGAGGAGGCGACGGCCAGGTCGATCACCAGGCGGACGCGGGCGGCCTCGGCGGCCGAGTAGGCGACGCCTGAGGACTTCTGGCGGTTGCTGACCATCATCATGGTCTGGCCGGTGCCCTCCTGGTGCTCGTGCGAGAGCCACTTGTCGTACGCCCACTCGCGGCGCTTGCCCGCACCGTCGAACAGCACCCGCCGGTCGGTGACCGCCATCTCCCCACGCTCGGTCTGCTCGGTGAAGATCACCCCTTGGCGGGTCCGGGCCTCCACCAGGGACACCGACGCGACCAGCAGCACCCGCTCCCCGGCGCGATGGCGGCCCCACCGGAAGTCGGTGACATTCGTTTCCTCGCCCCGGAGGTTCTCGGCCAGCGCGTGCAGGGCGGCCAGTTCGTCGCGTCGTCGCTGCCACTCGGACAGCCGGCGGGCGTGATCCTGTTGAGCCTGGCGTAGACGGTTTTGACGGAGCTGCTCCTCGCGGGCTTGACGTTGGGCCGCTACGCGCGCGGCGCGCTCCACGGCCTGGAGGCGGGCCCACAGGGACCACGAGGGACGCGCGGTTGACCCGGGCGGTGGCCGGCGCGCCCACCACCGAGCCCTGGTGCAGGGCCGGCACGAAGTCCGGGTCCTCGGGCAGGTCCTCGGGCAGGGACACCTCCGTCGAGCCCGCGGCTGGCGAACACGGTGGTCAACCCGGACAGGCGCAGGACGTCGGAGGAGGCGTCGCGGACGGTGCGGTCACGCCTGCGTGCGTCTCGACCGGGCTTGTCCCCGCTGTGTGCGTCACGACTGTGGGGTCCTGCGGCTCTCGGCCTGACCGCCCAGCCCCACGTTCGTCCGCAGCCAGGCGGTGAGCGCCTCGGTGAGCCCGGCGTCGGACGCGGCAGGCTCCTCGCCCTTGCGGACGGATCGGATCCGTTCGACGACATGCCGGTGGTAGTCGCGGACCACGGAGGCCGCGACGGCCGGATCGCGGCCGGCGATGGCGTCCACGATCCTCAACCGCTCGGGATGCAGGGCGCCCGCCACCTGCCCCCAGCTCCCGCCCTCGCCACGGGACAGCTTGACCGCGAGCCCGATCTGGACCTCCGCGGTGAACCGGCACAGCGCGGCAAGGAGCGGGTTGTGGGAGATCGCGGAGAGGACGACGAAGAAGTGACGTAGCGCGGCGGAGGACTGCTCCACGTTCTCGGTCGAGGCGGTTTCCTCGGCCGCGGCCCGCAGGTCCGCGATCTCCTCGTCGGAGGCGTGCTCGGCGGCCAGCTCGGCGGCGTACGCGTTGAGGGCGCCCAGCAGGCCAAGGACCTCGCGGGCGCCGACCTTCTCGAACTGCACGACGGAGGCGATGGACATGGCGAGCAGGGTGTCTCCCTGTGCGGTGACCGTCGCTCTGCTGCCGTTGCGGGTACTGACCAGGCCCATCGCGGTCAGCACCCGGATCGCCTCGCGGATGGTGGGGCCGCTGACGTCGTAGGAGGTGGCCAGTTCCCGTTCGGCCGGCAGTCGGGAGCCGTCCGGCAAGTCCCCGCTGAGGATCTGCTCGCGCAGGTCCTCGGCGATCTGGTCGGCCACCCGGCCGCGGTACAGCTTCCCGGTGTGAGGCACAGACATGTCACTCCCCAATGTCGTCCGGACCGTTACGGACCACGGGACCACAAGACCACGGGACCACGGTGGTCCACCAAGAAAGTTAGCCTACCTAGTAGGTTAACTCAACCCACTTCGCGGACACCGGGTGATCCCTTGAGGTTCTCTGAAAACCTCGCGACCTACCTTGACAACAAACCTACTAAGAAGGTTTCGTAGATGACGACCGGAGGCCATCCAGAAGGGCTGACGCTGCGGGAACCGCGCGGATGCCGCCTCGGCCGGTCGCAGACAGTCATCACTCCCGTTCGCGCCAAGGTCCCATCGGACTCGAAGGCCGCGCCCGGGCAACCACCGGACAACGGAGGACAGCGATGAAGATCACGCCTTACGACGAGAACGCGTTCCGCATGGACCATCCCAGGGGAACGGTGTCGTTCAACTACCTGCTCATGGGCGACAGGAGCAAGCCGTTCGAGAACTACCGCTACATCCTGGGCCGCAACGAGGCCGACTTCCTGATGCCCCGGCACTGCCACACCTTCGAGCAGATCCGTCTGCCGCTGGTGGGCGACATGAATCTGGGCGAGCAGGGCATCCTGCACGAGGGTGAGGTCGGCTACTTCCCCGAGGGCCAGACTTACGGGCCGCAGGACGACCCGATCGGCGACCCCAAGCAGCTGCAGCTCGTGCTGCAGTTCGCCGGCGCCTCCGGGCTCGGCATGGGAGCCGGCCGCGGTCGCGGCCCCGACAACAAGGAGGCACAGGCCGAGCGGCGCGCGCGCCGGGAGGTCAAGTTCCCGCGGCCGCGCTACAACGGCGTAGTCATCAGCAACCCGGCACACTTCAACTATCTGCCCGTGCCCGGGTACCCCGGAGTGGAGCGCAAGCACATCGGCACGTACACCGAGCGGCAGTTCTGGATCGAGTTCATCAAGATCCAAGCCGGTGCCGAATGGATCTCCACCAGTGAGGACGCGCGCCGGCTGACCGTGGTCCTTTCGGGGGCCGGCACAGTCGAGGACACCGAGATCAGCAGGCTCGGCGCGGTGGAGGCCGACCCCGGGGAGAAGGCGCGCTTCGTCGCGACCGACGAGCTGGTGCTGTACACCGTCGGCCTGCCCCCGATCGAGCTGCCGGCCGTGCCCTCCGACCAGTTCGACATCGTCACCACCGACGGCGGGATCAGGTTCGACAACCCCAAGGACGCCGACACCGCCTGAACACGGCCGCAGACCGGCGCGGACTCACCCCGGCTCGCAGGCAGCCGGCCCTCCGGCAGGCGGCGGCTCGGGACGGCGCGGCCCTCCCGAGCTCCCGTCGGCCGATTCACCCGCACCCACCCTCACCGAAAGCACCCAACTCCCCGTGAAAATCGCCTCTCGGCGGACCCCCTTCGGCGACCGACTCTGCTTCCCCGAAGTCGTTCCGCACCACCTCATCGACATCCAGGCCGCCTTCGTACGCCGCCTTGAGACCGGCGGTGTCCACCGGGACGACGCCCTGGCCCGGGCCCGGCTCGCCGTCCCCGGCGACCTGCCCGTGCTCCTGCAGGCGGACCCGGAGCTCACCGCCGTCCGCCGGGTCTGGGACTGGGCCGTCGATCACGCCGACACCGGCGAACTGGACGAGGACTGCCTCTGGTCCGACGAGCCCGGACGGCTCGGCCCGCCGATCGGGCGGCCGCAGACCATCTGGTGCATGCTGGCCAACTACCCCCGCGAGCGGCCCGGAGCCGAACCGACCGCCACAGGGAGGCAGCGGCCGCGAGGTCCCCAAGGCTGCCTGAAGGCCGTCAGTTCCCTGGCGGGCCCGTACGACGAGCTCCGCCATCCGGCCATCAGCAAGAAGGTCGACCCGGAGATGGAGCTGGCCGTCGTCATCGGCCCCCGCTCGCGCCTCCTCACCCCCGACACCGCCCTGCAGGCGGTGGCCGGTTATGTGGGGTTCTGCGACACCGGCTCGCGGGACGTCTCCGAGCTGGACAACAACCGCATGGACCGCGGCAAAGGCTTCGACACCTACGGGATCACCGGCCCCTGGTTCGTCACCGCCGACGAGATCCCCGACCCGCACCGGCTGCGCATCCGCTCCTGGGTCAACGGCGAGCCGCGTCAGGACGGCAACACCGCCGAGATGTTCCATTCCATTCCCGAGCAACTGGCCTGGCTCACCGCCGCGCTCACCCTCGCGCCCGGCGACGTGCTCTCGACCGGAACCCCGCTCGGCCACGGCAACGTGCAGCCGGGCGACGTGATCCGCGGCGAGATCGAGGCGCTCGGAGTCATCGAGAACAAAGTCGTCCTCGACAACTGAGCAACCGGAGGTCAGCCATGTCCCGACCGCACCTGCAGATCATCGTCGGCAGTACCCGCCCCGGCCGGCGCGGCCACGCCGTCGCCACCTGGATCCACGACCTGGCGGTCCAGCACGCCGGCTTCGAGGTACGGCTCGTCGACCTCGCCGAAGTCGCCCTGCCGCTGCTGGACGAACCGCGCCCCCCGCAGCGCGGCCAGTACGACCACGAGCACACCCGGCGCTGGAGCGCGATCGCGAGCGCCGCCGAGGCATACGTGTTCGTGGTCCCCGAGTACAACCACAGCTACAACGCGGCCACCAAGAACGCCCTGGACTACCTGGCCAAGGAATGGACCGGAAAGCCGGTCGCCTTCGTCGGCTACGGCGGGGTCGCCGCGGGCGCCAGAGCCGTACAGGCTCTGCTGCCCGTGGTGTGCGCGCTCGGCATGCTGCCCGTGACACGCTCCGTGAACATCCCGTTCATCCGACAGACGGTGAACCGCGACGGGGTGTTCGAGCCCGCCCCCGGGCTCGACGAGAACGCGACGGGCGTGATCGACGAACTGCTCCGGCTGACCACCGCACTCTCCGCGGCCCGGCTCGCCGCCCCTGCCGGGTGAGCGCGGCCCCGGTCGCGGTGCCCGCCGAAGGCGCGTCGGACGGGCGGCGAGGCCCGCGGATCGCCATCAGCCAGAAGGTGGCCGTCGGCGTCGTCTATGTGGCCGGGCTCTTCCTGAGCACGCTGGACACGACCATCGTCAATGTCGCACTCCCGACGATCGGTCGCGCCTTCTCCGTCCCGTCCACGGCCGTCGACGCCGTGTCGGTCTCCTACCTGGTGAGCCTGGCCGTCTTCGTGCCGGCCTCCGGCTGGCTCGGCGACCGCTTCGGCGGCAAGCGCACGCTGCTGACCGCCGTCGCGGTCTTCACGGCCGCCTCGGCCCTGTGCGGGACGGCATCCAGCCTCGGCGAGCTCGTCGCGTTCCGCGTCCTGCAGGGCGTGGGCGGCGGGATGCTCGCCTCGGTCGGCATGGCGATGCTGCTGCGCGCTTTCCCCCCTGCGGAACGGGTGCGGGCCTCGGCCGTGCTCAGCATCGCCAACGGCCTGGCCCCCACCCTCGGCCCGGTGCTCGGCGGCCTGCTGGTCACTGAGGTCTCCTGGCGGGCGATCTTCTACGTCAATGTGCCGATCGGCCTCTTCGCGACCGTCTTCGGGGTGCTGTGCCTTCGCAACGAGCCCGCACGGCCCACGGAGCGCTTCGACCTTGCCGGGTTCCTGCTCGCGGCGTCCGGATTCGGCCTGGTGATGTACGGCGTCTCGGAGGGACCCCAGCAGGGTTGGACCACGGCCCCGGTGGCCGTCGGCCTGGCCTGCGGAGTCGTCCTGGTCGCCGCGATGGTCGTCGTCGAACTCCGCAAGGAGTCCCCGATGATCAACGTACGACTGCTGACCAACCGTCTGTTCGCCTCCGGGAGCACGGTCATGACGGTGCACTCGGTGGCCTTCCTCGGCACCCTGTTCACCATCACGCTCTACTTCCAGGACGAGCGGGGCATGACCCCGCTGGCCTCCGGACTGAGCACCTTCCCCGAGGCCATGGGCGTGGTCATCGGCTCGCAGCTCGCCAGCCGGCTGCTCTACCGCAGACTCCGCCCGCGCCGGCACCTCATGCTCGGCACGGCGGGGACGAGTGCGGCCATCGCCCTGATGAGCCTGTGGCACCAGGACACCGACCTGTGGCTGGTCCGGCTGCTGCTCTTCTGCCTGGGGCTCGCCGTCGGCCAGGTGTTCGTGGGCACCCAGTCCGCGTCCTTCGCCATGGTCACCTCGGCCTCCTCCGGCCGCGCCTCAACCCTGTTCAACGTCGGCCGCAGGCTCGGCGGCGCCCTCGGAGTCGCGGTGGCGACGACCGTCCTCGTGACGGCCACGGGCGGCAGGGCCACGGCCGGCGGCGCCCCGGACATGTCCGGCTACCGGGCCGCCTTCCTCACCGCCGCCGCACTCAACCTGCTGGGCCTCTACGCGGCCACGCGGGTGAGCGACGCCGACGCGGCGAGCACCATCCCCCCTCGACGTGCAAGCACGAAGAGGGCCACCCGATCCCGGCAGAAGGGAGATTCCCTGCCTCCACCCCCTCCCTCACCCGACCAACCAACCCAGCACTGAGAAAACAGAGGAGCGACACAAATGAGTGGACTGACCCTGGCCCAGGCGTCCGAGATCGTGGACGCCGCGCTGAGCCACGCGCGCGAACTGGGACTGCGACCCCTGACGATCACCGTGCTCGACCCGGGCGGCCACCCGCAGGTCGTCAAGCGGGAGGACGGCGCCGGCATCCTGCGCCCCCAGATCGCCCACGCGAAGGCATGGGGCTGCCTCGGCACCGGCTCGGGCGGCGCCGCCGGGGCGCGGCACGCCACCCGCGACCCCGCTTTCTTCGCCGCCCTGGCGGCGATCTCCGAGGGCCGCGTCGCCTCCTCCCGGGGCGGCGTGCTCGTCCGGGACCAGGACGGCGAACTGCTCGGCTCGGTGGGCGTCAGCGGTGAGCGCCCCGAGAACGACGAGACGGTCGCCGTCTTCGGAGTGGAGAAGGCCGGCCTGGTCGCCGACGTGGGCTGACCGCAGCCCTATGGCCGGGACCGGCGCTCGGGACGGTCCCGGCCACCACTACCGGAAGCGGATGCGGCTCAACCGCAGGAGCCGCATTCCCCGGCGGGGCGCACCACGCGCCCCCCACGGCAGAACTCCCCGCCCGGACAGCCGATGGGAAACAGAGGTGCACCATGGCAAAGACGCCTGACGGCCTCACGGAAATACCCGAACCTCCGCCAACACCACAGCCGCCCGGGGAACCGGGAACACCCGACACGCTCGCACTGACCCCCAGGCGACGCACACAGGCCCTGGCCGTCTGCATCGCCGCCGCTTTCCTGACCCTGCTCGACGTGAGCATCGTGACCGTGGCGCTGCCCTCGATGCAGCAGCACCTGCACCTGACGTCCGCCGACTCGACCTGGTCGATCGCCGGATACACGCTGACCTTCGGCCTGATCCTGGTCCCCAGCGGCCGGCTCGGGGACGAGTTCGGCCGCAGGAAGCTCTTCCTCATAGGGATGGTCCTGTTCATCATCACGGGCGTCCTGTGCGGGGTCGCACCCGACGCCACCTGGCTGGTCGCGGCCAGGCTCGCCAGGGGCATCTCGGCCGGCCTGATCGCCCCCCAGGTCGTCGGACTGATGCACCAGATGTACCCGCCGCGCGAACGCGGCCGGGTATTCGGCTACTACGGCGCCACGGTGGCCCTGTCCACGACCATCGGCCCGCTGCTCGGCGGCGTCATCCTCCATTCCTTCGGCACGGCCGACGGCTGGCGCTGGATCTTCTACCTGTTCATACCGCTGGACGTGCTCGCCCTCTTCCTCGGCGTGCGCATCCTGCCCGCGGGGCGGCGCAGCGAGCGGCGCAGCAGCCTCGACCTGGCCGGCACCCTCCTGCTCGGACTCGCCGTCACGGCGATCATGCTGCCCCTGCTGCAGAGCGGCGGCTGGGCAAACCGCTCGTGGTGGCTGCTGTTGGCCGGCATCGCACTGCTGGTCGTCTTCGTCCTCCGCGAGCGCAGTCTCCCGGGCCGCGGCAGGCAGCCGCTGGTCGATCTGAGCCTGTTCCGCGTGCGCGACTACTGGGTCGCCCTGCTGGTCGCCGCGGCCCTGTACGGCGGGTTCACGGGCATCTTCATCGTCCTCTCCCAATTCCTCCAGACGGGACTGCACTACACGGCGATGCAGGCATCCCAGTGCACCGTGGTCTTCACCATCGGTTCGGTGGTCTGCGGGATCATCAGCGGCCGTGTCGTGCACCGCGTCGGCCACCGGCTGGTGATCGGCGGCACCGCCGCCACCGCCGTCGGGCTCGCCGCCACGGCGCTGGTGGTGGGCACGTCCTCCGGCGCCAACATGGGACTGGTCCTGGCCGTGCCGCTGCTGGTGGCCGGTTGCGGCACCGGCTGTGTCATCGCCGCCAACCAGACGCTCGCCCTGCACCGAGTACCCCGCAGGGAGGGCAGCACCGCGGCCGGGGTGTACCAGACCGGCATGAAGATCGGCACTACGCTCGGGGTTGCCCTGTGCAGCTCCCTGTACTTCAGCGAACTCGTCGCCTCGCACCACGACTTCGCCGCCGCGGCACAGATCGGCCTCGCCGGTGCGGCCGCACTGGCCGCCGTCGCCTTCCTCATCGCGCTGCCGGGCTTCACCCTCCGCGTGCGAGACACCACCGCGCCCGTCGTCGCAGTGGAGGAGGTGGAGCCGGCCAGGTGAGGCACGAAGGGGCGCCCACCGCGACCGGTCGGCGCCCCAGCCCGGTCGGGCGTGCCGCCCGCACTTACCTCGATGTGGGTACAGCGCCAGGCCGGATGCTGACACGCGCAACCACGTCATGGCGCACTTCGCTCGACGAAGCGGACGCGGCACCGGACCGGGCCAGCATGACGTGAAGGTACCCGCCGGCAGCACATGGCGCCGCTGAATATCGCCCGTTTCACGGGCCGCAGGCCCGGTTTGTCGTTCCGTCATGCTGTTTTCTTGACCTCAAGCCCGGTTGAGGTCCTACGGTCCGTACATGAGCATGGAAAGCACGGCCTGGACCCAGCTGCACAGCGTCATGAACGCCACGCAGGACCGCCGCCCCCTGGCCCGCGACACACTGCGCCGTGTCGGAGCATTCGCGCGGCCGCACCGCCGCCGCATCACCCAGTTCGTGCTGCTCAGCGTGGCGACCGCGCTGCTCGCCGTCGCGACGCCGATCCTCGCCGGGCAGGTCGTCGATGCCATCGTCTCCGGCAACCATTCAGGCCGGGTCACCACCCTGGCCGTGCTCATCGCCCTGATCGCCTTCGCCGAGGCCGGACTCGGACTGCTGAACCGCTGGCTGTCCGCGAACCTCGGCGAGGGCCTCATCCTCGACCTGCGCACCGCTGTCTTCGATCACGTCCAGCGCATGCCCGTCGCCTTCTTCACCCGCACACGCACGGGGGCTCTCGTCAGCCGGCTCAACAACGACGTGATCGGCGCCCAGCGGGCCTTCAGCAACACCCTGTCCGGAGTCGTCGGCAATATCGTCACCCTGCTGCTGACCCTCGCGGTCATGCTCACCCTGTCCTGGCAGATCACCCTGCTCGCCCTCGTCCTGCTGCCCGTCTTCGTGGTGCCGGCGCGGCGGATAGGCACCCGCATGGCCGGCCTCCAACGGGAGGCCGCCACCTACAACGCCGCTATGGGTACGCAGATGACCGAGCGGTTCTCCGCCCCCGGCGCCACCCTGGTGAAGCTCTTCGGCCGGCCCGCCGACGAGTCGGCCGACTTCGCCGACCGTGCCCGCCGCGTACGGGACATCGGCGTGCGTACCGCCATGGCGCAGTCGGGGTTCATCACGGCTCTCACCCTGGTCGCCGCCCTCGCCCTGGCACTCGTCTACGGACTCGGCGGCCACTACGCGCTCAACGGCACCCTCGAAGCTGGCTCGGTCGTCGCGCTCGCCCTGCTCCTCACCCGCCTCTACGCCCCTTTGACGGCTCTGGCGGGCGCCCGAGTCGAGGTCATGAGCGCCCTCGTCAGCTTCGAGCGGGTCTTCGAAGTCCTCGACCTGGAACCTCTCATCGCCGACAAGCCGGACGCCCGCGAGGTCCCGGAAGGGCCCGTCGTCGTCGAGTTCGACAACGTCCGCTTCGCCTACCCGTCCGCCGAGAAGGTGTCGCTCGCCTCGCTCGAGGAGGTCGCGAGCCTCGACACCCGCCTGGGCGATGAAGTCCTGCGCGGAATCTCCTTCCGCGCCGAGGCAGGCAGTACGGTGGCGCTCGTGGGCTCGTCAGGAGCCGGCAAGTCGACCATCGCCCAGCTCCTGCCCCGCCTGTACGACGTGGACGAGGGCGCCGTACGCGTCGGCGGCATCGACGTACGCGACCTGTCGGCCGTCTCCATCCGTGCCACGGTCGGCATGGTCACCCAGGACGGCCACCTCTTCCACGACACGATCCGCGCCAACCTATCGCTCGCCAGGCCTGAGGCCGACGAGAGCGAACTGTGGGACGTACTGCGCCGCGCACGCCTCGAGGCCCTGGTGGCCGAGCTTCCCGACGGCCTCGATACTGTCGTGGGGGAGCGCGGATACCGGCTGTCGGGCGGTGAGCGGCAGCGTATGACCATTGCCCGGCTGCTCCTGGCCGGGCAGCGTGTCGTCATTCTCGATGAGGCCACCGCCCATCTGGACAACACCTCCGAGGCCGAGGTCCAGGAGGCCCTCACCGAAGCCCTGGAGGGCCGGACCGCCGTGGTCATCGCCCACCGCCTCTCCACGGTGCGCGCCGCCGACCTGATCCTCGTCGTCGAGGACGGACGGATCGTGGAACGCGGTACGCACGCCGAACTTCTCGCGACGGACGGCAGATACACGGAGCTGTACCGCACCCAGTTCCGGGCGGAGGACGGCGTGGAGCCGGTCGAGATCGCCTGAGCCCGCCCTGCTCGGCCTCGTCCGGCGCACCGATCCGGCCGTGGCCCCTACCGTCCCAGGTCCTTGCGCCGTTCCTCGACGCACCTGCGCCACAGTCCGTACGCGCGCTGGACCTCCGCCAGGGTCTCCCGCGCGAACACCTCATCTCGGAAGGAGGCATAGGCGAGGTTTTCGACCGCGCCCACGAGGTGGGCGCTGACCCGCTCAATGCGTTCAGCGTGGATGGCGGCACGCTGTGCCGCGGTCCGGTCCTGGACAGCCAGCATATCCGTGAAGCTTCCGTGCCTCGCTGCTCGCTGTCGTACAGCCACGGAACGCGCGGCAGGTCGTCGCGGGTGAGGGAACGTGCTGCCTCGTGCTTCTCCTTGAGGACCGCTTCGCGAACGGCCCTTCTCACACCGCCAGCGCGCCGGTGCCCTGCGGTAACTTGTCCAGTGTGACTGCACAGGCCATCGAAGAGGTCCGCCTGACCGCGTTCAAGAGTTTCCGCGGCGAGGTGCTCAGGCTTGCCCCGCTGACCGTGCTGATCGGTCGCAACAGCAGCGGCAAATCCAATGCGCTGGACGGGCTGGAAGTGCTGTCCCGGCTGTCTCGGGGCGAGGACATCACCGAGGCTTTGGAAAGCCGGCGCAGCGCCGCAGGACCGGTGCGCGGCGGGTTGGCGGGGTGCGTTCCGCACGGAGCCGGCAGCTTCGCTCTCGGCTGCACGGTGAGCACGGAGTACGGTCCGATCCATCTCGATGTGACCATCCAGGTCGAACCGGAAGTGCAGATCGTCGAGGAACGGCTCGAAGGCCCGACCAGCAGTGGGCACAAGCCCCTGCTGGTTAGCAGCGAGCCGAGCCCTGATCTTGGCGACATCCACGCTGCCTGGCACAACGGCAAGCGCGGACGAAATCCGAGCGGGCCGTTCCGCAGTTCTCGACTGCTCACTTCGCAGCTTCCGCTGCGCATCATTGGCGAAACCGATGGGGAGCGGGACACCATCTGGGGTGCGGAAACCATGCTCTCCGCCCTCTCCGCCGTCTTCCATCTCGATCCGGTGCCGCATCTGATGCGCCAATACGTGCCGTCCCGGGACGTGCACATCCGGCGGACGGCGGAGAACCTCTCCGGGGCCATCGGCCGCATCGAAAAGAGCGACACGCCGTTGTTCCGGCGGCTTGTGGAGTTGCTTCGCGGCCTTGCCGACCATCAGATCGAAACGCTAGCGGTGACCCGCTCCGAACTCGGTGACGTCATGCTGGCGCTGAACGAGGGGGAGTACGGGCTGACGCCGGCCCGCGAGATGAGTGACGGGATGCTGCGTTTTCTCGCCATCGCCACGTCGCTCCTCACTGGCGGGAGCGGGCTCGATCTGGGACTTTCCAGTTCGGGCCAGCAGTCCGAGAACTCTCTCATGCTGGTGATTGAAGAACTGGAGAACGGGCTGCATCCCTCCCAAGCGTCTGAAGTGCTGCAACTCGTCCGGCAGGCCAGCGAGGAGAACCGCACTCAGGTGCTGATCACCACCCACAGCCCGGCGTTGCTCTCCGCCCTGGACAGCCGGGACCACGAAGGGGTCGTGGTGTGCTCGAGGGACCGCGAGTCGGGCACGAGCCGTCTCACCAGGCTTACCGAACTGGATGGCTATCCGGCGGCCATGGCTGCCGGACCGTTGGGCGACGTGGTCACCCAGGGACGACTGCAGGGACAAGAGCACCGTGATCGTGACTATACGGAGTTCGACCGACTGCTCGGGATCGGGTGAAGTGTGGCGCGCAGGGTGGAATTCGTCGACACGTCGATCCTCTGCAATCTCCTGGAGATTCCGGGCAAGTGCCAGAACCGGGACAAGGTGATCGCAGAGCTGCAACGCAAGCGCGAGGCCCGCGACTGTGACTTGCTGCTGCCGGTGACCGCCGTCATCGAGACCGGCAACCACATCGCCCAGATATCGGACGGTCGGCACCGACGGACGTGCGCCGATCGGTTCGCCGGGGTCCTGCGCACGGTGGTGGAGGGCAAGGCACCGTGGGCGCTCAACGAGGTGGAGTGGAACGCGGCCCACCTCAACACCTTGATCGACGGCGGCAGCACGGGCAGCACCCTCGTGGAGCATGCGTGCAACCGCCTCGCCTGCGGCGACCCGAACATCCTCATCGAGCGCGACCGGTATCTGGCCCGTACGTCCGGAGTGACGGCGACAGTATGGACGCTGGACGAGCGCTTGCCGCGTATGCCTGATCGGCCGATTCAGTGGTGCGCCGCGAGGAGTGTGCGCAGTGAGCACACCTCCAGCAGGTACTTGGCGCTGAACGACTGTGCCACCGCGCCCGGTACCGAGCCCGGGTCGTTGCCGACGGTGTCGATTTCGACCCCCGTACGGCAAGCCCAGCATCCGCAGGGCGGCGGCGTGCTGCGCTAGAAGGCGTAGGTGTCGGAGGTGTCCGCGCGGCGCTTCTCCGGGCGCTGGAGGGTACGGCTGCGACGCGCACCGGCAGGCCGTCGGCCGTTCGATAGGTGCGTACGCCCCAGGTGCCGCCGGGCAGCGGGGAGTCCTCGCCCTCGACGGATTCCGGGGCGCCCAGTTCGAAGGCCCGACGGGTTCCGTAGTTCAGCGCCGCGTATTCTTCGGTGAGTTCGGGCGCGCCGGCCTGAGCGGCGAGGTCGAATTCGTCGCTGACGAAGGGCCGCCGGCCGCCGAGTGCGGTCACCGCTGCGGCCTTGACCGCGCCTGTTAGCGGGTAAGGGTCCGGGGGCGCGGCGGGACTGCGCTGCAGCCCGGCATCGACCTCCTCCAACGGGCCGAGGACTTCCCGTCGGCGGCACCGATCCTGGTGATCACGGACGGCGAGTGCGACGTCCTGCGGATGCCGCTGTCGTGCCGTCGGCGGCGTGCGGCTAGCGGCTCGCCGAAGGCGGGCGAGGCGCCTGTCGGCTCCCCTGCGGCACCGACCCGCCTTCGGACGGCCCGCGCAGGACCGAGGCGCCGAGAGGGGTGAGGGTGTGCAGCATGCACGTGGCGTGGCGGTTGCTGCTGATCAGGCCCGCCTTGCGCAACACCCCGGTGTGGTGGCTGGCGCAGGACGCGGACACCCCCGCGGCACGGGCAAGTTCACCGGTCGTGGCGCCGGCCGCCGTGGCGCTCAGGATGGCGGCACACGTGTGGCCGAGCAGCGCGCCCAGCGGTTCTGTGCCGTACACGCCGTCCCCGGCGCTCGGCCGCTTGTGGCGCAGGGGATACACCAGGACCGGCGGTAGCTCCGGATCGGCGAGCGCGACCGGGGTCCGCCAGCAGAAGTACGAGGGGATCAGCAGCAGGCCGCGCCCGTCGAGACGGAGGTCGCGTTCGACCGGGTACGTCACGTGCAGGACGGGCGGGTCCCAGCGCATCAGCGGGCTGAACCCGGCGAGCATGTGCTCCGCGCCGCCGCTGATCAACGACCTTCCCCGGTAGGACCGTTCGGCGTCGAGATGGGCGGCCACCTGCTCGCCGTACGGCGCGACCGCGGCGTGGTAGTAGGACCGGATCATCCCGGCCAGCTCCCTGCGGCGATCCATGTCGCCCAGCCCCGCCGCCCAGGCCGGTGCCCCGACGACCCTGTCCAGAATGCCCACTTCGTGCATCACCCGGTGCCCTGGGGTGGCCACGATGGCTTCGAGCCCCGCTTCGAGCCCCTCCGCGGCGGCGGCCGGGTTGAGGAAGTCCGGGAAGTACGCGGCCCTGGGGAACAGCGGCAGCAGCACGGTCCGCACAACCTGCCAGAGCCCTTGCTCCCGCAGCCGTTCACCGGTTTCGCGGTGCCAGTCGGTGTAGGCCCACTGGCCGCGCCGGATCTGGAAGCGGTGCAAGCTCAGGGCGGTCTCCCAGAGCGGATCCGGCTCCGCCGCCAACCTGATCCGGGCCAGGTCCGCATCAGTGAAATGAATTCGGAGCATGCCATTCCCCCCGTGGGACCTCGGCATTGAAGGTCTGCTGACACATCATGGCCGGGCCCGAGCTCCCATGGCAACGTGTCATGCGGTCAACCGCCCTTGCCTTGCATTGGTTGGGGCGCTTTTCCGCCAATTCACTGATCCCAAGGGGGACATCATCGTGAAGAGATCACTGACCGCGCTGGCAGGAGCCTTCCTGCTGCTCGGTTCGCTGGCCGGCACAGCCTCCGCCAGCTCACCCGTACCCGCGAACAAGAACAGTTCCGCATCCGCCTCGTCGTATCTGTCCGCCGCGGTCGTCAAGCCGGCCGCCGTGCCGTCCGGTTGCTCGGCAACGTATTTCTGCTTCTGGAACGGTACGGGCTACTCCGACGGGCCTGGGAAGCTGTCCGGTACGAATTCCAACTGGACTGCTTTCTCGCACAGTTCCTGCCCCAGCGGGACGTGGAACGACTGTGCCTCGTCCGACTACAACGACGGTGTGAACGACAACGCCCTGGTGTGGACCGACGCGGGCTACTCGGGATCCGTGGGCATCGTCTACCGCGGAACGGGCGGGGACTTCAACTCCACCTTCAACAACCTGGTCTCGGCCAACTCCTGGCAAGCGCCCTGACCGCATCCGGGTTCCTCACCGGCCCGTGATGACCCCCTGGGACCGGGGGCGGCCGCTCCGGCGGCCCCGGCCCCAGGGGCGTCCCGTTCGACGGAGTACCAGCCCATGTCCCTTGCCTTCCGCCCACGGCCACGTACCTCCGCAAGCCGCGCCCTCCTCGCCTGCGCCGTCACCGGCGTGCTCGCCCTGGCCGGCTGCTCGAGCCGTGCCGCGTCCCAATCCACCTCCGCCTCCGGCATCACCCCGGCCGCACTCGACCTGCTGACCAGATCAGGTTCCTACACCAGTAATGAGAAGGCCCTTTCCCTCGCTGAGTCCGAACTCATCCATTCCTGCATGCAGGCCCTACGATTTCCCTACGTGGTCGACACCTCGGCGCCGCCGGACCTCGGTGTGGACCTCTCCCAACGAGGCGTCCAGGGATACGGGTTGTACGCCCAATACGCCTCCAGCGCGTCCCATGAATCAACGTCGAGCGCGGCCACGAAAGCGGCGAAAAAGACGAACGACCAATACATCCGGCGACTCCCCGAAAAGCAGGCGACAGCATTCATGCGCGCCTTGCGCGGCACCACCTCCGACCTGCGCGACATCCGGATGCCCGGCACCACCCTGACCCTCTCGATCAGAGGCTGCGAACCCGCCGCCCGCAAAAGGCTCTACGGCAGCATGGTGACCTACGCCCAACTGAGATCCGTTCCGCAGAACCTCAGCGCTACCCTTGACACCCGCGTCCAGCACGACCCCGGCTTCTCGGCTCTGATGCGAAAATGGAGCACCTGCATGACCGCCGCCGGCTACCACTACGCCCTCCCGGCCGACGCGCAGGACCAACTCAAAGCCGCCTACCGCAAACAGGGCGCCACGGCCGCCCTACGACGGCGGGAGATCGCCGTCGCGACAGCCGACGGCGAATGCGCCCTGCGCCTCCGCATCCCCACCCACGTCATCACGATCCGCAAGCGCCTGGCCGCGACCGCACTGACCGCCCAACAACAGCTCGCCATGAACCAGTTGGCCAACGAATGGCTGACCGCGGCGACAACCGCCAAGCACGAGCACGTGACGGCAGTCCAGTCCAGCGATGCTGGGGGACAGGGTCAGGGATGAGCCCGCCGCGGCGTCCCGATGAAGGTCCTGGGCGTGACCGGCGAGTAATCGGCCGTGCCGACTCCACCACGGCGACCGCCGCAGGCAGTCCGGCCGGCCGGTGCCCCGGCTGCGTCATGGGCGTCAGCGGAGCGTGCGGAAGAACGCCCGCACGTCGCCGACCAGCAGTTCCGGCACCTCCATCGCCGCGAAGTGCCCTCCCGTGTCGAACTCCGACCAGTGCACGATCGAATGAACCGGCTCGGCCAGCCGGCGGATCGCCCCGTCGCCTGCGAACACCGCCACGCCGGTGGGCACCCCGGAGTTCTCCGGCGGCGCGGCCCACGCCGACGCGGCTTCCTTGTAGAGCCGGCCGGCCGACCCGGCGGTGTTGGTGAACCAGTAGATCGACACATTCGTCAGGACGGCGTCGCGGTCGAGCACGTCCGGCTTGTCGCCGTGCGCCGCGAACCAGTCGAGGTTCCACGCCAGCTGGCCGGACGGGGAGTCGGCCAGGCCGTAGGCCAGGGTCTGCGGCCGGGTGCTCTGCACGGCTGCGTAGCCGGACAGCTCCCGGTGCCAGCGTTCGATCCCGGGAAGCCTGGCTTGCTCCGAGGCGGTCAGCCCCTCCAGTCGGCCCGGTCGCCGCCGTGCGCGCGCGGATCGGTGACTCCGATCGGCCGCGGCCGCGGGTGGGGCGCGGTTCCAGGGGTGCGATCACGGTCGAGTGGAAGCGGTCCACGGCTCCGTCGAAGCTGCGGATGAAGCCGGTTTCGGCGTTGTCGCGTGTGCTGCCCATGCTTTTCAAGAGGGACAGCCGGGCGCGGTGGCGACCCGCGGTTCGACGACGTTGCCGCAATCACCCACCTTCGCGGCCGCCGGATCCGGATCGCCTGCACGACCGCGGCGCGGCCGGCGGATGGCGGGCCGGTCTACCGGATGCGCCCCATTGAGTGGACGGAGCCGGGCGCGTTCATCAGGGAGTCGAGGAACGTCACGATGCGCTCGATGAACGCCCCTACTACCTGCAGTCCTTCGGCGTCGTGTTCAGGCGGCCGGCCGCGCTCTGGGTGTCCAGGGCGGCGAGGAGCCAGTCGTGGGCGGCACCGGCGGTCGGTTCCGACGGGCCGGACAGTTCGGCGGTGAGTTGCCAGTAGCGGTCGATACGGGGATCCGCAGCGAGCACACCGCTGAGCTGGTGGCGGAAGGCGGGAGTGTCGCGCGTGCCGCGTGAGCCGGCATAGGCGGAGACGAAGCAGTCGAGTGCCTCGCCCTCACGCGGTGGCCGCTGTGCCCGCAGTTCCGGCGATGCCAGTGCGTACGCCTCGCGGAGACCGTCGTAGAGCACGGCCGGGCGGCCCCCGTTGGGCCGGTGTGCCGCGGGCTGGCCGTGACCGGTGCCGGGGCAGGGGGCGGAGACGAGGGCATGCAGCCGGGCGAAGGCCAGCACCTGGGCCGGGGTCGGTCCTTCGGGGAGCTGCGGAACCGCCTGTTCGACGATCGCGGAGACCAGCCGGGCCGGGAGCCGCGGGGGCAGCCAGCGCCGCCAGAAGCGCGCCAGCGCGGCTGTGCTGGGCGGGGCGGACACGGCACCGATCAGACGCAGCCGCTCGGCTCGTTCCTCGGGGGCGCAGTCCTGGAGCAGCTGGAGGGCGGCCTCCCGCCAGCGCAGGGCGGCCAGCCGCGAGCCGATCTCCCGCAGCTGCCCCGCGATGACGTCCTCCAGCGCGTCCTCCTGGTCGAGGATCCGGCCTACTGCCGGGACCGGCAGGTCGAGGGTGCGCAGGGAGCGGATCATACGGAGCCGTTCGAGCGCCTCGGGACCGTACCGGCGGTGGCCGCCGACGCTGCGGGCGGTTTCGGGCAGCAGACCGCGGTCCGAGTAGAAGCGGACGGTCTTGACGGTGACGCCCGCGTGCTCGGCGAGCTCTCCGATGGTCCACATGCTTTCAGGGGGCACGGCTTGAACCTCCCTCAGGGGGAGTTCCTACAGTACCGGCGAGCGCGGACGGCCGGTGCGGACGGCCCCGCGGACCAAGGCATGCGGGGAGACGTTCATGACGGCATTCATCTTGGTGTCGGGCACCTACACCGGCGGCTGGATATGGCGGGAGGCAGCCACTCGGCTGCGGGAATCGGGGGCCGAGGTGTATCCGGTGACGCTCACCGGCATGGGTGACCGCCTCCATCTGGCTGGCCCTGACACGGACCTGGAGACGCATATCCAGGATCTGGTGCGGCAGATCGACCAGGTGGACGCGCCGGACGTGGTGATGGTCGGTCACTGCTACGGCATCTACCCGGTGCTCGGCGCCGCCGACCGGCGCCCGGAGCGGATCGCCCGGATTGTCTCCCTGGACACAGGCCTGCCACAGGACGGCGACTCGGCCCTCAAACTGATGCCCGACCAGGCGGTCCGCGACCGGCGGCCGCACCGGGCCGAGGAGGCCGAGCAGGCTGAGCCGGCCGAGGACGACTGGCGGTTCCCCCCGCCGCCGCTCGACGAGTGGCAGCGCTGGGGCAGCATCGCCGGCATCCCCGCAGACGCGCTGGCACAGCTGGCCCGAAGCGCCACGCCGCAGCCGCTGGGCACGCTCACCCGGCCGCTCCGGCTGTCGGGTGCGGTCTGCGAGCTGCCGACGACCGGCGTCCTGTGCACCGCCAACGGGTCGAGCATCGCCATGGTCGAGGCTCAGGCGGGATTGGGGGACCCCCGCCTCAAGGCGCTCACCGACCGCCGGGTGAGCTTCTTCGAACTCGACACCGGGCACTGGCCGATGCTCTCCTGCCCCGACGAGCTGGCCGGGGTACTGCTCCGAGCCGCCGCAGGAGAAGGGCACCGAGTGACCGGGGCGGTGAGCGAGCAGCCCGCACATCTTCGGCCTTTCCTCATGGATATACCAGAGCGGCGTCGCGAGCGGGTGGGACGGGTCGATCTCTATCTGCCTGATGACCTGCCTGACGCCGAACACCCCCGGCCGGCGGTGGTGTTCGTCCATGGCGGCCCGATTCCCCCCGACATGCGACCGACGCCGCGGGACTGGCGGACCTTTGTCGGCTACGGCCAGTACGTGGCGAGTCTGGGGGCGGTCGGTGTGACGCTGGATCACCGGCTCCACGATCTCGCCGACTACGGGCGTGCCGCCGAGGATGTCGCCGAAGCGGTCGAGTTCGTACGAGCTGATCCGCGCGTCGACGGGGAACGCGTCGCGCTGTGGTACTTCTCCAGTGGCGGGCTGTTGTCGGCAGAGTGGCTCACGGCGCCTCCGCCATGGTTGCGGTGTGTGGCGGCGACCTATCCCATCCTCGCGCCGCTGCCGAACTGGCGGCTCGCCGATTCCCGATTCCGCCCTGCGGCTGCGGTACGTGCCGCGGGGCGATTGCCGATCGTGTTGACCCGGGTGGGGCTGGAGAGCGCGGCGATCGCGGCGACGGTCGAGGAATTCCTGACCGCCGCCAAGGACTGCGAAGCCGATATCGAGGTGATCGACATACCGCTCGGCCACCACGGGTTCGAGACGGTCGACCACACCGACCAGGCGCGCCACGCCGTGGACCGCGCGGTGCGATCCGTGCTGGGGCACCTGCGGAGCTGAGGCATCCCCCGACGAGCCGGCCACGGTACTGCTCCGAGCCACCGTAGGAGAGGGGCACGGGTGGCCGCCGGAGTGCTGGGTTCGGTGCGGCCGGTCCATTCTGACCTGGGAGATCGGATGCCGGACCCGGCCGGGGCGCGTGCGGATCCCGGCCGGGGCGGGTGCCGGGGTCAGGACGCGGGTTCGAGGGTGCCGCCGCCCTGGAGGTCGTATGTCCTGCCGTCGAGCGCGGTGTTGGCCGGCAGGGACGAGTCGTAGGTGACCGTGTAGCCGTTTCCGGTGATGTTCGCGATGGTGGTGCCGGGTATGCCCGCGGTGTCGGAGAAAACGAGGTCAGCACCGAGTTCCCGGTGACGTTCCAGTTGCTGGTCTCGTCCAGGGTCAGGGAGGACTCGCCGAGGGTGCCGGACAGGCTGGAGCTGTCGGCCAGGGTCACCGCGGCGGTGCTGGTGCTGTCCGTGCGGACGTCGCCGCTGAGGGTCTCGCCGGAGGCGGTGAGGGCGGCGGTGCTGCCGTCGGCCGCGTTGAGCAGACAGCCGCTCGCGGTGAGGGTGGCGCCGCCTTGGACGGTGATGTCCGCGTTGGCGCCTTCGACGGAGAAATCGTCGCTGTCCGTCGCGTCGAGGGAGCCGCCGTTCACCGTGATCCTGGCGGTGCCGGGAACCTTGCCGCCGCTGCTCCACGCCTGGACGCCGCCGGAGTGACCCGAGGTGGTGTCGTTGTTGAGGGTGAGGGAGTTGTCGCCGTCGACGACGGCACCGTAGTCGGCGCCGGAGGTGATGACGGCATCGCTCGCGGTGACCTTGGCAGTGGAGTAGAGGCCGGCAGAGCCGGGGCCGGTGGCGGTGGCGGAGCCGCCGGTCATGGTCAGGGTGCCGTCGGCCCAGCCCGTCGCAGCGGCGGCTGACTGCTCCCCGGAGGTGGACAGCGTGACGTCGTGCACTGAGAGGGCGGCACCGTTGGCCACGTAGGCGGCGTGGGACAGCGCTCCGGAAGTGGTGATGCCGCAGCCGGTCATGGTGACGGCCGTGCCGTCGTTGGTGGATACGAGTCCGTTGGCGCCCCGGCCGTCGGTGGTGATATCGGTGGCGGTCAGGTTGGTTTTGGCGCCGTATTCGGTCAGTATCGCCGCGTTCTGGCCGTACAGGCCGCTGTTTACGTCGTCCGAGGTGTCGCCGCTCTTGGTGACCGAGGCGGTGTCCAGGTTGAAGGTGCCGCCGCTGATCAGGACGGTGTTGGCGTCGGGAGTGGTGGTGCTGTAGGCCGCATTGCTCCGGGAGACGGTGCCTTTGCCCTGGGAATAGCGGCCGCTGGAGGTTGCGGAGGTGCCGCACGAGCTGTCCGAGGGGGAACGGTCGCCGGAGGTGTGACCGTCGCTTGGATCGGCGGAGGCGCCGGGGGCGGCTCCGAGGGCCAGGGCGGCCAGTGTCGCGGCGGCGGGCAGCGCGGTGCCGAATCTTGTGATGGAGCTTCGGTTCATCGGTTCTGGCCTCTCGGTGGGGGGATTCGCGGGCCTTCGAACGTGAGCCGGTCTCCGGTTGTCGACCAAAAAATGTGATGTCACGTCAAATGGCCTACGGGGTAGCCGTGTTGACGGCTGCCGCTCGGGCAGGCCCGCACGATAGTCCAGGGGCTTGAGCGTCAGCTGTGAGGACTACTCGCCTTCCCTGTGGCGTCCCCGGATCCCGCCGCGATCACTTGACGGGGGCCGCCCCCAGGGTGTCCCAGCCGGTCGGTTGGGCGGCGCGCTGCCGGGGGAGTGCCCGGTCAGGGTCGCCGGCTGGGTGATGGTTGATCCAGGAGAGGCCGCCGATGTCGATGTGGTGGCGGGCACGGGTGACCGCGACGTAGGCGAGGCGGGCCTCGGCGTCATCGATGTCACCGGCGATCGGGTCACCGTTCTCGTCCTCTTCGTCCTTGTCCTCCGGCCCGGTGAAGTCGTCGGCGATACGTACCGAGTCCCACTCGCGGCCCTTGGCCTTGTGCGCTGTGGAGACGGCCACGTCGGCCCGTTGCTCGTCGGAGAGCCGGGCCACGGCGTCAAGGATGATGTCGGCGCCGTGCTCGTCGATGAGCTCGACGAGGGGGAGCAGATCACGGCCGGCCGGGTCGTATTCGGCGTATTCCTGGAGCTCGCCCCATGAATCGAACAGGATCAGCTCCGGGTGGGTCGTGCGCTTGCCCGACTTGAGGTCCTGGGCAGCCCCGGCCAGGGCGCTCAGCGCGCTTCCGCCTCCGACGAGCGATACCCGGCGCCCCGCTTCCAGCAGCCTCATCACCTCGACCATCGCGCCGACGTTGGACCGGCACAGGATGGCTTGCGGGGCCGGCACCGTCCCGATCCCGACCTGGGTGTCGATCGTGGGGGTGCCGTCCAGCCGGATCGGCGCGTCGACGATGGAGAGCCAGCGGTTGGCCTCGGCGGCGAGGGCGGGGCCGAAGCGGAAGGACCGCGAGAGGCTGAGCTGGGTGCCGTCGAAGCCGGTCATGACATCGCGGGCACCGCGCCATCCGTAGATCGCCTGGGCGGAGTCCCCGACCATCACCAGTTGGGCGTGGTCCCGTTGGGCGTTGAAGACCTGCTCGACCACCGGGTTGGTGTCCTGGGCCTCGTCCAGGAGCAGGAAGTCAGCCGCGATTCTCGGTTCGCTCAGCGCCCAGATCTTGAGGTAGTGGTCGTGGTCGAACCGTACGACGCCCTCTTCGGGGTGCTGGAGGTCTGCCCACGCCTTTTGTGCGTACGGCAGCACGATGTCCACGAGCTGAGCGTGCGTTTCCTCGGCCTCGATGCCGCGCAACCGCGGTACGTGGTGATGGCTGATCGTCCGGTCCGCCGACTGGCAGAAGCGGGTCACGGTCCGCAGCACGGTATAGGAGAGAGCCTTGTTGCTCACATTGCGCCCGCCGATCCGGACGGTCATGTTGACGCCCAGGGCCATGCCCGTTTTCCAGCCGGCGATGCGAGGCGCGTTCATGCGCGCAGAGTAGAGGCGCCCGACCGCACCGTAGGCGAGTGAGTGCGCCGTTCGGCACGCCACATTGCCCGGGAACTTCCCTGATGCGTCGGTGGCGATCGACTTGTTGAACGCGATGTACCGGCCCCGCCGTGGCGTCGCCGCCGCAAGCAAGGAGAGCGTGGTCGTCTTTCCGGTTCCAGCACCGGCCTGCAGGACCAGATGGCCCCCTGCCTGGAAGGCCTCGACGGCCGCCTCCTGCTCAGGTGTTGGTACGGGCATGGCGAGCTCCTCGGCGGGCTGGTGGCGGTGTCTGTAATCGGAAAGTCACGCAGAGGAATAATATCCGTCCGGGTGCCCCCTGTTTTTGCCGTCTCGGCAAGGAAGTTTGGCAGGCGATGAGGTGCCGGGGGAGTATCTCCCGTGGGCGGAGGTGCTTCGCGCGAGTACGCAAACGGGACAGGAAGCTACGAAGGGGGACATGCTGATGACTGATGACAACACCTCGAACGAGCAGCTCTGGGACAGCCGTTACAGCGAGAGCGACCGGATCTGGAGCGGGAACCCCAACATCGTCCTGGTCCGTGAAGTGACCGGCCTGGAGCCGGGCAGGGCCCTGGATCTGGGATGCGGCGAGGGGGCCGACGCGATCTGGCTCGCACGGCAAGGGTGGCGTGTCACCGCCACCGACATCTCCCAGATCGCCCTCGACCGTGCGGCCCAGCACGCGGCGGCGGCAGAAGTCGCCGACCGCATCGACTTTCAACGGCACGACCTCGGAGCGTCCTTCCCGGTCGGCAGTTTCGATCTCGTCTCCGCCCAGTTCCTGTACTCCCCCGGTGATATGCCCCGGGAGAAGATCCTGCGGACCGCTGCCTCGGCCGTCGCGCCCGGCGGGGTGCTCCTGGTCGAGGGGCACGCGGGCTACCCCTCCTGGGAGCACAGCCCCCATCCCGATGTGCACTTTCCCACGCCGGAAGAGGTCCTCGAATCCCTTGACCTCCCGGATGAGCAGTGGGAGGTGCTGCTCAGCGAAGAGCACCAGCGGAGCCAGACCGGCCCCGACGGTCAGCAGACCACCCGCACGGACAACACCCTCAAAGTACGGCGCCTTGGCCCACTGAGCCGTCCGCACTGAGTGCCACGGTCGGCGTCTCCGGCAACGGTCCATGAGGTGGCCCTGACAAGCTCTAGGCCGTCTATGTGCCGGCTGCCCGGCGCCCCCATCAGCGGGGTCGCGCTGAGCAACATCGTGATGCCCGGCAGCACGACCCCGGCCACCACGGTCAGCCAGGTGAATCCCACCAACCTCTCGGACCACGGCACTGTCACCATCACGCCGTAGTCGCGCGTCGCGCGGAACCCTGTGCCATCCTTTGGGCACCTGCCAGGCTTGGGGATCGTTCGGCGGAAAGCGAGGGAGCAATCAGCGATGACGCATCTGGATGCGCGACCGCTCATGTTCGTAGTTTCCGGCCCCAGTGGGGCCGGAAAAGGTACGGCATTGCGATTTCTCACCGAACGATCCCTCCTGCGGCGCATTCCGACATACACGACACGGCTGCCACGCGAACATGAAATTCCGGGGGTCGATTACCACTTCGTACCGGAAGACGAATTCTTCAGGCTTCACAGTGAAGGCACGATTTTCGAGTACACGCGTACGTATGCGGCGAGCTACTACGGCTCCCCGAGCTCCCTGCTGGAGGTCACCGACACCGATCCGCTGCTCACCGAACTCGACCCCAGCGGTTTCGTCCGGGTGCGGACCGCGTCCAAGCGCCGGGTGATCGGGATCTTTGTGACCACCACCTCCGAGGATGAGCTGCGGCACCGGCTGGTCCTCCGCGGCCAGCAGGGCGAGGCCGCCCAGCGGTTGCGTATCCGCACTGATCAACTCAGTGGGCCTGGATGTACGACTATGTCCTCCTGAATGACGACAGGGATCTGTTCTTCCGTGATCTGGAAACTGTCGTCCGAAGCGAGATCATCAGGACGGAAGGGGCCAGGAGAATGCTTGAACTAAAGGTGGAATCAAATCCTACGCTGAAGGAACAGAGCCAGGCCCCGCCCGGAATCTAGGACCCGGTGTTACCGGCGACGAGGTGCAGTGGTGCTGCGGCAGCAGTGGCGGCCTCGGCCGAACTGAGTTGGCCGGTGGCAACCAACCGGTCCAGCACATGCCTTTGACGCGAGGTCGCGAGCGATCGGTGGTTGACCGGGTCGTAGGCCGACGGAGCTTGTACGAGCCCGGCCAGCAGTGCCGCCTGGCCCCAGGTCAAGTGGCTCGGCGACACCCCGAAGTAGCCGTGGCTGGCCGCGTCCAGGCCGTAGTAGCCGTTCCCGAAGTACACCACTGCGGCGTACATCTGCAGAACCTGCTGTTTGCTGTAGCCGGTGTCGAGCTTGACCGCCAGCGTCACCTGTCCGGCCTTGGCCGTGACGCCGCCGTCCAGGCCGCCGTAGTAGAGCTGTTTGGCCAGCTGCTGCTCAAGTGTCGCCCCGCCCTGGTCGACGCTGCCTGTGAGCGCCGCCACCGCGCTACGCCCCAGGCTGAGGACATCGATGCCGGGATTGGAGTAGAAACGGGAGTCCTCGGTGGCGATGAGTGCGGTGGCGAATCGCGTGGGCACGGCGGTGGTGGGGCCGGCGACATGATGGGTGCTGTCGATAGCGGCCGCTCGTTGCTCGGCGTCGCCCACGCCTGGTGTCAGTGCCGCCAGGGCGACACCTGCGGCCAGTGTCACGACTCCGACTGCCAACAGGGTCTTCGCCACCCGCCGCAGCCAACGGTGCCGGGCCGGCCGTCGGTGCGCGGCGCGACCGGATGTCGCGGTTATGGACGCCGCGGCGGGCGCCCCATGGGGCTGGGGCGGCGCAGAGGGCGTCAACGTATACCGACCCTTGGCCGGTGCGGGCTCTGCTGCGCACGTTTCATCATCACGACATGTAGGACGTAGACCGGTTCGTCAGAGTTCCGGCGGCTTTCGTTATTCGACGCGGGACCCGCAAAAGCGTGCATGGTACGGCCGGTCGCCCGTTGTGCCCCGGGTGTTCAGCGTCCCTTTGTGCCGAACTCGACATCCGTCCATTCGTGCTGATCGGACTCGCGCCCAGCACGCGTCGCGGGACGCGCAGACCGAGGAGAATCGAACCCTCTGGGCACCGCCACCGCGGCGGCCACGGCACTCGTGCTGTCCCTGCTGGGCGGCGGGACGGCAAACGCCGGGATGCCCGGCCGCACCGGCGGCGACCGGCTGGACGCGCGCAGCGACGCCTTCCACACGAAGGCCGGCCAGAAGCTGACCGTCTCCGGCCAGGGGGTCCTTCGTAACGACGGCGGGCGCCCCGTCACGCTGGTCTCGCACACGGCGCCCGCGCACGGCTCGCTGGAGCTGAACCAGGACGGCTCGTTCAGCTACACACCCGCCGCGGGTTTCAGCGGCCCGGGCTCGTCCAACGAGTACTACGGCCTGACCGGCCGCGGTCCGAACGTGGGCGGTCCGAACGGGGAGAAGATCCTGCCGCTGACGGACTTCGCCCCCTCGGTCGGCAAGTTCCGTTTCGTCGGAACCAAGGCCGTCCTGGGGAAGGTGATCCCGCTGCGCGCCGCGGACACCCAGGCCCAGGAAAGCCCCGCAGCGGTCCTCTTCCGAGAGGCTGGAGCCGCTCAGGGCCCGTTCGTAGAGCGGGACAGCCGCCACCTCCAGCCCCAGCACATCGTGTACCCATGCGGTGTGATGGGCGATCTCCGGGTCTTCCGGGTAGCGGTCCGCCAGGGTCAAGAGCTGCTCGCGGGCCTGTGAGGTCTCTCCTTGCTCGCGCAGCCGGACTGCCTGTGACAACGCCGCATTTCCTCGGTCATTCATGCGGACGCACGCTTGCACGACATCGCCCGGACAAACAAACCAGTCGCTCCGCGTAGGTGCGGGACGTAGCGTTCCGCCGTATGTCTGACATCGATCTCCCGCCGCGGCTCACCGCCCTCACCTTCCACGGGCCCCTCTCCGAGGCGCGGGCCGCGCGTCTTACCCAGCGGCTCACCCGGACGAGTCCGGCCACTGTCATCGACATCGGCTGCGGCTGGGGCGAGTTGATGCTCCGCGTCCTCGACGCCGCGCCCGGGGCCACCGGCCTGGGCATAGACGTAAATGTTGACGACCTGGCCCGGGGCCGTGGCAACGCCGAGGCACGCGGGCTCGCCGACCGCGCTGAGTTCGTCGAGGAGTCTGCCTCGGGGACCACCCGTGGGCCTGCCGACCTCGTCCTGTGCCTCGGCGCCAGCCATGCCCTCAGCGATGCCGCGCCACCCCACCACACCGCCGCCGCGCTCCGGGCGCTCCGCAGCCTGGTCACTCCCGGTGGACGGGTCCTTCTCGGCGAGGGCTTCTGGCAGCGCACTCCCAACGTCGCCGAACTCGCGGCCATGTGGCCGGACGCTTCCGCCGGCGAATACCACGATCTTGCCGGACTCGTGGATATTTCCATCGACGCCGGATTCCGGCCGGTTTGGATCGAGACGGCGAACAACGACGAGTGGGAGGAATTCGAGTCCGGGTACCAGTCCGACCTGGAGGAATGGCTATCGGTCAATGGCGACCAGCCTGTGGCCGCCGAGACCCGCGAGCGCGTGGACAGGCACCGGGCCACCTGGCTGAGCGGCTATCGCGGGGTTCTCGGGCTGGCGTATCTCACGCTGGCCCCCGTCGGCTGACAAAGCTCCGTCCTCGTGCCTGCGCCGGTGCGTTCTCGCTCGCGACCGTGTCGGGACCGCGGCCCCGCAGAGCGGCGAGGGTCAGGAGGCAGGAGGCGAGGGCGGCGATACCGCAGATGACGTAGCCGAGGGAGTAGCCGTTGCCGAGGGCGTCCAGGGCGATGGAGTGGGCGGCGCCCGGCGGGGAGGCGGCCGGTACGGAGTTGACGGCGAGGGGGCCGCCTTCCTTGACCACCGCGGTGGCCGCCGCCTTGGCCGCAGGGCTGAGGGAGGAGGAGGCGAGGCTGGTGGTGAAGTGGGAGGCGGCGTTGCTGAGGGCGATGGCGCCGATGACGGCGGGGCCGAGGGTGAAGCCGAAGTCGCGCAGGAGGCTGGTGGAGGCGCTGGCCATGCCGGCGTAGCGGACGGGAACGGTGTTGACGGCCGTGGCGGTGATGGAGGAGACGGTGAGCGCGAAGCCGATGCCGACGAGGCCCAGGGGGAGGATGAGGGCGGTGAGAGTGAGGTCGCTGACGGGCAGACGGGCGGCGAGCAGGTCACCCGCGGCGATCAGGGCCAGGCCGGCGGTGAGGATCCAGCGGGAGCTGACGCGTTCCAGGAGCCGCGAGATCAGCGGCATGAGGAGCAGGTTGAAGCCGTTGAGCATGATGAAGGCGACGGAGGAGCGCAGCGGGCTCTGATGCTGGATCGGCCCGAGCCGGATGCTGGTGGCGTAGGCGGTGCCGAGGAAGCTGAACATGCCGACCACGGCGACGATCGAGGCGACGGCGAAGGCGCGGTTGGCGAAGAGGTCGAGCCGCAGCAGGGGTGAGCGGGCACGGGTCTCGGCAACGACGAACAGGGCGATGAAGACGGCCGCGACGACGAACGCGGTGACGACGGCAGGGGCGGACCAGCCGTCGGCGGGGCCCTGGATGACCGCGTAGAGCAGGGCGAACATACCGACGCCGATGGTGATCTGGCCGCCGAGGTCGAGGGAACGGCCCTCGGGGGCGCTGGAGTCGCGCGCCAGCAGCCGGCTGACCGATGCGCTTACGGCGCCGAGTGCGGCCACGACGATGAACGACCAGCGCCATGAGCCGTAGTTGCCGGTGACGCCGCCGAGGACCGGGGCGATGAAGCCGCCGCTGGAGAGGGCGGCGGCCCAGATCGTGATCGTACGGGCACGGTCGCGGGCGGTGTGGGTACCGGCGGCGATGACGGCGAGGGAGGTCGGGAACAGCGCGGCGGCGCCGAGGCCGGCTATGACCTGGCCGATCCAAAGCTGGTGCACGCCGCTGCTGGCGGCGGCGACGGCCTCGCCGAGGACGATGAGGGCCGATCCGCCGACGAGCAGGCGCTTGCGTCCGAAGAGGTCACCCAGCACGCCGAAGGTCAGCTCCAGCACGGTCACGGGCAGCAGGAAGGCGTCCGAGATCCAGGTGAGCTGGGAACCGATCGGGTGGAGGTCCTGCTGGAAGAGGCCGTTGAGGGTGGCGGGGATGGCGAGGGCTATCTGGGCGAGGCAGACGGCGAGGCAGCCTGCGATCAGCGTGCCCACGGGCAGTTTGCCGGCGAGGTCGTGGACATGGCCTTCGGGGTGGCCCTTGGAGGGGCTTGTCTCAGTGGGCACGGGGGCTTCCCTGGTGCGGTCGAGGTGCGGGCACGGGCGCGGGGGACGGGCGCGACGAATGTAAGGCTGATTTTCGACGGCCGTCAATAGAATGCCCAAGGTTGTTGCGGAAGCCTGTGAGGACCGCATGAACGAGGCCGTAGGGCCGTCTCCGGCCGTTGGCCGGACCGGACACTCCCTAGCGGGCGGCGCCCGCCTCCGGGACCGCAATGGTGTCGAGCAGCCGGGCGGCCTCGCGGCGGGCCGGCCCCGCGTAGCGGTGGGCCAGGGACTGGAAAAGCTCCTCGGCGCGGGCCGCCGGCCAGTCGGCCGGCAGGTGCTCGGCGGGGAGGTGGGGGTCGCGGCGTACGAGGCCGAGCCAGTCGGTGTGCAGGAGGAGCTGGCGGGCCAGGTCGTCGATGGCGCCGTTGGCCGGGACGGGGTGGCTCCAGTGCTCCAGGAAGGCGTGGTACCCCTCGGATATGTCGTCGATGTCGAAGGCTGTTTCCAGTACCGTGCGGGCGTCGGTGGGTTCGCCGGCCGCGGCGCCGCGGAAGACTTTGAGGTGGGCGTCCAGCCCCAGTCCCTCGACCAGGGCGAGTACGTCCACGGTGCCGGGGGCCACCCAAAGGCCGTTCTGCAGCGCCCCGAAGCCGCCCCACACCAGGCGGGAGCGCAGGTCGTGGCGCTCACGGCCCCATGCCTCGGGGAGGGAGAAGCCCACCAGAGTCCAGGTGCCGTCCCAGTCGCGGTTGACGGCGCCGGTTCGCCAGATCCGGTCGTGGCCGTCCTGGAGTACCGCGGCGGCGCGCGGGGTGAGCCCGAAGTACATTTTGCGGCCCTGCCGGTGGCGCTCGAGCAGGCCGCGGTTGACCATCCGGGTGAGGGTGGACCGTACGGCGTCCTCGGTGATCCCGGCCCGCGCGAAGATGTCGATCAAGCTGCCGGTGGCGAGGGCGGTGCCCTGTCCCAGGGCGTGGATGCCGAAGAAGCTGAGCATCAGCGACTGGGGCCGCGGGGAGGCCGTGGCTTTCGCTCCGGACGGCTCGGGGCTCACCTGATCAGGGCTGGTCACAGGGCCAGCGTAGAACCCACCGCGTTCGGCCGGAATGGTCCAGTCCAATCCGTTGACGTGGTTGCGTCAGAAGCGGCATCCTGGGGCGGAGATTGGTCTGGACCATCTCCGCGTGGGCGCAGCCAGCCCTCATCCCCCCGGAGGCACCCTTGCAACTCCGTAAGCTCAAGCCCCTCGCCGCCGCCGCGGCGGCGGCATCGCTCGCCGTGGCCGCGCTGACCGCAGTCGCCACCGCCGGTCACGCCGCCACCGTCAGCCCGGCCGCGCTCAGCAGCAACTGGTATGCCGCGGCGCCCTACCTGATGCCGCTGGACAACAACCCGCCCGACGCAGGTGCCGTCATGGACGCCACCGGGCTCAAAGCCTTCCAGCTCGCTTTCATCCTGGCGCCGAGCGGCGGCGGCTGTTCGCCGACCTGGGGCGGCACGGCCCCGGTCTCCTCCGACACGGCGGTCGCCTCGACAATCGCCGCGATACGGGCCAAGGGCGGCGACGTCTCCGCATCGGTCGGCGGCTACGGCGGCACCAAGCTGGGCCAGACCTGCGGTACGCCCGAGGCGACCGCCGCCGCGTACCAGCAGGTCATCAGCAAGTACAGCCTCAAGGCGATGGACTTCGACCTCGAAGAGCCGGAGTACGAGAACACCGCCGCCATCCACAACGAGATCGGCGCCGCGAAGATCCTCCAGGCGAACAACCCCGGGATCTACATCTCGGTGACTACGGCCGGCACCGCTGCCGGCACCGGCTGGTTCGGGACGCAGATGCTGAACGAAGCCAAATCACAGGGCTTCACTCCGAACAACTACTCCATCATGCCCTTCGACGGCGGCTTCAGCGGCGCCTCGTCGCAGACCAGCGCGCTGACCAACTTCAACACCATCCTCCAGTCCACCTTCGGCTGGAGCGCCGCGACCGCCTACGCCCATGAGGGCTTCTCCGGCATGAACGGCCGCAGCGACAGCGGCGAGTACTTCTACCAGGCCGACTTCCAGACCGTCCTGGACTACGCCACCAGCCATGGCATGGCCCGGTTCACCTTCTGGTCCGTCAACCGTGACCGCCAGTGCACCCCGGCCGACAACAACGGCACCACCTCGGGCACTTGCAGCAGCGTTACGCAGTCCGCCTACGACTTCAGCAAGTACTCCGTGAAGTTCGCGGGTGCCACCCCGCCCACCACCACCCCGACCCCCACGCCTACGCCCACCTCCGCGTGCACCGTCGCGGAATGGACCAGCACCGCCATCTACACGGCGGGCAACGAGGTCGCGCACAACGGCCACAAGTGGAAGGCCAAGTGGTGGACGCAGGGCGAGGAGCCCGGCACCACCGGCGTGTGGGGTGTCTGGCAGGACGAGGGCACCTGCTGAGGCCCCCGCCCCTGTAGCCGAGGCCGCCGCCGCCGGGAAAGCCCGTGGCGGCGGCCTCACCATTCCTTCGCCCGGCATGGGCGTCGTGCCCCGGGGACGCCGGCCAGAAGGCCGGGGGCGTTGCCGGCACGGCCGGTCACGACGAGCGGAGACTCGACCGGATCACCCCGTCGGGGATCGGCACGTCGCCCGGGTTGACGAAGAAGTCGCCGCCGGAGGCGATAACGCTCCAGGCGAAGCCGGTCTCGGCCTCGGCTCCGGCTCCGGCGCTCACCGTCACGGTGGGGGTGAAGTCGCCGGTCCTGGTCGGGGTGCCGGAGATCACGCCGGTCTCGTGGTCGACGGCCAGTGCGTCGGGCAGGCCGGTGGCGTCGTAGGCCAGACTTGGGCCTTGCTGTTCGCATCGGCGCAGCTACCGGCCGGAATGGCCGGCGCAGCGTCGATCAGCACCTCGCCCGACGACGGTGGCAGCAGCCCGGCGATCAGGCGCAGGAGGGTGGATTTGCCGCAGCCGGAACGTCCTACGACGGCCACGAATTCACCCTCCGACGCGTGAAGTTCGATATCGCGGAGCGCTTCGACAGCGGCTCTGGCACTGGAGAATGTCCGTGACACGGCGCGCAACTGGATCATTTCCCGGCTCCAAGGATTCGCCGCTGGCAGGTAGGCGTAAAAATGGTCTGTCCGGCCGGCCCCGCACGGCAATATGCTCCAAGTTCCCTCGCAGGGAGGCCTTGTGATCCGCACGATCAGGAATGCCCGCGCGCCGATGACATTACCGGGCGCCGTGCTGCTCGTGGGTGTCGCGGGATGCGGCGGAGACGGCACCTCCGGCGCAGGGCCCGGGTGAGCCGGGCCATCGCCGAGCTGCGGAGCGCCGGGGTCATCGGACCGGGCATGACGCCGGAGGACATTGTCGACTTCGGGCTCATGCCCACAAGTTCCGCAACCTGAGGAGACCCGGTGACCGCTTCGGCCGAGGAACCGTCGTACGCCTTCGACAACAACGACCCGGAGGCCGCCGCCCGGCACGATCACCTCGCCGAGGTCCTCGACGAGCTGACCGTCTCCCGGCTGTCCGGGCTCGGCGACCTCACCGGCCGGGCCTGCCTGGAGATCGGCGCCGGCGGCGGCAGCATCGCCCGCTGGCTCGCCGGCGCCACCGGCCCGTACGGCCGGGTGCTGGCGGCCGACATCAACACCCGCTACCTCAAGCCCGGTGCGGGCTTCGAGGTACTCCGGCACGATCTCGCCTCCGAACCGGTCCCCGAGGGGCCCTGGGACGTCATCCACGCCCGCCTGGTGCTCCTGCACCTCCCGCAGCGCCGTGAGATCCTACGCCGCCTCGCCGCCGCTCTTACTCCCGGCGGAGCGCTGGTCGTCGAGGACTTCGAGACCACATTCCGCAAGAGCGTGCTGGCGGCGCCCACGCCCGAGGCGGCGGCGCTGGTCGACACCTACCACAACGCGCTGGTGGAGCGGGTGCTGCCGGCCCACGGCAATGACCCCACCTGGGCCGGCCGGGTGCACTCCGTCATGCTCGCCGAAGGCCTGGCCGGGGTCGACACCGTCGTGTACGCGCGATCCTGGCCGGGCGGCACCGCGGGGGCGCTGCTGATAGCTGTGAATATCGCCCAGGCCCGGGGCGACTTCCTCGCCGCCGGGATGAGCGCCGCCCAGCTGGACGAGCTGGCGCTGCTGGCCGCCGACCCGCGGCTGGTGGTCCGCAATCCCCTCACCTACTCAACCATCGGCCTCAGGCAGGACGGCTGACGGGCCGTGAGGTGGCGTACGCGGCTGGCGGCGGCCGGCCTGCCCGTCCTCGGCGGCGCGCGGCTGCCGCCGCCGTGGGCGCGTGAGGTCACCGGGTAGCGGCTGCCTGCCCGGAAGGCCCGGTCAGCCGCTCTTCGGGCACGATTCGTACGGAGCATGCCCCGTACGGATGGATTCGGCGGGTTTTGGGCTACGGGAGCGGTCGGTGCTGTAGAGAATGCGGTCGTGGCTACTTCTCGTAAAAGCGTGCCGCACGCGACGTTCATGGCACCCAACGCATCCCGGGCCGTACCCGCCCGCACTCCTGCCCCCGCCCCCGCGTCCGGGCCCGCCGACAAGCGGCCAGGCCCGGGCGGTTCACCCGGCGGTCAACGGGAGGCGACATGGGAGCAGTTCGCCCGGAGTGTGGAGCGGCTGGCCGGGCAGTTGGGGGCGCTGGCGGAGAATCTGCCGGCGGGTGAGCCGGGGGACAAGGAAGCGAAGTCGTTGCGCCGGTCGGTGGGGAGGCTGTCGGAGGGTCTCGGCAAGCTGAAGCGGGCCCCCAGGAGCGGGCTGCCGGGCTGACACCCGCTACTGCGGCTCGTACGACACCGGCGAGGCCTGGTAGCGGGCGGCCTGCATCTGGAAAAGCTCCTGGTAGCGGCCCCCGGGGCGGGCGAGGAGCTCCTCGTGGGAGCCGTGTTCGACGAGGCGGCCGTGGTGGAGGACGTAGATGACGTCGGCGTCGCGGACGCTGCTGAGTCGGTGGGTGACGAGGATGACGGTCTGGCCGTGGGCGGCCAGGCCGCGGATCTTGTCGAAGGTCTCCAGCTCGGCGCGCGGGTCGAGAGCGCTGGTGGGTTCGTCGCAGATGAGGACGGGGGCGGCGCGGTAGCGGGCCCGGGCGATGCCGAAGCGCTGCCACTGACCGCCGGAGAGCTCGACGCCGCCCTGGAACTGGCGGGCCAGGAGGGTGCGCAGGCCGTTCGGGAGGGCGTCGATGACGGAGTCGGCCCCGGAGTAGTCGGCGGCCTGCTGGAGACGGCCGTTGGTGGTGGGGGCGCCGGGCTGGCCGACGGTGATGTTGGTGCGGGCGGTGAAGGGCCAGCGTTGGAAGTCCTGGGTGACGAGGGCGATCCGGGAGAAGAGCTGGTCCCGGTCGGCGGCGGCGGAGTCGATGCCGTCCCAGGCGATGCGGCCGGAGTCGGGGTGGTACAGCCCGGCGAGGAGCTTGGCGAGGGTGGATTTGCCGCTGCCGTTCTCGCCGACGAGGGCGACGACCGCGCCGGCTGGAATCGACAGCGTCACGTCGTCCAGGGCGGGGATGTCGCGGCCGGGGTAGGTGAAGGTGACGTTCTCGAAGCGGATCTCCTTGGGCTGGGAGGGGAGGTCGAGACCTCCGGTGGGTATGGCGCGCCGGTCGGCCTCTGCGATGAGCTTCTCCAGGTCGGCGACGAACAGGGCTTCCTCGTAGAGCTGGTTCACGTGCATCACCAGAGCGGCGAGGCTGGCCGATCCGGTGCGGATGGCGAACACGGCGGTGCCGGCGACGGCGAACTGCATACGGCCGGTGAGCAGCAGCCCGGCGAGCGCCGCGTACGTGGCCAGGGACGCGGCGCCGGTGAGGGCGGCGGCGAAGAGTTCGGTGCCGGCCTTGTCGTCGGCGAGGCGGGTCTGTTCGGCCTCGGAGGCCTCCGACATGGTGCGGAAGTGTCCGAGGAGGAACGGACCGACGCCATGGACCCGTACCTCCTGGGCGGCGGAGTTCTCGGTGAGGAGCGACCCGATCAGCCGTCCGGCGCGGGCGTGCTCGATCCACATCTGGAGCGAGGCGTAGCGGCGCCGGGAGACCCGTAGGGCGCCCCAGCTGCGGGGAAGGGCGATCAGGGCGAGGAGGGGGAGGAGCACCGGGTGGAGGACGGTGAGTACGCCGGCGGCGGCGGCGAAGGCGAAGATGCCATTGAGGGCCGCCACACAGGCGCCGATCATCCGGCGCGCGGACTGCGACCCGAACTGGGCGGAATCGAGCAGCCGGTGGAACTGCGCGTCCTCGATCGCGGAGAGCTCGACCCGGGCCGCGCGGTCGAGATACTGCTCGGTCGCCACGCGTTCCACCTTGGGCTCCAGCCGGCCGGTTCCGGCGGTGGAGCCCGAGGCGAGGACGGCGTTGAGGACCGCCACGGTGGCGGCGACGACCAGTGACGGCAGGGCCGCGCGCAGTCGCTCCTCGGTGCTGCCGGCGGCGAAGAGCGCCTGCAGGATGCGGTTGGTCACCACCAGGCCGACGGCCTGGGCGATGCCCTGGCCGATCTCGCAGACCCCTACCGTGATGAGGGCCCCGCGGTCAGCCCGCCAGGCGAGCCGGATGGTGCCGCCGACCAGGCTGGGCAGCTTGCGGGCCATGCCGACGAGCGAGAGGTCGAGAAACGCCTTCTCGTGCTGGGACCAGCCGGTGTCGTAGCGGAGCCGGCCGCCGAAGAGCAGTTCCTCGCTCTCCGAGGCCGGCTCCGGCTTCTGCTCGGAGCGGCGGCGGATGCCGATTCTCATGGTGCCCCCGTACGGGTGAGGAGTGGGACGCGGATGTGGCGGTGTGAAGGCCGACTGTTCATGGTGGCGGGGGTTTCACACCTCGCGACAGGTCGCACGGGAGCTCGTGCGCGCCCTGTTCCGCGCCCCGTACGGGGGATCGACCGCGGCAGGTGGGGATTTCCTGTTGAGCGCCCGCAAGAGCGTCGTGAACCGGATAGGCAGCGAAAAGCCTTTCCCGCGCACATAGGTATGAATACGTGAGTGCACGATCGTACGATCGGATTGATGAGCAGTTTCGCGTTCACCCACCGGCGCGGCGGTTCCGCGGACGACGGACAGTGATCTACTGGGCCCATGGAATTGCTCGACGCGTTCGACAAAGCACTCGGCGAGTTCGACCGGCGCGTACACCACGTGGCGCACAACCAGTGGACGGCGCCAACCCCCTGCACCGGCTGGACGGTGCGCGACCTCGTCAACCACCTCACCAGTGAGCACCTCTGGGCGCCCTGGCTGCTGCGCGGTGCGACCCTCGCCGAGGTCGGCGACCGTTACGACGGGGATGTGCTCGGCGACCATCCCGTACGGGCCTGGGAGCGGGCCGCCGCCGGGTCCCGCCCCGCGTTCCACCGGCCCGGCGCGCTGGAGAGCGATGTGCACACCAGCAGCGGGCTCACACCGGCCGCCGACTACGCCTGGCAGATGATCACCGACCTCACGGTGCACGCCTGGGACCTCGGGCGCGGCACCGGCGACGACCAGCCGCTGGACGAGGAACTGGTCATGGCGGTCCACGAGAACGTCGCGCCCGCCGTCGGCAGCTGGCAGGGGTTCGGTGTCTTCGCCCCGCCGGTACCGGTGCCGGACTCCGCCTCCCCCCAGGACCGGCTGGTGGCCCTGCTCGGGCGCCGCCCTTAGGCCCTGTCCGGCCGAAAACGTCACGTCCGATTTCCGCCAGCGCCAGGCCGCCGGATGCCGCACGCTGGGTGACGTGATGAACGAGGAGAGCAGATACGAGGCGGTGTGCAGCAGGGACGGGCGGTTCGACGGCGAGTTCTTCTTCGCCGTCGCCACGACCGGGATCTACTGCCGGCCGAGCTGTCCCGCGGTCACCCCCAAACGTAAGAACGTCCGCTTCTACCCGACGGCGGCGGCCGCCCAGGGCTCGGGGTTCCGCGCCTGCCGCCGCTGCCGGCCGGACGCGGTGCCGGGCTCGGCGGAGTGGAACGCCCGGGCCGATGTGGTCGGCCGCGCGATGCGGCTGATCGGCGACGGTGTCGTGGACCGCGAGGGGGTGGCGGGGCTCGCCGCACGGCTGGGATACAGCGCCCGGCAGGTGCAGCGGCAACTCAACGCGGAGCTGGGCGCGGGACCGGTGGCGCTGGCCCGGGCGCAGCGGGCGCATACGGCGCGAGTGCTCTTGCGGACCACGCAATTGCAGTCGGCGGAAATCGCCTTCGCGGCCGGGTTCGCGAGCGTAAGGCAGTTCAATGACACCATCCGAACCATCTACGCCGGCACGCCCAGTGAACTGCGCGCCGCCCGCCAGGGCCGCACAGCCCGTGACGGCGGGCCGGGCGGGGTGCCGTTGCGGCTCGCCTACCGGGGCCCGTACGCGAGCACCGAGCTCTTCGACTACCTCGGGCGGCGCGCCATCGCGGGCATCGAGGAGCTCACCGGCGAGCCCGGTGGCCGCACCTACCGCCGCACGCTGCGGCTGCCGCACGGCACCGGCATCGCGGAGATCCGCGAGCGGACCGGCGAGGGCGGCTGGCTGGAGTGCCGGCTGCATCTGAGCGAGCTGCGGGACCTGACCACCGCCACCCAGCGCGTGCGGCGCCTGTTCGACCTGGACGCCGACCCCTACGCCGTCGCCGAGCGACTCGGCGCGGATCCCCTGCTCAGCGCCCTGGTCGAGCGGCGCCCGGGGTTGCGGGCGCCCGGCGCGGCCGACGAGCACGAGCTGGCCGTACGGGCGGTGCTCGGGCAGCAGGTCTCGGTGGCGGCGGGGCAGAAACTGGGCAACGCGCTGGTGGCCGCGTACGGCGAACAGCTGCCCGCGCCCAGCGGCGGACTGACCCATGTGTTCCCGCAGACCGGCGAGCTGGCCGAGGCCCCGCTGGCGGACCTGCGGATGCCGGACTCGCGCCGCGTCGCGCTCCGTACGATCAGCGCGGCGCTCGCCGACGGCACGGTCCGGCTCGACCCGGGCGCCGACCGCGACCAGGCCGAGGAGGATCTGCTGAGCCTGCGCGGAATCGGGCCCTGGACCGCCGGCTACATCCGGATGCGCGCCCTGGGCGACCCCGACGTTCTCCTCACCGGCGACGCCGCGGTCCGGGCCGGTCTGGAGAGGATCGGGGCCTCGACGGCGGACGCCGGGGGCTGGCGGCCCTGGCGCACCTACGCGACGCACCACCTGTGGAACGCCAAGAGCACGAGCGGTATCAGCAGCAGTATCAAGGAAAGGAATGACGACCGATGATGGTCCACACGACGATCGACAGCCCGCTCGGCGAGCTTCTGCTCGTGGGCGAGGAGTCCGCCACCGCGAAGGGCGGCGTGGCCCTGGCCTCGCTCTCCATGCCCGGCCAGAAAGGCGCCGCCATCGTCGCGCCCGGCTGGCGGCACGACCCGGTGGCGTTCACCGAGATCATCGCGCAGATCCGGGCGTACTTCGCCGGTGAACGGCGCGACTTCGATCTGGAGTACACCACCCGCGGCACGGACTTCCAGGAACGCGTCTGGGCCGCCCTGGACACCATTCCGTACGGCACCACGACCACCTACGGCAAGCTCGCCGAGCAGATCGGCGTCCCCCGGGCCGCAGTCCGTGCACTGGGCACGGCCATCGGCGCCAACCCGCTGTTGCTGCTCCGCCCCTGCCACCGGGTCATCGGCGCCAACGGCTCGCTGACCGGCTACGCGGGCGGCCTTGACCGTAAGGAGATCCTGCTCGCCCACGAGGGCGCCGTCCCGGCGAAACTCGGCTGACTCTCCGCCTCCGACTCCGCCTCCGCCTCCGCCTCCGGCTCGGGGCGCACGGAACCTGGCCCCGCACTTCGCAGGTCACTCGTTCGTGAAGCTCGACTGATCGCTATCGGTTGACATCGAGCGAACTCAGCCGCTCGCGGTCTCATATCTGATCGTTGGCGGTCAGGGATGGGCGGCGATCGGGGCCGGAGGGCATCGGAATCAGCGACCTGCGAAGTACGGACCTGGCCGCCGGCCCGCCTCAGGGGACCCGAGCAGCTTCCGGGCCAGCGTGACGGCGTCGTCCGAACCGGCGGCGGGGCGTTGGCCGGCGGCGTGGTTGGCGGCGGTGCGCTGCTGGGGCAAGGCGTTCCCCTTCGGCCTGGGTCAGCCCTTCCTGCCGCTCGGACAGCAAGACGGCGGCGCGCAGGAGCTGCAGTTCCGGCTGAGTCACCCGCAGCAGGGCCTCCACGGCGGTCAACTCGTTGACCAGGGACGTCGCCAGCTCCATCAGCGAACGCGGCCTTCTCAGCGCCCCATGGCCGGCCGCTGTTCCAGGACGCGCGCCAACTGCTCGGCGCTCAGGCCCGCCAGATGGTGCCGCAGGGCGGTAGTGCTGTCCACGCTGCGACCTTAGGGCCTGTCCGGCCCTAATTGAGAGGCGGCCCGGCCGGCCGCCGCGTAATGTCCGCGCCCATGACATTCAACGTGCGTGATTTCCGTCCCGAGGATGCCGCGGCCGTCGCCGGGATCGTACGCGCGGCGGTGCCGTACATGGTGACGACGCCCGAAGGCGTGGCCTGGCAGGTCGCGGGCGCGCCCGCCGCGCGGCGGTACCGGTTCCTGGTGGCGGACAAGGGCGGGAGTCTGGCCGGCTGCGGCTATCAGCCGTGCGCGACGGAGCGGCGGTACATCCGCGATCTCGGGGCGGCCGGCTAGGCCACCACGGGCGGTGCTGCGGCGGCCACCGGGGCCGCCGCAGCGTCATGCCGTAATGCCGTCATGCCGTCATGCCGTCATGCCGTCATGGCGTCAGCAGTACGTCTGCTCCTTGCCGATGACCCGGTCCATGCAGTCCGCCGTCTCCAGGAGCCGCAGCACCGCCTCCCGGTTGCGGCTGGTCTGGGCCGCGATCACCTCGTCGGGCGGGTAGAAGCCCGATGAGCCGCTCGCCCCCGGGGACATCTCGAAGGTGCGTACCGCAGCGGGTCAGGCCCGCGCTGCCCGCCGGGCCAGCAGGGCCGCACGCCGCTCGTCGAACTTGCACGCCTGCGCGTCGAGCTCGCCCATGAAGAAGCCGAGCTCCTCCTGCGCCTTCAGCCCGTCGGGGCCGAGGCCGGAGACCTCGAGCACCTTCAGGTGCCGCAGCACCGGCAGCAGCACGTCGTCGTGGTGGATCCGCAGATTGTAGATGCCGCCGATCGCGATCCGGGCCGCCGCTCGCTCGAAGCCGGGCATGCCGTGCCCAGGCATCCGGAAGCCGACCACGACATCGCGGACAGCCCCCATGGCCTGGTTGGGTGCGAGCTCCAGCGCCGCCCCCAGCAGGTTGCGGTAGAAGACCATGTGCAGGTTCTCGTCGGTGGCGATCCGGGCCAGCATGCGGTCGCAGGCCGGGTCGCCGGACTCGTGGCCCGTGTTGCGGTGCGAGACGCGGGTGGCCAGCTCCTGGAAGGCGACGTAGGCCACGGTGTGCAGCATGCTGTGCGCGTTGTCGGACTCGAAGCCCTCCGACATGTGCTGCATACGGAACCGCTCCAGCTCCACCGGGTCCACGGCGCGGGTGGTCAGCAGATAGTCCCGCATGGCGATGGCGTGCCGGCCCTCCTCGGCGGTCCAGCGGTGCACCCAGGTGCCCCAGGCGCCGTCGCGGCCGAAGAGCGTCGCGATCTCGTGGTGGTAGCTCGGCAGATTGTCCTCGGTCAGCAGATTGACGACCAGAGCTATCCGGCCGATGTCGCTGACCTTCGACTGCTCCGGCGACCATGCCTCGCCGCCCATGATGCCGTCGAAGTTACGGCCGTCGCTCCACGGCACGTACTCGTGCGGCATCCACTCCTTCGCGGCCTTCAGATGCCTGTTGAGCTCGCGCTCGACGACCTCTTCCAGGGCATACAGCAGCTTTGTGTCGCTCCATGCGTCCGATCCGGTGCGCTGGGACTGGGACGGGGGGGCAACGGTCACGCTGGGCTCCTGGGGGGATAGAGATAGACGCCACCTACGGGCACGTAACTTACGCCACCGTAAGTTAATAGGTGTCGGAATGGCAACTGTCCTCGTCGAGGACGCTCCCACAGACTGTCAGACGTACAGGTCGCGCAGCCGCACCGACAGGCAGGTGACGCACCCCTCCAGCTTCTCGAACTCACTGATGTCGACCAGGACCAGCTCGTAGCCCAAAGAGGCGATGAGCTCGGCGCTCCTGGGCGCGCTCGCGGCCATCAGCAGTTTGCCGCCGCCCAGCAGCACCACATGCGCCCCGGACTCCTCCGGCACGGGCAGGAAGTGCGGGAAGAGCGACACATCGTCGACGAGCGGCGTACAGCCGATGACGGTGCCGTTGGGGAGGGCGGTGACAGCGCTCTTGAGATGCAGGACCTTGGTCACCGGGGCGGCGACGACACGGGCGCCGAGCGGCTCGAAGGCGGCCCGCAGCTGGCGGATACCCGCCGTGTTGGTGCGGCCGCCGCGGCCGACATAGAGGGTGTCGCCGATCTTCAGGACGTCGCCGCCCTCCAGAGTGCCGGGCTCGCGGACCCGGTTGACGGAGAGGCACAGAGCGGCGACGGCCTCCTCGGCGGCCGGGATCTCCGGCCTGCGGGAACCGGCACCGGGACGGGCGATGAGGGCGACATTGCGGTAAACGACCATGGTGTCCTCGATGAAGACGCCGTCCGGACAGTCCTCGGCGGGGGCCACCTCGATCGTCTCCCACCCGTGGGCGCGCAGAGCGCCGACGTAGGCCTCCCACTGCCCGAGGGCCAGAGCGGCGTCGACCGGCCTGCGGTCGATGTGCGTGACCAGGCCCTCCGCGAGGCGCGGGCTGGGGCGTCGGACCAGGGCTTTCCTGCTGGCCATGGTGAACCTCTCCTCAGGTCGGGGGATGTCGGGGGCCGTACGTGGGCCGATATGATCGGCTCCCTGATGAGTGCCACTCTTGTTGCCAAAAATCTTGCCGCAGGTCACGGGGACCGTGTTCTCTTCTCCGGCCTTGACCTCGTCGTCGCCCCGGGGGATGTCATCGGGCTCGTGGGCGCCAACGGCGCCGGCAAGTCGACCCTGCTGCGGATGCTCGCGGGCCTCGACGCACCCGAGGAGGGCACCCTGCGGCTGAGCCCGCCCACCGCCTCCGTGGGCCATCTGCCACAGGAGCCGGAGCGCCGCGAGGGCGAGACCGTACGGGCCTTCCTCGCCCGGCGAACCGGCGTGGAGGCCGCGCAGAGCGCGCTCGACGCCGCGACTCAGGCGCTGATGGACGAGACCCCGGGCGCCGACGACGCCTACGCCGAGGGCCTGGAGCACTGGCTCGCGCTCGGCGGCGCCGACCTGGAGGAACGGGCCGAGGAGGTCGCCGCCTCGCTGGGCCTCAGCATCGGCCTCGACCAGCCGATGACCTCGCTCTCCGGCGGCCAGGCCGCCCGCGCCGGACTCGCGTCCCTGCTGCTCAGCCGCTACGACATCTTCCTGCTGGACGAACCGACCAATGACCTCGACCTCGACGGCCTGGAGCGGCTGGAGGCCTTCGTCGCCGGGCTGCGGGCCGGCACCGTCGTCGTCAGCCACGACCGCGAGTTCCTCGCCCGCACCGTCACCCGCGTCGTCGAGCTCGACCTCTCCCAGCAGCAGGTCAACACCTACGGCGGCGGATACGCGGGCTATCTGGAGGAACGCGAGACCGCCCGCCGGCACGCCCGTGAGGAGTACGACGAGTACGCCGACACCAAGGCCGCCCTCGAAGCCCGCGGCCGCACCCAGCGCAGCTGGATGGAGAAGGGCGTCAGGAACGCCCGCCGCAAAGCCACCGACAACGACAAGATCGGCCGCAAGCTCCGCGCCGAGTCCAGCGAGAAGCAGGCCGCCAAGGCCCGCCAGACCGAGCGGATGATCGAGCGCCTCGACGTCGTCGACGAGCCCCGCAAGGAGTGGGAGCTGCGGATGGAGATCGCCGCCGCACCCCGCTCCGGCGCCGTCGTGGCCACCCTGCGCGCCGCCGAGGTCCGCCGCGACGGCTTCACCCTCGGCCCCGTGGACCTCCAGATCGACTGGGCCGACCGGGTCGCCATCACCGGCGCCAACGGCTCCGGCAAGACGACACTCCTGGGCGCCCTCCTCGGCCGCACCCCACTGGACGCGGGAGGCGCCGCCCTGGGCCCCGGAGTCGTGGTGGGGGAAGTCGACCAGGCGCGCCTGCTCTTCTACGGCGGTGAGGCACTCCTCGACGCCTTCGGCGCCGAAGTACCGGAGCTCCCGCCCGCGGAGGTTCGAACCATGCTCGCGAAATTCGGGCTCAAGGCCGCCCATGTGCTGCGCCCCGCCGCCACCCTCTCACCGGGCGAGCGGACCCGCGCCGCGCTGGCGCTGCTCCAGGCACGCGGGGTGAACCTCCTCGTACTCGACGAGCCGACCAACCATCTCGACCTGCCCGCCATCGAGCAGTTGGAGTCCGCCCTCGGCTCCTACAACGGCACGCTGCTGCTGGTCACCCACGACCGCCGGATGCTGGACGCGGTGCACACCACGCGGCGGATCGAACTCGACTCCGGGCAGGTCACGGAACGGTGACGCGCCCGCTGGAAGGCTGACGCCGCGCCGGACACCTGGATCCGGGGTCGGCCGTGGGAAGATCGGGCCTGTCCGCAGGGTTGAGACGGACGACATGCGGTCCGTCCGCGTCCTGGTACCGAGGAGTTTGCCCGTGAGTCTCTACGACATTCCGCTGCGCACCCTGACCGGCGAGCCCGCCTCCCTCGCCGACTACCGCGACAGCGCCCTGCTCATTGTGAACGTTGCCTCCAAATGCGGTCTTACCCCGCAGTACGAGGGCCTTGAGCGCCTGCAGAAGCGTTACGCCGACCGTGGTTTCAGCGTGCTGGGCTTCCCGAGCAACCAGTTCGCGGGCCAGGAGCCGGGCACGGCCGAGGAGATCGCCACCTTCTGCTCCGCGACGTACGGGGTGAGCTTCCCGCTCTTCGAGAAGACCGACGTCAACGGCGAGGACCGGCACCCGCTCTACGCCGAGCTGACCGCGACCACCGACGCGGCGGGGGAAGCCGGCGACGTCCAGTGGAACTTCGAGAAGTTCTTGCTTGACGGATCCGGGCAGGTCGTGGGCCGCTTCCGTCCGCGTACCGAGCCTGAGGCGGACGAGGTCGTCGCCGCCATCGAGGCGAACCTTCCGCGTTGAGCGGCATCCGCCCCGCCGTTGTCTGCGCCGCCGTACTGGCCGTGACCGCCAGTACGGCCGGCGCGGCCCCGGCCGTGAGCGAGCCGCTCCCGGCCCGGATGGCCGACACCGGCGGCGGCGACCAGCTGATCACCGCCGAGGCGCCCGGCAAGGATTCGACCACCGGCGAGGTCATCTGGTGGGAGAACGCGGGCGGCACCTGGTCCCGGATCGGCTCCGCCGAGGCCCGCTTCGGCGCCAACGGCCTGACCGAGGGCCGCACCCGCAAGCAGAGCACCTCGACCACGCCCACCGGGCTGTACGACCTGCCGTTCGCCTTCGGCGCCGACCGGGCGCCGGCCGGGACCGGGGTCGCGTACCGGGAGGTCACCGAGAAGTCCTGGTGGTGTGAGGACAACGCCTCCACCTCGTACAACCGCTGGGTCAACAGCCTCCCGAAGGACTGCGCGGCCAAGGAGTCCGAGCACCTGATCGGCTACCCCGAGCAGTATCGCTGGGCACTTGTGATCGGCTTCAACTATAACAAACCGGTCAAGAAGCGTGGTGCCGGGATCTTCCTGCACGTCAACGGCCAAGACGCGACCGCCGGTTGTGTCTCCGTCCCCGCGTCGGCGATGCGCCGGATCCTGCAGTGGGCCGACCCCGACTCGGCTCCGTACATCGCCATCGGTACGACCTCGGGGGCGACCCGGATTACTCGCTACTGAGCATTCCGATGGCCTTATTGTGACTACATGTTCGACTTGCGGTCCTTCGCGGAACTTCGCGCCACCGAGTACGGCTACCTCGACGAGAACCATCACATCTACCTCGACCACACCGGCGCCGGGCTGCCCGCCCGGTCCCAGGTGCACGCCCAGGCGCACCGGATAACCGCCGACTGCTACGGCAACCCGCATTCGGAGAACCCGACTTCGGCCGCCTCCGAGGCCCTGGTCGCCCGCGCCCGCGCCGCCGTACTGCGGCACTTCAACGCGGACCCGGCCGAGTACGCCGCCATCTTCACGGCGAACGCCACCGGCGCCTTACGCCTGGTCGGCGAGGCCTACCCGTTCAGCCGCCGCACCCGCCTCGTACTGCCCATCGACAACCACAACTCGGTCAACGGCCTCCGGGAATACGCCCGCTCGCGCGGCGCCCGCGCCGTTTACGTACCCTTGGAAGGCCCCGGACTGCGGGTGGCCGACAGCGCGCTTTACGCGGCGCTCGGCGGGCGCGGCGTTCTCGGCGGACGCCACCGGGGCCTGCTTGCCTTCCCCGCGCAGAGCAATTTCACTGGCGTGCAGCACCCGTTGGAGTGGATCGCCGCCGCCCACGCACACGGCTACGATGTGCTGCTCGACGCCGCGGCCTACGCCCCCGCCAACCGGCTCGATCTCAGCCGGGTGCGCCCCGACTTCACCGCCATCAGCTGGTACAAAGTCTTCGGCTACCCCACCGGCATCGGCTGCCTCATCGCCCGCCGGGAAGCGCTGGCCCGGCTGCGCCGCCCGTGGAGGACGATGGTCGTGCCCCGTTCGGCCAACTGCCGCAGGGCCGCCATGAGTCCGGCGCCGGTTGCCGGGTCCAGACCGGAGGTCGGTTCGTCGAGGAACAGGACCCGGGGGCGGGTGAGGAGTTCCACGGCGATGCTGGCGCGTTTGCGTTCGCCGCCGCTGAGCGAGCCGACCGTTGCCGGGCGCGCTCGGTGAGGCCCAGGGTCTCCAGTGCCCGCGTTACGGTTGCCGTGATCTCGCCGGAGGACGTGTTGGCGGGCAGCCGCAGCCGGGCCGCGTACTCCAGGGTGCGGGCGAGCGCCAGTTCGCGGTGGATGATGTCGTCCTGCGGGACGAAGCCCAGTGCCGAACGCAGCGCGGCCGGGTCCGCCCCCTCGTGCAGGACCCGGCCCGAGGCGGGGCGGCGGATCCCGGCCAGGGTTTCGAGGAGCGTGGTCTTGCCCGCGCCGCTGCTGCCGGCGATCGCGGTGACCTGGCCCGGGGCGATGTGGAGCGACACCTCACGCAGCACCTCGCGGGTGCCGCCACGTGCGTACTGGCCGAGTGCGAGCGTCTCGAGCCGCACTCCTGTGGGCGTGGTTGGCGGTGGTCCGATGACGCTCCGGTCAGTCATGGGCCCAGCATGGCAGTGCCGTACGGAGATCGTCACCGGGCGGCAACGCGTGCCCCGTACCATTGAAGGCGTGCCTCTGGCCGATGTCGCCCCGTAGGCCCCGTCCGCTCCGCACCCGCGACACGGAGAGGCCCATGCCCCGCGACTTCCGCCGCCGTCCGCTGCCCGCCTGGCTCGCGCACCCGCTGCGTTGGCAGCGACTGCCGGTGCCCTGGGCGGCGGTGGCGCGCGGTGCGCTCGCCGCGGGCCCGCTGCTCGGCGTGGGGATCGGTACCGGGCACCCGGCGGCCGGTGTGCTGGCCGCGCTCGGCGCGATGCTGGCCGGGGTCAACGACCGGCCGGGGACGCGTCGTAACGGCATCGTGCACATCGGCCTGCCGGCGCTCGCCGGGACCGCCGGTGTACTCCTCGGCGGCACGGCCGCCACGGTCGCCGCCGGGTGGTGGGCGATACCGGTGATCTTCGTGGTGGGGCTGGTGTCCGGCGCGGTGAGTGTCGTGGGGCCGGTGTGCTCCACCGCCGGGATGCAGTTGCTGGTCGCCGTCATCATCGGCATGGGTATGCCGCTGCCGGGGCCGGCCTGGTTCAAGGCCCTCTGCTTTCTCGGCGGCGCCGGCTGGCTGCTGTTGCTCCGACTCGTTCTGCGCCCGCCGGGGACGCTCGACGGCGGCCGTGCAACCCTCGCCACCGTCTTCGACGCCCTGGCCGATGCCTTGGCCGCCGTAGGCACCCCCGGCGCCGTACCCGCCCGCCGCCGTCTCACCGCCGCCCTCGACCGCGCGGAAGAGGCCATGCGGCTGCACCGCCTCTTCCGGCGCCTCCTCACCCCCGGTGACCGCCTCCTCATCGAACGGTACGCCGCCGCCACCGCCCTGTGCGAAGCCGCCGTAGCCCTCCTCTGGGAGGCCCGCCCGCTCCCGCCCCGCGTTTCCGACGGCCCCCGCCGCCTGGCCACGGCCATCCGCACTCATTCCCCCGCCGGGCCCCTCCCCGCGCCCGGGGCCAGCACGGCGGCCCGCGCCGCCTTCGACCGCGCCCTCTTGGACGCCGCCGTGGTCTTCGCCCGCACCACGCCGGAGCACTCCGCGGCCGACCTGCCATCCGCTCCCGCACGCTCCCGGGTCCGCTGGCGCGTCCTCGGCGCCGCCGGGCGCGAATACGCCCTCCGGGTCGCCCTCTGCGTCGCTGCCAGCGCGTCCGTGGCGCTCGCCCTCCGGGCCAACCACTGGTACTGGCTGCCGGCGACCGCCGCCTTCCTCGTCAAGCCCGACATGGGGCCGCTCTTCTCCCGGGTGGTGAATCGTTTCGTCGGTACGGCGGTCGGCGTGCTCGTCTTCGCCGGGCTCGCTGCCGCGTTCGGCGGCGGCTGGTGGCCCGCCGTCGCCGCCGCGGCCGGCGGGGCGCTGGTGCCCGTCGCGACCCGGCACTTCGCCCTGCAGACTGCCGTCGTCACCGTGCTGGTGCTCTCCTTCGTCTCCGTCGGCGGTGACACCCAGGCCGCCGGGAACCGCCTCGCCGACACGGTCATCGCCTGCGGCATCGTCCTCCTCATAGGACACCTGCCCCGTCTCGTCGACCCGGCCGCCCGGGCCGGCCTGCGGGTCGGCACCGCCCTGCGTTGCACCGAGCGGTACCTCGACCACATCCTCACCGTCTCCGCCAGCGAGCGGAGCGGGGAGCGCATGGCCCTGCGCCGCGCCGCCTACCGTGCCCTCGCCGAGGCCCGTGCGACCGCCGATACCGCAGCCGCCGAACTCGGCCGCACCGTCGACTGGGTACCCGTCGTCGCTGCCGCCGAACGCATCGTCGACGCCGCCACCGCCTGCGCCGTACGCATCGAACACGGCGCCCCCCGGCCCAGCGAACGCGAGGCCCGGGAGGTCACCGGCGTCCTCACCGCCCTGGCCGCCACCTTGGACGGCACGGGTGGCCCAACGGTGCAGGAGTTCATCACCGCCCCCGAATGCGAGACCCTCGCCGACGTAGTGGCCGAACTCCGCCGCATCCGGGCGGCAGCCGCCTGACCCGGGCCGGGCGGAGGGCGTAGGGCCTGTCCGGGTCGCTCCAGCTACCTCCCCTTCGGCTGGGATGCCCTTCCTTCCTCCGCCCTGCGATCGCAGGCACCAGATACCGCTCCTTCCTCCAGGCCACGCCGCAGGCCCTAGCGCCGGGTCCCGGTCGGCGCAAGGCGATCGCCGTCTTGCGTCCGGGCGCGCTATCGTCGGCTCAAAGCAGCTTGCGGTTGGTGGTCGGGTCGGGAGGATGACGACGTGGTCGTGTTTCTGCTCGGGATCAGCGCCGCGTGCTGCCTGGGACTCGGTTTTGTGCTGCAGCAGCGGGCCGCACAGCGGGCGCCGCTGTCGGATTTCCTGTCATTCCGGTTGCTGCTCGACCTGATGCGGATGCCGGAATGGCTGCTGGGCATCGCGCTGATGGTCAGCGGGATGGTGCTCAGCGCGCTGGCGCTGACCAAGGGCGAGGTATCGCTGGTCGAGCCGCTCACCGCGACGAATCTGCTCTTCGCGATGGCGCTGTCGCGCCGCTTCACCGGCCAGCGACTCGGCTGGAAGGGGTGGTCGGGGGTCGGGCTGCTGGCTCTAGGGGTCACCACGTTCATCGTCGCGGGGCAGCCGTCCGGTGGCGGCCCCCAAGCCGGGGCGCTGCGGCACTGGGTGGTGGTGGGCATCGTCGCCGGGATCGCGGTGCTGCTGGTGGGGTGTGCGAAGCGGCTGAGCCCGTCGCGGGAGGCCACGCTGCTGGCGCTCGCGGCGGGGCTGTTGTACGGGTTGCAGGACGCCCTCACCCGTATCTCGGGACAGCTCGCGGGGGAGGAGGGAATCGCGGCACTCGCGATGCACTGGCAGCCGTACGCGGTGCTGGGGATCGGTCTCACCGGCCTGGTCCTCGTACAGAGCGCGTTCGAAACGGCGCCGCTGCGGATGTCGCTGCCGGCGCTGACCGCCGCCCAGCCGCTGGCCGGCATAGCGTGCGGAGTGGGCTTCCTCGGCGACCGGGTGCGGGTGACGCCGGGCGCGCTGGCATGGGAGGCGGCGGGGCTGGCGGCGATCACCATCGGTGTCGTGCTGCTCGGCCGGCACCCGGCGATCCAGCCTTTGGAGCCGTCCAATCGGGCCGCCGAACCCCTGACCGGGGCCGGGGAACCGCCGAGGGCGCTCCGCTGACCGTCCGCCCGCCAGGGCCTGTCCGGCCGATCTCCGCGGCGTCGCGTGCCCTGGCACTGGGGGCACCTCCCAGCGGTAGCTGGGGGAGCTCGCGGCGTTGCCGGACTGCCCCAGTAGCTCTCCCCCAGCCTTCGGCCGGGAGGTACCCCCAACCCCAAGCTCTCGGCTTCGCTCGAGCAGGGGGGACCCCCATCGAGGGCAGTCCGGCGCCTTGCGATCACAGGCGCCGCTGCGGACGTCAGCCGCTGGCGCGGCGGGCCGCTCCTTCTCCCACGGAGATCGGCCGGACAGGCCCTAGTTCTGCGCGGCCTCGGCCAGCGCGCGGGCCGCGCAGGCGATGGGGGGCCATGACCACTGGCCGCGCCGGGCCACCAGGAAACTGCGCCGCGTCCCGAGCAGCGGGTCCAGCGGCCGGAAGACCACATCCGTACGGTGCCGCTCGACCCCCGAATCGGCCAGCAGCGCGACTCCGAGGCCGGCACCGGCCAGCATGTTGATCAGGTGCAGGCTGTCGACCCGGTGGGCGATACGGGGCGTGAAGCCGGCCAGCGCACAGACCCGCTGCACCAGCTCGTCGTCATCGGTGCCCCGGGAGTTGGTGATCCAACCCGCCCCCGCCAGCTGCCGCAGGTCCGGCAGGGCGGCCGGGCCCTGCCCGGCACCGTACGCGGCGGGGAGGGCCAGATGGAGCGGCTCAGCGGCAAGGTGCCGGACGCTGAGGCCGCTCGGCACCTCGCGCGGCACGAGGCTGTAGTCGTAGATGACCCCGAGATCGATGTCCCCGGCGAGCAGCAGCTGCAGTGTCTGCTCGGGCTCGTGCTCGTACAGCTGCGCCTCGACGCCCGGGTGCTCGGTCCGCAGTCGTACGAGTGCCGGTACGACGACCTGCTCAGTGGCGCTGGCGTAGCCGGCGAGCCGCATCCGCCCGGCCGGCCCGGCCTCGCCGCACAGTTCGGCGCGGGCCTCCTCCACCGCCGCCAGGATGCCGACCGCGTGTTCCACCAGCCGCTCACCCGCGGGGGTGAGCCGCACCCGGCGGCCGACGGGGGCGAGCAGCGGTGCGCCGATCTCCTGCTCCAGCACGGCGAGGTGCTTGGAGACCGCTGAGGTGCCGTAGCCGGTGCGCTCGGCGACGGCGGCCATCGTGCCGAGACGGCTGAGCTCGACGAGCAGCCGCAGCCGCCCCAGATCAGGAAGTGCGTCCATCCACTGATCGTAAACAATGTGTCCGCCAATGGCCCGTGGACAGAAACGGACGATGCCCGGTCCAATGATCCACGTGACCCCGACCGATGCCATCTCCCGCCGCCTCCCCGGGGCTGTGCTGATCCTCGCCGCGATGACCGTGCTGCACACCGGCAGCGCCCTGGCGACCAGGTTCTTCGACGACGTCGGCGCCGCCGGGACCACCTGGCTGCGGGTGAGCTTCGCCGCGCTCCTGCTGCTCGCCCTCACCGGCCGCTCCCTCTGGCCGGTCCTGCGGAGCACCCCGCGTGCCGACCTGTCCGCCGCACTGCTCCTGGGAGCCGCCAGCGGCGGGATGATGCTGCTCTTCTCCGAATCCGCCGCCCGCATCCCGCTCGGCACCGCCACCGCGCTGGAGTTCCTCGGCCCGCTCGCCGTGGCGGTCGCCGCCTCCCGGCGGCCCCGCGAACTGGCCTGGCTGGCCCTCGCCGCGGCCGGGGTCCTGCTGCTCACCTCGCCCTGGACCGGCGGTGTCGGCCTTGCCGGAGTGCTGTTCGGGCTCGCGGCAGGCGTCTGCTGGGCGCTGTACGTCATCGGTACGCAGCACATCGGCAGCCGCTTCTCCGCCCAGCACGGCCTCGCGGTCTCGCTGACCGCTGCCGCCCTCTTCACCGCCCCTTTCGGGGCACCGCAGGTGGTCGCCGCTCCGCGTTGGGGCGTGATCGCGGCGGTCGCCGGGATCGCCGTACTCATGCCGCTCGTCCCCTACCTCCTGGAGATGAAGGCGCTGCAGCGCATCGGCAGCACCGCCTACGGCACCCTCGTCGGCATGGAGCCCGCGGTCAGCCTGCTGGCCGGCATGGTGCTGATCTCCCAGATCCCCACCGCCGTCCAGGCAGCCGGCACCGCCCTCGTCGTCGTCGCCGGCATCGGTGCCGCCCGCGCCGAGCGCCGCGCTCCGGGCGGCAGCCGCGAGGTCACCCGACGTTCGTCGAGTACGCCGTCGTGTCCAGCCGAGCCTTCCCGGTGAAGAGCTTGCTGCCCGCCTCCAGGTCGAAGTCGGCGGACTTCGCCGATGCCGGCCGAAAGGTTGCTTTTACCGGCCGGTCAGCCCTTGCCGAAGACCTGGGCGGGGAAGGCCCCGGCCGCCAGGGCGGCCTGGGTGAAGGTCGTGGCGAGCTCGGTGAGACGTTTCACGCCGGCCGCGCCCAGGTGCTCGTACGGGGCCAGGTCGAGGCGGTCGGTGACGGTCTCGATTTCGCGGCGCAGTTCGGTGCCCGCGGCGGTCAGTTCGCCGTCGGCGTCGAGCAGGCCGCGGTCGCGGAGCCTGGCCTGGGCGGCGGACCACTGGTCGGGGGACCAGCCGCGGGTGCGCTGGAAAGCGCGAGCGGTCATGGCCTTGCCGGTGGCGGTGTGGGTGACCAGGGCCTCCAGGCCGCTGAGCTCGGCGGCGGCGAGGGCGGCGAGGTGGCCGTCACCGCGGTGCTCGCGCAGCAGTGTGGCGGCATGCCACAAGGCGAGGTGGGGCTCCTCGGGGACGGGCAGGCCGGCGTTGGCGGCGTAGAGAGGCCGGGCTTCGCGGTGGCAGGCTTCGGCGGCCCGCAGGGCGAGTTCGGCGGTCTCGGCGAGCTCCTTCGAGGCGATGGCGTCGGAGCCGAGCAGCCTGGTGAGGACGGCGCCCGCGGCGCTCAGCCGCGCGTCGAGGACGGCGGCCGGTGCGGCGATGGTCCAGGCGCGGGGGATGGCTCGGGCCACCAGCTCGTGGTTGAAGTTGTAGAAGGTCGCGGTGACGGTGCCCGCGCCGACCGTACCGAGCGGCGCCGCCCGCCCGGCGAAGTAGACCATGGAGCCCCGCTCGAGCCCGAGCCCGGTGAGCCCGGTGTCGTACTCCGGCGCGAAGTAGAGCGAGGAGTGCAGCGGGTTGATGACGTTGTGGCAGTGGCGGGCCGCGCGCGGGTCCAGGGCGGAGGTCGTCATGGCAGACATGTTACCGACCGGTCAGCATGGAACAGAAGAGGTGCGCACTCGGCGGGAAGAATCAGCCCATCCAGGTGAACCGGGGTTGACGCCGTTCCAGGAACGCGGCGACGCCCTCCGCCAGGTCGCCGCTCTCGCGGCTCTGCCGCGCCCAGTGTTCCACCCGGGCCGGGTCGAGGTCGGGCGCGGCGAACTCCTTGGCCGCCGCCTGGGTGAGCCGGGAGCGCGAGGCGAGCACGCCCGCGAACTCGGCGACGCGTTTGTCGAGCGCGTCGCCGTCAGGCAGTACCTCGTCCACGAGCCCGGTCCGGAGCGCTCGCTCGTGGCCGATCAACTCGGCGGAGAACAGCAGGAATTTGGCGGCCGAGGGTCCGACCAGGCCGACCAGCCGCCGGGTGGAGGAGGCGGGGTAGACGATGCCGAGCTTCGCCGGGGTGATCCCGAAGCGTGCGCCCTCGGCGGTGAAGCGCAGGTCACAGGCGGCGGCGAGTTGGCAGCCGCCGCCCACGCAGAAGCCGCGGATGGCGGCGAGGGTGGGCTTGGGGAAGGTGGCGAGGGCCTCCTCGGCTGTGCCGGCGGCGCCCTGGGGGTCGCCGTCCCGCAGGGCCGAGATGTCGGCGCCGGCGCAGAAGGTGTCGCCGGCGCCGGTGAGCACCAGCACCCGCACCGCGGGGTCGGCGGCGAGGCCGTCGAGCATCGAGGGCAGCGCCCGCCACATGCCGTCGGTCATGGCGTTGCGCTTGGCGGGGTTGTTGATCGTGACCGTGGCGGTGCCGTCGGCCGTGTCCAGGAGCAGGCCGGGCTTATGCGGTGCGGGCATATGCCGGATCTTATCCGGGCCAGAAGCGATCACCGGAGCGCCTGCAGCGCGCGTAAATCAGCAGAAGCTGTCGAAATATATGGACTTACGGTCAGCAGCCCGACTGTGTCCCCCGGTTACCGAGACTCGGTCTGTGAGGCGGATCCCGCTCTCGCCCGGTGCGGGCGCGGGCGGGGGCTGCGGGGAGCATCGCGCACGAAATACGAGGGTGAATGCCGCCATGGAGGTCTGCGGGAGCGTCCCGTCCGATCCGGTGCCCGCTGAGACTCCGGCTCCGGCCGGCCCGCTCCCGTACGAGGGGGCATGGAGGTTCACCACCCCCGCGCTGGACGTCTCGGTGCCGCAGGCCCGGCACGCGGTACGGGAACTGCTGGCCAGCCGCAAGGTGCCTGCCGACGACGAACTGGTGCAGGGCCTGTTGCTGATCGTCTCCGAGTTGGTCACCAACTCGGTCCGGCACGCGGCGCTGCTCTCCCCGGAGATCTCCGTCGAGGTCGCGGTCGGCGCCAACTGGGTGCGGGTGGCCGTCGAGGACAACCATCCGTACCGCCCTAAAGCGCTGGAAGCCGATCTCGGGCAGATCGGCGGACGCGGTCTGCTGCTGGTGAAGGCGATCACCGCGCAGGCCGGCGGGGTGTGCGATGTGGAGCAGACCGAATCCGGCGGCAAGGTGATCTGGGCCGCGCTTCCCCTGCCGGGCGCCGCGGCCCGGTAGGGCCGGCCTGTCCGGCCGGTCTCCGCCAGTGCCGCCAAGGAGACCGGCCGGACAGGCCCCGGAGCAGCGTTACCAGCCGGCGTCACCGTTGAATTCGCGGATGGCCGGCAGTGCCGCCTCCAGAACGGTCGGGAACCAGGCCGAGAACGGGCCGGACTCCTGCAGCTCCTCAAGATCCACGGGCGTGACGAAGGCGGTCTCGCCGATCTCGTCCGGGTCCGGACGCAGCTCGGCCCGGATCAGCCCGACGAAGAGGTGGTTGTATTCCTGCTCGACCAGCCCGGACGCGGGATCGGGATGGTTGTAGCGGACCGTGCCACCCTCCTGCAGTACCGCGGGCGGGGCCCCCAGTTCCTCAGCGGTGCGACGGGCTGCCGCGACGAACGGCGGCTCGGCCGGGTACGGGTGGCCGCAGCAGGTGTTCGACCAGACCCCGGGGGAGTGGTACTTGCCCAGTGCCCGGCGCTGGAGCAGCAGCCTGCCGTCCTCGTCGAAGAGGAAGACCGAGAAAGCCCGGTGCAGCCGTCCCGGTGCCAGATGCGCTGACAGCTTCTCGGCGGTGCCGATCGTCACCCCGTTCTCGTCGACGAGCTCAAGCATGATCGGTGCCGCGGCACCGTTGGAGGAGGGGTCCGCCGTGGGGGTACCGGGGCGGCCGGAGGCGGGACTGGTTGGCATAGCCATCCTTTGTGTTCTGCAACGAAGTCAAGCCCTCAGTTTGCCTCACGTGCCGTCGCGACCTGCGGCTGCACGGCTTGATTAGTGGCATTAACGGCAATCAATGGCAGAGCTTGGCCTCGTGTTCGGCATGCCCGCGGGGCTCCAACTGGAAGGTGCAGTGCGCTACGTCGAAGTGGTCGCCGAGACAGCCTTGCAGATCGTGCAGCAACTTCTCGTGTCCGACCGAATTCAGTGCGTCCTGACTTACCACTACATGTGCGGACAATACCGGCATACCGGAAGTGATCGTCCAGACATGCAGGTCGTGCAGCCCCTCCACCTCCGGCAGGGCCAGGATGTGCGCCCGGACCTCGGCCATGTCCACGTCCCTCGGCGCGGCCTCGAGCAGTACGTCGACGGCTTCGCGCAGCAGCTTCCACGTACGCGGGACGATCATCAGCCCGATCAGCAGGGACGCCGTCGGGTCGGCCTGCCGCCAGCCTGTGGTGAGAATCACCAGGGCCGCCACGACCACCGCCAGTGAGCCCAGGGCGTCCGCCATGACCTCCAGGAACGCGCCCCGGACAGTCAGGCTCTCCCCCTGCCCCCGCATCAGCAGCGTGAGGGAGACGGTGTTGGCGGCCAGGCCGATCAGGCCGAAGACGATCGTCGTCCCGCCGGCCACATCGGCCGGGCTGATCAGCCGGTGCACGGCCTCGTAGAAGATGTACGCGCCCACGCCGAAGAGCAGCGCCGCGTTCAGGACGGCGGAGAGGATCTCGGCCCGCGCCAGGCCGAAGGTCCGGCGCTCGCTCGGGGGGCGGTTGGCGAAGTGGACGGCCACCAGCGACATGACGATACCGGCCGCGTCGGTCGCCATGTGGCCCGCGTCCGCGAGCAGCGCGAGCGAGCCGGTGACGACGCTGCCGACGATCTCCGTCGCCAGAACCAGCAGCGTGATGCCCAGCGCGGTCCGCAGCCGCCCGCGGTACGCGGCCGCGGCCGTTCCGGTCACTTCACGCGGGGCTGGCCCGTGGCTGTGCGAGTGCGAGTGCCCTGCCCCCATGGAACGCGGCCCCTTCCGGATCGAGGCCGACGGACGCCGGCCCGGACCTCAGTGAACCTTGGTCACGCACTGTGGGCAACCCTGTACCGGTGACCGTTGTCATGCGGGGTGACCTGCGGCGATCCGCCGGACACGGCTCGGGGCGGCTCCGTGGCGGGCACGGTCGGGAAAGGGGCCGTTCATGACCGGCCGGACACAGCCTTGTCCCGGCGGGCCTCGGGGTGGTGCAGCAGCCAGCCCTCCCAGGCCGACTCGACCATGTCGCGTACCGAGTGGTTCGCGGACCAGCCCAGCTCCTTGCGGATCAGCCCGGCCGCCGCCACGACCCGCGCCGGGTCGCCCGGGCGGCGCGGCGCGACGACGGGAACCACGTCCCCGTACCCGGTGACCTCGATGATCAGCCGCATCAGCTCGCGCACCGAGACCCCCTCGCCGCGGCCGATGTTCACCGTCAGATCGCCGGCGCCGTCGTGGTCCGCGAGCTTGCGCGCGACGGCGAGATGGGCGTCGGCGATGTCCTCGACGTGGATGTAGTCGCGGAGGCAGGTGCCGTCCGGCGTCGGATAGTCGTCGCCGAAGATCGCCGGGGCTTCTCCCCTGGTCAGCCGGTCGAAGACCATCGGGACGATATTGAAGACCCCGATGTCCGACAGCTCCGGGCCGGCCGCGCCCGCCACGTTGAAATAGCGCAGGCAGGCGGTGGCGATGCCGTGCGCCTGCCCGGTGGCCCGCACCAGCCACTCACCGGCCAGCTTGGTCTCCCCGTACGGGCTCACCGGCGCGCACGGTGTGTCCTCCGTCACGAGGTCCACGTCGGGCAGGCCGTAGACGGCCGCGGACGACGAGAAGACAAAGCGGGTGATCCCCGCCGCCGCCACCGCCTCCAGCAGTGTCCCCAGACCGCCGACGTTCTCCCGGTAGTACCGCAGCGGCTGTTCGACCGACTCGCCGACCTGCTTCCTCGCCGCGAGATGGACGACTCCGGTGATGCCGTGCTCCGCGAGGGTACGGTCCAGCGTCCCGCGGTCGAGAGTGGAGCCGCTCACAACGGGCACCGCGCCGGGGATCCGTGAGGCGACACCGGTCGAGCCGTCGTCGTACACCACGACACGTTCCCCGGCCCGGGTCATCGCCCGTACGACGTGCGCCCCGATGAAACCAGTACCACCTGTGATCAGCCACGTCATGCGGCCACCCTACCTATCGGCGGGGGGCCGCCAGTTGTCCGGGCGACCCGGAATCGACCATGATGATCGCGCCGCACGGACGTTCTGCCGGGACCGCGGGGCTGAAGACGAAGTAAACGGGCGGTGAACGTATGCCGCCGGGTATCGGATAGCCTCTGCGTTCAACCCACAGGCACCTGTGCCTCCCGTGTGCCGACCGTACGCAGTTGCCCTGCCGCGCCCCGGCCCCAGCCCCACGCTTTTCAGGGAGTGAGTCCGTCTGTCGACCGCCATCCTCACCGGCCCGCCGGTCGCGGCGTCGCCGATCGAGGGCGACCTGCGTGACCTCGGCTTCGCCCTGGTAACAGCCGGTGACCCCGCTGACACCGCGGCCGCAGTCGCTGACACCGGCGCCCTCGCCGCCCGGCTCGCCGCCGTCCCGGCCGGCGAGCGGGTGGCTGTCGTCGACCGGCGCTTCACCGGCCATGTCCACGCCCTGAGGCTGGCGCTGACCGACCCCCGCTTCCCCGCCGCCGCGGTTGCGGGCGCGCTGTCGGTCCAGGCCCAGGCGCGGCCCGTCCTGGCGAGGGCGCTGACCGCCCCGACAGTGCCCGCGGCCGCCGGGCCGGTCGCCGTAGGCGGTGCCCCGCTGCCCGACGCCCTCGCCTCGCTGCTCGAAGCCGAAGGCGTCGTCGTACACCGGCCCGAACTGGGCGTGCTGATCGCCACCGTGCCCGCCGACGAGGCCGAACGCGCAACCGCTCAGTCCGCCGTGGCGTCGGTCGACGACGAAGCCGTACGGCTTTGCAGCGCCGTGAAGTCCCGGGACGGCTTCTTCACCACCCACTTCGTCAGCCCCTACTCGCGGTACATCGCCCGTTGGTGCGCCCGCCGGGGGCTGACGCCGAATCAGGTGACCACCGCGTCCCTGCTCGTCGCGCTGCTCGCCGCCGCGAGCGCGGCCACCGGCACCCGGCCCGGCTTCGTCGCCGCGGGCGGGCTGCTGCTGGCCTCGTTCGTCCTCGACTGCACCGACGGCCAGCTCGCCCGGTACTCCCTGCAGTACTCGACGCTCGGCGCCTGGCTCGACGCGACCTTCGACCGGGCCAAGGAGTACGCCTACTACGCGGGCCTGGCCCTCGGCGCCTCCCGGGGCGGCAGCGATGACGTCTGGACTCTCGCGCTCGGCGCGATGGTGCTGCAGATCTGCCGCCACGTCGTGGACTTCTCCTTCAACGAGTCCATTCAGGACGCGCAGGGCGTCACCGGCAACACCAGCCCCGCCGCCGCCCTCTCCGACAGGCTCGACCGCCTCGGCTGGACCATATGGCTGCGGCGGATGATAGTGCTGCCGATCGGTGAACGCTGGGCGCTGATGGCCCTGTTCACCGCGGCCACCACCCCCCGTATCACCCTCTGCGTCCTGCTTACCGGCTGCGCCCTCGCCGCCTGCTACACCACCGCCGGACGGCTGCTGCGCACGCTCACCCGCAAGGCGACCCGCACCGACCGCTCCGCCGGGGCCCTCGCCGAGCTGACCGACAGCGGCCTGCTCGCCGAGGCCGTCGCGAGGGTGCTGGCCCCCCTGTCCCGCCGGCTGCTGGCCGCCGCGGCCCCGGCCGTGGCACTGCTCGGCGCCGCCGCCCTCGTCATCACCTCGGCGCTGGCCCCGGCCGGCAGCTGGTGGCCGGTCCTGGCCGCCGCCGTGTATGTGGTCACGTCCGGCTTCGCCGTCGCGAGCCCCCTCAAGGGCGCCCTGGACTGGCTGGTGCCGCCGTTCTTCCGGGCAGCGGAATACGGAACTGTGCTGGCACTCGCGGCCGTCTGCGAAGTTAACGGCGCGTTGCCCGCCGCTTTCGGCCTGGTGGCCGCTGTCGCCTACCATCACTACGACACGGTGTACCGCATCCGTGGCGGTACGGGGGCGCCTCCACGGACCCTGGTGCGTGTGCTCGGCGGCCAGGAGGGCAGGGCGCTGGCAGTGACCGCCGTCGCGGCCGCGTTCGTCGGCAGCACCGGCTTCACAGTCGTGCTGACGGCCCTCGCAGTGGCACTCGCCGTGCTGGTGCTCTCCGAGAGCATCCGCTTCTGGGTGTCCTCGCAGGCACCCGCAGTACACGACGAAACAGGAGAACCCGCATGATCGGCCTAGTGCTGGCAGCCGGTGCCGGAAGGCGTCTGCGCCCCTACACCGACACGCTGCCCAAGGCCCTGGTGCCGGTGGACCCGGCGGGGGAGGGGACAACGACCGTCCTCGACCTGACCCTCGGCAACTTCGCCGAGGTAGGCCTGACCGACGTGGCCATCGTCGTGGGCTACCGCAAGGAGGCCGTCTACGAGCGCCAGGCCGCCCTGGAGAGCAAGTACGGCGTCAAGCTGCACCTGGTCGAGAACGACAAGGCCGAGGAGTGGAACAACGCCTACTCCCTCTGGACCGCCCGTGACGTCCTCAAGGAGGGCGTGATCCTCGCCAACGGCGACACCGTGCACCCCGTCTCCGTGGAGAAGACCCTGCTCGGCGCCCGAGGCCAGGGCCAGAAGATCATCCTCGCTCTGGACACGGTGAAGACGCTCGGCGACGAGGAGATGAAGGTCGTCACCGACCCGTCCGTGCCGTCAAGGGGCGTTCGGCGGATCACCAAATTGATGGAACCCGCCGCCGCGAGTGGCGAGTACATCGGTTTGACCCTGATCGAGGCCGACGCCGCCGCCGAACTCGCCGACGCGCTCAAGACCACCTTCGAGCGCGACCCGCAGCTCTACTACGAGGACGGCTACCAGGAACTCGTCAACCGCGGCTTCCGGATCGACACCGCCCCCATCGGCGAGCTGTACTGGGTAGAGATCGACAATCACGACGACCTCAACCGGGCCAGGGAGATCGCGTGCCAGTACTGACGAGGCTCATCCCCTCGCCGGTTGTCGTGGACATCCGTGCGGGAGCGCTGGACGACCTGGCAGGCCTGCTGGCCGACCAGCGGATCTCCAGCTCCGGCAAGCTGGCCATCGCCATCAGCGCCGGCTCCGGCGCGGTGCTGCGCGAGCGGCTCACCCCGGCCCTGCCCGGCGCCGACTGGTACGAGGTCTCCGGCGGCACCATCGACGGCGCGGTCAAGCTCGCCGACGCCATACGGGGCAGGCGCTACGACGCCGTGGTCGGCCTGGGCGGCGGCAAGATCATCGACGCCGCCAAGTACGCCGCCGCCCGCGTCGGGCTGCCGTTGGTCGCCGTCGCGACCAACCTCTCGCACGACGGCCTCTGCTCGCCGGTGTCCACCCTGGACAACGACAACGGCCGCGGCTCCTACGGTGTGCCGGGCCCGATCGGCCTGGTCATCGACCTCAATGTGATCCGCGAGGCCCCGGTCCGCTTCGTACGGTCCGGCATCGGCGACGCGATCTCCAACATCTCGGCGATCGCCGACTGGGAGCTGTCCCACCGCGAGACCGGCGAGCCGATCGACGGCCTCGCCGCCGCCATGGCCCGCACCGCGGGCGAGTCCGTGCTGCGCCACCCCGGCGGCACCGGCGACGACGCCTTCCTCACCACACTCTCCGAAGCCCTGGTGCTCACCGGTATCGCCATGTCCGTCAGCGGCGACACCCGGCCCGCATCCGGCGCCTGCCACGAGATCAGCCACGCCATCGACCTGCTCCACCCCAAACGCGCGGCCGCCCACGGCGAGCAGGTCGGCATCGGTGCCGCCTTCGCGATGTTCCTGCGCGGCGCGCGCGAGGACGCCGGACTCTTCGCCGAGGTGCTGCGCCGCCATGGACTGCCGGTCATCCCCGAGGAGATCGGCTTCACCGAATTCGAGTTCATCGAGGCGGTCAAGTACGCCCCTCAAACCCGCCCCGGGCGCTACACCATCCTGGAACATCTGGAACTCTCCACCGACGAGATCAGGGACGCTTACGCCGACTATGCCAAAACCATCAGTAGCTGAACTGCGTCCGGTCGTTCACCCCCCCGGCGTGAAGGACCGGCGGAGCGGCGAGCACTGGGGCGGCCGGCTCTACATGCGCGAGCTGTCGCTGCGCATCGACCGGCACCTGGTGAACACCAGGGTCACGCCCAACCAGCTGACCTACCTGATGACCGTCTTCGGCGTCCTCGCCGCCCCGGCCCTGCTGGTGCCGGGAATACCGGGCGCGGTGCTCGGTGTGCTGATGGTCCAGCTCTACCTGCTCCTGGACTGTGTCGACGGCGAGATCGCCCGCTGGAAGAAGCAGTTCTCGCTCGGCGGGGTGTACCTGGACCGGGTCGGCGCGTACCTGTGCGACGCCGCGGTCCTGGTCGGCTTCGGCCTGCGCGCCGCCGACCTGTGGGGCCCCGGGCGGATCGACTGGCTGTGGGCCTTCCTCGGAACCCTCGCCGCCCTCGGCGCCATTCTGATCAAGGCCGAGACCGACCTCGTCGGCGTCGCCCGTCACCAGACCGGGCTGCCGCCGGTCAAGGAGGCGGCGTCCGAGCCGCGTTCGTCCGGTCTGGCGCTGGCCCGCAGGGCCGCCGGGGCACTGAAGTTCCACCGGCTGGTCCTCGGGATCGAGGCCTCCCTGCTGGTCCTGGTCCTCGCGATCGTGGACATGATCAGGGGAGACCTGTTCTTCTCGCGGCTCGGCGTCGCGGTGCTGGCCGGTATCGCGATCCTCCAGACGCTGCTGCACCTGGTCAGCATCCTGGCATCGAGCAGGTTGCGGTGAACGCCGGGTCCGGGCAGAGACCCGAGGGCCTGCGGCTCGGGGCGGTGATCATCACCATGGGCAACCGTCCCGAGGAGCTCCGCGACCTGCTCGACTCGGTCGCCAAGCAGCGCGGCCCCCGGATCGAGGTCGCCGTGGTTGGCAACGGCTCCCCGCTGCCCGAGCTCGCCGACGGCGTCCGCACCGTCGAGTTGCCCGAGAATCTGGGCATCCCCGGCGGCCGGAACATCGGCATCGAGGCCTTCGGCCCCGGTGGCTCCGACGTGGATGTCCTGCTCTTCCTCGACGACGACGGCCTGCTCCCCAACGAGGACACCGGGGAGCTCCTCCGCGAGGCGTTCGCCGCCGATCCGCGGCTCGGCATCGTCAGCTTCCGGATCGCCGACCCGGAGACCGGCACCACCCAGCGGCGTCATGTGCCGCGGCTCCGGGCCTCCGACCCGCTGCGCTCCTCGCGCGTCACCACCTTCCTCGGCGGTGCCAATGCCGTACGGACCGCGGTCTTCCAGCAGGTCGGCCTCCTCCCGGACGAGTTCTTCTACGCCCACGAGGAGACCGACCTCGCCTGGCGGGCACTCGACGGCGGCTGGATGATCGACTACCGGTCCGACATGGTCCTTCACCACCCTGCGACGGCTCCCAGCCGCCACGCCGTTTACCACCGCATGGTCGCCCGCAACCGCGTCTGGCTCGCCCGCCGGAACCTCCCCTGGCCCCTGGTTCCTGCCTACCTCGGCACCTGGATGGCGCTCACGCTGCTCCGCCGCCCCTCCCGCCCGGCTCTCAAGGCCTGGTTCGGCGGCTTCCGGGAGGGCTGGACCACGCCCTGCGGTCCACGCCGCACAATGAAGTGGCGTACGGTGTGGCGGCTGACCCGACTGGGCCGACCCCCGATCATCTGACAAGCTCGAACAAAGAGCATCGGACGAAAGTGTCAACTGTGAGCGAGACAACGCACGACGGTGCGGTTGCCGTGAGCCTCCCACCGGCAGCCATCCCCTCGGCCGACGAAGGCCTGTCGGCCGCCGAACTTGCCGCCAAGTACGGCCTCGCGGTCAGCGGCGCCCGCCCAGGCCTGCGCGAGTACGTCCGCCAGCTGTGGGACCGGCGGCACTTCATCGTCGCCTTCGCCACCGCGAAGGTGCAGGCCCAGTACACCGAGGCGCGGCTCGGCCAGCTCTGGCAGGTCATGACACCGCTGCTCAACGCGGCCGTCTACTACCTCATCTTCGGCCTGCTGCTCGGCACCAGCCGGGGCATCGACAACTTCATCGCGTTCCTGGTGACCGGTGTCTTCATCTTCACCTACACCCAATCCTCGGTGATGTCGGGCGTCCGGGCGATCGCCGGCAACCTCGGGCTGATCCGGGCGCTGCACTTCCCGCGTGCCTCGATGCCGATCGCCTTCACGCTGATGCAGCTGCAGCAGCTGCTGATGTCGATGGGGGTGCTGTTCGCCATCGTACTGATGACCGGCGAGGTGCCCACCTGGTCGTGGCTCCTGGCCGCGCCCGCGCTGCTCCTGCAGTCGCTGTTCAACACCGGCCTGGCGCTGATCGTGGCCCGGCTCGGCAGCAAGATGACGGACCTGGCGCAGTTGATGCCCTTCATCCTGCGGACCTGGATGTACATGTCCGGTGTCATGTACAGCATCAGCAATCTGACCGGCCGTGCCCCCTACGTGTTCAAGATCCTGCTGGAGGTGAACCCGGTATCGGTCTACATCGATCTGATGCGGTTCGCTCTCATCGACAGCTTCACCGCTGAACAGCTGCCGCCGCATGTGTGGCCGATCGCTCTGTTCTGGGCGGTTTTTGTGGGTGTCGCTGGCTTTGTGTACTTCTGGAAGGCAGAGGAGCAGTACGGTCGTGGCTGAGCAGCTGATTCCGACGGTCATCGCCGATGACGTCCACATTGTCTATACGGTGCACGGTGCGGGCACCGGCCGTGGCAGCGCGGTTGCCGCGCTGTCGCGCATCGTCAGCCGCAAGAGCAATCCCAACGTCCGCAGGGTCCACGCGGTGCGGGGTGTCAGCTTCACCGCCTACCGGGGTGAGGCGGTCGGCCTCATCGGCTC